>NZ_CP150662.1:17500-1332500 GCF_038024125.1 Polaribacter gangjinensis
GTCCATGTCCGAGAGGGAAAGAACCCAGACCATCAGCTAAGGTCCCCAAATATATACTAAGTTGAACTAACGAGGTTCGATTGCACAGACAGCTAGGATGTTGGCTTGGAAGCAGCCATTCATTTAAAGAGTGCGTAACAGCTCACTAGTCGAGCGATCGAGCATGGATAATAATCGGGCATAAGTATATTACCGAAGCTATGGTCCCGACGTCAAGTCGGGAGGTAGGGGAGCATTGTAACCTGCGTAGAAGGTGTGTTGTAAGACATGCTGGAGTGGTTACAAAAGAAAATGTAGGCATAAGTAACGATAATGCGGGCGAGAAACCCGCACACCGAAAGACTAAGGTTTCCTCAGCGATGCTAATCAGCTGAGGGTTAGTCGGGGCCTAAGGCGAATCCGAAAGGAGTAGTCGATGGACAACAGGTTAATATTCCTGTACTTCTTATAATTGCGATGGGGTGACGGAGTATTGAAAGCACCGCGAACTGACGGAATAGTTCGTTGAAGGATGTAGGTATTAGTTTTGTAGGCAAATCCGCAGAACTAGCTAAAGTCTGATAGTACCATGAGTCTTCGGACAAATGGATAGTGTGCCTAAAAGCTTCCAAGAAAAACCTCTAAGCTTCAGATTATAAGAACCCGTACCGTAAACCGACACAGGTAGTTGGGATGAGAATTCTAAGGTGCTCGAGAGATTCATGGCTAAGGAACTAGGCAAAATAGACCCGTAACTTCGGGAGAAGGGTCGCCCCGAGCAATCGGGGCCGCAGTGAAAAGGTCCAGGCGACTGTTTATCAAAAACACAGGGCTATGCTAAATTGAAAGATGATGTATATGGCCTGACACCTGCCCGGTGCTGGAAGGTTAAGTGGAGGGCTTAGCGTAAGCGAAGGTCTGAAATGAAGCCCCAGTAAACGGCGGCCGTAACTATAACGGTCCTAAGGTAGCGAAATTCCTTGTCGGGTAAGTTCCGACCTGCACGAATGGTGTAACGATCTGGACACTGTCTCAGCCATGAGCTCGGTGAAATTGTAGTATCGGTGAAGATGCCGATTACCCGCTACGGGACGAAAAGACCCCGTGCACCTTTACTATAGCTTAGTATTGGGTTTGGATAAGTAATGTGTAGGATAGGTGGGAGACTACGAAGCGGCTTCGCTAGGAGTTGTGGAGTCATCCTTGAAATACCACCCTTTGCTTATCTAGATTCTAACTCAGAGATGAGGACAGTGCTTGGTGGGTAGTTTGACTGGGGTGGTCGCCTCCAAAAGAGTAACGGAGGCTTCTAAAGGTACCCTCAGCACGCTTGGTAACCGTGCGTAGAGTGCAATGGCATAAGGGTGCTTGACTGAGAGACATACAGGTCGATCAGGTTGGAAACAAGAGCATAGTGATCCGGTGGTTCCGCATGGAAGGGCCATCGCTCAAAGGATAAAAGGTACGCCGGGGATAACAGGCTGATCTCCCCCAAGAGCTCATATCGACGGGGGGGTTTGGCACCTCGATGTCGGCTCGTCACATCCTGGGGCTGGAGAAGGTCCCAAGGGTTGGGCTGTTCGCCCATTAAAGTGGCACGCGAGCTGGGTTCAGAACGTCGTGAGACAGTTCGGTCTCTATCTGTAGCGGGCGTTAGAAATTTGAGTGGATCTGACTCTAGTACGAGAGGACCGAGTTGGACTGACCTCTAGTGTATCTGTTGTTCCGCCAGGAGCATTGCAGAGTAGCTACGTCGGGAAGGGATAAGCGCTGAAAGCATATAAGCGCGAAACCCACCACAAGATGAGATTTCTTTAAAGGGTCGTGGGAGATGACCACGTTGATAGGCTATAGGTGTAAAGGCAGTAATGTCATAGCCAAGTAGTACTAATAACCCATAGACTTATGTACGCTTCCCGAGCTTCGGCTCGGGAGAAACTCTTTTTTTTAAATGCTCAACTTGTTTGAGTAGCTATCTAGAATTCTTATTGTATTGTTTTACCATATGTTAACTTATTACTCCACTAACGTGGAGCGTTATAAGTTATGAGTGTTAAAAAATACGTTGTCAAACAACTCAAAATTTAAAACTCAAAACTCATAACTAACAACTTAGGGTGGTTATAGCATTGGGGCTCACCTCTTCCCATCCCGAACAGAGAAGTTAAGCCCAATTGCGCCGATGGTACTGCATTATTGTGGGAGAGTAGGTCGCTGCCTTTCTTAAATCTTAAAACCTCATATCAATCGATATGAGGTTTTTTGGTTTTATAAATATGTAATATAATTTTATAATTTATTTTCGTTATTAGCAATATAGTTTGTTAATTTGTTATGCATGAAATTAAACTATTTTCTTTTATTATCTAGCTTTTTTTCTTTAAGCTTGTTCAGTCAGGTTGGAGGGGAAAATGTATATCAATTTTTAAATTTGAATACTTCTGCAAGGCAAATTGCCCTTGGTGGAGAGGTGCTTACGCTGATGGATGATGTAAACCAGCCAACGTGGAATCCAGCTGTTATAAATGACGATATTGATAATAAATTAAGTGTTAATTATTCAAGTTATTTAGGAGGTATAAATATTGGGTCTATTTCTTATGCAAGATTAATTTCTAGAAGATTCGGAACTATTCATGGAAATATTAGCTATCTTAATTATGGTACTTTAATTGGTGCTGATGAACAAGGAAATGAAACTGGTAATTTTAATGCAAGTGATCTTTCATTTTCTGTTGGATATGCAAGAAATTTACCTTGGACAAATTTATATTTCGGAGCAAACGTAAAACTTATAAATTCAACTATAAGTAATTTTACATCCTATGGAGTTGCAGCTGATTTTGGAATTATTTATTATAGTCCTTATAAATTATATTCTTTCACGTTGGTTTTAAGAAATTTTGGGACTCAATTAAAATCATTTGATAACGAAAGAGAGAATCTTCCTTTTAAAGTTGCTTTAGGTGCATCTTATCAATTAGAACACGTCCCTTTAAAATGGTATTTAACAATTGATAATTTACAAAAATGGAATATCTCAGTTCCAAATCCATCAGAACAAGCTATAGATTTAGAAGGAAATATCACCAATCAAAATATTAATTTTTTTCAAAATGCATTAAGACACTTTGTAGTTGGTGCTGAATTATTTCCAGAAAGTGCCATTAATTTACGATTGGGTTACAATTTTAGAAGAGCTGCTGAATTAAAATTACAAAACGTACGAACATTTGGAGGAATATCTTTTGGATTTGGATTAAAAATGAATAATTTTAAATTCAATTATGCCTATTCTAAATTTCATTCGGCAACAAATGCAAGTACTTTTAGTTTGCAAATCGACTTAGATAAAAGATAAATGAAAAAAAAAATTACTATTGCTATTGATGGATTTTCATCCACAGGAAAAAGTACAATTGCAAAATTAATTGCCAAAAAGTACAATTATATCTATGTTGACACAGGTGCAATGTACAGAGCTGTTACACTTTTTGCAAAGAATAACAGGTTTGTTACTCACGATTTTTTAGATAAAGATTCACTTATTGCTAGTTTATCAAATATTTCATTGCGTTTTCAATTCAATGAAAATCTTGGTTTTGCGGAAATGTTTTTGAATAACAAAAATGTTGAAAATGAAATTCGGACTTTAGAAATTTCTCAGCTCGTAAGTAAAATTGCTGCCATATCAGAAGTTCGAAAAAAATTAGTAGCAGAACAACAAGAAATGGGAAAAAATGGTGGAATTGTTATGGATGGAAGGGATATAGGAACCGTTGTTTTTCCAGATGCTGAACTAAAATTATACATGACTGCATCTCCTGAAAAAAGAGCTAAAAGAAGATATGATGAACTGATTGAAAAAGGAGATATTGTATCTTACGAGGATATTTTATTCAACGTGCAAGAAAGAGATAGAATAGATTCTACAAGAGATGATTCTCCATTAGTAAAAGCTACTGATGCTATAGAAATTGACAATTCTGATTTAGGAATTGAAGAGCAATTTGAAAAAATCTGTGAATTAATTAATCAGAAAATCAGCTAAACTTTAAGGAATATTCAGGTATTTGTGAGTTTGCAAAGAAATTTTCCACTTCGAATTTTTCATCACATAATCAACAATCTCCGACGTCATTTTTTCTTTTTTACTCCATTCAGGTTGTAAAAAAAGTTCACACTTTTCTGAAACTTTAGCTGCTTGTTGCTCTGCAAAATCAAAGTCACTTTTGTTGTGAATGATCATTTTTAGTTCGTCAGCTTCATTATAAACTTCATCCAATGGAAGTTTTGTTTTCTTTGGTGATAAGCAAAACCAATCCCATTTTCCAGAAAATGAATAAGCTCCAGAAGTTTCAATATGCGTTTTCATATTGTTTTTTTGAAGCAAATTAGTCAAATAATCCATAGACCACATCAAAGGTTCACCTCCAGTAATTACAATAGTATCTGAGTATTTTTTTGCGTTCTCTACGATTGTTTCTACTGATGTGGGTGGATGTAACTCTGCATTCCAACTTTCTTTTACATCACACCAATGACATCCAACATCACAACCACCAACTCTAATAAAATAAGCAGCTTTTCCTGTATGATATCCTTCGCCTTGAATCGTGTAAAATGCCTCCATTAAAGGCAACATTTTTCCCTGGTTTACTAATTCTTTTGTATTTGTATCCATTTTATTTTTTTGCAGCAATCACTTCAATTTCAATTTTTGCACCTGCTACTAAATTGGCTGCAAAGGTAGTTCTTGCTGGCAAATTATCAACAAAAAATCTCGTATATACTGCATTCATTTTAGAAAAATCTTCTATATCAGCTAAAATTACGGTACATTTTACAACATCTTTTAGTGTAAGTTGATGTTCTTTTAAAACATCCTCAATATTTTTTAAAACTTGAGTTGTTTCTGCTTCAATACCACCTTCAGCCATTTTTCCTGTTTGATGATTTTTGCCAATTTGTCCTGTCAAAAAATAGAGATTTCCCACTTGAGTTACATCAGAAAATGGAGCATTTTTTCTACTTTCTTCATGTGATTTGTGAAAATATATTTCTTGATTTTGAGTTTTTTGGCATGAAATACATCCAAAAACAATGGATAAAGCCAAAACTGAATAGATACTTTTCATGTTAATTTAGTTTTTAACAAATATAAATCAATTATTTTTTAATATTTTAAATCTAAAATGCTTTAAATCAATGATTTTTTGTAAATTTGCACTCCTTTTTACGATAACAGATTTGAAAAAGGATTAGAAAAAAATAATTTATAAAAACATCTCTTGTTGTTTTTATCGTTAAAAATCTGAAATACAATAAGATACAAATTTATTTTCAGAAATGTCTGAAGAAACAAACACACAAAATCAGTCTACAACTGTAGAAACTGTAAACCCACAACAATTTTTAGAAAATTTCAATTGGCACAAGTACGAACAAGGAATTGATGCTATTGATGACGAAATGTTGAAACAATTTGAAACTGCTTTAGATGGTACAGTAGGTTTCGTAAAAGAGCGTGATGTAATTGAAGGTACTGTTATCAGAATTACTGATAGAGATGCTATTATCGACATCAACTCAAAATCAGAAGGAGTAATTTCATTGAATGAATTCCGTTACAATCAAAATTTAGCTGTTGGTGACAAAGTAGAAGTTTTGGTTGATAAAAGAGAAGATTCTTCTGGTCAATTAGTATTATCTCACAAGAAAGCAAGAGTTATCAAAGCTTGGGATCGTGTTAACAATGCACACGAAACAGGAGAAGTTGTTAACGGTTTTGTAAAATGTAGAACAAGAGGTGGAATGATTGTAGATGTTTTTGGAATTGAAGCATTCTTACCAGGTTCTCAAATCGATGTGAAACCAATTAGAGATTACGATCAATTTGTTGAAAAAACTATGGAGTTTAAAGTTGTTAAAATCAACCACGAATTCAAAAACGTAGTAGTTTCTCACAAAGCATTGATTGAAGCTGATATCGAATCTCAGAAAAAAGAAATCATTGGTCAATTAGAAAAAGGTCAAGTATTAGAAGGAATCGTGAAAAACGTAACTTCTTATGGTGTTTTCGTTGATTTAGGTGGTGTTGATGGATTAATCCACATTACAGATTTATCTTGGTCAAGAATCAATCATCCAAATGAAGTAGTTGAATTAGATCAAAAATTAAACGTTGTTATTTTAGATTTTGATGATAACAAATCTAGAATCCAATTAGGATTGAAACAATTATCTGCTCATCCTTGGGAAGCTTTAGATGCTAATTTAAAAGTTGGTGATAAAGTAACAGGAGAAGTTGTAGTATTGGCTGATTATGGAGCTTTTGTTGAAGTAGAGCAAGGAGTTGAAGGTTTGATTCACGTTTCTGAAATGTCTTGGTCAACGCATTTGCGTTCTGCACAAGATTTCGTAAAAGTGGGTGATAAAATCGAAGCTGTAATCTTAACTTTAGATAGAGAAGATCGTAAAATGTCATTGGGTATCAAACAATTACACCCAGATCCTTGGACTGATGTTACTGCGAAATATCCAGTAGGTTCTGTTCACACAGGTACAGTAAGAAACTATACAAACTTTGGTGTATTTGTTGAATTAGAAGAAGGAATTGATGGATTGGTTTATATTTCTGATTTATCTTGGACTAAAAAAATCAAGCATCCATCAGATTTTGTATCTGTAGGAGATACATTAGAAGTACAAGTTTTAGAGCTAGATGTTGAAAACAGAAAATTAAACTTAGGTCATAAACAAACGTTAGATAACCCTTGGGATATTCACGAAGATACCTATGCAATTGGAAGTGTTCACACAGGAACTATTAAAGATAAAAACGATAAAGGCGCAGTAATCACTTTTGAAGATGGCGTTGAAGGATTTGCTCCTGTAAGATTCTTGGACAAAGAAGATGGTTCTAAACTTGGAAAAGGAGATACCGCAGAGTTTGTAGTTTTAGAGTTTTCTAAAGAATACAGAAGAGTAGTTGTTTCTCACTCATCTATCTACAAAGAACAAGAAAAGAAAAATGTAAAAGCCGCTGTTAAAAAAGCAACTGAAGGAGAAAAAACTACTTTAGGAGATTTGAATGATGATTTGGCTGATTTAAAGAAAAAAATGGACGCAAAAGCGAAAAAAGATAAAAAATAATCTTTTTACATTTTTATAAAATTAAAAACCACTGATTTTTTCAGTGGTTTTTTCTTTTTATATTGTAATTTAGTTGCATTCAAAATTCATTTTATGAGAAAAAAATTAGTCTTTTTGTTTATTGCAATTTTAGCAGTGAGTTGTTTTAATGATTCAAAAAATTCTGAAAATGTAAATCCGATTGGACTTTGGGGAAAAAATCCTTGGCCTGAAATTAGAAATAAAAGAATCAATACATTATTACCAAAAGCACTTAAAAATGCGAATGTTGATTGTTGGATAGTAATTTGTAGAGAAAATAATAATGATCCTTTAGCAGAACATATTGGTGGTGAAAATGCAGGTGGAACTGCAGTTTTTTTATTTTATAATGATTCAAAAGGATTTCATTCATTGGTTTTCTCTCCTTCTGGAGAAGCTACTGCTTTAGACGAATTGGATATTCATCATAAAGTGATTCCTGTTGACAGAGCAGTTTCAGCAGTAGCTATGGCAGCTGAATTTGTTAAAAATCAGCAATTTGATACCATTGCAATTAATTCTTCAACGGGGAATTCTATGGCAGATGGATTGTCATTTACGCAAAGAAAAAACTTGGAAGAATTATTAGGAAGTGAAGCTAAAAAATTAGTCTCTTCAGATGAACTTGTGTACGAATGGTTGTCTATTAAAATTCCAGAAGAAGTTGAAATTTTAACAAAAGCCGCCGAATTAACCGCAGCTTGGCAAATTGAAGCGTATCAACAAATAGTACCAGGAGTCTCTACAGATGCTGATATTGCAAAGTTTTTAAAGAAAAAAATGACAGCATATGGCGTTACTGATGGTTGGGCTCCTGACCAAAATCCGAATGTAAATTCTGGTCCAGATAGAGGACATTCTCATCCAACCAATAAAATAATTATGCCTGGAGATGTCATTCAAATTGATTTTGGTATTAAATTATACAATAGATGGGTGAGTGATATTCAACGATTTGCCTATGTTTTGAAAGAAGGTGAAAAAGTGGCTCCAAAAGATATTCAGTTTTATTGGGAAAGTTCTAAAGCAGGAAATAGAGCAGCACTTGCAGCAATGAAACCCGGTGTAAAAGGCGTTCAAGTTGATAGTGCGCAAAGGGTGTTAATGAATGCCGCAAAATCTGAATTTGTGATGTGGAGTACAGGACATCCTGTTGGATATGTTGCGCATGATATTGGGCCTAATTTAGGAGGTTCTCAAGCGTCTCATGTTAGACCAGCCTCTGAAAAAAAATTGAAAGAAGGAATGACGTTTGCTTTTGATGGATTTCATGCGTGGAAACGAAAAGATGGAACTATCAAAACGATTTCTGTAGAAGAAATCGCTGTTGTTACGAAAGATGGAGCTCGTTATTTAATTCCGCCTCAAGAGGAATTAATTTTGATTCCTACAAAAAAATAAAGGGTACTATTTCTATAAAATTAAAAAGCCACTGAATTTTCAGTGGCTTTTTAAGTGTATTTAGATGTTTACTTTTTGATTATATCTGAATTCAACAAAAAAACAGCATTTGCTAAAAATAGTTTTCCGTTATCCCAAAATGAGCGAAATAATGGATTATCAACCATATAAATAATACTTCCTCTTCCTTTTTGTTCTTCACCAAATAACAAGGATTCTGGTATATTTTTCACTGCCAAACTGCCTGCATATCCTGAAATATTTTTACTTGCTTCCGTAAAATAAGCAACATTTATACCTTTTTCTAAATAAGAATATGATTTATTTCCTAATTTCAAAGAAAAATAAGTGTCTTTATATCCAAAAGCCAATGGATGTGTATTGTCAACCTTACTTTTAAAAATAGCTCCAGTTATTAAATCTTTAACACTTTTACGTTCTAAATCTGCATACGGAGTTAAATTTTTATTGGTTTCTTTTTCAGTTTCTTTACTTTTTAAGGCAAATCCTTCTTTGTCAGCAAAACTTTGTAAAGCATTATCTATAGCAATCAAAGTTCCTCCAGATTGAACCCAACTTGTAATTTTTTCGAGGGTGTTTTTTGATAAAAAATCATCATAATATCCATCAGGAATGATTAAAACATCAAAATTTGATAAATTAATTCTACCAAAATAATCCGAATTTAAAATTGTAATTGGATATTGTAATTCTGTTTCAAAAAAGTGCCAAATTTCACCAAAACCAAGAGATGAAGTGCCTTCTCCTGAAAGTAACGCTATTTTTTGTTTGTTAATTGGTTTTACACTTGGAGAACCAAAATCTGGTCCTGAACTCACAAATCCAGTGGAAACTGCCTGTAATTTACGTTGATTTTTATTGGCAATTTCAATCAATTTTTCATCAAAATTTTCTGATTTATTGTCATTTCTTAAGATAATCAAAGAACCTCTTTCATACGATTTTCCTTCAATTGAAAATGGTTTTTCAGAAAAGCGAGGTGTTATATTTTCTTCTAATAAATCTCCTAAAAAAACGGCATCATCCAAACTATTCCATTTAGATATGTATGCATACGCATTTTTATCTACTAAATTTGTAATAGTTTCTTTAGCAATTGATTTAGTTGAATTTATCATAGTTTTAGATGCAATCGCCTCAAAACCATGAGCGTATGGAATTGACCAAGCAGTGATATCATACGTTAATGAATCTGCTAAAAATGCTTTTGGTTCAAACAAAACATTCACCATTTTTCCTTTAGGTTGATTGGTATGAATCACTAAATCACCATTTGAAGTGTTTATTTTTCCTTCTTCTGAAATTGAATATTGAAATCCTTTTGCAATTCCATTAGTAGCAAACTCATAGCTTATTTCGTGTTTGTCAAGTAGCTTTTTTAAGCGAGCAGTTTTGTCAGGATTGTCATTTTTCAATACATAACTTTTATACATTAAATTACTATTGTCAAAAAACTTTTTGAATTCATTGTTCAGTTTTTCTGCATTTTTTGAAGCAATTTCAACGGTAGAAATTCCTGTAGTCATATGATGTAAAGCTCTGTCTTTCAAAGTTAAAACTTCTCCTTTATCCGTCTGAATTCCCAAACCTGCACGTCCATGACCAGCTTGTTCATAGGTCATTCCAATTGCACCCATATAAGTTGGATACGTGTCTCCGTAACTTGGATATAGCAAATCAAAACTTTCTTTGGTGAAATATAACCAACCTTCTTTGTCAAAATACTTTGCGTGATTTTTTCCAATTTCAGTTTGAAAATTGCGTTGCCATTCTGTAATTATTTCATGAAATGGAGCTGCAGCTGGCGCAAAATAATATGGATTATTGATGAATTGTTCATGAAAATCAACATGAATATGTGGCATCCATTTATTATAAACCTTCAATCTTTGTTGTGTTTCAACTTGAGTAGCCCAAGCCCAATCTCTATTTAAGTCAAATAAATAATGATTTGGTCTTCCTCCAGGCCAAGGTTCATAATGCTCTTTTGCATCTTGCGAAATGTCAAAAGGCGTACTTTTTACTTGATTGTACCAATTTACATAACGCTCTCTTCCATCAGGATTGATGCAGGGATCCATAATGACTAACGTGTTTTTTAACCAATCTTTTTTTGAAGTTACTAATTCATAAAGTGTTAGCATTGAGGCTTCTGTGCTAGATGCCTCATTTCCATGAACATTATAACTCAACCAAATTATAGCAACTTTACTATCAGCATTTCCTTTTAAAATGCCTGTTTGAGAAAGGTTGCTTTTTCTGATTTCCTCTAAATTTTTGATATTTTCTTCAGATGAAATGTATGAAACATACAAAGGTCTGTGTTCATTGGTTTCGCCGTATTTTTCTAGCTTTACATTTGGTAATGATTTGCTCACATAATCAAAATAATCAACCACTTTGTGATGTTTTGTAAAACGACTTCCAATTTCGTAGCCTAAAAATTCTGATGGGGATTGAATATTTTGAGAAAATAGTTGATTAATAGATAAAAAAGCAACTAAAAATAAAGTTTTAATTTTCATGAAAAAAATTTTGATGATTGTCAAAAGTACTGAAATAAATGGATTTTATAAAGATGATACGTTTTTGTTCGTTAAAAATATGTTAGATTGATTTTGAGTAGCCATCAAAGCTTAAAATATTTGTAATTTTACCAAAATTATTAAAAGCGTATGTGTTTGTCTTTAGAGGTTGATTGTGCTCAAAAATGTGTGAAAGCGTTATGAAAGTAACACATATTCCTTTTCAAAAAACCGGATTTTTCTCAAAAATGATGCTTGATTATTTAGAGAAAAACGAAAAATTAACCCCATTTTACAATCATTTTCCTGATTTGGATGGATTTCATCATCAAATTTTAGAAAAAGAAAAATCATTTGATTTACAAACACGAACCATTCTTTATAACGAATTAAAAAATCAATATAAAACGGTTGAAGTCTCGGAAAAAACAGCTGAGAATATTGAACTTTTACAGTCACAAAATACATTTACAATTACTACTGGACATCAATTAAATTTGTTTACAGGACCTTTGTATTTTCTCTATAAAATAATCTCTACCATTAATTTATGTGAAGAATTATCAGAAAAATTTCCTGATAAAAACTTTGTATCAATTTATTGGATGGCAACTGAAGATCATGATTTTGATGAAATCAACTATTTTAATTTTAATGGGAAAAAAGTGTTGTGGAACAGAAAAGATGGAGGTGCAGTTGGACGATTTTCTACAGATGGTTTAGAGGAAGTCTTAAACGTTTTTTCAGCACATTTAGGAAATTCTAAAAATGCTTTATATCTGAAAAATTTATTTTATGAGGCGTATTTGAACCACAATAATTTAGCGGATGCAACTCGATTTATCGCAAATTCATTATTTGGTCAATATGGTTTGGTCATAATTGATGGAGATTCTAAAGATTTAAAGAAAGTTTTTAGTCCGTTTGTTAAAAACGAATTGTTACATCAAACTTCTTCTATTGAAGTTTCAAAAACGATTGCTCAATTAGAGAGAGAGTATAAAATTCAAGTAAACCCGAGAGAAATCAATTTGTTTTATTTGCAAAAAGATTCTAGAGAACGCATTGTTTTTGAAAATGGCATTTACAAAGTTTTAAATACAGAAATTGAATTTTCAAAAGAAGCAATTTTACAAGAATTAGAAAATCATCCAGAGAAATTTTCTCCAAATGTTTTGTTACGCCCTTTGTATCAAGAGGTAATTTTACCCAATTTATGTTATATTGGTGGAGGAGGAGAAATCGCTTATTGGTTGCAATTGAAGGGGTTTTTTGATGCGATTGCTGTTCCTTTTCCAATCTTATTACTTCGAAATTCTGTGCAAGTGATTTCTTCAAAACAAGTTAAAAAGTTGGAAAATCTTTCTATTTCAATGGAAGAAATCTTCTTAAATCAACATGAGTTGATTTCAAAAAAAGTCAATGAAAATTCTGATATTCAAATTCAATTTGATGAAAAGAAAGCATTTTTACAAAATCAATTTTCTGAATTAAAACAAGTTGCAAAACAAACAGATATTTCTTTTGTAAACGCTGTAAATGCTCAAGAACGCAAACAAATTAAAGGCTTAGAAAATCTTGAAAAGCGTTTATTAAAAGCTGAAAAAAGACGTCATGAAGATTTGGTTCAACGAATTACTATCCTTCAAAATGAACTATTTCCGAATCAAAGTTTGGAAGAACGTCAACGAAATTTTTCAGAATATTATTTAGAATATGGAGGAGATTTTATTGAAATGTTGAAAGAATCTTTGAAACCTTTACAACATGAGTTTACCGTTTTAGAATTTTAATAGAAAACGGCATCTTTCCATTGGTATTTTTTGCAGATATAATGTAAAATTAAGTACACTAACATATGCACAAAAACCAAGCAAATAAAAGCATATAAAGGAACTCCCAATATTTGATACGGCCAATAATACGTCCAAACGCCTAATTGAATTGTAATCACTTCTCCAAAAGCTGGTAATATTAAAGCCAAGATAAGTGCTAAAATAATTTTATTTTTCTGTGTTTGATTGGCTAAAAGCGCAATTAAATTTCGTTCTAATTTGTATAAATAATGAAAAGCCAGCATCCATGCAAAAGGCAACCATAAAGGCAATTCACGCGAAACTTCATGATATTCCCAATAACCATTGTGAACTCCCCACGTTTCACCAACAATTCCTCCAAAGCCTGTTAATAACATGCCAATTAATAAAATCCAGTTCTTATTAGTGTGTGGTTTTATAATTTCTTTATAACAGTTTTGTAGTACTTTCAAAAATAAAAAAACTGCTAATATGGCATCGTATTTTTTAAAGACCCCAATAATAACTCCGGCTATAATTAATTTTAAAAGGGCTTTTGCTATTTCTTTTAAGAAAATATTTTTATGAGTAATCAATGTTTGTTTTCTTTTGTTAAACGTTGATATCTATTTTCATAGATTGAAAAAAGTAAAAAATAAGAAACTAAAAAGTACATTATAAATGAAGTAATGAATACAAAAAGTGTTGCTGTAGAAATTATGTTTTTTGTTTCTTGTAAAAAAAATGCGAAAATCAAGGAGAAAAAAAAGGAATAATAAAAACTTTCAATCAAAGTAAAGCGGACTTTATTACGTCTTTTTCTAGACCAATTTTCTATAAACTGAGCAGTTTTCTTTTGATAATATTCTTTTGAATTGAACATATCTTATCTGACAGTTTTATCAAAATCTACATAATATCCTTGTTTAGTTAGATCACCGTCAACTTCTCCAGCCAATTTTTGTCTTCGTCTTTCCATATAGATTTCCTCATAATCTTGCGTATAATGAGGAGAAGTAACCACATTTAAATCGAATTTAACAGTCGTAAAAATATCTTTTTCGGTATTTGCAATGATCGTAATATAAAACTCTACATAACCAATATTTTTAGCGCTATCGTAATTTAATGTTATAAAACCAAAGTCATCTTGTCCCACAGAACCAGTTGGATAATCAACTTCAATACAACCACAAGAGGCTTGCACTTCGTATATAATCAAAGGTTCAGTTCCTCTGTTATAAAATTTATACGCTACATCCAATTCAGACCCTCTAAGGATTGGGTAATAATGACGCTCTGGATCTTCAATTTCCATTTTAGTCCTTTTTACCTTATCAATACTTGGTTTTCTAAATTCGCAAGAACTTAGAATGATGATTAATGATATGAAGAAAAATACGTTTTTCATGAATGTAAATTTAATTAATTTTTAATTAAAAATAACTTCGTCACAGGCCAATGCATTTTTCCCAGAAATTTCAGCTCTTTTTATCACAATTTTAAAATATTCAGGTAATGGAAGTTTGTCATAATCAGAAGGTAAATCTATTGAAATTTCTTTGGTATTCAACACATCTTCACTTGTAGGTACTGATATTTTTTTCAATAATTTATTGTTCATATCTACAATTTCTATAAAACTTGGGTAATAAATTTTGTGTTTTTTGTCTTGTAAAAATGAAAATGTAATTTTTTTAGCTTTAGAAATAGAACTTTTTTCAATCTCAAGAATTAGATTATCTGTTGAAGTTAAATGCCAATTAGTATTGTAATCTCTCAATCCAAAAGTTCCGTCATTTAATATTTTAAAATTTTGATAATCTTCATCCAAATTAGATAACACTTTGAAAGATTTTTTGTAGAAATAGTGTTTTCTTTTATGGTATCTGAAAATGGTTTGTTTCCAACTATTGATGTAATCTTCTAGTGTATATTTTACTTCATTATAAGTTTTTATGTCAGCTGATTTACTGTAAATCAATAGCTTATCTAATAAAGTGCCAATTTCATTTTTTACAATTATTTCGTCATTTCCATTTAAAGATGCAAACCCATATTCGCTAAAACCAGCATCTCTCATGATTTCTAATTTCAAAAATGTAAAAGCTGTAGCTAATTTTAAAAAATCTTTATCGTATTTATTATTTTGAGTGTGTGTATCAAATTCTTTATAAAAACTAAAAAATACTTTCGGATCTAAATATTTTCGTACAGATTTGTTAATACCACTATAAATACCGAGTTCTTTTTTACTGGTGTAAAAACTACTTTCAGTAAACAAATAGTAGTTTGTTAATATATCTGCTAACTTCGGTGGATATTTTGATGTAAAATATTTATTGATTTCAGCATCTAAATTTATACTTGTATCCCATAGTAAGTTGGCAATTATTGTTGTTTTCATGTCTTCTAGTGTACTATAATTGTATTCACTACCATGCATGAAAACGCCATTTACGCCTAATTTTTTATACAATTTAAAGTTATCTTGATTTACTTTTAAGGATGGATATAGCCCAAAATAGTTATCAAAATTTACCCCATAATCCCAAACATAAACGTTGTTTATGTAATTTTTCCATTTCTTGATATCACTTTCAAATTTTTCAAAATTCTTAGTTCTTTCAATCGGAATTCCCTTTTGGATATTGATTGTGCTATAAAAAACACCCAAATTTTCAGAAGCTTTAAATTTAGGAACTTCTTTTACACTATTGTAAGCAGCTGTAAAAAACAACAATTTTGGATGATTTTTAGCCAATTTATTCATAAATGTAAATACGGCAGGTGCTGCATCTTTTGTGGTATTACCCACAGCTTTGCAAGTGCTACAAGTACAAACCATTTCATTATCATTGGGCAAAATCATGAATTTTTTGAGAACTGCATCATTTTCATGAATGTCTTTTATTTTGTCATTTACAAACTCAAAAAATATTTCGCTTGTAAAACAAAATTGCTCTTCGTTTCTTTCTTTATCAACCTCAGCAAAAATAGTTTCAGGTAGTTGAGCTCCTTTGATAAGTTTTGGCAAGTTGTGCCCCCAAAGTCCCCATTCTAACTCTAAATAATTTGTTTTGTTCCAAATTCTGAATTCCGCATCAAAATTGGGAGAAAAATAGGGCTCTCTATATTCAAAATCAGGCGTTGAACAGATACTCAATTCATTAGGAATCATTACTTCTGTTTGAATTTCATTCTGTAAACTTTGATTGATTTTTTCAGGAAAGCTTAAAAGAGTAAACTTTTTAAAAAATTCTTGAATTGCAAAACCTAAATTTTCATTGGATGAACCTTGAATAATGATGTTTTTTTCTTTTTTATAAATACAATAATTATCTTTTTGAGTAGGATTTACACTAAGTACAACATAAGTGTAATTTTGATTCAAACCATTACTTCTCTCAACAACTAGCGTCTCTTGAGTTAATAATTTAAAATTTTTAACGAATTCACCCGCTGCAAGAGTAGTCTCAGCATCAGCATTTAACGGAATTGAAATTCTAGGGACTATTTTCTTTTCACTAGAATAAAACGTGAATTCATTTTTGTCTTGCGCACAAGAATTTATGATAGAAAAAAATAGCAAGAGGTATAAATATTTCTGGAACATATGTCTAAAATATGATGTGAACTTTTTCTAAAATTTAGTAATGATTGTAAAAGCCAAATTGTATTGGTTTACGAATGCAAATGCACCCTCTGAAAACGTATTACTTTGAAAATTTGTCCAAGTTCCATCAATAGCCAAAATTGTTCTTGGAGAAATGTTATAATGATAACCAGCACCTACAGATACATTTGAGAAGTTTAAAAATACAGCTTGACCTTCAGGAAGTTGATTGTCAAATGGTGCGCTACCTCCAGAAATCGTTACCGTTACTTTATCTTGTCGCGTGTTGACATTTATTCGGGTTTGTGCCATCAAATTAAAATAAAAGAAATCACTATCCGTCATTAAATTTAATTTTGATGAAACTACAATATCTTGCCAAGTTCTTCCACCACCTAAAAGTAAGGAGATAAAGTTTGTATCATCTTGAAGTCTTGAAAATCGCAAACCTGCTTGTGCATCATATCCTTTTTTAAATTCCTTATAAGCATTACCGTACAAAATAAATTTTGGGAAGAATTGAGTTCCAACTAAAACACCAACATCAGCATACATTGTTTTATTTAAAATTCTCGAGAAATTTATTCCTGGTTGCACACCAACACCTAATCTTCTGGCAGCATAATTTACAACAGCTCCATACGTATTTTTTTCATATTTTCTATTGAAAGTTAATCCAGCAAGAGAAGTACTAAAGGGCAAGGAATCAGATGTTGCTTTTGCATAAGTTATTCCAATGATATTTCTGAGTTGTTCTGCTCGTAAAGTTTCGAGTGCTATATTCCATTCTTGCTTTTCATATGGATTGTCAATTACACGGTATTTTTGATAATAATAGGCAGAATCATACTCTTTCATCAACTCAAAAACAACACCTTTTTTATATCTTAAAAAATTATCATTTGGTGTTTTTTTCAGTTTCTTATTGATAAATTCAAGCGCCTCTTCATTTGGTTTATTGGTAATGTATAAATTGATTAATCGTTGCAAAGAACCATCGTCTTTAGGATTTAAATAATAGGCAGAATCATAACTTTTTATAGCTTCATCTGCCAAACCTTCATCTTCGAAATTTTTTCCTTTGAAAAATAAAACTTCAGCCAAAGCATCTTTAATTTTTCTATCATAAATGTATATTTTTTTCAAAGAATCTAAGATGGCAACAGATTTGTCATAATCTTTGTTTAACGTGTACATGTTTGAAAGTTTTAATTTGAAATTTTTATTTCCAGGATAAAAACTCAAAGCACTTAAACTGTAATTGATTCCTTTTTGATAATCAGGGATGGCTGATGAGGCGTTTATAGCGATATCCAACAATGTTTTATTGTTGTTTTGTCTTGTCAATCCATCTTCAACAATTGGTAAAACCTGCTGAAATTTTTCTTCACGCATCAAGAATGTTGCATATTCTTCAACTTGGCTTACATATAAATCAGTATATTTTTTTTCTAAGGGATATTTCGCTTCTAAATCTCTTGTGATGGTAAGTGCGTCATCAAACATTTGCATTTTTTGATACAAAGTTGATTTTCTTACCAAATAATCAGGATTTTCAGGATCTAATTCAATCAATTTATCAATTTGATCTGTAGCCTCATCAAATTTTTCTTGTTCAAGTAGAATGCTATAAATTTGTTGTTCAGCTTCTTTTGTAAAATCTGGTGATGAAACCAAATCGTTTAAAATAGGCAACGCTTTGTCATATTGTTTACCTAAAATATAGTCTTTTGCAGTATCATACATTAATTTGTTGTATGCGTAAGTAATATCAGTATCATCAGGAAATTTTTCATGAAGATTTAAAACCGCTTTGTTATAATTTTCAGTATCTAACATCGCTTTGTATAACTGCATTTGTTTGATGAGATACTTTTTGTTATCCGGATTTCTACTCAGTACTTTTTTTAGAAAGTATTCTGCATCAATGTAATATCCTTTACCTAGTGCAGTATTGATTACAATATCCATAGCTTCACCACCACCACCTTCTTCAGCTATTTTTTTGTATACAGTATAGCTGTCATTGTATTGACTAAAAACAGCCGTTTCTTGCATTACATAGGGAAGTGTTTTAGAGTATACTGTTGGAAATTTTGCTCTATCTAAACTTCTGATGTATGTAATTGCCTCTCCATGCCTTCCCAATTCTACCAATAAGCCAATTTTTTTCTCTACAAGGCTTAAATCATCTTTTAGTTCTAATAACGCTCTTTCGGTAAATTGAAGTGCATTTTCTTTACTACCTTTCATCATTTCGTTAGCAATGATTCCTTGATAAGCCTCTTTATTACTTGGGTTGTTATCTATGATGGTTTTGTAGATTTGATTCGCCTCATCATATTTTTTGTTACGTATTGCTTCATAACCATCACCAATCATTACATCATTGTAGGCTCTACCAATTTCAGTGTCATTTGGATAAATTTGATATAATCTTTTCAACGCTCTTTCAGCTTCTTGAAAATTACCCATTTCTTTATAAATATTGATTTTTTTCAACCACCAACCTCTACTGTAAGGAGTAATTTCTAGTAGCTCATTTACGAAACAAATTGCATCAGAATATCTTTTAGTTGTTTCTTCAAGGTTTACCAAATATTGTAAAACATCAATATCTTTTCTTCTTCTCTCGTACACTTGTTTTAAAACATATCTTGCTGTATCGTATTTTCCTAGTTGAAGGTTAGATCGTCCTAATAAAATTTTTAAGTCTAAGTCATTAGGAGATATTTGTAAACCTCTCCAGCTCATTTTTGCAGCTTTCGCAAAGTTGTTTTCTGCAATATTTTTTTTAGCTTCTTCAAAATATAAATCCGAAGAATCATAAATCTGTGAATATATATTTAGTTGTGACAAAATCATCACAATAAAAATGCATATTAACTTGTTTATTTTCATAGTATTTTAAGGTAATTTATGTTTTTATTTGTTCTACCTCACCAGATAATTTCTTTTCTCTCATTCGTTCTAATAAGTTGGAATTTTTCTGATTATTTTCTCCTCCTGAACTGTTAAAATCATTTGGGTTATTATTATCAGCATCACCTTCTTTTTTCTCAGTTTCAAATCCTTGTCTAGTCATGGTTCCCCAGGCTAATTCTCGAGATGTAATGAAACTGTAGTATCCTTTTAACGAGAAAAACATAATCATTGGGTGGTAAATAATAGGTTCGATAAAAGCAGTAACAAATAATGTTAAAACTTCTCTGGTGGTATTATAGTATTTAAACGTCATTTGATCCCAAATAATTACAACCGATGAAATCATGATTGCAAATGTGTAAGAATATAACAAAATTAATGGCGCAAAACTCCAATTGATATATCCGTATAAGAATAGAAAAATGGTAAAAAGTATTCCTAAGGCTTCAATTATGGGCGCTAAAAACTCAAAAATGAAGATGTATGGAAATGTAATTAATCCCAATCTTTTATAATTGGGATTAAAAAGTATTTTTCTGTGATCTGTAAACATTTGGAATAATCCTGAGGCCCATCTTGTTCTTTGCCTACTTAAAATTTTAACGTTTGGAGGTCCTTCTGTCCAACAGCAGGAGAGAGGAATATACCCAATTTTATAATCAAGTCGGTTATTCATCATATGTGCAGCCATCCTTGTCATCATGTCCATATCTTCGGCATGAGAGTCTGCACCATAACCACCCGCTTTAATGGCAATTTCTTTATCAAACATCCCTAAACCTCCAGAAACATTTGGTACAGAGTTGATTAGCTCCCAACCCATTTTCCCTAAAAGATATGATCTGATGTATTCTAATTCTTGAAAACGAGGAATCAGTGCTTTTGGAGGTCTTACTCTCGTGATAATTCCCTCTTCAATTTCACAGTTATTTGACATTCGCAATGTAGCACCAACTGCAATAACTCGAACTTTTGAGTTTAGAATTGGTTTAATCATTTTGGTCAAAGTATTTCTCGCTAAAATACAGTCTACATCCGTGTTTAAATAATATGGAAAAACAGAAGCATTTAGTCCGGCATTGAAAGCATCTGCTTTTGTACCACCATTTTCTTTATCAATAACTGTTAAGATTTCGTACTTAGGATTTTGAGATTTAAAGGTCCTTTTGTACGGTTTAGTTTTGATTTTTTCAACATATGCAAAAGGTGCTTCAACTAAGTCAAATTCTTTGATAAGCAATTCTAGAGTTTTATCTTTACTACCATCATTTACAATAATTACCTCAAAAAGTGGGTAATTTAAAGTTAACAAAGATTTTACATTTACAATAATCGTTTTTTCTTCGTTATATGCTGGTGCGATTACTGAAATACCTGGAGCTAAATTAGAGCTTAGTAATTCTTCATCATCAATATCAGTATTATAGCTTTTGTAATTATTTATAGCAATAAATGAGAAAATAGCTAAGACTAAGTAACTCAGAATTAGTGAGGTAGCATAGAAAAAGATAAAGTACTCATAAATTTTTACAAAAAACTCCATTTATTTATACTTGATTAAAGGGGTTTCAATATGCTTTAGAATGGTTAAATCAAATCCTTTTAATGAATTTTTTAAATTTTGAAATGCGATTTTACCTTCATAGCTATAATTTAAAATTGCCTCTGCAATAATTTTTTTAGTATCAATATTATTGGTCTCGTTAAAAATTTCTTGCAAAAATTTCAATGATTTTCCTGTGTTAAATTTTTTTATTGTTTTTACAATTGCAACTTGGCATACTTCAGGTTCTGTATAATATCTATCAATTAATGTTTGTTCTGTGTCTTTAATACCTAATTCTCCCAAAGTTAAAATTGCTTCTGCTCTAACTTTTGCATTGTCATCATCTAATTTTTCTAATAAAATTTCATCAATACCTTTTTGTTTAAAATAACCAACCATTTTAATCAAAAATATTACCAAAGAGTCATTTTTAGAGTAGTTTATCCATTTTCCTAAACCCTCTAAATTTCCCCTTTGACTTTGTAATTTTAAATATTGCATCAATTCTATTTCATCCCATTTCGTTAGTGATGTATCATATTCATCAAAAAAACGATAAGGGTCATTTGAACTCAAAGCTAAGTATGAATTACGAGCTTCAGTTCTTATTTGTGAATTTCTACTATATGCATGCGTTAATACTTTTGAATCAAATTTATTCAAATTTAATACAAAAGCTTCTTGGAATGCATCAATTTTTTCACTATTTGATCTAGAATCAAATTTTGCTTCTAAATGCTCTATGATTCCTAAAGATTTAATTACGAAATTGTATTGGTCAGACTTCCTGTTTTCGTTTTTAAAACCCACTAACACATCAACGGCATAGTTTAAAGATTCTCTATTAACTTCTTCAACTATGTTTTTAAATCTTTCAAAAAGTTCTACTTCATCGTATTTTTCATTTTCAAAAAGTACTGCTTCAAATAATTTTTTGATTTCAGGCACTTTTTCTTTCAAAAAACGTTGAGTTTTGTTGTGCTTTTTTCTAATAGTGTAAATTGTTATTACAAGAGCAATTGAAGCAACGATGAAAAACATCGTTAAAACGATGGTTATTTGAATAATAAGAGGGAACGTTTTTATCTTATAAACGAAAGATAACAGCCACTCAACAAAACTCATTAATTATATTTTATATTAACTTTTTTAAATATCGCTTAAATGAGGGAAATTTATGCGTTAATACCAAGCAAATGTAATAAAATTTGTAACAAAATCAACGATTTTATGTTAATAATGCAAACTTATAGATGTATTACTTCGCCATATGCATCAGCAACAGCTTCCATTACAGCCTCACTCATTGTTGGGTGAGGATGAATTGCTTTCAATACCTCATGGCCAGTGGTTTCTAACTTTCTACCTAGAACAGCTTCTGCAATCATATCTGTAACACCAGCACCAATCATGTGGCATCCTAACCATTCGCCATATTTTGCATCAAAAATTACCTTAACAAATCCATCAGGAGTTCCAGCAGCTTTTGCTTTTCCTGAGGCAGAGAAAGGGAATTTACCAATTTTTAATTCATATCCAGCTTCTCTTGCTTTTGCTTCTGTCAATCCAACTGAGGCAATTTCAGGACTTGCATATGTACAACCTGGAATGTTTCCATAATCAACAGGTTCTGTATGTAAACCTGCTAATTTTTCAACACAAGTAATTCCTTCTGCAGAAGCAACGTGCGCTAAAGCTGGTCCTGGAACTACATCTCCAATAGCATAGTAACCTGGAATATTGGTTTGATACCAATCATTTACTAAAATTTTATCTCTATCTACAATGATTCCGACATCTTCTAAACCAATGTTTTCGATATTCGTTTTGATACCAACAGCCGATAATAAAATATCTGCTTCTAAAACTTCTTCACCTTTTTTAGTTTTTACATATGCTTTTACGCCATCTCCAGAAGTATCAATAGATTCTACAGACGAATTTGTCATGATTTTAATTCCTGATTTTTTTAAAGAGCGCTCAAATTGTTTTGAAATATCTTCGTCTTCAACAGGAACAATATTGGGCATAAATTCAACAATGGTTACATCTGTTCCCATAGTGTTGTAAAAATGCGCGAACTCAACTCCGATAGCACCTGAACCAACAACAATCATCGATTTTGGTTGTTCAGGAAGTGTCATTGCTTGTCTATAACCAATTACTTTTTTACCATCTTGAGGTAAATTTGGCAATTCACGAGAACGTGCGCCTGTTGCAATAATGATATTTTCTGCTGAATATTCTGTAACTGTTCCATCAGCAGCTGTTACATCAACTTTTTTATTTGGTTTGATTTTTCCATGACCATCAATAATGTCAATTTTGTTTTTCTTCATTAAAAATTGAACTCCTTTGCTCATTCCATCAGCCACATTTCTACTTCTTTTAATAACTGCATTAAAATCTTTGTCAATAGCTTCTGCTTTCAATCCATATTCATCCACATGTTTCAAATAATCAAAAACTTGTGCAGATTTTAATAATGCTTTTGTTGGGATACAGCCCCAATTTAAACAAATACCACCCAAACTTTCTTTTTCTACAATGGCAGTTTTAAAACCTAATTGTGATGCTCTAATTGCTGTTACATATCCTCCAGGGCCACTTCCGATAATAATAATGTCGTAATTCATAATTGTATATTTTTGTATTGTTGGGTTTGTTTTCGTTGCAAATTTAATCAATAAAATCTTTTTACATTCTCTCAGGTACTTGAATTCCTAATAACGAAAATGCTTGTTTGATTATATTCGCAACTTTATTAGAAATTTGTACTCTAACTATTTTTTTCTGATGATTTTCTTCTCCTAAAATTGATACATTTTGATAAAAAGAATTGAATTCTTTTACCAAATCAAAAGTGTAATTTGCGATGATTGCAGGCGAGTAATTAGCTGCTGCTTGTTGTACAGTTTCAGGAAATAATGCCATTAACTTTATGATTTCTTTTTCTTTTTCATGAAGTTCTAAATCATTGATTTCTATCGAATAATCAAAAGTTGCTTTTCTGATAATTGATTGAATTCTAGCATAGGTATATTGAATAAATGGCCCTGTATTTCCTTGAAAATCAACGGATGTTTTAGGGTCGAATAAAATGCGTTTTTTAGGATCAACTTTTAAAATAAAATACTTTAAAGCACCCATTCCAATAGTTTTGTATAATTCATTTTTTTCAGCGTCAGAATACCCATCTAATTTTCCTAATTCTTCTGAAATATTTTTAGCGGTTTCACTCATTTCAACCATCAAATCATCAGCATCAACAACTGTTCCTTCTCTTGATTTCATTTTTCCAGAAGGTAAATCAACCATTCCATAACTCAAATGAAAGAGGTTTTTTGCCCAATCAAATCCTAATTTTTTAAGAATTAAAAACAATACTTGAAAATGGTAATCTTGCTCATTTCCAACAGTATAAACCATTCCACCAACATCTTTTAAATCGTTTACACGTTGAATTGCTGTACCAATATCTTGAGTCATATAAACTGCTGTTCCGTCTGAACGTAACACGATTTTTTCATCCAAACCATCATCTGTTAAATCACACCAAACAGAACCATCTTCTTTTTTGTAAAAAACACCTTTTTCAATGCCTTGTGTAACAACGTCTTTTCCTAATAAATAGGTGTCACTTTCATAATATAATGCATCAAAATCAACACCTAAATTTTTGTAGGTTGTATCAAATCCGTCGTAAACCCAAGAATTCATTTTTTTCCAAAGAGCAACAGTTTCTTTATCTCCATTTTCCCATTTTCTAAGCATTTCTTGAGCTTCTAATAAAATTGGAGCCGTTTTTTTAGCTTCTTCTTCTGAGATTCCCTTTTCAACCATTTGTGAAATTTGTTTTTTGTACTCTTGATCAAATTTCACATAATAATTACCAACTAATTTATCGCCTTTCAATCCTGTTGAAGCTGGAGTTTCTCCATTTCCAAATAGTTTCCAAGCCAACATTGATTTGCAAATATGGATGCCTCTGTCATTAATAATTTGGGTTTTGTACACTTTTTTTCCAGAAGCTTTGATAATTTCAGCAACTGCAAATCCTAATAAATTGTTACGAACATGACCTAAATGCAGTGGTTTATTGGTGTTTGGTGAAGAATATTCCACCATCATTGCTTTGTCATTTTCTTTGGGTGATTCAAATCCGAAAGTTGGATTTTGATTCATCGAATTGAAAAGTTTTAAGAAATATCCGTCACTAATTACCAAATTTAAAAAGCCTTTAACCACATTAAAGTTGATAACTTCAGTAACATTTTCTAATAAATAGTTTCCTAATTTTTCTCCAATTTCAGTTGGATTTCCTTTGATATATCTCAATAAAGGAAAAATAACAACAGTTACATCTCCTTCAAATTCTTTACGAGTTGCTTGAAATTCTACTGTTGGAATTTCAATTTGATAGATTTTTAAAAAGCCTTCTTTTACGTGAGATTCAATTGTATTTTGAATGGTCATTTCTTTGAAAAAAATTAAGCCACGAAATTACGATTTTTAGATAAATTTTAGGGTAAAATAGTGTAATTTTCGACCATGGAAGAATATTTAAAACAATTGCCAAAATTAGCTGCGCAAACGAAAAAGGAAAATCAGCAATATTTTGCACTTTTAAAAAAGAGAACTCCAAAAAATTTGGATTATATCATGCAAGAATTGCATGACGCAGCATTTGAAAAAACAGATTGTTTAAGCTGTGGAAATTGTTGCAAAACTACCAGCCCAATTTTTACAGAAAAAGACATTGAACGCATTTCTAAATATTTGAAAATGAAAATATTGCACTTTACAAATCAATATTTACGCAGAGATGAAGATGATTTTATGGTTTTAAAAACAGCTCCTTGTTCATTTTTAGATTTGCAAAATAATGAATGTACCATTTATGATGTTCGTCCAAAAGCGTGTTCAGAATATCCACATACAAATCGCAGAAAGTTTATACAAATTGCCAATTTAACCATTGAAAATACTGCAATTTGTCCGGCAACTTTTAAAATTGTAGAGGATTTGAAAAAGAGAATTCCTTTTGATATGAGCAAGAAATAATCTTAAATTTTAAATTTTGAGTCTTAAATTATCTGTAAATCAAATATTTTTTTCTGATTTCCTTAAAATCTCTCAAATCATCTCTCCAGGTTTTTCTAATTTCTTTCTCTGTAAAGCCTTGTTCAATTTGTTCTTGTAGTTTTTTGGTTCCAGCAAGTTTGGTGAAGAATATGGTAAAATACGGATTTTCATAGGTGTTTTGTTGATAGGTATCCAACAACCATTCTAAGTTGAGTTGTTCTAAATCTTCAATTTCTCTCAAATCTTTACCATAACAAATTAATCCTTCGTGTTTTGGAAATTTTGATCCATTATTGGGTTTTGGAATAAATTGAAATTCTCTATCATTCAAAAATGGAGAGCCATAAATTTGAAATTGCATTTCGGTTCCACGTCCAACAGAAACATTAGTTCCCTCAAAAAAACATAAACTAGGGTAGAGGTTGATGCTTTTATCATTAGGTAAATTTGGAGATGGTTTTACAGGCAAAGAATAACGTTTTTTGTGATTGTAATTCTTTATTGGAATCACAGTTACATCACATTGAACTTCATTTAGCAACCATTTTTCACCAACAATCATTTGTCCATATTCGCCAATTGTCATTCCATAAACTACTGGAACTCTATGCAAACCTACAAAACTTGTGTGCTCTAATTCTAAAACAGGTCCATCAATATAATGTGCATTAGGATTTGGTCTGTCCAAAATAATTACAGGAATATTCAATTCGCCGCAAGCTTCTAATACATAGTGTAACGTTGAAATATAAGTGAAAAATCGAACGCCAACATCTTGTAAATCAAAGACCATGATATCAATTCCTTCTAATTGAGCGGCAGTTGGTTTTTTGTTTTCTGCATATAATGAAACAATTTCCAAACCTGTTTTTGTGTCTTTTCCATCAACAATCAATTCACCAGCATCTGCACTTCCACGAAAACCATGTTCAGGAGAAAAAAGTTTTTTTACTTGAACCTTCAATGAAAGTAAGGTATCTGCCAAATGAGTAAAATCATTTTCTTTGTTTTCTTTGACAATTATTGATGTGTGATTGCCAACAATTCCAACTTTTTTACCTTCTAAAAGTGGTAGGTATAAATCAAATCTTTCTGCGCCAACTTCAATCGAATTATTTTTTTTTTGTCCGTAAATTGTCATTCCAAAAATCAGGAAAAGAACTAAAAATAAATATGTACTTTTGAATGGCTTTAAAAATGGCATCATCTTGAATTTCGAATTATTTATTGCAAAACGCATTGTTGTTGGTAAAAAGTATAAAAGTAGTATATCAACACCAATTATAAAAATTGCAATTACAGCAATTGCTTTAGGGATGACAATAATGTTGATTGCAGTTGCAACAGCAGCAGGTTTGCAATCTAAAATCCGTGATAAAATGGCGGGATTTAAAGGTCATGTTCAAATCGTAAATTTTGATGCGAATAATTCGGATGTTTCTATAACTCCCATTCAAAAAAAACAAGATTTTTATCCAACGTTTAAAAATATTGATGGCATCAAAAAAGTACAAATCTTTGCAAACAAAGCAGGAATTTTAAGAACTGAAACCGATTTTGAAGGAATTATTTTTAAAGGTGTTTCATCCAATTATGATTGGACTTTTTTTAAAGAATATTTGGTAAAAGGAAAAATTCCGAGTTTCAATGCTTCAAGAAATAGAGAAATTTTAATTTCAGAGACCTTAGTTAATAGATTGAAAATCAATTTAAATGATACTATTTTAGCAACATTCATAAAATCTGAAACAAGTAAATTACCTTCTAATAGAAAATATATTGTTGTCGGAATTTACAATACTGGTTTTGCCCAATTTGATAAAAATATGATGATTGGCGATATCAAAGAGGTTCAAAATTTAAATAATTGGACAGAAAATGAAGTGGGTGGTTTTGAGGTAATTTTAGATAATTTCGATGAAATTTCTCAAAAAGGAGCTCAAATTTACAATGAAATTGATTCTACTTTAAATAGCAAAACAATCGTAGAAATGTATCCAAGTATTTTTGAATGGATTCAACTTTTCGATAACAACGTTTGGTTTATTATTGCCATCATGATTCTCATTGCAGGTATCAATATGATTACAGCTTTATTAGTTTTAATCTTAGAAAGAGTGCAAATGATTGGTATTTTAAAAGCGTTAGGAAGCAACAATCAAAGCATCCAAAAAATATTTTTGTACAATGCATCAACCTTGATTTTAAAAGGACTTTTTTGGGGTAATTTCATTGGATTATCACTCATTGGAATCCAACATTTTTTCAAAATAATTACCTTAGATCCAGAAACCTATTATGTAGCAACCATGCCAGTTTACATCTCATTTTCGGCATTTATTTTATTAAATATTGGCACCTTAATTTGCTGTTTTTTAATGCTCATTATTCCGTCGTTTATTGTGTCTAAAATACATCCCTCAAAGTCTATTAAGTTTGCTTAATTTTTGGGCGTTTCCTAAAGGTCGCGCTTTCCATTGTATCTTTTTTTGAGTAAAAAAAACTCAAAAAAAGGATGCCATTTCAATCGATAACGCACCCATTTGCCAAATTTATGTTATTCTAAATCAACTTTCTTCTTTACAATATTTACTGTTTTTGAGTGAAAAATATTTTGATAAAACTGTTAAAAATCCTCTTACAAATCCACAAACTTGTAGAACGTTCAAAAACAAATTACCTTTGTAATTCAAACTTCACGACATGAAATACGCAAAAAATATTTTGGAAACCATTGGCAATACACCTTTGGTAAAACTAAATACGGTTACTAAAGAAATTGATGCATTGGTTTTAGCAAAAGTAGAAACCTTTAATCCTGGTAATTCCGTAAAAGACAGAATGGCGTTAAAAATGATTGAAGATGCTGAAGCAGATGGTCGTTTACAACCAGGAGGAACCATTATTGAGGGAACTTCAGGAAATACAGGAATGGGTTTGGCTTTGGCTGCAATTGTAAAAGGTTACAAATGTATTTTTGTAATTTCCGACAAACAGTCTAAAGAAAAAATGGACATTTTACGTGCTGTTGGATCAGAAGTAATTGTGTGTCCAACCAATGTTGAACCTACTGATCCAAGATCTTATTATTCTGTTTCTAAGCGTTTGGGAACTGAAATTCCGAATTCTTGGTACGTAAATCAATATGACAATCCAAGTAATTCACAAGCACATTATGAACAAACAGGACCAGAAATTTGGGAGCAAACGGATGGAAAAATCACACATTTTGTAGTTGGTGTTGGAACTGGAGGAACGATTTCTGGAGTTGCAAAATACTTGAAAGAGAAAAATCCCGCTATCAAAATATGGGGAATTGATACCTATGGTTCTGTTTTTAAAAAATATCACGAAACAGGAATTTTTGATGAAAATGAAATTTATCCATACATCACAGAAGGAATTGGAGAAGATATTTTGCCAAAAAATGTCGATTTTTCATTGATTGATGGATTTACAAAAGTTACTGATAAAGATGCTGCAGTGTACACCCGAAAAATTGCCAAAGAAGAAGGAATTTTTGTGGGAAATTCAGCTGGTTCAGCTGTGAAAGGATTATTGCAATTGAAAGAACATTTCAAAAAAGATGATGTTGTAGTAGTTTTATTTCACGATCATGGAAGTAGATATGTTGGCAAAATGTTTAATGATGAATGGATGCGTGAAAGAGGTTTTTTGGAGGAAGAAATTAAAACAGCTGCTGATTTAGTAAACAATCACAAAGACAGAAAATTGGTAACTGCTCAAACTGAAGAATTGGTTTCGCATGCCATTGAACGAATGAAGAGGTTTGAAATTTCTCAAATACCAATCAAAGATATTGACGGATTTGTAGGTTCAGTTGACGAATCAGTTTTGTTGCATCATTTTATTGCAGACAAAAATATTTCAGAAAAGCCAATTAGAGAAATTATGGGAAAACCCTATCCGATTGTAAAAAAATCAACAAAATTAGAAGTGATTTCAAAGTTAATTACTAGAGAAAATCAGGCAGTTTTGGTAGATTTAGAGGATGGAAACTATCATATTGTTACAAAATACGATATTATTAGTGCCATATAATAAAAAAAGACCGCTAATCAAACGGTCTTTTTAACTCAACTAATTCAAATAATTTACACAATGAAAACTTTTTTAAAAGCTTTCTAAATTTATATCAAGGTTTGTGCCAAAAAATAATTTGAATTATATATTTTTTTAATTTAACAATTACTTAGCATGTTTGTGAGCTTTGTATGACGAACGAACCAAAGCACCACTCTCTACATACATAAAACCCATTTCTAATCCAATGGTTTCGTATTTTTTAAATTGCTCAGGAGTAATAAATTCCTTTACAGGTAAGTGATTTTTAGTTGGTTGTAAATACTGACCAATGGTTAAAACATCCAATCCAACTCCTTGCAAATCTCTCATTGTTTCAATTACTTCTTCTTCAGTTTCACCCAAACCAAGCATCAAACCTGTTTTAGTTCGCATACCATTTTCTTTCAAATATTTTAAAACACCTAAACTACGATCATATTTTGCTTGAATTCTAACCTCTCTTGTCAATCTTCTTACAGTTTCCATATTGTGTGAAACTACTTCAGGATGTACTTTAATAATTCGATCAATTTGACTTGTATTTCCTTGAAAATCAGGAATTAATGTTTCTAAAGTTGTGTTTGGATTTGCTCTTCTAATTGCTTCAATGGTTTCTGCCCATATAATTGAACCACCATCTTTCAAATCATCTCTATCAACAGAAGTAATTACAGCATGTTTAATTCCCATTATTTTTATAGAACGTGCCACTTTTTCAGGTTCATCCCATTCAACTGTTTCTGGTCTTCCTGTTTTTACACCACAAAATCCACAAGAACGTGTACAGATATTTCCTAGGATCATAAAAGTTGCTGTTCCTTCTCCCCAACATTCACCCATATTTGGACAACTTCCACTTGTACAAATTGTATTTAGTTTGTATTTATCAACAAGACCTCTAAGTTCTGTATATTTTTTACCAACAGGAAGTTTTACACGTAACCAATTTGGTTTTTTTTGCCTTTCAGGAAGTACTACATTTTCTGTCATCATGTTATTCTTTTGAAAGCGCAAATTTACGAAGAAATGATTTAAATACTTGTTAAAAACCAAACACTAAAACCAATCAAAAATATAATTCCGACAAAACTTAATATTTTTGTGTAAATACCTGGTTGAAACTCTTTTGGTGTGTGTTTTCCAAAAATTAAAATATAATTTAAAATTGCATAAAATGGCGCTGTTAGGAAAGATAAAATCGTAGCCACTTTTACCAAAACACCCATATTACCAATAAAAAATTGTAATATAATAAAGGTACCAATCAATAAAAATGTAATCCAAAACCAATAATTAAAGATGGTTTTTTTGTCAAAAAGCAAATTTGTTGAAATTGTCATGGCTCTTGGAGAAGCATCTAAAGTGGTGATTGTGGTACTAAACATCGTTGTAAATGCAGCAATTGCAATGAAAATATACGAAAATCCACCTAAGTTTTTAGTGTATAAATTGATGAGTTGTGAAGCAAAAACAGTTCCTTTATCCGAAAAAGTTTCTCCTGATTTATACATAACTAAAGCACCTAAAAGCACAAAACAAACCCCTAAAAAAAGAGTGCCAATATACCCTACATTAAAATCAAAAAGTGCTTCTTTGGATGTTGTTCTTGATAAACTTGTTTTATTTTTTTCAACAGACCAAATAGAATGCCAAATTGAAACATCTAAAGGTGCAGGCATCCATCCTAAAAAAGCGATTAAAAAAGTAATTTCTAGAGTTCCTGAAGGAATAATTTGAGCAACACTAAATGCTTGATTTGATTTTGACAAAGCAACCAAAACTGCTAATATAGTACTGATTGTCAGAACAATAATGATGTATTTCATCAGATTGTCTAACACTTTGTATTTTCCAATGACTAAAATTAAAATACTGATTATTAACAAAATTGTTGACCAAATCACTAAATTATGGGTAATTCCAAAAAGTTCGGCAGCCAAACCTGCAGTTACAATTGTTACAGCAGCTTGAATTGTAAACATGGTTGCAAAATTCAATAGATAGTAAATTGCTAAAACCGGTTTTCCTAATTTTCGATAACCATCCAACAAAGTTTCGCCTGTTGCAGCTGCATATCTTGGTCCGAATTGAAAAAAAGGATATTTAAAAATATGTACTAAAAAAAGTGCCCAAATCAATCCAAATCCAAAATCAGCACCTGCTCTTGTAGATTGTACCAAATGCGAAACACCTACTGCAGCTCCTGCAAACAACAATCCAGGTCCAAAAGATTGTAAGAGTTTTGATTTCATTTAAGACTTTTTTATAATCTCCGCTAATAATTTTTTGGCTCTCAATAACTTGATTTTTACATTATTAACAGGTTCTTGTAATTGCTCAGAAATTTCTTTGTAACTCAATTCTTGAAAATAACGCAATTGAATTACTTCTTGATATTTGGGTTTCAATTGTTTGATATCTCTTAATAACTTCGCTAAATTTTGTTCTCCAATAATGGTGTCTTCTGGAGTAGGATTTTCATCAGCAATTTGATACACTTTAGATCCTTGCTCTTCTGAAATTTGAACAGAAATCGAACTATTTTTTTTTCGGATAAGATCAATATGAACGTTTTTAGAAATGGTAATCAACCAAGTTTTAAAAACATAATTTTCATCAAAAGTGTCAATTTTTTCAAAAGCTTTAGAAAATGTTTGTATGGTAATATCTTCAGCTTCATTTTCGTTTTTGGTGCGTTTCAATTGATAATTGTAAACAGCAACCCAAAAAGTATCTAACAAAAAACGAAAGGCAGCTTGATGGCCGCTTTTTGCTCTTGCAATTTGATTTTCAAGATTTTTAGGATCTATTTCCAATGAGTTGGTTTTGACGTCAAATTAGCAATAAAGATACTAATTTGAATCAATAAAAAACTGATATCTAAAAAAGGTAAAAAGAAAATAAGATTTTTTTCTTCCATTCTTTTGGAGGCAATTCCAATCACAATAAATTGTATTAAAAAATAAGTTCCAAAAAAGGAAAGCATGATTTCATAAGGATAAAAAAAGCATAAAATGATTCCCAAAACATAAAAAAGGAACTTTGAAACGCTGAATAATCCTATTAAAAAACGATGTTTTGGTTGATACCTTTTTTTTAAGAAAACTTTTTTTCTTTGATTCAAAAACCAATTAGAAAATGTTTGTAAAAAAACACTTTCTGTAAAGCTATTTTTTTGGATGCAAAAAGCTGTATTTGTTTCATTTGCAGCATCTTGAATAAATAAATCATCTTCACCTAATTCTTGTTTCATGTGATTGATGTATCCTTTTGCGCGATAAAATTCTGATTTTGTATATGCTAAATTTTTACCATCAGCCATAAAAGGAATGCCTAATTTTGCAAAATTCAAGTATTGCAATGCCGAAATAAAATGATAAAATCGAATTAAAAAATTGGAGATATTTTTTTCATTTTTGATTGTTGAATATCCTAAAACAATTGATTTTTCAATAGAAAATTCTTGACTCATTTCTGATATCCAAAATTCAGAAATTGGTTTGCAATTTGGCTCAATAAATAACAAATACTCATATTTTGCTGCTTTAATTCCGAGAGTTAAAGCATATTTTTTGCTTCCCCAAAAAGCTTCGTTATTTTCTACACTAACAAGTTTGATGTTAGAATTAGTCAAAGCAAATGAATTGATTACCTCTTCAGTATTGTCTGATGAATTGTTATCAATCAAAACAACTTCAAAAGTTGGGTAATTTTGTGATAAAATTGAAGGAAGAAAATTGGTGAGATTTTCAGCATTATTTTTAGCAAAAATAATTACTGAAACTGGAAATGTAGCTTGTTTTTTTGTTCCTTTCTTTGAAAAAAATACTGATGTAAAAACTAAATAATAAGCAATTTGAATTGCTGTAAATGCAATAAAAACGTAGAACACTACAGTTAAAACCATCGTAATTTTTGAGATTTATTTATGTTGAGGTTCGCTACAAGTATCAAATTGATCAGGAGTTTTTCCACAAAATCCACATGCCTCTCCGTTTTTATTCAACATCGGATTTTGGCTTGCGCAAGTTCCTGCAAATTTACCATCTTTTTTTGCCCAAATTTTTATGGCAATTCCTGCAACACCCAAACCTAATAAACCTAAAGTAAGTAATAATAATTTCATAAAAAATGTAAAGTGCAAAGGTACAAATTATATCACAGTTTATAAAGTTGAAAACTGTCCATTTTTAGAATGTTTATGAGATGATATTTACCTCAATTTCAAGTTCAATTTGAAATTTTTCTAAAATAGTTTCTTGAATTTTTTTGGCAAGATTCAATATTTCAACTCCTGAAGCATTTCCATAATTTACTAGAACTAAAGCTTGTTTTTCATGAACACCACAATTCCCAAAACGTTTTCCTTTAAAACCACTTTGTTCAATAAGCCAACCTGCAGGAATTTTCACTTCAGTTTCTGATACTTTGTAATTGGGAATTGTCGGAAATTTTTGTAGTAATTTTTCAAAATGATTTGATGAAATCACTGGATTTTTGAAAAAACTACCACTGTTTCCCAATTCTTTTGGATCAGGTAATTTTGATTTTCTAATGGCAATTACCGCATCAGAAATATGTTTCAATGTTGGAAAATCAATTTTTTGAGAAGTTAATTCAGTTTCAATTGCTCCATAAGAAGTATGAAAAACATGATTTTTTTTCGATAATCGAAATGAAACAGCAACAATAATGATGGAGTCTTTTTGATCATTTTTAAAAATCGAATCTCTATATCCGAATTTACATTCTTTGTTTGTGAAAGTTTTTAATTTTCCTGTTTCAATTTCAACAACGGTAACTTTTGTAATTGTATCTTTTACCTCAACTCCATAAGCTCCAATATTTTGGATGGGACAAGTACCTACTTTTCCCGGAATTAAAGATAGATTTTCAATTCCACCGTAATTGTTTTCAACACACCAAAGTACTAATTCGTGCCAATTTTCACCTGCATTTACAGTGATTTCCACAAAATTTTCATCCTCATTTTCTATTGAAATTCCTTTGATATCAATATGAACAACCAATTTTTCGATGTCATGAGTTAGTAACATATTACTTCCACCAGAAAGTAAAAACAGTTCTTTTTCTCTGGATAAAAGATCTTGCAATTCAGCAACAGAATGAATGGTTACAAAGCGTTTTGCTTTGACATCAATACCAAAAGTATTGTAATTTTTAAGTGATATGTTTTCTAAAATAGTCAATTAGTCTTTGTATTTTTTTAGTGCTTTTTCTAATATCAATATTGATTTTTTCAAACTTTCTTCGTTTAAAACATAAGCAAGTCTAATTTGATTCAATCCAACATTTGGGGTTGAATAAAATCCTGCTGCAGGTGCAACCATAATTGTTTCGCCATCAACATCAAAAGATTCTAACAGCCATTGTGCAAAATTATCTGCATTTTTAATAGGCAATTCTACAATACAGTAAAATGCACCTTTTGGTTTTGCAACTTTAATTCCGTCAATTTTTTGCAAACCTTCAATCAATGTATTTCTTCTTTTAACATATTCGTTTTTTACATCATTAAAATACGATTGAGGCGTGTCTAAAGCTGCTTCGCAAGCAATTTGTGCTAATGTTGGCGGACTTAAACGTGCTTGCGCAAATTTTAAAGCAGTTTTTATAACTTCTTTATTCTTAGAAACAATACAGCCAATTCTTGCACCACACATACTGTATCTTTTTGATACAGAATCAATTACAATTGCATTATTTTCTAAATTTGGTTCACGTAATATGGAGTAATGTTCATTTCCATCATAAATAAACTCTCTGTAAACTTCATCAGCAATTAAAAATAAATCATTTTTGATAACGATTTTTGCTAATTTATTTATTTCTTCTTTGCTGTATAAATATCCTGTAGGATTTCCTGGATTGCAGATTAAAATGGCTTTAGTTTTTGGAGTAATTAATTTTTCAAATTCCTCAATAGGAGGTAAGGCAAAATTATCTTCAATTTTTGAAATTACAGGAACAATTTTTGCACCAGAAGCTGTTGAAAAACTATTGAAATTCGCATAAAATGGTTCAGGAATAATTACTTCATCATCTGTATCTAAAATACTACCGAACGCAAAAAGTAACGCTTCTGAACCACCTGTTGTTACAATTATTTCATCTTGATTTACATCAATTTTGTGTTTACTGTAATAATTAGCAATTTTTTTTCGGTATTGTTCAGAACCATTTGAACTTGAGTATTCCAAAATTTTTAACGAGTGATTGCTTATGGCTTTCAAAGCAATTTCGGGAGTTTTGATATCTGGTTGACCAATATTTAAATGGTAAATTTTTTTGCCTTGTTTGACAGCTTTTTCAGCATAAGGAGCCAGTTTTCTGATGGGAGATTCTGGCATTTGATGTCCTTTTTTTGAGATAGAAGGCATAATGTAATTTTTGGTTTTTTGAATGTGCAAATTTGCAAAATATATTATTACAAAGAACTTTTTAATGCATTTTCTTTAAAGGTTAATTATTTGTAAAAAAATAGTTTTGCAATTTCTTTATTTGTATTTTCATTCTCAATTTGTAAAACTCTCATTCTTTGAAAATTAAGAATTATTTTCTTTTTACTTTTTTACTGATTTTGCCTTTCAATTTAAAAGCGCAAGAAGGTTTTCGCTTTTTAAATCAAAGTTTAAATAAAGTGAGAGTAGATTTTAAATTGATCAATAATTTGATTGTTATTCCGCTGAAAATCAATAATAAAGAACTTTCTTTTATTTTAGATACAGGTTCTAATAAAACTATTTTATTTAATATTTCTGAAAATGATACAATTGGTTTGAAAAATGTCGAGAAAGTTGATTTACAAGGATTAGGAAAAGGAAATACTGTTGAAGCACTTTTATCTCAAAACAATACCATTTCATTGCAAAATATTCAAAGCGAGAATGAAACTATTTATGTGATTTTAGAAGATTATTTTGATTTATCAAGTAAAATGGGTGTAACAATTCATGGAATTATAGGTCACAATTTATTGAAAGATTTTGCAATTAAAATCAATTACATTTCTAAAAAAATTGACTTTTATCAATCAAAAAATGTTGCATTTAAAAAGTGTAAAAAATGTGCCACTTTACCTATAAAAGTCATAAGAGGCAAGCCTTTTATCGAGGCAAAAGTCCAATTAGATACAATAAATACTGTTTTTACTGATGTTAATTTACTGTTAGATTCCGGCGGAAGTGACGCTTTATGGTTGTTTGAAAATTCAAAAGAAAACATCAAAACACCTTTAAATTTTTTCAATGATATTTTGGGAGAAGGTTTGAGTGGAACTATTTATGGAAATAGGAGTAGAATCCCTGCTATTCAAATAGAAAGTTTCGAAATTCCAAACCCAACAGTTTCATTTTTAGATTCTATAACAACCGTAAATGCTAAAATTTTTAAAGAGAGAAATGGAAGTGTAGGAGCAGAAATTTTAAAACGTTTTACAGTTTGGATTGATTATCCTAACAAAGTTTTAATGCTGAAAAAAAACAGTAATTTTTCTAGACTTTTCAACTACAATATGAGTGGTTTAGAAGTTGTTTATAATGGAAAACAATTGGTAAAAGAAATGGAGTCTAAAAGCTACGTTGATGGTTACAATCAGCAATTAGAATCTAATAATACTGTGAGTTTTGTAACAAGTTTCTCTTATAAATTCAAACCTTCCTACGTTATAAAAAGTGTGGTTTTAAATTCACCTGCTTTTCATGCAGGTTTACAAAAAGGTGACGTAATTTTAAGTATTAATGGAATTCAAATTCATGAATTTTCACTTGGAAAAATCATTGAAAAATTTCAAGAAAAAGATGGAAAAAAAATAAAATTAACCGTTCAAAGAAAGGATGAAAAGTTAAAATTTGAATTCTTTTTAAAACAAAAAGTCTAAAGATTAATCATTAGAAAGTAAGCTTTTTTCTTTTTCTAATGAAGCAGTTTCTTCCACAATTCCTTTAATTCTAATTGTTTTTCTTGGTTCTTTTGCATTCGAAAAAATAGTAATTTGCTTAGAAAAACCTCCCAATCTTTTAGTATCATAAGAAACTTTAATTTCACCTTTTTCACCAGGCATAATTGGTTTTTCAGGTTTTTTTGGAACTGTACAACCACAAGAAGATTGAATATTTGTAATAATTAAAGGTTGTGTTCCCACATTTGTAAAAACAAAAACACGCTCTCCATTTGAACTTTGAGCAATTTTACCATAATCAATTAATTCTTTTTCAAACTTAAATTCTTGAGAATGAATCGATAATGAGATGAAAAGAAATGCAGCAAAAGAAAATAGTGTCTTCATGATTTTTATATTTTAATGTAAAATTATTGAATAATATTTGTTTTAAAAAATCAAACAGTAATTTTTTATACAAATCAGATAATTGTACTTTTGCGAACTATATTCAAAAATTATTCCAAAAATGACAATTCCATCAAAATATGATGCAAGCCAAGTAGAAAGCAAATGGTATCAATATTGGACTGAAAACAAGTATTTTCATTCAACTCCTGATGAAAGAGAGCCTTATACCATCGTAATTCCACCTCCAAATGTTACTGGAGTTTTGCATATGGGTCACATGCTGAACAATACCATTCAAGATGTGTTGATTAGACGTGCGCGTTTGATGGGTAAAAATGCGTGTTGGGTTCCTGGCACAGATCACGCCTCAATTGCTACTGAAGCAAAAGTAGTGGCAAAATTAAAAGAGCAGGGAATCAATAAAAATGATTTGACTCGCGAAGAATTTTTGGCGCATGCTTGGGAATGGAAACACGAATATGGAGGAATCATTTTAGAGCAACTTAAAAAGTTGGGCGCTTCTTGTGATTGGGACAGAACTGCATTTACAATGGATCCTGCAATGTCTGAATCTGTTATCAAAGTTTTTGTTGATTTGTATAATAAAGGTTTGATTTACAGGGGATATAGAATGGTTAATTGGGATCCTGAAGCAAAAACAACCTTGTCTGATGAGGAAGTTATTTATGAAGAAAAACAAGGAAATTTATACTTTTTACAATATAAAATTCAAGATTCAGAAGAAGTTTTAACAATTGCAACCACAAGACCCGAAACTATTTTTGGTGACACTGCCATTTGTATCAATCCAACTGATGAGCGTTTTGCTCATTTGAGAGGAAAAAAAGCTATTGTGCCAATTTGTAATCGCGTAATTCCAATTATTGAAGATGACTATGTTGATATTGAATTTGGAACTGGATGCTTAAAAGTAACACCTGCTCATGACGAAAATGATAAGGTTTTGGGAGATAAACATCAACTAGAAATCATTGATATTTTTAATGATGATGCAACTTTAAACTCTTTTGGATTGCATTATCAAGGAAAAGATCGTTTTGAGGTTCGCAAAGAAATTACAAAAGAATTGTCTGAAAAAGGCATTTTAGTAAAAACAGAACAACATACTCATAAAGTAGGAACTTCTGAAAGAACCAAAGCTGTAATTGAACCAAGATTGTCTGATCAATGGTTTTTGAAAATGGAAGATTTGGTAAAACCAGCAATTGAAGCTGTTTTAGGCGAAAATTCTGAAATTAATTTAGTTCCCAAAAAGTTCGATAATACCTATCGTCATTGGATGGAAAATATTCGCGATTGGAATATTTCGCGTCAGTTGTGGTGGGGACAACAAATTCCCGCGTATTATTTTGGTCCCGAAATTTCGGGAGGAAAAGAAGATTTTGTAGTTGCAGAAAATATCGAAAAAGCCTTAGAATTAGCGAAGCTAAAAACTAAAAAATCAACACTCACTATTCAAGATTTAAGGCAAGATAATGACGCTTTAGACACGTGGTTTTCTTCTTGGTTGTGGCCAATTTCGGTTTTTGACGGAATTCGAAATCCTGAAAATGAAGAGATTAATTATTATTATCCAACCAACGATTTGGTTACAGGACCAGATATTTTATTCTTTTGGGTAGCAAGAATGATCATTGCTGGTTATGAATACAGAGGAAAAAAACCATTTGAAAATGTGTACTTGACAGGTTTGGTTCGTGACAAACAGCGAAGAAAAATGTCGAAATCACTTGGAAATTCACCTGATGCACTTAAATTAATTGACGATTATGGAGCTGATGGAGTGAGAGTTGGATTATTATTGAGTTCAGCAGCTGGAAATGATTTGATGTTTGATGAAGAATTATGCCAACAAGGAAAAGCGTTTGCCAATAAAATTTGGAATGCTTTTCGTTTGATAAAAGGTTGGGAAATTGATGCTAATTTAGCACAGCCAACAACTGCTAAAATCGGTTTGGAATGGTATGAAGCAAAATTTCAAAAAACAGTTGCAGAAGTTGAAGTCCATTTCTCAAAGTACAGATTGTCAGATGCTTTGATGGCAATTTACAAACTGATTATGGATGATTTTTCATCTTGGTTATTAGAAATTGTAAAACCTGGGTATCAACAACCAATTGATCAAAAAACATACATTTCAGTGATTGAAGTGTTGGAAAACAACTTGAAAATGTTGCATCCATTCATGCCATTTTTAACAGAAGAAATTTGGCAACATATTGCTGAAAGAACTCCTAAAGAGGCGTTGATAATTGCAACATATCCAAATCAAAAAGATTTTGATGAGACAATCATCAATCAATTTGATTTTGCGACTGATGTAATCTCGGGAATCAGAACTATTAGAAAAGATAAAAACATTCCTTTTAAAGATATTATTGAAGTTTTTGTCATCAACAATGAACAAAATTCAGGCAATTTTGATGTAGTAATTCAAAAACTTATCAATTCATCAACAATTCAATATGTTTCTGAAAAAGTAGAAGGCGCTTCTTTCAGAGTAAAATCGAACGAATATTTTGTGCCAATTGCAGCAGGAAATATTGATGTTGCTGCTGAAAAAATCAAATTGACAGAAGAACTTCAAAGAGCTGAAGGATTTTTGAAAAGTGTGCAACAAAAATTATCTAATGAACGTTTTGTTTCAAATGCTCCTGAACAAGTACTTGCACTAGAACGTAAAAAAGAAGCAGATGCTTTGGCAAAAATCGAAACAATAAAAAGTAGTTTGTCAAACTTATAGCATTAAAAAAGGGAAGTTTTAACTTCCCTTTTTTTATAGAATTTGATGAATGACATTCAATTCTTCTTCCGAAAAATGAGTGTTCTCAGTGGCTTTAATACTGTCTAAAATTTGCTCAGTTTTACTTGCGCCTATCAAAACAGAGGTAATTCTATGATCTTTTAAAATCCAAGCAATTGCCATTTGAGCCAACGTTTGGTTCCTGTTTTGAGCAATTTCATTCAACGCTTTAATTTTTGGCATCATTTCCATCACCTGATTTGTGTTCAAAAACGGACTGTCTTTTACAGCTCTTGAATCTTTTGGTAAACCATTGATGTATTTATTAGTCAACATTCCTTGTGCTAAAGGCGAAAAACAAATGCTTCCAACACCCGAATTTCCTAACAAATCCAACAATCCATTTTCAATCCATCTGTCAAATAAATTATATTTTGGTTGATGAATCAAACAAGGTGTTCCTAGTTCTTTTAAAATTTTAAAAGCAGCTTCAGCTCTTTCAGGTTGGTAATTGGAAATTCCTACATACAACGCTTTTCCTTGACGAACCATTAAATCTAAAGTTCCCATAGTTTCCTCTAAAGGCGTATCATGATCTGGTCTGTGATGGTAAAAAATATCCACATAATCCAATCCCATTCGTTGCAAACTTTGATCTAAACTTGCCACCAAAAATTTTTTTGAACCCAAATCTCCATAAGGTCCAGGCCACATTCCATAACCAGCTTTTGACGAAATAATCAGTTCATCTCTATACTGTTTAAAGTCTTTTTTTAGGATTTTTCCGAAGTTTTTTTCTGCAGATCCTGGAGGAGGACCATAATTATTTGCCAAATCGAAATGTGTAATTCCGTTATCAAAAGCACATTTTAATAAAGCTCTTTGATTGGTAAAATCATCATTTTTTCCGAAATTATGCCACAATCCTAAAGAGATTTCTGGCAATAGCAAACCACTATTTCCAGTTCTTCTGTATTTCATTTTTTCATACCGATTTTCGGCTGCTATATATTTGAATTTTTTACTCATAATTTTTAGATTAATGCTTCTTTCAAAAGCGTTATTGGATGTTTGGCAACACGTTTTGTGCCATCATAAATTTGATGACGGCAACTTGTTCCTGATGCTGCAATTTCAGTTTCTGGAGCGCAATTTCGAATTTTTGGAAACAAGGTATCTTCGCCAACTTGCATACTGATTTCGTAATGTTCTTTTTCATAACCAAAAGAACCTGCCATTCCACAACATCCTGTATTTAAAATAGTTACTTTATAATTTTTTGGAATATTCAAGATTTGAAAACTGGCATGTGTACTTGATAAGGCTTTTTGATGACAATGTCCATGAATCTTAATTTCTTTTTCTTCGGATGAAAATAACGAAACGTCAACATTGTTTTTTTGATGTTCGTTACTTAAAAATTCCTCAAAAGTGAAGGCATTTTTGGCAATTTTTTCAGCAGCTATTTTATCAGTTGCCAAACGAATATATTCGTCTCTAAACGTTAAAATTGCTGAAGGTTCAATGCCAATTAAAGGCGTTTCATCAGAAATTACATTTTTAAAAAGAGCAATATTTTTATCACATACTTTTTTGGCTTCTTTCAAAAATCCTTTGGATATAAAACTGCGTCCACTTTCTTCGTGATTCAATACAATGACTTCATAACCTAACTTTTCTAATAAAAAAACAGCATCTTTTCCGATTTCAACATCATAAAAATTAGTGAATTCATCATTAAACAAATATACTTTTTTGGTTTTTTGAGCGATTTTCTGTTTGCCAAACCAATTGCTAAAAGTGGTATTTGCTAGCGTAGGAACGTTTCTTTCTTGGGCAATTCCCATCACAGATTTTGTGAAAGAAGTATTCAAAATCAAGTTGGTAATTGTAGGAGCAATACTGCCTAATTTGTTGTATTTGGCATTGTTTGCAAATAATGAACTTCTAAAAGAATAGCCATTAGTTTCTTGATATTGATACAAAAATTCGGCTTTCATAGTTGCAATATCCACATTACTTGGACATTCTGATGCGCAAGCTTTGCAACTCAAACACAAATCGAAAACTTCTTTTAATTCTTTGTGATTGAATTTGTTAGCTTCATTAGAATTGGTTAAAAACTCACGCAACGCATTTGCTCTTGCTCTTGTAGTATCTTTTTCGTTTTTTGTGGCTCTATAACTTGGACACATAGTGCCTCCTGCAGAAACTGGTTTTCTACAATCTCCAGAACCATTGCATTTTTCAGCCAATCTTAAAATTCCCTCGCTATCAGAAAAATCTTGAATGGTTTTAATTTCAGGCTCTTTTCTGTCCACTTCATATCGCAAACTTTTATCCATTGGAAAAGCATCCGTAATTTTTCCTTTGTTGAAAACTTTTTGAGGATCAAAAGCTTTTTTGATTCTTCGTAATAACTGATAATTTTGCTCACCAATCATTAAAGGAATAAATTCTGCACGCACAATTCCATCTCCATGTTCACCACTAAATGAGCCTTTGTATTTTTTGACTAATTGTGCAGTTTCGGTAGTTATTTTACGAAACAACACAACATCTCCTTGCTTTTTTAAATTCAGAATTGGGCGTAAATGAATTTCTCCAGCTCCAGCATGAGCATAATACACAGCATCTTGTTGAAAACGATCCATCATTTGGGTAAATTCTTCAATATAATTTGGCAAATCTTCTAAAGCAACAGCAGTATCTTCAATACAGGCAACAGCTTTCATATCACCAACAATATTTCCTAACAATCCTAAACCTGCTTTTCTGATTTCGTGAACTTTGTTGATATCTGCACCATAAACCTTTGGATGATAAAATCCGAAGTTGTTTTTTTCTAAGTCTGCAATCAATTTGTCAGCTAAAATTTCAGTTTCTTCAGCTGAATTTGATGACACTTCTAACATCAAAATTGCTTCAGGATCTCCTTGTAAAAAGAATCGATTTTTGATTTGCTCACGGTTATTTTTGGTACAATCAAGAATGGTTTTGTCCATCAACTCACAATTGTACAAATTGTGTTTCATGGCAATTAAAGTAGCTTTCATACTCTCATTAATACTCGTAAAATGAGAGCAAACCATGATGCTTTCTTTTGGAGGAACTGCATCTAATTGTAAGGTAATTTCAGTTGAAAATGCTAAAGTTCCTTCACTTCCTGTCAATAATTTTGCAACATTGATGGTGTTATTTTTTCCGCCAAATAAATCAGAGCTCAAAAATTCATCAACTGCATACCCTGTATTTCTTCTGTGAATGGTTTCTTTTGGAAATTCTTTTTTGATTTCATTTTGATTTTCAATCGAAGATAATTCCTCAAAAATTGTTCTGTAAATTTGTCCTTCTAAAGTATTTACTTTGGTTTTTTTGATGAATTCATCCGAAGTTATTTCTTGAAAAGTAGCTGATGTTCCATCACTTAAAATGGCTTCAATTTTTATTACTTTATCGCGAGTTACACCATATTTAATTGAAGTACTTCCTGATGAATTGTTGCCAACCATACCACCAATCATACATCTGTTTGATGTTGAGGTGTTTGGCCCGAAAAATAATCCAAAAGGTTTTAGGTAATTATTCAGTTCATCACGCACAATTCCTGGTTGAACAATAATCGTTTTTGAACTTTCATCAAAATGAATGATTTTGGTAAAATATTTGGAAACATCCACCACAATTCCATCCCCAACACATTGTCCTGCTAAAGAAGTTCCTGCAGTTCTTGGGATTAATGTGATTGAGTTTTTTGATGCAAAATCTATCAGAATTTTAAGGTCATTTTCATTTTTTGGATACGCAACTGCCAACGGAATTTTTCGATAAACTGATGCATCAGTTGCATAAATGGATTTGTGTAATTGGTCAAAAACGAGTTCACCAGAAAGTGAATTGTGTAAGTTTTCTAAAGTGCGATTATCAATCATTGAGTGTAAACAAAATAGATTTTTTAATATACAAATATCCGAATAATATTTGCAAAAAGTGAGATTGACCTATTTGTTTTGTTACTTTTATTGATTTCTTAAAAATTACTTTTTTAACTTTAAAATCAATGGAAAAATTGGATAATTATCAAGTTTTACTCAAAAAGAACTTCTTAATGAATTGTTAAAGAAATATCATTTCGTTCTCAGATTCCTATATTTGTTTGTTTATCAAAATCAATTCAATTCTAATGAAAAAAATTACCATTTTATTCTTCCTATTTTCTGTTTGTAGCTTTTCTCAAAAAGTAGATTTATCTTATTATTTACCCAATGAAAATTACAATGCTGCAATTCCAAAACCCAAAGATATTATTGGTCATGAATTAGGAGAGTGGCATGTAACACATGATAAATTAGTGCAATACATGACTGCATTAGCGAAAGTTTCTGATCGAATTTCTATTGAAAATAGAGGAGAAACTTTTGAAGGAAGACCCTTAATTTTATTGACAATTACTTCGCCTGAAAATCATAAAAATTTAGAAAAAATCAAGCAAAATCATATTGCAGCTACTAATGATGCAACTATTGATATTTCCAATCATCCAATTGTGGTAAATCAAGGATTTTCTATTCATGGAAATGAAGCAAGTGGTTCAAATGCAGCTTTGGCAATTGCCTATTATTTAGCGGCTTCTGATACGGAATCAACTAAAGAATTATTGAAAAATACGATCATTTTATTTGATCCTTCTTTCAATCCTGATGGATTGCAACGTTTTTCATATTGGGCGAATTCGAATAAAAATAAACACATCAATCCTGATCCAAATGATAGAGAATATCATGAAGTTTGGCCTGGAGGAAGAACCAATCATTATCAATTTGACATGAACAGAGATTGGTTGCCTGCGCAATTGCCAGAAAGCAAAGCGCGTTTGAAAACGTTTCATGATTGGTTGCCAAATATTTTGACGGATCATCATGAAATGGGAAGTAATTCTAGTTTCTTTTTTCAACCAGGAATTCCTTCAAGAACAAATCCTTTAACTCCACAAATCAATCAAGATTTGACTAGAGAAATTGGAAATTACCACGCAAAAGCTTTTGATAAAATAGGTTCTTTATATTATTCTGAAGAAAGTTTTGATGATTTTTATTACGGAAAAGGTTCTACATTTCCAGATATCAATGGTAGTATTGGCATTTTGTTTGAACAAGCAAGTTCAAGAGGTCATGCTCAAGAAACAGAAAACGGAATTTTGACATTTCCTTTTACCATAAGAAATCAAGTAACTGCGGCCTTTTCAACCTTGGAAGCTGCTAAAAATATGCGCATAAAAATCTTGAAATATCAGCAAGATTTCTATGCAGAATCTAGAAAAACATTTGAGAAAAAAGCCTTAGTCTTTGGAGATGAAAAAGATGCTGCCAAAACTTTTCATTTGGCAGAAGTTTTGAAAAGACAGCAAATTAGCATTCACGAAGTTGCTTCGGATTTTTCTCAGAATGGCAAAAATTTCAAGAAAGGATACAGTTATGTTGTTCCAATGAATCAAAAAAATCATCGTTTGTTAAAAGCGATGTTTACGGTGCAAACAACTTTTAAAGACAGCTTGTTTTATGACATTTCTGCATGGACTTTCAATCATGCTTTTGGGGTGGATTTTGCTGAAAATTTACCACTTTCTAAAGCAGGAAAAGAAATCACTGAATTGAGTTTGAAAAAGGGAATGGTCTCAAAACAAAGTGATTACGGTTATTTAATGCCTTGGAATGAATTCTATGCACCAAAAGCTTTAAATGCTATTTTACAAAAAGGGTTGAGAGCGAAAGTTGCCATGAAAAATTTCACCAACGAAACTAACAATTATGATTATGGAACTATTTTTATTCCAGTTCAAAATCAAGTATTGAATTCATCTGAAATATTTCAATTTTTGAGTGAAATTTCTTCAGAAAGTGCTATTAATATTTATGGAGTTTCTTCGGGATTGAATGATGGAATTGATTTAGGAAGTGAAAATTTTGCTGCGATAAAAACGCCAAAAGTAGCTATGTTGGTTGGAGATGGAATTTCAGGAAATGATTCAGGTGAAATTTGGCATTTGTTTGATCAACGATTTGAAATGGCATTAACACGTTTAGATTTGAGTTATTTTTCGAGAGTTGATATTTCAAAATACACGCATATTATCATTCCAAGTAGTTCAAATATTGGTAAAAATGAAGAGGAAAAACTGAAAACTTGGTTGATGAATGGCGGAATTCTTATTGGTTATAAAAATACCGCAAAATGGTTGGCAAATTCTAAATTTATCAACCTTGAATTTGAAGCTCCTAAAAGAGATTCTATCAAAAATGTTTCTTTTGAAAATAGGTCTTTACAGTCTGGTGCTCAAGTAATTGGTGGTGCCATTTTTGAAGCTAAAGTTGATCGTTCTCATCCTATAAATTTTGGATATAAAAACGATAAAATAGCTTTGTTTAGAAACTCGACGTTGTTTATAAAACCAGATAAAATAAGTTACAACAATCCAATTCAATATACCTCAAACCCTTTATTGAATGGATATATTTCCAAAGAAAATGCAAAAGTAATTCCGAATACAATTCCGTTTAAAGCTCAAAGATTGGGTTCAGGAAGAGTTTTAGTTTTTACTGACAATACTAATTTTAGAGGATTTTGGTTTGGAACCAATAAATTATTGATGAATGCAGTATTTTTTGGAAGTGAAATGTAATTTAGTTCGAAGTTTAATTTTTTTAGTTTTAAATATCAATAAGAATTACTCATTGTAACAATTTTGGTAGAAAATCGTTTCATAATTACAACTAACAACCAATTACCAAATGAGTTTTTTTAGGGTATTATTAGCTATTTTATTTCCACCATTTTCTGTCATTGATAAAGGTTGTGGCTCTTTTTTCATCATTTTTTTATTGACTTTATGTGGCTGGATTCCTGGAGTTATTGGAGCTTTGATAATTTTAAATAATCCAAAGAAATAGTTTAAAATTCAAAATTTAGAATTCAAAATTATTTAACAAACTCTCCATTTTTTATGAATTCAGAAGCTTTTAATAAAACTACATTTTCAGATTCATTATAAACACCTAACACCAAAACTTCACTAATAAAATTGGCAATTTGTCTTGGTTTAAAATTGATAATAGCAGTAACTTGCCTGTTTAGTAAAGATTCTTTAGCATACAATTGAGTGATTTGAGCACTCGATTTTTTGATGCCTAATTCGCCAAAATCAATCGTCAATTGATATGCAGGTTTTTTGGCTTTTGGAAAATCATTGACTTCGATAATTGTTCCAATTCTGATATCTACTTTTTCAAAATCTTCGAAAGAAATGATTGGTTTCATGGATTATTTTTTAGTGCCAATTTTTTGAATTACCCACAATGGACCAATCAATAAAAATTGTAAATCTTTCAAAAATGATGGTTTTGCACCCTCAACTTTATGTCCATAAAATTGTCCAATCCAAGCTAAAACAAAGATTGATAAAGAAGCATACAACAAGTTTGTAACATTGCTCAACCAAAAATTGAGCACTACAGAAATTAAAATGACAAATAGCATTTGTACAAAATACCAAAATCCTAATCTAAAATAGAATATGGATATAATTAATCCAACTACAATTGCCCAATTTTCCAACAACGGATTGTACAAACCCAATAAATTTTCTAAAAAAGTAGTTGGGATTGACATTAATAAACCAATGACACTAAAAAATATCAGCGGCACACAAACATAATGAATGGCAATATTGGTTTCGTTTTGATGACTGACTGCGTATTCGTCAAAAAAATCTTGGGCGGTTTTCATATTGATATTTTTTTAGTAAAACTTCATAAATTGTTAATCTTCATTTTCATCTTCATTACTCATATGAAACAAAGCATCACCTTTATTTACAATAGGGGTTTTATTGATGCAAAAAATATATCCATCAAAAGGTGCGTAAACTTTCTTTTTAAAATCTCCAAAAGGATCTAAAATCACTGCTAAAACCTCTCTCTTTTTAACAAAAGTTCCGTTTTTTACATTCAGTTTAAACATTCCTGAATAAGGTGCTCTTAACCATTTTGTCTTTTTTAAGTGAATGGGATCAACAGTTTTTTCGGTAGTTCCTTCAATTAAACCCAAATGAGTTAAGATGTTTTTGGTGCCTCTAACACCATGGGAGATGATTTTTGGATCAAAATTTTTAGATTTTCCACCTTCAAACAACAAAACAGTTTTTTTCATTTTGTTTAAAGTTTCACGGAGAGATTTAGCAATATAATCAGAATGAATGATGAAAGGAGGATTGAAAATTTCAGCCAATTTCATGGTTTCAGCTTCACTTTCATGACAACGAATTTGTGCTATATTTTCTTTATCACCACCACCTGTATGAAAATCAATTACGTAATCTACAAAAGGTGCAATGTTTTCAATGAATTGATAGGCAAATTGGCTTGCCAAAGATCCGTTTGGTGAACCAGGAAAAACTCTGTTTAAATCTCTTCCGTCAGGAAATTCGCGAGTCTGAATAAGGTATCCAAAAATGTTAAAAACAGGAATACAAATAATGGTTCCTTTGTTTGGTTTATTTATTTTTTGAGCAATAATTTCTCTGATGATGGCAACTCCATTTACTTCATCTCCATGTAAACCTGCTAATAACAATACAACAGGACCGCTTTTTTTAGCTCTTTCTACAATTATGGGAACTTTTACGGTGGTTCTAGTATGTAATTTGGCGACTTCTAAATCTAAAACAGTGGTTTTGCCTTTTGGAATTTCTTTACCTAATAAAATAAACGGTTTACTCGACATGAATTTCTAAATATCTGATAATTTCTTTAGCAATATTTTTTCCTGTTACTCGCTCAATTCCTTCTAATCCTGGAGATGAATTTACTTCTAAAACTAATGGACCTTTAGAAGATTGCAACATATCAACACCAGCAACACCCAATCCCATTGCTTTTACAGCTTTCAGAGCCGTTTTTTCTTCTTCATCAGTCAATTCAATTACTGTGGCATTTCCACCTCTGTGTAAGTTAGAGCGAAATTCACCTTCTTTTCCTTGTCTTTTCATTGCGCCAACTACTTTTCCGTCAACAACAAAAGCCCTGATATCTGCACCACCAGCTTCTTTTACAAATTCTTGTGCAATAACTCTTGCTCCTAAACCATTAAATGCTTCCAAAACTGAAGTTGCTGCATTTTTAGTTTCAGCCAAAACTACTCCCAAACCTTGAGTTCCTTCTAATAATTTTAAAACCAAAGGAGCTCCACCAACAGATTTTACCAAATGCGATACATCTTTTGTATAATTAGTAAATACAGTTTTTGGTAAGCCAACTCCAGCTCTTGCTAAAATTTGCAAACTACTTAGTTTGTCTCTAGATCGAGTTAATGCTTGAGATGAAACGCAAGTAACTACTTTCATCATCTCAAATTGACGTACTACAGCAGTTCCATAAAACGTTACTGATGCACCAATTCTGGGAATAATTGCATCAACATTTTCTAAATATTCACCTTTGTAAAATATTTTTGGTGCTCTTTTTTCAATTTCGATATTGCATTTTAAATGATCTACGACAAGAACTTCATGTTTTCTTTTTTCGGCAGCTTCAACCAATCTTCGGGTAGAATACAATTTTGGATTTCTTGATAATATGACTATTTTCATATGAGATTATTTTTTTGTTTGTGAGAAATATTTGTTCTTGAGGTATCAATCACAAAACGTTTGTTTAAAAATTTTCTACCCAATAATACTGGAAATTTCATATCTCTTCGTTCACTCAATGTTAAATGAATAGGAAAAGAAGTGTTAAATATAAAAATTTCAGTTTGAATTAAATATCTTTTTTGAGTAATTCCGTTAGAACTTTTTACCAATTTCATAGCAAAGTTCTTAGTACTATATTCTTTGTTATTATAAAAAGGATGTTGAGAGTCTAATAGCGTAAATTTAATGTGATTTTCATTGTTAATGGTGATTTCTTCTATGTTAGAGCAATGTATAGAGGAAGTATATGCTCCTGAATCTATTTTTACATCAATATCAAAGAGCGAAAACTCTTTAAAATCGGCTTTATCAAAACGGCCAATAGTTATTTTCATGGAATCAAATGGAATTAAGGTAAATTTACAGATACTTATTGATTTATTAAAAAAAAAGAATTAGATTTTTGAAATGGCTGCTTCAGCGCAACGTTCACCATCCATAGCTGCAGAAACAATGCCACCTGCATAACCACCACCTTCACCACAGGGAAATAAACCTTTGATTTGAGGATGCTCTAAATCTTCATTTCTCGGGATATTAACAGGGGATGAGGTCCTAGATTCTACACCAACAATATTTGCTTCATTGGTATAATATCCGTGCATTTTTTTACCAAAAGCATCAAATCCTTTTCGCAATCTACTGCCAATGTGTTTTGGTAATAAAGAATGTAAAGGTGCAGATTTCAATCCTGGTTGATAAGAACAGTCATTTAAAATGGTTGAAAATTTTCCTTCAACAAAATCAACCAATCTTTGAGCTGGTGCAGTTTGCGTTCTTCCCCCTGCTAAAAATGCGAGTTTTTCTAAATCCTTTTGATATTCTAAACCTTTTAAGGCTCCAAATTTTTCATATTTGTGTAAGTCTCTTTCAGTATCAATTTCCACTACAATTCCTGAGTTGGCAAATTTGTTATTTCGCTTGCTTGGTGACATTCCATTTACGACAACTTCACCTTCAGCAGTTGCAGCAGGAACAATAAAACCTCCTGGACACATGCAAAAAGAATACACACCTCTTTCATTAATTTGATGTACCAAACTGTATGCAGCTGCAGGCAATAATTCATCTCTTTCTCCTTTACAATGATATTGAATTTGGTCGATAATTTCTTGAGGATGTTCTACACGAACGCCCATTGCAAAAGATTTTGCTTTTAACGAAATTTCTTTTTTGTGTAATAATTCATAGATATCTCTAGCAGAATGTCCTGTTGCTAAAATAACAGCATTAACGGTCATTTCATTACCATTTTGCAATTGAATTGCTTTGATTTCGTTATTTTTAATTACTAGATCAGTAACTTGAGTTTCAAAATGAATTTCTCCACCAAAATTTAGAATCGTTTCTCGAATTTTTTCTACAATTTTTGGCAGTTTATTGGTACCAATATGTGGATGCGCATCAATTAAAATTTGTTCAGTAGCTCCATGATATACTAAGTTTTCAAAAATTCTACGAACATCACCTCTTTTTAAACTTCGTGTATATAATTTTCCATCAGAATAGGTTCCTGCACCACCTTCACCAAAACAATAATTAGAATTTTCATCAACAATATGATCTTGATTGATAGCGCGAATATCTCTTCGTCTTTCTTGTACTTTTTTTCCCCTTTCTAAAACAATAGGTTTAAAACCCAATTCTATACAACGCAATGCCGCAAACATTCCTGCAGGACCAAAACCAACAATATGGACTTCTTTCGCATTCGAAACATCTTTATAATCGAAAATATAAGAGGAGTTTTCAGGAGTTTCTTTGATATAAACAGCTACTTTATAATTGAAAAAAATTTCCTTTTTTCGAGCATCAATTGATTTTCTTAGAATTTTTACAGCAGAGATTTCGCTTTTTTCGATTTCTAAAGCACTAGCAGATTTGTACAAAAGAATATCTTCTTTTCGTTCTTCAATTAAATTTACTCGAAATTGAATTTCTTGAATCATTCAGAAATAATTTGTGGAAAAAAGTTATTTACTATTTTTAAGATCACGCAACTATTATTTTAATTTCTATTTATGAAGCTGATTTTCAATGTAAATATACTTTTAAATTTATACTCTTTTTATCGTAAACTTAAAAAATATAATATCTATTGTCAGTAGATTTTAATTTGAATTTACCATAAAAATAAAAAATCTCAAACAATATTAGCTTGAGATTTTTTGTAGCGAAGACGGGAGTTGAACCCGTGACCTCAGGGTTATGAATCCTGCGCTCTAACCAACTGAGCTACCTCGCCATTAGTTTTGAGGGTGCAAATATAACTCAATTTTACAGATACGCAATATGTGATTTTAATTTTTTTAAAATAGAATTATTGCCTATCTTGTCCGACAAAGCAATAGTAGATGGATAAAATAAAATTCGAATTAGAACTACCAATTCATGCTTCTCCAAGCATGTTGTATCAATACATTTCAACGCCTTCAAGTTTACAAGAATGGTTTGCTGAAAAAGTAAATTCACGAGGGAAAATTTTTAGTTTTATTTGGGATGGAATTGAAGAACAAGCTGAGCTTGTTGTAAAAAAGACTGATGAAAGAGTTCGATTTAAATGGCTAGAAAGTGATGATGATAGCTATTTTGAAATCAAAATTCAAGTTCATCCTCTAACGAACGATGTTTCTTTGGTAATCACAGATTTTGTAGATGATGAAGACGAAATTGAAGAGGCTAAGCAATTGTGGGAGAATCAAATAGAAGAATTAAAGCATGTTATTGGGGCATAAAATCTTTATGCAAAAAGTATTTTAAACTCAGCATTTGCTGAGTTTTTTTTATTTAATTCCTGTAAAATAAAGTAAATTTGCATTCTTAAAAATATATGGAATGTTGAATTATAATGGTGAATTATTAGACGAAAAAGAAGTATTGTTATCTACAAATAACAGGGCTTTCAAATATGGAGATGGACTTTTTGAAACTATAAAATCAACCAAATCAAAAGTGATTTTTTGGGAAGATCATTATTTTAGATTGATGGCTTCCATGCGAATGTTGCGTATGAAAATTCCCATGTCATTCACCTTAGAATTTTTAGAACAAGAGATTTTAAAAACTATTGCAACTCAAAATGAGGCATCTTTTTATAGAGTTCGTTTAACGGTTTATAGAAAAGATGGTGGGTTTTATACTCCAGAAACGAATGAAATTGACTTTTTAATTGAATGTTCTCCATTAAATTATCAAACAAAAAATGTATATGCTGTTGATGTTTATAAAGATTTTTATAATTATTCAGGATTGTTATCAACCGTAAAAACTACCAACAGAATGCTAAATACTTTGGCAAGTATTTATGCACAAGAAAATGAATTGGACAATTGTGTGTTGATAAATGAAAATAAAGGAGTTGTTGAGGTTGCTAATGGTAATATTTTTATTTTAATAGGTAAAACAGTCAAAACTCCTGCTTTAACAGAAGGATGTATCAAAGGGATAATTCGTAAAAAAGTGATTGAAATTATTCAGAAAAACCCCGAATATACGATTGAAGAGACTATCATTTCTCCTTTTGAAATCCAAAAAGCAGATGAAGTTTTTATCACAAATGCAATTATTGGAATTCAACCAGTTACACAGTTTAAAAAGAAAAACTTTAATACTGCTTTTTCTGAAAAAATTACACAAAGTCTACGTTTGTTAGAAATTACGTCTTCTTAATTTTGTTGAATATCACTTGGTGCATTTGCCCAGAGCTTGTAATTTCCTCCTTTTTGGAGTAATTTTTCTCGCCAAATAGTTTCGTCATTTATAGACAAGATGTTTTCGTGATCATTTTCTGAAACGAACCATGATTTTGAATGGATTTCGCGGTCTAATTGATGTTTACTCCAGCCTGAATATCCTAAGAAAAAACGAATATCATTATTGGAAATCAGATCACTTTGCAACGAAAACTTTAACGACTCGAAATTTCCTCCCCAATAAATGCCATTTCCAATTTCAATACTATCAGGAATCAAATCTCCAACTCTGTGAATAAAATATAAGTTATCTTGTTCTACAGGACCACCTTGATAAATCGTAAAATCGTTTGATATTTCAGGGATTAAATCACTAAGTAAATAGTTTAAAGGTCTGTTTAAAATAAAACCAACAGCATTATTTTTTGTATGCTCAGTAATTAAAATAATCGTTCTATTAAATGAGTTGTCATTTAATATAGAAGGTTCAGCAATCAATAACTTTCCTTTTAGGGACTTAAAATTTGACATGTGTAAATTTAAAAAAAAAGAAAATAAAATAAAAAAACTCTCTTAAAAAGAGAGTTTCTATAATTTTTTTTAAATGTAAAATTAGTTTACAGCGTCACTTAAACCAGCTCCAGCTTTAAATTTTGCTACATTTTTTGCAGTGATTTGGATTGTTTTTCCTGTTTGAGGATTTCTTCCGCTTCTAGCAGCTCTTTTTGAAACTGAAAAAGTTCCAAAACCAACTAAAGCTACTTTTCCTCCACCTTTTAAAGTAGCAGTAACATTGTCTGTGAAAGACTCTAATGCAGCTTTAGCAGCAACTTTAGAAATTCCTGCGTCAGCAGCCATTGCATCGATTAAATCAGATTTGTTCATGATAAATAGATTTTAAATTAATTGAATATTATTTTTATGCTTAAAAAGCTTAACAAATATAGACGGATTAAGGGTTTACGCAAATTTCACACCTAAAAAAGTGGCTTTTTGTTAATAAATAGCACTAAAATGTTAATAAACAAGTTCGGAAAATTAAAAATTTCATAAAAAGCTTATCAATAAAGGGGTTACAACATTTTTGCGTCTTCAGAAAAAGTAAACCCATTTAACAAGCTTTTTATATTCATTTGACGTTTTCCAGAAAGTTTTATTTCTAATATATGTATGAAACCATTTTGAACAGCAACTTTCACTTCCTTTTTATTTGATACAATTGTTCCATAGTTTAGAGAGTGAGAAGTTTTCTCTTTTTCAACTGCATAAATTTTTGCTAAAATTTCTTCATTATTCATTTGAATGATTGTCCAAGCAGCAGGAAAAGGATTCAATCCACGAATTTTGTTATAGATATTTTCTAGAGTTTCGCTCCAATCTATTTTTGTATTATCAGGAGTTAATTTAGGAGCTGATTTTTCTTCTATATCTAGTTGTTTGGTTGTTTTGAAATCTCGCCTTGAAATTGATTCTACAGTTTCTGAGACTAAATCTGCGCCAAGATGCATCAATTTATCATGCAAAGTTCCAACCGTTTCAATTTCTGTAATTTCAATTTCGCGTTGTAAAATGATTTCGCCAGTATCAATTTTATCATCTATAAAAAAAGTGGTTACTCCAGTTTTTTTCTCACCATTGATAATTGCCCAATGAATAGGAGCTGCACCTCTATATTCAGGTAATAAAGACGCGTGTAAATTGAAAGTTCCCATTTTTGGCATGCTCCAAACTTCTTTGGGCAACATTCTAAAAGCAACTACAATTTGGATATCTGCATTGAAATCTTTTAAAGATGTTAAAAACGATTCGCTTTTTAAATTTGTTGGTTGTAAAACTGGAATGTTTTGCGATTGAGCATATTTTTTTACGGAAGATTCATTCATTTTCAATCCTCTTCCTGCAGGTTTGTCAGCAGCAGTTACAACTCCTACAACATCAAAATTGTTATCAACTAAGTGTTGTAAAATTGAAGTGGCAAAATCTGGGGTTCCCATAAAAACGATGCGCAATCTATTCATGATTTTAGTTTAGGTAATATTTATTTTGATGATTGATGTTGATTTTTTCATCTGAAATTAACTGACGTAAATGTACTAAAATGTCTTTTTCAGAGAAGTTTAAAATTTGGGTAATTTCTTGTGAAGAAAGTTTTTCTTTTTGCTGAAGTAAGTTTAAAATCTCTAAATCAATATCTTTTTTTTGAGTCTTTTTTTCGGATAAACAAACGTCACAAATACCACATTTTTTGATTGATTTTTCATCAAAATACGCTAAAATTTGTACACTTCTACAAACAGAATTATTTTGAATAAAGCGTAAAAAATCGGTTGATTTTTTTTCTTTTTGTTTGATAAATTGAGTGATTTCTTTTGAAAAACGATTGATAGTTTTATCATCTTCTCTTGGAACTAAAAACCGAATTTCTGAATCTGTTTTAACACTGTTATAAGTAATGATTTCGTCTTTTTGTAACTGCTCTAAATACCCAATAATTTGGTTTGAAGTGGTATTATTTTTCTTTGCAAGTAGATATTCATCAATTTTAACTTCTTGTTCAAATAATCCTGTGTAAGTTCTTAGTAATGAATTTACAAAGTTTTTTATATAGATATTATTGATAGCGTAAAAATGGAGATTTTTACTAGTTTCATGAAAAATAATACTCGATTTTTTATTGTATGTATTTGTAATTTCAAGGATAGAATTGTTTGCTAAAATACGCAAAACAGCATCTACTTTTTTCACTGAAAAATTATATATTTTCGAGAATTCTAAGAGGTTAAAACCCAATAAATTTTCTGGAATTTCGCCATTGGCAATTCTAAAATATTGATACAATTTTTTATGAATTTCTTTTACTTCTTGGATGCTTGGAAGTGACTTTTTAGAGTACTCAATTTGATTGGAAATATCGTTGTTGTTTTTTAATAAAACTGCAAAAGATTTTTGATGATTTCTTCCTGCTCTTCCAGCTTCTTGAATGTAATTTTCTATACTATATGGAATGTCAAAATGAATAACAATGCCAACATTTTTTTTGTCAATTCCCATTCCAAATGCATTTGTGGCAACCATAATTGGGGTCTTTTCTGACATCCAATTTTCGAAAGCAATTTCTTTTTCTGCAGCTGTTAATCCTCCATTATAAAAACTTGCTTTAAAGTTTTTAGAACTTAAAAATTGAGCAATTTGTTGCGTTTTATTTCTTGAGTTTACATAAACAATTGCAGGTGTTTTTGTCTTTTCAAAAATTTGTTGAAGTTTCAATAATTTATCTTCTACAGTAAAAATTTGATACGCCAAATGCTCTTTATAAAAACTTTTTCTGAATATTTTCGGAGTTTTAAGTTTTAAATTTATTTCAATATCTAACAATACTTGTTGGTTTGCAGTGGCAGTAAGTGCTATAAAATGAACATTTGGAACTAATTCTCTGAGAATCGTAATATTTCTGAATGATGGTCTGAAATCATGTCCCCATTCTGAAATACAATGCGCTTCATCAACAGCTACAAAACTTACAGTTAATTGTTTGATTTTTTCCTGAATTAAAGGCATTTGCAAACGTTCAGGAGAGATGTATAAGAATTTATAATTTCCGAATTTGATATTGTCAAAAAGGGTTAATATATCATTTTGACTTGCTCCTGAAGGAATTGAAGTAGCTTTAATTCCTCTGCTTTTTAAATTTTCAACTTGATCTTGAATCAATGAAATTAACGGCGAAATAACTATACATACGCCATCTTTTAATAATGCAGGAACTTGAAAACAAATTGATTTTCCACCTCCAGTAGGCAATAATGCAATAACATCTTTTTGATTTAGAACCGCTTCAATAATTTCTTCTTGCGGAGAAATAAATGAATCATAATTCCAATATTGTTGCAGTATTTTTTGTGCATCAGTCATGTTTAATTGTTCAAATAATTGACAATAAATTGAACACGCTCTTCTAATTTTCCAAAGGGAACATTGATAATTTTATACCCTAAATCTGTATAAGTTTTAATGATGAATTTATCAATTAAAACGGATTCCTCAAATGATTCATAACGCTCATTGTCTTTTGTGTAAATTGCTTCCCAAGGAGAAAAGTGAAAAATTACATCGTATTTATAAGTATGACATTTTTCTGTAAATACAGCAGGATATTTTGTGTTGAAAAAATCAAGATAAGCTGTAATGTCAGGAATTCCTCTATCAAAAAAAATAATATTTTCAGCTGATTTTTCAGCAACTTGATATTGTTTTTCTCTCCCTTCTAAAAGTAATTCACTAAAAAGCAGTGGATTTGTCAAGAAAAGTTGCTCAATTCCGTTTTTTTGAGCATTTAAAGTAACTTCTCTTGAAACTTCTTCAAAACAATGAAATCCTTTTTCTTTAAGTGTTTTAAGCACTGTAGTTTTCCCTGTTGCAGGTCCTCCAATTAACACAATTTTATATTGTTTTTCTTGCAATTTTTTAGTGTCTTATTTAATTTTGAAATTGTTTTTACTTGAATACACAAAAATAATTCATTAGTATTATAAAACTAAGATTTTAATGTAATTTTGTGCCTTCCTATTTTAAACAGAGATTTCGAAAATAAATGGAGGATAGAGAAACTTTTTATAAAAAATTGCAATGGCAATTAGAGGATACTACTCAATTTCCATCAGACTATTTGTTTAAATTTATTGTTCCAACTACTGAAAATCAGGTAGATGAAGTAGAAAATTTATTCAATAACAATGGAGCTGTCATTAACACTAAAAAATCAAAAACAGGAAAATATGTAAGCGTTTCCATCGTTTTAAATGTTGAAAATGCGACCACTGTTATATCATATTATCAAAAAGCAGAAAAAATTAAAGGTATAATTTCACTATAATTTTATGAAAAAAAGGCTATTAATTGCAATATTGAGTGTTTCATCAATTACTTTTTCGCAAAAAAAGGACAAAGTTTTAATGACGATTGGAAATGAAAAAGTACTTGTTTCTGATTTTAGACGCGTTTATGAAAAGAATTTAGACGCAATTGATAATGAAGAAGAAAAAGATATTCAAAAAAATATTGAACTTTATATCAATTATCGTTTGAAAGTTAAAGAGGCTTATCGCTTACAATTAGATACTTTACCTTCTTACAAAAAAGAAATTGAATCTTACAGAAACCAACTATCTATGCCTTATTTACAAGACTCGGCATACATAAATAAATTGGTAAAAGATGCATATTTTAGAATTAAAAACGAAGTAAAAGCAAAGCATATTTTGGTAAGAACTCCCTCTGTAGCTACTCCAAAAGATACCTTAGAAGCTTATAACAAGATCGTAAAAATTCGTGAAAAAATACTGAAAGGCGAAGATTTTGAAAAGGTTGCAGTGGAGTTTTCTGAAGACCCTTCAGCGAAAGGAGATTCTATCAATGGAAGACCTGGAAATAAAGGTAATTTAGGTTATTTTTCTGCATTTAGAATGGTATTTCCTTTTGAAGATGCAGCTTATAAAACCAAAGTTGGTGAAGTTTCAACACCTTTCAAAACGCGTTTTGGATACCATATTTTACAAGTTGATTCTATTAGAAAATCTAAAGGTGAAGTTGAGGTTGCTCATATTTTAATTACTGATAAAACTGAAAAAGGAGAAAAGTTAATCAATGAAGTGTATGACAGACTTCAAAAAGATGAGCAATTTAAAACCTTAGCAAGAGAATATTCTGATGATGTTGGTACAAAATCTAAAGGCGGAGTTTTGCGCAAATTCGGCACTGGTGTTATGGTAAAACCGTTTGAAGATGCTGCTTTTGGTTTGGAAAAAGAAGATTCTTATTCTAAGCCATTTAAAACTCAATTTGGATGGCATATTGTGTATTTGATAAAAAAGCATCCAGTAGATTCTTTTGAAAAATTGCAACCTGAATTGTTGCAAAAAGTTCGTTCTGATGAAAGAGCTCAGCTGTCTCAAATGGCAGTTATTCAAAAATTGAAAAAAAAATATAGCATCATTGAAAATGAATCCGCAAAATCGATTTTTGATATAAAAAATATTAGAAATATATCGAAAGATTCTCTTCAATCAGAAATATTAAAAATAAACGAACGTAGTTTGTCTCAAGAAAAATTCGTGAATTTCATCAAAAATAGAACTGGAAAGGCTGTTTTTGAATTGTTTGAAGATTTTAAAAACGATGAAATTTTAAACTATTACAAAGAAAATTTAGAAAAATCAGAACCTGAATTTGCTATAACTCTTCAAGAATATAAAGATGGATTGTTGTTATTTGAGTTGATGCAACAAACTATTTGGGAAAAATCAACCAAAGATTCTTTAGGCTTAAAAACGTATTTTGATGAAAACATCAGTAAATACAGCTCAAATGAACTTGCCAAAGTAAAAGGTGAAGTAATGAATGATTATCAGAACTTTTTGGAAAACAATTGGATTGCTGAGTTGAGAAAAAATGTTATCATCGCAATTGATAACAGACAATTAAAAAATTTAATCAAATTTTATAACAAAAAGTAGTGAAACAGTTGTTGTTTTTATTTTTAGGAACACTTTTTTTTAGCTCTTGTGACTACTTCGATTTTAGAAGTAAAGAAGAAGAAGAGGAAGAAATAGTTGCTATGGTAAATGACCAAAAATTGTTTAAAGACGATATCAAATCCATTTTGCCTGAAAATTACACTAAAAATGATAGTACACTTTTGGTGAAAAGTTTCATTAATAATTGGGCTTTGAAACAACTTTTATTATCAAAAGCAGAAGAAAATAGTTCTCTTGAAACTACCAACGAAATAAATAAATTAGTCAATGAATATCGAGAAAGTTTGTTGATTAACAACTACAAAGAAATGTTGATCAATCAACAATTAGATACTACTATTTATTCGAATGAAATTGAAGATTTTTACAACATTAATAAAGAGAATTTTAAGTTGAATGAAGATTTAATTAAAATAAAATACCTTCATTTTGATCATAAAGTTGTTAATAAAAATGAATTAATTCGTCTTTTTAGATCAGAAAGGATTGATGATTTAGAAGCGTTGCAAAAACAACAACTAAGCTTTAAACAATTTCAATTCAATACAGATATTTGGACTTCAGTTGATAAAGTTGCTACAATTTTACCATTTTCGAGAGATATTTTGTTAAATAAAACCAAATATCTTGAAAAACAAGATTCAATAGGTTTATATTTGATTTCTATTAATGACGTTTTGGTTCGAAATGAAACTGCTCCATTAAGTTATATAAAGCCACAAATAAAACAAATGATTTTGCACAGACGCAAAATTGAATTGATTAAAGACATTGAAAAAATAATATTACAAGATGCTACAAAAAACAACAATTTTAAAACCTATTAATTTAATTATATTTTCCTTTTTCTTAGGATTTACTAGTTTCAATACTTTTTCTCAAAAAGTAAAAATTGATGGAGTTGCCGTAGTTATTGGTAAAAACATTGTATTGAATTCTGATATTGATAAATTTAAATTAGAAATTGAAAAAAGATCTGAAGGAAAAATTAAAATTTCAGACTGTGAAATGTTAGAAGAATTGATGCAACAAAAACTGTTGTCACATCATGCAGTGGTTGATAGTGTTACAGTTACTGATGCAGAAATTTCGGCAAATGTTGATAGAAATATTGCCTACTTTACCCAAGAATTTGGTTCTGTTGACAAAGTAATTAAGGCTTATGGTTTTAATAGCATTGAAGATTTAAAAAGTGAAATTTTCAATGTTGAAAAAGAAAATATGCTTATACAAAGAGAGCAAGCAAAAATTACTGAAAAAATTGATGTAACTCCTGAAGAAGTTCGTTTGTATTTTAACGGATTGAAAGATAAAGGTGAATTGCCAGAAATTCCTGCTGAAGTTGAAATTGCACAAATTGTTTTTAAAGCGATACCATCACAAGAAGAAGACGATCGTATCATTAAAAAATTAAACGAATTGAAGGCTGAAATTGAAGAAGGAGCCAGTTTTAAAATGAAGGCAATCATCAATTCTGATGACCCAGGAGTAACTAGTAATGGAGGGCAATATGAAGTAACTAAAGAATCACCTTTTATCAAAGAGTTTAAAGAAACTGCTTTTAGTTTAGATGTTGGTCAAGTTTCAAAACCTTTCAAATCAGATTTTGGATATCATATCATGCAGTTACATGAAATCAGAGGAAATAAGCGAGTTGCATCACATATTTTAATGCGTCCAAATGTTCCTGATCAATTGATTAATGACACAAAAAGTAAAGCTGAAAAAGTAAAACAAGATATTTTAGATGGTAAAATAACTTTTGAAGAAGCTGTAAAACAATATTCTCAAGATGATGAAACTAAAAATGATGGAGGTTTGATTTCAAATCCATACAATGGTGAATCAAAATTTGATTTGACAAGAATGGATCCAGATTTGTATGGAAGAGTGGCCGAATTGAAAAAAGGGGAAATGACGGACGTGTTTTACGATCAAGATCAAAGTGGTATAAAAATGTTCAAATTCATGTTGATGAGAGAAAGAACAGATACTCACGTTGCAGATTTGGTGCAAGATTATGTAAAAATTCAAGAATTGGCTTTAATGAAAAAGAAAGAAGAAGTGATTGCCAAATGGTCTAAAGGAAAAATAAAAGACACGTACATTAAATTATCAGAAATCCACAATAAATGTACGTTTGAAAAAAATTGGAAAAAAGAAACTGCTAACTAATGTCTGATGTAGAGGCTGTAAATGATTTGGTAAAAAAATATCAATCATTACAAACGGAAATAGGAAAAATAATTATAGGACAAAAAGAAGCTGTAAACTTTACACTTTTGTCAATTTTTTGTGGAGGTCATTCTTTATTGATTGGTGTTCCTGGATTGGCTAAAACTTTATTAGTAAATACAGTTTCTGATGCTTTAGGATTGCATTTTAAACGCATTCAATTTACACCAGATTTAATGCCTTCAGACATTTTAGGAAGTGAAATTTTAGATCAAAACAGGCAATTTACATTCATAAAAGGGCCTATTTTTTCTAATATTATTTTGGCGGATGAAATCAACAGAACACCACCAAAAACGCAAGCAGCTTTGTTAGAGGCAATGCAAGAACGATCAGTAACTATTTCTGGAAATCATTACAAATTAGACTTGCCGTTTTTTGTTTTGGCAACTCAAAATCCAATTGAACAAGAAGGAACGTATCCTTTGCCAGAAGCACAATTGGATCGTTTTATGTTTTCTATTAACTTAGAATATCCTTCTTTTCAAGAAGAAGTAGCAGTGGTTTTTAATACCACAAGCAATCAAAATCAACAATTGAATGCTATTTTTTCAGGTCCAGAAATTATTGAAATTCAGCAATTGATTCGAAAAATTCCTGTATCTAATAATGTGGTTGAATATGCAGTAAGATTGGTTGGAAAAACAAGACCTAAATCTGCAGAGGCAACAGAAATGGTAAAAAATTATTTGGACTGGGGTGCAGGCCCAAGAGCTTCACAGAATTTAGTTTTGGCAGCAAAAGCGCATGCGGCTGTTCATGGCAAATACTCACCAGATATTGAAGATGTGAAAGCTGTTGCTATTCCGATTTTATCACACAGAATTGTTAAGAATTACAAAGCAGAGGCTGAAGGAATTACAGTTTCAGATATTATAAATTCACTTTTATAACTCCTCTTCGTTTTTATATTCAAAAAAACTAAACACATTTCCTCCATATCTTTTCTCATAACTATGGTTTTTGTGTTGAGATAAATCTGTATTTTTTGAATGTTCAATAATTAATAATCCTTCTTCAGTAATCAATTCTTTTTCAAAAACAATATCAACAATTTGTAAAAACTTCTCCGTTTCAAAATGATATGGTGGGTCTGCAAAGATAATATCAGCTTGCAAAGAAGTTTTTTCTAAGAACGAATACACGTCGCTTTTAAAACTGTTTATATCGAAATTAAGTTCTTTAGAAATACTATTGATGTATTTTATACAATTGTAATTTTCATCAACGGCAACTACGTTTTTACTTCCTCTTGAAGCAAATTCATAACTGATATTTCCAGTGCCGGCAAATAAATCAATTACCGTAATTGCATCAAAATAAAAATGGTTGTTTAATACATTGAACAGGCCTTCTTTAGCCATGTCTGTTGTTGGACGAACTGGTAAATTTTTGGGCGCTTGTAAACGTCTTCCTTTGTGTTTTCCTGAGATAATTCTCATCCTAATAAAATGAAATTTGAATGTTTTTTTGCATCTAACTCTTTAAAAATAGCTTGAGAACTTTCAAGAAAATATACATTTTTAATGTAGGTAAATGCAATATTATAGAGGTCTGATTCTATTGTAATTTCTCCTGTAAAGTACAATTTGAATTCTTCGTTATTTAATTGTAACTGTTCAGCAACAAAGAGTATGTAGTAAATAAAATCTTCCTTAGTATTATAAGCAAAAGAGTTGCTTAAAATTAGTTTTTTATGCTCAAGTACTGTAATATCAAATGTATTTTTAAATACATTCACAAACATTACTTTTTCTTCGGATTTGTTTTTTTGGATGAGTTTTTCTAATAAAATTGTTGTGTGATGTTTGTACTCAAATTCACCGAAGTTTTGAAACAAATAATTGTTGATGTTTACATAAGGGATGTAAACGTTTTTCGCTTCAATTTCAGCAATAGAATCAAAAGTAATGAAATCTGTTTGTAAGGTTTTGATATTGTATTCAAGATATGAACTTAGCGAATTTTCATCAAAATAATCATCTGGAACAAGTGTGTTCAGGCTATTTTGATGAATGATAAAAACTTCACTAAATTCATTATGTAAAATTGGGTCTTCGTTGAAAATTGTTTTTATGTTTTCTAACAAATTTTCCAATGAATTGACAGTCTCATCAAAAGTGTAATCGGCAAAGTAGCTAATTTCTTTTGAAAATAAATCTGAAACACAAAAAGAAAATCCATCCAAACTAAATTGGATGGATAGAATCTTATTGTTAGTGTTTTTTAAAGATATGTTACTCCTGCTTTTTTTCACCTGGTTTATCGTAAGATGGTGGCCAGTTTCCTCCGGTTGTTACTTCATCTAATGAACCTACAGAAACGTATTCACCTTTAATTTGATCAGTTTCTATAGCTTCTAATTCTTGTTTTACCAATGATTCATTCATACCTGCTAAAATTCCTTTTTTAGAAGTTCTAGCCATGAAAGTAGGAACGATCAAACCTTGAACTTTTTCAACTTTTGCAACTTCTAATTCAAATTCTACACCTTCAACTCCAGGAACTTTGAACATGTTTTTGTAATCACGACCTTCAAAATATTTTAACACAGGCTCATAACCAATCGTATCTGTTACTCTTCTTTCAACATCTACAATAATTCCACCACCTCTGTTTTCTTTTTCTACAATTGTTCTAGTTTCAGTTATGGCAAGTTTGGCTTGTTCAATGAAAGCAATTAACAATTCTTTGTTGTTGGTATATCTTCCATATTTTTCGTAGAATTTTATTTCAGCATCTCTGATGATTTTTAAATTCTCAACAACTGGTGCATATTTTTTAACTTTATCTTTGTTAAATTGGATAGGCTCCATAATACCTCCATAGATTTTAAATCCTAAGAAAACTGCTACAGCTAACAGTATAATTGAAGGAATCCAACGTAAGTTTAATGGAAGATATTTAACAATTGCAAAAGCAAGAAGAACAGCTACTAAGACAGCTCCTATAATCATTAGTAATAAACTCATTTTATTTTGTTTTTAATAGTAATAAGGCAAATCTACAATTTTTTTTCAATCATAAAAACTTTTATTTGTAAAGAAAGGTATCTTTGTTGAATTATATTTTTTATGATTCAAAAACCCGTTGATTTTTACAAACAATTATGTGTAAACTTTCCTTTTTTGGCAACAGAAAAGCAAGATTTACTGCTTAAATTGTTGAGTATTTTTATTTTTGAAACCAACAAAGAAAGTCTTTTTTTGTTGAAAGGTTATGCAGGTACAGGGAAAACAACAACTATAAGTACTTTTGTAAATGCATTAAAATTTGCAGGAAAAAAAGCGGTTTTATTAGCGCCAACAGGAAGAGCTGCAAAAGTGATTTCAGTATATTCAAAAAGACCAGCATTTACGATTCATAAAAAAATTTATTTTCCCAAAAAGCAATCAAATGCATCAATTTCATTTGTGCTGCAACCCAATAAGCACACAAACACTATTTTTATTGTAGATGAAGCTTCTATGATTCCTGATGAAAAACAACATCAAAATTCGTTTGAAACTACATCTTTGTTAGATGATTTGATTTCGTATGTTTATTCAGGTCAAAATTGCAAGTTGCTTTTTATTGGAGATACAGCCCAACTTCCACCAGTAAAATTAAATGTTAGTCCTGCTTTAGATTTAGACATTTTAACCAGACATTATTTTAAGGATGTTAAAGAAATTGAGTTGGATGAAGTGATGCGTCAACATGAAAATTCGGGAATTTTGTTCAACGCAACTCAATTGCGAAAATTGATTCAAAATGATGGAAATCCATTTCAATTTGAAGTAAAATTTCCTGATATCAAAAGATTGGAAGATGGTTATGACATTGAAGATGCCATTTTGGATGCATACAATTCAAATGGAGTAGAAGATACTGCATTTATTGTGCGTTCAAATAAGCGTGCGAATGAATACAATCAGCAAATTCGGATGCAAATTCGAGGTCAAGAAAATACCATTTCTGCTGGAGATTACATCATGGTTGTGAAGAATAATTATTTTTGGTTGGATGAAACTTCGCCTGCAGGTTTTATTGCGAATGGAGATATTTGCGAAGTGTTGCGGATTTTTACCATCAAAGAGATTTATGGATTTTCATTTGCGGAAGTTACCCTCAGAATGATTGATTATCCAGAAATGAATCCTTTTGAAACAGTTTTACTTTTAGATACTTTGACTAGCGAAAGTCCTTCCTTGACTTATGAAGAAACCAATAAATTATACCAAGCTGTAAAAGAAGATTATGCTGATGAAACTTCTAGTTACAAACAATTATTGGCAATCAAAAAAAATCCCTATTTCAATGCGTTGCAAGTCAAGTTTTCATATGCCATAACTTGTCATAAATCGCAAGGTGGACAGTGGAAAACTGTTTTTGTTGAGCAACCTTATTTGCCTGATGGTGTTTCAAAAGAATACTACAGATGGTTGTATACAGCCATTACAAGAGCTCAAGAAAAGTTATATTTGATAGGATTTAAAGATGAATTTTTTGCTAGCTAATGCAATAAATAATGAACCGCAATTGTTCCAAATTTATTTCCATAGGTATATTTTAATCCTTCAGATTGACTTGTATTGTAATTAAAAACGTATCCAAAATGGAATCTATTTGCGGTGAATTTCAGTCCAATTTCAAGATTAAATACAACAGGAATCAATTCTTTAGTTACTGCACTTCCAGGATTTAAAAAACTTCCTTGAATGGTTGCATCATAAATTGCATATCTAACAGTTGGTTTTATAAAAAGAAAAGATTCAATTTCTCTAACATCATTCGTATTTTCATCATTCAAATTGGTTTTAAAAGCAATAGAATTCGCTAATTTTTGCAAAGGTTTAAAACCAATTCTGCCATAAAATCCAGTAGAAATATCTGTAAAAACAGTTCCTATATTTGCAGTATTTATCCATGAAATATCATACATACCTGAAGAATCTTTACCAATATATGAGATGTATTCTGTGCCAAAATTAATTCCGATTGCATTTTTAATTTGATATTCCCAGCCAGTTCCTAATTTAAAACCATATAACTTGTGAATAAAATCTTGAATTTCTTTACCAAATGCATTTTCTCCAATCATACCAATATCAAAAGAAGTTGTCAGGATTTTGTTAGTTTTATAAACATTTGAAATAGCAAAACTTCCGTATAAATAGCCTGCAAAAGGTCTGTCATGTTCATTAATTGAAGTCACATTTGGCTTATTTGGCGTGTACATTTTATGACCAATTTGCCATTGGAAAATTCTTTTTTCTAGAGATTCTTTGTTGTTTTCTGCTAAATACCTGTAGTTTAAAAACATGCCATTTGTATAATATCGATCTCTGACAAAAGAAACATACAAATCGTTGTCATTGATAAAACTGATTTCTTTTGAAAATTTTTGTTGAGAAAATATCCAAAATGCATTCAAAACCAATAATAGAAACAGAAAATTTTTCATAGACCACAAATATAAATGAACAGATGTAAAATCATTCTTTTTTAACACAATTGTCAAAAAAAGGTTTTATTTTAGTGCTATTAAATGAACTCGATGATTAGTAAAGAAACGCTGTCTGCAGAAGATTTTCAAATTATAAAAAGTAATCAAGAATTACTTGCCAAAATAAAAGAGAAAAACATTTCTTATACCAAAGTACAAGAAGCTTTAACCTATAACAACGAATTACGGCTTTTACAAATTGAATTGGTAAAATTACAACGCCATATTTCCAACCATAATATGAGAGTTGCTGTTATTTTTGAAGGAAGAGATGCCGCTGGAAAAGGAGGAAATATCAGAAGATTTATGGAGCATCTCAATCCAAGGTCTAGTAGGTTAGTAGCATTGAATAAACCCACTGATATTGAAAAAGGTCAATGGTATTTTCAAAGATATATCAAAGAATTACCCAATCCTGGCGAAATTGTTTTTTTTGACAGAAGTTGGTACAACAGAGCAGTTGTAGAACCAGTTATGGGTTTTTGTTCAGAAAATCAGTACAGGAATTTTTTGGTGCAAGTACCTGAATTTGAGCATATGATGTATGAAGATGGTGTTGTAATTATTAAATTTTGGTTGTCAATAACAAAAGAAGAACAGTTAAAACGCTTTGAAGCTAGAAAAGAAAATCCATTAAAACGTTGGAAATTTAGTCCAGTTGATAAACAAGGTCAAATTTTATGGGATAAATACACAGAATTCAAAGCAGAAATGTTTTCTAAAACTCATACAACTTATAGTCCTTGGATGATTATCAAAACTAATAATAAAAAAGTTGCCAGATTAGAAGCCATGAGACATGTTTTGTCGCAATTTAATTACGAAGGAAAATCGCAGGCAGGTACTGTACTTACTCCAGATCCAAATGTGGTGATGCGTTATTTTCGTTCTAATATTCATCAAATAGATTAGTGTTATGAATATACATCTAAAAGAAGAGGATTTAAAAAGGTTGAATTCCAAAAAAGGGTTTTTAGCATTGCTTTTAAAAGAACCTTATAATGTTGAAAAGGCACTAAGATATATTGATTATCAAAAGAAAATCGAAAAATTACAGGCAGAATTGATTCGCCTTCAAACTTGGGCAATTAATAATGACGAACGAATTATCATTGTATTTCAAGGAAGAGATGCAGCAGGAAAAGGCGGAGCTATTAGACGCGTAACTGAGCGTATCAATCCACGTCACATGCGAATTGTTGCCTTGCCAAAACCATCAAAAGACGAGGAATCTCAATGGTATTTTCAGCGTTATGTAGAGCAATTTCCAAAAGCTGGTGAAATGGTTTTTTTTGACAGAAGTTGGTATAATAGAGCAGTTGTAGAGCCTGTAAACGGATTTTGTACTCAAGAAGAATATGAAATTTTTATGAATCAGGTGAATGATTTTGAACGAATGATTTTAGAATCAGGCATTCATTTGGTTAAAATTTACATGTCAATTTCAAAAACGGAACAAGCAAAACGTTTTGCGGACATCAAAAATGATCCATTAAAACAATGGAAAATGACCAAATTAGATGAAAAAGCACAAGAATTATGGGATCAATACACAGCATATAAAAATGCCATGTTTGCAAGGACGAACACTAAAATCTCACCATGGAAAATAATACGTGCCAATAGAAAAACAGAGGCAAGAATAAACGTAATCAATCATATTTTAAAGATGATTCCTTATGATAAAAGTATTGAGATTTAAGTAAAAGAATTATCGAAAAAATTGATTAAATTTGAGTGATTTCTCCATTTTCCCTAAATGACAAAAAGCACCTTAAGTTATGCAATTTTATTAATTTTCATAACACAATTTTTATACGCTCAAGCACCTCCAATTGCTGTTGATGACAATGTATCAACATTAAGAAATACATCATTATCAGTTGTAATTCCTGGAGTTTTGGCAAATGATACTGATGCAGATGGTGATGTACTTTCTATATCACAATTTACAGTAAATGGTGCTTCGTTTGCTGCAGGTGAAACAGCCACTTTTTCTGAAGGATCATTAACTATTGCTGCTGATGGGAGTTATACTTTCTTTCCGACTACTAATTTCCTTGGAGTTGTTCAAACTATCAATTACACTATAACTGATGGAACTTTTACAAGTTCAGCAAATTTAAATATTACGGTTTTGCTGCCACCTGCACCACCTGTAGCCGTAATAGATTATGATACTGCTGAAATCAACACTACCTTAACTGTTGCCGCTCCTGGAGTATTGGCGAATGATACTGATCCTAATAATGATGTACTTTCAGTAACGCAATTTACTGTAAATGGAATTACTTATCAAGTAGGGCAAACCGCTATTTTAACTCAAGGTTCAATTTCAATTGCTGCAGATGGTAGTTATGTTTTTGTACCCGCGCCAAATTATATTGGAGACACTGTTCCACCAATTTCATATACAATTACTGATGGAACATTTACAGCCTCTGCAATTTTAGATATTACTGTTCAAAATATTGATAATTTATTAGAATTAACTCAACTTTCTAGCTGTAATCAAGGTTTTACATCTGATGGAGAGTACAAAGTAAGATATACAATTGTTGTTTCAAACAAAAGTACTGCAAGAGATTATCATCCTACAAGCTTGATAAAAAACATTGATATTACAAACAATTTACAAGCGACTTTTGGAAATGGTTGTGTGGTGGATGTTACTGAAGTAAGTATATCAAACAATACTTTTACACGCGATTATTTGAATCCTCCTGCAGGTTATCCTAGAGAATTTACAAACAATGCAGTGAATGAAGGATTTTTAAATATTTCATCAAACTCGATTTTTAGCACTGATGCCATTAATAATTTAACCTTGTATCCAAGGCAAAATGTTACCATTAATTTTTGTGTAACAATCAGACCTTTTTGTGATGGAAGACCCAATCCAACTCCATCTGGATCAGGAATTGATTTTGAAAACACCATCAATATTACTTCAGATAGAGGAAATGCAACTGCCTCATTTTTACTTACTGATTTTCATACAACAGAAGCAATTGTTTCAGCAGGATTGTATATTCCCGAGTTTAATGATTCTTTAAATCCTCCTGGAGTCATCAATTTTGATGGAACTTATGATTATGCAAACAGAGTAATCATTACTAACGAAGGAATTGGAACTGCTCAAAACATCAATTTTAATATGGGTTTGGGTAGTTTTTTAGACAACGGAATTACCTTTTCTGAAATTAGAATTCAACAAGTTTCCGGTCCAACAGTCACCATAAATAGTAATTATGACGGAAATACGGAAACTTTTTTATTAGCTCCCAATAATTCATTAGCTGCTGATGAAAAAATTATTTTAGAGCTGTATTATGTGATTGCACCTTATGCCTCAACAGCTTATAGTTTTTTTAATCAAATTACTAGGTCTCAAACTCAAGGAAGTTTGGATGGTTTTGACGAATTAACTGCCAATAGTAAAAGGCGAAATTCATTTGTTTTATGGTCTGATAATTTGGGAAATCACGTAGATAGATATTACAAAACCAATTCAGCAACGAATAGTGTTTCTTCAGCATTGCAATGCAATTGCAACACATCAAGCATGCGTTTTTTATTTACTGCTGCTTCAAGTACCTCCAAAGTAATATCAAACGTAAATAAAATTCCGAACGGAATTTTAGAACACGAGGAAATTACCTATCAAATTACCATTAAAAATACAAGCGAATCTGTTCAACTTACCAATTTACAAATCCAAGACAACTTAACAACTACTTGCGGAGGTAATATTATTTCTGTTGGAACACCCATAATTTCAAGTTCTTCAGCTACTTCAAATCCAACATTAAATTCGAATTTTAATGGTACTTCCAACACAAATTTATTTTTAGGTTCAGATGGAATTTTACGAAAAGATGAAACAATTACTGTCCAATTTTCAGTGGTTTATAGTGAAACTTGTAGTGGAATAAATAGGGCAATTTTCACCTCAAGAAATCCCCTGAATGGCGCAATTACTTCAGCCCAAAGTATTTCTGTAAATGCCTCAACAGATTCTGATAATGACGGAATTGTAAACACAATAGACCTTGATGATGATAATGATACCATTCCTGATATTTTAGAATACAATGGTTTACATCCGTTAGATGATGACGATAATGACAATATTCCCAATTACAGAGACACTGATTTTGGTTCAGATACGAATGCTGACGGAATTGTAGATTTGTTTGATTTTGACAACGACGGAGTTCCAAATCATTTAGATTTAGATAGTGATAATGACGGAATTTTTGATATTGTAGAAGCAGGAAATTCGCTTTCTGATACTAACAGAAATGGAGCTACAAATAATCCTGTTGGGGCAAATGGTTTGGATAATTCTAAAGAAACCAATGATTCCACAAATGCCAATATTTCTTACACGATTCCAAATACAGACAATAACGGAAATCCAAATTTCTTAGATATTGATGCAGATGATGACGGAATTGTTGATATTATTGAAGCGCAATTAACAGCCAATTTTATTTCACCAAATGGTATTTTTTCTGAAACCGGGATTGATACTGCTTTTCCAAACGGAATAATTCCAATTGATACTGATGCAGATACAATTCCAGATTATCTAGACATCAATTCTGATAACGATATTAGAAATGATGTTGTAGAAGGTTGGGACACAAATGCTGATGGAAATCCTGAAATTATACCCTTAATTTTAGATGCAGATAATGATGGTTTGGATGATGCTTTTGATACCAATGATAGTTTGGTGAATCCTACTAACGGACAAAATCCAACGAGTTTTCCGAATGCAGATAATTCAGATACTCCAGAAAGAGATTGGAGAGAACTCATCGCAATTCAGGTAAATATTGATAATGTTTCTGTAACTGAAGGCATTGATTTGATTTTTACATTCTCGTTAGTTACTAAAAATGATGAAACAATTGCCATCGAAAGTGCTTCACCAATTGTCATCAATTTGACAACTTTAAATGGCACAAATACCACAACAACTTATGACGTTGCAACGTCTCCTTTTGATTTTCTTGGAATCACAAATCAAACTTTTACAATTCCTGCAAATACATCTTCAGCTCAATTTACCATAATTTCTTTTGAAGATCCAATTTTTGAGCAAACTGAACTTTTTACCTTGCAAGCGAGCATTGTTTCAAATAACACATTAAATAAAGAAATCAGCGCAATAGGAACCATTATTGATAATGATTTGCCACCTTCAATCACAATGAATAATTCCAGAGAAAATGAAGGAGTTGCATTGTCACACACAATTTCCATTTCGCATCCAAGTTCAACACCTATTACTATTGATGTAAAAACGTTTGATAATATTGCCATTAGTCCAAATGATTATAAATCCTTTTCTGAAATTCTAACAATTAATGGCACTACTGATCCAAGTAATTCGAATACTGAAATTTCATTTTCAATCAATTCAAATACAGATAATTTGAATGAATTGGATGAAGAAACTATCAATGTTATTGGCACAGTAACAACTACCAATGTTGGCAATCAAGACTTACAAAAAACAGCGACCATTGTTGATATTGATCCAAATCCAACTATTTTTATTGATGATATCATTGTGGAAGAAGGTGAAATTATGGAATTTTCCATCAACTTATTGAATGCGAATTCTGAACCAATGCAAAATTATGCAGCCATTAATCTTACCTTAGAAACCATTGATTTAACAACTTTTGCCAATGAAGATTACGATTTTGTAAACGTTTTAAGAACAATTCCTGCACTTTCTTTTGGCATCAAGCAAACTGTAAATACCATCAATGACAAATTAAATGAAGATACTGAAACCTTTATTTTACAAGTAACAACTAATTTAGATAATGTTTCAAATACGGTTTTACCATCAGGATTAGGAACCATCAAAGACAACGATTATCCAAATTTATTTTCACCAAATGGCGATGGAAAAAGCGATGTTTTTGAAATTTCAGGAATTGCAGATCTGTATCCAAATTTTAGAATTAGAATCTACAATCGTCAAGGAAATGAAGTGTTTAATTACAGCAATAATGGCAATACAAATCCTATTTGGTGGGATGGAACTTTTAGTGGAAAACCTTTACCAACAGGCGTTTATTTTTACACATTAGAGTATAATGATGGTGTTACAAAACCCAAAACGAACTTTATACAATTGATACGATAATGAAAAAACTTGGTCAAATTGTATCTCAAAAAACCACTCAAAATCGCTACTTTTTTGGGTTGATGTTGTTGTTTGTAAGTTTTGATTTTTGGTCTCAACAAGTGCCACATTACACCCAATATTTGTACAATATGCAAATTATAAATCCAGCTTATGTTGGTACAAGAGCAGAATTGAGTGCATCATTATTATCTCGTGAACAATGGGTTGGCATTGAAGGTGCACCAAAAACACGCACTTTTTCTATCAACGCAAGATTGAGAAGAGGTTTAGGAGTAGGAACTACTTTTGTAAATGACAACATTGGTTTGTCAGAAACGAACAATGTAAATATTGATGTTTCTTACACGTTAATCACCTCACAATACAGCAGATTATCTTTCGGATTGAAAGGCGGAATGACTTTTTTCACCAACAATTTGGCTGACGGAATTACGCCCGATAATGATATTTATGAAACGACTTCTGGTAATTTTCCGAATGTTGGTTTTGGAGCCTTTTTTTACAATCAAAAAATGTATGCAGGAATATCAATTCCGCATTTGTTAGAAACACCTCAGTTTTACATCAACGATTCTTTCAATCAACCAAGATTGTCAGAAAATCCGAGTGTTTTTTTAACAGCAGGAACTTTGTATGATCTAACAGAAAACATCAAATTGAAACCATCAACAATGATTCGTTATACAAAAAATTTGCCTTTATCTGTAGATGTAAATCTCAATTTGTTTTATAAAAATCTTTTTGAAGCGGGTGTTTCTTATCGCCATCAAAGTACGGTAAGTGCCTTATTTGCAGTAATTTTAAACAAGAAATTCAGAGTGGGTTATGCCTATGATCATAAATTTGATTTTACAGGAGGAAATTTTGGTACCCACGAAATCATTCTTCATGTAGACATCAATTTGCAAAGAAATACGCATTGGCTGTTGAGTAATGAATGTTATTTTTAATTTTTTTAGAGTAAAAAAGGCAATTTTTGTTTTACCTCATTAAAAATAAAGTAGATTTCACCTGCAATTTGCTTGTTAATTTCCATATATTTTTCCTCTTGTAACAAGGTTCCATCACTGTTTTTTGGATCTTCAAAAGGCAACTGAAAAACATATTTTGTGCCAAGATAGGCGCAATTTACGTCTGCATTTGAACAAGTAGAAATTGCTATAAAATTCAATGGATTTTCAGGATGTTCTATCAATTTTGAGTGGCCAATAATGTATTTTTTTGTGCCATCAAATGAAATTTCATATTTCGGATTTTGATGCGAAAAATCAGACAATTGAAACGAAAATCCTGCTTTTTGAAGTGTTTTTATAGTACTTCTGTTAAATGAGGTAACTTCAAATCCGCCAGAAAATGAATGAATATTTAACTTAAAATACGTTGCAGCAAAAAAAGCCCACACTTGCGCAATTTGACTTCTTCTGGAGTTTTTTGTACAAATGAAAGTAAGATTTACAACTTCATTTTTTTCGTATGTTGTAGCAATGGTTTTCGCAATTTTTAGCAAATTGTTTTTTCTATTTTCTGGTATAAAAATCTTTTTTGAAGCTTTTTCAAAGAAGTTTTTAGTAGAAATAGATGAAGTCTTTAACATCTTAGTATTTTTGCAACAAAAATAAATCATTTCGATTTCGGTTGAAATTAAGGAATAGTTAAGAATGCGTTTAGAAATTGGAAATAAAGTGGCAGTTTTGGATGATGTTTTGAAAGGAATCATCACTAAAATTGATGGAAAAAATGTTCAAATCAGAACTGATGACGGCATGATTTTGTCTTTTTTAGCCACTGAATTGGTGAAAATTGAAAAAGATCAATACGAACTTTCTAAATTTTCGGACATCAATCATCAATTGTTGAAAGAAAAAATTGCTTCACAACCATCCAAAAAAAGTGCCTTTAAAAAGGAAAAGAATGAAGTGATTTTTGAAGTTGATTTACATATCAATCAATTGGTAAACTCAACAAGAGGAATGGATAATTTTGACATGTTGAATTTGCAATTAGATACTGCTAAACGAAAATTAGAATACGCGATTTCTAAAAGAATTCCGAAAATTGTTTTCATTCATGGAGTAGGAGAAGGTGTTTTAAAATCTGAATTGATTCGATTGTTTCAAAAATATCCGGTAAAGTTTTACGATGCTTCCTACAAAAAATATGGTTTGGGAGCTACTGAAGTAGTTGTTTTTCAAAATGGTAATTTCTAATTTGTAAACCGTATTTTTGCATCATGAAAGCAATTTATTTAGACAATGCTGCAACTACAATGATTGATGCTGAAGTTTTATCAGTAATGCATGCTGCGTCTTTAGAAAATTATGGAAATCCATCTTCCACACATCAATTTGGTCGTAAAGCAAAATCAGCCATTGAAACTGCTAGAAAAAACATTGCAAAACACTTCAATGTTTCTGCAAGCGAAATTATTTTTACTTCAGGAGGTACAGAAGCTGATAATTTAATTCTTCAAAACGCTGTTTTTAATCTAGGAGTTCAACGAATTATTAGTTCAAAAATTGAGCATCATGCAGTGTTGCATACCTGCGAATTTTTAGAAAAAACAAACGGAATTCAATTGGATTTTGTTCAATTAGATGCTCAAGGAAACATTGATTTGCAACATTTAGAAACGCTTTTAGCAACTTCTGATAAAAAAACATTGATTAGTTTAATGCTTATCAATAATGAAATTGGAAATTTACTATCAACACATGAAGTATGTGAATTATCCAACAAATACGAGGCACTTTTTCATTCGGATGCTGTTCAAGCAGTTGGGCATTATAAAATTGATTTGCAGCAAACACCCATTGACTTTTTGGTTGCAAGTGCTCACAAATTTCATGGTCCTAAAGGTGTTGGTTTTGCCTATTTTAAAAAAGGTTTTGGAATTATGCCGCTTTTTCATGGAGGCAATCAAGAAAAAGGAGCAAGGTCTAGTACCGAAAATGTACACGGAATTTTAGGTATGGAAAAAGCCCTAGAAATTGCGTGTAAAAATCTAGAGAATGATAAAAAATACATCAATACTATTAAAAAATATTTTATTGATGAGTTGCAATTTCATTTTAAAAATTGTGCATTTAATGGAACTTCATCAGACTTAAATAAAAGTGCATATACTATTTTAAATGTTCGTTTTCCTATTAAAAACGACTTATTACTTTTTAGTTTAGATATGGCAGGAATTGCCGTTTCTGGAGGTTCAGCTTGCCAAAGTGGAAGCAATAAAGGATCACACGTTTTAAGAGAAATTTTGACTCATGGTGAAGCAAACGAAACTTCCATACGATTTTCATTTTCAAAATTCACCACCAAAGAAGAGATTGATTTTACGATTGTAAAATTAAAAGAGCTGCTAAAATAGCAGCGATTTGTAACAATTACTCCTTTCCAAGCTTGATAGAATACAATTCGTTTAATTGTTGTTAGTTTGCGCTTTATTGTTAATACGTTCCTCTTTATTGTTGATGTATGTTGTCTTATTGTTAATACGTTTTGCTTTATTGTTGGTGTATGTTGTACTATTGTTGATGTGTTCCGCTTTTCCTTTGTTACATTCCTGTAGCGGTATGAACCAACAATAATGCGTATTGAAGTAAAAATAGGATGACAAAGACCAAAGCACTTACGACATGTATTTACTAATGAGAGGAATATATTGAAAAACTTACGGAAAGGCATATAAATGCTTTAATTACATTTACAAAATGGAAAGCTTATAAAATTAAAAGAGCTGCTATTTTAGCAGCTCTTTTGTTTACACACTTCACTAAATTTATTGATATTAAAATCCAGTTCCTGGTTCAGCAGGACTTTGAGCCTGCGCTTTTTTAGGACTTAAAATAAGGTAGGTTCCAATTGCAGTTAAGGCTGCATATTTACCGTAAGTTCCTATTTTTTTGATAGCCTCTTTTCTTGTGATTTCTTCTGAGTTTTTATCTTGATTTTTCATGATGTCTTCTTTTTTAAAATGGGATTAATTATTCTAAAACGATTTTCTTGTTCAATTTGCCAGCAGCAGTTTCTACTTGTACAATGTACATTCCTGTTGACAATTTTGGTAATGAAATCTCTTTCACTCCTGTTGAACTAAAAGAAGTTTGCATCACTTGTTTTCCTAAAATGCTGTACATTTTTACATTGGCATTTCCTGATGGTAAACCAACTACTCTCAAAGTATTGTTGTTGATGGCATATATGCTTGTGTTTTGTAAAGCGATATCATCAGTACTCAATACACCTGATGCTTTGGTGTGTAAAAAGAAACGTCCTGTTCCGTTTAAAGCATCATTCAAAGTTACTTTGTAAGAAGTGTTTGCTTGGTCTAAACGAGTAATGGTATTTGTTACTCTATCTTCTAAGAATACTTTTACATCTCCAGGTAAATTCATAGCTTCTGCAGTAAACGTGATTTCTTTACCAGCAGCTGCTTTTACACCTACAGGAACAATCATGGTTTCCATTTCAGCAATTGGTAATGATTGAACTTGGAATTTTTTACCCTCGTTGTTTTCTAATAAGTTTGTAAATACATCTACATTGTTTTCAATACCTCCAAATGTTTCGCCGTCAAAACCGTTGTCAAAACCTTTAGTTGCATTGTCTAGGTAATACATTTTAGCAAAACGATCAGCAGAACCATCATTCATCATTAATTTTACTTCTATTTTGGATGATTTTTGGAAAGTGTCAGCATTGTGTAGTTGATTTGATGCTGTAAAATCAACAGTTGTACCACTAGTTGCTTTTACAAAAAAACCTTGACCTGGAGCAACTTTAAATTCATCAACAGCAGAATATGTAATGTAATTATTCGTTGCTGAATCCCATACCCAAATATCTGCAGGAAATAAGTTTGTATTATCTTCTAAGAAAGTTTTACTATTTATAAAAGAAGTATATGGGTTCCCCACTAAATTAAAATATCCAGTTACATCAGAAGTAATTGAAACATTAACATCAGCTGTGTTGATTGTTCCTGTAAAAGAAAGGTTTCCTGTGCTTCCTAGTTTAGCTGAAAAACCTTTTCCTGCTGCCAATGCATCTGTTGATGCAGTAGTAAAATAACTCCATTGATTTGTAGTTGGCGTATATGATGCAAAGCCTATTCTATCACCACCTGATCCAGGCGCAAAATTATTATTTGCTCTCATGTCTGTCATATCTTCTCCAGAAACTGGTGAAGAAACCAAATGCCAACCATTTAAATTTCCTGAAACAAAATCAATGGCTCTATTGTATGTTACATTTCCTGTTGAGGTTCCGTTTACGATTAAAGAGCTTCCTGAATTAATGTTTAAATTTCCATTAACTGTAAGATTACCAGATATAGTTGTATTACTGTTAGTACCAATGTTTACAGTACTACCAGCCTGAACTTCTAAGTAAGGAATTGTAATATTTGCATCGGAAGCAACAGTACTATTGTTTGTGATTGTATATTTACTATCAATGCTTAAATTATTAAAACCAAAATTTTGACCTCCACCTTGATTAGTAGTTTGAAATTTAATACTGTTTATTCCTGAAATATTGTTAGTTGCTGTAAAGTTTGATCCATTTCCAGATCCGAAAGAGTAAGAATATGTACCATCTTCATTATAACTAAAAGTAAATGCTAGACTATTATTTGCTGAATACATTTGACCAGAATCAAAATCTGACCCTCCGTCATTAATTCTCCATCTATCATCCCCTCCAACAAATTTTAGAGTAAATACAGGAGCACCATCATCTAAAAGTTGAACAAAAATTTCACCATTAATAGTTGCTGTGTGTCCAATATTTACTGAAATTTTTTCACCCATTTTTAGAGCTGATGAAAAATTTCTTTGCGCAGCAGCAAAGTTTCCACTATTCTCTGAGTAAATTCCAAAGCTAGGATCTCCTTGTCCAGTTCCACCAATATAGAATCCACTGTTCGAAACACTATTTGTAAATACCCAAGTACCAAATCCTGACCCTTGATTTGATCCATTAGTCCAAGTTCCTCCATAATTTCCAGCAATATCAGATGCTGTATTAAATGTTGTTGTTCCTAATTGAGCAAAAGATTGTACGCTAATAAAAAGCATTAGAAACAATCCTCCCAAAATTTTAAAATAATTTTTTTTCATGTTTTTTTTAGGTTTTAATTAGTTAATAATTAGTTTTTTGGTTTCTATGTTGTTTGAATTTTCTTGGATTCTCACAAAATAAATTCCGGAATTTAAATCAGTTACCGAAAACAAATTGTTTTTGATGTTTGCACTCGAAAACTGTTTTACTTGCTTGCCTGTTATGTCAAATACACTTACTTTTTGTACATCTTTTGATAAAGAAAAAGTACTAGAAGTTGGATTTGGATACAGTTGTAGGGTAGTTTTTTCTAATGTAATATCGTCATTTGATAGGGTAGCAGCTTTATTTCCAAAGATTCTGAATTGACCTGGTTGCAATGTAATTGTACTTGCAGAATAGGTTGTGTTGTTTGTTGCATCCATCAAATCAACCCAAGCTCCAGCTAATGGAAAATTGGTGTTTACGGTTTGTTGCACAACATCAAAATTGGCTAAAATAACTACATTTCTAAGTCCCGTTTCAGGAATATTGGTATCGTAAATATCAATTCTCGGAGTTAATGAACCTGAGGTAATTGTGTAATCTCCCTCAAAAACAGGTTCGTTAATTTTTAATAAATTGATTCTTGCCCAATCATCGTAAATTTTCTTTCTAGCAGGAATTGACATCCAATTATCTGTCCATTGTGGTTGTTGTTTGGTGTCTAATTTACAATCGCCATCTGTTCCTCCTGGCTCATTTACAGTACCATTGTTACAAGCGAAAATAGAAATATCCATCCCTAAAGAAGCAAAATGCCAAATCATTTTTGGACCTGGAATGGTTAAACTTATTGCGCCAATGGCAGACATTCTAGATAATGCGGTGTTTAAATCTTTTACATTATGAGCAGCAATTGCGCTGTTTCCAAAAGTTACAGCTCTATACATGATTCTTTCTTCGTCATGACTTTCAGGATATCCAATGATTCTAGGACCATTAAATTGAGCACGAGATTTGTGTCCAATTCCACTGATGTTTGAGTTTGCACTGTATCCCATAATCAATTGACTGTAAGGATCTGTCATTTTTCCCCATAACATTACTCCTTTACCTTCATTATAACGATAGTTTGCCCATTCTTTTTCTTCATTTTGTTCGCCTAAATGTTCAAAAATCACATAGTGATTGGTATCTAAAGACCAAGAATAATCAGCGTACTGTTTTAAAATATCAACTCTGTCTTGTTGATAACTATTGGTACAACCTTCATCACTTCCTGAGCAATTTTGAGTAAAACCTTTGGTTAAATCCCAACGAAATCCATCAATTTTAAAATCTTCAATCCAGTGTTTTACAACTCTTTTGGTATATTCTTGAGTTAAGGCACTTTGATGATTAAAGTCACTTCCCACATTATAACTATGTCTTGCTGTTTGATTAAAATAAGGATTATCGCTACTTGGATCTCCCCAACCATCGTTATCAGGATCATTCATCCACATGCGAACCATAGGATTTCTTCCAAACGCATGATTTAAAGCAACATCCAAAATTACTGCGATTCCGTTTTGATGACACAAATCAATAAACTCCTTGAATTTTTCCTCAGTACCATAAAATTTATCTAAAGCCATGTGAAATGAGGTATTGTAACCCCAACTTTCATTGCCTTCAAATTCCATTACAGGCATTAATTGAATGGCATTTACATTTAGGTTTTTGAAATAACTAATTCTGTCAATTAAATCCTGAAAATTTCTATTAGCATCAAAATCTCTAATTAAAACTTCATAAACAACCAAGTCTTCTTTTTTGGGTTTTTGAAAGTTGGTAACTGTCCAGTTGTAAGGTGTTTTTCCTGTTTGCAGAACGGTTACTTCACGTTGTTGTCCTGAGGGATATGCAGGTAAATTTGGGTAAGTTGTTGATGAAATATAAGGATCATCAAAAGGTGATAAAACCAATGTTGAAAATGGATCAGCCGTTTTTACGATTGATGGAGAATTTACAACGGGTGTTTGATCATATACCCAGTATTGATAGGTTTCTATTTTTCCTGGAGTTAAGTTGCTTATTTCTAACCAGTATTTTCCTGTGTTTGGATCGCGTTTCATTACATCAGCTGCAGTAGGAGTGTAGTTGTTAAAACTACCCGCAACTTGAACAAAATCTTTTCCTGGAGCAGTTAAAACAAGGGTTGCTTTGGTTTGATCAGAACCATAATTAATTCCATCTAACAGTCCATTTGGCATGGCTTCTGGGATTACAGTGGGCACTAAAATGATTTGAAAACTAGCTTGCCCTGTTTCTGTTGAGTTTGGTGGAGTACCTACAACTCTAACAGTGCCACCTTGAGTAATGTTGGTAATGGTTGCATTACAATTTGGAAATCCACAAGTTCCAGTAGCTACAGAAACATCATTCAAGAAAACTTGAATACTACCTTGAACGGTTGTTGAACCTTGAAAATCGATTTGAGCTGTAATAGATAAATTTTGTCCTGAACTCACTAAAACTTGACTAGCAGTAGGATTTGTGATACGAACTTGTACTTTTCCAACAGGGAAAATAAAATCTTTACAACCTGTGGCTTTTAATTCTTGAGTTCCAGTTTCATTTCTAAAAACCATTCCCATTTGCGCTGCAGTTTGAATTTGGATAGGAGATAAGTTAAAATATGTTTGTGGAGTAATGGTAATACTGTAAGTACCATTTCCATTATTGGTCATCAAACCAACACCATCATCTTGTCCCCAGTTTCCAATAACATTAAATCCGAAAGCATTTGCTTTGTTACCAATTCCAGCATGCATATATACTTTTGCAGGATTGCTTAAACCATTACAGTTAGTTGCTGTACTATTAATATCAACGGTAATTGTAACAGGTTTATCAACTTCAATAGCACTTACATCGAAAGTAACTTGCGCTTTTGCAATTAATGAAATAAAAAGTAGTGAAATAAAAAGTAGTTTTTTCCTCATAAGATATTTTTTTTAATAAAAAGACCATACAAAATATTTTGTATGGTCTTTTTGGGTATAAAACTTAATTTAATGTGATTGTTTTGGTAACTGTATTTACAGTCAACGTGTACGTTCCTGGAGTACCAATAAATCGTACATTGCTATCACCATCGTTTGCATTTTCAAAATTTGCATCAATAGTGTACCCTTCATTTGAGAAATAAGGGAAATTGTAACTTGGTGATCCCCATTCTAAGGTTCTGTCAGTGAAAAATCGGAATGCATCATTTGCAAAAGTTACAGATCCAGAGTAAATTCCTGCTCCAGTACATGGTAATGCTACAGGAGAAGCCCATCCCCAACCAGCGTCAGGAACTCCAGCTCCAACCAACCAAAGTTGGTCAAATTCACACTGAGATTGTTCTGGACCTAAAGTGATGGTTTTGTTTACATCATCAATTGTTAAGAAATAAGTTCCAGGTGTGCCAGCAAATCTAAAATTGCTATCTCCATCATTAGCGTTTACTAAGTCAGCATCAATTGTATATCCTGCATTTGCATAATAAGGATAATTGAAACTTGGAGAACCCCATTCTAAAGTTCTGTCAGAAAAGAAACGGAAAGCATCATTTGTTAATTTGATATTCCCTTCATATTTTCCAGTTCCAGTACAGCTAATTTGAACAGGTGAAGCCCATCCCCAACCAGCATCAACAGCACCAGCACCTACAACCCATAACTGATCAAAGTTACAGTTCGGACCAACTACTGGTGGTCCTAAAGTGATTGTTTTTGTTTGAGTATCAATAGTTAAGAAATAAGATCCTGCAGTACCAATAAAACGGAAGTTGCTATCACCATCATTAGCGTTTTCAAAATTACTATCAATAGTATAACCTCTGTCAGTAAAATATGGGAAATTATAACTTGGAGAACCCCATTCTAATGCTTTGTCAGTGAAAAATCGGAAGTTTCCACCATTATCAGGAGATAAATTGATGTTTCCAGACCATTTTTTTCCTTGTAATAACAACTCAACTGGTGATGACCAACCCCAACCTGCATCCACAGCACCAGCACCAACTACATAAAGAGCAGGAGGTAAGGCAACATCATAAGGAGTGATTGAAAGTGTTAACGTCTCAGAAGTTCTGAATAAATCACCAGCAGCAGTTTTAGCAGTTGCACGAATTCTGAATTCAAAATTTGCAGCAGTTCCAGCAACTCCGTTGTTATCTAAAACAGCAGTATTTAAAGCACCATGAGTTAAATCTATTGTTTTGTTTGCAGTTTCTCCTAAGTTTGCAACAGTTGCAAAATCAGTTCCGGCCTCTGCCATTTGTAATTGATACGTAACAGCAACAGTACTTACTGAAGTAATTTCTGGATCATCCCAAGTTACAGTAGCAATTACAGCATCTGGATTTACATCAGACAATACAAATGAATCATTTGCATTTGGACTTGTAAATACTGGTAATTGAACGGCAAATTTAGAAACTTGGAATAAAATAGTGTTTGAAATGCTACTTCCAGTAGAGATTCTCATATAAACAGCAGTGTTAGTAAAAGAAGTAACATTTAAGCTGTTTAATACATTGTTGAAATCATTAACAGTCATTGAAAAGTTAGAAGTTGTTGTTGTTCCTAACGTTGTAGGATTTGCAAATTCTGGTTCCAAAGACATTTGAATAGTATAAGTAGCACCTGTATTCACATCATCTTTCCAGTTGATGGTAAATGCAGGATTGTCTGGCAAAGCAAAATTTAAGAAAATAGTGCTTATTCCTGGTGTGTTTAGTACAAATTCAGGCTCTGGACTTGTAACTACCAAGCTGTCTTCTACATCACAAGAACCTAGTAATAAGGTAAATGAAAGTATTAGATAGCTTAATTTTTTTATAAAATTGTTCATTTTTTATCGTTTAAATTAAGTTGATATTATAAGTTTAAGGGAATTAAAATATAACGCCCAGTTAAATCATTAAACCACACATCATAATCATCTTCTACAATTACAGGAATTGCACCACCACCATTGGTTGCTACACCAGAAAAAGAAGTTGTGTTACCCCATCTTGCACCAGCTCCAGTTACAAATTCTACTGCACCAGGAGTTAATCTTACATTATTTGCATACCATTGATGTCCGTCAAATCCTAATTGAGTCATTGCAATGTTTGATGTACTAGAACCTTGTAAGCTTAAAGAAGCTGGACTAGTAATTCCTGTTGCATTAAAAGGAGTAAACGAAAAAGTATTCGTTGCAAAATTGATGGTAAACGTATAATATCCTTCTGTAACTCCGCTAGCGCCTGCTGTTGGAAAACGCTCAGGATCAGAACCTGTACCAGGATTTACTTCAATTTTAGAGCCATCATTTGTACCCCATTGAGGTTGCCATAAGCCTTTAGTCTCTAATAATTTAAAGTGACCGCCACCTGAAAATCTTCCAGTATAATAAAATACATTGCTATCAGTAGCATCTCTAAATAAAGGAGGATTGTTGCTATTGTTATTCCAACCAGGAGCAGTTGCATCACCCACTAAGTAATAATCATTAAATGCATAGTTGAAGTAAGGATATACATTGATTTCAATAGCATTTGAAGCAGCTGCTTCAGCATCTCTTGAGCCAATTGTTGATAGAATTCTGATGTATAATGCTTTCCATTCAAAAGGATTTAAACCTGCAGAACCTGCATTTGCGTTTACTTCACTAACAGATAAAGTTACATTCGTTTGTCCGGTAATGGTTGCAGCAGTTACAGGATTTGTAAAAGCATTATCACTAGAAAACTGAACAGCATAATTGATAGATGCTTGCTGACCATAGTCTGCAGCCTCCCAATTTAAAGTAAGTGCTGGATTGTTTGTATTTACAGGATCTAACTGTAAATCTGTAAAACCAACATTTGCTAAAACTGGGGCTGTTGGTGTTGAAATTGTAAACAATTCAGAGTTGTCATCACAAGCATTGAAAAGCATTGTAAATACTCCAATAAGTGTGATTGCTGAAAATCTTTTTATATTTTTCATCATTTATAATTCTTTTAAATATTAGTACCCAGGATTTTGAGTTAAATTTGGGTTAGAAGCTAAACTTGCTGAAGGAATTGGATATAAATTCATGTGAGCAGGCAAAGCAATTCCGTTAGTTCCATTTCCTTTCCAAGCCCAATTGTATGAACCTCCAGTAAATCTTCCATAACGAATTAAATCTTGTCTTCTATGAGCTTCCCAATGCAATTCTCTTGCTCTTTCATCTAGGATGAAATCCAATGTTAAATCACCAATTGTTAGATTGTTTTGAGGATTGTTAGCTCTAGTTCTAATTGCATTGATATAAGAAACTGCATCAGCAGGGCTTGCACCAGCACCACCTCTTAAATGAGCTTCAATGTACATTAAATACACGTCAGCCAATCTGAATAATGGGAAATCAGTATCTACAAATGTTTGGTCAACACCAAATCCACCTGTTGAAGTAGCATTTGAATATTTCTCTAAAATATATCCTTGATCTCTGTCAGAAATATCTAAAATATCAATTGGTCTTGAACCTTTAATGATGGTGTTTCTTGAATCGTTATTAAAAATACTTGCATCAAATAATTGTACAAATTGTTTTCTTAAACGTAAAGCACCACCCCAACCACCAGCAGAAACGCCAAGTGGAGCACCATTCAATTCTAAACTTCCAACTGAACCGTTAATCATAACAGTTGTTGGTCCGTAGTTTTGAACATAAGTACCATCTGAAATTAATGGGAAGATAATTTCATTGTTTGCAGAATTTGTGTTGTTATCTGCCATGAAATTATGTAAGTAATTGGTTGCTAATGAATAGCCTCCACCAATTATTTTTTTACAGTAATCAATACATTCTGTGTATTTAGCTTGACCAATGTACACTTCAGCATTCAAATAGATTTTTGCTAAAATCATCCAAGCAACACCTTTATCAGCTCTTCCATGCTCGTTTGTTTTTGGATCAGCTAAATCACCTTCAATGGCTTTTAATTCACTTTCTACATAATCAAATAATTGTTGACGATTGTAAGCTGCAGGTTGAGCATTGATAGCGTCTGCTTCTGTAGTGAAGTTTGCTTTTCCAAACAAATCCATCATATAGTAGTAAGACATTGCTCTTAACAAACGTGCCTCAGCTCTGTATTTTACAATTTCTGCTTTTGTTGCATCAGAAACATTTCTCGAAGCTAATTTTTCATCCGTAGTTTCTCTCAAAAAGTTATTTGCAAAAGCTATTGTAACATTTGTTCTACCAAACATTCCTAGGATTATAGGATCATCAGCATTCCATATGTTACGTTGAATTTCACGTGTTCCAGGGTCGTTTTCATAAGACCATATCATTTCATCAGCTGATAAGGTTTGTAAATATAAAAGAACACGTCCAAACTGACTTGTTCCAGCATCTAATCCATCAATATTTGAGGATCCAGGACCGTCAACACCAGTTAAAGATAAGTTTGCATACACCCCAGCTAACAATTGTTTGTAAGCGGTTTCAGTTGCAAAAAAATCTTCACCTAATAAATCTTGATCGTCTTGTGGAGTGATGTCAAGGTCTTTTGTACACGAAGACATCGCAACTAGCATCACAAGAAATAAGATTGCTAATTTGTTAAAATTCATAATTTTTTTCATCTTTATTTCTTTTGTAATTAAAATTTAATATTTGCACCAACCAAGAATGTTCTTGGTCTTGGAAAATTTGTATTGTCAATTCCGTTAAACAATTCAGGATCTAAACCAGAGTAGTTTGTAATTGTGAATACATTTTGCATACCCGCCCAAATACGAATGCTGTTAGAAGCAAATTTTTTGATTGGTTTGTTAAAAGTATATCCCAAAGTGATGTTATCCATTCTTAAGAAAGAAGCATTTTCTAAATAGTAATCTGAAATGATTACGTCTGAAGTACTTCTAAAATTGGTATTTAAAACAGAAGTTGGAATATTTCCTAATACTGCATTGTCTTGCAATAAATCATATTGTGCTAATCCAGAATTTATGTTGTTATAAGCATAATTTCCTACACTAGCTCTCAAGTTAAAAGTCATATCAAAATTCTTGTAGTTGAAATTGGATTGAAAACCAAAGGTAAAGTCAGCTTGTGGATTTCCTTTTAAATAACGATCTTGAGTATTGATAATTCCATCACCATTTAAATCAGCATAAGCACCTTCAATTGGTTTTCCTGCAGTATCATATAATTGTTTGAAAACATAAAATGAATTTGGTGCAAAACCTTCTCTAAATAATTGAATAAAGTTTCCAGTACCACCTGCAATTCCACCTGTAGTTACATCTTGATTTAAAGCCAATTCTTTAATTTCACGATCTAAATAAGTTGCGTTAAAGTTTACATTCCAATTCAAGTTTTCTTTTTTGATTACATCAGCATTCATTGTAAATTCTAAACCATCTACCTGTAAGTCTCCAATATTTTGAAGAACTCTATTTGTAAAGTTTGAACCATCAGCAACTGGCGCATCAGAAATTAAATCTGTTGAATTTTTTCTAAAAGCATTGATAGATCCAGAAATTTTGTTGTTAAATAAACCGTAATCTACACCAAATTCAACTGTAGCAACTTTTTCCCAACGTAAATTACTTCTTTCAGAAGGGATAGTTGATTGAATTGGCACACCACCAAATAAGAATTGAGAGTTTTGATTTCCAAAACGATATCTGTCTAAATATAAATCACCTGCAATTCCATCTTGCTGACCATTGATACCATAAGAAGCACGTAATTTTAATTCTGATATCACTTTATTGTCTTTTAAGAAATCTTCATCGCTCATTCTCCAAGCAAAAGCAGCTCCACCAAAATCACCCCATCTGTTTACTGGACCAAAACGCGAAGTTCCATCTCGTCTATAATTCAATGTTAATAGATATTTTTCATTGAAAGTAATATTAGCTCTTGCTAAGAAACCAATTAAAACAACAGGTGTATTTACATATGAAGTAAAACCTGTATCATTAGGATTTCTTAAATTTCCTGTGCTATCTCCATTTCCATTGAAAGATTGATAATCATAACCAACTAAAAAATCAGTTTTAAACTTGCTAAAAGTATTGGCATAATTTAAAGTTGCATTAAAGTTTTCGTTTAAATTTTCATTTGTATATGAACCCTCACCACCTATAAATAAATCTGTATAGTTTGCTGGACTATTCAAAGGATTAAAAAATGAACCTTCTTGAATTGATTTATCAAAACCAGCACTTACGCTAGCAATAACTTCTGGTAAAAAATGTAATTTATAATCAATTTTTAAATTTCCAAATTGTCTGAATCTGTTTGATCTATTGTCATTTTGTAACAAAGCAGCCACTGGATTTCTTGTTCCATTATCAACTAAAACACCATTTGGAGTTCTAGTGATGTGTTGATAAAAACCACCAAAAGGAGATGTTGGATCATACACTGGTTGAGTTGGGTCATAACGCAAAGCAGCATTTACCTGACCAGCATCAGCAAATCTTTCATTTACAAAAGCTCTTGTATAATTTAAACTTACTTTTAAGTGATCATTAAAAAATGATGGATTCATACTTAAAGAAACGTTGGCTCTGTCAAATTGAGAAGTCAATATATTTCCTTCAATTTCAGAGAAATTTACAGAAAGTCTTGTAGGAATTCTCTTGAAAATTTGTCCTCTTGCACTGATATTGTGTTGAGTAGAAACTGATTGTTGAAAGATTTCATCTTGCCAGTTTGTATTGGCAGTTCCTAACATTCCAACATCATTAGGTCTTCTAGTTGCAATTAAACTTCTAAAAGCATCTCCATCAAACACAGAAATTCTGTCTTTGATTTCTCCAAAAGCAACTTGATAGTCATAATCTAATGAATAATCTGTTTTCCCTTTTTTGGTAGTAATAATGATTACACCATTAGCACCTCTTGCACCATAAATAGCAGTTGCAGAAGCATCTTTAAGTACAGAAAATGAATCAATGTCATTAGGGTTGATACTATTCAAATCAACACCTGATAGAGGTAAACCATCAATAACAATCAATGGATCGTTTGATGCGTTTAAAGAAGAACCACCACGAATTCTAATTTGAGAACCAGAGCCAGGAGCACCACTTGTGGTAATATTAACCCCTGCAACTCGTCCACTTAATAAGTTTTCTGGAGTTACAATGTTACCCTTAGTCATCTCTTTAGCAGTAATAGCCTCAACAGAACCTGTTGCATCTTTTACAGTTGTAGAACCATAACCTACAACAACTATTTCATCTAGTTGTTCTAAAGCTTCTTCTAATTCTACAACCAGATTTTTGTTGGTTCCAATTACAATTTCTTTATCTGCAAAACCCAGATATCTAAAAACAAGTATGCTACCTGCTTTTACGTTTTCAATTGCAAATTTCCCATCGAAATCTGTCTCTGTACCTTTTGTTGTACCTTTCACAACAACACTTACACCTGGCAACGTATCACCAGATTTTTTTTCTTTTACAACTCCTTGGACTGTTTGTTGGGCAAACATGTTGAAAGAGGAAGCTAAAAGAAATCCAATTAACAATAATTTAAAATTTTTCATGTATAATTTGTTAAGTAATAACTGTAAATTTGATTTTGATTTAACAATAAATTCACATTCCACATCGTAAATATAGAATGCAAATCGTAAAATTCAATGAGCTAAAAATTACGAAATCGGTTTCGTGTTGACAACTTTTTTTAGATAATTTTCATTAATTTAGCAAAAAAAATAATCGTTATTTGTCTATTTATTAAAAATGAAGCAAAAAATTACCATTAAGACAATTGCTAAGGAACTAGGAGTATCAACTTCTACTGTATCAAAGGCGTTAAAAGATAGCCATGAAATAGGCAAAGAAACGAAAGATAAAATTCAGGCTTTTGCCAATCACTACAACTACAAACCTAATAGTTTGGCATTGCAATTACGCAATCAAAAAACCAAAGTAATTGGGGTAATTTTGCCTAAAATTGTTCACCATTTTTTCTCAACAGTCATCATGGGAATTGAGTCTTATGCAAATGAAAAAGGGTATCACATTATGGTTTGTTTTTCTAATGAAGACTATCAAAAAGAAGTAGAAACTTTACGAGTGTTATCTAATGGAAGTGTAGATGGTTTAATAGTTTCAATTGCTAATGAAACCCTTGAAAACAAAGACTTTTCGCATTTTATTGATTTGGTTGAAGAAGACATTCCTTTGGTGTTATTTGACAGAGTTGTTGATGATATTTTATGTGATAAAATAGTCGTTGATGATGTTGGTGCAGGTTATAAAGCTACTAAATATTTGATTGATATTGGTTGCCAAAAAATTGGACTGATAACAACTCCAGACCACGTTAGTGTTGGTGCTTTAAGACGTTTAGGATATGAAAAAGCACTTATAGAATCCTATATAAAAACCGATAAAAATTTAATCATCAAAATTGATGAAAAGCAAGACATCAAAAAGCAAATAGAACAATTATTTGAACAAAATATTGACGGAGTTTTCGCTGTAAATGAAATATATGCCGCTAATGCAATGCGAATTGCCAAAGAAAAAGGGCTAAACATTCCGAATGATATTTCAATAATTGGCTTTACTGACGGTTTGATTTCAGAATATTCTTCGCCTTCAATTACTACAATTGCACAACACGGATTTACCATGGGAAGACAAGCAGTGGAACTTTTAATTGAAAGAATTGAAAATGAACAAGAAGTTTTCAATCCAAAGAAAATTGTGATTTCTAGTGATTTAAAACTGCGAGAATCTACGAAACCGTCGTCGTAAAAATTTCAAATAATTTCTTTTTTACGAAACCGTCGTCGTAAATTTTTGTAGTAAATTTTACCAACTTTACAAAAAAAATATATATTTGTTGTCAAATTAGGATTTATCAGTAAATTACATTCCACACTTAGTAATTGATAAGTCTAATACACTTATCGAAATATTCATCAATAATATTCGATAATGGAAAAAAGGAAATTAAGTTTCCTGCAAATCTGGAACATGAGTTTTGGATTTTTAGGAATACAAATGGGTTTCGCACTTCAAAACGCAAACGCAAGTAGAATCTTACAAATTTTTGGGGCTGATGTCCACGAACTTTCGTGGTTTTGGATTATTGCACCTTTAATGGGATTAATTGTTCAACCAATCATTGGACATTATAGTGATAAAACTTGGGGAAGATTTGGAAGAAGAAAACCGTATTTTTTAGTTGGAGCCATTTTAGCCTCTATTGGATTGGTGTTAATGCCACAAGCAGAAATATTCATAGCCTTTTTACCTGCTTTATGGGTAGGTGCTGGTTTTTTAATGATTATGGATGCTTCTTTTAACATTGCCATGGAACCTTTTAGGGCTTTAGTAGGTGATAATTTAAGAACAGATCAACGAACTTTAGGGTTTAGTGTTCAAACTGCTTTAATTGGTTTTGGAGCAGTAGTGGGTTCTTGGTTGCCATATGCTTTAACAAATTGGTTCGGAATTTCTAACGAAACCTCAGCAGGAATTGTGCCTGCAAACTTAATTTGGTCATTCATTATTGGGGCAATTGTACTGATGGTATCTATTTTAATTACAGTAACCACAACAAAAGAATATTCTCCTGAAGAATTAGAGAGTTTTGAAGATGAACAATCTCATTTAGAGGCTGATCAAAAAGAACATTCAACAGAAAACGCTAGTTTATCAGCTATTTTTGATGATTTTAAAAAAATGCCAACAACCATGCGTCAGCTAAGTTGGGTGCAATTCTTTTCATGGTTTGGTCTTTTTGGTATGTGGGTTTTTTCAGTTCCTGCAATTGCACAACATATTTATGGCTTATCGCATACTGACAGTAGTAGTGCAGCATATCAAGATGCAGGTGATTGGGTTGGAATTCTATTTGGAATTTACAACTTTGTTTCTGCTTTTTATGCCTTTATATTACCTTACATTGCCCAAAAAATCGGTAGAAAAAGAACGCATTCAATTTCGCTAATTATTGGAGGTTTAGGATTGTTATCCATTTATATAATGCCTGATAAAAATTGGTTAATCCTTTCTATGATTGGTGTTGGAATTGCTTGGGCAAGTATTTTGGCGATGCCTTATGCTATTCTTGCAGGTTCAATTTCTCCAAAGAAAATGGGAGTTTACATGGGGATTTTTAATTTCTTCATTGTAATTCCTCAAATTATCAATGCTCTTATTGGTGGTCCGCTTGTAAAATATGCGTATAACAACGAAGCTATTTTTGCAATAATTGTTAGCGGAGTTAGTTTTTTAATTGCTGCAGCTCTCGTTTATAAAGTAAAAGACGTAGATGATGTAGTACAAACAGTTTAAATGAAAAAAGGAATTATTTTTGATTTGGATGGTGTCATAGTAGATACCGCAAAATACCATTACTTGGCCTGGAAAAAATTAGCCAATCAATTGGGATTTGAATTTACCCAAGAGCAAAACGAATTGTTCAAAGGTGTGAGTAGAAAACGCTGTTTAGATATTTTATTAGAAATGGGAAATCTTTCAGCTACTCAAGAACAGAAAGATGTTTGGATGATCGAAAAAAACAATGATTATCTGGCATACATCGAAAAAATGGATGACTCAGAGATTCTTCCTGATGTTCCAAAAATTTTAACATTATTAAAAGAAAATGCCATTCCAATTGCTTTGGGATCTGCAAGTAAAAATGCACTTCCCATTTTAGAAAAAGTAGGCTTAGCTCACTTTTTCGATGTAATTGTAGATGGCAACAACGTAACCAAAGCAAAGCCAGATCCAGAAGTTTTTCTGATGGCTGCAAAAAAAATGAATCTTTCACCATCAAATTGTATTGTATTTGAAGATGCTGTAGCAGGTATTGAAGCTGCAAATGCTGCCAATATGATTAGTATTGGTATTGGTGAAAAAGAGGTGCTTTCACAAGCAAAATTTATTTTCAAAGATTTTACTCAAATCAGTACTGATTTTATGAAAAAGTTAATTAGTAATTAAAAAAAGAATTTATTCTACTGTCTAAAGTCCAAAGACTACAGTCTAAAAATACAACCAATGAATCAAGATTATATACAACCAAATGAATGGTCAATCATTGAAGAAGGATTTGATCCAAAAAGGGTGAAATCGTCTGAAAGTTTATTCAGTATTGGCAATGGAGCCATGGGTCAACGTGCCAATTTTGAAGAAAATTATTCAGGAAAAACTTTTCAAGGAAGTTATATTGCTGGAGTTTATTATCCAGATAAAACCAGAGTTGGATGGTGGAAAAATGGCTATCCTGAGTATTTTGCCAAAGTGTTAAATGCACCAAATTGGATTGGAATTGATATCAAAATAAACGATGAAACGCTTGATTTACATACATGTAAAGAAGTTTCAAATTTTAGAAGAGAACTCAATATGAAAGAAGGTTGGTTAGCTAGAAGTTTTGAAGCTGTTTTGCAAAATAACATCAAAATTAGTGTTCAGATCAAACGTTTTTTAAGTTTAGAATTGGATGAAATTGGGGCAATTCATTATCAAATAAAACCAATTTCTGGTGATGCAACCATCACTTTTACTCCTTATTTAGATGCAAGTATCACCAATGAAGATAGCAATTGGGCTGACCAATTTTGGGATGTTTTAAAGATTGATCAAAATAAAAAACAATCATTTATTGTTGCAAAAACGATGAAAACAAATTTTCATACATGTACGTTTATGCAATCAAAAGTATTTGTTGATGGAGCTGAAGTTTTGATGGATGCAACAAATACAACCTCCGAAAAAAAAGCATCAAGTTCATACCAACAAAACATCCGTAAGAATCAAATTTTTGCGATTCAAAAGTTTGGAGGCTATATTGTTGATAGAAACCATCCAAAAGATGCATTAATTGAAGCTGCAAAAGAAGTTTTAGACAAAGCAGTGAGTTTTGGCTTTGATTCATTATTGGAAATGCAAAAACAATCCTGGGCGAAAATTTGGGAAATGGCAGATATTACTATTGCTGGCGATGTAAAAGCACAACAAGGTATTCGTTTTAATATTTTTCAATTAAATCAAACATATTTAGGTACAGATGCTTCTTTAAATATCGGCCCAAAAGGATTTACAGGCGAAAAATACGGAGGAAGTACATATTGGGATACAGAAGCATATTGCATACCATTTTACATGGCAACTAAAGATCAATCAGTTGCGCGTAAATTATTGGAATACAGATATAATCATTTGGAAAAAGCTATTGAAAATGCACAAAAATTAGGTTTCAAAAACGGAGCTGCATTGTATCCAATGGTGACTATGAATGGTGAAGAATGTCATAACGAATGGGAAATTACGTTCGAAGAAATTCATAGAAATGGCGCTATTGCTTTTGCCATTTTTAATTATCATCGCTATACGAACGACTATTCTTATATTCCTGAAAAAGGCTTGGAAGTTTTGATTGGAATTGCACGTTTTTGGCATCAAAGAGCCACTTTTTCTTCAGATAAAAACAAGTTTGTGATTTTAGGAGTTACAGGTCCTAATGAATATGAAAACAACGTAAATAACAATTTTTATACAAATTATATTGCAAAATGGTGTATCAATTATGCGTTGGAAAATATAAAAATTGTAAAAAATGATCATATTTCAGATTTTATAAGAATCAAAGAAAAAACAGCAATTTCTGATGCTGAATTGGCTGCTTGGAAAAATGTAGCAGATTTAATGTATTTTCCATATTCTGAAAAACATCAAGTTTATTTACAACAAGATGGATTTTTAGACAAAGAATTAATCACAGTTGCAGCGTTAGATAAATCGCAAAGACCTATCAATCAAAAATGGAGTTGGGATCGAATTTTACGTTCACCTTACATCAAACAAGCTGATACATTGCAAGGTTTTTACTTTTTTGAAGATGATTTTTCTAAGGAAGAATTGGCACGTCACTTCGATTTTTACGAACCATTTACAGTGCATGAAAGTTCACTTTCTCCTTGTGTACACAGCATTCAAGCTTCAAAATTAAACAGAATGGAACAGGCATATACTTTTTATTTGCGTACATCTCGTTTAGATTTGGACGATTATAATCACGAAGTTGAAGAAGGTTTGCACATCACTTCAATGGCAGGAACTTGGATGAGTATTGTTGAAGGTTTTGGCGGAATGAGAATCAAAAATAACATGCTTTCTTTTGAACCAAAAATTCCAAAACAATGGAATTCTTATTCCTTTAAAGTGAATTTTAGAAATACCATTGTAAAAATCAATGTGCAACAAAATGGCACTCATTTTACGGTTGATGGAAATGAAGAAGTAACTATTTTGGTAAATGAAAAGCTAGTAAAAGTAACACCAAATAATTTGGTAACTGTTTAGTATTTAATAATTTAAAATCAAAGAATTGGTTATCCTTGATTTGAAAAAAATCGAATTTCATGAAAAATAGTTTTTTGTTGCTTATTTTTATAGTATTTATTTCTTGTAATAATTCAAACAAAGAATCAATGAATACCGAAATTAAAGAGGTTTCAAACACGTTTTTAGAGCGTGTTGAGCCGCCAAATTGGTGGATTGATTTCAAAGATTCATCATTGCAATTATTAGTCAAAGAAACAAATATTGGAAGCGCAAAACCAACGATTTCTTATGAAGGTGTAAGCATTCAAAAAGTACATCAAGCAAAAAGTAAAAATTATTTATTTATTGATTTACAAATTGATAAAAATACAAAAGCAGGCAAATTTGATATCGTTTTTACTTTTAATGACGGAACAACCAAAACTCATACTTATGAATTAAAAGAAAGACAAAAATCTTCTGAAAAATATGTTGGTTTTAACAGTACAGATGCTATTTATTTGATAACTCCTGATCGTTTTGCAAATGCAGATGAAACCAATGATATCAACGAAAATTTAAATGAAAAAATCATCAATAGAAAAGATGATTATGCACGTCATGGAGGAGATATCAAAGGAATTACCAATCACATCGATTACATTGCTGATTTAGGTTTTACTGCAGTTTGGCCAACTCCAGTTTTAACGAATGATATGTTCAGAGGTTCTTATCATGGGTATGCAATGACCGATTTTTATCAAGTAGATCCTCGTTTTGGAACACTTGCTGAGTATCAAGAATTGGCAAATGAATTGCGCAAAAAAGACATGAAACTCATCATGGATCAAGTAGCAAATCACTGTGGTTTAGAACATTGGTGGATGAAAGATTTGCCTTTTAATGATTGGGTAAATAACCAAGATTATTATGAAAAAAATAAGGAAAATTGGAACAACCAAACTGTAAAAGTTTCTAATCACAGGCGTACTACAAATCAAGATTTGTATGCTGCTGAAGCTGATAAAAGCGGCAATAACGAAGGTTGGTTTGTAGATACAATGCCCGATTTAAATCAACGTAATCCGTTCATGGCAAAATACATCATTCAAAATAGTATTTGGTGGATTGAAACGTTGGGTTTAGGTGGTATCAGACAAGATACTTATCCTTATCCTGACAAGCAATTCATGAGTAATTGGGCCGGAGCAATTATGAACGAATACCCCAATTTTTCGATTGTTGGAGAAGAGTGGAGTTACAATCCGTTGTTAATTGGCTATTGGCAAAAAGGTGCAAAAAACAAAGATGGATATGAATCGAATTTAACATCAACCATGGATTTTGCTATGCAAAATAATATTGTTGAAGCTTTTTCACAACATGAAAGTTACAATTCTGGTTTGACAAAAATTTATGAAGGTTTGGCAAATGATTTTCATTATGCTTCTCCAAAAGACATTCTAATTTTTCCTGATAATCATGATATGAGTCGAATTTTCACACAATTAAAAGGAGATGTAGTCAATACCAAAATGGCACTAAGTTATTTGTTGATGTTGCCAAGAATTCCACAAATTTATTACGGAACAGAAATTTTGATGAATGATTTTGCAAAACCTGGGGATCATGGTTTGATTAGAACTGATTTTCCTGGAGGTTGGAAAGGTGATGTTGTAAACGCATTTACTGGTGAAGGTTTGACTGATGATCAAAAAGAAATGCAATTGTTCTTAAAAAAAGTATTGAATTTTAGAAAAAATAGCAAAGCAATTCACGAAGGAAAAACGTTGCATTTTGCTCCTGAAAACGGAACGTATTTTCTTTTTAGAATCAAAGATGATGAGACAATTGTTCATATCATTAATAAAAACGACAAACCAATTTCTATTGATTTGAATCGTTTTAAAGAGGTAAAATTGAAAGGAAAAACGCTTAAAAATATATTGACTGGAGAAAATTTTACTTGGAATCAAACCATTCAACTCACTGAAAAAGGAAGTCTTATTTTAACCACAAAATTGTAATCATGAGGAAAATTCTTTTTTTTAGCGGACTTTTTTTATTGATAATTTCTTGCAGTCAAAATTCTAAAACGACCTTTTCTAAAATTAAATCGTATCATTTAGAAAGTGCTGTTTTATCATCAGGAAAACTGCTCAGAATTGATACGTTTCCATCAAAAAATATTACCCCAAGAACGGTTGATATTTGGCTACCAAAAAATTATTCTGATGAAAAAAAATATGCAGTTTTATACATGCATGATGGGCAAATGTTGTTTGATTCTACCACAACTTGGAACAAACAAGAATGGCGAATTGATGAAGCAGCAACCGATTTAATGGAGCAAAAAATCACCAAAGATTTTATAGTTGTAGGTGTTCATAATATTGCTGCTATTCGTTGGAATGATTTGTTTCCTGAAAAAGCAATGGATTTTATGGATGTAAATTCAAAAAACGAAGTATTTAAAAAAGCCCAAGAAAACAATATTTCTATAGATTTTAAAGGTGATGAATATGTAAAATTCATCGTAAATGAGTTAAAACCATACATTGATGCTACATTTTCTGTGTTTTCAGATAAAGAAAACACCTTTGTTGCAGGCTCTTCAATGGGTGGATTAATGTCTATGTATGCAATTTCAGAATATCCAAACATATTTCAAGGAGCAGCTTGTATTTCAACACATTGGGTTGGAGCTATGGCTCAAGAAAACAATCCTTTTCCGAATGCAATTTTTACTTATGTAGCTGCAAATGTTCCAGATTCAAAAACACACAAACTGTATTTTGATTATGGTGATCAAACCTTAGATCGACATTATCCACAATATGCACCAACTGTCGATTCAATTTACATGAGTAAAGGATACACTATTGAAAATTTTAGAAATATTCATTTTCCAAATACGGATCATTCAGAAAAGTCATGGCAAAACAGAATTCATATTCCGTTGACTTTTTTATTGAAAAAGTAAGTTTTTAAGCTAATTGCCAATTTTTCAACAAATTATAATAGCATTACATGAAAAAAAATATTTTCTATTTATTTATTTGTATTTCATCAATAGTATTTTCTCAAAACGCAGAAAGAAAATTTTTAAGTGCTGATTTTAAAAATCAAATTATCAATATCAAAGTTTCTGATGGAAGTTACAAAATTCAATTTTACAATAAATACATTGTTGAAACAAGTTTTATTCCAACAGAGGAAACCTTTTCAAAGAAATCTCATGCAGTAGTTTTACAACCTGAAAAGACCATTTTTAAAACCCAAGAAACAACCGATTTTATTGAAATTATTTCTGATGGAATTCAAATAAAAATTCAAAAAAATCCTTTTCAAATTTCCTATTTCTATCAAAATAAAACACTTATTTCTGAAAAACTAGGGTATCAAAAAGATTCCATTCATGAGAAAATTCAGTTGAATTTAGATCAAAATGAAGTGTTATATGGAGCAGGAGCAAGGGCTTTAGGGATGAACAGACGTGGCAATCGTTTGCAATTGTACAACAAAGCACATTATGGGTATGAAACACGCTCAGAATTGATGAATTTTACAATGCCAATTGTTATTTCATCTAAAAAATATTTGATTCATTTTGATAATCCAGCTATCGGATTTTTAGATTTAGACAGTAAAAAAGACAATTCATTAACTTACGAAACAATTTCAGGAAGAAAAACATATCAAATTATTGTAGGTGATTCTTGGAAAAATTTAGTAGAAAATTATACGGATTTAACAGGAAAACAACCTTTGCCACCAAGATGGGTTTTAGGGAATTTTTCAAGCAGATTTGGATATCATTCTCAAAAAGAAACTGAACAAACCATTCAAAAGTTTCAAGAAGAAAAAATTCCTGTTGATGCTGTAATTTTAGATTTGTATTGGTTTGGAAAAACCATTCAAGGAACTATGGGAAATTTGGAAGTGGACAAAGATTCTTTTCCAGATATGAAAGGGATGATTTCTAAGTTTAAAAGCAAAGGAGTAAAAACAGTTTTAATTACAGAACCTTTTATTTTAAGCAACTCAAAAAAATGGAATGAAGCCGTTGAAAAAGATGTTTTGGCAAAAGATTCTGTTGGAAATCCTGCAAAATACGATTTCTATTTTGGCAACACAGGTATTGTAGATATTTATAAAAATGAAGGAAAATTTTGGTTTTGGAATATCTATCAAGATATTTTAAATCTAGGAGTAAAAGGACTTTGGGGCGATTTAGGTGAGCCTGAAGTTTTGCCTTCTTGGGTAAAATTCCATCAAGCCAAAGCAGATGAAGTTCATAATATTTATGGTCATGATTGGGCAAAATTGATTTTTGATGGTTACAAAAATGATTTTCCAACAGAAAGACCTTTTATTTTAATGCGAGCTGGGTATTCTGGTTCTCAACGTTTTGGCATGATTCCTTGGTCTGGAGATGTCAATAGAACTTGGGGAGGTTTTCAATCACAACCAGAAATTGCGTTGCAAATGGGTATGCAAGGTTTAGGATATATGCATTCTGATTTGGGTGGATTTGCTGGTGCAAATTTAGATGATAATTTATACACGAGATGGTTGCAATATGGTGTTTTTCAGCCAATTTACAGACCTCATGCACAAGATGATGTGCCAAGTGAACCTGTTTTTAGAAGCGAAAGAGCTAAAAAATTGGCAAAAAAAGCGATTGAATTACGCTATCAATTACTACCTTATAATTATCATTTAGCTTTTGAAAATCATCAAAAAGGATTGCCTTTGATGCGTCCACTTTTTTTTGAAGAAGATTCTGAAAAATTACTGACAAATTCGACTTCTTATTTGTGGGGAAATGATTTTTTAATTACTCCAATTTTAAAAGATAGCATTACATCCAAAGAGATTTATTTTCCAAAAAATAGCAATTGGTTTGATTTTTATACTGATGAAAAAATAGCAGGAGGACAATCAAAAACAGTAACTGTATCTGAAGAAAATATCCCAACTTTTGTAAAAGCTGGTTCATTTATTCCCATGACTAGTATTATACAAACTACGGATAATTATACTGGAAATCAATTGATTGTACATTATTATCACGATGCAACAGTTGTTGAAAGTGAGCGAAAATTATATAATGATGATGGAATTACAGCCAATGCTTTTGAAAATGGCAGCTATGAAATTTTAGAATTTGAAGCTGAAATGGAAAAAAAATGGTTAGAGATTGATATAGAATCCGAAATTGGAAGTCAATGGATTTCTTCAGAAAAAGAAATTACATTGATTGTTCATAATATCAATTGGAGCCCTAAAAAGATAAAAATTAATGGAAAAAATATAAAAATTTCTCCTAAAAATAATCAACTATCAATTCCAATAAAATGGAATTTTCAAAAAGAATTAAAAATTAAAATATCATTAAAATAACTTTAAAAATGAGCAAACTAACAAAAATTTTAAGCATTAGTATAGTATTGATTTTATGGAGTTGTTCATCAAAAAATGATGCAGAAAAGAAGATGGAAGTGAATCAAAATAATAAAAAAATAGTTGTATATCAAGTGTTTACACGATTATTTGGCAATACAAACACAACTAATAAACCTTGGGGAACTTTAGCCGAAAATGGCGTAGGAAAATTCAATGATTTTACTGACAAAGCGCTCTCTGAAATCAAAAATCTTGGAGTTACTCATATTTGGTACACAGGCGTTCCTCATCATGATGTAATTACGGATTATACTGAATTCGGAATCTCAAATGACGATCCAGATGTGGTTAAAGGACGTGCAGGTTCACCTTACGCAGTAAAAGATTATTACAATGTAAATCCTGATTTGGCAGTAAATGTAGCCAATCGTTTGCAAGAATTTGAAGCTTTGATTGAACGTTCACACAACAATGGTTTGAAAGTTATTATTGATATTGTTCCAAATCACGTGGCTCGTAATTACCAAAGTTTGACAAATCCTGTAGGTGTTAAAGATTTTGGAGCTGATGACAATACAAATGTTGTTTATGATGTAAATAATAATTTTTACTACAATCCGAATGAAGCTTTTGAAGTTCCTGAGTTTTTAAATAATTACGAACCTTTAGGAGGTGAAAATCATCCTTTATCTGATAAAAAATTTGATGAAAATCCAGCAAAATGGACAGGAAACGGATCAAGAATTTCAAAACCTAGTTTTTATGATTGGTATGAAACTGTAAAAATCAATTATGGAGTTTCTCTTGAAGGAAAAAAAGATTTTGATGAATTGCCTGTTGGATTTGAAAACAAAGATTACAAATCACATTTTGAATTTTGGAAAGACAAAAAAGTACCAAATTCATGGGTAAAATTTAAAGATATTGCTTTGTATTGGATTGCAAAAGGTGTTAATGGATTTCGTTTTGATATGGCTGAAATGGTGCCTGTTGAATTTTGGAGTTATTTAAATTCGCACATTAAAATGAAAAATTCAGACGCCTTTTTATTGGCAGAAGTGTACAACCCAAGTTTGTATAGAGATTATATCAAAAAAGGAAAAATGGATTATTTATACGACAAAGTGCAGTTGTATGATACCTTAAAAAATGTCATGCAAGGTCGTGGTTTAACAGATCATATTCCACCAATTCAAGATGATTTGAAAGATATTGAACATCACATGTTGCATTTCCTTGAAAATCATGATGAACAGCGTATTGCAAGCCCAGAATTTGCTGGAAATTACGAAAAAGGAAAACCAGCAATGGTAGTTTCAGCAACTATTTCAACATCACCAACTATGATTTATTTTGCGCAAGAATTAGGTGAAGATGGTTCAGAAAATGCTGGTTTTGGAGCTCCTTCAAGAACTTCTATTTTTGATTATATTGGCGTTCCAGCTTTGCAACGTTGGGTAAATGATAAAAATTTCGATGGAGGAAAATCAACAAAAGAAGAATTGGCATTGCGTGATTTTTACAAACGATTGTTAAATTTTACAATTTCGAGCAATGCTTTGATGGGTGAATATCAAGATTTACATCTTTACAACAGAAAAAATACTGAAAATTATTCATCAAAAATTTTGTCTTTTTCACGATTTTCAGAAAGTGAAAAATTGATCATTATTTCAAACTTTGATGCAGATAAAACACATCAATTTGAATTAAAAATCCCTTCAGAAATTATTAAAAAGTGGCATTTAAACGACGGAACCTTTTTGGTAAGAGATCAATTATATGGAAAAAAATCATTCGATTTGAAAGTGAAAAATGCTGAAGCAACTGTCAAAATTTTGATAAATCCATTAGAATCATTCATCTTAAAACTACAATAATTCATGAAGAAAATACTTTTTTTACTTGCTTTTTCAATCTTTTTTGGATGTAAAGTCCAAGATAAAAAGTCCATGTTACCCTCAGAAAATGAGTTTGTATGGGAAGGAGCAAACGTATATTTTTTATTGACAGATCGTTTTAATAACGGAGATAAAACTAATGACCTCAATTTTAACAGAACCAAAACACCAGGCAAATTGCGTGGTTTTGAAGGAGGAGACTTGAAAGGAATTACCCAAAAAATTAAAGAAGGGTATTTTACGAAATTAGGAATCAATGCCATTTGGATGACTCCAATTGTTGAGCAAATTCATGATGCAACAGACGAAGGTTCAGGAGTTTCTTATGGATTTCACGGTTATTGGACAAAAGATTGGACAGCTATTGATCCCAATTTTGGTACTAAAAACGATTTGAAAGAATTGGTTGAGGTTGCTCACCAAAATGGCATCCGAATTTTACTAGATGCTGTAATCAATCATACAGGACCTATTACTGAAAAAGATCCAGTTTGGCCATCAGATTGGGTAAGAACCTCTCCAAAATGTTCTTTTGATTCTTATCAAAATACGGTTTCATGTACGCTAGTTGAAAATTTACCAGATATCAAAACTGATAGTAATGCATCTGTTGATTTACCACCTCAATTGATTGAAAAATGGAAAAAAGAAGGCAGGTTAGACCAAGAAATGGCTGAATTAGATGCTTTTTTCAAAAAAACAGCCTATCCAAGAGCACCTCGTTTTTACATCATGAAATGGCTAGCTGATTACATTACAGAATTCGGAATTGATGGTTATAGAGTTGATACAGTGAAACATACAGAAGAACATGTGTGGCAAGAATTTAGACAAGTGTGTGATGCTGCTTTTGTAGAATATAAAAAAAATAACCCTGAAAAAGTATTAGATTCTAACGGATTTTACTTGGTTGGTGAAGTGTATAATTATGCTATTTCTCATGGAAAATCTTTTGATTTTGGCGATAGAAAAGTCAATTATTTTGATGAATCTTTCAATAGTTTGATCAATTTTGAAATCAAATGGAATGTAAAACAATTGTCAGCCAAACAAGTATTTCAGAAGTATGATTCATTACTAAATTCGGAATTGAAAAATTACGGAATTTTAAATTATATGACATCTCATGATGATGGGCAACCTTTTGATAAAGATCGAGAAGCTCCCTACAAAACAGCTACAATGTTATTGTTAACTCCAGGAACTTCACAAGTTTATTATGGAGATGAATCTGCGAGAAACTTAGTCGTAGAAGGTGCAAATGGTGATGCAAATTTACGCTCTTTTATGAATTGGGATGATATCAACAAAAATCCTGACACTAAAAAAATTCTAAAACATTGGCAAAAATTAGGTCAATTTAGAGCAAAACATCCTGCTGTTGGTGCTGGAAAACACCAAATTATTTCCGAAGAAAATGGTTTGATTTTTTCAAGAATTTACAAAAATGATATGGTCATTATTGGAATAGATTTGCTTGAAAATGACATCAAAATTGATGTATCTTCTGTTTTTAAAGAAGGAGATAAACTCAAAGAATTTTATTCAAACCAAGAAATTACTGTAAAAAATGGAAAACTTTCATTTGTCTCTGAATTTCCTATTGTTTTATTGGAAAAAATGTAGCTTATGAAAATTTTGTTTAAAATCACTTTAGTTGTATGCCTATTTATTTTTTTTGGATGCAATAATTCTGATGAAATCAATGTGTTTTCACCAAATAAAAATCTTAGAGTTGATTTTAATATAACCAAAGACGGAAAGCCCTTTTATCTGATTTTAAAAGCTTCTCAAAAAGTTATTGATACTTCTTATTTGGGTTTTGATTTTGATAATTCAATTCCGTTCATTGATAATTTTCAGATTTTAAAAACATCAAAAAGTGAGTTTAATGAAACTTGGCAAATGCCTTGGGGAGAGCAATTGGATGTTGTAAATCATTATAATGAACTGAAAATTGAATTGCAAGAAATCAATCAATTAAAGAGAAAATTGAATATTACTTTCAGAGTTTATAATGATGGAATTGGTTTTCGATATGAATTTCCAAAGCAAGTAAATTTCAAAGAAGCCTTAATCACAAATGAAAATACGGAATTTAATTTAACAGTAGATTATACAACTTTTTGGGCTCCTGGAGATTGGGATATTTATGAGCATTTATACAACACTACAAAATTATCGAAAATAAATGCTTTAAAGTATGTAAATCAGCCTGTTGCGCAAACCTATATTCCTGAAAATGCCGTAAATACTCCTGTAACTTTGGTAGGAAAAAGCGGACTTCATGTAAGTTTCCATGAAGCTGCTTTGGTTGATTATGCAGACATGACTTTGCAAGTTGATACTGTAAATCTTTCTTTTAAAAGTAATTTAGTAGGATCAAAAAATACTCCTTACAAAGTAAAAAGAACACTTCCTTTTCACACACCTTGGAGAACAGTTCAAATTACCAATAAAGCAACAGAATTAATAGCATCAAACTTGATTGTCAATTTAAATGAGCCAAGTAAAATGGATGATGTTTCGTGGTTTAAACCTATGAAATACACAGGAATTTGGTGGGAAATGCATTTGGGAAAATCTTCTTGGGATATGACATCAGGAACTCATGGAGCAACCACTGAAAATGCTAAAAAATTCATTGATTTTTCTGCTAAAAATAATATTGGTGGTGTTTTGGTTGAAGGTTGGAATAAAGGTTGGGGACAAAATGAAGGTGGTTTTGATTTTGTAACTCCTTATCCAGATTACAATTTAAATGAAATTGTTGCGTATGGAAAACAAAAAGGGGTGGAAATTATCATGCACCATGAAACCTATGGAAATGTTGAAACCTATACAAAGCAACAAGACACTGCATTTTCTTTAATGAAAAGTTTGGGAATTCATGTTGTAAAAACAGGCTATGTTGGTAAATTAATTCCTGAGGGCAAATATCATCATGGACAATTTATGGTAAATCATTACAATGAAACTGTCAAAAAAGCAGCAAAATATAACATTGCCATTAACGCACATGAACCTATAAAACCAACAGGATTGAGAAGAACGTATCCAAATACAATTTCAAGAGAAGGTTTAAGAGGTCAAGAATTCAATGTTTGGGATCCAAAAGGAGGAAATCCACCTGAACATTTATCAATAATTGCATTTACAAGAATGTTGGCAGGTCCTATTGATTATACTCCAGGAATTTTCAACATCAAATTGGATGATTATAAAAAAGGAAAACAAGTAAATACCACTATTGCACATCAATTAGCATTGTACGTTGTAATTTATAGTCCAATTCAAATGGTTGCAGATTTAGTAGAGCATTATGAAGCAAATCCAAAACCGTTAGAATTTATAAAAGAGGTTGGGGTTGATTGGGAAAAAACAGTTGTTTTAAATGGCGAAGTTGGTGATTTTGTAACGATTGCAAGGAAAGAACGAAAAACCGGCAATTGGTTTTTAGGCAGTATAACTGATGAAAATTCAAGAAAAATTACAATTGATTTTAGCTTTTTGGAGGATAAAACTACTTATTTAGCAAAAATCTATAAAGACGGAAAAAATGCGCATTGGAATAAAAATCCTTTGGATATTGAATTTGAAACTATAGAAATTACAAGTAATTCTAAAAAAACAATTCAATTAGCTGCAGGTGGAGGATTGGCAATCAGTTTGATTCGAAAAAATTAATCTTTACCAACTCTATCATATTCTCTAATCATAAAATAAGCCCAAATAATTACGCAAATTCCTACAAAAATAGAGAAATAAAAAACGATATTATCTGCGTTCATTTTTTATTATTTTAAGATAAATCATTACTCCTAAAAGCGTTGGAGCCCAAAGTCCAATAAAAATTCCGTGAAGTTTATCTCCTGTTAAAAAAAGATATTCTGCAACAAGAATGATTATAAGGCATAATGCTAACATTAAAATGTCAGCTGTTTGTAAGTTTTTTATCAATTTCATATGTTCTATAAGTCAGTTATAAAAATAAATAAATTATTTAATTGTGTAAATAATTATTGTAAATATTTCAATTTTAAATATTTATGTATAGTTTTAAACATTACGTTTTATCAAAATTGAATTACAGTTTTTTCTTAATTTGTTAGTTTTAAGGTTTTTGCTTTATATTAGTACCCAAACAACATACAAATTACTATGAATTGCTTTAAAAAATCACTGATAATTTTTCTTAATTTTTTAGTTTTTTCAATCTTTTCGCAAGAAGTTCCACCAATAAATATTTTTTCACCAGAAGATTATGGAGCTGAGAATCAAAATTGGGCGATTACTCAAGCACCAAATAAATATGTATATGTAGCCAATAATAAAGGTCTTTTAGAATACAATGGTACTAGTTGGCGATTGTATCCTACTCCAAATGAAACCATTTTAAGGTCAGTTAAAAGTTTTCAAGATAAAATTTATTGTGGATTTTACAGAGATTTTGGATTTTGGAAAAAAAACAATTTAGGTGTATTAGAATACACTTCTATTGTAGAAAAGAAAAAAATAGAAATGCTTGAGGATGAGCAAATTTGGGAAATTCTTGAATTAGATAACTTTATGATATTTAAATCATTACAAAGAATTTATCTATATGATTTAAAATCAGAATCTGTAAAAATTATCAAGTCATCAAAAAATATCATTAAAATAGCTAAAGTTGAGAATGCTATTTATTTTCAAGAATTGTATAAGGGAGTTTTCGTCATAGAAAATGGAAATCCAAAATTAATCTCAGATAATTCAATTGTCAAAGAAAATAAGTTGGTAGATATTTTTTTAAAAAACAATAAATTATATTTTTTAACTCAAAAAGAAGGGTTCTATTTCTTAGAAAACAATGAATTACAAAAATGGGAAATTTCTTCAAACTCATTTCTCGAAAATAAAACGATTTATAGTTCAATTCAATTGCAAGACGAAAGTTTTGTATTGGGGAGTATTTCAAACGGAATGATTTACTTAACAAAAGAGGGTGATTTTAAGTATCAGATTACCAAATCTTTAGGATTAAGTAATAATACGGTTTTAGCAGTTTTTGAAGATGTGGATCAAAATATTTGGTTGGGTTTAGATAATGGAATTAATACTGTAAATATGAGTTCTCCTTTCCGTTTTTTTGTGAAAAAGCAGGATTTTTGGGGTACAATTTACACTTCCATTATTTTTAATAATAATTTATATATAGGAACAAATCAAGGTTTATTTGTTCGAAAAGTTTCTGCTAATTCAGATTTTGAGTTTGTTAAAAACACTCAAGGACAAGTTTGGGATTTACATGAAATAGACAACACTCTTTTTTGTAGCCACGATTCAGGAACATTTATCATTCAAGAAAACTTTGGGAAGTTAGTGACCAATGTTGAAGGCACTTGGGGAGTTAAAAAGATTGATAAAAATACCATTTTACAAGGAAGTTACGATGGATTATATGTGCTAGTAAAAGAAAATAATCAATGGAAATTGAGAAATAAATTAGAGGGATTTTCTAATTCAAGTAGGTATTTTGAAATTATAGAGGGAAATAAAATATTCGTAAACCATGAATACAAAGGTGTTTTTAAACTAAAAGTGAATAAAGATTTTACCAAAATTATTGAATCATCCAAAGAAACATCCGTAGAAAAAGGAATACATTCAAGTATTTTTACTTTTAATAATTCACTTTTTTATGCCTCTAGAAATGGAATCTATAGGTATTTAAGTGAAAAAAAATCATTTCAATTAGATAATTCTTACAGTACATTAATTTCAAAAGATAAGTTTTTAACAGGTAAAATAATTCCTGATGTTAAATCAAACAAATTATGGTCTTTTTCAACCAATGAAATCAGATTTTTATCTCCTGGTAAATTAAGCAATGAACCCGAATTAAACATAATACCCTTAAAAGGATCATTGCATAAGAGTGCTACAGGGTATGAAAATATTATAAATATAACAGAGAAAAAATATTTAATTGGTACAACTGATGGGTTTTTAATCATTGATTTAAATAAAATAAAAGAGCCAAAAGATTTTTCTGTAACTATTGATGCTGTTTTTAAAAACTCAATTGATACTGAAAAAAAGAGAGTTAGTTTGGTAGGAAATATCGATTTTTCTAACAAAGAAAATAATTTAGAATTTACCTTTAGTGTACCAAATTTTAGTAAAACATCTACTGTTGAATATCAATATCAATTGGAGGGATTGAAAGAAAATTGGACACTTCTTACAAAAACAAATACTGTTTTATTAGAAAATTTACCAGCAGGCGATTATTTGTTTAAAGTAAAAGCATTTATAGATAATAAACCCAGTTTAAATATAGCCACTTATAGATTTACAATTGAAAGACCTTGGTATTTACTAACTCCTTTTATAGTAATTTACATTATTTTATTTGTTTTTATTTTTTACAGTATCCATGTTGTAACAAAAAGATATTACAGAAAACAACGTGAAAAATTATTAATTGATGCTCAAAAAGAGCTTGAATTGAAAGAGCTTGAAAATTCTCAAAAAATCATCAAACTCAATAATGATAAATTGCGATTAGACATTGAAAATAAAAACAGAGAATTGGCAACTTCTACAATGAGTATAATTAAGAAAAATGAATTTTTAAATGCCATAAAAGCAGAGTTAGTTTCAGGAGGAAAAAATAATCTAGATAAAGTTGTAAAAATTATTGATAAAAATTTAAACAATACTGATGATTGGAAATTGTTTCAAGAGGCATTTAATAATGCTGATAAAAAGTTTCTAAAAAAGATTAAAAACAATCATCCCGAATTGACTCCAAATGATTTAAGATTGTGTGCATATCTTCGTTTGAATTTGTCCTCTAAAGAGATTGCCCCACTTTTAAATATTTCTCCAAGGAGTGTAGAAGTCAAACGTTATCGTTTGCGTAAAAAAATGAATCTTGAGCACGATGCTAACTTAACAAGTTATATCTTAGAATTATAAAATGTATACACGAACAAAATTTACCTATACATTTCCACAACACACGCCCTTAATTAACTTTCTGTTAAAGATTTGTTAACGTCTCAAATTCAACAATAACAGGCATTCATAAAAAATATTTTGAATGTTGTTATTTTGTTGTGTGTTTTTTGGTGTATTTATAAAAAATATGCTATAAATTTGAGAAAACTACACATTAAACTTTTTTTTATGAGAAAAAAAATCACTTTTTTACTCTTTGCATTGTCTACGATGTTTGCTTTTTCGCAAACACTCAATGTCAAAGGAGTTGTTAAAGACGCTGTCTCAGGGGAAACATTGCCTGGGGTAAGTGTTGTAATTAAAGGTACCACAATTGGTACAGAAACAGATTTTGACGGGGTTTTTAATCTCGCAAATGTAAAACAGGGAGCTACTTTAGTCTTCAATTATTTGGGTAAAAAGCCAAAAGAAGTAGTAGTGACAAGTGCTTCAATTTCAGTTTCTTTAGAAGATGCAGCTGAGGCTCTTGAAGAAATTGTTGTAATTGGATATGGTACCCAAAGAAAAAAGGAAGTTACTGGTGCAGTAACAGTTATTTCGAGTGCTACTATTGATGATTTACAACCAACAAGAATCGAGCAAGCATTACAAGGACAAGTTGCGGGTGTTAACATTACAACTTCTTCTGGTTCACCTGGTGCTGCTGCAAATATTAGAATTCGTGGGGTTTCTACGAATGGAGATAGCAGACCTTTAATTTTGTTAGATGGAAGGGTTATTGAGGATTTAAGTGTTGTAAATCCATCAGATATCGAATCTATTAACATTTTAAAAGATGCAGCAGCAGGTATTTATGGTGTTCGTGCTGCAAATGGTGTAATTTTAGTAACAACAAAATCAGGTAGAAAAAATACTGCATTTGTTTCAACTTTAAATATGTACGTTGGTTTTCAACAAACTACAAGAGAAATTCCATTATTAAATGCTACAGAATATGCATTATTAGCTAATGAAGCATTTGCTGCAAATGGAGAACCATTACCTTTTACATCTGTAGCAGGATTAGGTCAAGGTACTAATTGGCAAAGACAAGCTTTTGAAACTGCTCCAATTTATAGCATTGATTATACCTTAAACAAAGGAACAGAAAAATCGACGTATTCTTTAGGTTTATCAGTAATTGATCAAGATGGTATTGTTGGTTTAGATAAATCAAATTTCAACAGAAGAAACATCCGTTTTAATTTTGATACTGAAATTACTAGTAAATTAAAATTCACATCATCTACTATTTTTACAAACACAAACAAAAGAAATTTGAGTGAGAATGTTTTAGGATCTGTATTGTTTAATGCATTGAACATGCCTCCAACAATTCCTGTATTTCAACCAAATGGTGAGTTTTCAAGACCTCCTGCAACAGGAACAGGTATTGAAGTTGCAAATCCATTAGCTCAAGTTGACAATGCTCAAAACAGAACAGGTGTTAATAAAATTTCAGGAAGTTATGGTTTGAATTATAAAATCAATGATGATTTTTCTGCTGAAACAAGATATCAAGCAAATTATTCAGTAGCAAACACAAATACATTCAATCCATTGTATACTTATGGAAACAATAATGTTTTCAACGTTGATCAATCTACTTTTACAAATTTCAAACAAAACTTTTTCGATTATACTTTTGATGCTTTTTTAAAGTATGAAAAAGTATTTAATGAAAAACATGATGTAAAAGTAATGGTTGGAACATCTGTATTCCAAACAATTGGCCGATTCGAAAATATTTTAACAAGCACAGCAACAGGAACAACATTGAATGATTTTGTATTAGGAACTCCAGTTTTAAATGGAGATGGTTTACAAATTTTCAAAAACAATAACAATGGTTCTAATTTAGCTTTTGATAGTAGATTATTATCTTATTTTGGTAGATTTCAATATGCTTATGAGGGGAAATATTTATTTTCAGCAGTTGTTAGACGAGATGGGTCAACTAAATTCGGTCCAAAAAACAGATTTGGATATTTTCCAACTGCATCTTTAGGTTGGGTAGCTTCTGAAGAAGATTTCTTAAAAGACTCAAAAACAATTAGTTTCTTAAAAGTAAGAGCGAGTTATGGTATCATTGGGAATGACAGAATTCCTGATTTTAGATTCTTATCAATTTTAAATGGTGAAGCAGAATATGTTTTCAACAATCAATTGGTTCAAGGAATTGCTGTTGGTCCAGTTGCAAACCCAGAAATCAGATGGGAAAAACAAATTCCTTTAGACATTGGTTTAGATGTTGAGTTGTTTAATAAAGTGAATATCACTGCAGATTATTTCAAAAAAAGAACAGAAGATTTATTAGTTTCTGCTCAAACATCTGGAATTATTGGTGTTGCTGCTCCTGGATCTTCAGTTCCAGTAATCAATGCAGGTACAGTTGAAAACGAAGGTTTAGAGTTTTCAATTGGTTATAAAGAAACAGTTTCAGAAGATTTTAATTTTAATGTAAATTATAACTTTACTACTTTAAGAAACAATGTAACGTTTGTTGGAAATTCAACTGGAATTATTGAAGGTGGAAGTTTTGGAGTAGGTCAAGAGCCACCATCAAGAATGCAAGCAGGTTTCCCAATTGGATATTTCTACGGATATAAAACTGATGGAATTTTCCAAACTCAAGCAGATGTTAATGCGCATGCAACACAATTAAACGCAGCACCTGGAGATTTACGTTTTGTAGATACAAATGGTGATGGTGTAATTAATGCAGATGATAGAACCAATATTGGAGATCCAATTGCTGATATTACAATGGGTTTAAACTTATCTTTCAATTATAAAAGATTTGATTTCAATGCGTATGCATTTGCATCAATTGGAAATGAAATCGTAAGAAATTACGAAAGAAATTTACCATTAACCAACAGACCAACGTATTTCTTAGACAGATGGACGGGACCAGGTACAAGTAATACTTCACCAAGAGTTACCACAGGAGCAACAGGAAATATTTTATTTTCAGATTTTTATGTTGAAGATGGATCTTTCTTACGTTTACAAAGTGTACAATTAGGCTACAGTGTAAGTCAAGAAACTTTAGATAAATTAAAATTTAGTAAATTAAGATTTTATGTAACTGGAAGTAACTTATTTACATTAACTAAATATAGAGGATATGACCCAACAACTTCAAACGGAGCTCCAATAGGAGGCGGAATTGATCAAGGTTTTTATCCAAGTCCTAAAACATTTTTATTCGGTATGAATGTTACTTTTTAATACAAACAATATGAAAAAAATAAACATAAAAATATTCATGATTTTAGTCCTAATAGCTGGATTAAATCAATCTTGTAGTGATGATTTTGTCGATGTTAAACCTACATCAGACAACTCTGAAGATTTTTTCAATTCAGAGCAAGATTATGAAAATGCACTTATTGGTGCTTACGACTTATTGCAATCTACCTACTTAAATGTAATGTTGGGTGAAATTGCATCAGACAATACATTAGCTGGTGGTGAAAGTGCCACTGATGTTATTGGTATTCAAGAAGTTGATGATATGATTCACACTCCACTGAATGCTCAATTAAGAGATATTTGGAGCTGGATGTTTGCAGGTGTAAATAGAGCGAATTATATCCTTGAGTTTAAAGATAAAATTGATTTTGCTGGTAAAAACGAAATCATAGCTCAAGCCACTTTTTTAAGAGCTTACTATTATTTCGAATTGGTAAAATGGTTTGGTGATGTGCCTTTAGCAGTTGATAAAAGAATTCAATTTGGAGAACAATTCACCATTGATAGAGCTCCTAAAGCAGACGTATATGCTCAAATTGAGTTAGATTTAATCTATGCAGCTGATAATTTACCATATGTACAATCAGAACCAGGTAGAGTTACAAAAGGAGCTGCACAAGCCCTTTTAGGAAAGGCATATTTATATCAAAATAAATTTGATGAAGCAGCAACTGTTTTAGAAAATTTAATTGTAAATGGTCCTTATGATTTAGTATCAGATTACAATACAATTTTTGAAGAAGCTGGAGAAAACAATATCGAGTCTGTTTTTGAAGTACAATACTTTGATGGTCAAGGAGCAGGTTTTGGTTGTTTACAATGTAGCGAAGGAAATGTTGCTGTAGGGTTTAGTGGTGTTCGTGCATACGTAGGCCCAGATTTTACTCCAGGTTTTAGTTTCAACGTTCCTGTGCAAGAAGTTGTTGATGCTTTCGAAAATGGCGATTTAAGAAAAGATGTTGCTATTTTAGATATCGATGCTTGGGCAACTGCAACAGGTGCAACTTATGGAACAGGTTATGAACATACTGGATATTTCAACAGAAAATATATTCCTAGAACAAGAAGTACGAATGCACAAGGTGACAGAAACTTGACAAACCCAAACAATTATAGAGCGATTCGTTTTGCTGATGTTTTATTGATGGCTGCTGAAGCATTCAATAAAAAATCGTCTCCAGATGATGCTAAGGCAAGAACGTATTTAAACAGAGTAAGAGCAAGAGCTTTTGGAAATACTTCAAACAATATTACTTCATCAGGAACAACACTTTATGAAAGTATCTTGAATGAAAGAAGAGTAGAGTTAGTTGGAGAAGGTCACAGATTCTTTGACTTGGTTAGAACTGGAAGAGCAGCTCAAGAAATCAATGGTTTTGTGACAGGCAAACATGAACTTTTCCCAATTCCAGCTATCGAAATTCAATTGGCAGGAAATCGTTGGTTACAAAATCCAAATTATTAAAAAATAAATACGAATGAAAAACATACAACAAATAATAAAAATATTTTTCTTACTGCTTTTAGTAGCATGTACGGAAAATGATTTAAGAGATGTGTCTTTTGTTAATAATATTGATGCTCCAACCAATGTTGCTGCACTTTATAACATCACTCAAGACAATACAGGCTCTGTAACTATAACACCTAATGCAGATGGTGCTGTTAGTTTTGAAATCTTCTTTGGAGACGGAACTGCAGCTCCTGCAATTGTACCTCAAGGACAAAGTGCTCATCACGTTTATGCTGAGGGTACATATCAAGTAAAAATAGTAGCTGTAAATTTAAATGGAGTAAAAACAGAAGCGACTCAACAATTAGTGGTTTCTTTCAAAGCGCCACAAAATTTAGTAGTTGTAATCGAAAATGATGCTGCGATTTCTAAGCAAGTAAATATTACTGCAAATGCCGATTTTGCGACATTTTTTGAATTCAATTCAGGTGAAACAGGAGTAACTCAACCAGTAGTTTCAGGAAACATTGGCTCAACAATTTCGTATACTTATCAAAATGCGGGTACATATAATGTTATGGTTGAAGCTAAAGGTGGTGCAATTGCAACTACTAAATACGAAGTAAGTTTTGAAGTAAAAGAAATCTTAGCTCCAATTGTTGCTGCTCCAGCTCCTCCTGCAAGAAGTGCATCTGATGTAGTGTCAATTTTCAGTGACGCTTATACAGATGTTACTTTGAGTGAGTTGCCAACAACTTGGTCTTCTAGTGGTTTTGAAGCGATAAATTTAAATAATGACAATGTTTGGAAACTTACCAATTTAGATTTTGTTGGTATGGTGACAAATTATGCAACTGGAATCAACCTTTCAGCAATGGAAAAAATGCATATTGATTATTGGGTTCCAGATGGTGTTACAAATGAGTTATTAGTAAAAATTGTAAATACTGTTGATGGTGGTGAAGATATCGAATCATTAGGAACAACAGTAAGTGGAACTTGGCAAAGTATCGATATCGATATGACAGGTTTTGATGGTGGAAATCTTGCAAACAAAGAAAAAATTACACAAATTTTAATTGATTCAGATGGTTTAGCTGGTGTAGTTTATATAGATAACTTCTATTTTTACAAAGAAAGTTCAGTTTCAACTTTTAATGACGGTTTGTTAACTAATGGTGATTTTCAAGCTGGAAGTAATTCATGGATTGTAGGAGTAGATGATAATGCGCCTGCTCCAGTTGCAGTTAACGGTTCTAATATTTATTACTCTGTAAATGTTCCTAACGCTGGAAATCCTTGGGAAGTTAATGTAAGTCAAAAAGTTGAAATTGTAAACGGAACAACTTATACTTTAACTTTTGATGCATGGTCAAATGTAAGTAGATCAATCATTGCAGGTATTGGCTTAAGTGCCGATCCATGGTCAAATAAAACTGAAACAATAAATATTAATTCGTCAAGAGCTACCTATACAAGAACATTTACTGCAGATTTTGGCGCACCAAATGCAAGGGTGTTATTTGATTTAGGAGCTGCTGCTGGACAAGTAAATATTGATAATGTATCGTTATTTATTGGTAATGGAAATTTAGTTCAAAATGGTAATTTTGAAAATGGAAGTGCTCCTTGGATTGTTGGTGTAGATGATAATGCTCCTGCTCCTGTAGTTTTAACAAATGGTAATAATCATTATTCAGTTAATGTAGCAAACGCTGGAAATCCATGGGATGTTAACTTAAGTCAAAAATTAGAGATTGTAAACGGATCAACCTATACATTGACTTTTGATGCTTGGTCAAACGTTAGTAGATCTATGATTGCAGGAATTGGTCTTAGCGGTGATCCTTGGTCTAGTAAAACAGAAACTGTTAATATTACGACAAATAGAACAACGTATACTTACACCATTACAGCAGATTTTGGTGCTGCAAATGCAAGAGTTTTGTTTGATTTAGGTGCTGCAGCAGGAACTGTAAATATCGATAACGTTTCGTTATCTAAAAACTAGGATTTTAAAGTAACTATAAAAATTAAATCATAATATGAGAAATTTTAAAAAAGTATATGTAATAATATTTTCCTTGATAACCGTTTTTTACGGTTGTCAGGAAAATGATTATTCATTTGGAGAAATCATCACGCCAAGTAACATTCAGATTACTGCTGAAATTGTTGGAGCTGATGCTAATAATCCAAATGGTGATGGAAGCGGAGCTGTAAATTTTAAGGCAACAGCAGACAACGCAGTATCATTTAAATTTATAAGTGAAGGTTCAGAAACAGTTGCTCTTTCAGGAGAAACATCTTTTATTTTTAGTAAATTAGGTTTAAATACCTACACTGTAACTGTGGTAGCTTCAGGAACTGCTGGAGTTTCATCTAGTAAATCTATACAAGTAGATGTTTTAGCAACTTATTCACCACCAGATGATTTAAAATCAAAATTATTTGGTTTTGATCCTGCTAATCCTTCAGCTACCACCTCAAGAACATGGAAAATTCAATCTGCCAAACCAGGTCATTTTGGTCTAGGTCCTGTAGGTGGTTCAACACCAACAGAATGGTATGGTGCAGGACCAGATGAAAAAGTAGGTTTAGGAATGTATGATGATCGTTTTATTTTCAGTTCAGATGGAACATTTACTCACGTTACAAACGGAGATATTTTTGGAAGAAATCCATATATTGTAAATGACTTAGGTCCAAATACTACAGGAAATGTTAATGGTCCAGAGATTGAAAATTATGTTTTTGCTGATTATACTGAAAGTTTCTTTTTAACAGCTCCAGCAGGTGTTGAAACAATCAATTTAACTGGTAATGCATTTATTGGATATTATACAGGAGGTAATCGTCAATATCAAATATTTGATAGAGGTGTAGCTAATGAAATGTTATTAAGAACTACTGATGGTGGTTCTGAATTTGATTGGTGGTTTATCATTGTAATAGAATAACCTAATTGTTTCTAATAAAAAAGGTCAGTATATACTGACCTTTTTTTATTTTTTACAGTATTAACAATATAATATCTTTTTATTTCTTATATTTACAATATTTCGAACCTTTTTTTACATTTTAAAAAGTAAATTGCTATGAGACTTTCATTAAAATTACCAATACAACAACACAACATTTTGTTGTTTACTGAAATTTAAAAATCTTAAAAACCCTTATTTATAGAGGTTTAGTCAATGTTTGTTGGTATTTTAATGGTGTATGTTTATTGTTGAGGTATTTTTTATGTCATTTAAAGTGAAAGAGTTTAGTTTTATGAAATTATTAACAAACAAAATCAAATCCTCAGTAAAAATCTACACTAACTAAAAAATTAACTTCGGATTTTATTTTAAAAAAAACAACATTATGAAAAACATTTTATTGAGATTGTTACTTTTCTTACTAGCATTTAATGTTTTTGGTCAAACAGATAAAGTATCTGTAGTTACAAATAACCAAGGATCAAAATTAATTGTTAACGGAAAAGATTTTATTGTAAACGGTATGAATTGGGATTATATTCCAATTGGTACAAATACAGTAAACGCAGATTTTTGGAATAAATCTGATGAAGTTATTAAAAGTGCACTTGACGCTGAAATGATGTTATTAAAAAACATGGGTGTAAATGCCATTCGCCAATATACGGGTGTTCCTGCAAGATGGATCAAGTATATTTATGAAACACACGGAATCTACACTATGTTAAACCACTCTTTTGGACGCTATGGATTGACTTTAGATGGTGTTTGGACACCAATTACTGATTATTCTGAACCAAGAACTCAGAAATTCTTATTATCTGAAGTTGATAATTTAGTAAAAGAGTACAAAGACACTCCTGGTATTTTAATGTACCTTTTAGGAAATGAAAATAACTACGGTTTGTTCTGGCAAGGTGCTGAAACCGAAGATTTTCCAGATGATGAGAAAGAAAAACAATATATAGGTGAAAAAAGAGGAAGACCAATGTATCGTTTAATGAACGAAGCAGCAAAAAAAATGAAATCAATTGATACTTCGCATCCAGTTGCAATTTGTAATGGAGACGTTTTATTTATTGATATCGTTGCTGAAGAATGTAAAGACGTAGATATTTATGGAACAAATACGTATAGAGGAGCATCTTTTACAGATATCTTTCAAGTAGTAAAAACGAAATTAAACAAACCTTTATTATTCACTGAATTTGGTGCTGATGCTTTCAATGCGATTGATAATCAAGAAGATCAATTGTCTCAAGCATTTTATATGGTTGAAAATTGGAAAGAAATTTATCAAAATGCTGCAGGTTTAGGAAAAGCAGAAAACTCTATTGGAGGTTTTACTTTCCAATTTAGTGATGGATGGTGGAAATATGGTTTTGACAAAAGAGAAGGTGCTGATGTTCATGATAACAATGCTTCTTGGTCAAATGGTGGTTATCAAAGAGATTATGCTCCAGGAAAAAACAATATGAACGAAGAGTGGTTTGGAATTTGTGCAAAAGGGCCAACTAACGAAAGAGGGTTATATACATTATATCCAAGAGCTGCCTATTATGCTTTAAAAGAAGCGCACAACTTAAATCCATATGCTGCAGGTACTACTTTAGAGTCGGTTACCAATTATTTTAAAAACATTCAATTAATGGATGCTGTTTTAAGAGCAAGAGGAGACAAAGCTGCTTTAGGTGGAAATGAAAAAATTAAACTAAGCAATTTAAGAGCTGAATTTACAACTTTCAACACAGGAGGTTCTTTATTAACAACTCCTCAAATTGCAGATGGAACAGGACAAACGTATCCTGATAGATTAGGTTTTGATCATATGCAATCGTATTTCATTGGCGTTGCAGGTCAACCAACTGCAAGTATGAAAGCCGAAGTAAATTTCAATATTTTAGGGAATGTAGCAGGAAATCCAATTGATGATATTTTCTATGAAAATGTTGGAAGACCTGTAACTGTAAATTCTGATAATGGAAATTTAACATTAACTGACAATAATAGGTTAAGAGTCTACAACGCTTCTTTTGAGTGGAAAGCTGAAAAGTTTGACATGAGAGGGTTTTATAGAACTAGCCACTATCATTGGGCATATGAAGGTGATATTTTTAATTTGTATCCAGAAGCAAATTATGGTCCGAATTTAGACATTTATAATGGTGAAATTTTAGGTTTAGAAGTTGACGGTAAAGGTTCTTTGGCTGGTTTAAAAGCTGCTTTCGGTCCACAATTATGGTGGGGAGCAAACCCTGCTGTTTTATTAAAATACAGAAAAAAAGTAGGTCATTTTGATGTAACAGCGATTTATCATAAAGATATCGTTGCTGGAAATGGAATTGATGAAAATGGAAATCGTATTTTAGATCCAATACAAGCAAGATCAGGGGTAATTCCTGCATTACCAACTGAAAGAACTACTATCGCAATTGAGAAAAAAGGTGAACACTTTGCGTTTCAATTGGGTGGTATTTGGGCAGGTAGACCTTTAAACGGAAGAACTTATCAAGTTACAACAGGAACTTCTGGGAATTATACCGTTTTAAATGATAGAATTCAAGCTAAAGACAATTTTGGTGGTAAAGCAAAAATTACCTATCAAAATGGAAACATCAATTGGTATGCTCAAGGTTCTGTAATGGGGCTTGTAGCAAATGGTGGTTTTGATCAAACCATGACATTTACTGGTTGGAAATTGAAAGACAGTGGTAGTGGAAACTTAAATAACTTCTTAACAGGGTTTGCTTACAATACTGGTAAATTCCAAATTGCACCAAACTTTTTATGGCAAAAACCATTGGTTGATCCAATGCCAAATGATGTAGGAGCTCCAGGAAGACTAAGAAATTTTGTTGACGATCCATTTTCTGTAAGAGGAGGTAACAGAGAAACTACTGCAGGTGAAATTTTACTTACCTACGATCCAACTCCAGGAACATACATGTACGAATGGGATAATGATAGAGCTGAAGATGCTAAGTTTGCAATGAACTTAGGCTTTGTGTACCGTCATTTACCAACAACGCAAGATGCTGCAATTGGTTTCTTAGCAAATCGTACATTTTTTGCATTTGCTCAATCAGCACCTGCACAAGATTTATGGGAAGTACATTCAAGAATTGTATCTAAAATTAGACCAGACTTCGGATTTGTTTCAAATATTTACTACGGAACAGGTCAAGCAAATGGTGATAGTGAAAGAACAATTACTCGTTTTGGAGCAGATTTAAGAATGATTTACAACAAAATGAAAATCACAGGAATGGTAAAAGTAAATGATTGGGGTCCTTTTGACTACCATAGAGATTTCAACTTAACTTTCCCTGTTCAATTAATGTTAGATTTTTCAACATCTGTTGGAAAACCAGATTGGTTTATTTTACCTGATACCAAAGTCGGAATCAGAGGAACTTGGAGAGCTTTAAATGAAAATTCACCAAGATATTCACCAATGACTACAGCAACACCTTTCGCAACTTCACCAATTGTAAGTCCAGTAGGATTTCCAAATGGTTCAGAATGGGAAATTAGAACATACATTCATATTAACATTGGAAAATAAAAAAAACTAATTATGAAAACATCAAAAAAATTATTTTCAAAAATAACAAAACCTTTAGCTTTACTTCTTTTAGTAAGCTTAGGTTGTGAAAGAGACATTTCAGATGAAGCTGTTCAAGCAACTTTCTCAACCAATCAATTCGTATTCTCTGATTCTTTTAGTGCAGGATTAGAATATTACCCTTTTGCAGATTCTAAATTTGAAGCCTTTTCAGTTGATACTGAGGTAAAATATCAAGGAACTGCGTCTATGAGATTCGATGTGCCTAATGAAGGAGATAGAAATGGCGCTTATGCTGGTGCAATTTTTAGAGACGATAACGGAGGTAGAGATTTGTCTAAATATGATGCGCTAACTTTTTGGGCAAAAGCATCAAAAGCAGCAACCATCAATGATATTGGTTTTGGTCAAGATTTTGGACAAAACAAATTCCAAGTGAGCAAACGTGCATTAAGACTTACTACGAATTGGGTAAAATATACAATTCCAATTCCTGATGCATCAAAATTAAAACAAGAAAAAGGGATGTTTTGGTATGCAGAAGGTCCTGAAAATGGGGATGGTTATTCATTTTGGATTGATGAGTTAAAATTTGAAAAATTAGGAACCATCGCTCAACCAAGACCATCAATTTTAAATGGTGATAATATTTCGGTAAACACATTTATTGGTGTAAACATCAATATTGCTGATTTAAATCAAACCTTTAACTTAGGAACAGGAGAAGATATTTCAATAAGTTCAGCGCCAGGTTATTTTGTTTTTACTTCCTCAAATCCGAGCGTGGCAAGTGTTAGTGAAACAGGTGTTGTAGAGGTTTTATCTTCAGGAAACACTGTAATAACTGCAACTTTAGGTGGAGTAGAAGCAAAAGGTTCATTAACCATAAATTCAATTGGTTCTTTTGTTTTTGCACCTACACCAACAAGAGATCCAAACAATGTAGTGTCAATTTTTAGTGACCATTATACAAATACCCCTGTTGATTTTTTCAATGGATATTGGCAACCATATCAAACAACTCAATCAGCAGACTTTAGTATTCAAGGTGATAATTTTTTAAATTATACCAATTTCAACTTCGTTGGTATTCAATTTGCAAATCCAACATTAAATTTAACGGATAAACCAAATTTACATTTTAACATGTACATCCCTAATTCAGTTCCTTCAAATTTTGATTTTTTAGTGACTGTAGTAGATTTTGGTCCTGATAGAGTCAATGGTGGTACAGATGATACAAGACAACAATTATTTGTAAGAAAATCACCAAGTATTGTTTCAGATTCTTGGATAACAGTTGAATTTTCTTTAGCTGCAATGCAAAATAAAAGTAATGTAGGATTGATAATTTTTGAAAATATTAATTTTTCTCTGTTAAGAAATTTTTATTTAGACAATATCTATTTCTACAAAAATTAAATTTCCTTATTTAAAAATTAAAAACATGAATATTAAAAATAAATTTACTAGACAATCCTTAGCAAAATACCTTATTTTGTTGGGATTAATTGTAACATATAGTTGTTCAAACGACGAAACACAAACAGTAATTACGATGAATGAAATAGTTTGGGCAGATGAATTTACTACAGCTGGAGCTCCTGATTCATCAAAATGGAGTTTTGATATTGGAACTGGACAAAACGGATGGGGTAACAACGAGTTGCAATATTACACAAATCGCACTGAAAACATTGAGGTGAAAAATGGAATGTTACACATTAAAGCAATTAAAGAACCTTATTTAGGATCTAGTTATACTTCTGCAAAAATTACTACAAGAGGTACTTTTGAGCAAAAATATGGTCGATATGAAGCAAAAATCAAATTGCCTTGGGGACAAGGTTTATGGCCAGCTTTTTGGTTATTAGGTGATGATTCTAACGGATCTGTAATTTGGCCGCAAATTGGTGAAATTGACATCATGGAATACAGAGGTCAACAACCAACAATTGTTCATGGAAGCATTCATGGGCCAGGATATTCTGCAGGTGAAGCTATAACCAAAAGTTATACGTTACCTAATGACAGATTTGATACAGATTTCCATATTTTCGGAATTGAATGGGGACCAAATTACATCAACTATTATGTAGATAATGTTTTGTACAATCAAATTACTCCTAAAAATCTTCCAGAAGGTGCAGAATGGGTTTTTAATGATAATAACTTTTACATCATTTTAAATTTAGCTGTTGGAGGTTCATTCGTAGGTTCACCCTCAACACAAACTGTTTTTCCACAAGAAATGATTGTGGATTATGTAAGAGTATACAAATAATTAAAAAATATTGGAATGATACTTTTCATTAAGTATCATTCCAATTTAAATAAATACATCAAACCGAAAAACTTTTTATTTAAAATGTGGAAACACATTTTTACAGAAAAAATTTAACCAAAACTTAATGAATACAACTGTTTCTAACAAAGACATTTCAATAAATGCTAGCGCAATTAAAGGAGAATTATTAACCATTAATAACGAGACTTTTTATAAAATCTCAAACTCACATTTGATGCGTCCTTTTTTTATGACGATTGTTTCAGATTCCAATCACTGGATGTTTATTTCCAGTAATGGTGGATTAACTGCTGGAAGAAAAGATGCAGATAGCGCTCTTTTTCCTTATTATACAGACGATAAAATCACGGAATTAGCCGAAACTACAGGAAGCAAATCATTGTTTAGAATTCACAAAAACAATACAATTGCTCTTTGGGAACCATTTTCTGAGAAACAAGAAGGATTGTATAACATTGTAAGAAATTTGTACAAAAATGAATATGGTAATAAACTCATTTTTGAAGAAATCAATCATGATTTACAAGTTACTTTTCGATATGAATGGAACACAAGTGATGAATTTGGATTTGTGAAAAAAGCTACTTTCACAAACAATGCTGATGAAAAAATCAATCTTGAAATTTTAGACGGATTAGAAAATATTTTACCTTCGGCTGTAAGTGCTGATTTACAAGGAATCAGAAGTAATTTGGTAGATGCGTATAAAAAATCAGAATTAGAAGCTGAAGTTGGATTAGGAATTTTTGCCTTAAGTGCGGTAATTGTAGATAAAGCAGAACCAAGTGAAGCATTAAAATCAAACATTGTTTGGTCTTTAGGATTAAAAAATCCAACGTATTTATTGTCTTCACAACAACTTTCTCACTTTAGAAAGGGCATAAAATTAACTCAAGAAGTTGATATCAAAGCTGAAAGAGGTGCGTATTTTTTAAATACTACTATTGAACTTTCAGGAAAAAGCGAATCATCTTGGATGCAAATTGCCAACGTAAATCAAACAGTTGCTGATGTGGTTGCAATATCCGAAATGATAAAAAATGATGCAGATTTAAAAAATAAACTACAAAAAAGTATTGATAAAGGAACTGAAAATTTAATCAATTTGGCAGCAGCTTCTGATGCCTTACAATTGTCAAATGATCCTTTAATCAGTACAAGACATTTTTCAAATACACTTTTCAATATCATGAGAGGTGGAATTTTTGATGATAATTATACCATCGAAAAACAAGATTTTATTGCTTATATGGCAAATGCAAACAAACCATTGTTTGCCACTAAAAAAGAAATTTTAAAAAGTTTTCCAGATAAATTTACCGTAGATTTTATAAAACAAGTTGCTGAAAATGATGAAGATAAAGATTTTAAACGTCTAAGTATAGAATATTTACCACTAAAGTTTAGTAGAAGACATGGTGATCCAAGTCGTCCTTGGAACAGATTTTCTATCAATACGCGTAGTGAAATTGATGGTTCAAAAATTTTAGATTACGAAGGAAACTGGCGTGATATTTTCCAAAATTGGGAAGCATTAGCACATTCTTATCCTCAGTTTATTGAGAATATGATTCATAAATTCTTAAACGCAACTACTTTTGAAGGCTACAATCCTTACAGAGTTACCAAAGGTGGTTTTGATTGGGAAGTAATTGAAGAACACGATCCTTGGTCTTATATTGGCTATTGGGGTGATCATCAAATTATCTATTTGTTGAAGTTTTTAGAGTTTATTGAAAATCATTATCCTTCAAAATTAGCATCCTTATTTAATGAAGATGTATTTGTATATGCAAATGTACCTTACAAGATAAAATCGTATGCTGATATTTTAAAAAATCCAAAAGATACTATTGATTTTGATCATAGTTTACAACATATTATCGAAAAGAAAAGAGCAAATATTGGTGTTGACGGAGCTTTATTAACAGACCAAAGAGACCAAATTTATCGTGTCAATTTAATTGAAAAATTATTGGTTACTGTACTTGCAAAAGTATCCAACTTTATTCCTGAAGGTGGAATTTGGTTAAATACACAACGTCCAGAATGGAATGATGCCAACAATGCGTTGGTTGGAAATGGCGTTTCAATGGTAACCTTATATTATTTGAGAAGATTTATAAATTTCTTTGAAAATGTAGTCGCAAATTCTGATACCAATAACTTCGAAATTTCAGAAGAAGTTGCACAATTATTCAGTAAAATTGTTTCTACTTTAGATGCGAATAATACTATTTTATCAGGAAAAGTGAATGATGCTGATAGAAAAAGAGTGTTAGATGGAGTTGGAATTCCTGCAAGTGATTACAGAGAATTTATCTACAAAAACGGTTTTACTGGAAATAAAACATCCGTAAATCGTTCTTCATTTTTGCATTTTTTCAACATTACAAAAAATTATTTAGATCATAGTATTCGTGCAAATAAACGCGCTGATAATATGTATCATGCCTATAATTTAATGACTATTGAAAACGACCAAAAAGTTTCCATTTCCTATTTATCAGAAATGTTAGAAGGACAAGTGGCTGCTTTAAGTTCAGGATATTTAACTCCAAAAGAGGCTTTGTCATTGTTAGATGGATTGAAAAATAGTTCATTATTCAGACCAGATCAATACAGTTACATTTTATATCCAAATAAAGAATTACCAAGATTTACCAAGAAAAATAACATTCCTACTGCAAAAGTGCAGCAATCAGAATTGTTACAACAATTGGTAAAAGACAATAATAAATGGTTAATTGAAAAAGATGTTTTAGGAAATTATCATTTCAACGGAACTTTTAACAATGCAAATAGTGTTCAAAAAGCATTGGAAAAATTGAAAGAAAATTACGGAGATTTAGTTGCTAAAGACAGCAAATTTGTGTTGGATGTTTTCGAAGAAATCTTTGATCATAAATCATTTACAGGTCGTTCAGGAACTTTTTTCGGCTATGAAGGATTGGGTTCTATTTATTGGCACATGGTTTCAAAACTATTATTGGCTGTTCAAGAAAACTGTTTGTTAGCCATAAATTCGAATGAAGATGCTGTAATAATAGGCAAATTATTAGACCATTATTATGAAATAAATGCAGGAATTGGCCTACATAAATCACCAGAATTGTATGGTGCATTTCCAACAGATGCATATTCACACACACCAGCCACAAAAGGTGCTCAACAGCCAGGAATGACAGGTCAAGTAAAAGAAGATATTTTAAGTAGAATTGGAGAATTAGGAGTTTTTGTTGAAAATGGGAAAATCTTTTTCAAACCAACCTTGCTAAGAAAATTTGAGTTTTTAGAAACTCCTCAGAATTTTGAATATATCAATTTGAAAAATGAAAAAACCAAACTTACTATTCAAAAAGATGAGTTGTGTTTTACCTATTGTCAAGTGCCTGTTGTATATCAATTAGCAAATAAAGAAATGATTGAAGTCGTTTACAATGATCAATCAAAAATTGTTTTAGACGGTTTGTCATTAGATAGAGAAACAAGTTCTGAAATATTTAATAGAACCAATAAAATTAACCATTTAAAAGTAAGTATTGTAAAGTAAATCAATGAAAATCAATATCGTAACATATCTGTTGAGTTGTTTTTTATTGATAGGTTTTTCTTGTAAAAATGAAATGAAAGTAAGTAACGAAATTCTTATTGAACAAAAAGTAGAAGCATTGCTAAAGCAAATGACTTTGGATGAAAAAATTGGACAAATGTCGCAAATCCGTCATTTTGAAGAAAATGCTGATGCACATGTTTCTGAAAAATTCATTGGTTCTATCATTCATACGCAAGGACCAACTCCAGGAAAAACTGCTAAAGAATGGCAAAAACGTTTTATTGAATTACAAAAAAAAGCGCTAGCAACTCGTTTAGGAATTCCGTTGTTATTTGGAGTTGATGCTGTTCATGGTCAAAATACCTTTGAAGGGGCAACTATTTTTCCGCACAATATTGGTTTAGGGGCTGCAAATAATGAAGATTTGGTTTATGAAATTGCAAAAATTACGGCTTTAGAAAGTCAAGCAACAGGTTTCAATTGGGTTTTTTCGCCTTGTGTAGCCATTCCATACAACGAAAAATGGGGAAGAGTGTATGAGGCTTTTTCCGAAAGTACGAATATTACCGAAAAACTAACCAAAGCATCTGTTAAAGGTCACCAAGGAAATTTAGCTGATGCAACAACTGTCATGGCTACTGCCAAACATTTTGTAGGTGATGGCGCAACTGATTTTGGAGTTGAAGGTGGTGAAACTACACTTTCTGATGATGAAATTCACAAGTATTTATTGCCTCCATATAAAGCTGCAGTTCAAGAAAAAGTGGGTGCTGTGATGGCTTCTTTTAATAGTATCAACGGAATTTCTATGCACAATCACAAAGCATTGATTACAGATACTTTGAAAATCGGAATGAAATTCGATGGAATTGTAGTGTCTGATTGGAAAGCCTATTCTCGTTTCAATGGAATTGAAGTTGTCAATGCAGGTGTTGATGTAATTATGGCTGTTGATGGAGATTTAGAAGATTTTCAAGAAGGATTGAAAAAAGCAGTTCAAGAAAAATTAGTTTCTATAGACCGGATTGATGATGCTGTGAGAAGAATTTTACGTCAAAAATTCAGATTGGGTTTGTTTGAAAATCCATTTCCAGACACAACATTAGTCTCAAAAATTGGCATCAAGAAACACCGAGAAATTGCCAAACAAGCAGTAAGAGAATCGTTAGTTTTATTGAAAAATGAAAATCAAGTATTGCCAATTTCAAAAGAAACTAAAAAAATCGTAGTTGTTGGTGAACACGCAAATAACTCAGGATTGCAATCTGGAGGTTGGACTGTAAATTGGCAAGGTTCATTGGAAAATTACAAAGAAGCAACTACCATTTTAGAGGGCATCAAAAAACAATCAAAAGGAACTCTGGTGTATGATAAAAACGCTTCAGAAAATCATTTTGATGCAGATTTAGCGATTATTGTTGTTGGCGAAAATCCATATGCAGAATTTTTTGGAGACATTGGTCATGAATCCAATCAATTGAAATTAACCTTGACTGAAGAGCATCAAAATTATATTAAAAAGTATTCAGATAAAGGCATAAAAACAATTGTTGTTTTAATCTCTGGTAGACCTTTGGTGGTAACTGATCAAATCAATCAATCAAATGCTTTTGTAGTAGCTTGGTTGCCAGGATCAGAAGGAGATGGAATTGCAGAAGTACTTTTCGGAGATTATAATTTTAAAGGAAAATTACCCCATTCTTGGCCAAAAGATGTAAAAGATTTTGAACATAAATACGGTCCTAATTTTTGGGATAAAACCCAAAATCCCCTTTATGAATTTGGTTTTGGAATGACATATGAATAATAAAAAACAGTAAACTATTCAATTGCAGATAGTAATAAAACAAACAAATGATGAAAAATATAATGAAAACTTTTTTACACGTATTACTTGTTGTTCTTATTATTTCTTGCGCAAATAAAGAATCAAAACAAAAGACTATTTTGAGTACAAAAAAAGAACTTACAGCAGCAGATATTTTAGGAAATCCAAATTATCAAGCGATTTCATTTGGTGGTTACAGAGAAAAAACAAGAGAAATTCAACCAACAATTGCTCAGTTAAAAGAAGATATGAAACTTTTGCACGCTATGGGAATTCGAATCTTGAGAACTTATAATGTGCAACCAAAATTACCTCACGCTTCTAATGTTTTAGAGGCTATTCATCAATTGAAAAAAGAAGATCCAAATTTTGAAATGTATGTAATGTTAGGTGCATGGATTGATTGTTTGAATGCTTGGACTGGTTTAGAGCCAAATCACGATGTAGAAAGTCCTGAAAATGAAGGAGAAATTGCAAGAGCAGCAGCTTTAGCAAATAAATATCCTAATATTGTTAAGGTTATTGCTGTTGGAAACGAAGCAATGATTCGTTGGGCAACTAGCTATTATGTTCAACCCAATGTAATTTTAAAATGGGTAAATCATCTTCAAAAAATGAAAAAAGAGGGAAAACTTCCCAAAGATTTATGGATTACAAGTTCAGATGATTTTGCTTCTTGGGGTGGAGGTGAAGAAAGCTACAGAACAAAAGATTTAGAAGCATTAATCAAAGCAGTAGATTATGTTTCCATGCATACGTACGCATACCACAACTCACATTACAATCCTGAATTTTGGAAAATTCCAGAAAGTGAACAAAATTTATCAGATCTTGAAAAAGTAAATTCGGCAATGAAAAGAGCCTTAGAATTTGCCAAAATGCAGTATAAAAATGTGTCTGATTATGTAAAAAGCATCGATTCAACCAAAACAATTCATATTGGTGAAACAGGTTGGGCGTCTATTTCTGATGGTCATTACGGAATTCATGGTTCAAGAGCAACAGACGAATACAAGCAAGGTTTGTATTTTAAGCATTTGAGAAAATGGACTACTAAAGAAAAAATATCCTGTTTTTATTTTGAAGCTTTTGACGAACAATGGAAAGATGCTGGAAATAAAAATGGTTCTGAAAATCATTTTGGATTGATCAATTTAAATGGAGAAGCAAAGTTTGCACTTTGGGATTTGGTTGATAAAGGAACTTTTGAAGGATTAAAGCGAGATGGAAAAACCATTACCAAAACTTTTAACGGAGATAAAAAAGAATTGTTAAAAACGGTATTTCCGCCAAACACAGACTATCCAAGATAAGTAATAGATGAATCTAACAAAATACATATTATACATAGGAATATCATTTATGATACTAAGTTGTGAAATCAAACAAGAGGTTTTGATTGTAGATGTTTATGAAACGTCTGCAAGTGGAAATAATTTAAAAAAATTGACTGATTTTTCTATTGAAGAAAATAAAGATAGTTTGTTGAATATCACGCTTTTTCCACAGAAAAAGCGTCAAAAAATCACAGGTTTTGGAGGTTCATTTACAGAAGCTTCAGCGTATTTATTAAACAACATTAGTAAAAAAAATAGAGATTCTATTATTGAAGCCTATTTTGGAGAAACGGGTGCAAAGTATTCTTTGACAAGAACACATATGAATTCGTGCGATTTTTCTTTGGGACAATATTCATACGCGCCAATTGCTGGTGATAAAGAATTGGTCAATTTTACGATTGATGAAGATAAAAGCGACATCATTCCTATGATCAAAGATGCTATGAAAGTATCTAAAGACGGATTTAAAATTTTAGCTTCACCTTGGACAGCTTCACCTTGGATGAAGGATAACAATGCTTGGGTGGGAGGAAAATTATTACAAGAATATTATGATACTTGGGCGTTATTTTTCTCAAAATATGTAACTGCTTATAACAAAGAAGGAATTGATATTTGGGGATTTACTGTTGAAAATGAACCGCTTGGGAATGGAAATAATTGGGAGAGTATGCATTTTACTCCTGATGAAATGACCAATTTTGTACAACATCACTTAGGACCGAAATTGCGAAATGACTATCCTGAAATTAAAATTTTAGGCTATGATCAAAATAGAGAACATCTAAAAGAATGGATTGATTCACAATTTAAAAACGAAGAAACTTCAAAGTATTTTGATGGAACTGCGATTCATTGGTACGCAAGTACTTTTCATTATTTTTCGGATGAATTGCAATATGCACATCAAAAAGCACCTAATAAATATTTAATTCAGTCTGAGGCTTGTGTTGATGCAGAAGTTCCAAAGTGGAAAGATGATGCTTGGTATTGGAAAAAAGAAGCTACAGATTGGGGTTGGGATTGGGCACCAGAAAAAGACAAACACATGCATCCAAAATATGCACCTGTTCACAGATATGCAAGAGATATTATAGGTTGTTTAAATAATTGGGTTGATGGTTGGATTGATTGGAATATGGTTTTAGATACGCAAGGTGGCCCAAATTGGTTCAAGAATTGGTGTGTTGCTCCAATAATTGTTGATCCAGCAAAAGATGAGGTGTATTTTACACCATTATATTACACCTTATCACATTTTAGCAAATTTATAAGACCAGAAGCAACCATTTTTGAAGTTGAGAATTCTGATAAAGACATCATGGTTACAGCAGCAGAAAATCCTGATGGAACAATTGCAGTAGTTGTTTTTAATGAAACAAATCAATCAAAAAATATTCAGTTACTACTTGATAATCAAAAGGTAAATATTAAAATGAATGGACAATCAATTCAAACAATTGTAATTCCAAATAATGAAAACTAATACTAACAAACTAAAATAGAAATATGAAAAATTATGTAACTCCAGTTAGAGATCGAGTTCCTTTAGGGCAAAAAGCAGCTTTTGGTGCAGGACATTTGGTATTAAACTTATTGCCTGGTGCTTTGGGTGTTTTTATGTTCTTTTTATTAACAGCATTTGGAATGGATCCTTTTTTGGCAGGTTTATTAGGCGGTTTACCAAGAATATTTGATGCGCTTACTGATCCAATCATGGGGTTTATTTCTGATAATACCAAATCAAAATGGGGTAGAAGAAGACCTTATATTTTTGTTGGTGCTATTTTAAGCGGAATTTTATTTGCAGTTTTATGGCAAATGGATCCAAATGAGTCTCAAAATTATAATTTTTGGTATTTCTTAATCATGTCTATGGTTTTTTTAATTGGTAATACCATGTTTGCGACTCCTTTAGTAGGTTTAGGTTATGAAATGACATCCGATTATAACGAACGAACTCGTTTGATGGCTTTTTCACAAACCATTGGTCAAATAGCTTGGATGATTGTGCCTTGGTTTTGGGTGATTATTGCAGATCCAACTATTTTTGAAACTCAAGCAATTGGGGTAAGAAAATTATCGATAATTGTAGGAATTGCTTGTATCATTTTAGGAGTTTTACCAGCTCTTTTTTGTAAAGGAATTGACTCAGCTCACATGGAAAATAGAAAAGAAATTTCGTTTAAAACACTATTTTCTAATTTAATAGATCTTTTTAAAAGTATTGCTCAAGTAGCTAAAAATAAGCCTTTTTTAAAATTATGTGGAGCTACGTTTTTAGTTTTTAATGGTTTTCAAATGGTTGCAGCTTTTAGTGTATATATCATTGTTTTTTACATGTACAATGGTAGTTATGCAGATGCAGGTACTTGGCCAGCTTGGTTTTCTACAGTGACTGCTTTAGTAACAGCTTTTGCGGTAATTCCAATTGTAACAATTATTGCAAATAAATTTGGAAAACGTCAAGCATTCATTATTTCTACTGCCTTATCTATTGTGGGATATATTTTAAAATGGTGGGCTTTTGATGTTAATAATCCATATTTAATTTTTATGCCAATTCCATTCATGGCTTTTGGTTTGGGAGGATTATTTACATTAATGATGAGTATGACAGCAGATGTATGTGATTTGGATGAATTAGAAAATGGAATGCCTCGTAAAGAAGGAACTTTTGGGGCAATTTATTGGTGGATGGTTAAATTGGGGCAAGCTTTAGCGTTAGTTTTAGGGGGTGCTGTATTAAAATTTGTAGGATTTGATGGAAATGCAGCTCAACAAACAGCTGAAACAATGACAAGTTTACGATTGGCAGATGTAATTATTCCATCTATAACAGCAGGTTTGGCAATTGTGGTAATGTGGAGCTATAGTTTAAGCGAAAGTCGAGCTAAAAAAATCAAAGAACAATTAATAGAAAGAAGAGGGGAATTATAAAAATTATTAAAATCAATTAAGCAATGTCATATAGAGAAGAACATTATTTTAAACCTGATCATGCAAATTACATTAGTGAGTCAGGCAAAGAAGGGGTAGATTTTTCTAACTATTCTAATGAAGATTTAGTTTCTCTTTGGAGAGAAACCTTGAAAAAAGGAATGCACGGAGTTTGTTTCAGTATGTATGAAGACGGTCAAGAGCCAGGAGATACAATTACTGAAGAACAAGTTGAACGTAGAATTAAAATTTTAAAACCGAATGCAAAATGGATTCGTTCTTTTTCTTGTATTGAAGGAAATGAAAACATTCCTAGAATCGCAAAAAAACATGGAATGAAAAATTTAGTAGGTGCATGGTTGGGTGATGATTTGGAGAAAAATGAACAAGAAATTGAAGGATTGATTCAACTAGCCAAAGAAGGTTGCGTAGATATTGCAGCCGTTGGTAATGAGGTTTTATATCGAAAAGATTTAACAGAGCAAGAACTTTTAGGTTATATTTTACGTGTGAAAGAAGCTTTAAAAGGATTAAACATTCCTGTTGGCTATGTAGATGCATACTATGAGTTTTCTCACAGACCTTCAATTACCGAAGTTTGCGATGTTATTTTATCAAACTGCTATCCTTATTGGGAAGGTTGTAGTATAGATTATTCTTTGGCTCATATGCAACAAATGTTTAGCATTGCCTCTCATGCAGGACAGGGGAAAAAAGTAATTATTACAGAAACAGGATGGCCAAGTCAAGGAAGTAGTTTGGGTGGTGCACATTCTAACGCTGAGAATGCCATGAAATATTTTATCAATGCGCAAGTATGGTCAGCAAAAGATAATATAGAGATGTTTTACTTCTCCTCTTTTGATGAATCATGGAAAGTTGGTGCAGAAGGTGATGTAGGAGCTTATTGGGGATTGTGGGACAAACACGAAAAATTAAAATTTTAACAAAATAACATAATCAACTTGTATGGTTTTTTCATCAAAATGAAACATGTTAATTAAATTTTTATAAAGTATGCTATTCATAATTAGTAGTATTTAAAAGAAAAATTTAAAATTTAAAAATACTTGAAACATATTTTTTGATGTTGTAGTGTTCATGTAGTGGTGAATAATTCGTATTTAGGAAATTATAGTTGTATCATTGAACAAATTATTAATACTTAACACTTTATTATTATGAAAAAAATTACATTATTATTTGCCTTGTTGGTTTCTTCAATAGGGTTTTCTCAAACTTATGATTTATTAGAATCATTTGATGGTACTGGATTTGAAGGTACTTTTGGTGGAACAAGTGCTGAATATGCAGCCGATCCTTCAAATGCATCTGTACAAGTAATTAAAATAACTAGCAGTCCTACAGGTACTGTTTGGCAAGGTATAAACGTTGTTTTATCGGGTAATTATAAATTGACTTCCGATACTCAATTAACAATGAAGTTAGATGTTTATTCCACAACAGCAATAACGATTGCCCCTAAAGCACAAGGTGGTGTTTCTGGTGCCCCAGAATCAGTTACTTCTGTAGATCATTCTGGGTCAGGATGGGAAACTTTAACCTTAACTTTTGATAAAAGTTTGGATGGTAAAGTTCCTGCTAATGGTGTTTATGCTGATTTTGCTCTTCATATTAACTGGAATACTAGTTCTAATAATTTTGGAGCTGCAGACGGTAGGATTTTTTATGTAAAAAATCTTCAAGGGTTATCAGCTACTCCACCTGCAGCTTTAGAGCCAACTGATGCACCACCAACACCACCAACCTACACTGGTAATAATGTAATGTCATTATATAGTGAGGCTTTTACTCCTGCAGCAACAATAACTAATGTTGATTGGGATGATTCAGCTTTTCAAGAAGTTACTATTGCAGGAAACAAGGTATTAAAAATTGACGGTGGTAATTTTATTGGAATGAATTTAGATGTTTTTCTTAATGCAACTAATATGACTCATTTACATATGGATTATTGGATTTCTACTGATCATACTCCTGGTACAGTTTTAAATCCTAAATTATCAAATCATGGAAATCAAACAGCAGAAACTAGTGCTATTGATATTACAAATATCATCGAAAGTCAAGATGAAGTAAAAAAATGGCAATCGAAAGATTTTCCGTTGAATGGTGCAAGAGAATCTATTAAGCAATTTTTAATTACAGATGCAGGAAAAATTGGAGTTTATTATTTAGATAATGTTTATTTATATGTTGCTGGAACTGCTTCTGTTGAAGACAATTTATTCAATGTAAGCTTATATCCAAACCCAGCATCAAACAGATTGAATATTTCTGCAGCGAATACTATTCAAAATGCTGAAATCTACAATGTGTTAGGTAAAAAAGTAATGAATGTAACAATCAACAAAACTAGCGAGTCAATTGATATTTCAAACTTGGCTTCTGGTGTGTATATGATTAAATACAACATCGAAAATACTGTTGGAACTGCAAAGTTTATCAAACAATAATTTTCAAATTCTTTCATAAAAAAAACCGAGCAAATTTGCTCGGTTTTTTGTTTTATAGAAAGTACAAAAATTATTCTTGTTCCGACTTTTTAATTTGATTTAAATAGTTTTCTAAACTTTTTCCGTATACTGATTTTTTCACTTTTGGTGTTAAAGATTTATTTACAGTATCTAACATTTGAAAAGTGGCATCGTACATTTCAGTAATTGCAATATAAGGAGCAGCTTCAAAATCCGCATTGTTGATAGCAAAATTTGTTGTGTATAAAACGCGTCTTCTTACCAATCTTTTGTAATCATCTTCAACTTTTTGAATCAATTCTTCGTTACCTGATTTTTTAGCTTCAAAATCTTTTTTGATGAATTCCAATCTTTCGGATTGAAATTGTTTATTAATTTCATTGAATTTATCCATCACTTCTTGATTTTTTGATCCAGATATGGTTGGATTAATTCCGAATTTTTCAACATGATCGTTAATGGTAATTACACCTTCTTCACCAAAAAACAAAATACGTTTATCAGTAGTATTTCCATCAAAAGTTAAATAATACATTACAGGTGAATCAACTTGGTCTGTTAATCGAAACATTTCTGATCCTAGAAGTTTTACAGAATCTACAGAAACCAAAACGGTATCTCGCATTTTTTGTAAATACAAAGTTCCTTTTTTCAATCCTTTTATTTGACCTTCTACAATCATGTTTCCTTCCTTTTTAGAACAAGCGAAAATGGTAAAAGTGATACTAAAAATTGCAATAATTTTTTTCATTTTTAATTTAAAATTTTAGTCTGCAAATATGCTGATTTTTATTTAAAGAGTAGCCGCTAATTCCATTAAAATCGTACAAATTATCGCTCCAACTGTTCCAATAGCATACCCAAAAACAGCTAATAAAACACCAACAGTTGCCAAAGACGGATGAAAAGCTTGTGCAACAATAGGAGCAGAGGCTGCACCACCAACATTTGCCTGACTTCCAACAGCCAAAAAGAAGTATGGAGCTTTAATTATTTTTGCAACAATAATTAAAAGGATGGCATGAATTGTCATCCAAACCAAACCTATAACTATCAAGCCAGGATTTTCTAAAGCTTGATTTAAATCCATTTTCATTCCGATAGAGGCTACTAAAATATAAATAAAAACACTTCCTAATTTACTTGCTCCAGCACCTTCGTAGTTTTTGGCTTTGGTGAAAGATAAAATAATAGCCACTAAAGTTGCGATACTAATCAACCAAAAAAAACTAGAATCTAAAAAAGAGAATGTATTTCTGATAGTTGGTGATGAAATTGTAGCAACAAATTCTTTGAAAAATTCACTCAGATATTTAGCCGTAAAATGACCAAATCCTACAGTTCCAAACGCAATTGCCAGCATAATCATTAAATCTGATAGTGTTGGATTTCTTTTTACTTTATCTGTAAAAAGCGTAACTTTTTGTTTCAAATCTTCGATTGCTGAAGTATCTGCTTTCAACCATTTGTCTATAGCATCTTTTTTGCCAATTCCAATCAATAAAATTGCCATCCAAATATTGGCAACTACAATATCCACAATGACCATTCCTCCATATTTTGCAGGATTGTATTTGTAAATTTCCAACATCGCTGTTTGGTTGGCACCACCACCAATCCAACTTCCTGCAAGCGTTGAAAGTCCTCTCCAAACTGCATCAAAATTGCTTCCTCCCAAAGTTTCTGGAGAGAAAATGGAGATGAGTAAAATAGCAATTGGACCACCAATAATAATCCCTATAGTTCCTGTAAAAAACATGATTAATGCTTTTGAACCCAAATTAAAGATGGCTTTTAAATCTATACTCAGCGTCATTAAAACCAATGCAGCTGGCAATAAATATTGGCTTGATACAAAATATAATTGTGATTTATTTTTAACGATTTCACCAGCTACATTTTTTGTTTCCCATTCTGGAGAAATTAATCCGAAAGTGGTGAATAGTGCAGGAATAAAATATGCCATAAACAAACCCGGAACAATTTTATAGAATTTTGACCAAAAGCCTGTTGTAATGTTTTCGGTATAAAAAACAAATCCTAATGAAATCATTAAAATTCCAAAAACGATGGCATCATTTGTTATAATTGGTTCAGACATTATTGATAGTTTAAAATTTATTATTCAAAAAATACCCCTGATTTATTTAAAAATCAGGGGTAAAATCAATATTTTTTAATTTTCATTAAAGATTTTGAACTCTTTAAATGGAGAAATAATAATACCATCTGTAGCATTTTTATAAGCAATCCAATCTGAGTTAAAAAAAGCATTTGTTTTAGAAATAGCATTTTTAAAAGCATCTAAAAACTGATTTACCAATTGTTTTTCAGTGTCAGTTTGATTTCCAAAACGCGAACGAATATAGCTAAAAGCAGTTCCAAAACGTTGACTAACAGTTACTTCAGGATTTCTAGTAATTCCTTGTCTTTCATCAACTTTTCCAAGATAAATAGCTATTAAATCATCAATTTTTTTGATAACTTCAGTCGAAGATTTGATTTCAGCATCGTATTTCTTTTTATCATTTTTTGACAATTGCTCTTTGATTGTTGTTGCTGTATTTTTACTTTCAACCAATTGCTTTACAATTGCTGCCATTTTTTCTTGATGACTTTCCATGGTTTTGCTAGCATCGTATTTTTGATTGATTGCCTCTTCAGAAATTTGCAATCTTGGATCAAATCCAACTTTGATAGTTTGTTCAGATACCAACTCACCAAAACTCATTTTTAGTTTATAAACTCCTGGTTTTACCTCAACTCCTGAGGGTTCTCTTGATGAATTTCTGATACTTCTTGAAGCTCTATCAACACCTTTTTCATCCAAATTCCAAGTGGTTTTATGAATTCCACTTTCTTCAGGAGTTTTAAATTGTAAGGTTCTAATCAAACGTTTACCATCAAAAATTTCCAGTTTGATAGAATCTTGTTTTTCTTCCTTTTTAGCATCTTTTGGAATATTCAAATAGTATGAAATTTGTGCTCCGCCTTTTCTGTTTTCTCCTTGGTACATGGCATCTGCACCAAATCTACTTCCTGTAGGTTGTTGATAAGCAGCTTGATACGCTGTTGGTGGTTGAAAAAGCAACAATTTTTCCTGTAAGTTTTTACCTTTTGCAAGCGCTCTTAACGGTTTGATGTCGTCTAAAACCCAAGCTGCTCGTCCAAATGTACCAATGATTAAATCGTGTTCTCTTGGGTGAATTACCAAATCATTTACTGGAACTGTTGGAAAACCTTGTGTCCATTTTGTCCATTTTTTTCCTGCATCAATAGAAATGTATAATCCGTCATCAGTTCCTAAAAAGAGTAAGTTTTCATTTTCTGGATCTTCAATAATACTCAATGTAAAACTAGCTACATCATTTTCATCTACAATACGTTCCCACGTTTTTCCATAATTTTTGGTTCTGTACGCATAGGGTTTGTAGTTGAATCTTCTGTAATCATTGGCAACTAACAAAGCTTCACCTTTGTTTTTATTGGAAGCTTTGATTTGTGTTATCCAACTATTTTCTGGCAAATCTTTCAGATTTTTAGAAACATTTGTCCAATTTTTTCCACCATCATTGGTGATATGTACTTGACCATCATCAGTGGCAGCCCACAAAACATCTTTTTCGAGAATGGTTGGTTCAATCACTAAAATGGTACAGTGATTTTCAGCACCAGTTGCATCCATAGTTAATCCTCCACTTTCTCCTTGCTTTAGTTTTTCAGGATTATTGGTTGTTAAATCAGGAGATATTACTGTCCAAGTCAAACCTTTGTCAGTAGATTTATGTACAAATTGACTTCCAAAATACAAGGTATTATTATCAAAAGGATCAATATTGATGGCAGCATTCCAGTTGAAACGCAATTCAATTTTTGCATCTGGATGTGTAGGTTTTACAGAATAATTATTACCTGTCAAATAATCAAAACGAACCACACTTCCTTGCTGACTCATAGACCATCCATAACGTGCATCATCTCTGTCTGAAATTACATCAAAACCGTCACCAAAACTGATTTCTTGCCAGTATGAATTTCGAATTCCTTGTGCTTTCCAAACGTAGGCAGGACCTCTCCAAGAACCATTATCTTGCATTCCACCGTAAACATTGTAAGGAAACTCGTTATCAACATTGATGTGATAAAATTGTGCCACAGGAATATTGCCAATAAATCTCCAAGATTTTCCTCCATCTCTGGTGATATTTAAACCACCATCATTACCATCAATCATGAATTTTCCGTTTTTTGGATGAATCCACCAAGCATGATGATCAGGATGAACACCATTGTCAACGCCATAAGCAGGCATCAATTCTTTAAAATTTCTGCCTCCATCTTCTGAAACATTTACATAGGTGAATACAGAATACACGCGATTTTCATTTTGTGGATCAACATAAATTTCAGAATAGTAAAAAGGACGATTGCCAATATCATCTTTATCATTTACTTTTTTCCATGAAAAACCACCATCTTCACTTCTGTATAACGCATTTTTTTTTGCTTCAACCAAAGCATACACAATATCAGGATTTGAACGTGCAATAGCTACTCCAATTCTACCCAAATCTCCTTTTGGAAATCCTTCTTTATCAGTGATTTTTTTCCAATTTTCTCCTCCATCATGTGTTATGAATAAACCACTTCCTTCACCACCTGATTTAAAAAACCAAGGATCGCGTTTGTGTTCCCACATGGCAGCAATGATTTTATTTGGATTTGATGGATCTATAATCATATCAGCAACTCCCGATTTTTTATTGGTAAATAAAATTTGTTTCCAAGTTTTTCCACCATCCATAGTTTTATAAACACCACGTTCTTGGTGTTCTCCCCAAGGTGAACCAATTGCGCCTACATACACAACATCAGGATTTGTAGGATGAACGATGACTCTGTGAATGTGACGCGTTTTTTCTAAACCCATCAATTTCCATGTTTTTCCAGCATCCAAAGATTTATAAATTCCGAAACCACCATTCAAACTATTTCTTGGATTTCCTTCGCCAGTTCCTGCCCAAACTACACTCGGATTGGATTGTTGAATGGCAATTGCACCAATGGAAGCTGTGAGTTCTTTATCAAAAATAGGTTCCCATTTGATGCCTCCTGAAGTGGATTTCCAAATTCCTCCAGAAGCAGTTCCAACATAGATAATGTCAGGATTAGATTCTACTGCATCTATTGCTGTAACACGTCCAGACATTCCACCTGGACCAATATTTCTGGGTTTCATGTTTTTAACCAAATCCATGGAAAATTCCTGAGAAAAAGCCAAAGAACTTGTAAATAAAAATAAAATGAGAATTTTTTTCATTGTGTTTGATTTGAAAATTTGAATTAAGGCAACAAGATACAAAAATGTATATGTTTGGATAAAATATTTTTTTTGATAATAGTTTTAATAAGACACTAATTTCACAAATTACACGAATAAAAGGAAATTTTAATTTCAAAAAAAGGTTAGTCTATATTTATAGAGTTTTGAACAATTTGTGAAATTCGTATCAAAAAAAATGTCTGAACGTTTTTCAATATTTTATTTTCATTCCTACAAACTTTGATTATTTTTATCAAAATTTACAAAAATGAGTCAACAAGAAAAATTCTTTGAATACATCAATTCAGGTTATACAACCAAAGGCGATTTTATAAATTTGGGTGCTGCTATGTTGGGTGAACAAGCCATCACAAATGCATTTGTAAAAGTTCCTTTAAAAACCCTCAACAGACATGGTTTGATTGCAGGTGCAACAGGAACTGGAAAAACCAAAACCCTGCAAGTTTTAGCAGAAAATTTATCAGATAAAGGAATTCCTGTGTTATTGATGGATGTAAAAGGTGATTTATCTGGTTTGGCGCAACCAAGTACTGGAAATCCAAAAATTGATGAACGTCACAAAATCATTGGTTTTCCTTTTGAAGCAAAGAAATTTCCTGTTGAAATTTTAACGATTTCCAAACAAAATGGTACTAGAATTCGGGCTACAATTTCAGAATTTGGACCTGTTTTGCTCTCACGAATTTTAGATTTATCTGAAGCACAAGAGGGAATAATGGCAATTATTTTTAAATACTGTGACGATCATAAATTGCCTTTATTAGATTTGAAAGACTTTAAAAAAGTGTTGCAATTCATTACCAATGAAGGAAAAGAAGAACTAGAAGCTGAATATGGACGCATTTCTACGTCAAGCACTGGAGCTATTTTAAGAAAAATCATCGAAATTGAACATCAAGGAGGCGATTTGTTTTTTGGAGAAAAATCCTTTGAAGTTGATGATTTAACTAGAGTTGATGAAAATGGAAGAGGTATTATTTCGGTGTTGCGTTTAACAGATATTCAAGACAAACCCAAATTATTTTCCACATTTATGCTACAACTATTGGCAGAAGTGTATCAAACTTTTCCAGAACAAGGAGATAGTGACAGGCCTGAGCTTATCATTTTTATTGACGAAGCGCATTTGGTTTTTGAAGAAGCTACCAAAGCTTTACTAAATCAAATAGAAAGTGTGGTTAAATTGATTCGTTCAAAAGGCATTGGATTGTATTTTGTAACTCAAAATCCGAATGATGTTCCTGAAGATATTTTAGCACAATTAGGTTTAAAAATCCAACATTCTTTACGTGCTTTCACAGCAAAAGATAGAAAAGCTATCAAATTAGCAGCCGAAAATTATCCGAATTCAGAATATTATAACACAAGTGAAGTATTAACACAACTCGGAATTGGAGAGGCTTTCGTTTCTGTATTAAATGAAAAAGGAATTCCAACTCCATTAGCTAGAACCTTATTGCGAGCGCCCATGAGTAGAATGGATGTATTGACAGACAAGGAGTTAGCAGAGGTAATTAATAACTCGAAAATCATTCATAAATACAATCAAGAAATTGACAGAGAAAGTGCTTACGAATTATTAAACAATAAAATAGAAAGTAGTATTTTAGCTGCCGAAAAAGCAAAAAGAGAAGAAGAATTTCAAAAAGAGCGTGAAAAGTTCGAAAAAGAAAAAGCTAAACAAGCTTCAAAACCAACAACAAGAAGAAGTACAGCACAAGACCCATTAGTTAAAGTGTTGACAAGTGCTACTTTTGTAAGAGCTGTTTTTGGAGTTTTAGGCAAATTGATGAAATAAAAAAAATCGTACATCAACCAATTAAAAGGATTTAAAAAAAATGATTAAAAAAAATTTTATAACCGCTGTTGCATTGATTGCTTTAGTGAGTTTTATGAGTTGTAGTGACAAAGACAAATTCGTTGTTGAAAAAGGAAAAGTTGGTAAGATCACCAAAGAAACAACTATCAAAGAATTAAAAGAAATTTTCAAGAAAGACTCAATTAGCTCTAAAATGAGTGGAAGTGTATCAGAAGACGATTATTTTAAAGAAGAGGATGAATACTTTATTTTTGAAAAAGGAGGAAAACTTTTATTGACAATAACACCAAAAGAGCAACAAGATTCTTTGTCATTAATCAAAAGTATTGAAATTCATGATCAACGTTTTGCTACTAAAAACGGTATCAATTTAGCTTCTACTTTTGCAGAAATTAATACAAATTATAGGTTGAGAGTAGAGTCTACTTTGTTGTCAGTAACCTTGTTTTTAGATGAATTGAATGCGACAATGACAGTTGATAAAGAAGAATTAGGTTTGAAAGATTTTACAATTCAACAAGTATCTTTAGAGCAAATTCCTGATTTGGCAAAAATAAAATCGTTTGTAATTTGGTTTGATTAGGGCGAATTTTTTTATCAAAAAACCGCGCTTTCCATTGTATCTTTTTATGCTGAATTAACTTTTTAAGATTTATTTTAATTTTAGTTTCAGCATAAAAAGGATGCCATTCCAATCGCTTTCGCAAATTCTGATATGAAAAAAAAATACCACATTCAAAAATCACCTTTTATTGTTCCAACCAATGATGGAAAACTCATTGAGGAACATTTTGGTTTAGCTTCTGATAAAAATTCAGCAATCAGTATTGCTCACATGATTGCACCACCAAAATGGAGTGAACCTTTTCAAACACCTGAATTTGATGAATATACATATATCATTAAAGGTAAAAAACAATTTGTGATAGAAAATGAAGTGGTTATTTTATCAGCAGGACAATCTATCAAAATTGAGAAAAATACACGTGTTCAATACTCTAATCCTTTTGAAGAATCGTGCGAATATATTGCCATTTGTACACCCGCTTTTTCTATGGATTTGGTAAATAGGGAAGAGGAGTAATTTTTTTAGAAAAACTAACTTCTCCTTTTACTAGCTAACAACGTATTTTTCAATAACATAGCGATGGTCATTGGGCCAACTCCACCAGGAACAGGAGTAATAAAATCGCATTTTTCAGAAACTTCTTCGAAAGCAACATCACCTACCAAACGAAAACCATTTTGTTTACTTGAATCTGCTAAACGTGTAATACCAACATCAATTACAGTAACATTTTCTTTTATCATATCTGCTTTTAAAAATTCAGGAATTCCAATAGCAGCTACAATTATATCCGCTTGTAATGTAATTTCTTTTAAATTTTTTGTTCTACTGTGACAAATGGTAACAGTGGCATCACCCACTTTTCTTTTTTGAGAAAGTAAAATACTCATTGGGCTTCCAACAATATGACTTCTTCCTAAGACAACTACATGTTTTCCAGAAGTTTGAACATTGTATCGTTCTAATAATTCTAAAATTCCGAATGGAGTTGCTGAGATAAATGTAGGTAAATTCAATGCCATTTTGCCCACATTCATGGGATGAAATCCATCAACATCTTTGTCTGGATCAACAGCCATTAATATTTTTTGTTCGTCAATATGTTTTGGTAAAGGCAATTGAACAATAAAACCATCTATATCTTTATCGATATTTAGAATGGCAATTTCATTTAGTAAATCAGCTTCTGTAGTTTCTTCTGGCAATCGAATCAAGGTCGATTCAAATCCTACACGTTCACAAGCCTTAACTTTTGCATTTACGTAGGTGATACTTGCGCCATCATTTCCTACAATAATTGCTGCTAAATGAGGTTTTTTATGACCTTTTTCAATCAAATTTGATACTTCTAATGCTATTTCTGCTTTGATATCAGCAGCTGTTTTTTTTCCGTCTAATAAAGTCATTTTACTTTTAAAATATAAATTTTTATAGTGATGTTAAAATTATTGAATTCTTTCAGAATAGTATAGTTATTATGTAAACTTTTTAGTTCTTCCTCTGTTAAATTATAAATATTAGAATAGAATACATATTTTTCTACTCCTGTAAATTTTAAAAATGATCTTTGATCTCCGCTAAAATCAATCAAATCTAATGTTGTGTAATTTGGAAAAAAACTAGCAACAGACTCTACATCAATATTATTTTTATTCAAATAATCAATTGCTTCCAAACGCATTGAATGATAAGGTACATGCCCTAAGGTAGCTCTAAATGCAGTAGATATTGGAGCAGGATATATCCAAAGGTTACCAATTAATAAACCAAAAAATAGTATAGAAAATACTAGTTTTTTGTGTTTGTAAAATTGAATAAGTAGTAAAAATGCAAATAAATTTAGACAGATATAAGAAGTAATAAAATATCGAATACCAACTGTATTGGTGACAATTAATATGGTTGAAATAATAAATATTACTGATGAAATAGCGAGTAATAACAGCAGCTTGTTTTTTGCGTTAGCTATTATTTTTTTTCCATAGATAATAAAGCTGATGATTATAAATAGTATGATGAAAATTCGTCCAAAATCTACATATCTCCAAATTAATACCATACTATTTCTAACAAAATAATTGAAATCTGCAAAATGCCATAAACTTTTCCAAGGAGAATTTGTGTGAGTTTGCAACCAGCCTTTTTCTAAAAACCTCCATCCAACATAAATAAATGCTGGTAAACTTGCTGCGAGATAATAAACAATAAATTTTAAAGTGATAATTTTTTTTAAGGCTTCTTTTTGTAAGAGTTTACGGTATAAAACTTCAAATAGACAAATACCTGCAAATAGCATCATGCTTCTGAAAGAGACAATACTTAAAAAAAATAAACCAATAAATTGGATTTTTTTTTGCTCATACAAAAGTGAATTTACACTTAAAAAAAAGAAGAAAAGCGTAATAATTTCTATGTTAACTAAAACTAGGCAAGTGGATAAAGAGGGATCTGCTAGTACTAAAAAAAACGCAAAAAATTGTAATTTGATTTCCTTTATAAAATAGGCTATAAATTTATGTAACTGAATAAAAAAACCAATGGTAAAAGGAATCATCGCAAAGTGACTAACCCATAACTCATGCCCAAAAATATGCCAAAACAAAGCGAGAATGGTGCCTAAAAAAGGAGGATGACCTGGGTCAAAACTAATTGGCATAGACCAATCAAAAATGGAGTTATTATATAAATGATTTCCCATTCTTGATCCAAAAAGAATGTCATCATCAAACATCCCAAAATTTTTGGATAACAAAAAAATAAGAATACTAAGCAGAACAAAAAATAAATTTCTGTTCAGATTAGTTTTAAAAATTAGGTGAATGAATTTTGACATTTTTAATTAAAAAAAGCTGCAAAAATTGCAGCTTATATTTTATTTCATTCCTTGCATCATTTGCATCATTTTTTTGCCACCACCACCTTGCATCATTTTCATCATTTTACTCATTTGTTCAAACTGTTTCATCAATTGATTTACTTCTTGAATCGTAGTTCCTGAGCCCTTGGCAATTCTTTTTTTTCTGCTTACATCTATCAAAGAAGGTGTGCTTCTTTCTGATGGTGTCATAGAATGAATAATGGCTTCAATTCCTTTAAAAGCATCATCATTTATTTCAACATCTTTCATTGCTTTTCCAGCACCAGGAATCATTCCGATTAAATCTTTCATGCTTCCCATTTTTTTAATTTGCTGAATTTGTGTCAAGAAATCATCAAAACCAAACTGATTTTTTGCAATTTTCTTTTGTAATTTTCTGGCTTCTTCCTCATCATATTGATCTTGCGCACGTTCTACTAACGAAATCACATCACCCATTCCTAAAATACGATCTGCCATCCTTTCTGGATAAAACACATCAATCGCATCCATTTTTTCGCCAGTTCCAATAAATTTGATAGGTTTATCAACCACTGATTTTATAGATAATGCAGCTCCACCACGTGTGTCACCATCTAATTTGGTCAATACAACTCCATCAAAATTTAAAACATCATTAAAAGCTTTTGAAGTATTTACAGCATCTTGTCCTGTCATAGAATCTACAACAAAAAGCGTTTCTTGCGGATTTACAGCTTTGTGAATATTCGAAATTTCGGTCATCATTGCAGCATCAACCGCTAAACGTCCTGCAGTATCTATAATTACTACATTTTTACCATTTGCTTTGGCATATTTGATGGCATTTAAAGAAATTTCAACCGGATTTTGATTGCCTATTTCTGCATAAACTTCTACGCCAACTTGTTCACCAACCACTTGTAATTGATTAACGGCAGCAGGTCTATAAACATCACAACCTACTAAAAGTACTTGTTTTGTTTTTTTTGTTTTTAGGTAATTTGCCAATTTTCCAGAAAAAGTAGTCTTTCCAGAACCTTGTAAACCAGACATTAAAATCACTGTTGGAGAACCTCCTAAATTGATGCCTACAGTTTCACCACCCATTAAAGTAGTCAATTCGTCTTTGACTAATTTTACCATCAATTGCCCTGGGTTCAATGTTGTTAATACATTTTGACCAATAGCTTTTGTTTGAACATTTTTGGTAAATTCTTTGGCAATCTTAAAGTTAACGTCGGCATCAAGTAATGCTCTACGAACTTCTTTAAGTGTTTCTGCAACATTTATTTCTGTGATTTTTCCATGCCCTTTTAGGGTGTGTAGGGCTTTATCTAATTTATCGCTTAAATTACTAAACATAAGTCACTTGCTTTTTTAAGAGCCACAAATATAAGAATTCATGCTGATTCAATTTGACTGAAAATCGATTTTTATTTAGGAATTTCTTGGATGAAAATCCATATAAAATCAACAATAAAATTAGATATATTTAGGATGCTGAATATAATTTTTTAAGAATTGTGGTGTGATGTTCTGTGTGATATGCAGACCACATAATCAATTCTCTAACAGTCATTTTTCCCATTAAAGGATGAGGAATTACTAAAGTATCCAGATTTACATCACTAATTTTTCGGGTTTTGTATTGCAATTTTTTATGTTGTATTTGCAACCTATTCAACAATCGAATTCGGTCTTTTAGCAAAGGACTTTTTAAATTTTCATTAAAAGCTATGGTTTTGTCTTTGTGCTCTTCCAACTTTTCTTGATATCTTTTAACAACAGCGTCGTAATCTCTTGAGGGTCTATTACTCAATCCGAATTTATATTTTAGAAAAAATCGAGGATAACTTAGCACGTTATTTAACAACTGTAAACTATTTACCAGATGCAAAATGTGTTGACTTGTTGTCCATTTTCCTTCAGGACCAACTTCCCAATTTTCAGCTGGTTGTTGATTGAGCCAATCAAACAATTCTTGGTATTTTTCTTCAATTAAATCGGCAATGGCTAATTTGTCCATGACTCAAAAATATTTAGTAAGTTATTTAAAATCAGTTTGTATTTTTCTTATTTCTCAGGAATAAATTCCAAAGCAACACCATTGATACAATGGCGTTTACCAGTGGTTTTTTGCGGTCCATCATCAAAAGAATGTCCTAAATGTCCTCCGCAAGTTTTACATTTAAGTTCAGTTCTTTCGTAACCAATTTTGTAATCTACATCCAACTCAATATTTTCTTTGATTCCTCTGTCAAATGAAGGCCAGCCTGAACCTGAATCATACTTGTATTTTGATTCATACAAAGGAGTTTTACAACCCGCACAAACATAAATACCTTTTTCTTTATTATTGTTTAGCGGACTTGAAAAAGCTCTTTCTGTACCAGCTTCACGCAACACATAAAATGCCATTGGTGACAACTCTTTTTTCCATTCATCAACTGTTTTTGTTACTTTGTATTTCTTCTTTTTATTTGAATCAGTTTGTGCATTGCTTGTGCAACTTATCAACATTGCTATAAAAAGAAATCCAATTATTTTTTTCATCATTTTAAATATTTATAAACTTTTAGTGTCAAATTTTCATTGATGTAAATATACTGATTTTTCAATTTTTTAAAGTAATTTTATTGTTTCTAAGGAGTTAATCTTTTTAGATAATTTTTGAAGTAGTGAAGATATTTCATATTTTTTAATTGAATTAAACTAAATACCCATAAAGATGAAAAAAATAATTGTTTTAGCTATTGTAGGTTTATTATTAACGGATTGTAGTACAGTGCCTATTACTGGTAGAAAGAGAGTTAATTTTGTGAGTGATGCACAAGTGCTTCCTATGAGTTTTGCACAATACAAGGGCTTTTTAGAGCAAAATAAACTTTCATCAAATAAAGAAATGACAAAGCAAGTAAAAGATGTTGGTGCTAGAGTTTCAGCAGCTGTTGATAGATTTATGAGAGCTAACGGAATGATTACTGAAGCTGATTCTTACAAATGGGAGTTTAATTTGGTTGAAGATAAAACCGTAAATGCATGGTGTATGCCAGGTGGAAAAGTGGTTTTTTACACTGGAATCATGCCGATTTGTGCTAATGAGGATGGAGTTGCAGCTGTTATGGGGCATGAAGTAGCGCACGCATTTGCAAAACATGGTCAAGAGCGAATGTCTTCTGCTCAAATTCAACAGTTAGGTGGAGCTGCAGTAGCTATTGGTACTTCTAGTAAAGATCCAAAAACAGCCCAAATTTGGAATCTAGCTTATGGTGTTGGTTCTCAGGTTGGTTTGTTGGCTTTTAGCAGGACTCATGAAAATGAAGCAGATAAATTGGGATTGGTTTTTATGATTATGGCAGGTTATGATGGTAAAGAGGCTGCTGAGGTTTGGGTAAGAATGAGTAAATTATCTGGAGGAAAACAAGGGCCTGAATTTTTAAGTACACACCCATCAAGTGAAAGTAGAATTGAAACATTACGAAATTATTTGCCAGAAGCAACTAAATTGGCTGAAAAATTCAATGCACAAACAACGAACTTAAAAAAATAAGTTCATATAACTTTTAGTATCTTGTGAGCCATTCAGAATTACTTTTGAATGGCTTTTCATTTTAATTAGCAAGATTATGTTACAAAAAGGAGATAAAAAATTAATCAATAGTTGGGCATTTTACGATTGGGCAAATTCAGTATATTCATTGGTAATTGCAACTGCTGTTTTTCCATTATATTATAGTGCAGTTACCAAAGATCAAGTTGTAAATTTTCTTTGGATGGAATGGGAACATCCTGATACTCTGTATAGTTATGCCTTGTCATTTTCATTTTTAGTAGTAGCTTTTATCTCTCCAATTTTATCAGGAATTGCTGATTACACAGGAAGTAAAAAGAAATTTATGCGCTTTTTTTGTACACTTGGAAGTTTGTCAGTAATGAGTTTATATTTTTTTGATAGTATTGAAACTGTTTGGATTGGAATTGTTTTTACCATTTTAGCCAGCATTGGTTTTTGGGCGAGTTTGGTTTTTTACAATGCTTATTTACCTGAAATTGCACATCCAGATCAACAAGATAGAGCTAGTGCAAAAGGTTTTATTTTTGGATATATTGGCTCAGTTATTTTGTTGATAATCAATTTATTATTAATTCAAATGCCTGATTTATTCGGAATTACAGCAAGCCAAGCTTCTAAAATTTCATTTGTAATGGTAGGTTTGTGGTGGTTGGGTTTTGCACAAATCACATTCCGTAAATTGCCTAATAATGTTCATAATAGAAAACCTGAAAAAGATTATATCTGGAAAGGTTTTAGAGAATTGAAAATTGTAGCAAAACAAGTAGTTGAAAATCCGACATTAAAACGCTTTTTAATTTCCTTTTTTTTATTGAGTGTAGGCGTTCAAACGATCATTTTATTGGCTACCATTTTTGGTTCATCAGAATTAGGTTTGGCTGCTATTGATTTGATTATTACAGTTTTATTAATCCAGATTGTAGCTATTTTTGGCGCATTTTTATTCTCTAGAATTTCAGAAATGAAAGGAAATATAATGGCTTTAAAAATCACTATTTTTATTTGGATGATTGTTTGTTTTTGCGCTTTTTTATTACACAAAGAACTCCCAAATGTTGCCATTTATTTTTATGCTTTGGGTGGAATTCTGGGGTTGGTTTTAGGAGCAATTCAATCTCTTGCAAGATCTACATATTCTAAATTACTACCAGAAACGCAAGACCATGCAACTTACTTCAGCTTTTACGATGTTACTGAAAAAATTGCCATCGTTTTAGGAACCTTAGTCTATGGATTTTTATATGCCATGACTGATTCTATGCAATGGAGTGTATTGAGTTTGGCACTATTTTTCTTAGCGGCTTTTGTTGTTTTAAGCACTATGAAAAAGACGAAATATGTTCAATAATTAAAATTTAAGATTTTATTTCTTTCGAACTCTCAAATTCAGCATTTCAACTCCCAGTGAAAACGCAATAGCAAAATACAAATAGCCTTTTGGAATCACTCCAACTGATTGATTAAAAATTTCAGTATGTGATAAATGTGCAGCTTCAGCAATCAGCATAAATCCAATTAAAATTAAAAATGCCAATGCTAACATTTGTATGGTTGGGTTTTTGTGTACAAAATTATTGATGGGTTGTGCAAAAATCATCATAATTAAAATGGAAATAATCACAGCAATAACCATGATAGTTAATGCTCCATTAATGCCATTGGTCATGCCAACAGCAGTTAAAATACTGTCAAAAGAAAAAACCAAATCAATCAAAATAATTTGAACAATTACACTTGAAAACGAAATTACTTTTGGAGTTTTTAAAATAGCTTCCTCTTCAGTGTGTTCTACTTTATGACGAATTTCACGAGTACTTTTGTACAGTAAAAATAATCCTCCTAGAAATAAAATGACACTTTGACCTGTAATTCCTGATCGAAACCAATCAACATCAAAACTTATAAATGGATCTTTCAACGCAATCAAATAAGAGATACTAAATAGCAATAAAATTCGCATTACCATTGCCAAAGCCAATCCTAAAAGAGTTGCTTTTCTAACTTGTTCTTTGGGCAATTTGTTAGCGGAAATTGAAATAAAAATGATGTTATCAATTCCTAAAACAACTTCTAAAAATGTTAAGGTTAGGATTGCAATCCAAGTTTCTGAATGCAAAAATATTTCCATAAATTGTACTATTTTAATTTATAAACAGTGCCTTTTTGAGAGAATTTAGAGAATCCAATTCTTACTGTAAAATCATATTTGTCATCATACAATTTATTGATTTGTATATACATAGGATCTTTTTGTAACTCGTTTTTTGGATTGAGATACTTTAATGTATAGAAAAAGTTATTTTTCCATTTGATAGATAAAGTATCTACATTATTTCCGTATTTACTTATTTGAATAGTATCTTTTCTGATGATGGTTTCTTTTACGAAATTATCTCCTGCAGGAATTTCAAAAACCCCTTCTTTAAATCGATCTGAATTGTCCGAAAATTCTGATTTACATGAATAAAAAAGGCTAAATACAGCAATTGCAAAACAAAAAGAAAACAGCTTAGATTTCTTAACTCTTAATTTATAATTCATAATTAACTATATTCCAGTATAATTTGCAGGTGTAATTACTTTTAACTCTTTTTTAATTTCTTCAGAGACATCCAAAGTATCAATAAAATCCGCAATTGATTTTTGATTGATTTTTTCATTGGTTCGCGTCAAACCTTTCAACGCTTCATACGGATTTGGATATCCTTCACGTCTTAAAATCGTTTGAATTGCTTCTGCAACTACAGCCCAATTATTTTCTAAATCATCTTCAAATTTTTGTTTGTTCAATAATAATTTGTTCAAACCTTTCAAAGTTGAGGTAAAGCCAATGATTGTATGTCCAAAAGGCACACCAACATTGCGTAAAACAGTACTATCTGTCAAATCTCTTTGCAAACGCGAAATAGGTAATTTTGCTGATAAATGCTCAAAAATGGCATTGGCAATTCCTAAATTTCCTTCCGAATTTTCAAAATCAATCGGATTTACTTTATGTGGCATTGCAGAACTTCCAATCTCACCAACTTTGATTTTTTGCTTGAAATAATCCATAGAAACATAAGTCCAAAAATCTCTATTCAAATCAATAATGATGGTATTGATTCTTTTCAAAGCATCAAATAATGACGCCAAATGATCATAATGTTCAATTTGTGTTGTTGGAAAAGAATGGTGCAAACCTAATTGATTTTCAACAAATTGACTTCCAAAATTTTTCCAATCAAAATTTGGATACGCAACTTTATGCGCATTGAAATTTCCTGTTGCGCCACCAAATTTGGCTGCATTTGGGATATTTTTTAAAACGGCGATTTGTGCTTCTAAACGAACTACAAAAACATCAATTTCTTTACCTAATCTTGTTGGAGATGCAGGCTGACCATGAGTTCTTGCCAACATAGAAACATCTTTCCATTCAATTACGAGCTCTTTTAGTTTTGCTAAAAGTTCATCAAAATGAGGCACAAAAACTGTTTCCAAAAATTCTTTTATAGAAAGCGGAATTGCAGTATTGTTGATGTCTTGTGAGGTCAATCCAAAATGAATGAATTCTTTGTGATTTTGCAATCCTAAAACATCCATTTTTTCTTTGATAAAATATTCAACCGCTTTTACATCATGATTGGTTATTTTTTCAATGTCTTTTATTTTTTGAGCATCTTCTGAAGTGAAATTTTGATAAATACTTCTTAAATCAGAAAATTTTAATTTGTTAAAATCAGCTAATTGAGGCAAAGGCAGTTCGCAAAGTGCGATAAAATATTCGATTTCTACACGAACACGATATTTTATCAAAGCTTCTTCTGAAAAATAGTTCGCTAAATTGTCAATTTTACTGCGATAACGTCCATCAATTGGCGAAATTGCATTTAGTGGTGTCAAGTTCATTGTTTCAAAAAATAAGTTACAAAAATAGGCATTTCATAAGATTTATTCATTTGAATCTGACTATTTTTTTTATGAGTTTAACGGTATTTTTTTATTTAATTCTTAAGAATCATACTATTTCAATAGAAAAGTTGTTATTAAAATTATGAATTATCTTTTAAATTCGGATTTGTATATTTACAAAAAATTCATTGCATGATTTCTCTAGAAAAAATTTTTACTTCGATACTTTTTTTGAGTTGTTTTTTATTTGCGACTTCAAATTTTGCTCAAAAAATAAATCAATTTGATGCTAATAAACAACGAACTGGAGTTTGGAAAAAATACTATGACAATCAAAATATTCGATACGAGGGACAATTTAAAAATGGCAAGGAAATAGGCGTTTTTAAGTTTTATGACGAATCAAATCCGCTGCAACCATCAATGATCAAAAGATTTTCTGAAACAACTGATTCTGTTGCAGTTGAGTTTTATTTGACAAATGGAAAATTACAATCCAAAGGATTTTTTATCGATAAAAATAGGGTTGGAAAGTGGCAATATTTTTTTCAAGACGGCAAAATAATGTCCGAAGAATGGTATCATCAAGGAAAATTAGAAGGTAAATTGATGAATTATTATCCAAATGGAAAACCAACCGAAATTACACATTATAAAAATGGTTTAAAACAGGGAATTTCTCAAAAATTTTCGAGCGATGGAATTTTGATCGAAGAAGTTACCTATGAAAATAATGTACTGAATGGTCCTGCAAAATTCTTTGAATTGAATGGAAATTTACGTGAAAAAGGCATATATAAAGAGGGAAAGAAATTCGGGAAATGGGAATTTTATATTGATGGAGAAATCACTGACGAAAAAGAAATTGAAAAACAAAATCGCTACACAAAAAAACAGAAAGACTAATTTCTAGTTCACAGTAAATCAATCTAAACATTTTCGTCACTTTTTTGTAAATACAAAATCGTACCTTTGCCACTTTAAAAATCAAAGATGAAACGAGTAGTTGTCGGACTTTCTGGTGGTGTAGATTCGAGCGTTACAGCCTATTTATTAAAAGAGCAAGGTTATGAGGTTATTGGCCTTTTTATGAAAAATTGGCACGATGATTCTGTTACAATTTCCAACGAATGTCCATGGTTAGAAGACAGTAATGATGCTATGATTGTTGCGCAAAAATTAGAAATTCCATTTCAAGTGGTTGATTTGAGTGAGCAATACAAAGAACGCATTGTGGATTATATGTTTGATGAATATGAAAAAGGACGAACTCCAAATCCAGATGTGCTTTGCAATCGTGAAATAAAGTTTGATGTTTTCATGAAAATTGCTCTTCAATTAGGGGCAGATTTTGTAGCTACAGGTCATTATTGTAGAAAATCCGAAGAAAATATTAATGGAAAAACCATTTACAAATTGTTGGCAGGGAAAGATGGAAATAAAGATCAATCCTATTTTTTATGTCAATTATCTCAAGCTCAATTGGCAAAATCATTGTTTCCAATTGGTGAGCTATTAAAACCCGAAGTGAGAGAAATCGCTAAAAAAGCTAATTTAATTACAGCTGAAAAAAAAGATTCTCAGGGTTTATGTTTTATCGGAAAAGTACGTTTGCCAGAGTTTTTACAACAAAAATTGCAGCCAAAAATTGGAGAAATTGTTCAAATTCCTGCTGATTTTCATGAATATTTAAGACAAATTCCAACTTTTGAAACCAAAGAAGCTGAACTAGCATACTTTTCTCAGAAATTTAGGTATAAAAAACAAGATGGAAAAGTTGTTGGCAAACATCAAGGGGCACATTATTTTACCAAAGGTCAAAGAAAAGGATTGGCTGTTGGTGGCACAAAAGAACCATTGTTTGTCATAGAAACTGATGTAAATGAGAATATTATTTATACTGGTGAAGGTAAAAATCATCCGGGATTGTATAGAAATGTGTTGTTTGTTGCCAATGACGAGATTCACTGGATTCGTGAAGATTTAAAACTGGAAATCGGAAAAAGTTTAGTTGTAGAAGCTCGCATTCGCTATCGTCAAAAGTTAGAAAAAGCAACTTTATATCAAGTTGAAAATGGGATGTATGTAGAATTTGAAAATCCGCAGTCAGCCATTCAAGAAGGACAGTTTGTAGCTTGGTATCAAAATGAGGAATTGTTGGGTTCTGGAGTAATTTCCTAAAAACTTTTTTTGGCGGTATAAATTTGATATTTTTATGGTTTACTTCAAATCATGAAAAAAGTATTATTTCTTTATTTTTTAATATCGTCATTTTTTTTGTTTTCTCAACAAGAAGATGCTTGGTTATATTTGAATGATAAGCCAAATTCGGCTATTTTTTTAGCAAACCCTTTGCAGATGCTTTCTCAACGTTCTCTTGATAGAAGAACTATGCAACAAATTAAGTTAGATGAAACAGATGTACCTATTGATGAAAATTATTACAATCAATTAAAAAATATTGGAGCTATTACCATTTTAGGAAAATCAAAATGGTTAAATGCCATTCATGTTCAAGGAACTGAAAATGATATAAAAAACCTTTCATCAATCTTTACTTTTATCAATCGAATAGAATTTGCCAACAAAAATTTAAATGGTAACAAGCGTTCATCAAAAAAAATAACAGCAAAACATCATCAAAAATTTCAAAATTCTTTCACTGATTTTGTGTACGGAAGTGCAGAAAATCAAATAAAAATGTTGAAAGGCGACTATTTACATCAACAAAACTTAACAGGCGAAGGTCAAATTATTGCTGTTTTAGATGCAGGTTTTCCTAATGTTAATACATTACCTGCTTTTAAACGAGTTAGAGACAATAATCAAATTTTAGGAGGCTATAATTTTGCTGATAGAAATTCTAATTTTTATTCAAGAGATAGTCATGGTACTAATGTTTTATCAACCATTGCAGGATTTATTCAAAATGAATTTGTTGGCTCAGCTCCTGATGCAAAATTTTATTTATTCATCACAGAAATTGCAGAAACAGAAACTGTTTTAGAAGAAACACTTTGGGTTGAAGCCGCTGAAAAAGCAGATAGTTTGGGAGTGAATGTTATAAATACTTCTTTAGGCTACAGTACTTTTGATAATCCTTCGCACAATTATTCGTATGCAGATATGGACGGAAAAACTACTTTTATTTCTAGAGGAGCAGAAATTGCAGACAGCAAAGGTATTTTGGTTGTAAACTCTGCAGGAAATGAAGGAGATAATTCTTGGAACTATATTGTTGCACCTGCAGATGCAACGTCTGTTATTAGTGTTGGAGCAGTGAATTATCAAGGGACAATAGCTTCTTTTAGTTCTTTTGGGCCAAGTTCAGACGGAAGAGTTAAACCAGAAATTTTAGCTCAAGGAGTAAATGCTGCAGTCATTAACCATTCAAATGGGACAATAATATCGGCAAATGGAACGTCTTTTTCATCGCCAATTATGGCAGGTTTAATAGCTTGTTTAAATCAGAATAGTTTTTTCTTATTAAAATCATCATCTCCTAAAAAAAGTAAATCTGCTCAAAATCTGAATTATTATTTAAAGAAATCTATATACGAATCAGCAGACAGGTTTTCAAATCCTACAGCACAGCATGGGTTTGGAATTCCTAATTTTCAAGTTGCTTTGAATAATTATACAGCTTCTTTGGAAGATAGTATATTAACAAATATAAAAATCAGCCCAAATCCAGTTAAAAATTCATTTAATATTCAATTTTTAGAGAATTCATCTTCAACTTATTCATTGGAAATTTATAATGTTTTAGGAAAAAAAGTGTTCGAGAAACAAGTAATAAGCTCTGAAAACATTGAAATTACAACTTTTAAAAAAGGAATTTATTTTTTGAAGATTTTTAGTGATTTAGGTTCAAGAACAATTAAGATTTTGAAAGAATAAATAAAACATAATGATTAACAAAATAACAAAACTCTTCAACATACAATATCCTATAATTCAAGGTGGAATGGTTTGGGTTTCTGGGTGGAAATTAGCTTCAGCAGTTTCAAATGCTGGTGGTTTGGGTTTGATTGGTGCAGGATCCATGTATCCGGAAGTGCTGAGAGAGCACATTCAAAAATGTAAAAAAGCTACCAATAAACCTTTTGGGGTAAACGTGCCAATGTTGTATCCAGAAATTGAAAAAATTATGGATATTATTGTGGATGAAAATGTAAAAATTGTATTTACTTCTGCTGGAAATCCAAAAACATGGACCTCCTTTTTGAAAGAAAAAGGAATTACTGTTGTACATGTAGTGAGTTCTGTAAAATTTGCATTGAAAGCTCAAGAAGCTGGAGTTGATGCCGTTGTTTGTGAAGGATTTGAAGCTGGAGGGCATAATGGTCGTGAAGAATCTACCACTTTTACATTGATTCCAATGGTTAAACAAGCAGTTTCAATTCCTGTAATTGCAGCTGGAGGAATTGCAACTGGAAGAGGTATGTTGGCTGCCATAGTTTTAGGGGCTGATGGTGTACAAATTGGAAGTAGATTTGCAGCAACTATTGAATCTTCTGCACATCAAAATTTTAAACAAACCATACTTGATGTAAAAGATGGTGATACTCATGTAACTTTAAAAGAGTTAGCTCCTGTGCGTTTGGTAAAAAATAAATTTTATCAAGAAGTACAAGAACTATATAAGCAAAATCCTACCATAGAACAATTGAAAGATTTATTAGGAAGAGCTCGTGCAAAAAAAGGAATTTTTGAAGGTGATTTAGAAAATGGAGAACTAGAAATAGGGCAAATCGCAGGTTTAATCAATAATATAAAACCAACAAAAGTTGTTTTAGAGGAAATTATTACTGAATTTAATGAAGTTAAAGCACTCATTAGTAAGCTTTAAACTATTTAATTAAAAGAATATCAATTAATTAGCTGTTTATAAATTTATTGAACGTATCTTTGTGACATAATAACGTTGTTACTAATTAACAACACAATAATTTTTTATAATGAATAAAGGTACCGTAAAATTTTTCAATGATTCAAAAGGATTTGGATTTATCACTGAAGAAGGAACAAACAAAGAACATTTTGTACATGTGTCAGGATTAGTTGACGAAATTCGTGAAAACGATGAAGTTGAGTTCGACTTACAAGATGGAAGAAAAGGATTAAACGCAGTAAACGTAAGAGTATTATAATATATATTTTATTACTAGTTAATTTTTTACCAAAAGCCTATCAAAATTGATAGGCTTTTTTATTTTTACAAAAATTTTTAAAATGATTGATGGTAGAAAACGAGCAAATATCAAAAAAGGAATGTTTGTAGAAATTGTTTTAAAAGAGCATCAAATTTATGGAGAAATCACACAAGGTGTTGTCTCAAAAATTTTAACAAAATCTGTCAACCATCCACATGGAATTAAGGTTCAATTAGAAACAGGGTTGATTGGAAGGGTAAAAAATGTAATTGAATAATTTATTTTACAGGAATTTTAATTTCATAAACTTTTCCGCTTTTGTTATTCAATTTATTCTCTCGTAACCAAGCATTGTGAATTTTTAATTCTTTGTATGTTACTCCGAATTTTTTACCAAAAGTAACCAAGTTCGTAATCGTAGTATCAACTTTTACGATGGTTGTTTCGGGTAAAGTATACAAATCCTCTTTATCAAAAATAAAACCATATTTTTCAGGATTTGTCATTATTTCTTTCAAAGCTAAAATTCTAAAAACATAGCGTTCAGTTTCATTAGGTAATAAAACATCATAATAGCTATTTACTTTTTGGGCTTCTAATCTACTAGAAACTCCGAAATTCCCTGCATTGTAAGCAGCTGCAGCCAAGGTCCAAGAACCTAATTTTTCTTTTGATTTTTTTAGGTATTCAGCAGCAACTGCAGTCGATTTTTCGATATTGTAGCGTTCATCAACATTGCTATTGATTTCTAAACCATATTCTTTTCCAGTTTCAACCATAAAATGCCACATACCAGCAGCACCAGCACTTGATGTTTCATCAATAAAAGCACTTTCAGCCAAAGCTAAAAATTTAAAATCATCGGGCAAACCATGCTTTTTTAGCAAAGGTTCTAAAACAGGAAAATACTTATTTGCGCGCTTAAATAACAACAAACCATTCGATTGCCAATAGGTATTTACCAACAATTCTCTGTCCATTCTTTCAAAAATATTCGGATTTTCTAATGGAACTCTTTCACCAGCAAAGTTTAGGTTTTCAGGAATTTTTAGTGCTTTTATTTTATAATTCTCGTGAGTATTTGTTTTTAACGGAATATCAGACTTGTGAATTCCATTTACAAAAAATAAAGTTGTAAAAACGATGATTAATAACGATAAAAAGCGAATTGAATTGTTCATTGGTTTTATTGAATTTACCCCTAAAATTAGGTAAAATTTTGCTCTTTAAAAAGTTAAACTTTTATCGATAATTTCAGATATTTTTTTTGCCTTATTCAATATCATAATGTGAGTTCCGTTTTCAATTTCAATGGCATTTTTGATATTGTTTATAGGGAAAATCTTATCTTCAACTCCATGAATATGAATCAAATTTTCAATAATTTCTTGTTGTTGCCATTTTAAAACGTTTTTTATTGCCCATTTTAAATACGTTTCATTTCTTTCAGAAAGATATTTTTTATAAATCAACGCTCTTTTTTGAAGTGTTTTTCCTATAAAAAAACGACTAAAATCTTCAAAATGAGAAATTATTTTTGTTGGAAATATTTTATATAAATTTCCAAAAGTGGCTACTTTAAACCTTTTAGGAAGTTCATCAGTAGTTTTTACACTCGAAATAATGATGACTTTTTTACAATGTAAAAATTTACTCATTTCTTGTACCAAAATTCCTCCAAAAGAAACTCCAACCAAAACAGGATTTTCTTTTTTCACTTCTTCACACATTCTCATTGCGTAATTAGAAATAGTTTCCTCTAAATCCAATGGTTTTTTCCATTTTAAATAATGGATTTCATATTTCTCTTTTGATAATGATAAATTTTCAAAAATTTCAGGTCCAGCTGCCAAACCTGGCATCAGATAAATAGGAATTTTATATGTCATTTTTTAAATATTGGGGGGTATATTTATTTTATATTCAACGAAATAAATTTAAGTTTAAATAAAGGCAGGCTCATTTATAAATTCGAAACGAACTAAACCATCGCTATCAATTTCGGTAAGTGTTATAGTATGCAAAGTGTTTATTAAAGAAGGATTCCAAGGTGTTTTTACTTTGATGTAATTTTCAGTAAATCCATGAATGTAGCCTTCTTTATTTTCATTTTCGAACAAAACAGTAGCTGTTTTTCCTAATTGAGATTCGTAAAAAGCACGTCTTTTTTTAACTGATAATCCACGCAACATTTTACTGCGTTTTGCACGAACATTGTTTGGTACAACACCTTTCATATCAAAAGCTTCAGTATTTGGTCTTTCAGAGTAAGTAAAAACATGCAAATATGAAATATCTAAAGCGTTTAAATAATTGTATGTTTCTAAAAAAAGTTCGTCAGTTTCTCCAGGAAATCCTACAATCACATCAACACCAATACAGGCATTTGGCATGGTTTCTTTGATGCGCTCAACTCGGTTTGTATATGTTTTTCGTAAATAACGGCGTTTCATTTTCTTTAACAATTCATCGCTTCCTGATTGTAATGGAATGTGAAAATGAGGAACAAATGAATTCGATTTTGATACAAATTCAATAGTTTCATCAGTCAATAAATTGGGTTCTATGGATGAAATTCGCAAACGATGAATTCCATCAATTTTATCTAATTCTTTAACAAGTTCAAAAAAAGTATGCTCGTGTTTTTTATTTCCAAATTCGCCTTTTCCGTAATCACCAATGTTTACGCCAGTTAATACGATTTCTTTAATGCCTTTTGAAGCTATTTCTTTGGCGTTTTTCAACACATTTTCTAAAGTATCACTTCTTGAAATTCCTCTTGCAAGTGGAATTGTACAATACGTACATTTATAATCACAACCATCTTGGACTTTTAAAAAAGCACGTGTTCTATCGCCAATTGAATACGAACCTACATAAAAATCAGCTTCCGAAATTTCACAAGAATGCACTTCACCAACTTCATTTTTAGTCAAATCATTGATATAACTAGTTACATTGAACTTTTCAGTAGCACCCAAAACCAAATCAACACCATCAACTGCAGCCAATTCTTCGGGTTTTAATTGTGCATAACATCCTACAGCAATTAAAAAAGCATTGCTGTTTTGTTTCAATGCATTTTTAACAATCGATTTAAAACGCTTGTCTGCATTATCAGTTACTGAACAAGTATTGATAACATACACATCAGCTTTTGATTCAAAATCTACTCTTTGAAAGCCTTCATTTTTAAAATTTCGAGCAATAGTAGATGTTTCAGAAAAATTTAATTTACAGCCTAAAGTATAAAAAGCTACTTTTTTTTCTGTACTCATTTAGGTATTTTTATAGAATGCAAAAATACAATTTAATTCATAAATGAAAGTTCAGTTTTTTTGACTTTTTGCTTTACCTATTAAAAGAGAATAAAAATGATTGTTAATAATTTAAAACCTCCATACTATGCTGTTATCTTTACAACAGTGGTTAGCGAAAATTTAGAGGATTATGAGAAAACTGCTCAAAAAATGGAGGTTTTAGCGAGCCAACAAAAAGGTTTTTTAGGAATAGATTCTGCAAGAAATGATATAGGAATTACAGTTTCTTATTGGAGAACATTAGAAGATATTACTGCTTGGAAAAATAATACAGAACACACTTTGGCTAGAAATTTAGGTAGAGAAAAATGGTACAGAACCTACCAATTGAGAATTTGTAAAGTGGAACGCGAATATGGTTTTTTGAAATAAAAAAGTAAATTTACAATTTTAAAATGTATGATTAAAACAGCTGTTTGTATTATTGGTGCGGGTCCTGCTGGTGCAGCAACTTCTTTAATGTTGTCAAAACTTAAAATACATCATTATATTATTGATAAAGAAACTTTTCCAAGAGATAAAACCTGTGGAGATGGATTAATTTTATATGCTTATAAGGTTATGAAAATCTTGGGTGACAATATTTTTGAAGAATTTTTAAATCACACTAAAATTTTACATTCAAAGATAATTCGACTTCATATTAATGCTAAACAAGATATTGTTTTTACAGAGAGTAATGACCGAGATATGATTATTTCTTATGCAAAAAGAATCGATTTTGATAATTTTTTGGTACAAAAACTTTCTGAAACCTATACTCAAAAAGAATTTGGCAATGCTGTTAAAAGTATTCAGGAAACAACAGAAGGTATTTTAATTACATTAAAAGATAGTAAGCAAATTTTAGCAAATATTATTGTTGGTGCTGATGGAGCACAATCTATTGTATCAAAAAAAGTAGCTAAAAATAAAATTGATGATGAAAAGATGTCAACTTTTGTAACAGCTTACTTTAAAGGAATTAACGACATGCCTGCAGGAAATGAAAGTGAAATTAGAATCATTTATAATAAAATGCCATTTTTCTTCTATATTTTTCCTCTGGCTAATGGGGAATCGAATGTGAGTTTAGGAAGTAATTCTCATTTTATCAAAGAGAACAAGATTAATTTGGTTGATGAAATCGAAAAAATTATCTCGACAAATCAACAAATAAAGCATAGGTTTAATAATGCAACCAGAATTAGTAAATGGCGTGGTTGGGTAATTCCGTATGCTTTTGGAAATCAAAAAATAGTAGGAAATAGATTTTTACTTGTTGGTGATGCTGCAGGATTAGCAAACCCATTTTATAAAGAAGGAGTTGGAACAGGAATGATGTCAGGAATTATTGCTGCAAAAAATATCCAAAAATGCTTGAAAAACAATGATTTTTCAGAATCCTCTTTAAAAAATTACGAACTTGAAGTAAAAAGAGAATTTGGCAAATTATTGAAGTTTAGCGCCTTTATGTTAAAATTAGCTAGATATAAATACATATTTAGCTTTATTGTTTCGCTTTTTAAAAATAGGCTTTCAAAAAAATCTTTTGCAATTATTAAAAAAAGAAGTTATTAATGTTTTTTACCAATTAATTGTGGTCATTATCGGAAAGTGATCAGAATATTTTTGGTTAAATGAAGAAAATTGATGAATTTCGGCTGTGTTATCTGTCAAAATAAAATCAATTCTAAGTGGAAACCAATAGTTGAAAGTTTTTCCAAATCCTTTACCTGCTTCAATAAATGCATCTTTTTTATCTTTAGAAATTTGATTGTACACCCATGAAAAACTCGTATTGTTAAAGTCGCCAGCAATTATTTTTTTGCCTTTCCACTTTTTTTCATGATCTAAAAATACAGTTGTTTGATTGACTTGTTTTTTAAATCCATCCTCTAAAATTGATACTAATTTTTCTGAGTTCTCTTGCCCAAAATTTTCTTTATCAGTTTTTAATTTGAGTGATTGTAGGTGTAGATTGTAAACTCTGATAGTGTCTTTTCCTCTTAAAATATCGGCATAAATAATGTTGTTTGAAGTGTGTTTTAAATCTAAAGAACCACTGTTTATGATTGGATATTTTGAGTAAATAGCCAATCCGTTTTTGTTTGATGCCGTTTTTGTATTAACGTATTTGAAGTTAAATTTAAAATCTTGATTTACAAGTGAATAATAATCTTGAAATACTAAAATATCTGGAGAACTTTCTTGAATTAACATATTAATTTTTGTCGGAATTTCAGTATCGTTAATCCATTCATATTGATTGAATAGACGCACATTATAACTCATCACTGAAAGACTGTTGTTTGAAAGAGTTTTCTTTTCAAACAATTTGTAAATTGGTGTTAATGTTAGCCAACCCAAAATTAAAATTGACGAGGATACTAAAAATTGTCTTTTAAATGACAACAACCAATATATAGCAAAAACGATATTTGCAAAAATTAAAAAAGGTACTAATAAACTTGCAATTGCTAAAATTGGAAGTTTTTCAGGTGAAATAAAAGGCAATAAATAGGATGCGAAAAGCAAAATGGCTACAACAATATTTATGAAATAAATAATTTTGTTGATGATAGATAGCTTTTTCAAAATTCGTTAATTTTTTCCTTGTTTGAACAGAAATTCTTTTTCTGCTTTGGTAAGTGTGTCATATCCTGATTTGCTAATTTTATCTAAAATTTCATCAATTTGTTTTTGAGTGAAATCGCTTTTTGTTGTTTCTCTTTTGGTATTTGTAGATTTATAAACTGTTTTTAAAGGTTTTTTCTTTACTGAAAAAATTGCTGCTAAATTTTTAAAAATAGCAATCTCTTTATTACTTGCTTTGCTGACATATAAAAATCCAAATAGGCTTCCTCCTAAATGTGCAAAATGCCCTCCTGCATTTCCTCCTGCCAAACCTAAAACGTCTATTCCAACCCAAATTGCAGCTAAATACCATAATTTTACAAAACCAATAAACCGAATTTTCAATTCGTAATTGGGCATATATGTTGCAATTCCAATAAATATGGCTGATATTCCTGCAGATGCTCCAACTAAAACCGATGTTTTTCCTTCAAATAATGGAAAATAATTTTGACTAAAAAGATAAAAAATGCCGCCAAAAAAAGTACCTAAAATGTAAAATGTTAGCAATTGTTTTTGCGTAAAATAGTCAATAAATAAATTCCCAATAAAATATAAGGCAATCAAATTGAATAAGATGTGCAGAAAATCAGCATGCAAAAATCCATAAGAAATAAGCGTCCATGGTTTTGTAAATAATGAATCGATATTGGCTTCTAAAGAAAACCAATCAACCATCCAATTGACATCATTTTTAAACAAGCTTTGAAAAACACTAATCAAAAGCGTTAACACAAATAGAAAAATATTGATATATATCAATTTTTCTATTACATTTCCTTTATCAAATCGATGTTTTAAATTATTTACAAAGCTCATTAGTACATTTTAAATTGATTTTTTTTCCAATAAAAAGCAATGATAAATCCAATTAAAGCACCACCAATGTGAGCAAAATGGGCAATATTTCCAACGGAATATTTGGTTACACCAAAGAATAAATCTCCCAAAATCATAATAGGAATAAAATATTTCGCTGCAATGGGCACAGGAAAGAAAATCAATGCCAATTTAGCATCTTTAAAATACATTCCGAATGCCACTAAAACACCGTAAACTGCTCCAGAAGCTCCAACTGCAGGTGTATTGTATAAAGCAAAAATTTCATTGAATTGCTGTTGGGTTATTGCTTGTAAAACTCTGATATCATTTGTGCTTCCTTCTTTTAAAATTGCAATAACTTCATTATCAGTCAATCCAGCTTGTATAAACAAATCATAAATGGCATTGAATTGATAATAATTTACTAAAGTATAAATCAAACCAGCTCCAATTCCAGATGAAAAATAAAAGAAAATAAACTTATTTTTTCCCCACATTTGTTCCAAAGGCGTTCCAAAAGCCCATAAACCATACATATTAAATAAAATATGCGCAAAACCTCCATGCATAAATAGGTGAGTAGCATATTGCCAAAAACCAAAATGCTCATTTTTAGGAAAATGCAAGGCTAAAATATTGGTATAATCCGTTTGCATTAATTGCGGAGCAACAAATACAATTATATTTATAACAATCAAATGTTTGATAGCGTCTGTAAAATTGTTCATTTTTTAGCTGTTAAATAGATTGTCTATTTCTTGTAAAGTCAGTGTTTTAAAAGTTGACTTCCCAGTTGGAGAAATAGAAGGTTCTTTGCACGAAAATAAGTCATTTACTAGATTTTCTTGTTCTTTTTCTGATAAAAATGTACCTGTTTTTATAGACAATGTTTTGGCAAACGATTTTGCCATCACATCAAAATGACTGTAACTTGTATCAGGAACTTCAAGGTTAATGTCATTCAATAAATCTTCTAAAATAATCGAAATTTTACTTTCTGTTACAGAAGTTGGAATTCCTTTGATGGTAACACTATCTTTGGTAAATTCATCAAAAGAAAACCCTGCATTTTCCAATTCTTGTTTGATGGTATAAATCATTTCAATTTCATTGGATGAAAACGAAATTTTTACAGGAAACAATAATTGTTGGCTATTGGCTTCTTTTACAGTAATACTTTCTAAAAAAGATTCATACAAAATACGTTGATGTGCCAACGATTGATGAATTAAAACCACCCCAGATTTTATCAAACTGATGATGTATTTTCGCTGAATTTGAAATGTCTTTTGAGTTTTATCTTGCTGATTTTCAAATAGTTTTTCTTGTTGAATTTCTTGTAAAGGTTCAACAGAAGTATATAATGATTCCCAATTTTGAGTTTGTTTTTCTCTGTTAAAAGGAAAATGAATTTCTTTTTGACTTGCCTCTTTAAACGGATTAAAATTAGGATCTACAATGATTTTTGGGGTTGATGCCAAACTCGAACTTTTTTCAAGTTGATAAGGGATATCCAAATTGGCATCTCTATTAAAATCCAGAATTGGAGCTACATTGTATTGTCCCAAACTATGTTTGATAGTCGCTCTCAACATGGCATACAACGCATTTGCATTGTCAAACTCAATTTCGGTTTTAGTTGGATGAATGTTGATATCAATTGTATTTGCAGGAACTTGTAAGTATAAAAAATAGGAGGGATGTGAACCTGTTTCTAGCAAACCTTCAAAAGCACTTACAACAGCATGATTCAAATAGCTATTTTTGATAAAACGATCATTCACAAAAAAGAATTGTTCTCCTCTTTTTTTCTTTGAAAATGAGGGTTTGGTCACAAAACCTGTAATGGCAACAATATCTGTCTGTTCTTCAATCGGAACTAGTTTTTCATTCATTTTTGATCCAAAAACAGCCACAATTCGTTTTCTAAAATTGCTGCTTTTTAGGTTATACACTTCAATATCATTGTGATGCAATAAAAATGAAATTCCAGGATGTGCCAAAACAACTCGTTGAAATTCATCAATTATATGACGTGTTTCAATAGTATCAGATTTTAAAAACTTTCTGCGAGCAGGAATGTTGTAAAACAAATTTTTTACAGCGATACTTGTACCAGTTGCTGTATTGATAAAGCCTTGAGACACAATTTTGCTTCCTTCAATTTTAATTGAAGTTCCTAATTCTTGATCTTCTTGTTTGGTTTTTAATTCAACATGCGCAATTGCTGCAATTGAAGCCAAGGCTTCACCACGAAAACCTTTGGTGTGCAAACTAAATAAATCCTCAGCTTTTCTTATTTTGGATGTTGCATGACGTTCAAAACACATTCTAGCATCAGTAACACTCATGCCTTTTCCGTTGTCAATAACTTGAATGAGTATTTTGCCTGCTTCTTTGATAAGTAATTTAATATCAGTTGCACCAGCATCTATTGCATTTTCAAGCAATTCTTTAACAACAGATGCAGGACGTTGAACGACCTCACCAGCAGCAATTTGATTGGCTACATGATCTGGTAATAGCTGAATGATATCTGACATTATTTTGTAAAGAATATAGACAAATCAAAATCGATGATATATAAAAAAATCAACACAAGAACTATAATAATATAAATAATAGTTTTGTTAACTGTTTTATCTGAGTCTCTTAACTCGCCAATTGCATCTGTTAATTTTGATTTAAGATTTCTGTTTTTACCTGTTGTTTTTCGGTATTTATCTAATTTGTGTTCTATCTTATACGGATTTCCTTCTCCTTTGTAAAAACGCGGTTTGTATTCAAATTTTTTATTTGTCCTTTTTAAAAATCCCATAATGTATGTGTCTTTATTAGAAAGAAGACTAGCAATCTCTCCAATTTTAAAAGTATCCAAATTTAAAGAAATAATAGGAATACATCAAGAAATGATGTAAAAAGTATTCTTAAAAAATAGTTTAGGATTCTTATTTAAAAACCAATGCTTTCTGTTGGTTTTCCGGTGTTTTTTAAAACTGCCATTTTGATGGCTGCAATGGCGCACTCAATGCCTTTATTGCCTAATTTTCCTCCAGAACGATCTAGTGATTGTTGTATGGTATTGTCTGTTAAAACGCAAAAAATCACAGGAATATCATATTTTATATTCAAGTCAACAATTCCTTGAGTTACACCTTCACAAACAAAGTCAAAATGTTTAGTTTCACCTTGAATTACATTTCCAATGGCAATAACGGCATCTAATTTTTGAGTTTGAATCATTTTTTTGCATCCAAAAACCAATTCAAAACTGCCAGGAACATCCCAAAAAATAATGTTTTTTTCTTGAGCACCACAATCTAATAAAGTTTCAATAGCTCCTTTTTTTAAATTTTGGGTTATTTCAGGATTCCATTCAGAAACAACAATCCCAAATCGAAATGAATTCGCATTTGGGATAGTGGTTTTGTCGTAATAAGTTAAATTAGTCGTTGCCATTTTTTGGTTCAAAGTTTTGAGTTCAAAGTTTAAAGTTTTAATTACTAAGAACTTAAAACTAAAAATAAAAACTATTCAGCGTATTTTGCTGCATTTATGAATTTTTCAATATCTCTTCCTTGATCAGATTTTGAATAATTTTCTTTGATTTTTGTAAAAAATTCTTCAGCTTTTTTAAACTCTTTCAAATTCATTGCTATTTGTCCTGCTTTGAACAAGTATAAAGGAGTTGTAAATTCGTTGTCTTTTTTGTTAGCGGCTTTTTCATAGTATTCCAAAGCATCTTTTGGTTGATTGATATCAGAAAATGCATCTCCAATAGCACCCAAAGAAATAGGGCCTAACATTTCATCATCAGAATTAAATTTACTTAAAAATTCAATTGCTTTATCATATTGTTTCAATTGTAAATAAGATACACCTGCATAATAGTTGGCTAAATTTCCAGCATTTGTTCCACTATAAGATTCAGCAATATCAACAAAACCATATTTTCCGTCAGCACCTTCTAAACCTAGATTTAAAAGAGAATCAACTCCTGATCCAGCAACAGCAGCTTCATCAAAATATTTTCTTGGAAAAGCCAATTCGTCTGCAGCTTCTAATTCTTTTGGCTCATCAATAAATTTATGATACCCTAAATATGCTAAGAAAACAACTACCAATCCAACTAAAGCAATCATCAAAGGTTTGCTATTTTTTTCAATCCATTTTTCAGATTTTGAAGCAGTTTCGTCTAAAGTATTCAATACTCCTGCTGTTTCATAAGCCGATTCATCAGATTGATTTTCTTCTTTCTTGTTACCTGGTTTATATCCTCTTTTCTTGTATGTTGCCATCGTTGTTTAAAAATTTGTGGGCACAAAAATAGTTTTTTTAATTGGATTTTAAAAGCGCTTATTTTGCAAAATTTTCGATAATTTGCGAATCATTTGAGAAGTAAAATTAAAGGAATGTATCTTCAAAAATTATCTATTGTAAATTTTAAAAATATAACTTCGCAAACTTTTGATTTTCAGAAGAAAATAAATTGTTTTGTGGGCAATAATGGCGTTGGAAAAACCAATGTATTGGATGCAATTTACTATTTGTCGTTTGCAAAAAGTTATTTCAATACTGTTGCTGTGCAAAATATCAATCACAATGCTTCTTTTTTTATGATTGAAGGTGATTATTTGATTGATGAAAGACCTGAAAAAATTGTGTGTAGTCTTAAAAAAGGGCAAAAAAAAGTATTGAAACGAAATGATAAAATTTACGAGAAGTTTTCAGAACATGTTGGGCAATTTCCATTGGTAATTATTTCTCCTGCTGACCGAGATTTGGTTACAGAAGGCAGTGAAACTCGAAGAAAATTTATTGATGGTGTTATCTCGCAACAAAACAAACAGTATTTAAATGATTTGATTTCATATAATAAAGTATTGACTCAACGCAATGCTTTGTTGAAATATTTTGCTGCGAATCGCACTTTTGATGCTTTAAATTTAGGGGTTTATGATGAGCAATTGTCTGAATATGGAACTAGAATTTACGAAGTTCGCAAGCAATTTTTAGAGGCATTTATTCCGATTTTCAATCAAAAATATCAAATCATTTCAGGAGATTCAGAACGAGTTAATTTGCTGTATAAAAGTCATTTACATGATTTTGAAATCAAACAATTGCTAAAAAAATCATTAGAAAAAGATAAAATTTTACAATTCACTACAGCAGGAATTCACAAAGATGATTTGAGTTTTGATATCGGTGAATATCCTATTAAAAAATTTGGCTCTCAGGGGCAACAAAAATCATATCTGATTGCACTTAAATTGGCGCAATTTGAGTTTATCAAGCAAAAATCAACCATAACTCCTATAGTTTTATTGGATGATATTTTTGATAAATTAGACGAAAACAGAGTTTCGCAAATTGTAGATTTGGTAAATAATGATGAATTTGGGCAAATTTTTATCACAGATACACATCCTGAAAGAACAGAAAACATTGTAAAAATGAGTAACAAACCGTATCAAATTTTTAAGTTGTAATGGCAAAAAGAGAAAATGATTCATTTTTGGTAAAAGACTTGATGCAAATTTTTATCAAAGAAAACAATCTGACTAAAGGAATGCAAAAAATTCAGATTGAAGAAACTTGGGCAAAATTGATGGGTCAAGGAGTTGCAGGATATACAACTTCTGTAAAATTGCAAAACAAAACGTTAATTGTTCAATTATCATCTTCCGTTTTAAGGGAAGAATTAACGTATGGAAAGGAAAAAATAATTAAAATGATGAATGAAGAAATGGGCGAAAATATCATTTCAAAAATCATATTGGCATAAAAAAACTCGCCAATAAATCAGCGAGTTTTCCTAAATATAACATAAAGAATTTGCAAGTATTCTTAAAATTGTTCTCTACCTGAAAAGTGAAAATTACCTTCAATCAATGCATTTTCATCAGAATCTGATCCGTGAATTGCATTTTCACCCATAGATGTTGCATATAATTTTCTAATGGTTCCTTCAGTAGCATTTGCAGGATTTGTAGCACCAATTAAAGTTCTAAAATCTTCTACAGCATTTTCTTTTTCTAAAATTGCAGCAACAATTGGGCCTCTTGTCATAAATTCAACCAATTCTCCAAAAAATGGACGCTCTTTATGAACTTCATAAAAATTTTCTGCATCGTTTTTGGTCATTTGCGTTTTTTTTAATGCAACAATACGAAATCCCGCTGCATTAATTTGTGCTAAAATTGCTCCAGTATGCCCGTTTTCAACTGCATCTGGTTTGATCATGGTAAATGTTCTATTTGTAGCCATTCTGTTTTTAAAATTTTTGCAAAAGTAAGGTTTTATATGGTATAAACAACAATAGACATCAATCTCTTTTAAAAACGATTAAAATTTATTTTTACTATTGATTTAACATTTTATTCTCTTATTTCTTCTGGAAATAACTTTTTGAGATTCTGATTATATTGTATATTCGCAACCTATGATTTTAAAAGGAATAAACGAATTAAAAAAGTTTTTAGAATTTTCTAGAAATATCGTGATTGTTGGCCACAAAAATCCAGATGGAGATGCCATTGGCGCTACATTAGGGTTAAAGCACTATTTGGATAAAAAAGGACATCATTGTACAGTTTTAGTACCTAATGAATATCCAGATTTTTTACATTGGTTGCCAGGCTCTGAAACTACTTTTCGTTTTGATTGGCAAAATAAACAAGCGCAAAAAGCAATTTCAAACTCCGATATTATTTTTTTGTTGGATTTCAATGCATTGCATAGAGTTGGTGATGATATGCAGCAAACGTTGCAAAAATATCCTAACGATTTTGTGTTGATTGATCATCATCAACAACCTGATGATTTTAGGTATATGTATTCTGATGTAGAAATTTGTTCTACTGCACAAATGGTGTATCAATTCATAGAAATGAATAATGATTTACACCTTATTGATGCAACAATTGCAACTTGTTTATACACAGGAATCATGACAGATACTGGTTCTTTTCGTTTTAGATCAACTACAAGTAAAACACATAGAATTATTGCAGATTTAATTGATAAAGGTGCTGAAAATGATAGAATTCATTCAAATGTGTATGATTCTAATTCAAAAAACAGACTACTTTTATTAGGACAAGCTTTGCAAAACCTAAAAGTGTTAGAACAATACAAAACAGCTTTCATCACGTTGACTGATGAAGAAAAAAACAGGTTTGAGTTCCAAAAAGGTGATTCTGAGGGAGTTGTAAATTACGCTCTATCTATAAAAGGAATCGTTTTTGCAGCCATTTTTATTGAAGATATTGAGCAAAACATCATCAAAATTTCATTTCGTTCTAAAGGAAGTTTTTCTGTAAATCAGTTTGCAAGAAACCATTTTGAAGGTGGTGGACATGACAATGCAGCAGGAGGAAAATCAAGTTTAACTCTACAAGAGACTGTTGCAAAATTCATTGAGTTGTTACCAAATTATATCACTGCATTAGAAAATTCTTATGAAAGTTAATTCATTTTTTCTGTTGAGTTTTATTTTTCTTTTAAGTTGTTCAAAAATTGAACCAAGAAGACCTATAAACCCCAAACCTTCTACTACAATCTATAAAGAGGTTATCGAAGATTCAAAAAAAATCAATAAAGCAGAAGATGAGATGCTTGCAGAGTTGATTAAAAAAGACACTTTACTTAATTTCAAGCAATCATCACAAGGTTTTTGGTATGCTTATAATCATCAAATTCAAGAAAATTTACCAACTCCAAAATTAGGAGATGAAGTAGTTATTGTATATCAAATTTCAGATTTGAATGATGCTATTATATATAGTAAAGAGGAATTAGGACAAAAAACATATAAAATAGACAAAGAAGATTTTATTTCTGGCTTACAAAAAGGAATAAAGTTGATGAAAACCGGAGAAACCATTACATTTGTGCTTCCATTCTACAATGCTTTTGGTGTTTTAGGTGATGGAAATAAAATTGGAGTAAACCAATCAATAAAAATTACAGTAACATTAATTAAAATAACAAACTAAAAATGAGAATTTTAAAAAATTTAGTAGTGCTTTTGACAATTTCAAGTTTAATCTCTTGCAATAGTCAAGTGAAAGATGTAAAAGAGCTTAAAACTGAAATCGATTCAGCAAGTTATGCTTTAGGATTAGACATGGCAATCAAAGTAAAAGCCAATTTTGAGGAAGCAAACAAAGAATTGTTTTTACAAGGGTACAGAAATGGTATTGATTCATTAAACATGTTGATAAAGCCAGAGGATTTAAATGCTTTTTTAAGTAAATTTTTCCAAAAATTACAACAAGATAAAGTTCAAAAAGAAGCAGAGAAAAAATTTGGTGCTGTTAAAAAAGCAGGGGAAGATTTCTTAGCTGAAAACAAAGTAAAAAAAGGAATCATTACTACCAATAGTGGTTTGCAATATGAAGTGTTGACAGAAGGTTCTGGTGAAAAAGCGTTACCAACTTCAAAAATTAAAATTCATTACCACGGAACTACAATTGATGGTCAAGTTTTTGATAGTTCAGTTGATAGAAAAGAACCTATTGATGCTACACCAACTCAATTCATACAAGGATTTAGTGAAGGGTTATTATTGATGAATAAAGGAGCAAAATATCGTTTATTCATTCCTCAAGAATTGGCTTATGGCGCACAACAAAGAGGTGATTTAATCAAACCATTCTCAACGTTGATTTTTGAAATTGAAATGTTAGAAATCACTAACGAATAATGAAATATTTAAAACTATTACTTTTAATTCCTTTCATATTTAGCTGTAATTCAACTAAATATGAGGGATTGAAAGATGGTTTGTATGCCGAAATTCAAACAAACAAAGGCGATATTTTATTGGAATTGTATTATGAAGATGTTCCAATGACAGTTGCCAGTTTTGTTTCTTTAGCAGAAGGAAATAACGAAAAAGTTCCTGATTCTATTAAAGGAAAAAAATATTACGATGGAATTCGTTTTCACAGAGTGGTAAACAATTTCATCATTCAAGCTGGTGATCCAACAGAAACAGGTAAAGGATTTCCAGGATATCGTTTTGGAGATGAATTTCCGGTTGATGAAAACAATGAGTATGTATACACTCATAACGATTATGGAGTTTTATCCATGGGAAATTCTGGTCCTGACACCAATGGAAGTCAGTTTTTTATCACAAAAACTCCCTCTCAACATTTAGACGGAAAACATGCTGTTTTTGGCAAAACAATTATAAACTCTTTACAATTAAAAGAGTTAAAAAATCAATTTTCCGATACAAATAAACTGCAAAAAGCGATTGATTCTCTGAGACTTTCAGTGGTAAATTCAATTGTTCAGTTTGATACTATCAAAACAATTAAAATCATCAGAATTGGTGATGATGCAAAAAAGTTTGATGCTCCAAAAGTTTTCGAAGAAGAAATGGTTCAATATGAACTTGGTGAAGAAGGTCGTCAAAAAATAAAAGATGCAATTGAAGAAAAAAGATACAATGAATATCTTGTGAATAGAAATGCATTTTACGCAAAATTAGACGAATCAAATGCTATAAAAACAGCTTCTGGTTTAGGATTTTTAGTATTGAAAAGCAATCCAAAAGGACAAAAAGTTGTTGATCATAAATCGATAAGAGCTCATTTTTCATTATTTCTGGCAGATGGTAAAAAAATACAATCAACAGAAGATAGTGGAGCACCTTTGGTTTTTCGTTTAGATGATAAACAAAGACCAATGATTACCGGTTTTGCTGAAGGTGTAAGAATGATGAGAGAAGGTGAAAAAGCTCGTTTATTTGTGCCTTATTATATTGGTTTTGGAGAGGCAGCTTATGGCCCTTTTCCTGCAAAATCAGATTTGATTTTCGAAGTAGAAATTATAGAAATAGAAAAGTAGTTTGTTAGAAATTCTTATACAAAAAGACAAAGAACTGCTCATTTTCTTAAATAATTTAGGAAGTGAACAATGGGATTCGTTTTGGTTGTTAATCACTAAACAATTGTATTGGACGCCATTATTTCTTCTTATTTTTTATATGATTTTTAAAACATTCGGGCTAAAAAAAGGCGGATTTATTCTATTATCAATCATAATCTTAGTGGCTTTTTCTGACCAGTTTACAAACATCATAAAAGATTATTTTCAAAGATTACGACCTAATAACGATCCAGAAATCAAACATTTATTACGTAATTTTATTCAGCCTCAAAGTTTTAGCTTTACCTCTGGTCACGCTACAACGTCTACTTTTTTTACAGTTTTTATAATTCTCTTATTAAGAAACCATTACAAAAACACCTATTTCTTACTGCTTTTTCCTTTGATTTTTGGATATAGCAGAATCTACTTAGGAGTTCATTTTCCGTTAGATATCGTAACTGGTTTTATTGCAGGAACAATCCTTGCAATTGTATACTACAAGTTATTTAGTGTTGTTTTTAAAAAACTAATGGGCTAATTTTTTATTATTAAAATACAAGTATTTTGTTGAATGGTAATAAGCCATCAGCAAACTGTCCATTTGTGAGGCTTTTAAAGAATCTTTTTTAGAAAGATCATCCAATGTTTTTGTTCTTAAATCATACAATCCTTTTGTTTTTGTTACTAGTGTTTTAGAAAAGTATAAACTGTCTTTCAAAATTCCAATGGTTGGTTCGCCATTCATTCTTAAATAAACAAATGAAAATGAATCTTTTGCAGCAAAAGGATCTAAAAGATTTCTTCCTAAAGTATAATTTGTGTGATTGATATTCATCAAACTCATAACAGTTGGAAATAAATCAATCAATTTTCCATATGTTTTAATTTCAATTGGTGCAAAAAGTTTTGGTGCGTGAATGATAAAAGGTACATGTTGTAATTGAATATTCAAATCATATTCTTTCGAATATTTATCAGTGGGATTCATAGCAGTATTGTGATCACCAAAAAATACAAAAACTGTATTATCATAATAGCCTGATTTTTTGGCTCTTTCTAAAAATTTCCCAACATTAAAATCTAAATAACGCAAAGCATTGAGTTGCTCAATGGATTTAAACCCAGATTTTTCCAATACATCTGCTGAAATTGAATCTTTTGATAGTGGTATAAACTCTTCTTTTTTATCAGGAACTGTAAAAGGAATGTGATTAGAAGCGGTTTGTATATAAGCTACAAATGGTTTTTTTTGCTCATGTAATTTTTTAAATTCTTCATCAGATTCTTTAAATAATTCGTAATCATCAATTCCCCAAACATCTGCTCTGTTTTCCATTTCATAACTTCCTTCTTCAAAAATTTGAAGACCAGCTATGTTTGCTTGAAAAATCCCTCTGATATTTGCCCAATTAGCACTTCCTCCAATCAAATACAATTTTTCATATCCATCAAATTGATCAAACAAAATTCGCTGATCAATAATCATTGGATTTCTAGAGGCAGTATTGATATCATCAACATCTGGCAATCCTGTAACACTAGAAAAAACACTAGCGGCTGTGCCAGATTTATGTACATAAAAGTTAGAAAAATGGATACTTTTTCTCAATAAAGAATCGATATGTGGCGAAGCATTTGCGGCATTTCCATAATACCCCAAAGGTTTTACACCCAAAGATTCTAACATCACAAATACAACATTCATTTTTTCTGAAGATGATTTGTTGAAAATCATTTTTCTTTCGAAAGAAATCGTGTCTTTTGGTAAATGTAAATTTTCTGAAATAATAGGATAATACTTTTTAAAGTCTTCTAAATCAACACCTTCACTTCTAAAAGCAAAACTGTCAAAAAAGTATAAAACCGGATTTAAAGCAAATTGATTGATGGCAATATTTTTCGAAAAAAATGCTTGGCTCCAACGTAAAGGATAATGCGTAAAACTGTTATAAATAAAAAATGAGAGCACAATGATCGTACTCACAAAATAGATGCTCTTTCTTTTAATAGATAAAACAAAACTATTTTTTGCAGCAATTTTGTATTGCCAATTGCTAAATTTATAAACGAGAATTCCAAGAATCAACAATCCAAAAAGACCTGTAAACACAGGATAACTTTCCACCATTACTTGAAGTGAAATCATTAAATTCGTTGTAAAACGAAGTGCAGTTGCATCAATTCTTGTATTTAGATAATTGTAAAATCCAAAATCAAATAAGTAAAAAATGGTAATCACAACATAGAAAAATACCCAATAAAAGTTTGCAGTTTTTTTGAATATTGGTTTTACAAAAAATCGGTTATTGAGAATTAAAACCAAAATAGCAATAGGAAAAACACCTAAAGAAGCCAATTTTAAATCAAATCTTGATCCTAAGAAAAAAGCATTTTTTAATTCGGAAGTATCAAAACCGGTCGTATCTAATGCAAAAAAATAAAATAACAATCGAAAGATTGTAAGGTAAACAAAAAGAAAAAGTACATTTTTAAAAATATACTTTATGTAGTTTGGCATTTTTAATATGGTGTTTGAATCATCAAAAGTATTAAATTTAAGTGAATTTAATAGCATGCAAATTTTCTTTTTAAAATTGGATTTTTATCAGATAATTTTTCTGATTTTTTACCCTGAAAGCCACGTAACTTTCAAAAATATTCAAAGATAAGTTGATTAAAATACTTAAATTTGCGCCAGAAAAACTCAAAAAGAGATTTATGAAAATATCATACAATTGGTTGAAACAATTTTTAAATGTAAGCTGGGAAGCTTCTGAAACAGGAGAATTGTTGACTGATTTAGGTTTGGAAGTAGAAGGAATTGAAAAAGTTGAATCAATTAAAGGAAGTCTTGAGGGGATTGTTGTTGGTGAGGTTTTAACTTGCGTACAACATCCAAATGCAGACAAACTAAAATTAACCACTGTTGATTTAGGAGATGGAATACCAGTTCAAATTGTATGTGGAGCACCCAATGTTGCTGCGGGTCAAAAAGTACCTGTTGCCACTGTTGGAACAACTTTATACACTGAAAAAGGTGAATCTTTTGTCATTACAAAAAGTAAAATAAGAGGTGAAGAAAGTCATGGAATGATTTGTGCCGAGGATGAAATCGGATTAGGCAAAAGCCATGATGGCATCATGATTTTAGATGCTTCTTTAGCTCCAGGAACTCCTGCAGCAAAAGTATTTGATATTCAAACAGATTATGTTTTCGAAATTGGTTTAACACCAAACAGATCAGATGCCATGAGTCATTATGGTGTTGCCAGAGATTTGCGAGCTGGTTTGATTCAACGTGAGTTAAAATTAGAATTGATTTCTCCTTCTGTGAGCGATTTTCATGTAGATGAACGAACTTCTCGCATAGAAGTTGAGATTCCAAATAAAGAATTGGCGCCTCGTTATTGCGGAATTACCATTTCTGACATTACTATAAAAGAATCTCCAAAATGGATTCAAAATCGTTTAAAAGCAATCGGAATTACGCCTAAAAATAATGTAGTTGACATTACCAATTATGTAATGCATGAATTAGGGCAGCCTTTGCATGCTTTTGATGCTCAGAAAATTACAGGAAATAAAATCATTGTAAAAACATTGGCTGAAGGAACAAAGTTCACCACTTTAGACGGAGTTGAAAGATCTCTTTCAGATGAAGATATCATGATTTGTGATGCCAATGAAAACCCTATGTGTTTAGGGGGAGTTTTTGGAGGAATCAATTCAGGTGTTTCAGAAAATACTACTTCTATTTTTATTGAAAGTGCCTTTTTTAATCCGATTTCTATCCGAAAATCTGCAAAACGTCATGCGCTAAATACGGATGCTTCTTTTAGATTTGAAAGAGGAATTGACATCAACATGACAAAATATGCTTTAAAAAGAGCAGCTTTATTGGTAGAAGAATATGCAGGTGGAAAAATTACTTCTGATATTTCCGATTTTTATCCCGATAAAATTGAAGATTATCAAGTATTCTTGTCTTACGAAAATGCATTTCGATTGATTGGTCAGGTAATTTCAAAAGATACTATCAAAAATATTTTAGCATCTCTTGAAATTAAAATAAATAGTGAAACTGAAGGTGGTTTAGGTTTGACAATTCCTTCTTACAGAACAGACGTTCAACGCGAAGCTGACATTATTGAAGAAATTTTACGTGTTTATGGATATAACAATATCGAGTTTTCATACAAGTTAAACACCTCAATTTCTTTTGATAAAAACGATGAAGTTAAAATTGAAAATACCGTTGCAAATCAGTTAATTTCATTGGGTTACCATGAGACAATGGCAAACTCTTTAACAAAAAGTTCTTATGTAAAGCTCAGTGAAAACTTACACGAAAATGCAAATGTGAACATTTTAAATCCTTTGAGCAATGATTTAAGTGTACTTCGTCAATCATTGTTATTCAGTGGATTAGAATCTGTTAATTACAATATCAATAGAAAGAATAATGCTTTAAAATTATTTGAATTTGGTAAAACCTATCACAATTTTGAAAGTGGCTATTCAGAGGACAAGCACTTAACGCTTTTTGTAACTGGAAATAGAGCTAAAGATTCTTGGAATATACAAACAAATACTAGTGACTTTTTCTATCTAAAAGGAGTAGTGACAGCTATTTTAGCACGTTTAGGATTGAATAATTTAAAAAACAGTCCTACAAAGAATGATGTTTTTTCTGAAGGTATTTCTTTAAGTTTAGGAAAAACAGTTTTGGTTGATTTTGGAGTTGTAAAACGACCTATTTTAAAAGAATTTGGCATCAAGCAAGAGGTTTTATTTGCTGATTTCAAATGGGAAAATGTATTAAAGCTTTCAAATAATCAAAATTTTAAATTACAGGAATTACCGAAATTTCCACAAGTAAAAAGGGATTTAGCCTTGTTGTTAGATTCAAAAACTGAATTTAAGGAATTGTTTAATTTGGCTTTTCAATCAGAGAAAAATTTGTTGAAAGATGTTGATTTGTTTGATGTGTATGAAGGAAGTAATTTGCCTGAAGGAAAAAAATCATACGCTGTAAGTTTTGTATTGCAAGATGAATCAAAAACCTTGGAAGAAAAGCAAATTGAAAAAATCATGCAAAAATTACAACAATCGTTTGAGAAAAATTTAAACGCAGTTTTGCGATAATTTATAAGCTCCTAATTTGGAGCTTTTTTTTACATTTGAGGATATGTATAAAACTATTTTAAGACCTATTTTATTTCTTTTTGATCCAGAGAAAGTGCATTATTTCACTTTTTCTTTGATTAGGTTTTTATCAAAAATTCCCTTTGTTTCTTCACTTTTTAGAAGTTATTATCAATTGAATGATGTGAGATTAGAGCGCAAATTATTCGGACTTACATTTAAAAATCCAGTAGGTTTGGCAGCTGGTTTTGATAAAAATGCAGTTTTATATAACGAATTGGCTGATTTTGGTTTTGGCTTTATTGAAATTGGTACTGTAACTCCAAAAGGACAAGAAGGAAATCCCAAAAAACGCTTGTTTCGCTTAAAAGAAGATCAAGGAATTATCAACAGAATGGGGTTCAACAATCATGGTTTAGAAGCTGTTATCAAACAATTAAAAAAGAACAAACACAAAGTTATTATTGGCGGAAATATTGGAAAAAATACCCAAACATTGCCAGAAAATTACACAGCTGATTATCTAGAATGTTTTCAAGAATTACATCCTTTTGTTGATTATTTTGTGCTGAATGTGAGTTGCCCAAATGTTTCAAGTCATGCAAAACTGAATGACAAAGACTATTTGATTTCACTAATTACTGCATGTCAAAAAGTAAATCAAACGTTTAAAATTAAAAAACCAATTTTATTAAAAATCGCTCCAGATTTAAACGATCATCAATTAGATGAAATCATTGAGTTGGTTGCAGAAACAAAAATTGATGGGGTAATTGCTTCCAACACTTCAACATCAAGAGAAGGTTTAAAAGTTTCAAAAGAAAGATTGCAACAAATAGGAAATGGCGGTTTGAGTGGGCAACCTATTAAAAATCAAAGTACTAGAGTGATAAAATATTTGTCAGAAAATTCTCAAAAAGCGTTTCCAATTATTGGAGTAGGAGGCATTCATTCTGAACAAGATGCTTTAGAAAAACTCAAAGCGGGTGCAGATTTGATACAAATTTACACAGGTTTTGTTTATGAAGGACCAAGTTTGATAAAACGCATCAACAAAGCAATTTTAAATCAATTGTAGCAATGTTTGAAACGTTGATTTCTTTTGCATTAGCAACGTCTATTTTGGCTATTTCTCCAGGTCCTGACAATATTTTTGTATTGACGCAAAGCATTGTCAATGGAAAAAAATACGGATTTGCCACTGTTTTTGGTTTAATGACAGGCTGTATTATTCATACAACTTTGGTTGCATTTGGTGTTTCTGCAATCATTAAAAGTCATGAAAATCTGTTTTTTTTATTAAAAGTATTCGGAGCTTCATACTTGTTGTTTTTGGCTTACAAAGTGTATCAAAGTGATGCTGAAATTACTTTTTCAACAGAAAACATTCAAAAAAAATCCACTTTACAACTATTCAAAACAGGCTTTTTAATGAATGTCTTGAATCCGAAAGTGACTATTTTTTTCTTGGCTTTTTTTCCGCAATTTTTGTTTTCTAAAGAGCTTTCATCAGTTATTCAATTTTACATTTTAGGACTTATTTTTATCTTAGTTTCTTTTATTATTTTTGGAAGTATTGCCTTTTTAGGAGGTAAAATTTCTGATTATATTCTTCAAAACAAACAAACTGGTTTGATTTTAAAATGGGCACAAATTCTTGTTTTTGTTGGGATTGCACTTCTCATTTTTTGGTAATTCTTATACATAAATAAATTTGAAAAGATAGTTGAATGGGTATTCTTTGTGTTTTTCTCAAAAAAGCAATCTTATTTTTTAAAATTCAATAATTTTCTGTAATAAATAATTTTACAAATTCGTTTCTTTCGCTATCTTTGATTTCAATGAAACAAGTCAAAATCATAGAATGTCCAAGAGATGCCATGCAAGGCATTAAAAGTCATTTTATTCCTACCGAAAAAAAAGCATTGTACATCAATTCGTTGTTGAATGTGGGTTTTGATACCATAGATTTTGGAAGTTTTGTATCGCCTAAAGCCATTCCTCAAATGCGAGATACTGCTGAAGTTTTAGCAATGTTAGATTTGTCTAGAACACAGACCAAATTATTGGCAATTGTAGCAAATACAAGAGGTGCAAGCGATGCTTCGCAATTTGAAGAAATTGATTATTTGGGCTATCCTTTTTCTATTTCTGAAAATTTTCAGATGCGAAATACACACAAAACGATTGAAGAATCTATTGAAACTTTGGATGAGATTTTAGAAATTTCTATCAAAACAAATAAAGAAGTTGTTGCTTATTTGTCTATGGGTTTTGGAAATCCGTATGGAGATCCTTGGAATGTTGATATTGTAGGAAAATGGACAGAAAAACTTGCTAAAATGGGAGTGAAAATTTTATCATTATCAGACACAATTGGCAGTTCAACTCCCGAAATTATTGATTATTTATTCTCCAATTTAATTTCACAATACCCAAAAATTGAATTTGGGGCGCATTTGCATACTACTCCTGATTCTTGGTTCGAAAAAGTTAATGCAGCTTTCAAAGCGGGTTGCGTTCGTTTTGATGGCGCTATTAAAGGGTATGGAGGTTGTCCAATGGCAAAAGATGATTTGACAGGAAACATGCCTACTGAAAAATTACTGAGTTATTTTACGGCGCAAAAAGCCAATACCAACATAAAACCCATGAGTTTTGAGAGCGCTTACAACAAAGCCTTAGAAATATTTTGACATGAAAAATCATAAACTCCTATTCCTTTTTACGTTCTTAATTTCTTTTTATTCGTGTGTAAAAAATAACGACAAAATTGATTTTACCATTATGCAACTTAATGATGTGTATGAGATTGCACCCATTCAAGGTGGAGAATTTGGAGGAATGGCAAGAGTAGAAACCTTACATCAACAGTTGTTGCAAGAAAATAAAAATACCTTGTTAGTAATGGCAGGTGATTTTTTAAATCCGTCTTTGTTAGGAACTTTAAAGGTTGATAATGAGCGAGTTTATGGAAGGCAAATGATTGAAGTGATGAACGCCATGAACTTTGATGTAGTTGCATTTGGAAATCACGAGTTTGATTTATCGCAAAACGATTTACAAAAAAGACTGAATGAAAGTCATTTTCCTTGGATTTCATCCAACGTAAAATTGGTTTCAGAAAAAGATACTATATCTTTTTACAAAGAAAAAAATGGTGTAAAAGTACCTTTGCAAGACACCTTTATCAAAGAGTTTGAAGATGCAGATGGTACAAAAATCAAAATTGGTTTTATCAGTGTTTGCATTCCTTCAAATCCAAAAGAATATGTGTATTATGAAAACATGTTTGATAAGGCAAGAGCCTCATACAATGCTGTCAAAGACAGTGTTGATGTGGTTTTTGGTTTAACGCATGTGAAAATTGTAAATGACAAACGAATTGCCAAATTATTGCCTAACATTCCATTGATTATGGGTGGTCATGAACACACCAATAGTTCAGAAAAAGTAGGGAATGTGATAATTACAAAAGCGGATGCAAATGCCAAAACAGTATATGTTCATCGGATTTCGTTTGATAAACATACAAAAAATGCAACAGTTGTTTCAGAATTGAAAGAGATAAACAAAGGCATCAAAGACGACGAAAATGTAGGGAAAATTGTAGCAAAGTGGCAAACAATTTTAACAGATAATATCAAAAAAATCATTGATAATCCGAATGAAATTATTTTCAATGCCAATCCTGGCTTGGATGGTAGAGATACGCCAATTCGCAGTGAGCAAACCAATTTAGGAGTGTTGATTACAAAATCTATGTCTTTTTCTTTTAATGATGAAGTTGATTGTGCTTTGGTAAATGGAGGTTCTATTCGTATTGATGATGTTTTAGTAGGGAATATAACGCCTGTTGATATTTTTAGAGTGTTGCCATATGGAGGTGCAATTTTAAAAGTACAAATCAAAGGAAGATTGCTAAAAAGAGTCCTTGATTATGGGGTTTTAGCAGCTGGAACAGGTGCTTATTTGCAACGTTTCAATGTTGAAAAAGTAGGAGAGCAGTGGCTTATTAAAGGTAAAAGTTTAGATATTCAAAAAACATATACAGTAGCATTTTCTGATTATTTATTGAAAGGTTTTGACATTCCTTTTTTAACAGAAACACACAAAGAAGTGCTTTCTGTGTATCATCCAAAAGAGAGTGAAATGGCTTTTGATATCCGAAAAGCAGTAGTTGCATATTTGAAAAAATAATAAAAAAAAAAGCTTCACAATTTGTCAAGCTTTTTTTTAGTTTTAAAGTGAGGTATATTATTTTCTTTTTCTACCAAATCCACCTGCTTTTTTATCTACAGAACTTTTTGGACGATCACTAAATTTTCTGTCTGTTCTTTTTCTTCCACTAAAATCAGCTCCTTTTTTTGCTGCCCCTTCATCACTTCTGCGTCTTCCAAAACCACCGTCTTTTTTAGCAAATGGTTTTTTACCATCTCTTCTTGAATTTCCTGAACGCTCTTTTTTAGTGATTTCAACATTTACTGTTCGTCCTTCAAAATCTGGTTGGTTGGTAGCAAATGCTTCTAAAGTTTTTTCTTCGAAATTTTTATCGATTTCAAAAAACGAAAAAGTATCTAAAATATCAATCGCACCAATTTCAATTTTATGTCCGATGTTTTGATCATTGATCAATCCAATCAATTTCGCAGGATTTAAATTGTCTTTTCTACCAACATTAATAAAAAAACGGGTCATATTTTCACTAGTAGATCTAGCTCTTGAAGTGTCTCTAGATAAATCATTCAAATCTTTTGAATTTTCATAATATGATAAAAAGGTATTGAATTCAAGCGAAACAAATTTCTGAATCAATTCTTCTCTAGAAAAGTCAGCTAATTTTTTATATATACTTGGTAAAAATTCTTGAATTTGAGTTTCATTTACGACAGTATTTTTTACTCTTTCTATCAAGTGCATTAATTGACTTTCGCAAATTTCTTTTCCAGAAGGAACTCTTGTTTCAATGAATTTCTTATTGATGATTTTTTCAATCGGTTTTAATTTGCTTTTTTCTTTATTGTTTACCAAAACCAATGAAATTCCTTTTTTTCCAGCACGTCCAGTTCGTCCACTTCTATGGTTATAGTTTTCAATTTGGTCTGGTAATTTGTGGTTGATAACGTGTGTCAAGTTGTTTACATCAATTCCACGTGCAGCTACATCAGTAGCAACCAGTAATTGCACACTTTTATTATGGAATTTATCCATCACAGAATCTCTTTGTGCTTGAGATAAATCTCCGTGCAATGCATCTGCATTATAACCGTCTTTGATTAATTTATCAGCAACTTCTTGGGTTTCCCTTCTCGTTCTACAGAAAATGATTCCATAAATATCAGGATTTAAATCTGCAATTCTTTTCAAAGCAAGGTAACGTGTACTTTCGTTTACCAAATAATATTCGTGACTAACATTGTCTGAGCTTTCATTTTTTTGACCAGATGTAATTTCTACAGGTTTGGTCATATAGTTTTTAGAAATTGCCTCAACTTCCGCAGGAAAAGTTGCAGAAAATAACAATGTTTGTTTGGTTTTTGGTGTAACTTGTAAGATGCTGTCTAAATCTTCTTTAAAGCCCATATTCAGCATTTCATCAGCTTCATCCAACACCAACCAATCAATATTACCAAGCTTTAGCGCTTTTCTATTAATCAAATCTAAAGTTCTACCTGGTGTACCAACAATGATTTGTGCACCTTTGTTAAGAGAACGAATTTGTTCTTCCATACTTGCACCACCATATACTGTTACAACTTTTAAATTTTTCAAGTATTTTGAAAAATCTTGGATGTTTTTACCTATTTGAACGGCTAATTCTCTTGTTGGCGATAAAATAATTGCTTGTGTGTGAGGGTTGTTTTCATCTACCAACTGTAAAATTGGCAAACTAAAAGCGGCTGTTTTTCCTGTGCCTGTTTGTGCGAAAGCTTTTAAATCGCTCTTTGAAGAAATGATTTGCGGGATTGCTTTTTCTTGAATAATTGTAGGATTTTCATATCCTAAATCTAATAATGCTCTTGTGATAGGTTCTTTCAAACCCAACTCTAAAAATGTTGACATACTGTGTTTTTTGTGATTCACAGACGCCCACCTGCAAACCGTTTGTTAAATTTCGACTTGATTTTAAACGAAAAAATCTCGTTTTAAAAATCGTGCAAAGGTAGTCTAAATTAAATGATTAGCAACTAATTACTGATTATTTTAATTTATTTAAATTTTCTAGGTATTCATCTAAGTTTGGTGATGAAATAGAGGCATAGCCATTCATTACTTTTCCTTGTTTATTTACAAGAATAGAACGCGGCATTTTTGAAGTTAAAAAATCATTTGCTTTACTATCATCTGCTAAGTAAAATTGATTTTTGATATCTAGTTTTTCAATGCGTTCTGTTTTTACACCGTCAATTTTTATGGGAATGAAAGTAATGTTTTGATAGGTGTTTGATAAAAAATTGATCCGAGAAACTAAATAGGATTCCGATACGTATTCTGGACTCCAAAAGAAAAGAAAAGCATTTTTACCTCCAATCAACTCATGAATTGATCTTGGCGTATATAAATAATCGTTGATGGTAAATTCGGGTAATTTACTATTCAAAAGAATGTATTTTGTATCTTCAATTAAGTTTTCAACCTGCTTTTTGTCTTCTTCATCTGTACTGAATTTCAAATACTTATCAAAAGGTATTTGATTTAAATTACAACTTGATTTATTGAAAAAATGACTTAAAATAGTTTGTTTTAAAAATGCATTTTTTGTGTCTTCATGTGAAATTTTCTTATTGATTATAGTCAACAAATCCGAAGTGAAATTGGCAGAATAATTTCGCTTCATAGGTGGGTATCCTAATGAATAGGTTTCGTTGTACAAATGATTTCTTACGTACTTTGAATACGGAGGATAATAAATCAACGAATCATCATCAATTTCTACAGTTTTTCTGTAATCGTAAAATGAATTGTCAATCTCAGGAAGTTTATCTGATTCCATCAGTTTCGCATGAATCATTGGATATTTTTCCAAACGTGCATACAAAGGATAGGTCAAAGCAACTTTCAATACTTTTCGGTAGCCATTACTTTCTTCAGGATGAGTTTTTACATATTCATCGTACAAAAAAAGTTTGTCTTTAAGTAAGGAATCAAATTTTTCTTTAAATTTCTTTGGGTCTAATTTATTGAATTCATACGTACTATTTGATTCTTTTTCTTCTTCTAAAAAGCAATCAATCAATACATTATTTCTGTCTGCACCTTTTCCTGCAAAAACAAGTGATTCATCAAAATCCCATGTATTTAAACGTAAAAGCAAACTGTCATTGGGTTGCAAATACATGTACTGATTTTCGTATCCGTGTGTAAAGTAAAACAGTCCTTCTGAAGCAATTTTTAATTCTCCAAAAAAATTATTGTTTTCATCAAGATAAAAAGTGTCTATGGCTTGATCCATAGAATACAAAATAACATGATCAGATTTTGGATGGATTATTTTTCCACCAAAATAAGTATGTGTTTCTTTTGTCTCTGATTTACAATTAATTAAAGAAATAGAAACTATTAAAAATAATATATTTTTTAAATATGTAAACATTTACCGGCTTTACTATAGACAACACAAATTTAGGTATTCAGAATAGCTATGATTGTTAATGCGCTGTTAAAAAATCAACAATGCTTCCTTAAAAAAAATCCTCAAAAAGCATTTAAAATCAGGCCACAAAAGTAAATCAAATTCGTACTTTTGCACAAAATTTTACAATATGTTATCAGTTTCTAATTTATCTGTCCAATTCGGAAAAAGAGTTTTGTTTGATGAAGTAAATACCAAATTCCAGCAAGGAAATTGCTACGGAATTATTGGTGCAAATGGCGCAGGAAAATCAACTTTTTTAAAAATAATTTCTGGAAAACAAGATCCAACTTCAGGTCAAGTTCATTTAGAACCCGGAAAAAGAATGTCTGTTCTTACTCAAAATCACAACGAGTTTGATGAATTTGCTGTCTTGGAAACTGTCATCATGGGAAATAAAGATTTGTTTAAAATAAAAAAACAAATCGACGATTTATATGCAGATTATTCTGATGAAAATGCTGAGAAAATTGGCGAACTTCAAATCGTTTTTGAAGAAATGAATGGTTGGAATGCAGATTCTGATGCTGCAGCTTTGTTGTCGAATTTAGGGGTTTCAGAAGAGTTTCATTTCACCTTGATGAAAGATTTAGATGGAAAACAAAAGGTAAGAGTCTTATTAGCTCAAGCACTTTTTGGAAATCCTGATGTATTGATTATGGATGAGCCTACCAATGATTTGGATTTTGAAACCATTGCTTGGTTAGAAAATTTCTTGGCAAATTATGACAATTGTGTGATTGTTGTTTCGCACGACAGACACTTTTTAGACGCTGTTTGTACACATATTTCTGATATCGATTTTGGAAAAATCAATCACTATTCTGGAAATTATACGTTTTGGTACGAATCTAGTCAATTAGCAGCCAAACAACGTGCTCAACAAAACAAAAAAGCCGAAGATAAAAAGAAAGAATTAGAAGAATTTATTCGTCGTTTTTCTGCCAATGTAGCCAAATCAAAACAAGCAACTTCTCGTAAAAAAATGATTGAAAAACTCAATGTTGAAGATATCAAACCATCAAGCAGACGTTATCCAGCGATTATTTTTGAGCAAGATAGAGAAGCAGGCGATCAAATTTTAAATATTGAAGGACTGAGCAAAAGTTTTGAAGGTGAAAAATTATTTGACGACGTTCATATCAACCTCAACAAAGGAGATAAGGTGGCTGTTATTTCAAAAAACTCGAGAGCTGTTACAGCATTTTACGAAATTATTACAGATAATGACAAAGCAGATGCAGGTAAATATTCATGGGGTGTTACAACAACACAATCGTATTTGCCTTTAGACAACTCTTCATTTTTTCAAGACGGAAATTTAAATTTGGTAGATTGGTTGCGTCAATATGCGCAAACTGAAGAAGAGCGTGAAGAGGTTTTTTTAAGAGGTTTTTTAGGAAAAATGATTTTCTCTGGAGAAGAGGCTTTGAAAAAAAGCAATGTGCTTTCTGGAGGTGAAAAAGTGCGTTGTATGTTGTCTAGAATGATGATGAAAAGAGCCAATATTTTATTATTAGATGAACCTACAAACCACTTAGATTTAGAGTCTATACAGGCATTAAACAATTCGTTGATAAATTTTAAAGGGACTGTGTTATTTACAACTCATGACCATGAATTCGCACAAACAGTTGCAAACAGAATCATCGAATTGACACCAAATGGAATCATTGATAGATATACTACGTTTGATGATTATATTTCAGATCCAAAAATCAAGGAATTACGTGATAAAATGTATGTATAAATAGTCTGTAGTCAGTAGACTGTAGTTTGTAGTTTTGATGAACTTCTAAAGTCTACAGTCTACTGACTAAAGTCTACTCTATTTTTTCTGAATAGGACTAATAATCTTTACATCCGAAAATGAAATAGCACCTCTTACAACTCCATCAATGGTTTTTTTAAGCGCTTCAATCAATTGCATTTTCAGTTGCGATCTGTGATAAATCAAACTCACTTCTCTTGCAGGGGGTGGACTTTGAAATTCCCTGAGGTGTTTTTTATCTTTTTCAGACAAATCCAACGTGTGTAAATAAGGCAATAAAGTCATTCCTAAACCTTCTTTTGAGAGTTTGATAAGAGTATCAAAACTTCCACTTGCCAATTGAAAACCTTTTTTATTATCAACTTTGTAATTTCTGCATAAATTAATAATGCTGTCTTTAAAGCAATGTCCGTCTTCAAGGAGCAAAATATCTTCCATTTCTAAATCTTCTACAGCAATATATTTTGATTGAAAAAGACGATGGTTTTCTGGAATCAAACCCACAAAAGGCTCGTAATATAAAGGACGTTCTTTAATGGCTTCGTTTTCTAAAGGTGTAGCTACAATGGCAGCATCCAAATGACCATCTGTCAATTTTTTGATGATATCTTCTGTGGTCAATTCCTCAATAATCAACTTTACTTTGGGATATTTCTTCGTAAAATTGTTCAAAAACATGGGCAGTAACGTAGGCATGATAGTTGGAATCATACCTAGTTTGAATTCGCCACCAACATAGCCTTTTTGCTGGTGCACAATGTCTGTAATTCTATTGCTTTCGTCGACAATCACCTTGGCTTGCTGTACTATTTTTTTACCAACTTCGGTCAATTCTATCGGTTTTTTAGAACGATTGAAGATTTTTACTTCCAACTCTTCTTCTAATTTTTGAATTTGCATGCTCAAAGTAGGCTGAGTTACAAAGCTGTGTTCAGCTGCTATGGTGAAATTTTGATATTCAGCAACCGATAAAACGTATTTTAATTGAGTGATTGTCATGTTAATAATAATATCTGATAAAGATATTAAAACTATCAATATTAATTATAGTTTGTTATGCTAAATTTTAGGTAAATTTACTTTGAATCAAAAAAACACTTCATTATGAGTATTTTAACTATAGGATTAGACAAACAAGAAAGTAAAAATCTTTCCGAAAAACTCAATAGTTTGCTCGCAAACTTTCAAATTTATTATCAAAATCTAAGAGGGTTGCATTGGAACATCAAAGGAAAAAACTTCTTTGAATTGCACCTGAAATTCGAAGAATTTTATACAGATGCACAAGTGAAGATTGATGAAATAGCAGAGCGAATTTTAACCTTGCAAGGAAAACCATTGCATACTTTTCAAGATTACTTAAACGCCTCAACTGTGCCTGTTGGAAAAGACATTTCTAATGATGTTGAAACGGTTGAATTGGTGGTTAGTTCTTTATCAAAATTATTGGTTTTAGAACGTGAAATTTTACATCTTTCAGATGAATCGAATGATGAAGGTACCAACTCTATGATGAGCGATTTTATTGCCGAGCAAGAAAAAACAATTTGGATGTTGAACTCTTGGTTGGGGAAATAATTGTAAGATTCACTTCAAAACAAAAGCATACCCAACATCAAAACCTAGAATATTATAGCCATCATTGGGTTTTTGAAAATCAAGGTTAGAGACATGTCCAAAATTAGTTCCAATGTAAAAATGATGTTTTGGAGTAGTTTTGTATAAAAATCCAAAAGATAAATTTTCTATAAACGTAAATCCTTGTGCCAAACGTTCAGTTCGGGTATCAATTACCGAAAATCCCAAACTCAAACTTCCCTGAAAATAAAGATTTTGTATGATTTTTGTAATGCCACTGAATCCAAATTCAATACCATATAAGTGCATGGATTTAGGTTTGGTAAACTCAACGATTTTATCCTGATAATTTTCTTGATCTGGTGTTACATACCATTCATTGAGAAGTTGATGACGTAAAAACTGAATTTGAGGTTGTACAATCAATTCAAAATCAATCCTTTTCCAAGAGCCAAGTTGATAAAATAGCTGTCCCTTATAGGTTTGTGTGCTATATGTATAGTCAGGATCATCAAAAATAAAGTTTTCATTAGATCCATTATTATATAAAAATCCGATTTTGTAAGGGGTTAAAAAAGACTTCTTTGTATCTTGACTAAATCCTTTAAAAACAAGTAAAAGAACAATGAAAACTACAATTTTATTTTTCATTTACGCGGCTTATGAAAACATTTTGGCTACTTTTTCAGCTTTTTTACTTGCTGAATAGTCATAAAAACCTTCACCCGATTTTACACCAAATTTACCCGCTCTTACCATGTTTACCAACAATGGACAAGGTGCATATTTCGGGTTTTTAAAGCCTTCATACATCACATTTAAGATAGATAAGCAAACATCTAATCCAATAAAATCAGCCAATTGCAATGGCCCCATAGGATGTGCCATTCCTAATTTCATAACCGTATCTATCTCTGAAACTCCAGCAACACCATTATATAAAGTTTCAATAGATTCGTTGATCATGGGCATTAAAATTCGATTCGCAACAAACCCAGGGTAATCATTTACTTCAACCGGAATTTTTCCAATCTTTTTAGACAAATCAACAATAAACTGAGTAACCTCATCACTGGTATTGTAACCTCTAATAATTTCTACCAATTGCATGATAGGCACAGGATTCATAAAATGCATTCCAATTACTTTGTCAGCTCTTTTGGTAGCAGCCCCAATTTGGGTAATGGAAATAGAAGAGGTGTTGGTAGCTAAAATGGTATCATCAGCACAAACTTCATCCAACTCTTTAAAAATTTGTGTTTTCAAAGCCACATTTTCAGTAGCAGCCTCTACAACCAAACTGGCATATTTTACACCCTCTTTGATAGAAGTAAACGTGGTGATATTCGCCAACGTTTTCTCTTTATCAGCTTGGGTAATTTTTTCTTTAGCCACCATTCTGTCTAAATTACTAGCAATAGTATTCAATCCACGTTGCAATGAAACTTCCGAAACATCAATCAATTGTACATTATAATCACATTGTGCAAAAGTGTGCGCAATGCCATTTCCCATAGTTCCTGCACCAATAACCGCTATATTTTTCATAAAATAGAATGTATAATTTGTTTATTTATTTGGGCGTTTTTCGGGCTTTCCACTGTATCTTTTTTTCGTTCCTCAAAAAAGGATGCCGTTTCAATCCCTAACGCAAATTTGTAAATCTAAATAATTTTAGGACAAACAATCAAGAGTTTAGACTAAAAACTATCAATCACCCACTGTGCAATTCTCAATGCTTCAGTCCCATTACTCAATGTAACAACAGGAGAAGTGTTGTTATTAATGGCATCTGCAAAGGTTTCCAATTCGTCTAAAATGGCATTATTTTGTACAATCTCAGGATTTTCAAAATAAATTTGTTTTTGTACACCTTCATCATTTTGCAAAATCATGGCATAATCATCAGGATTTTCGGGGGCATCTTTCATACGCACGACTTCTGTTTTTTTCTCTAAAAAATCAACAGAAATGTAAGCATCCTTCTGAAAAAAGCGCGTTTTACGCATGTTTTTCATGGATATTCTGCTCGATGTTAAGTTTGCCACACAACCATTTTCGAATTCAATGCGAGCATTGGCAATATCCGGAGTTTCAGAAATTACAGAAATGCCACTCGCATGGATATTTTTTACTTTCGATTTTACGACCGATAAAATAATATCAATATCATGAATCATCAAATCCAATACTACAGGTACATCTGTACCTCTTGGATTGAATTCCGCTAAACGATGTGTTTCAATAAACATAGGATTATTGATCATGTCTTTAACGGCTAAAAACGCAGGGTTGAAACGCTCTACATGTCCAACTTGCCCTAATACATGATATTGACTCGCCAAGGTTTTAATCGCTTCAGCCTCAATTACTGTTTTTGCAATAGGTTTTTCTACAAAAATATGACGACCTTTTTCAATGGCATTTTTGGCGCAATCAAAATGCGAAAGAGTAGGGGTAACAATGTCTACAATCTCCACAGCATCAATCAATTCATCAACTGAATTAAAAGATTTATACCCAAATTCGGCCACTACTTTCGATGTATTTTCAGGTGATGGATCGTAAAAACCTACCAACTCATATTTTTCAGATTGTTGCAATAAGCGCAAATGAATTTTACCAAGATGACCAGCACCTAAAACTCCAACTTTCAACATACTCTCAAGATATTTATAAGGTTTTATTCAAAATCTATTACGAGATAATCCTTAGATTTCGAAAAAAACAAAGATACAATTTTATGAGTATTTAAATAAAAATATTGTTATTTTTAGCTTTCGTAAATGGATATGACATTGAGAGATACTGTAAAACACCAAGGACTTCGCAATCAATTAGCTAGCGTTTTAAAAAACAAAGGAATCACCGATGAAAAAGTATTGGATGCCATTCGTGCCATTCCACGACATTTATTTATCGATTCGAGTTTTGAAGATCATGCCTATCAAGACAAAGCATTTCCAATTGCTGCCGAGCAAACCATTTCTCAACCTTATACTGTGGCATTTCAATCACAAACATTGCAAATTGCTAAAGGAGATAAAATCTTAGAAATCGGTACAGGCTCAGGATATCAAACGGCTGTGTTACTTGAAATGAAAGCACTAGTGTACACTATCGAAAGGCAACACGAACTGTTTAAAAAAACTTCCCTGTTTTTACCAAAATTAGGGTATTATCCTAAGAAATTTATTTTTGGGGATGGCTATAAAGGTCTACCAGAAGAGGCTCCTTTCGATAAAATCATTGTAACAGCAGGCGCTCCTTTTGTGCCTAAACCTCTTATGGCGCAATTAAAAATAGGAGGAATGTTATTGATTCCTGTAGGAGATCAAAAGCAAATCATGACCTTGTTTATTCGAAAATCTAATAAAGAATTTGAAAAACATGAATTAGGGGATTTTTCTTTTGTGCCTATGTTAGAAGAGCGCAGTTAAAAAAAAGTCTCATAGTATCTTTAAGTTAGATTGCTGATTGATATGAGTTATTTTTTAAACTAATTTTAGTGGCTTGCCAAATTAAATCTATAAAGTTTAACAAAATACGATGTTTTACACTTTTTAGCATTTATACTTATAATTTTAAGCAATTTTTACCCTAAACGAACTTTAATGATTTAAAAAAATGATGTAAAAGAAATATAAGTATTGGGTGTAAAGAAATTAAAAAAAATCAAATAAAATAAGTAGCTTTTTTAATATGCCTTTCATTCTCTATCAATTCAGAAATAGCATTCCAAAGTTCAATTCTTTTTTTTAATGATTGTTTAGCTACAGTTAGTGTTTCATCCCATTTTTGTTCATCATCTTTACACAATTCAGAAATCATCTCAAGAGATAGTGGGCCATGCTCATCTCCATCAAGTTCTATATGCCTTTTTAGGTAATAATTTACTTTACTGTATAATTTATTTTCAGAATCTGAACTTTTTAGTATTTCAATAAACATGTCTGGGATAACATCTTCTCTGCCAAAAGTAAATGCAGAAGCTACAAGGTGAGTCTTATCTGTTTCAATTATTGAAAACGTGAATTTAACAAAGTCAGCTACTCTTTTATCAACATTGATTTGACTAAAGCAATAATCAATTGAATTTCCTAATTTAATGAGTGTCATAAAATCATTAATTTTATTTGTATTTGCATTTATTTGAAGCATTGCATCTAAATACATCTCAAAATGACTTTTTGGTTCACCCAACTCATTTATATCGCTTTCTTCTCCAAAAACAATTTCATTTATAAATCTTGAAAGTTTTGGATTTTTAGGTGGTGTCCAAGGCGTTGCAACTTTAGTAAGGTTTATTTGTAGATTTTTTAATAATGACATAAAATCCCATACAGCAAATACATGATTTTCCATAAAAATTTTAATATCATTAATAGAGTGTAAATTTTTGTAAAGTTTATGATTTTTCAATTCATCTCTCAATCCTAAAATTTCATTTTCTATAAATTCTAATTTATTCATTTTTTACATTTCTATTTTTACAATAATTTAAAATCAAAATTATAACTTAATAAATGTAATATCTTGAATAAGCCATAAATTTATCAAATGATAAAATAGTAGAAAGTTTTGTTGACTAAAAGCAGTATAAATTATAAGTAGAATAGAATTGTGTATGAATATCAACGTTGTTGTATAAAATTTATTAAAAGTACAGTTCCAAATTTCATTTAAATCTTCAACAGTTTTTTTGATTAGTTGAAATTTAGTTATTCATTCGTTTTTTTTTATTTCAACTCCTTTAGATTTTGTTCCCATTCAAAGTCGTGCGCAATTCAACTATCTCTACTAATTTTGTAATTCTGAACAAAATAAGAAGCTAGCAAATGAGCAACTAACATTGGTTTTTTTATAAAACTAACAATCTTTATACACGGCTTAAGTTTACAATTCATAAATTTAAACAATAATCAGAAAGAATAAAAGAGAGAATTAAGGTTAGTATACACGGTGAAGCTAGAACTTCGACAACATTGATAATCCTCTCTCTTTTCTACTAAAAATCACGTTCAGTTCTGTGAGACCTAGATCTCGATTTCAAGTTGTTGTGATTCTAGTAGTTTATTCTTTCATAAATCATTAGTTATGAGTAAATATAAAGAAACTTTTGGAATTGACATCAGTAAAGATGTATTTGATTGTTATGGAAGTGTTCAGGGTCACTTACAATTTAACAATACAGAAAAAGGATTTCTAAAGTTTCAAAAGATTTTAGGAGAAAACAGTTTAGTTATCATGGAGGCTACAGGCTATTACCATTATCGTTTAGCACAGTTTTTGTATCACAATGATCAAGATGTTTCAGTAGTAAATCCTTTGTCAGTAAAGCGTTTTATACAAATGCGATTAGCAAAAGTTAAAACCGATAAAAGTGATTCAAAAGCGATTTGTGAGTATGGTCTAATCAATGAAGTTCCATTATACACAGCTCTCAACGAAGCTCAGAGTGAGTGTTTACAGTTATTTCGTTTGATGGATAGTTTACTAAAAAATCGAACAGCCAAAATGAATAAGATTCATGGCGAGGAGATTTTAGGGATTCCTTCAAAATATGTGTATAGTTCTTTAAAACGAGTTAAAAAACAGTTAGATAAAGAAATCACAGGGATAGAGCAGAAGCTACTTTCTTTAGTAAAACAAGACCAGCAAGTTCAATTAACCTTACTTCAAAGTATTCCTGGTATTGGAGTTAAAACAGCATTATTTTTAATAGTAGTAACAGATGGATTTAAAAAGTTTGAGAATGCTTCACAACTGTGCAGCTATGTGGGCATCACACCAACCATAAGAGAATCTGGCAGTAGTGTAAGAGCAAGAAGTAGAATAAGTAAGGTTGGAAACAGGAAACTACGCAACTTATTGTTTTTATGTTCCTTTAGTGCTTGTAAGCAAAATAAGGCTTGCAGAGAAATTTACGAGCGAATCACAAACAAAGGTAAAAGTAAAAAGTTGGCATTAATAGCAGTATCAAATAAGCTGTTAAAACAGGCATTTGCTATTGCAAAATCTGGAAATCCTTACGAAGAAAGTTTTGTATCAGTAATGCCTAAATAAGTAGGTTTTAAATAAAAAAAATGATGGTTTAAAGGGTGAAAGCTACTTGTAAGCTTAGATAAATATTGCAGAAAAATTATTGAAAAATTGTTTGTTTTTTAACTCAGTTCTTTGTTAGCATTTCGTTGTTTTTTTAAATTATGATTTTGTTCTTAATTTCTTAAATTTTCTTTAAAAGTCAATTCTGACAGACAATTTTTCACAATTTGTAAATTCTAACAAACAATTTAACTCCAAATTCAATTCCCACAAACACTAAATTCTGACAGATTCAATTCTGACTTTTTACTTTTTTGTAGATTTATTTCATTTAAATTTTCGTTTTTTATTCTTTTCCTACAACTTCCTTCTTCAATTTTCTTTATTGTCCAATTCAATAATTTCAACGGATATTGTCTTTTCTCTTATAGTTTCTGGCGGGTTTTCTTCTCCCCAACTGTGACATTCGAGAGTCAGTTTAGAATTCTCAATAAAAATTAAAAATCCAACTTCAATGTTGTCCGCACGTCCGAATAAAGTTGGCTCTGAAATAGCCCTTCTATCTTTTGGAAGTATATCATTAGTTAATTCAAGGAAATATCCTGCGCCCGTAAAATTATATCCTGTAATTGGACTATTCAAAATAGAATTCAATTCTTCATTACTGAACCTATCTCTCAACATTAGATTAAATACTTCTATTTCGTAATTGGTTAATTTCATCATAATGAATGCTAACGTTTTGTATATGAAAAGTAGCAGAATAAACATACGATTATATTTAGTTTATAAGTTAAAATAGCAGAAAAGTATAAGCCTTTAAAATTTACACTTAACTGCTATTTTTTATATACTTGGTTGTGGTTTGTATTTTAATCTATTTCATATCTTGGCTCTAATTTTGTAAATTCTTTTCCTTTAACCAAAAAAATTATGTATTTATCCAAAAATTGATTTAACTTCCAATCATCTTTTTTACCTTTTTTATTATAAATATCTTTCTTTTTTAAAAATTTCTTTAGACATTTAATTTTTTTATGTTTCAAATTATTATATTTTTTCTGTTCCAATAAATATACAAGACCATTATTACCAGTCCCTTTTATTCTATAAGAAAATTCATTATTATTTGGGTCTTGCCATTTTTTTAATAATAAATTATCGTTGTAATTAATAAATAATGTATCTCTTTTTTGTCCATAAATTGAACTACTAGAAGATATAATAAGTATAATAAATAATATAAATGATTTTTTCATAATTACTCTGGGCAGTTTTTTGTGGTACTATGATAGTAAAGGTTTAAACTATTTGTTAATTCAGCTTTTTTGGAAATTGATAAGTCAGTGTAAGGTTTCACATTATGTTCTTTTAATCCTTGCCAAGCTAATGCTTCATAAAAACTATCAGGTAATGGGTTTGCTCCATTATTTGTAAGGTAATTGTAGTCTCCAACCAAAACATCTTTGTGGAAACTTTTTAAAGCATCTCTCATAGATGTAACATATAGCTCCCCCATTGTGTTATGTTGCTTTTCTATTTCGTATTTTTCGTATGTTGTTTTAAAATCTAAATCTCCATTTGTTGGATACTTTGTGTTTAATTTACTGAAAATGTCTGCATGAATATATTCATGAATTAGAGTTCTAACAGCACCTAAAGCAGGCATATTGGAAAATTTGTCAGTACTAATATTGATTTCTATAATACCATTAATAGGTTCTATAGTTTTTCCATTTAATTCAATACTTGTTCCGTTTCTATAAACTTTATCTTCAGATTTTATTTTAATATCAAATTCGGAATCTCCTTGAAACTTTCTTAAAATATCTTTTATAAAAGAATCACCTTTTTTGTCTAAATGGTAGTTTAAGCACTTTGCTTTCCCCGTAAGTTCATTAATAATTTTATCCTCTTCGACACAAGTACCCAAAACTGGGTCGTATACATAACCCTCACCACATTCAATAGGGTTTACAGATATCACATATTTACAAGGATTGCTTTCTTCTACATATCTACCTTGATAATTTTTATTGCTATTTGACTGACAATCTTGATATGCAGGACTATTTCCTGGGTTTGTATAATAACCACCAGAATTACCACCACCACCAATATTTAAATCTGGTAACCAATAAGACTCACAAATAGTTTCTGTACTTGTCCCATTAAATGTCGTACTAACATATGTATAAGGACCATTACCCCATTTAATATAATTGTCAGTGTAATGATATGTTGTAACAGTATAGCAATCTTGCATCATTCTACTTTGATAATTATCTTTAGGTTTTTTCTTTTTAAATTCTTTATTAAAAAAAATATTTTCGTCTTTTTTACCGTTTTCAATTTTTTCAGCATATACTATTTCTCCTTCATTGTTTAGAATATGGTTTAAACCATATGAGATTTCTTCTTCAAATAAAATGTTTTTCTCTTTTAGTTTTTTCTTATTTATATTTTCAGTATAAGATTTATAAATGTAAAAAGAGTGTTCTTGATTTTCGTTCTCAACTACAAAAACTTTATAAATAGTTGAATATTTACTAACATTTATAGTTTTAAAATTGTTAGGATTGAAAGAATTAGTGAAATTGATAGGAAATTCGTAATAATATATTTCTAATTCTTTATGATATTTTTTGTTTTCATTATTCCAAAGTACCTCAAATTCATAAGGTATTGCTTTTTTGAAACTTTCAGCATTAAATTCGCTTTGAAGTTTGGATAATAAGTTGCTCTGATCTGGATTAGAAGTAAATTCATCTTTTTCACAATTCCATAGTAATAAAGAAACTCCAAAGAATAGAATTCCTATTTTTAAAAGATTAGTAATTTTGTTTTTTTTGTTTTTCATTTTGGTTAAATTTATAAATTAATATTCAATTTTAGTAGTTTAACTAGTTGCAATTTTTTGATTTTTTAATTCAGCTAGTAATTTGGTCAAATATAAACCACAACGGTCTCGGCTATGAGTAGTTGCGTGGGTTAGCACTTAACTTTGCAAGTACGCATCAAACTGAAAATCCGTGAGGATTTTCAGAAGTAGGCGTGAACAAGCAATTACTTATAGCCATTGTTGTAAAACGTTTTTTATTCCGTTAAAATCGATATCCAATTCTTAAATGTAAATTCAAAGCAGCTTCTCCTTCATTTTCTAAATATCCGACACTTTTAGCGAAAATATACCTGTATCCAACTCCAATTCCAGTTTCGTATGTAAAATGGTTTCCAATATTTCGTCTAATTCCCCAAGTTGGTATTATGGAAATTTGGTCAGCTACTTCTACATTATCATAATTTGAAATTACAAACCAATTCGGATTGTAGCTTGTCTGTAATGTTAAAAAATTCCCACTGTTCCCACCAATATTTCTCGATTTAGATACTCTTTTGTTAAGGTTATAATACCATCTAGGTTCTAATCTAATTACAGGTGTCATTAAATATCCATTTTCAGGATAGAAACTTCCGCCCCAAAAACCAGCATCCATTCCGATTTCTGCTCTTAAAGCTATTTGATTTGATAATTTCGTTTCTTTATGAGCCCAAATTCCTAAAACTCCTGTTTGTATTCCGTAGGTAGATTGTTCTACACTTGCGGTTTGTGATTTCGCAATTAAAGTCAGTCCGCAAAATGTCAAGGTCAATAAGATTTTTTTCATTCAGTTTATTTTTTGTTATTAAGTTTATTTTTTAGTCAAAATGTTTTACAACGTTTTGGCGCTTGGCGCAGTGGCGGATTTCGGGGCACAAAACTGTCAATACACCACAAAAGTTGATGTGAGGTAGAATGTTCAATTAACCACGTCACCCGCCATTGCGCCAAACGCCTGTTAGCAGTAGGCTTTTTTAGTTTAAGATTCTATATTCCATTGGTGTTTTACCGGTCTTTTGTTTAAAAAGTTTATTGAAGTATTGTGGATATTCAAAACCTAAATTAAATGCAATTTCGCTAATATTTTTGTCGGAATTTAAGAGCAAACCTTTTGCTTCTTCAATAAGGTAATAATGAATGTGTTCTTGTGCATTTTTGCCTGTTTCCTTTTTTAATAGGTCACTTAAATAACTGGGCGATAAATGAAGCTTGTCGGCTAAGAACTTAACAGTTGGCAATCCTTGTTCTTCTACTTTTGTTTTCGCAAAATACTCTGTCAGTATTGTTTCTATTTGGGAAATTGTTGATTTGTTGGCTTGGCTTCTTGTAATCATTTGTCTGCCATAAAATCTTGAACAATAGTTTAGTAATAATTCTATTGTTGAAACAATAATATATTGGCTATGTACATCAATATTCTCTTGAAGTTCTATTTGTATTTTTTGAATACATTCAAAAAGAATATTTTTTTCCTTGTCCGAAAGATGAAGTGCTTCAGAAACTTCGTAATGGAAAAAGCTATAACTCTTTATTTTGTCATTTAAAGTGGTGGAGCGAATTAGGTCGGGATGAAAAAATAAACCCCAACCCATTATGTCTTCTCTTTCTTCTACTTCATTATCTATTTCTATGGTTTGATTGGGTGCTATACAAATTAAATTTCCGTCTTGAAAATCTATCGTTTTTCTCCCGTATTTAATATTATTCTTGCAATAGTTCTTGAACATAATTGAATAGAAATCGGTAGTGATTTTAGAATTATGCTCTAATTGCTCTGTAACTTTGCTAAAATCTAAAACAGTTACCAATGGATGGTAACTGTTTCCTATGTTAAACAACTTATGTAAATCTGTGATATTTTGAAGGTGTATTAGTTCTTTCATAATTTTTCAGAGAATTCCGTTAAGTATTCCATATAATGATGCCCACGTCTTTCTGCAAAGAAATCTAAACATAATACAATGCTGGCTTGAATGAACAAGCCAAGTCCTATTCCTCTCCAAAATGTATCATTCATAGAACTATACATAAGTGTTATGCCTAAAATAATCAATGCTATTTCAGCGTATCTAAAAATCACAAAATTACTCATTACTTTTTCCATTCGAGGAATTTCAAGCGTTTTTATACTTTGTGGTTCTTTTTTGATGAAAGTTTCAACTCGTGTAATGTCTTTTGGACTTCTTGTTACAATTGTAAATCCTACTATAAATTCAAGTAATGCAACAATTATAAAAGGAATAGCAACCCCTTTCCAAAATGAGGATTTCAACGCAAAAATGAAATAGAGAGCCATTGCCAATGCAATGACTCCTATTAAAATGAAAATATAGCTTTCGGCTTTTTCTCCATTAAAGTATTTTACAACTGGATTCATATTAGGATGTTTTAAAGTCCAAATTGTGATTTAATGCCTCCTATAAATGTAGCGTCATCATATTGTTGACGGTTTGTAATAAGCATTTTCGCATCTTCGCCAGCGGTATATCGCAATTGCCTTTTTCCATCTGTCGCAGCTTCAAATATTACCTCCGCAACTACACTTGCAGGTGAAGCATTTTGTGCCATTACAGGCAAAGCAGCCATCAAAGCACCTACAATTGTTTGATATTCTGCCATATTTTCGTCATTACTAAAATCAAAAGACCTACCGCCAAAATCTGTTGCTATCATACCTGGCTCTACAATTTTTACTTGTCCGCCAAATTGCTCTACTTCATAATTAAGAGATTCAGAAATACCCTCAACCGCAAATTTTGTCCCGTGGTATAATGAACCCAATGGGAAAGTCATTTTGCCACCAATTGACGAAATATTAATAATAATTCCTTTTTTGTTTTGTCTAAAAAGTGGAAGAACTGTTTTAGTAACGTCTAAAAGCCCAATAACATTGGTGTTGAATTGTCGTACAATTTTTTCTCTACTAAATGTTTCCAATGGTCCGTATGCACCATAGCCAGCATTATTAAGCAATACGTCAACACTTCCAAATTTTTGAACTCCGTCTTGAAATGCTTTTTGAATTGAATCCAAATCTAAAACATCAAGTTTGGCAACTAAAACATTATCTAAATGATTCAATTCAGTTTCGTTTTCTGGATTTCGCATTGTAGCAATTACATTCCAACCCTTAGAGTGAAATAATTTTGCAGTTTCTTTTCCTATGCCACTGCTTGCACCTGTAATTAAAATTGTCTTTTTCATTTCTTATGATTTTAAAATTATGGTGCAAAATTCACAAGAAACATTAGTTGCCTGATAATACAAATTCAGGTTGTTTGTATTCTTTTTACGGATTGTCGGTCTAAGCTTACTGCTAACGGTCTCGGCTATGAGTAGTTGCGTGGGTTAGCACTTAACTTTGCAAGTACGCATCAAACTGAAAATCCGTGAGGATTTTCAGAAGTAGGCGTGAATAAGCAATTACTTATAGCCATTGTTGTAAAACGTTTTTTATTCCGTTAAAATCGATATCCAATTCTTAAATGTAAATTCAAAGCAGCTTCTCCTTCATTTTCTAAATATCCGACACTTTTAGCGAAAATATACCTGTATCCAACTCCAATTCCAGTTTCGTATGTAAAATGGTTTCCAATATTTCGTCTAATTCCCCAAGTTGGTATTATGGAAATTTGGTCAGCTACTTCTACATTATCATAATTTGAAATTACAAACCAATTCGGATTGTAGCTTGTCTGTAATGTTAAAAAATTCCCACTGTTCCCACCAATATTTCTCGATTTAGATACTCTTTTGTTAAGGTTATAATACCATCTAGGTTCTAATCTAATTACAGGTGTCATTAAATATCCATTTTCAGGATAGAAACTTCCGCCCCAAAAACCAGCATCCATTCCGATTTCTGCTCTTAAAGCTATTTGATTTGATAATTTCGTTTCTTTATGAGCCCAAATTCCTAAAACTCCTGTTTGTATTCCGTAGGTAGATTGTTCTACACTTGCGGTTTGTGATTTCGCAATTAAAGTCAGTCCGCAAAATGTCAAGGTCAATAAGATTTTTTTCATTCAGTTTATTTTTTGTTATTAAGTTTATTTTTTAGTCAAAATGTTTTACAACTTAGTTGTGCATAGTTTGGTGCGTAAATTAAGAAATAAAACTAATAAATATAAACAAAATGAGAAGTAAACGAGAATTTTCCAAAGTTGCTAAATGTAGCACTAAATTATGCACGGCTTAAGTTTACAATTCATAAATTTAAACAATAATCAGAAAGAATAAAAGAGAGAATTAAGGTTAGTATACACGGTGAAGCTAGAACTTCGACAATCCCGAAACTTCGGGAATAATCCTCTCTCTTTTCTACTAAAAATCACGTTCAGTTCTGTGAGACCTAGATCTCGATTTCAAGTTGTTGTGATTCTAGTAGTTTATTCTTTCATAAATCATTAGTTATGAGTAAATATAAAGAAACTTTTGGAATTGACATCAGTAAAGATGTATTTGATTGTTATGGAAGTGTTCAGGGTCACTTACAATTTAACAATACAGAAAAAGGATTTCTAAAGTTTCAAAAGATTTTAGGAGAAAACAGTTTAGTTATCATGGAGGCTACAGGCTATTACCATTATCGTTTAGCACAGTTTTTGTATCACAATGATCAAGATGTTTCAGTAGTAAATCCTTTGTCAGTAAAGCGTTTTATACAAATGCGATTAGCAAAAGTTAAAACCGATAAAAGTGATTCAAAAGCGATTTGTGAGTATGGTCTAATCAATGAAGTTCCATTATACACAGCTCTCAACGAAGCTCAGAGTGAGTGTTTACAGTTATTTCGTTTGATGGATAGTTTACTAAAAAATCGAACAGCCAAAATGAATAAGATTCATGGCGAGGAGATTTTAGGGATTCCTTCAAAATATGTGTATAGTTCTTTAAAACGAGTTAAAAAACAGTTAGATAAAGAAATCACAGGGATAGAGCAGAAGCTACTTTCTTTAGTAAAACAAGACCAGCAAGTTCAATTAACCTTACTTCAAAGTATTCCTGGTATTGGAGTTAAAACAGCATTATTTTTAATAGTAGTAACAGATGGATTTAAAAAGTTTGAGAATGCTTCACAACTGTGCAGCTATGTGGGCATCACACCAACCATAAGAGAATCTGGCAGTAGTGTAAGAGCAAGAAGTAGAATAAGTAAGGTTGGAAACAGGAAACTACGCAACTTATTGTTTTTATGTTCCTTTAGTGCTTGTAAGCAAAATAAGGCTTGCAGAGAAATTTACGAGCGAATCACAAACAAAGGTAAAAGTAAAAAGTTGGCATTAATAGCAGTATCAAATAAGCTGTTAAAACAGGCATTTGCTATTGCAAAATCTGGAAATCCTTACGAAGAAAGTTTTGTATCAGTAATGCCTAAATAAGTAGGTTTTAAATAAAAAAAATGATGGTTTAAAGGGTGAAAGCTACTTGTAAGCTTAGATAAATATTGCAGAAAAATTATTGAAAAATTGTTTGTTTTTTAACTCAGTTCTTTGTTAGGCATAGTTTTTTATTCCGTTTGTTCTTTTACAAAATATCTTACGTAAATCAGAACTATAATAGGGACTATGACCAATCCACTGACAAAATTCAATAATGAAGCCCAATAGGTTAAGTCATTTCCACCTTTTGAAATTAATACTAATTCGCCTAAAGGTCCTTTTGAAAATATTGTGTTGTATATAAAATTCCAGCCCAAATGAAGTCCGAAAGGTAGCATTATTGATTTAGTTTTTGAAAAAGCCCAAGCCCAAGCGTAACCCATTAATCCAGTTCCGATAAAAACTAAAATCATTGCCATTACATTGCCTAAAACTCCATATGAGAACCAATGATAAATTCCGAATGCGATTGCAGAAATCAAGATACTTTTTCTTGAGCCGATTTTTTGGATGAGAATATATAATAAAGCTCCACGAAAAATCAGTTCTTCTGTCAATACAGATTTAAAATCCCACCAAAAAGATTTTATTATAATTCCGCTCGAAATTTCTTTATTCAAAATCCAAGTCGAAGATTTTAGATATGATTCTAAATATTGAACAAGAACGCAAAGTATTCCAGTAATTAAAAATCCGATTAAGAATTGTTTTAATCTTTTGCCAATTGGAAGAAATCCTAATGCTAAAATATTCTTCTTTTCAATCAGATATAAAAGTAACCACGAAATGGCAATTGCTACTAAAATTCCTATCATTTACTTGGTTGGTTTTAAATTATGCCTAACGGTTTGCGTGTATGAGAAGTAGCGGATTAAAAAGCACTTCACTTACGGGCTGGCACAGACTTTTATTAAAAGTAAAGACCTTTGATTTAGCACTTAACCCGCTATTTCTTATAAACGCTGTTATGGGCTGGTTTATTTCATTTTATATAACCCTCTTTTTATCCAAATAAAGTATACTTTTCCTTTTAATTTCTTGTTTTTATCAGAGTGTTTCCAAATAAAATTTGTAGAATTGGGTTTCAAAAAATCAAAGTCTGATGCTCGGAAATGTTTTACATCCCTTTTATTAATATCATGCTTGATTTGATCAATTAAATTATTTTGTCTCATTTAATTTACAATACCAGATTTTCAAATACGATTCAACAGTACTCTTAATACTGAAAGATTACAAGGTCTAGTGTTATACTCATTTTGGTTATAATTAATATACCATTGAGCATTTATTTCTTCTCCAGTATTAAAAGCTTCTAAGGCAGCATTAATAGTATTTAAGGGCAGAGTTTTTTGATTTTGGTTTATAGAATAAGTAACTCCAAAATCATTACTTCGTTCGATAAATAAATATTGAGTTCCATTTGCAGTTGTGTACAGTAATTCACCAACGAACAAGTTGTTTAATATTTCTTCCATACTAAATTTTTTTAACACCTCTTTTTTGATTATCAATTTCTTAATGATTTAGTATTCTTGTTAATTCTCCAAGTTTGATAAGCATTAATGGCTTGAAGCATATTGTTGGTCATAATACTGCTATTTATTTCTTTAAGTTCTGAAATAACATTTTCGCTTGATTCAACAAGAGAAATGAAATTTTGATTTAACTCTGTTAACTGATTGCTTATTTGAGCTAATCGAATTTCAATATTATCAAGCTTGTTCAATACGTTTTTCTGCCATGTGCTATCAAAAACACCAAGTTTTTCAAAAGCTTCATATATTTCAAAATATCTAATTTTTTTGTCATTTAAGTAAAAAACAATCATTGCTACAGCCATGTTTCTATAATATTCCATAGTTTTTATTTGATTTTCTAATGCCGGTTTCATTACATCTCCTAATTCAAACAATTTATCTACATTAGAATCAAAACCTTTTGTTCTTCCACCTTCTAGTTTAGCTGACATGTCATCCAGATTTTCAATGATTTTATCTAAATCATTTCTTTGACCTTCTAATTGTATTCTTGATTTGAGCCATTCAATGTCAAGGACTTCGTTCAGACCAGATTGGTCTGAAATTATCCTTCCACGATAGTCACGTAAAAATGTATCAATTTTCATAAATGAAAATAATTGATTATCACCTCCTTTGTCAAGAATACTTTTTTCATTATCAATTATTATATTTTTGTAATCTGAAACATCAATTATCTTAATGTCCTGAATTTCTGATAATTTTATTTTAAGATTGTCAGCTTTTATTAATTTAATTTTAATTTCATTATTTTTCTGAATATTGATTTCTTCTCTTCTAATGATAGATTTTTCTTTTTCTTCTTTCTTATATTTTTCTTCTTTTTCTATTTTCCTTTTAAAATCCTGATGTTTCTTAATACCTAAATAGATTAGGAAACCTCCTAAAGGTATCATAAAGAAACTTCCAATGCCATCAAATCCATCTTGACCAATCCATTGAATACCAGCAATTCCGGTCATTAAGAATACACCACCTAAAAACCAAAAAACGGCAGGCAAACAACCTATCTTGTTCTGTTCTTTCATATTTATAAATTATTTTTTTCCTACTCCTTTGGCTTTTCGGTTCTGCCCCGTTTTTTAAAGTTGTTTCTGGTCTCAACTTTTTTCTTTTTTACAAAATATGTTTTAGGAACTATCAAAGTTTTCCTTTGGCGGTTCTTTTGTCTGTCTTTTTCCGTTTGGTTGTCTTTTCATAAACTTGCCCATAACGGTTCTCAGCTATACGCAGGCAGGGATTTTAAACACTGAACTTCCTACGAAGAACTGAACTTTAAATTTACCACTTTCCTGTCCTACGAAGCACGAAACCCCTGCTTGCGTATAGGTGATGTTGTGCCTTCGTTGTTCTTTTTCTGTCGTTGGTTTGTCTGTCGTTTTGGTCGTGCGATGGGGTAGACACACTCTTTGCCAAGCTTTGGTTTTAGCGTTGGCTGGTGCGGCTTGGCAATGTATGTGACTGCTAGCGTTTGGCATTCTTCTCAATTTGGTTTAAGATTTCTCTGAATTCCTTTTGTTGCTCTTTGTTTAATCCATTCAAAAATTTGTCAATTCGTTCTTTTGTTTGGAAGTCTATTTTTAGAGAATTTAAAAAGTTTATATCCTTTTCAATCTCGTCAAGGTTGTCAATGGATTCAGATTTAGAAATTTCCTTTTCTGTTTTATTCAATATTTGGGCGAATCGACAACTTTGTCCCAAGTCAAATTCAACATCAATTATTAGATTATACTTCCCTTTAGTTAAAGTATCCTGCCTATCAATATGAACGACCTTGCCTTTGCCAAGAGGTAAGAAAAATACATATTCACCTAATTCAAAATTGTCTTTGTTAATAGGATTTATTGACTTTAACTCTGAATGTCTTTCAGTTTTTATTTCTGTTGCCCTGCTCTCTGAAATCTCTAATAACCTTACAGCTATATTTTCAAGATAATCTGAATCTTGAATTGATTTAAACCTATCAGGAATAATGGATGTGCCGTGTAGTGAGCCAATTAATCCACCTGTGAAGGCTGCAATGCTATCAGTATCAGTTCCAATTGAGTTAACAGCTTGTTCTATTCCCTTTATTGGTTCTTTATGATATTTACAACAAAGAAAAATACCTGCAATTACAGTTGACGTTCCCGAACCTTTTGTATCTGAATGGTAACAGCCTAAAGTTCTAAGTGCCTTTTCGTCTTCGATTTTATTAGTCAGACTCTTATATACATCTCGCAAATACTGTTGGGTTTCATCGAGAATCGTTTGATATTGCTCTTTGAATGGTATTTTGGCTTTACTATTCCATTCTTTTTCCCAAATGCTAAAATTGGCTTTTTGAATAAATGGAATTGAAAGCTTAAGATGAATGTCTTTTCCAAGTTCTGTTAAAAATGCTTCGTATGTAAAATGTTCAGGTCGAAATTTTAGAATTGTATCAACTGCATAACCGTAAAGCATAGCCCCAATAATTGCTCTTGGGTGTCCGTGTGTTACAATACTGTTTGCAAAAATTTCTTCTTTGATTTTATCAATTTCTCCAAAGTTAGCTAGAGCTATAGGAAGAATTCGCATTGCTGCACCATTTGCTCCGCTTTCTCTATAATCTATCGTTGTATTACCTGCCTTGTAACTAAAAAAATTACTATTCCATTTTGCTGATTTTCGTTCAATCTTTCTCGCTGCATTTTTGATAGTTCGACCTGCTCCACGTGCATACAAAAGCCAATTTGGTAATTCTATTTTAGAAAAATATTCACGGTCAATAGTGCCGTCAACTTTAATTGACCTTGCAACAGAAAGCAAAAGTTGGGTGTCGTCTGAATACGAACCTTTTGTCAAATTATCTATGTATCCATTGAATCTCCCACCAACTTCCTTTTTCCATCCGTAGAAATTGGAAACATAATCAGTTCCATATTTTAACTTCAATGAATCAGAGCTTTTCTCAAACTCTGTTATCCAACCAAGTGCATCCCCAATTGCAGCTAGCTTAACCGCTCCCTTATATTTAGTTTCTGGTTTCATATTGCTCGATTTGGCGAAAAAATTTCTTTATCAACAACGAAATTACTTGTATTAAACTCTGACAATGCAGCTTTTGCAGATGCTAAACTTTCCTGAGAATCAAAACACACTTGAATAATACTTTCAATTGGTATTTCATCCTTTACTAGCACTTCGGCTTGAACATTCGTTGGGAACTTTGAATTTAACCTGCCACGGACACCAAAGGGAATGTTTATGTTGTTAGCAAAAAGCATTTTAAATTTTTCAATGTCCCCCGTTACTCCAATTGACTTTGCAGCATTTGATGCCGCATTAGTTACCGCAAACTTTGTCTCCTTTTCATAGATGTGTTTTGGGTCAATTTTCAAGACACACCAATTTATTGTTATGTCATCTTTTGTTCTCTCTTGGAATTTAGAAAACAGAAAAGTGTTTGGGCCTGAAATAGATAAATTTATAAAGCTTTTATCATCATATCTGACACTATCAGTAAATTGTACATAGTCCAATATATCGAATTGTTCAATATCTAAATTTTCAAGAACTCTTCTTGACATTAGTTTTTCCTGCTCTAAAATGCTGTACAGGTTAATAGTTGGCGTAAAGTGTATTAAATACTCAATTCCCCGCCTTGATATTTCGCTTTGAAATTCTATGTAATCTTTTTTTAATTCCATAATTAGAAAGGTAGGCCATCATCTTCAAAATCGTCATCCGAAGAAGATTCTGTAACATTATTCAATAAATCGTCATCAATCTCGGCTATGTATCTTGAGGGGTTATCCTTATCGCCTATTAGATAAAGACCTGTTCTTGCTCTAGTCATACAGGTATATAAAAGCCTTCTTTCAGTTGAAATATGAAATTCATCATCGGTCTCAATAAAGCCTGGGGGATAGGGAATAACATCATCTGTTAAATCCATTATGAAGACATTATTGAACTCTAACCCTTTAATAGAAGACATTGTGCAGATTTTGATGCTGTCACTATTGTAGTTTACAGCCTGATTTGATTTTACAAGTTCGGTCTGTAAACCATTATTATTAAGGTAGTTTTGAATCCTTCTCACGCCATCATTAGTCCTGTGTAAAACAATCGTACTACTTATTTTTCCTTCATTTTTTATGTTTTGTAATTCTCCTTTCAAATAAGCAAGTTGGTCATCAAAGTCTTCAAAATAACCTACAATTGGTTTTTGACCACCTGAAAGAGCTGTTTCTACATCTGTAAATTCTGATTTATCTTCTTCATTAGCCAACAAGGAAAGAGCTGCACGAGCAATGTGTACAGAATTCCGGTAATTTTTTTTGAATTCTATAGTCCTACCACCACGAACATTTAGTCCAACTTCCGACCAAGTAAAACCACTCTTAAAAATTCTCTGGGCGGCATCTGCAATGATTGAAATACTCTCTGTTTCTTGAGATACCAATTTTGAAATAACTAGGATTTGAGCTTTGTTTAAATCTTGGGCTTCATCAATAATTATATGAGTGAAGGGTGGTTTCCAAAATGGGTCGTTTTCTATTTTTTGTAAACTTTTTATCGCATAATCATCAAAATCAACTTTCCCCCTGTTTTTAAGCTCTTGATTATATTTTAAGTAGACATTCCATATTACTTCTTTGTCACTTGCAGTAACTCTATCCGAAGTTCCCCTGCCTGTCCGTTTTGCTTCTACATACTCCGTTTTTGAATTGAATAGCTTACCCTTTATCCAAGAAATCTCTTCTTGAAAAAACTCTGAACTTTTAGTTAATACGTTAGAGCTTGTAGATGTTAGTGAGGTTTTTATGCTTTCTATAATTTCAATCTGTTCCCATTGCATAACAGTTGTGTTGTACCCAATTCCTGCAAAATGATATGCCCAACTGTGGAAATTCACAATCGTGACATTAAGTCCATCTGGTGTTTTAGGTTTTATCTCGTCAGAGTCTTTCTGATACCCACCATTTATATAAGGACTTACTGCTCTTATGTAGGCTGCTAATGTCTTATTGAAAGTGAAAATTACGATTTTAGCTTCTTGAAAAAGAGTGTTCTGCGTTTCTAGTAGGTGCTTTGCTCTATATAGTGCAACAGTTGTCTTGCCACTTCCTGCAACTCCCTTTATTTGAATGGGATTTGTCGGTGGTAAGAATAGCACCTTCTTTTGTTCTCCTTTTAAAGTTATCTTTTTTAACATATCATTTCAGTTTCTGTCGAGCGTTGGCAAAATTCAAGCTCTTTTGGTTTTTTGTTTGGGTTATGCGTTTGGCAAAAACCAAATGTGCTTGAATGTGCGGTTGGCTTTCTACAATGAGGCACAACGTAGTTGTGTATGAAAAGTAGCAGAGTAAAATTGTGATTACTTTCGATTTTGCAATAAAGATAGCAGACAAGTACAAACCTTGTAGTTTGCACTTAACTGCTATTTTTTATACACGTGGTTGTGGTTTGTATTATTTGTTGAACAATTCAATTACTTCATTTATTTTTGGATTTTTCATATTTAACCATTCAGTATATTTTGTATATTCAAATTTCTTATTGTAAAATGTTTTTTCATTAAATTTTTCAAATAGCTTTTCGCAGTATTCTTCTAAACTCAATTCTTTATTCTTATGTCTTTTAGATAATTCTAAATTACCAGATATAAAGTATTCTAAAAAGAAATCCAATCTTATCCAAAATAAATTGTCATTACCCAACCAACCTTCAACACCATCCCATCTTTGGTCAATGTATTTTACTTTTAAATTACTATTCATTTATTTTGTATATGTGTAAGTTAATGGATTATACGTATAGCCTAAACCTCCTTGTGAAACAGGTGTTGTTAAAAGATTATGTTCTCTTGCAAAAAATGAAATTTGTCCTTTATCATTAATAAGATTGATTGGATTATTTGGGTCAGAAATAACTCTAATTATATCATTTCTACTTGCTGCGTCTCTTAACCAAGGTTCATTTATATTGTCCCAAATTTGTTGATCGGTAGTCCAATTTGGGTTTGGAACTTCATTCAAAACATTAAAAGTTGTTTTAGAGGTTACGCCATTAATACTTTCAGTTAATCCACTTTTAATGAGAGCATCAGTGCCATTAGGTTGATCTTTAGCGAATTTTCCTATGATAGTAGTAGTTTTAGATGGATGTGAAATGATATCACCACCATAAGCAGGGAATTTTAAACGTAATACATTGCTCAAAACACTTCCTATTTCATTTCCAGTTTTATTAAATAATTTAACTGTATTATTATCTAAAGTAATTTTTAATCCATTTTTTAGGGCTATGCGAATTGTTTTAGCATATTTATAAATAATTTTAAAAGAAGTAAATGCGTTTAATACCACCTTACTAGCTTTAGCAAATCCTTTAAAAATACTTCCGCCAAATGCATCTACTAATAAACCAGCAATACCTAAAGTTACAGTAATTGCGTCTGCTTTATTTATTCCAGATATAACATCTAAAGCACTACTTCCAGGAACAAAACCTAAAATTAACTCTGGTAAAAATTGCTTAATAAGGTCATTAATTACCATCCATTCTTCATCGTTTTTAGGCCAATATTGACCAACTATAGAAGTTACATTTGGCAGAAGAGAAAGAAATAATGAATTTGTTGCAACAATTTTTTGACTGCTTATTGACAATTGGTCAAAATTATCTATATTTTTTATTAGATTCAGAATCTCAACAGTTTTTGAAGCCATAAGAGCGGCTTCATTTTGATTTACAGTAGTTTGATTGATGGATAAATCAAATAACACTTCACCTAATTCATAAAATTCAGTTTGTTTAAGAAATTTACCAACTGCACCTAAATAACTAAATTGGGTTTCTACACTTTCAAATCTTGATGGAACGAAATTTATTGCATCTTCAAATGAAGTAATTATTTCATAAAATTTTATAGGGCTTATATTTGAAATAATGGGTGTAGTATAAATACTAGTTGAACTTCCACCTCCAACTCCTGTTGAACCACCACTTGTTCCACCTCCTCCTGTGTCTATAGTATCAGGTCCATCATCATAAGTAATACATTCTGATTTTGGTTTTTGATATAATCTTTCTGGATGATTATAGCAGGATGGACCAGCTACATGCTCAAATTGATATGGGCAATATGTTACCCAAATAGTTCTACATTCTTCAATTATTTTAGATTGTGTATTGTCATAAATTATTGGTGTTACCGTAATTTCAGTATCTTGCTCAAATGAATGATGGTCTTCATGGGGTGTTAATTGAGATCTTAATTTATACTTTAAAATATAAGCTTTAGTGTTGTTTAAACTGTCAATTTGAATTATTAAATTTTCATAAAAAGTTTCATCATTAACTGACCTATGGATAAGCATTGTATAAGAAGTAAACTTATCTGACGAGATTATATTTACAGCATTTGTATCTATCGTAAAACCGTAATTTACCTCCATAACTGTTTTAAGTCTATTATCTGAGGTTAAAGCTTGCTTTTTAGTTTTAAAAACCTTATTAAAAGCTTCTTTAAATTTTTCTGTTTTTTGAATGTTTCCAAACGTTTTTTGTGAATAACTAGTGTTCTTCTCTTGGTTTGAGGAATTAATAATAAATTCATCATTTTCACAACTACTAAATAGTAGGGATATGCAAAAGGATAAAATTCCAATTTTAAATAATTTGGTTAGGTTGATTTTTTCTGTTTTCATATTGTTTAAATTTAAAATTAATATTCAATTTTTTTTATTAACAAGGTGCAATTTTTAGGTATTAAATATCGCTTGCAATTAAGCGAATATAAACCACAACGTTGTTGTATAAGATTAGTTGCGTGTTTTAAGTACTAAAGTTAGCAAATAAATCACAGATAGAAAGTCCGCGAGGACTTTCGTAAATTGGCTAAAACTAGCAATTAATTTTATACGGTGTTAGCCACTGGCTTTTAAATTCCAAATTCTATTTTTTTAATATTTTTTTGTTTTGTATTCCAAATTCCGAATAAATTTTCATCATATAAACTCCAGCAGATAAATTAGAAATATCTATAGTTTCAAATTTACTTTTAATAATTCTCATATTTTGCCCAAAAGAATTATAAAATTCAATTTTCGTAATAGAAGTATTTTTTGATTTAATGTAAATAATAGAGTTTGTCGGATTTGGATAAATTTCAGTTTTATTTAAATCAAAATCTTTTGTATTTAGTGTGAAGTTTTTAAAAACGGCATTCCCAAAAATACCTGTTGATAAATTTAAAACTAAACCATCATTTTCTGAAGTTATTTGGTATCCAATAGCATATTCCATAAAATTAAAATATTCTGTTTCAAATGAGTTATGAATTTGAATTCCACAGTCATTAGTTAAATTTGAAAATTGGTCAGTACTTAAAGTGTTATTCAAGAATGTGAATGTTCCATTGAATGAATTACAAGCTCCTATTCCACTAAAAGTTAAATCTTCGACAATTGTTAATGAAGGCGTTATTGTGGGGTTTATTTCGGAAACTATATATGGACCTGGACTTGCATCGCTTTCCATAACAGAATACAAATACCAAGTTTGAAATAATTCAGGATTTGGTTCTTGTCCAAAACAGTTTATAGAATAAATTATTGAAATTAATATTAATAAATGTTTCATTATTTTTCGTTTTTTAGCTTGTGGCTAACGTGTTTGTACAAAATTAGTTGCGTGGTTAAAGCACTAAAGTTAGTAAATAATAACTGACGAAGAAAATCCGCGAGGATTTTCGTAAGTAAGCAAAAAGCAAGCAATTAATTTTGTACGGTGTTGTAGGTAGTTTTTATTCAGTCATTATTCTTTCAAATTAACGATAATTAAAACCATAAACTTCCTGTAATTTATGATTCATAATATTGTCAGATGGAAAAACTTTCCATTTTATGTTTTCATTTTTTGATTTCAAGAATTTTATAAATTCCACATATTCATTTGAGTCTGCAACACTCAAAAATTTTAATTTCTTAATGCTCCCATTTAGTTTGAATTCAATTTTGTTTCTTGTTGGGTTTTTGGTAGTTGAAATATATTCAACAGTTAGTAATTCAGCATAGTCAATTTCAATTTTATTACTGTTGTAAACATATTCAATTCTTATTTTTTCTTTCTCAAATATTATTTCAAAAACTTTTTTTCTTTGATATAAAACTAGCCAAATACTCAATAAAATACTTCCAATTATGATTAAGATTTGAATTCCAATTTTTTCAATTGAAATGCCTAAGAAGATTCCAATTCCTAAAATCATTAAAGAAGCTAAAATAGATTCAAAAAAAGCAAAAGATGAAGATGAACTGTATTTTTTCATTCCGTTAATTACCTACAACGTGTTTGTACAAGATTAGTTGCTGTGTTTAAGTAATAAATTTACTAAATAATTACTGACAAAGAAAATCCGCGAGGATTTTCGTAAGTAAGCCAAAAGCAAGCAATTAATTTTGTACGGTGTTGGGTAACGTATTATTAATTCCTTTCTACAAAATCTTTTATAATTTTACAATTATCAACTAAATAGGTTGTCAAATCTTTCATAAATATTAAAGAACCTTCTTCAAATGACAAGTCATATATTTTCAACATTTTCTCAATATTTTTAGAACTTTCAGAAACGATTACATTTGATAGGTCTTTCTCGCTAAAATTTTCAGGCTTATTTTTTGATAAAACTTTACAAGCATTTATTCCATTAGTTTCAATGAAATCTCTTTTTTTCTTGTTTCTTTTTCTTTCCTTCTTACTCAATGATTTATTAATATCTAAAGAAAGTTCAATGATTAAATTTTCTTTAAGATGATTTAATTCTTCTTCATTAGGCTTTGTGTTTTTATAATATATTTCTAAAGCGTGACAAGTTTCAAACGCAGTAATTTTACTCAAATTATTTTTAATTCCAATAGTGGAAATTACTTGAGCAATTTCCTTAGGGTTTAATTTTTCATTAAGATTAGAAACAATTAAAATTCCTTCACTAAATTCAAAAGTTTCTTTTGTATATAACTTTCGAGAGGAAATTATTTTAAACCTAACTGTCTTCTGCAATTCAACTTCCGTTTCAATTTCATCGAAATCATTCACACAGTTGTATTCAGATTTATTCTGTGAAAAAATTCCGGATGAATAAGTTAAAAATATTAAAGCTAGCAATTTTTTCATAAATTTTCTTTCATATGTTACCCAACGTGTTTGTGTTATGAAAAGTTGCGTATTTGACAACGAGGAATTTCCAACGGAAATTCTGAAGTTGGCAAAGAAGCAACAACTTTTGGGTAAGCTAAAAATAGCAATTTTTTATACACGGTGTTGTACGTAGTTTTTTTAAAATGAAAATTAATTTTTAGTTTTTTATGTGTCAATTCCTTTCGGAAATCTTTTGTTTACCTCTTTTACTAATTCCATAAATGTACAATTTAGAAATGAAGAATGTATAAAATGACCTGTTCCAAATGTTGATATGTTTAACTTATGAGCAAGATAATCAAAACCTCTTTTTTTTCCGAATTCATTTTTTTTTAGAAAAAAACCAAGATAAAGATTTTGATTGTATTTGATTAATCTAATACTTTCAATTTCATTCCATTTAAGATTTTTTTTATTTGAGAAGAAAAAATCGTTATAAATTCCTTCATTATTAATTTTCACATAACCTTTTTTAAGAATTAATTTGAACATTACAATTATTGAAAAACTAATTACTATATATCCAAAAATTGAGAACATTAAAACATAGATTTCTGATGGCATTCTCCACCATATGTGTTCACTTGGACTTATGTAAAAAAGTGTTAATGGGTAATAAAAAGCAATTAAAGGTAAAACTAAAAGTATTCTAAAAATGTCATTTTTTTTATTTTTATAATAGTACTTTGTGCTCATTAAAAGTTTATTAATTTTTTGTTGTAATACGCAATTTTAAAATTACGTACAACGTTTATGTATAAAGAAAGTTGCGGTTTTGACAACGAGGAATTTCCGAAGGAAATTCAGAAGTTGGCAAAAATGCAACTACCTTTGGTGAAGCTAAAAATAAGCAATTTTTTTTATACGGTGTTAGCCACTGGCTTTTAAATTCAAAATTCTATTTTTTTAATATTTTTCTGTTTTGTATTCCAAATTCCGAATAAATTTTCATCATATAAATTCCAGCAGATAAATTAGAAATATCTATAGATTCAAACTTACTTTTAATAATTCTCATAGTTTGCCCAAAAGAATTTAAAAATTCAATTTTCGTAATAGAGGTATTTTTTGATTTAATGTAAATAATTGAATTTGTTGGATTTGGATAAATTTCAATTTTATTTAAATCAAAATCTTTTATATTTAGTTTGAAGTTTTTAAAAACAGCTTCCCCAAAAACAGCTGTTGATAAATTTAAAACTAAACCATCATTTTCTGAAGTTATTTGGTAACCAATAGCATATTCCATAAAATTAAAATATTCTGTTTCAAATGATTTATGAATTTGAATTCCACATTCATTAGTTAAATTTGAAAATTGGTCAGTACTTAAAGTGTTATTCGAGAATATGAATGTTCCATTGAATGAATTACAAGCTCCTATTCCACTAAAAGTTAAATCTTCGACAATTGTTAGTGAAGGTGTTATATTGGGATTTATCTCGGAAACTATATATGGACTTGGACTACCATCACTTGCCATAACTGAATATAAATACCAAGTTTGAAATAATTCAGGATTTGGCTCTTGTCCGAAACAGTTAATAGAATAAATTATTGAAATTAATATTAATAAATGTTTCATTATTTTTCTTTTTTTAGCTTGTGGCTAACGGTTTTGTGTATGATTAGTGGCGTGTTTAAGCACCTAATTTAGCAAATAAAAATCGAATAGAAAATCCGCGAGGATTTTCGTAAGTAGGCGATAACCAAGCCATTAATTATACACGGTGTTGGCAATAGTTTTTTATTTTTTTCCATAAATGTCCGTAAACTTATAATTGTTACTTGGACTCCATAAAATTATTAAATGAGCACCTTCTCTTTTTTCAATTCCATTCATTATTAAACTTCCCGATTTAGAAAGTCCGAATTCATATTTTCGGATTTCATAATCTCCAAAAATCCAAGGAATTCCGTGTAATCTAAAGTTCTTGTTTCGCAAAAGTAAGAATCCGTCATTTTGCAATTTGTATTTCACGATTTTTGAATCAATTTCCATTTGGTTTTGTAAAAATGAAAATCGAATTTCTTTGTCATTTAGAACTTCTATTTTTACTTCGGAAATTGTGTCTTTTAATTTTAAAGATGTCAATCTTCCTGAAAGAGTGAGATGTATGTATTTTTCTGAATTTTCTGCAAAATTGCTGTAAATTCCATTTAATTTCGCAATATTTTTTTCCGTTATATGTTGTAGGTCTTCTGATTCAATTTTTGGAAGTGATGCACAATTTATAAATAGAAGACAAATTCCGATTATTGTCAATTTTTTCATCATTTCGTTTAGAGTTCGAGTCTGTTTTTAAATTATTGCCAACGTTTCGCGTGTATGAGAAGTAGCGGATTAAAAAGCACTTCACTATCAGTTTGGCACTGACTTTTATTAAAAGCACCGACCTTTGATTTAACACTAAACCCGCTATTTCTTATACACGCTGTTGTGCGTTCGGTGTTCTTTTTCGGTCGTCTGTCAGCGTTGGCAAAGACATACTCTTTTGCAATTTTGGGCTTGCGAGTTGGCTGGTGCGAATTGCAAATGTGTATGACTTTTGGCGTTGGCATTACTTTTTTCTTTCCTTATAGATTTGTCTTAATTCTGAAATTTCCTTCAGTTCATCATTGATTTTTATTTTCCAAAATTTCCACCCATTAACACTTAAGTTAACTAATGCCCTTGCTGCACCACTCGGAAATGGATAAAGTTTCTGACTCCCGTCAATTTTCAAGTCAATAAAACCGTCCGAATTTATCTTTGCCGTTTTAGTAGGATTAGTGTCAGAATATAAAACTGTTCCATTTTCAATAATTCCTTCGTCTAAAAGCATTTTTAACGTTATTTCAGTCAGGTCATTTGTCTTTGCCTCCATTTTCAAATAATTAGATATTCTTAACTGCAAATCTTATATTGTATAGATCCAATAAGGATGATTTTATCGCTTCAAAGTGTTCATCAATTCCGAATGCTTCCAATAGAACTTTTTCAAAATTCACTCTGTCTGCTTGCTCAATTTCTTGCTTTAAAGGCAATCTATTTCTATTGGCAATTGGTTGAAAAGCATTTATAATTCTTTGTTTTTGGTCGTTAGATAAAAGCTGGAAATTCAAAAGTTTAAAATCTCGTTCAAATTTTGTTGCTCTCAAATCAAGTGCACCTAAACCTCTTCCAAAACCAAAACTCTCAATGAAAAACATACTTAAAACGCTATTCAATAAGGCAAGCAATAAAATTCTGTTTTCATTTTGAAAATCTTCTTTTAGCGAAAGACCAATCATTCTTTGGTCAATGAATGAACGATTCTCAAAGGTTGCAATAAATAAACTTCTATCGTAATTTACATTGGCGACAAAGTCAGCCATATTTTCGGTTTTCATTTCATACCATAACATATTTGCTTTGCGCAAAGATTGAGTAAGCGGAACGCCTGTTTCATTGTTTTGATTTTCAAAATTTCTAATCCATTGCAAAGCACCTGAATGATTGAGTTGCTCTAATTCTGCAATACTTCTTGAACAACAAAATGCTTCTCCATCTGCTGAACAATAAAGTCCTGATGTTCCTCTTAGGTTTTTCAGAACTGGTCTTATGTATTCCGCTTCAATGTTATGACCAAATGCAGGATAAAATAAGGCATTCCAACCTCTTCTTTCGCCACGAGTAAAATTGAAAAACTGATTGCAATCAATTAGTTTTTCTGAAACTTCTGTAAGCCAATTAAGATTTGCAAAGTAACCGCACCAAGGAACACCAATAGTTTCAAAGTTGGCTATCTCATTGACTGAATAATTCTGAATAGCTACAATTTCATTTTCTGTTTCTAACAAAATATTTTCACTCAATTGTTTGATGTCAGGTATTTCATTTATGCTTTCTTTTAGGGTGCAAAATGAAATTGTTCTGTTTTGGTCTATTGGAGTATTTGGGTTTCGCTTTTTTGCAATTAGAAAAGTAGTCACTACATCTGCGTTGTCAAACCATTTTCCTTTTCCTGAAATTACAACAGTTTCAATGTCATAGAATTTTTGAATAAGCTCTAAGAAAATTTCTCCGTAATCAGTTCCCAACCAAGCATTAGAAAGTATAAGCCCAATTTTTCCGTTTTCAGAAAGTAGCTGATGTAAATAAAAGGGGATGTAAGCGAAAATATCACTTTTGCCACTTAATGATTTTGTGGTGTAAGCTTCTTCTTCAATGAAACTGTTTATTTCTGTGATGTTCGGGTTTAAAACCTGAATTTCTTTACTCTTGATAAAAGGTAAGTTTGAAACAACATAATCAATGGTAGGAAAAAGCTTTACAATATCGTTTCCATTGTTCGGGTCTTTGAAAGTTACATTCTGCCCTGTTACTAATTCAATCACATCCTTTCTGAAAATGTTTAACACTTTGCCGATGTTATTTGGCTTAGCCAAAGTAAGTGTAGATAATTGAATAGGGAAAGAATGTTTGTCTGATGCCCAAATGCTGTTTATTATTTCGTCTTGGTTAAACTCGTATTCTTCTTTGAGCAAATATGCTTGATTGATTATTGTTCCTGTTCCACAACAAGGGTCAATTACAACTCCTTCTTTGTCTTCAACGGTTAACCTCACTAATAAATCTGCTAATTTTTTAGGTGTTGCGAATTGTCCTGCAACCTTTCGTTTTGCAGATACTATCGAAGATTGGAGTAAATTATGGAGGATTTCTATTTCAATTCCTGCAATGTTGATTGATGAAAGAAACTGATTTAACTGGATAATCTGTTTCCAAGCAGAAGTTGAAATGAACTCAATTGCAAGGTTATCGCTGAAAATGTTCCAAAAATTACAATGCTCGGATATTGAGGCAATTATTTCCTTCGCTTGCTCAACCGAGGTTTCATTGTTTATTGATTCTATTGCTCTTGCTTCATTAAAATGCCTTTTCAGAACATTTGCGAAGATAATTTTAAAAACCCAATCTGTTAATATTACTTTTGAAATAGTAGGTAATTTATTTGAAGCGTCTTTTACTGCTGATGGATTATAACCATATTCAGTTGCAGAGGATAACCACCAATTATTTATTTTGGCTTCAAGTCTTGAGTTTCTCCTAAAATTAGCTCTTATATTTTCTGCTGTCGAGGATATATTTTCGAGAATAACATCAATGATTGCATCAACAGCTAAAATTTCTGAAGAAACTTCATCTGATATTTCTCCTGATTCAAAATAGCCGTTTAAGTCTGAAAGTATGGTATGTAGTAATGACTTCCAAAGAGATTCTTTTGGTTTTACTTCTGTTCGTTTATTAATGTCAATGTCATTCCAAGTTTTTAAAATTGCGAATGAATCTCCTTGTTTAGAATAAAGAACGGCACTCTTTACATTCCACAGAATAAAACTGTCTCTTTGTAAAATTTTGGCTTTTTTGATTGCATTGACAATGAGTTCAGCATCATTAATTGGTGTGTCAGGCATTTTCAATTCCCAACCTTGTAAAATGATATTTCTTGTTTGGTCTTTGAAAATCAACACATCAGGAAATAGACTTGACTTTTCGTTGCTTATGGTACTTTCACCACCTGCACTTTTAAAGTGCCAACTCTTATTTGCAAGGTGTAAGCCTATTTCACTTATTACGTCTATTGCCCAACTTCTTTCGTTGTATGTAACTTTTGCCATTTCAGGTAATTCAATTAATAAATTGCTGGACTTGCTTTTGCCTTTCCGTTTTTGTAATTAAGTGTATGATATTTTGCAATTGGCTCATTGAATAATCTTAAAGTTGATTCTTCAATTTCCTTGCGTTTAAGTGTTTCTTGAATTCTGTCAGTGCAAATTTTTATGTAATCAACTGGCTTAACTTTATGTAGCAGAACATCTTCATTCTTTTCAATCCCAATAAATTGTCTGTTTTCAAGAATTGCAGAAAGTAGGAAACTACCACTACCACAAGCATTGTCAAGAACAACATCTCCTGGTTTTGTGAAGGTCTTTATAAGGTATCTTCCTAATTCAATTGGTTTTTGTGTCGGATGCAAAACAGGCCCTTCGGATTCCGCTGTTTTCACATATACAAAATCGTCAATGGGTTGTTCTTCATAGCAAACAACATCATTCGGGTATCTCTCACCATTGCTTTTTACGTGTTTTGGTTTAAAATCTCCGTAACTACCTGTAAATTGGTCTTTTCTAATACCTTTGTCGTATGCCTCTCCGTTCGTCATCTGAGGATTGTATGATGGTTGTTTTTTATAAAAAAGACAGATGTCCTCGTGTTTACGAAGTGGCTGTTTTTTTGCATTAAGGAAATTTGTTGATTTTGACTTAATCCAAACAATTTTGTATTTAAACAATTTTTCGTTGCTCATAATTAACTTAGCTGTAAAAAGTCCTTGTGAGGTCAAGGCTATTGCTCCATTATCTTTGATGATTCTCTCATAATGTTCCCACAGTTGGTCTAAATCAATCACGGAATCCCATTTGTTTTGTGTTGTTCCGTATGGTAAATCACAAAGAATCATATCTATTGACTTGCTTGGTATGTTTTTCATAACCTCTAAGCAGTCGCCTTGAATAACTTTGTTAATATATTGGTCTATTGATTTTGCCATTTTTTAAAATTTTAAATTTCCCTGTTTAAACTTAGACAACCTGTAATATTTTGCCTTTTCCTCTGCCAATGTCAACAATTCTGTTGAGTCTGGAACTCGGTAAATCATTTCAGCGATTTTTTCGCTGTAAAACTCCTTTTCAAGAGAAGTAATGTCAAGCTTGAAAACTTTAGCAAGTTTAGGAAGTATTTCCTCTGGAACATTGCGTTTTTTATTTTCAATCTTGGAAAGTGTTGATTGGTCTATATCAAGTGCTGCAGCAAGTTTTGTTAGCGTTAAGCCTTTCTCAACCCGCAAATTGTGAATGTATTCTCCAAATGTTTCTTTCATTACCTTGAATATTTTGCCTTGACAATTTTGTCAAAAATACTAATATTTATCTACAATCAGAATTCTTGAGAAGTTTTTTTTAGCTACGGATTATGTCAGAGCGGTGGCAAAAAATGGCTCTTTTGGTTTTTTTAGCGTTGGCTCGTGTGTCGGCAAAAACCAAATGTGCCATTTGCGGGTCGGCTTTTACACTGACGCACAACGGTTAGTATATGAAAAGTAGGCGATTACGAAGAACGTCAGTTTCGGCTAAGCACAAAGTTTGATACGAGCTTTGAAGCTCAAATTTAGCACTGTCTCGCCTATTTTTTATATACATTGTTGTAGCCAGTTTTTCTATCGGATTATTTTTTTCATTATCCATTCTACAGGTCCATTTTCTCTACTTTTCAGCCAATAAGTTGCAAAGAATACACATAAAACACTAAAAATTAAAGCATACGCAACTGAAAATTCTATTGGATAATTCCCCATTTTTTCTGGGTTAATTGCTTCAATAAGTCCCATACCAATTATTACGTGTGCAACATAAAAAGTTAGAGCTAATTGTCCCGTTTTATTTAGAGCCAAAAGTATTTTGTTTGTTGAAAATCTTTTTCCGATAATGATACAAGCTGATATTATTAATACGGAAATTGCAATACCATTAAACATATAAATTGGTAATGGTGGCATTGGGTTTGTTCCAATAATTTCTGATAATTCACTTGCTATTTGTTCGTTTCCTTCTGATAAAAATGAAATTGACACGTGTGATAAAATTTGAATTACAACAAAAGTAATTGAACTAACCAAAAATGCTTTTTTGATAAATCGGTCACTTTTCAAGTCTTGTTTGCCAAACCAAAAACCAAAAAGCATAAAAGCTGTCCAAGGTATTACTGGGTGAAAACCATTGAAGAATAGATTTCTAAAAAATCCATTAACTGTCCAAAAATCGAGATAATCTAAAGTGTCAAAATTCCAACCTGTTTCGTAATTCCAAAAGCCAATTAATAATGGATAAAACAGTATTAATGCAATTGCCGAAATTAAAATAGTTTTTTCATTGCTTTTTAGTAGAAGCAAAATAGCAAGCATATAAATTCCATAAAAATGCAAAATGTCCGCTGGCCAAATTACTATATATGAAAGACCAACAATGAATAGGAACAATGCTCTTTTTGCAATTCTTATCCGAGCAGTTTTTAATTTTTGGCTGTCATTATTTTTCAATGCAGAATTTGTCATTAAAGCAAGTCCAACGCCTGCTAAAACCACAAAAGTTGCTGCTGCCTTTCCATCAAAAGCACTTGCAAATGATTTAACCCAACTCAATCCATTTTCGCCAAACACGATTTTAAAATTAACGATTATCATTCCGATAACTGCTAATGCTCTTGCTATATCAATTCCGATTATTCTTTCTTTCATTTTTCTGCCAGAAATTTAAGTTTTATACTGTCTTCATTGTCTTTTAATAAAAGAATGAGTTCATTCTTTGTCACTTTAATTATTCCAAATATTATTGGTTTGTTTGATTTGCTATCGCATAAATGAAGTGATTTATTTTTTAAATCCCATTTCCAAGTTCCGTTTTCCAATTTTCCTTCATCAACACTAATAAATGTTCCATCTTCTATAAAATTCAAATAGTCATTTTTTTCTGTCTCTTCGGGAGAAAAGGTAATTCCCCAATAAATATATCCTTCCAAATTCCATTTTTTACAGAAATCAAGTTTAGATTGACTTTTTGCATTTATACTTAAAGCTAAAATCGTTATTGTAATTGTAAATATCCTGTTCATTCTTAAAATTGGCTACAACGTGTTTGTGCATGGTTTGGTGCGTAAATTAAGAAATAAAACTAATAAATAAAAACAAGATTATGAGTAAACAAAAATTTTCCAAAGTGGCTAAAAGTAGCACTAAATTATGCACGGTGTTGGGCAACGTTTTTTATAAAATCAAGGTTAAATATTATTTCCTTAAAGTAAAGTTACACCTTAAATTCAAAAGAAATGGAATACAAGTTCCTGTTTCTTTCTCAGAAAAACAACTTAAAGAATTAACTAAGGTTTAAAATCATTTGGATTGATTGATTCTATTTTTTCTCCATTCATAAAAAGTTTAATTTCTGATGGACTCCAAGCCACAGCTATTTTGTTAAGTCCTTTTTCAGGTAAAATATTAGTTTTGAAAATTAAAAATTCATCATCAGTTCCAACAAAAATTTTAACACTTAAAGTCTGACCTATGGAAGTAATAATTCCTTTATTGTCGTCAATTTCAAAATCTACCCAATTTATAAAATTAGGTTCTTTAAATGCTTTTGGATTTTCTTCAGTATCGAATGAAAAGAATACTGTTCCTTCTTTGTTTATTTTCATAGGTTTATTTTTTAAATGTTGCCCAACTGGTTATATCAAGAACAAAATTCTTTTTTATATCGGATTATTTCCGGATAATAGGAAGTTTTGTTCATCTTTTGTATTTCGGCTTAAAGTTAATAAAATTGTATCTAACGGACTCTTAATTTCTAATAAATCTTTTTTTGCAACATGAGTATAAATCATGGTAGTCTCTGGTTTAGCATGCCCTAACAACTCTTGTATATGTCGCAAACCAACACCATTCTCCAATAAATGAGTAGCATAACTATGACGCAATGTATGTGGCGTTACTTTTTTCGAAATCTTTGCCAAAGCAACACTTTTCTCTAAAAATTTACGAATACTACTTTCAGAATATCGCTCTCCCTCAGGTCCTTCAATAAAATAAACTTTTGGTACATAGGTCGTTAAATAATTCATTAATAAAGGTAAAAACGAACTTGCCAATACAACAAACCTGTCTTTTCTCCCTTTGCCACTCACTACTTTTACTTGCCTACGCTCAACATCAATATTTTTTAATTGCAAACTGGTAATTTCCCCAATGCGCAATCCAGACGAATACAACAATACAATAATTGCGCGATGCTTTAAATTTTTTGTAACCTGTACAATCCGTAAAACTTCTTCTTGAGACAATACATTGGGCAATATTCTCGATTTTTTAGGACGCTCTAATTGCAAATCATTGATTTTTGTATGAGGATAAAAAACAGTAAAAACCTTCAATGCACTAATAAACTGTCTTTGCGAACTAATAGAATACTTTCTGGGGATAAAAACCTTTTCAATAAAAACTTCTACAGATCTATTGGTAAGTTCTTCTAAAGCTGTTTCTGTATGAAAATTCACAAAATCTGCCACAAAAAAAGTATACGTCTGTATCGTACTTTCACTATACCTTTTGCCTTTCAAATACAAGTAAAAATTATTCAATAACGTTCGTTGAGCCTCTGTTAAATTGCGCCTAAAAACCTCATTAGTGCCAATTTTTGATATATCTACAGTAGCAACATCCTTAAAAATAGCAATAATCGAAGCCAAATTCTCTTTCGTATCAGCTACATGCCATACACGCAAGGTTTTGCTCCAAGTAGCTCCATCAATTTGCCGAACATGTTGAATCAGTAAAGAATCGTAAGGAAAACGAATCAAAAGCCTCGGATTTTTCTTATAAACCGCTTGCTCTAAAACAATAGTGGGTAGATTTTTCAATAGCATTCTTTTTAAATAGCATTGAAATATACAAAATAAATGCTTACAAAATCGTAATACATTAACTAATTTTTAAAACTTTCTCGTTCATAAATAAGCATCTAAAAAAAACAAGCAAACACAAAAAATAGCAATTTTTCTAGTATGTAAAAAAAGCAGCGCAGCAAAAAAAAAGTACAGCGCAGCAATTTTGTAAAGACTTTTGCAGAGGGGATTATTTTAAAATAATAACATAAATGTATACATCAATAGAAATAATAATTTCTTATTTATTAAGAATGAAATTTAAAAATAAGAAACACATTTATAACGATCTAGTAGTCTTATATTAACTTCAAAATCATATCCAACAGAAAACTCATGAATACCCCCAGTATTGATAATTTTAGAAGTATTAAAATCATACGAATAACCAAATCGAAAACCTTGCCATTTGATTCCAACAAAACTACTAATAGATGAAATAAATGGATTTTCATCAACATTTTTCATTGGATTAGTTGCTGCAACAATACCAAATGAAAACTGGTCATCAAAAATATATTGCATACCAATATCCAATCTATTTGTTGAGCCTTGCATCATAAAATTAGATAAAAAATAAATCTTACTTTTATTGGTAAACCAAGTTGGGTTATTTTCTAAAATAGGTAAATAATATTTGGTGTGTATTGATAAAAAAACATCCAAAGGAACATTACCATTAGCAGTTAATGAAATATTTGGTTTGTTAAGGTGTCTTAAAGTAATACCAATCCAAGAATCATCATTATTGAATAGAATAGAGGAACTAAAATCAAAAAAACTTCTTCGGTTTTGAAGCAAAACAGGATCAATACTTGATGTGTTGATGATGTTACTATTTGCGTTAATTTGATCCTCTAAAAGAATATTTTGAAATCCATAACTTTTCATTCCGAAACCTGCAGAAATGCTAGGTCTAAAAAACCACGAATCGCTAATTTGAAATGCCACGGAATAGTTCAAATTTATTTTATTGAAATTATAATTTGATCCACTTTCTTCATGATTGATAAAAGAAAAACCTAACCCAGACCTATAACCTTCGAACCACGTATCAAAATATACATAATTTGAGTTGATTTTCAATCCATAATTGCGCCATTGCGATCTATGTAATGTTCCTACTTTAGATGATTTTGTTGCGCCTGTAAATGAAGAGCTCAAGGTTTCTGGTACAAGAAAATTTTGTGAAAAAATAACATCTTGCGCATTTGTAACACCTACAGTAAATAAAAAGACTATAATAATTTTTTTCATTTTTATTTAATTAAGGTGATTGAAGTATTCGCTGAGATTTCTTTTCCATAAAAGGTTGTTCCTTTTACAATCATAACATAGTTTCCATTTTCTGCGGGTTTGCCTTTTACATTTCCGTCCCAACCATTAAGAGTGGTCGTTCCTTTTTCTGTATAAACAAGTGTTCCCCAAATATCAAAAATACTCATCTCAATGGATGAAAATCCTAAAAATGAAGGACGTATGGTTTCATTAAAACCATCTCCATTTGGTGTAAATGCATTCGGATTAATTAATGTATATCCAAGGGTAATTTTCAAAATCCTTTCAATAAAATAAGTACATCCTGCTTCATATTCAACAGTCAATCTCACCGTAAATTCGCCCGTATTATCATAAGTATAAATTGGATTCTCTTCGTTTGACGTTGGCTTTCCATCACCAAAATCCCAAATAACTTTGGTAAAATTTCCTGTTGATGTATTTGTAAACTGAATAGGATCTTCAACCGATAAAAAATTATAAGTGTTTTGTGAAAAAGCACTAAATTGAAAATCTGGTGTTCCTATACTAGGCACAGATACTGCAAATGATTTTTGAATTGTGCATCCTTGATTATCTGTTATCAAAAGTGTATAAGAACCATTTTGCGATGTTGTCATAATGCTATTATCAGTAGTAGAGACAGTGCCATCTGACCAAGTATAAGTATATGGTAAAAAACCACCGGTAACTTTAGCTTTCGTTTGCTGACTAACTATTTTTGTTTCGCAATTAGTTAAAAGAATTGTTTCAAATTCAATTTGCAAAGGTTCTTGTCTAAAAATAGAAAATTGTCTTGTAGTTTTACAACCATTTGAGTCTGTGATTTCAACAGCATAATTTCCCGCAGCTAAATTACTAACATTGGCTGTCGTTTGTCCATTGCTCCATTTATAAAAATAAGGAGCTGTTCCTCCAGCTACTATTAAGTCAATACTACCACTATCTATAACGTCACATTCAGTAGCATCCACAACTGTGCTTGAAACAACTAAAGCAGGTGGTTCTGTAAAAATAAAAGTTTGTTCAATTGGGCACTGTTTTGGGTCGCTATCTTTAATTAAAACTCGATAGATTCCTGCGCCTAAATTATTTCTTTCAATTCCTGCAGATGGGTCATCATCCCACAATACTGTAAATGGAGCAATTCCACCAGTTAGATTTAATTTTATACTTCCATCTTTTTCTCCATTACAAGAAATAGGCGTTACAATAGGATCTATAAAAAATATGGGCTGATTAATATCAATAGTCACTTTACTTTCGCAATTATTTGCATCTGTAATAGTTGCAATATAAGTACCTGCAGAAAGGTTATTCAAAGAAAATCCATTGGCTAGGTTGCTCCATTGTATTTGATATGGAGCTACGCCTCCTGTAACCGAAATGGCAATACTTCCATCAGTTTCTCCATAACAAGAAACATCATTTTTGGTGACTATTGGTTCAATTTTAGTAGCCTCAGTTACACTAAAAGTAGCATTGGTAACACATCCTTGTTGGTCTGTAACTTTAACTAAATAATTTCCTGCAATAAGATTTGCAATATTTTTATTAAAACTTGTAAATCCATTTGGACCCGTCCAAGCATATTGATAATCAAAAATACCAGTAGAAATTTCAAAAGGAGTTCCTCCAATGACATTGATAGAGATACTTCCTGTTGCTTCTCCAAAACATAACACATTTTCAATATTTTGAGCACTGATTTCAAGACCATCAGGTTCTGTTAAGACAAAATCTAAAGTGGTACTGCAATTATTTTTATCAATAACTTCTAAAGTATAATTTCCAGCTGTAAGTCCATTTTGAGAATTTGTATTTTGTACCAAACCACTACCATTCAAAGTAGTCCAATTGTAGGTGTATGGAGTAGTTCCGCCTGTTACAGTAACCTTAATTGATCCATCATTTCCTTGAAAACAAGATATGTTTTTGGTGGAATCTGTATTGATAATAAGATTATCTGGTTGAGTAATAGTGAAATTTCGAGTGATAAAATAACCTTCCTTATCTTCAATTCGTAAAGTATAACTTCCTGCCACTAAATTAAATATACTAGAGTCTGTTGATAAAAATCCATTAGGTCCAGTCCAATTAATCAGGTAAGGTTTCCCAGTTTCAAAGGGAATTCCTCCTGTAATATTGGTAGTGATAGAAGCATCATTAGAGTTAAAGCAACTATTATTTGTTATCACTTCATTAGGGGTTATTGTTGGATTTACTACTACTTCAAGTGTAAAATCAGATCCTTTACACTTATCTGTAAATGGTGAAATAGTATAAGTTACCCTTGCAGGAGTTGTGCCTGTATTCTCTAAAGTCTGACTGATGATATTTTGGCCAGAAATTGCATTAGAACTTCCAATAATACTTCCTGCTGGATTTATAGAACTTACAATCCAAGTATATTGTGTATTGTTTGGAACTATATTTCCATTGAGTATTGAAGGATTATAAGTAAAAGTTTCACTACTGTAAATAGTTATACTATCATTAGCAATCACAGGAATTTGATTTACAATTACAGCAGCAACATCAGAAACTATTTTTGAGCAACCACCGTCTGTAAAATTGATTTCAACATAATAGTAGATTGTTCCGATTGCATTTGTTGGAGGTATATATGAGGTATTGGTTGCTCCTATAATAGCAGTTCCTCCAGTGTTAGAATTAACTGAATTTAAGAACCATTGATGAGTTGCAATACCAACACCGTTTTGGTAAGCAACTTCAAGTGTTGTAGCGTTATCACCCAAACAAACCTCCGAAGATTGAGGTTGGGTTGTTACAATGGGCGCTTCGTTAATTTTCACTGTAGCAACACTACTTGTTACACTACAACCCGAATCCGATTGAGAAATAATCACATAATAATATTGAGTTCCAATGGTTGTAGAAGAGGGAGTGTATGAGCTATTGGTTGCACCCACAATAGCAGTACCTCCAATGGTTGAATTGGTGTTATTTCGATACCATTGATAGGTTTTATTAGAAGCAGTTCCACCACTAGCAACGACACTTAAATCAGCAGGAATTGCATTTTGACACAATTCTTGCGAAGCCAAAGGTTGTGCATCAATGATTGGGTCAGGGATGACGTTTACTTGATAAACATTGCTATTAGCACTATTACATCCATTACCACTTAAAGAAACAGTAGCATAATAGAAAAAACTACCATCTGTGTTGAAAGGGGCAGGAGTATATTTAGCATTGGTAGCCCCAGCAATGGCAGTTCCACCAGAATTTGAGTTAATAGTATTCGAAAACCATTGATATGAAGGTGTTCCAGTTCCCCCTGTAAAAGTAACTTCAAATTCAGCGGCAGTTCCGCCTATACAAATAGATTGATTTGTAGCAACAGAATCGATAGTTAATTGAGGAGTAACAGTAACAGTAGCAACATCAGAAACAATTTTATCACATCCCCCAGAGTCGAAAGAAATCTCAACATAATAATAGTTAGTTCCCACAGTATCAGTTGGAGGGTCATAGCTACTTGCAGTAGCACCATCAATACTTGTTCCTCCAGAGGCAACATTAGTAGTATTAACAAACCATTGATAAGCAGGAGTTCCTGTGCCTTTTTCATAAACCACCTCCAAAAGAGTAGCATCACCATCCAAACAAACCTCCGAAGATTGAGGTTGGGTTGTTACAATGGGCGCTTCGTTAATTTTCACTGTAGCAACACTACTTGTTACACTACAACCCGAATCCGATTGAGAAATAATCACATAATAATATTGAGTTCCAATGGTTGTAGAAGAGGGAGTGTATGAGCTATTGGTTGCACCCACAATAGCAGTACCTCCAATGGTTGAATTGGTGTTATTTCGATACCATTGATAGGTTTTATTAGAAGCAGTTCCACCACTAGCAACGACACTTAAATCAGCAGGAATTGCATTTTGACACAATTCTTGCGAAGCCAAAGGTTGTGCATCAATGATTGGGTCAGGGATGACGTTTACTTGATAAACATTGCTATTAGCACTATTACATCCATTACCACTTAAAGAAACAGTAGCATAATAGAAAAAACTACCATCTGTGTTGAAAGGGGCAGGAGTATATTTAGCATTGGTAGCCCCAGCAATGGCAGTTCCACCAGAATTTGAGTTAATAGTATTCGAAAACCATTGATATGAAGGTGTTCCAGTTCCCCCTGTAAAAGTAACTTCAAATTCAGCGGCAGTTCCGCCTATACAAATAGATTGATTTGTAGCAACAGAATCGATAGTTAATTGAGGAGTAACAGTAACAGTAGCAACATCAGAAACAATTTTATCACATCCCCCAGAGTCGAAAGAAATCTCAACATAATAATAGTTAGTTCCCACAGTATCAGTTGGAGGGTCATAGCTACTTGCAGTAGCACCATCAATACTTGTTCCTCCAGAGGCAACATTAGTAGTATTAACAAACCATTGATAAGCAGGAGTTCCTGTGCCTTTTTCATAAACCACCTCCAAAAGAGTAGCATCACCATCCAAACAAACCTCCGAAGATTGAGGTTGGGTTGTTACAATGGGCGCTTCGTTAATTTTCACTGTAGCAACACTACTTGTTACACTACAACCCGAATCCGATTGAGAAATAATCACATAATAATATTGAGTTCCAATGGTTGTAGAAGAGGGAGTGTATGAGCTATTGGTTGCACCCACAATAGCAGTACCTCCAATGGTTGAATTGGTGTTATTTCGATACCATTGATAGGTTTTATTAGAAGCAGTTCCACCACTAGCAACGACACTTAAATCAGCAGGAATTGCATTTTGACACAATTCTTGCGAAGCCAAAGGTTGTGCATCAATGATTGGGTCAGGGATGACGTTTACTTGATAAACATTGCTATTAGCACTATTACATCCATTACCACTTAAAGAAACAGTAGCATAATAGAAAAAACTACCATCTGTGTTGAAAGGGGCAGGAGTATATTTAGCATTGGTAGCCCCAGCAATGGCAGTTCCACCAGAATTTGAGTTAATAGTATTCGAAAACCATTGATATGAAGGTGTTCCAGTTCCCCCTGTAAAAGTAACTTCAAATTCAGCGGCAGTTCCGCCTATACAAATAGATTGATTTGTAGCAACAGAATCGATAGTTAATTGAGGAGTAACAGTAACAGTAGCAACATCAGAAACAATTTTATCACATCCCCCAGAGTCGAAAGAAATCTCAACATAATAATAGTTAGTTCCCACAGTATCAGTTGGAGGGTCATAGCTACTTGCAGTAGCACCATCAATACTTGTTCCTCCAGAGGCAACATTAGTAGTATTAACAAACCATTGATAAGCAGGAGTTCCTGTGCCTTTTTCATAAACCACCTCCAAAAGAGTAGCATCACCATCCAAACAAACCTCCGAAGATTGAGGTTGGGTTGTTACAATGGGCGCTTCGTTAATTTTCACTGTAGCAACACTACTTGTTACACTACAACCCGAATCCGATTGAGAAATAATCACATAATAATATTGAGTTCCAATGGTTGTAGAAGAGGGAGTGTATGAGCTATTGGTTGCACCCACAATAGCAGTACCTCCAATGGTTGAATTGGTGTTATTTCGATACCATTGATAGGTTTTATTAGAAGCAGTTCCGCCACTAGCAACGACACTTAAATCAGTAGGAATTGCATTTTGACACAATTCTTGCGAAGCCAAAGGTTGTGCATCAATGATTGCGTCAGGGATGACGTTTACTTGATAAACATTGCTATTAGCACTAGTACATCCATTACCACTTAAAGAAACAGTAGCATAATAGAAAAAACTACCATCTGTGTTGAAAGGGGCAGGAGTATATTTAGCATTGGTAGCCCCAGCAATGGCAGTTCCGCCAGAATTTGAGTTAATAGTATTCGAAAACCATTGATACGAAGGTGTTCCAGTTCCCCCTGTAAAAGTAACTTCAAATTCAGCGGCAGTTCCCCCTACACAAATAGATTGATTTGTAGCAACAGAATCGATAGTTAATTGAGGAGTAACAGTAACAGTAGCAACATCAGAAACTATTTTATCACATCCCCCAGAGGTAAAAGAAATCTCAACATAATAATAGTTAGTTCCTACAGTATCTGTTGGAGGGTCATAGCTACTAGCAGTAGCACCATCAATACTTGTTCCTCCAGAGGCAACATTAGTGGTATTCACAAACCATTGATAAGCAGGCGTTCCTGCTCTTCGAGTGTAATCTATTTCTAGAGTAGTGGCAATACCATTTAAGCAGACTTCAGATGATTGTGGTTGCTTAGAGATAATAGGATTTGGATAAACAGTTATAACAAAATCTACAGGATCACCGACGCATGAATTTAAAGTAGGTGTTACTCTATAGGTTATTGTCTCTTTATTATTTCCATTGTCATCGTTTATAAGGGTTTGTGATGGTATTGAGTTTGTATTCCCATTTGGTATAAAACCAACTATATTTCCATTAGTAATTGCAACCCAACTATAAACAGTTTCAGGATTATTTGAGTTGAAAATAATTTCGTTTGTATTTTCTCCTGAACAAATTTCTTGAATTAAATCAGTATTATTGATTGTAGGTGTTTCAAAAACTTCAAATGTTTGAGTTGCTGTATTTGAAACTCCACACTCATTAGTAACCTCTAGACTAATAGTATAAATTCCAGGAGTGTTAAACACAATCTCTCCAGGATTTAATGATGTTGAGCTAGCAGGTATTCCACCAGGAAAAGTCCATTTATAAATAACTCCATCAGGGTTTTGAGTGCAATTCTCAATAACTGCAGTCGGATTTATTTTAGAATTTTCACAAAAATCACTAATTGGATTAATAGTTGTAATAGGAGGTTTCTTTACAGTAATAACTTTACTGGTAAATTTATCACCACATTCTGTTGAAATTTTTCTTGTTATGGTATATATTCCTGCTTTTTTAAATAAGAATTTAGGGTTTTCAGAGGTTTTATCCGAACTATCAATAAATTCCCAATCAGAAGCTGTTTCACAATTTGCTGCTTGATAACTTATTGTCCAGTCATAAGTCGGAGCACTGCATAATTGTGATAAATCTGTAGTATTGGTAGTGTTTAATTGAAATGGAATACATCCTTCAAGAGCGTTTACATCAAAACTTGGAGTAATTTCGGGTTCTATACAGATTTCTTTTGTAAAAGAACTAATACCACATTTAGTATTGATAGATAAGGTAACATCATACGTACCCGGAACCGTATATAAATGTTGTATGTTATTAATTGTATTTACAGAAAAAAATTTTTTAATAGTGCCATCTCCAAAATTCCAGGTGACATCAGCATTTTTAATACATCCGGATTCTTCTCCTAAAATTGAATTATTTTGAAATATAATATTAGTATTGACACAAGTTTTTTCAATAGAAGAAAATTCAGCTTTAGATGATTCTAAAATAACAATATTATCAACTGTAAAAGTCGTAGTATCGCAAGCGTTTTGTACTGCTAATGTAGCTATAAATTCACCATTTACTTCATTACAACTTCCTTTTAAATACTTGTGTGTAATTTTATTATTATTTTGTATTTCATCTTGTGTATATGTCTCTTTTGGTGTTCCATCTCCAAAATCAATTGTATAAGTTGTATCAAATGAATTTAACTCATAATTTGTAATTGGAAAGGTTAGTTCTGAATTTACCAAACATAAATTACTCGTATTTCCAGGACTTGCCAAACCACCTGCAGGATTACTTACGTTTTTTACTTCATAAGTAACTTCATTTTCACATCCATTAGAACCTAATCCTTTAATTTTCAATTTATAAACGCCTATGTTTAAATAGGTATGTTTAGCCGGAAAACTAGCTGATATTGTTGTGTTTCCATCTCCCCAATCAATAAAAAAGGAATCTAAACAGCTACTTGTAGAGATATTTTCTACAGATATTTCATAAGTTGAACTTGATGCTGATGCATTATCGCAATTACTAAAAATATCACTTCTAGTTAGTTCGTCTCTAAACTTAATATCAGGTCTTTCTAACACTCTAACAACTTGTGAAGTAGTATTTATACATCCATTAGCGTCAGTTACAGTTAATTTTACAGTGAAATTTCGAGTACCACAGCCTAGTAAGTCATTATAAATAGTTGTTGGGTTTTTAAGTGTTGATGTCTTTCCATCACCAAAATCCCATAAATAAGATAAAGTGTCACTTTCTAATACATTCGAATTAAATTCAACAGTTTCCCCACTGCAAGAATTATCATTGGTAATAGTAAAAGTAGCATCTGGTGGGGCATTTACGTTTATGGTGGTTTGTTCATCTAAAACAACTGGTGCATCACCACTATTATCAGTAATTTTTATCAACTTGTAAACAAAAACACCAGCAGTATTTTTTGCATCAAAATTTAAAGATACTGTTTTTGCTTCACCAATAGTAAGAATATCAGTTTCTGCCCCTCCATTAATTTGATAAGTAAAAGTGTAGGGAGGTATCCCATCAATTGCTTCAAAAGTAATTAAGGTGCTTTCATTGATGCAAACCTCACTTTTTTCTGCTTTAATTGTAGCGCTTAAACTGTAAAAATGATTTAAAAGTGTGGTAAGCCTTACAATTCCATAAGCGTTAAGTAAAATAACACTTACCGCTAGAAAAGTTAAAATTTGTGTTTTTTTTGTGATAACTTTTCTGAGTTTCTTTTTAAACTTCATGCTGTAGTAAGCAATCCTTTTCTAATAAAATACGAATTCATACATTAAAAATTATTGGAGAGGGATTTAATTTTTAAATAGTTAATAATTTGTTAAAACGCAAATGTAATAAAGATTCTATCAAATAGCTTTTTTTTGTGATAGTTATTATTTTTATTTATGAACACACCTCCATAACCAGCAACCCAATACTTTCTTTAGCATTCAATAAGTAGAATGATGACTCCTGTTGCTGATAATAACGCACACCCAACAAACAAATATGAAAAGGCAGGGTAGAGGCTATTGGGGTTTCAAGAGGTACATCAAATGAACCAGTATCCGTAGACAAAGGCAAAACCAAAGCAGCTGCTTGAGATAATTGTGTTGCAAATCCATCAAAATCAATAGCCAACACTCCATACTGCAAAGAAATATGGGTAGCTCCCTTTGGCGCTTTTACAGAGGATAATGATAACTGTCGCAAATGCAATCCATACGTTGCTGCATCAATGCTAAAATCAAAAGGCTTTTGGTTCGCAAAAGCACAATCGGGTGTAAAAGCAAATTTTTTAAATAACTGTTTGCCTTCAACACGAGCCAAACCTTCACTTACTTTTCGTTGACCTCTAATATTCAAAGTATCCAAAGATTTTAGTTGTGCAAACAAGGGCATCAAATGCCGATGAAAATTCGCAAAAGGACTTCCATCGGTTAACGAAAGAATCGCATTCCGAAAAACACGGTTTGCGCTTGAGCTATGCCCAAATTCACTACCATTTTCACGAACACGTTGCATAGTTGGACTCGTTTTAATCGTTTTTCCGTTAAAACCACCACCTGCTTTGCGCACCACAGGCGTACCATTCAGTTGATAAAAATTCAACCCACCAATAGTGCCTTTTAGCGCTATAATACCTTTTTGCCTTGCCATAGTTAAATTACAATTTTACAGCAAAATACAACAAAAATTCTAAAGTTTACTAAAAGTCAATTCAAAGCCCATGTAAACAGCATGCAAAGTGTCTTGTCCTAAAATAGCTATACACAAAACCAGTGTATATGAAACACGAAGAACAAGAGATTTATTCAAATCGCGAGAACAAACAAAGTCGTTATGACAAGCGTTTAATTTTAAAGATTGTACAAGAAGTTGAAAATGGATTGCCTAGAAAAGAGGCTAACCGGATTTATGATTTAGGAAAGAATTCAATAAGTTCCTGGATGCGCGAGTATGGCTCTTCCACATATCAAGAAACTATCAAACGAAGAAGCTATACAAAGCTTCAAAAGCGTACCATTGTAAATGCTATAGAACAAGGCAGATTCACTTTAAAAGAGGCTAAAACTGCCTATAATATAAAGACAGAAAAAATAATTCGTGGCTGGATTCTACAGTTTAAATCAGAAAAAGTCGAGATTTGTACTGCAAATACTTCTGCAATGACTCAAGATAGATCATCTTCAAATGAAATAGAGAAAGAAGCTCTGCAAAAAGCTTTACAAGAAGCAGAGCTTAAAATTAAAGCCCTGAACACGCTCATTGATGTGGCTGAAGAACAACTCAAAATTGAGATTAGAAAAAAGTCTGGTGCCAAACAGTCTTAAGAATGAAACAAGACTTTCCTAAGTTAGGAATAGCTGTTTTATGTCGATTGTTTGGCAAAACAAGGCATGCCTATTACGATTGTTTATGGCGAAAAGAAAGTAGTTTAGTCAAAGAAGATATCATCCTTCAGGAAGTGCTTAACATTAGGAAACACTTACCAAGGCTAGGAACAAGAAAATTACATTATGTATTGCAAAACAATTTGATGTCACATCAAATAAGCTTTGGTAGGGATTATTTATTTGATTTATTGTCAGAACATAAACTGTTAATCCGCCAAAGAAAAAGAAAAGCGATAACAACTGATTCTAGGCATTGGATGAGAAAGTATAGTAATCTAATAAAAGAGGTTGATATAACAAGACCAGAGCAAGTTTGGGTTAGTGATATTACTTATATTCGATTACCCAACCAATGGGGCTATTTAAGTTTGATAACAGATGCTTATTCTAGAAAAATAATGGGCTATAGTTTTCGTCAGGACTTAGCAGCAGAAGGGTGTATTAATGCATTAAAAATGGCTCTCAGTAACAGATTATATGATAAATCAATCATACATCATTCAGATAGAGGCTCACAGTATTGTTCCCATAACTATGTTGATTTATTACTAAAAAACAACATCAGTATTAGCATGACCGAAAATGGAGATCCATATGAAAATGCATTGGCAGAAAGAGTAAATGGAATCATTAAAACAGAGTTTAATCTTTACGCTAGTTCCTTAGGTTTTGAACAAACAGGGTCTCAAGTTAACAAAAGTATAAAGTCTTATAATGAATTAAGACCTCATGCAAGTTGTGATTATTTAACTCCGAATCAAGCACATTTGCAATCAGAGAAATTAAACAAACGATGGAAAAAATATTATAAAAATTTTAATCATGAAAAAACAGATGTATAGTTCGTTTAGGATTAAAATTTATATTTGTATAACTATAATAGGATTTATTTAATAACCTGTATAGTTATTTTAGGACGGGTCAAAGTATAGGATCAAAGCAGGTTATAGCATAGTTATAGCGTAGTTATAGCGTACTCTACTATAGGTTATAACGTACCTTACCCAAGTAGAACTCATAGTTACTTATAGTGTCATACAATAAATACAACAAAGCAACCCATCATTCAACACAACTAAATTTGCAATGCTCCTCTTTATGTTTGATATTTGCTTTTACAAATAAAATGCCATTCAAAATATAAAATTTCAACCCAGCTTTAAACCTTGAACCATAAACCCTGAACCTTGAATAGAAAACATGCATAATCTCAACAATCCCATTACGTACATCAACGGCATTAGCGTGCAAAGAGCTACTTTGTTGTACACAGAGTTGGGCATCAAAACCTGTAGAGATTTACTGCACTTTTTTCCTTTCAGATATATTGACAAAACTCAATTTTACCAAATCAATCAATTACAACCTTCCAATGCCGAGGTGCAAATTGTAGGAAAAATCACACACATCAAATCAGTAGCTCAACAAAAAGGAAGTAGGCTAGTGGCAACCTTTCAAGACGCCACAGGTACTATGGAATTGGTGTGGTTCAAAGGTCAAAAATGGATTGCAAATGCCCTAAAAATCAATGAGCCCTATGTGATTTATGGCAAACTGAATCATTTTAACGGCAGTTTCAGCATGCCGCATCCTGAAATGCAATTGGTAACAGAATATCAAAAAAAGCTGCAATCAGCCATGCAACCAGTCTATGCCTCCACAGAAAAATTGGCAAGTGCAGGCATCAGCAATAAACTAATCAGAACCTATATAGAGAGTCTTTTCAAGCAATTTTATGACGGAATTGAAGAAACGCTTTCGCACGAGATACTAAAAGAGCAACAGCTCATTTCCAAAAAAGAAGCCTTACTCAATGTACATTTTCCTAAAAGTCAAGAAGCATTGGCAAAAGGACAATATCGCTTAAAGTTCGAAGAATTGTTTTTCATTCAATTGCAATTGGTAAGGAAAAACCTACTTCATAAAACTAGAATAAAAGGGATTGTTTTTAAAAGTGTGGGCGATAACTTCAATAATTTTTACAAATACCATTTGCCCTTTCAACTTACAGGTGCACAAAAAAGAGTTCTCAAAGAAATCCGAAAAGATGTGGCTTCGGGCATTCACATGAACCGTTTATTGCAAGGAGATGTAGGCTCAGGAAAAACAATAGTAGCCCTGCTAAGCATGTTATTGGCAATAGACAATGGTTTTCAAGCAGCATTAATGGCACCTACAGAAATTTTAGCAACCCAACATTTCAATGCCATAGCAACAATGTTAAAAGACATGCCGATTACAGTCGATTTGCTAACAGGATCAACAAAAACCAAGAAAAGAAGAACCATTCACGAAGCACTAGAAAACGGCTCTTTGCACATTTTAATAGGCACACATGCCTTATTAGAAGAAAAAGTACAATTCTACAATCTAGGATTGGCAATTGTTGACGAACAACATCGATTTGGAGTCGCACAACGCGCTAAACTTTGGATGAAAAGCCCATCCCCAACCCTTCCCAAAGGGAAGGGAGTTAGTACAGAAAATAATAATATTATAAATTCTACAACTAAATTAAAAAGCCTCCCCTTGGGGAGTCCCGAAACTTCGGGAGGAGGGGAAGCACAATTGGAAAACACCCTCCCTTTGGGAGGGAAGGGGTGGGCTCCACCTCCCCACATCCTAGTAATGACAGCCACTCCAATTCCAAGAACATTAGCCATGTCTTTGTATGGTGATTTAGACATATCAGTGATTGACGAGTTGCCTCCAGGAAGAAAAGAAATCAAAACAGTACATCGTTTTGACAGTCAACGATTATCCGTCTTAAAATTTATGAGGGATGAAATCGCCAAAGGAAGACAAATTTATGTGGTATATCCACTCATTGAAGAATCAGAAGTATTGGATTACAAAGATTTGATGGATGGTTTTGAAAGCATTTCAAGAGAGTTTCCCATGCCAAAATACCAAATAAGCATTGTACATGGAAAAATGACTGCCGAAAAGAAAGAATTCGAAATGCAGCGTTTTGTAAAAGGCGAAACGCATATTATGGTAGCAACCACTGTAATTGAAGTAGGCGTAAATGTACCCAATGCCAGTGTAATGATTGTAGAAAGTGCCGAACGTTTTGGACTCAGTCAATTGCACCAATTACGAGGCAGAGTAGGGAGAGGTGCTGAGCAAAGCTATTGCATTTTAATGACCAGCGCAAAGCTGTCAGATGAGGCAAAAACAAGGGTAAAAACCATGGTCGAAACCACTGACGGATTTAAAATAGCAGAGGTAGATTTAAAATTACGAGGTCCTGGAAATCTCATGGGTACACAACAAAGTGGCGTGTTAAATCTTAAAATTGCAGACCTAATTAAAGATGGCGAAATCTTGCACCTAGCAAGAAAAACAGCCATCAAATTGCTAGAGCAAGACCCAAATATGCAGCAAGAATCAAACGAACGAATCAAAAAGGCATTCAACGAAATGACAAAGACTGCAAAAGTGTGGAGTAGAATTTCCTAATGTGTGGCAAAAGCCATAAAAAGAAAAGAGCTTGCCAAACCAATGACAAACTCTTTTCAAAAGACAAAATTCAAATACAGTTATTGCCAACCACCACCCAGAAATTTATACAGGTGGATGTTTGCCATCAATTGATCTTTCTTAGTATCAACCAAAGCAATTTTGGCTTCCAAAGCTTCGCGTTGGGTAAGCAAAACTTCCAAATAATCTGCCCTTGCTGAGGTAAATAATCTGGTTGATAGCGTAATAGATTCAGTTAGTGTAGTTACTTGACCTTCTTTAAAAGCATATACATTCTTCAAATTCTGAATATTAGAGAGTTCAGTAGCCACTTCTATGTAAGCATTTAAAATCGTTTTCTCATATTCAAATATCGCCTGAATTTGTTTGCTATTGGCATTTTTATAAATAGCTTTTATAGCATTTCTATTGATGATAGGCCCCACAATATCTCCTGCAAAACTATACACTAATGATTCTGGAGTTTTGGTTAAAAGTCCGGTTTTAAAAGCATTCAAACCAACACCAGCAGATATACCTAAAGAAGGATAAAAATTAGCTTTGGCAACTTTGGTATTCAATTTAGAGGCTTCCAATTCTAAAGAGGCTTTTTTGATATCCGTTCTATTTTCCAACAATTGCGAAGGAATTCCTGCATAAACCGAATCAATAGGAATGTTTAAAAAGCTAGCAGAATTTCTACTGATTTTACTAGGAGATTTTCCAAGTAAAAAACTGATTTTATTCTCTGTTTCTGTAATCTTCTGCGCAATTTCAAAGGTTTCACTTTGAGTTTTTTGTACCTCTGCAGTAAACCTTCTCACAGCCAATTCAGTAGTTTTAGCAGCTTCTTTTTGAAGTTTTACAATCTTCAACGCATTTTGTTGCAACTGTAAATTCTGATGTAAAATATCCAATTGATTGTCAAGTGCCATCAATTCATAATACGCATCTGCAATTTCTGCTACTAAGTTGGTAATCATAAAGTTTTTACCTTCTACTGAAGATAAATACTCTAAAACGGCAGCTTTCTTTTCATTGCGCAATTGTTTCCAAATATCCAATTCCCAAGAAGCAACCAATCCAACAGAATAATTGCGCAAAGGCTCAGGAAATTCCTCGCCATCTATGTGCAAACTTTCTTCAACAGCGCCATTTCTGGTATGTTTACCAACTTTCTCAACATCTGCACTTCCTTTGATATTTACAAAAGGAAGATATTCTCCTTTTTTAGCCTGAATCTGATTTTCAAACAAGGCAACAGATTGTGTCATGATATTCAGTTCTTGATTGCGAACCAAAGCAGTATCAATCAATGCAATAAGATAAGGGTCTGCAAAGAATTGTTTCCAAGAAGTTTTGGCAGTATTTAAAGAATCAATGGGTGTTGTTCCATAATTTTCAGGAACATTTGTTTGTGCTTTTCGGATGTCTTTCACAGGCACACAAGCATGCAGTACCAATGCCAAAATACCCACAAAAAACAGCGATTTATAGTGATGTAAATTATTCATCTTCTTTTCGTTTGGTTAATTTTTTGATTACTAGTTTCAACTCTTTCAATTTGAGTTTCAATTTACCCTTGGTATTGTCTTCACTACTTTTCATAATTTCTTCTGATAGTGGCTCACTCTTTTCATCTTTAATCAAATTTTTTCCATCTGATATAGTGGCAAAAATGTAATACAATCCAGGGATGATAAGAACTCCGAATACAGTTCCAATCAACATTCCACCCAAAGCAGAGCCCCCAATAGTTCTGTTACCAATAGCACCAGCTCCAGAGGCAATTACCAAAGGAATCAATCCTGCAACAAAGGCAAAAGAGGTCATTAAAATAGGACGGAATCTGGCTTTAGAACCTTCAATAGCTGCTGCTAAAATGGTAGCACCTTGCCTGCGTTTTTGCACAGCAAACTCTACAATCAATACCGCATTTTTTCCCAGCAAACCAACCAACATGATAATCCCAATTTGTGCATACACGTCATTGGCAAGTCCCATGCCTTTCAGCACAATCAGCGAACCAAAAACACCCACAGGAAGTGATAAAATAACCGCAAAAGGCAATAAAAAACTTTCATATTGTGCCGCCAAAACGAAGTACACAAAAATGATCACAATGATAAATATATAGAGTGATTCATTACCTCTTCGTGCTTCATCAAATGTTAAATCTTCCCAGCCAACATCATATCCTCTAGGCAATTCTTTGGCAGCAACTTCTTTGATTGCTGCAATGGCATCACCACTGGTATATCCTTTAGCAGGTAATCCTCTAATAGATGCCGAATTGTATAAATTGTATCGCGTAATTTCGTTAGGGCCAAGTTGTTTGGTGATGCTCATAAAAGACGAATACGGAACCATTTCGCCCGCTTCATTTTTTACAAACAGCTTTTCCAAATCTGTGGGAAGCCTTCTGTATTCAGGAGCAGCTTGTGTATAAACTTTAAAAAATCGACCAAAACGAATAAATCCTTGTTCGTAAGTACTACCAATTAAAATATTCAAGTTTTCCATGGCGTTTCCAATAGTTACGCCTTTTTGCATTGCTTTTTTATTGTCTATTTTCAATTTATATTGTGGATAATTGGCAGAATAAAAAGTAAACAATCCTGTAATTTCTTTGCGTTTCGCCAAAGCAGCCATAAACTCATTATTGATTCTCTCAAACTCATGATAATCAGTTCCGTTGGTTTTGTCTAACAAACGCATAGAAAATCCGCCAGAAGAACCAAATCCAGGAACTGCAGGAGGTTCAAAGTACTCAATAATGGCTCCTAAATCTTTGGTTTTTTCTTCCAATTCTTCCATAATTTCATGAACGGTATGTGCTCGTTCAGACCATGGTTTTAAATTGATCAAACAAGTTCCTGCGTTTGAGCCTCTTCCTTCTGTCATAATTTCATAACCGGCTAAAGACGAAACCGATTCAACTCCTTCAGTTTCTTCGCAAATGGCTTGTAATTTTTTAGCCACATCATTGGTTCTCTCTAAAGTGGCTCCTGGAGGAGTTTGAATGATGGCATAAATCATCCCTTGATCTTCATTGGGAATAAATCCTGCAGGCAATACCTTACTTGTAAAAAAGATTCCCACACAAAAGGCAGCTAAAATGCCAAAGGTGATGATTCTTCTTGCAACAATTTTATTCAAAATTGTTACGTATTTGCCTGTTATTTTTTCAAATCCGTTGTTGAACCAATAAATAAATTTATCAATAGGCGATTTCTTTTTGGGTTTTCCATGATTGTTTTGCAATAGCATCGCACACAAAACAGGCGTCAACGTCAAAGCTACAATTGCCGAAATCACAATAGAACCTGCCATGGTAATGGAAAACTGACGATAGAAAACTCCTACAGGTCCTGTCATAAATGAAATCGGAATAAATACAGACACCATTACCAAAGTAATGGCAATAATGGCTCCACCAATTTCTCCTAAAACTTCGTACGATGCTTGATATGGAGTTACATTCTTTTCTTCCATTTTTACATGGACAGCTTCAACCACAACAATGGCATTGTCCACCACAATTCCAATGGCCAAAACCAAGGCAAAAAGCGTAATCAAGTTGATGGATAACCCAAAAAGTTGCATCACAAAAAAGGCACCAATCAAAGAAACAGGCACTGCAATAATGGGGATTAAGGTAGAACGCCAATCACCTAAAAATAAGAAAACTACAATAGCAACAAGAATAAATGCATCTCGTAAAGTGTGCAATACTTGGTCTATAGAAGCATTTAAAAAGTTAGATACATCATAACTGATTTGAAACTCAATCCCTGGAGGAAGTTCAGCTTCCAATTCTTTTAGTTTTTCTTTTACTTGATGAATTACCTCACTACCATTACTTCCTAAGGTTTGTTTTAAAACGATAGATGCAGAAGGATTTCCGTCTAAATTAGAGTAAATATCAAAAAACTCACTGCCCAATTCTACATCAGCAATGTCTGCTAATTTGATCAATTGTCCTTCTTCATTGGCTCTAATAATGATTTCTTTGTATTGCTCTGGTTTGTTAAAACGGTTTTCATACGTCAATACATATTCTAAAGCTTGCGAGGTTTTTCCTCCATCACTTCGTCCCAATCTTCCGGGTCTTGCCAAAATACTTTGGTCTTGCATGGCTTCCAACACTTCTTCTGCAGAAATGTTATAGGCACGCATTCTGTCTGGTTTTAACCAAACTCTCATAGCATATTTTCTACTTCCTAAAATTTGTGCACTCGCAATTCCATTGATACGTTGAATCTCAGGAATGATTTTAGTATAAGAATAGTTGTATAAAAACTTTTCATCAATACTTTTTTCTTTGCCATAAAGGTTTACGTACATCAACATACTGGGTTGCACTGGGGTAATGATAACACCCTCTCTTTGCACCAATTCAGGCAACAAAGGCATTACTTGATCTACTCTTGTTTTAACCCTTACTACTGCCTGATTTGGGTCAGTGCCTGGTTCAAAAATTACACGCAAGGTTCCTTCACCTGCACTAGTAGCATCCGAAGCAACATAACGCATTCCTTCCACACCATTAATGGCTGTTTCTAAAGGAATCAAGGTTGAGTTTACCAAAACATCGGCACTTGATCCTGGATACGCAATAAAAATATTGACGGTTGTTGGCGCAATTTCAGGAAACTGTGATATGGGTAATTGTTTGATAGCAAGCAATCCTGTAAATACTATCATTACAGAAATTACAATGGCTAAAACGGGTCTTTTTATAAATTTACTAAACATGTTTTTGTAGTTTTAGTACTGCTTATTCAGCAAATAATTTAAGATTAGAAAAGACGGTTTTTGGGTTTAAATACTCGCTCTCAATCTTTTCATTGTTTTTTACTTTACGAATGCCATCCAACAAAATTTTGTCATTTTTTGATAGTCCTTTGCCAATGATAAAAATATTTTCAAGCTCGGCACTTACTTGTATTTCACGTTGTTTAATGACGTTATTGGCATCCACAACATACACATATCTTTTATCCATAATTTCAAAAGTGGCTTTTTGCGGAATGATAACAGCATTTTTCATGGGAATTGTAAGTACAATATTTCCTGTTTCACCATGTCGTAAAATGCCATCAGGATTTGAGAATGTTGCTCTAAAAGCAATATTTCCTGTTTCGTTATTAAACTCACCTTCAATGGTTTCTACAATTCCTTTCTCAGGAAATGGTTTGTTGTTTGCCATTAAAAGCGTTACTTGTTGTTTTTCGTTTTTCTTAGCACTAGTGATATAATCTAAGTATTCAGCTTCTGGAACATTGAAATACACCCACATTTTACTGTTGTCAGAAAGCGTGGTAAGTAACTCGCCTTCATCAAGCAAACTGCCTTCTCTTACGTGCAAGTGATCCATGATGCCATCAAAAGGCGCTTTGATATCCGTAAAATCCAAATGGGTTTGTGCCAATAAAACTTCGGCTTTTGCAATGTCATATTTTGCTTTTGCCATGGCAAGTTCGTTTTTAGAAACGATATTCTCATCTGCCAATAATTTGGTATTCTGATATTCTATTTCTGTCACTTTTTCTTCGGCTTTTGCTTTTAAAAAATCGGCTTTGTAAATGTTTGGCATGATGTTAAACATCATTTGTCCTTTTTTAAGACTCTGCCCTTCATCTACAAAAATTTGTTTTAAGTAGCCTTTTTCGATGGCTCTAATTTCTATGTGTCTGATAGAATGTATCTGACTCACATATTCTTTGGTAATAACAGTATCTTTTTGGATAGGGTTTGTAATAGGATATTTAGAAGCTTCATGTGCCGCTTCATGGTGATTGTTGCAACTTGCATATAAAGTTACAATGAGAAGACCAATGAAAATTTTTCTCATAGGATTTGATATTAAAAATTTAAATGAAAATGGATAAATAACAATTAGCTTTCTTTGAAAGAACTAATTGATGCTAACTAAAATGGAATAGAATGTAACAGGATGCAGAATGAAATCCTGTTATTTGGGAATCAAATTCGATAAACTTCGAACTTTTGATACAAGTTTACAGCAACATGAGTTGCAAAAGTATTTTGATAATGAGAGTTTTCTTTCGTTTTTAACGATGCATTCTCAAACAATACTCTGTAAAGTAATGCCGATGAATAAAAACTTACAACTGATTTTTTAAGTTTGTGTGAAAGGGATTCTTCTTGCTCTTCAACATCTTCAACCGGAATTTCCTCAATAATAAACAATTCATTGGCAATATTGATAGATGGTTTAAAAGCTTCAACTTTTACAGCCTCATCAATTTGATTAGTGGTAGAGGTGTTTTCCTGAAAAGCGGTGAAGTAAGAAAAACTAGAAAACAGATGAGGTGTAGTTGCATAACTATTTATTACACTAGACAAAGTTGCTAGAAGTATAAAGAAGTGTATGTAAAGTTTATTTCTCATCGCATGCAAAATTATTGTAATCTAATGAGTTGACCAAATGAACTTTTGGATATGTTTTTTTGACAGACAATATTTGTGAAAACAATCAATTTTTAGGAGTAACTTTTTATTGTTATCAAAATAAGAGGCTCTTTTTTTCTAATACACTAAAAAAAATATACTTTCTACCAATTTAATTATTGAAAGTGAAATGCCTAAAACGCAACACTCAACACTCAACACTTTCTTTCTAACAATCGTTTTGCAGCCAAAAAGGGCGTTGTTTTTCCTGCTTCCAATTGTTGAATTTCATCAGAAAGCAATTTCTGTATTTGAGGATTTTTGTAAAAAGTAGCTTTCAATTGTTGCTCAATAGTAGAGAGTAACCAAAACCTATTTTGTGCATTTCTATGTTGAGCAAAGTAGCCATTTTGTTTGGTGAGTGTTATATATTCTTGAATCATAGCAGCAATCAAATCAATTCCTATATGCTTCAAAGCGCTTGCTACAAGTACTTTTGGTTGCCAATTGCTTTCTTTTAAAGGATACAAATGCAAGGCTTTATTGAATTCGACTTGTGCAATTGTAGCATTCTTTTCATTCTCACCATCTGCTTTATTAATCACAATAGCATCAGCCATTTCTATAATACCGCGTTTAATGCCTTGCAATTCATCTCCTGCACCCGCCAAATTCAGTAATAAAAAGAAATCAACCATAGAGTGTACCATCGTTTCAGATTGCCCAACTCCAACTGTTTCAATAATGATGGTGTCAAATCCAGCTGCTTCACACAAAATAATACTTTCTCTTGTTTTTTGAGCAACACCACCCAACGAACTTCCTGCAGGAGAAGGTCTGATAAAAGCATTGGGGTCTGTGACCAATTGCTCCATACGTGTTTTATCACCCAAAATACTGCCTTTATTCACAGAGCTACTGGGGTCAACAGCCAATACAGCTACTTTTTTTCCTTGACTAGTAAGGTGTTTTCCAAAGGCTTCAATAAACGTACTTTTTCCAACACCTGGAACGCCTGTAATACCAATTCTGATGGAATTGTTCGCAAAAGGCAAGCATTTTTCAATGATTTCATTGGCTTGCTCTTGGTGCTTGGAATTCGTACTTTCAACCAAAGTAATGGCTTTGCTTAAAAACGGAATGTCTCCCTGTAAAATAGCTTGTACAAATTCATCCACCGAATTTTTCTTAGCACGGAATTGCTTGATTTTAGCTGCACTCAAAGCACTCGTCGTTTCTGGTTGAGAAACGCCCGGTATTTCATGAAGTGCAGATGGTTTTTTAGCCATTTTTATAAAATAAAAGTAAATTTAGAAATAAAAATTCACTCATTTTGCAACAGAACAAAAAATCTGTCGTCTTTTAAGTAACGATTGTATTAATGAAGCCAACCAAACAGCTACATCAACATATTATTGATCAATGCAAACAAAACAATGCAAAAGCACAAATGCAGTTGTATGGATTGTACTGTAAAGCTATGTTTTCTGTAGCGTTACGAATGGTGAATGATACGTTTGTAGCAGAAGAGGTAATGCAAAAAGCCTTCATCAAAGCGTTTAAAAAAATAGATACGTACAAAAATGAAGTGGCTTTTGGAGCTTGGTTAAAGAGAATTGTCATCAACCAAAGCATGGATGAGTTGAAGAAAAAAAATACAGACATCATTCCGATTTCTAAAGAGATCATGACAATTTCAGAAGAAGAGGAGAATTGGCAAATTGAACATGAAATTACAATGGAGGATGTTAAAAAAGCAATGCAACAATTAAAGGATAAATACAGAATTATTCTAACACTTTATTTAATTGAAGGTTATGACCATCAAGAAATAGCAGAGATTTTAAACATCACAGAAAATACCTCTAGAACACAATTATTACGTGGAAAAAATGCGCTTAAAGAAGCATTAAAATGTAGATTATGACACAAGATATTAGAAAATTAGCAAAGCAAATCAGGAAAGAAGAAACACCTTTACCTGCAAATCACGAAGCAAATTTCGAGAAATTATTAGTGGCTGAATTGCATCAAAAGCAACCTAAAAAAGGCTTTATAAAATGGATTTCAATTGCGGCTTCAGTAGCAGTTTTGGTATGTATTTGTAGTTGGTTATTTCTTACAAATGAAAAAGATGCAACCCCAATAAATCCACCTGCAAAAGAAATTACATTGGGTACTATTTCCCCAGAATTCAATACAATTGAAACCTATTATATAAATAGTATCAATCTGGAAATCAGTGAAATAGAAATTGACAATACCAACAAAGAACTCATTGATGGCTATTTAGTAAAAATAGCAGAATTGATGAACGAATACACATTATTAACCAAAGAGCTCAATACAAAAGGGGTTAATAATGCCACCATTGATGCATTGATTCGCAACCTGCAATTGCGATTAGAACTGCTGCAGCAGTTAAAAAAACAGTTATCACAATTTAAAAATCTAAACAAAAAAAAGGATGAATTACAAATTTTATAAAACAGTCATTCCGTTTGTTGTTATGTTTGCAACAACAAGCATTTTCGCTCAGAAATATGACCGAAAATACAATGAAAAATTCAATGTTGACAAAGACGTAGAAATTGCCATTAATGCCTCCAATACAGAAATTTCTGTTTCCAATTGGGATAAAAATGAAGTAGAAATTACAGCATTTATCGAAATTGAAGGAGTTTCTAAAGAAGCTGCTGAAAAGTATTTTAAAAACTGGAATTTTGAGGCCTTAGGCAACAAAAGTAAAGTGAAGATTACCACACAAACCAACAATCGTTTTCCATTCAATAACGAGGTTGTTTTTTTAGACAACTCAAATTTCAATTTCCCAAATGTTTTTGAATTGGATTCAACGTTTATGGAAAAAATTGTCATGCCAAAAGTAGATTTTGATTTTAATTTCAATAATGATTTTGTGTTTTGGGATGCCTCATCAATAGACAATCTTGTAGGAAAAAATGGCAAATATTCTTTTCACTGGAAAGATGGTGAAAATGACATTAAAATTGAATCCAAGGAAGATTGGGAAAAATTTAAAAAGTCAAAGGATTACAAAAAATGGAAAGATAAAATGGAAAAAGACCGAGAAAAAATGCGCAAAGAGTTTGAGGCCTCTCGTGAAAAAATGAAGAACGAAATAGAAAAAAACAAAATCTATATCCAAAAAATTGACAAAGAAAAAATGCGACAGCAATTGGAAAAAGCAAGACAAGAATTGGCAAAAGTGAAAATGCATTTTGCTACAGAATCAGACAATGTTATGATTGATGGTAAGAAAGTAAAAATTACAAAAAAAATTGAAATCAAAGCTCCAAAAGGTGCCACTTTCGATTTAAATACGCGTCATTGCAAAGTAAAATTACCCAACACTGTCGCTTTCGGGAATGTAAAATACGGTTCATTTGATGCCATTAATTTGAATAATAGCAAGTTAACCATCAATTATTCGCCAGTAAATATCAATGATATAAGTACCAGTAATTTATTTTTAAACAACGTAACTGATGCAAAAATTGCATCAGTTACCAATACAAAAATCAATACGAATTATTCCAATGTAACTATTCAGAATATTCATAAAAATGTGGAACTTTCAACAAAGTTTGGGGATTTAAACATTCAAAAAATTCATGCGGATTACGCTAAATTATTACTGTATCTCAATTATACAAATGCAATTGTAAATCTTCAGAATTTAGATAAAAACCTACTTTTTGAAATAAAATCAATGACAAATTCAACCGCAAATCCTTCTATGAAATTGAATGTTCTAAATGAAAAATCAAAAAAAATCAACGGAAATTTTACAATTAAAACAAAGGATTCTACTTTTTTTATCAACGGGAAATACAGTCAAATTGCTGTAAATCAATAGTGTATTATCTAAAATAAGACACTTTTTTTTATCAAACTTCTAACAGTTTTCCATTTCTATATTCTGCTGAAAGTGCCTATCTTTAGCCACCAAAAATAGCCACTTTTTTAAATGGAACGTTACAAAGAACAACAGCTTAAAATTTACAATTCGCTTACCAAGCAAAAAGAAGTTTTCAAACCTATTACAGAAGGCTATGTTGGCATGTATGTTTGCGGACCTACAGTGTATAGCAATGCACATTTAGGAAACGTACGAACGTTTATGTTTTTTGACGTAGTGTTCAGATATCTGTTGCATTTGGGTTATAAAGTGCGTTATGTGCGTAACATTACTGATGCTGGTCACTTAGAAAATGATGCTGATGAAGGCGAAGATCGTATTGCTAAAAAAGCACGTTTAGAGCAAATTGAGCCTATGGAAGTGGTACAAATGTACACAGTTGATTTTCATAACGTTCTGAAAAATTACAACTTTTTACCACCAAGCATTGAGCCAACAGCTACTGGTCATATTGTAGAACAAATAGAAATGATCAAAGATATCTTAACCAAAGGTTTTGCGTATGAAGTAAATGGCTCTGTATATTTTGATGTGTTGGAATACAACAAAAAAGGAAAATACGGAATTCTTTCAGGAAGAAAAATTGAGGATTTAATTCACAATACACGTGCTTTAGACGGACAATCTGATAAGAAAAATCCGCAAGATTTTGCGCTTTGGAAAAAAGCAGACGAGCGTCACATTATGCGTTGGCCATCTCCTTGGAGTGATGGTTTTCCGGGTTGGCATTTAGAGTGTTCTGTAATGAGTACCAAATATTTGGGCGAACAATTTGACATTCATGGAGGAGGAATGGATTTGAAATTTCCACACCACGAATGCGAAATTGCCCAATCACAAACCTGCAGTGGGGTAAAACCTGTCAATTATTGGATGCACACCAACATGTTGTTGCTAAATAGTCAAAAAATGGCAAAATCAACTGGGAATTTTATTCTGCCAAACGAAATTTTAACAGGAGAAAATACCATTTTACCCAAACCATTTTCGGCAAGTGTAGTGCGTTTTTTCAACATGCAAGCCAATTACAGAAGCATTTTAGATTTTTCGGGAGAGGCCTTAGAAGCTGCTGAAAAAGGACATGCAAAATTGATGGAAGCCATTTCTTTTTTAGATAAAATTGAAGCTGGAAATGCATCAACTTTTGATGTTCAAGAATGGAAATCAAGTTGTTATGATGCCATGAATGATGACTTCAATACACCAATTCTTATTGCGAATTTGTTTGAAGCTGTAAAGGTCATCAATCAAATCAAAGAACAAAAAGCCAGTGTAACAGCACAAGATTTGCAAGAGTTAAAAGAAACATTGCATGCATTTGTATTTGATGTTTTAGGCTTATTGAATGAAACTTCGCAAGAAAATTCAAACAAAATCAACGAAGTTATTGAATTGCTCATCAAACTGAGAAAAGAAGCGCGTGAAAATAAAGATTGGGCATTGTCAGACCAAATTAGAGACGAGTTATTAGCCTTAGGAATTCAGTTAAAAGATGGGAGAGAAGGCACAACGTTTACAATGAGTTAATTGATTTTAAGAATTGGAATATTAAATTTAATTTGAATTATTATGGATTTTGCAACTAGAAAATTAATACTCTTAGAACAATTTATGAAGATTGTAAGCCCAGAAAAAATTGAAAAATTAGAACAGTTTTTTAAAAAAGAAATTTCTAATGATCAAGATGTTTGGGATGAAATGCCAAATACAGTTCAAGAAATAGTTGATTATAGTTTGAAGGAAAGTGAAGAAGGTAAGGTAGTTTCGCATAAAGATGTAATTTCCAAAGTCAAGAAAAAATACAACATTTCTTAATGGAAATTAATTTTACGACTTCAGCAAATATTTCCTTTGAAGATGAAATTGATTTTATTTTTAGAAAATGGAATTTAGATGAAGTTGAGAAGTTTATAAATCTAGTTGACGATTTTATTATTAATCTCTCTAAAAATCCATATTTAGGTAAAAAATCAAATAAAAGAGCCATCAGAGTTTTTGTAATTTCAAAACAAACAACAATTATTTATAAGGTTTACGAAGATTTGAACAAAATTGATATAATTTACTTTTGGAATAATAAAAGAAATCCAAAGGAAATGAAAAAACTTACCAAATAATAAATCTAAAAAACTAAAATTGAGCAAAAACCTAGTAATTATTTTTTTACAAAAAGCACTTATTTTTCCGTTTGTATTTTTAGTTCGGTTTTATCAAGTGGCAATTTCGCCTTTAACTCCTGCAACCTGCAGATACAGTCCAACTTGTTCACATTATACGTTGGAAGCTTTGCAAAAACACGGACTTTTTTCTGGTGGATGGTTGGCAATCAAACGAATTTTTAGCTGTCATCCTTGGGGAGGAAGTGGTTATGACCCCGTTCCTGAAAAGAAATCACACAAACATTGAATTAACACACTTTCTTATTTGAAGATACAATTAGCTTCACTAAGTTTGCATACATAAAAATAACAATACCATGAACTATTTAGCAATCACTTGGGATCCCTCTTTAGGCATCAATCTTGGTTTTTTTACCATTCGTTGGTACAGTTTGATGTTTGTAGCCGCTTTTTTGCTAGGCTTGCATTTGATGAAAAAAATCTACATCAAAGACGGCATTCCTGTTGAAAAGTTAGATACCTTGTTCATGTATACCTTCATTTCTATGTTGATTGGAATGCGTTTGGGAGATGTATTTTTTTACAGTTGGGATTATTATCAAGATCATTTATTAGAAATTATCATTCCGTTTAAACAAGTAAATGGCACTTGGAAATTTACAGGTTTTACAGGTTTTGCAAGTCATGGAGCAGCCATTTCTATCATTTTAGCGATGTATTTTTATGCCAAAAAGCATTTGCAAAAACCCTGGTTATTTATTTTAGACAGATTGGCAATCATGGTAGCCTTATCAGGATTGTTCATACGAATGGGAAATTTTTTCAATTCAGAAATTGTTGGAAAAGCAACTGGCTCTGATTTCGGAGTGATTTTCAAAGCAAATGGCGAAGATTTTGCGCGTCATCCAACCCAAATTTACGAAGCCATCAGTTATCTAACCTTGTTTTTTGTAATGTGGTATTTGTATTGGAAAACCAACATCAAAGAAAAAACAGGATTTCTTTTCGGACTTTTCATGACTGTTTTATGGTCGATGCGTTTCTTAATTGAATTCTTAAAAGAAGAGCAAGTAGAAGGAAGAGAAGATGGTTTTTTCAATTTGTTAAATACAGGGCAAGTATTGAGTATTCCTTTGATTTTGATAGGTCTTTGGTTGATGATTAGAACATTCAAAAAGACAGCCTAATTTTGTTAGAAAAATTAAAAGAACGCTGGGAAATTTCTAGCAATTGGTCAATTGTAGCAATTTTAATAGTTTTTGCCATCAATGGTTCGTTTGCAGCTTGGGTAGCAAAACCAGTAACTAATTTTTTAGGAATTTCTCCACAAAACATGTATCCTTGGTTGTATTGGACACTAAGAATTTTGTTAGTTTTTCCTATTTATCAAATCACACTTCCTATAGTTGGTTGGCTTTTTGGGCAGTTTCAATTCTTTTGGGCTTTTGAAAAAAAGTTTTTAAGCAGATTGGGTTTTGGTTTTTTGTTTAGAAAGAATTAAAAAAGTGAAATTTACTTTGAATCTTTGAAACTTTGAAACTTTGAAACTTCATCACCGGTTTTTTCAATATAATTCGTATAAATCCATAGCATTGTAAATGTCGGAATGACATCAGAAAAAGGGATAATTTCTTCGATAAAACTAATCAATCCAGCAATTTTACCTTTGGCTCCTGCATACATTCTTGTCAGGATAAAGGCTGATAAAGGTGCCCAAACAACATCAATAAAAGGTATAGGAATCAATCCAACCAAATCCAACCCAATACTCAACAATAATTTTTGATATTTTTTATCCATAGTTTTTGTACTTTGGTTTCCTAAAGTAACAACTTGTTAAAAGTAAGTATTCAAAATGAATTTTACAGAATTCACCTCAAAAATTAATTACTTAAAAGTAGCAAACTTAGGAGGTTTGGATGCCCAATTTTTGTTAGCTCCCAAACTTCGATTGCAATACGATGCGCAAAAAATTGCAGCAAATAATCCGAGAAAAGCCGGAGTTTTAGCACTTTTTTATCCAAATGAACAACAAGAAACTACTTTTTTATTAACTCAAAGAGCGAGTTATAATGGTACACATTCTGCACAAATAAGTTTTCCTGGTGGGAAACTAGATAAAAATGATATCAATTTACAAGAAACTGCCTTACGTGAAACCCATGAAGAAGTGGGAATTCATCCCGAGAACATCAAAATTATAAGAGAATTAACAGCCGTGTATATTCCGCCAAGTAATTTTTTAGCTACTCCGTTTTTGGCGTATACACACAGCAAACCAAATTTTAGTGTAAATCATGAAGTTGCCAAAACCATTGAAGTTTTAGTGAGTGATTTGTTGGATGAAAAAAACATAACTTCAGCTATTTTAGACACTTCATACATGAAAAACGGAGAGGTTCCTTGTTTTAAAATTCAAGATTTTATCATTTGGGGAGCAACAGCCATGATGTTATCAGAAATTAAAGAACTTTTAAAATAGTAAAATCTTAAATTGTTTTGTATTTTTGGTAGTTGAAATTCATTAAAACAATACTAAAATGCCTTTATTAAAAAGGAATCCTTTTGGACATTATTTATTTCTAAAAAAATGGTTGATTCGTGTTTTCGGAGTGATATCTCATGGGAGATATCGAAAATTCAATAATCTGCAAATTGAAGGTTCAGAGGTTTTAAGAAATTTACCTGATAAAAATGTGTTATTCATTTCCAATCATCAAACCTATTTTGCAGATGTCGCTGCCATGTTTCATGTATTCAACGCTGCTTTAAAAGGTCGTGAAGACAATATTAAAAACATTGGGTATATCTGGAATCCAAAATTGAATATCTATTTTGTAGCTGCAGGTGAAACCATGCGTGCAGGATTGTTACCTAAAATATTTGCTTATGCAGGATCCGTTTCTATTGATAGAACATGGAGAGCTGATGGAAAAGATGTCAATAGACAGGTAAAAAATTCAGACATTTCGAACATTGGAAAAGCCTTGAAAGATGGTTGGGTAATTACCTTTCCTCAAGGAACTACAACGCCTTTTAAACCCATTAGAAGAGGAACTGCACATATTATAAAAACGTTTAAACCAGTGGTAGTACCTATTGTTATTGATGGTTTTAGACGTTCTTTTGATAAAAAAGGATTGAATATTAAAAAGCGAAATGTGCTACAATCTATGGTGATAAAAGAGCCTTTACAAATTGATTATGAGAACGAAGAAATTGCTGAAATTGTAACGAAAATTGAATTTGCTATTGAGCAACATCCGTCGTTTTTAAAAGTGTTATCTCCAAAAGAAGTTGAAGAATATTTTGCAGAAGAAGAAGAATTGAACAAACAGCGTACTTTCTGGAATTCTTAAGAATTGCTTATTTTTTATTTTTATTGATTATAGACACTGATATAATTTTTGAATTTGATGTGAAATTTTAATCAAAAACAACAAATTATTACAAATAAAAAAGCCCCAATTTTGGGGCTTTTCTTATGAATCAACAGTACTCAATTAATTTTGTACTTTGTTTTTAAACTGATCAAATTTGTCAGATTCTTTCTTAGGCCAGCTATTGTTAGAAGTATCAACATCTGCAGTTTCTAAATCTGGATCAACAGTAATGCTAATGATTTCTTGTGAAGAAGCAAATACTCTTTTCACTGAATTGTCATCTTTCATCCAAATTTGTGCTGGGAAAGTTTGTCTTTCTTTTGTGCCATCTTTGTAGGTTAATTCTACAATAATTGGCATTACCAAACCTCCTGGTTTGTCAAATTCAACAGAGTAAATATACGAAGGTACTTCTTTACCATTTACATATTTTGCCATAGCATTCGGATTCGCATCTTCCTTAATGTCAGTAATATATACCAAATCACCTAAACTATCAAAGTAATCTTTGTATTGTGCTTTTAGTTTTTGTACACGCTCACTTGGTTTGTCTGTCAAATACAAAGGTTTTACATCTTTAATTCCGATATCGGTTACATCAGTAGTGTAAAACCAACCTCTCCAAAACCAATCTAAATCCATAGCAGAAGCATCTTCCATAGTTCTAAAAAAGTCTTCTGGAGTTGGGTGTTTAAACATCCATCTTTGTGCATAAGTTCTAAAAGCATGGTCAAATAATTCAGGACCCATAATGGTTTTACGCAACATATATAATCCTGCAGCTGGTTTTGTATATGCGTTAGGACCAAATTGTTTTACATAATCTCCTTGAGACATGATTGGTGAAATATTACTTTGATCACCACCCATATAACGTACAATATCTTTTGGTAAGTTTCCTGTATTAAAGTTTGGATCGTAATCCAATTCTGCTAAAATTTCAACAAATGAATTCAATCCTTCATCCATCCAAGTCCATTGTCTTTCATCCGAATTTACAATCATTGGAAAGAAATTGTGACCAACTTCGTGCGTAATTACACCTATCATTCCGTCTCTAACTCTGTCAGAATAAGTTCCATCTGGATTTGGACGACCATAATTGAAACAAATCATTGGATATTCCATTCCTTGTCTATCTGCATGAACAGAAACTGCTTTTGAATATGGATAATCAAATGTCAATTTTGAATATTCTTCTAAGGTATTTGCAACTACTCTTGTAGAATGTTTTTCCCATAATGGATTTCCTTCTTTTGGATATAATGAAGTAGCCATTACAGTTCTTCCATTAATATTCACAGCCATAGCATCCCAAATATATTTTCTTGAAGTTGCAAACGCAAAATCACGCACCATATTGGCTTTGTAATGCCAAGTTTTAGTGGTTGTTGCACGTCCTTTTTCAGTAACTTCAGCTTCAGCTTGGGTAACAATCATAACAGGATCTTTGAACGATTTTCTTGCTTTTTCGAAGCGAGCACGTTGTTCTTTTGTCAAAACATCTTTTTCGTTTTGCAAATCACCAGTTGCTTCCATAATATGATCAGATGGAACTGTGATTTTTACTTCGTAATCTCCAAATTCTAAGGCAAATTCACTACGCCCCCAAAACTGCATATTTTGCCATCCTTCTACATTATTGTACACACACAATCTTGGAAAAAATTGAGCAATGGTGTAATTATTATTTCCGTCAGGAAAATCTTCAAAACCAGAACGTCCTCCATCTTTTACAGAGTTGTTGATTTTGTAATTCCACTTAATGTTGAATACAAATTTCTCTCCAGGATTCAATGGTTTTGGCAAATTGATGCGCATCATTGTCCAATTGATTAAATACGATAAAGGTTTTCCGTCAGCAGTGGTTACTTTTTCGATATTGAAACCAAAACCTTTGCCTTCTTTCATAAAATCCTTTTTAAAATCTTCAGGAGTAAGAAAAGCAGAAGCAGCATTCGATTGTGCTAATGGAGTTTTAGAGTCGTCAGCTCTCATGTTTTGATCTAACTGAACCCATAAATAATCCAACACATCTTTGGAATTGTTATGATACGTAATTTTTTCATCACCAAAGATTTTGTTGGTACTTTCTTCTAAACGAATGTCCATCACATAATCTACTTTCTGTTGTGTATATTGATGTCCTGGAGCTCCAGAAGCTGTATGTTGGTCATTGGGTGTTGCCAACAAATCTTTCATTTGACGAAACTTATTTTCGTCAGTATGACCCTTTTGTGTTCCTTTTTTTACGTTAGTTTCTTGCGCCACAAATGCACTTGTGATGAAGAAAAACGAAAAAAACAGTAAAGAAATTTTTTTCATTTGTATTGATTTGATTTAATTTGAAAATAATCGTCTAAGGTAACAATTCACTTTAAAAAATGTAAAATAATACCAAATTTTAACAAACCTTTACCAAAAAAAGCCCATGAAACAAATCATGGGCTTTTTAAAATATTGAACTTTAAATTTTAAACTTTGGGAATATTAAATTATCCTTTAATATCTTTTTTGAATTTATCGAATTTATCGCTTTTTTCTCTTGGAAAACTATTGTTTGAAGTATCAACATCTGCAGTTTCTAAATCCGGATCAACAACAATACTTTCTATTTGTTTTGAGCTAGAAAACACTTTGGTTACTTCGTCATCAGTGTACCTCCAAATTTGTGCAGGATAAGTTTTGCGTTCTTTTGTACCATCTTTATACGTAAATTCTACAATAATTGGCATTACCAAACCTCCTGGTTTTTCGTAGGTAATTTCATAGTGATATTTTGAATGGTTTGTTGCATATCCCAATCCATCAGTTGTATCTTCAATAAAACTCACAGTATCATCTGAATTTGAAGAAGAATAGAATTTTTTCACTCCTTTTACACCAATATCTGTAACATCAGTAGTGAAAAACCATCCTCTCCAAAACCAATCCAAATCTACACCTGATGCATCTTCCATTGTTCTAAAAAAGTCTTCAGGAGTTGGGTGTTTAAACATCCATCTTTGTGCGTAGGTTTTAAATGCGTGGTCAAACAATTCTTTGCCCATAATCGTTTCGCGCAACATCCACAATCCAGTTGCAGGTTTGCCATAAGCATTGTTTCCAAAACTATACACATTGTCTCCTTTAGACATGATAGGCGCAATTTTCGATTGATCACCACTCATATAATTCACAATATTTTTAGGCAATCCTCTTGACATTGGGAAGTTTGGATCGTAAGCCAATTCTGCCAACATTTCTAAATACGAGTTCAAACCTTCATCCATCCAAGTCCATTGTCTTTCGTCCGAATTTACAATCATTGGAAAAAAGTTGTGTCCAACTTCGTGAATGGTAACTTTAATCATGGTGTATTTTACTCTGTCAGAATACGTTCCATCTGGGTTTGGTCTTCCTGGATTGAAACAAATTTGTGGATATTCCATTCCCATTTGTCCATCAACAGAAATTGCTTTGTGATAAGGATAGTCAAATGTATATTGAGAATAAGTTTTTAAAGTTTGGGCAACTGCTCTTGTAGAATGATCTCCGTACAAAGGATTTGCTTCTTTAGAGTATAAAGAATAAGCCATTACGGTTTTTCCATTAATGTCAACAGCCATTCCATCCCAAATAAATTTTCTAGATGTTGCAAAGGCATAATCTCTTACGTTTTCAGCAAAAAATTTCCAAGTTTTGGTTTTTTTAGCACGCGATTTTTCAATTTTTGTAGCTTCTTCTTGGGTTCTAATAACCACAGGATTATCGAAACTTTTCTTTGCCAACGCCAATCGTTGCAATTCTGTTTTTGATAAAACTTCTTTTTCGTTCAATAAAACACCTGTTGCACCCAACATATGATCTTCAGGAACTGTAATGTTTACCGTAAAATCACCAAATTCTAAAGCGAATTCACTTCGTCCCCAAAATTGGTCATTTTGCCAACCTTCTACATTATCATACACACACAATCTTGGATAAAATTGCGCAATCACATAGTTGTTATTGCCATCTTCAGGAAAATGTTCGTAACCTGATCTTCCTCCATCTTCTCTGTGATTGTTGATATTGTACCACCATTTGATGTTGAATTTAAACTTTTCGCCAGAAGCCAAAGGTTTTACCAAATTGATACGCATCATGGTTTGGTTGATGGTATAAGAAAGGGGAGAGCCATCAATATTTGTAACACTCATAATATTGAATCCACCATCAAAAGGTTCTTGAACATAAGATTTCTCAAAACGGTCTTTACGTAATTTTTCAGGTATTTTAGTTGGATTGATATCTGGTGTTTTAGAATCTTTAGCACGCATATTTTGGTCTAATTGCACCCATAAAAACTCCAATTTATCAGCAGAATTGTTGTGATAGGTAATGGTTTCTTCTCCTGAAATTTTTTGTTTTTCGTCATCTAAAGTAATGTCGATTTTGTAATCTACTTTTTGTTGTGTGTAGCCTTTTCCTGGCGCTCCAGAGGCATTGTGCTGCTCGTTTGGAGTTGCCAACAAATCATACATTTGTTTGAATTTGTTTTCATTGGTGTGTCCTTTCTTGGTAATTTGACCATACGAATTGGTCAAAAAAACAATTGAAAGAATTAAAAATCCGATTTTTTTCATGTGTATTGAGGTTTGAATTAATTAATGTTCTAGAATTCCTGAGGTTTCATCTTTATTAAGCAATATACTTTTATTTACTTTTCCTACTTTGGTTTTCACCAAATTCTGTTGATTAGGAAAGTGTTTTGTAAGAATTTTATTAGTTATTTGAATATTTTTTACGGAGGCTATATTTTCTATTTCTAAATAAAAATAAACCAAATCATTTTCATATTCTTTGCCAATATAATTGAATTTTTTGGGAGTTCCATCAAGAGTAAATTGTAGTTTTTCTCTTAAGTATTTTTCAAAATAGACATCGTTATTGGGCAATTCTTTTTTGGTAGTAAGTTGTAAATCAATATTATAATCTTTGTTTAGTGCCAATTCAATATCATCCATAAATACATTGATGATAATTTGAACAGATTTTGCTTCAGGTTTGAATTTGATTTGTGTTAGACTCAAATAATATTTGTGTACCGAAAAAGAAAATAAAGGGATGATAAAAAGTAAGAGAAATGTTTTTTGGATGTTCATGAAATACTTACACTAAATAAAGTCGCCAATTTACTCATTTTTTATGATTTTAAGGTAAGTGACACTTTCTGTTTTTAAAATTTTTATGACTTCTAAAAGTTTTCCTTCTTTGTGTAATTTTTCAATACCTAAAGGATTGCAATATTCTAAGAAATGAAAATAATTATCTAACGGGATTTTTAAATCGTCAAAGAAAAATTTGTCTCCCAATTCTGACAATAATTTAAAAGGAAATGCTTTTTTACGTTCCAATTCTTTGCGCAAAGCCCACATTTTTTCAGAATATTTAAAGGCAATATTTGCAGTTGCTCCAGCTCCAGCAAACCTAGCAGTTGGGTCAGTATTTGCAATAGGAGGGCGAACTTTAGCATCAATATGATCATCACCTTCTACAATTTTCATGTTCACTTTAGAAAAATCCATGACAATTTTAAGGATAGAATCTCTTTTGTCTAAAGGAACATTTTTGGTGTCAATACCTAACCTTCCAGTAAGATTGTGTTTTCTAAGTTCAAATTCATCTAAAATATAGGTAGAAGCAGTCAACGTAATTTCAATATATTTCTTAGCCAAAAGATCTTTATTGATTTCAATTTTTTTAGTGTAGTGTTGAATTGAAGAAAATTGTATGCTATCGCCTTCAGAAACAAATATTCGAAACAAACCTTCGTCATTAGAAAATGTTCCAAGACTCGTATTGAGATTGATGATGTTAGCATTTTTAACAATTCCGAGAGAATCTATCACTTTTCCGCTTAAAATAATATTCTTTTTTTGAGCGAAAAAAGTCAAGTTCATCAAAATAAAACAACTAAAAAAAAGTCTTTTTAAAATCATACGCTTTTAACTTGTATCAAACTTATTGTTTTTTTTAAAAATAGGTAATTTGTTCGATGTAAACTTTTGTTAAAGATTGTGTAGCCTCAAATAACAGCTTTTTTTTTGACTAATAAACAGTAAACAATTCGTACAATTCGTAAACAACTTTGAGTAACTCAAATTTTTAACAAATACCATTGATAATTCCGAATTTATTTTATTTTTGAAGTATGAAAAATATGATTATCGCAAGTACTTCTACAGTTTATGGAAGTGATTATTTAGCTTATTTGTTACCAGAAATAAGCATTTTATTTAAAGATGCTGATACTGTGTTGTTTATTCCATATGCAAGACCAAGTGGCATTTCGTATGATGAATATACTCGAATTGTAAAAAATGCTTTTGCAAAAATTTCTAAAAAAGTAGTTGGCATTCATCAATTTGACAATCCGAAAGAAGCATTAGAAAACGCAAAAGCTATCTTTACAGGTGGAGGAAACACCTTTGAATTGGTTAATCAGTTGTATAAGAATGATATACTTTCTGTATTGAAAAAAGTACTCGAAAACGGAACTCCATATCTAGGTACAAGTGCAGGAGGCAATATTTGTGGAGTATCAATGATGACAACCAATGATATGCCCATTGTGTATCCACCAAGTTTTGAAACTTTAGGTTGTTTGCCATTCAATTTGAATGCACATTTTATAGATGCTGCTCAAAATTCAACACATATGGGAGAAACTCGCGAAACACGCATCAAAGAATTTCATGTGTTTAATAGCACCCCTGTAATGGGTTTGCGTGAAGGAAGTTGGTTAAAAGTAAAAGGAAATTCAATTACGTTGAAAGGAAATTTAACTGCAAGATGGTTTGTGCCAAATAAAACTCCCATCGAAATTGAGAGTGAAAGTGAGTTTGCTGGGTAAATAAAAAATAATTAAAATATTACTCTTCTTGCTTTTTTTTAGGCTCTCTTTTGGCATCTTTTAAAGATTGTTGCAGCATCCATTCTATTTGTCCGTTTGTAGAACGAAATTCATCTGCAGCCCACTTCTCAATCATATTGAGCATGTCTTCATTAATTCTTAGTGCAAATGCTTTCTTTTTAGACATTGGTGTTGAAATTGTGTCTTATTTTTGTAAAACAAAATTAGTAATTACTTTGATGAATTCTTTAGAAATAGAGAAGTTATCAGACATATAGGATGCTAAATTATCTTCGTCTTTTTCGATGGTTTTTAGCACGTGATTCATGTTTTTTACAAACGCAAACTGTGCATCAGGTTTTGCCTTTGATAAGTTTTCAGCATCAGATATCAACACTTGAATGTCTTTATCACCCTGAATAATCAAAGTTGGAATGCTAACTTTTTTGATTTCATCCACAGGATTTAATGCCATCCATGAACTTATGAATAGTAAATTTTGAGGAGCAAAAAGTGATACAAAATTCGGATTTACTTCTTTAATACTTCCAGTTTCTTTCAATTCTTTGAAATGTTGCGCTGTCATTTCTCCAAAAGCTGCATTTTGATTGGTAATTTGTCTGATGATAGTTTTATCAATAGTTTCTCCTGCACCAGCCACAGAAATGTATTTATCTACATTTTTTGAAGCCATCATTGCTAATAAAGAACCTTGACTGTGTCCAACTAAAATGATGCTTGAAAAGCGTACATCATTTTTGAAATGTGAGATAACAACTTCAATATCACTCACAAAATCATCAATCAACACATCATTTAAAAAAGCGGCATTTTTTGGATTGGCAGTTCGTTTGTCATAACTAAAAAAGGCCAAGTTTTGTTTGTTTACAGCTTCTCTAAATTGTTGAATGTATTTTGCAGGATTTCCATCTCTGTCAACACCTCCTGAACCATGAACCCAAATCAGTAAAGGACTTTTTTCAACAGTATAACTCAAAGTTCCTGGCAATTGAATAACACCATTATTTAAATTTACCTCTTCAGTTTTTAGCTGTGCGAATGAGGTTACAACAGATAAAATAAAAATCGTTACATAACAAATTATTCGAATCATGAGTTATTGTTTTGATAGGTTTGTAATACACTTTTTGCTTCAGCTTCTTTTTGAGTACCAATCAATAGTTTTTTTCCATTTTTGAGTTCTAATTGAATGCCAATATCACCAGAAACATTGATGGCTTTTCCTTTCGATTTGTTAAAAATATTTCCACCTTTTAAACCCCAACCTCCAAATTCTCCTATAGGATCATAAGTTCTTACATAGGCTTTTGAAATTTCATTCCAGCTAATTTTTCTATCAGAAAAATGAAACGGAAAAAATTGATAATGAATGCCTTGTTCGTCAATTCTGGTGCTAAGTTTGAAAAGAAAAATAATGGCTAATGGTACTAAAATTAATAAAATTATCACTAAAAGCATCTCAACAGAAAACGCATTTTCGTCTTTTTGATATTCACTAATCACAACGCCAATTGGAACTAATGAGCTGAAAATAATGAGAATAATCAGCCAAAGTTGTGTAAAACGCTGTTCTTCTTTAAAAACTTTCATGATTATCGATTTTTGTCTCTTTCAAAAACAATTCTGGTTGAATGTTCAGAGATATGAGTAACAACCCAACCTTCTCTTGCATATTGATTCAAGGTATCTTCTAAACGAATATCGTTTTTAGTCATACCCATTTTCCAAGTTACTACTTTGTATTCTTTCATATTTTTTTATTGTTTAAGAGTTTCTGTTGTTTAAAAGTTTCTATTGATTTAGTAGTTTAAATAATTATACTTTCTACTTCTAATATTTAATATCTAACTTCTAATATCTAACTTCTAATGATTCAACGTTCCAGCATTTACAACGGGTGTAGCTTCTTTATCACCACATAAAATCACCATCAAATTGCTAACCATGGCTGCTTTGCGTTCGTCATCTAAATCCACAATATTCTTTTTACTCAATTCAGTCAAAGCCATTTCTACCATGCTTACAGCACCTTCTACAATTTTGTGACGTGCAGCTACAATGGCTGTTGCTTGTTGTCTTTTTAACATGGCACTGGCTATTTCTTGTGCGTATGCTAAATAACCAATTCGTGCTTCTAAAACTTCAATGCCCGCAATTGCCAAACGTTCTTCAATTTCTTTTTCCAAAGCTTCCGAAACTTCATTCACACTCGATCGTAACGTAATATCTTCATCATGACCTTCGTCGGCAAAATTGTCATAAGGATACATACTTGCCAATTTTCTGACAGCAGCATCTGTTTGAACTCTCACAAAATTCTCATAATTATCAACATCAAAAGCAGCTTTATAAGTGTCTGTAACTCGCCAAACTAAAATGGTTGAAATCATGATCGGATTTCCTAATTTGTCATTCACTTTCAAACGCTCACTATCAAAATTACTTGCTCGTAAAGAGATTTTCTTTTTTGTGAAAAATGGATTTGCCCAATACAAACCATTATCTTTTATGGTTCCAACGTATTTTCCAAATAATAAAATTACTTGTGAAGTATTTGGATTTACCAATATGAATCCAAAAAAACCAATAAAACTAATAGCCGTGATTAGTAAATATAAAGGGTTTCTTTGTTGAATGGCAAGAGCAATACTTCCTGCAAAAAATAGTAATGTTACAAATAGCATCAAATAACCATTTGCGGGTTTGATAATTTTTTCTGCTTTCATGGGTTTAAGTTTTAGATGAATATGAATTGAAATGATATTAAAATGATATCACAAATATAAAGCATAAATTTTTATATTTTAAAATATTTCTTCAATTATTTCTGTAATTTAGCCAAAAATTAACAAATCGTACATCCATGAATTTAAAACTGATTTTACTGATTCCTTTTTTCTTATTTACAAAATCAACAGATGAGGTAGTGTTTTTTTGGGGTCAAAACGGACATAGAGTTACAGGAAAAATTGCTGAAAACCATTTGACTAAAAAAGCAAAGAAAAACATAGATAAACTTTTAAAAGGAAAAAGTTTGGCTTTTGTATCAACCTATGCTGATGAAATAAAATCGGACAGAAAGTACAATAGTTATTCAGTTTGGCATTATGTAAATATGGGTTTAGAAGAATCGTATGAAGCTTCTGAAAAAAATCCTGAAGGTGATTTGGTTGTTGGAATTGATACGTGTATAAAAGTATTGAAAAATGAACAAAGTTCTGAAGAAGACAAAGTGTTTCATTTAAAAATGATCATTCATTTGATTGGTGATTTGCATCAACCTATGCATATTGGTAGGAGAGAAGATAAAGGAGGAAATGATGTTCAGGTACAATGGTTTGGACAAGGCACCAATTTACATTCAGTTTGGGATACAAAAATTATCGAAGATTTTAATATGAGTTATTTGGAATTGGCTGAAAATGCAGATCAATTATCAAACGCACAAATAGCATCTTTGCAAAAAGGAACTGTAATTGATTGGGTAAATGAAGTGCACAAAATTACGAATGATGTTTATGGTTCTGTAAAATCAGGTGATAAATTGAGCTATAGATATTCGTATTTATACTTAGAAACTGTGAGAACGCAATTGCAAAAAGGAGGCATTCGTTTGGCAAAAGTATTAAATGATATTTTTGGATAATTTTTTACAGTTGAATTGATTTTCCGTTCCAAGTTCCTTCAAATTTATAAGGAACAAAACGTGCAAACAATTCTTCTGAATACCAATTTAATTTTCTAGTCAGTAAAACCACTTCTTTGTGCTTTTCATTTTTGTAAGCATAATCCATCATTTCTGATTGGGTTTTCCAAAGCGAAAGAGTAGCTTGCTGAATCAATGGCCATTCTCCAATTCCGATTGATAAAACAAGTCCGTCATAATTGGTTAATGTGTGACTTACACTTCCTACTTTACTCCAAAAACTAAACAGTTTACGAAACCTAATTTTGGCTCTCGTCAACACTAAAACAGGTTTGTCTGATTGTAGTTTGGCATTTTTAATGAAAGGTTTTGTTTTTTCCCACAAACCATGAGATTCTGCTGCATTCAAATAAACAGTCAATTTTTCGGAACTTCTTTTAGAATATGTCTGATAAAACTCGTTATTATCAAAAAAATCTTTTGCGTAATTTTCAGATTCCCAAACACATAAAAGCACATAGCTTCCAAAATTAGGAATTGCACTAAATCCATTTTTAGCTCCTGAACCCATAATTTTAAAAAATGACAATCCTGACACTTTTTTCATCGGAAAATGACCTAATTGCATTTGTTTGAATGCCCACCATTTGTTGGAAAAACTGTTAATTTTGAAAAAAGTGCATGTGGTAATTTGACTCATTTTTTAAAATTTATGTGTGATTATTGATTTTCTTTCAAGAAAATAGCAACAAAACACTGAAAAATAGGATTTGTGTTATGAATAAATAAGGCGCAAGTTTGTTGGTTGATTGCTTTTTAAAATTTGCTAAAATCAAACAAAACAGCAATGAAACAATGCCCCATGCAACAAAATTTTGAGTTGGTATGATATCATTTTCCCATCTCCAAAAATTATAAATAACGGCAACAGGTTCTATAATTGCATCTAATAAAACCAAACTTACCGCACTCAAAATTGCCAAAAGCCATTTATTTTCAATAAAATTTGACCAACTGTATGTGATGCTGTAAGCTAACATAATCCAATTAATTCCAATCATTAAGGGAGTTTCAAAAAGTTTCCATCCCAAAACAGGACCATAAGCATACACTCCAAATATTTTTCCAGTATTTACTCCTACAACCTCAACAAAATATCCAAGAATGGCAATAAGCGCAAAACTGATTATCTGAATTTTAGTAAGTTTTGTATGAAAAATAAACAACAAACTTGCGCTAATTAATAAGTTTAAAGGCGTTAAAGACAAAAATAAATCTCTAAAAGGAGTTGCCAGAATTGCGATAGCTCCAGAAAGATGAAACAAGCCTAAAATGATAATTGCAGTTTTTAATTTCATGATTTTGAAACCGTTGGAATATACTGATCGGCAATTTTTGCACTCAACAAACACAAAGGAATTCCACCTCCAGGATGTACACTTCCTCCAACAAAATATAAATTTTTCAATCCTTTTTTAAAATTTGGATGACGTAAAAATGCAGCAAATTTTGAGTTGCTACTTGTACCATATAACGAACCTTGATAGGATGCTGTTTTCATTTCGATACTTCTTGGGTCTAAAATACTTTCTTCTTCAATCAATTTTTCAATATCAATTTGTAAAATTTTATTGATTTTTTGAATAATTACTTTTCTAGCTTTTGCAATGAGTTCATCCCAATTTTGTCCTGAATTACTAGGAGCATTGATCATTACAAACCAGTTTTCAGCACCTTTTGGAGCATCATTGGATAAGCATTTTGATGAAATATGCACATATACAGTTGGGTCATCAAAAATGGTTTTTTTATCAAAAATGGTTTCAAATTCGGTTTTGTAATCTTTCGAAAAAAAGATGTTATGCAAATCTAAATTTGGAAACTCACTTTTGATTCCCCAATAAAAAATAATGGCAGAGCTCGAACGTTCTTGACAAAGAATTTTTTTAGGAGCTTTTTGATTAGGCAACAATTTTTGATAGGTAAAATAAACATCCATATTGCTAACAACAATTGCTGAATTTTCGATTTTATTTGCAGTTTTTACTCCGATAACAGCCTCATTTTCAACTAAAATTTCTTCAACAATTGTGTTGTATTGAAATTGTACTCCTAAAGATTCAGCCAATTGTACTAAACTATTGGTAATACTAACCATGCCTTTTTTTGGGAAAAAAGTACCCACATTGTGTTCAAAATGTGGAATAATACTCATAATTCCTGGAGTTTTATATGGATTTGAACCATTGTAAGTTGCAAAACGATCGAAAAGTTGCACAAGTTTTGAATTTTTTAAATCCTTTTTATTTGAAGCATGATAGGTCGTTTGCAAATCTAATTTCCAACTATTACTAAGTGCCTTTAATGTTTTGAAATTTAGGAAATTACGAACATCATGTAAACTATTTTTTAAAAACAAGTCACCCACTTGTTCGTTTATAAATGCTGCTTTTTTCAGTTTCTTTGTAAACAATTTTCCGTTTGTAGGAAACACATTTTCAACTTCATTTTCTATCTCTTGATGATTGCTATGTGCTTTTAAAAAAGTGCCATCTTCCCAAAAATAATGACAACATGTATCATGAGCATCATATTCAAAAAAATCGTTTGTTTTTTTTGAAGCTAACGCAAACAATTCTTCCACAAAATGTGGCATGGTAAACAATGATGGACCTGCATCAAATCTATAATTTCCGAGAGTAATTTCAGAAAGCTTTCCTCCAGGATAGTTATTTTTTTCCAGAACCAATACTTGATAGCCTTTTACAGCCAATCTTATAGAAGTAGCAATTCCTGCAATTCCTGAGCCAATAACAATCGCTTTTGAAGTTGATTTCATTTGTTTATATATTTTGCAAAATTATCAAACAAATATGAATTTCTACTAATTTTATTACTTATTTTGAGTGGTATTTATTGATTTTTTTAGAGGTTTTAAATTTCTATTTTCGATTCAATTTCGTTAAGAATCAGTTAATTATTTTTTACGTATTTTAAAAAAAACTACTTTTATAAAATGAAAGAAAAACTATTTTTAATCATCCTTTTTGTAACTGTGTTTGTTTCTTGTTATAAAGAGAAACCAAAAGCTGTTGCAAAAGAAAAATTTCCTGTAACTGAAATTAAATCAGTAAATTATAATCAGTTAAAACCTTTGTTAGAAAAACAGAATGATACTATTTATGTGGTTAATTTCTGGGCAACTTGGTGTGCTCCTTGTGTAAAAGAATTGCCCTATTTCGAAAAACTAGGAGCTGCTTATTCAGATAAAAAGGTAAAAGTTTTATTGGTTAGTTTAGATTTCCCAAAACAAGTTGAAAAGAAGTTGATTCCGTTTATCAATGAAAATAAAATTCAGTCAGAAGTTGTTTTACTAGATGATGTCAATGAAGATATTTGGATTCAAGCCATTGATAAAACTTGGAGTGGAGCAATACCTGCAACATTAATTTACCATAAAAATAAACGAAAATTTTACGAACAAACTTTTGATTATCAAATACTTGAAAACGAACTAATTCAATTTTTAAATCCATAATTTATGAAAACATTCCAAAAAATAGTATTGTGCTTTGTTGTTTTTTTAATAGCAACTGCATTTACAAAAAGTACTGAAAACGGGTACAAAGTAGGAGATACCATTGAAGATTTTTCACTTAAAAATGTAGATGGCAAAATGGTTTCTTTGTCAGATTACAAAAAAGCCAAAGGTTTTATCATCATTTTTACCTGCAATATGTGTCCGTATTCTGTAGCAAATGAAGACAGAATCAATGCGTTGGATGCCAAGTACAAATCAAAAGGATTTCCTGTAATTGCGATCAATCCAAATGATCCAAAAGCTTCAAAAGGAGATGGTTTTGAAGATATGATTGTACGTGCTAAAGAGAAATCTTTTTCTTTTCCATATTTGTTTGATGAAGGACAAAAAGTGTATCCAAAGTTTGGAGCATCCAAAACGCCACATGTTTTTATTGTAAATAAAAAAGGAATGAAAGTAGAATATATTGGCGCCATTGACAATAGTTCAAAAAATCCGGATGCAGTTACTGAAAAATATGTTGAAAATGCTGTAGATGCTTTATTGGCTGGAAAAAAGATAGAAAAAACCGAAACTAGAGCAATTGGTTGTACTATTAAAGTCTTATAAAACTTAGTTGAAATATCAAATTATCAATAAGTCCAACAAGAAATTGTTGGACTTATTTTCTGTCTAAAAAATCTTGATAAGACATTTGTGTGATGGCTTTACCTAAAGAATCTAATTTTTTTGCGTTTTTTCCTTCAGATAAAATTGGGATGTTACTCACGAAGTCAAATACAAAAACGCCCTCTTTTGTCAATGTTCCAAATCCTTTATTAAAAGTGTAATGTGCATATTGTCCATTATGAACTTGAAACATATTTTTACCAAAATCAAATCCAGTTACATCTCCATTCAACAATTGTAATAAGGTGTAAGAAAAATCAACTTGACTAGAAACAGCATCTATTTTTGTGCCTGGCTTTTTTATAGCACCACCCAACCAAAGCATTGGAATATGGAATTTTTTTGGCGAAAAATAAGGACCTTCATGAGCTGGTGAGGTATGACCATGATCAGCCATAATGACAATCAAGGTATTTTTATACCAAGTTTGCGTTTTTGCAAAATCCACAAATTTCCCTATAATACTGTCTGTATAATGATGTGCACTTCTGTATAAATTATCTTCAGTGTCTTTTCCAAATTTATATTCCCCTTTAATTTCGTATGGTTCGTGGCTTGATAAAGTCAATGCGATTTTAAAAAAGGGTTCCTTTTGTTCAGTTGATAAATCATCTGAAAAACGTTGCATAAAAACATCATCATGAGCACCCCATTTTGAATTCCAATCTTCTTCGTCAAAATCATTTCCATCAACAATTTTTGAAATTCCAGCATTTCTCAAATAGGTATTCATATTGCCAAAATTCAAATCACCTCCATAATAATAGGAAGTTTCATAACCCAATTCATACATCTTTTTGGGTAACATTGTCAAGCTTCTTGTTTTGTTTGGCATTCGCATAATTCGCTCAACAGGTTGTGGATAATAGCCACTTAAAATCGCAGGAATTCCTTTGTCTGTTCTATCTCCATTTGAATAAAAATTCGTGAATAACATTCCTTCTTCAGAAAGGCAATCTAAATTCGGAGTTACATCAAGTTCACCACCCAATGAACCAACCACTTTTGCCGATAAACTTTCCCAAAGAATCAAAATAATATTGGGTTTTGACGTAGTTAAAATATCCGTTTTTGGAGCCTTTAATAAAGGTTTTCTTGAGTTTTCAATGATGGTATTTGCAATTACAGTTGGAAAAGCTACATACGGATTTTTTCCATCCGTTTTGTGAGCAATGGTATTGAAAAAATTCCAAGTAAAATTTAACGAAGCATGATTTGCAAACATATTTTCAGAAAAATACACATTGCTTTGATTTACAGGAATTGTTTGAAATCCTCCACGAATTGGGATTACTAATGCTCCAAAAATCAATAAAAACGCAGGAAATTCTCTCCAACTTTTATAAATGATTGTTGCTAATTTTGGAATGACAATGAATTTATAAAGTAAACTAAAAGAAACTGACACTGCAATCCAACCAATTACTCCTGAAATTAATTGTGATTTTGATGCGGATGAAATCATCAATTCAGGCGTATTTAAATAGGGTAGCAAAGAAGTATCTAAACGAATTCCCCAAGCCTGATACAAACCTGCATCAATAAAAAGTAGTAAACTGATAAAAATGATGCAGAAATACGTAAAGAAATTGATGATCGGAATGATTTTTTTAGTCGCAATTATTTTTGAAAAAGCAATGAGTAAAAAAGGAATAATGCTCAAATAAGACGCAAATGAAAGATCGAGTTGAAAACCATAAAAGAAGGTTTTAAGACTCTCTAAAAATCCGATTTCTTTAGATTTTTCTAGATAATAAATCAAGAAAAATATACGTGCAAATACAAAATATCCAATCCAAAAGAAGGTGTACGAAAGTAAGAAAATAATACTTTTTGTAAAGTTTTTCATACGTTATTCAGTGACTTTTAATCGCGCTTTTACAGCAGTTGAAATATCAGCATAATTGTTGTTCAAAAATTTTAAATATCCAGTGATGGCAATCATTGCAGCATTATCTGTAGTATATTCAAATTTTGGAATGTAGGTTTTCCAGCCCAAATGTTTTTCAGCATTTTGCAAACTTTTTCTGATTTCAGAATTGGCTGAAACGCCACCTGCAATTGCAATGTGTTTGATTCCTGTTTGTTTAACTGCTTTTTTAAGTTTGTCCATCAAAATTTCTATAATTGTAAATTGAATTGATGCACAAATATCATTCAAATTTTCTGAAATAAAATTCTGATTTTTTTGCTGTTCTTTTTGTAAAAAATATAAAATGGCTGTTTTTAATCCGCTGAAACTAAAATTCAAATCGGCAACTTGAGGTTTTGAAAATGGAAACGCTTTCGGATTTCCTAATTGTGCATATTTGTCAATCAAAGGTCCTCCAGGATAAGGCAATCCTAAAATTTTAGCTGATTTGTCAAAAGCTTCTCCAACAGCATCATCAATAGTTTCCCCTAAAATTTCCATTGAAAAATAGTCCGTTATTTTTACAATTTGTGTGTGTCCACCACTAATTGTCAAACAAATAAATGGAAAGGGAGGTTTTGGAGTTTCGTTGTCAATAAAATGCGCTAAAATATGCGCTTGCATGTGATTGACATCAATCAACGGAATTTGCAATCCTAAAGCTAGTGATTTTGCAAACGAAGTTCCAACCAATAATGAACCCATTAATCCAGGACCTTTTGTGAAGGCAATTGCTGACAAATCATTTTTGGTAATATTTGCTTGATGTAAAGCTTGTTGCACAACAGGAACAATATTTTGTTGATGCGCTCTTGAAGCCAATTCAGGAACAACTCCTCCATATTGCGCATGCACTTCTTGATTGGCAATAACATTACTTAAAACTTTTCCATTGCAAATTACTGCAGCACTCGTGTCATCACAAGAAGATTCAATACCCAATATGTAAATGGATTTTTCCATATTTTTTAAAAAAATGCGCTACAAAATTAAGTATATTTTTAAGGAAGCATATAATTTTTAATTACAGAATTTTATTGTTTGCTACATTTGTACGAAATTTGTTGAAAGTGGCAATATATTTGATTCAATCTTGTTATTGTTACGAACACTTAAAATCTATCGACTATCAAAAAATTGTTCCAAAAATTAGGAAAATGGCTGGGGTATTTAGTCCTCTTTTTGCTTTTTGTGAGCATTATATTTTCTATTCCTTTCGTTCAAACGAAAATCGGAACGTATTTTACCAAGATAATTAATGAGGACTTCAAAACGAATATTGTCATAGAAAAAGTCGATTTCTCTTTTATTGGATCCGTTAATTTAAAAGGCGTAAAAATAAAAGATCACCATCAAGATACCTTGATTTATGTCTCAAAATTAAGAACTTCCTTAGTCAATTTTAAACGAATTTTAGACAATCAAGTCAATTTAAAAAACATTTCTTTGGATGGTGTTGACTTTCATTTGAAAACGTATAAAGGCGAAACCAATGATAATTTGAGTATTTTTATTGAACTTTTTGATGATGGTAAACCCAGAGATTCTTTAACTCCGCCTTTTATTTTAAAATCCTCAAATATTTACATCAATAACCTAAATTTTAGAGTTGTTGATGCTAATAATATAGATTCTATTAGTTATCAAATTTTCAAAGCAGGTGGAAATTTGCAAGATTTTTCGGTTGTAGGACCTGATTTTTCTACTAAAATCAGAGGTTTGTACTTCACAGACTCTTATAATTTACAGGTAACAAACTTATCCACTGATTTTAAGTATACCTTATCAGGGATGAACTTTAAAAATACCACTCTGCAAACTCAATTTTCATCAATCAATGGCGATATTAAACTCAGTTATAAACGCGAAGATTTAGTTGATTTTAATAACAAAGTGAATATCAAAGCCAAGTTTTCTGAAAGTAGTTTGGCAATTAAAGATTTACAAAAATTTTATGGGGAATTGTCTGGTGAGCACAATATTGATTTTCGTGGAAATTTAAACGGAACATTGAATAACTTTGGCTTAGAAAAGTTCAAATTGACCACAAATGGAGGTATCAAAATTGAAGGAGATTTGAGTTTTGTAAATGCCGTAAATACTGAAAATGGGTTTGTTTTTCAGGGAGATTTTAAAAATTTGATAGCAACTCAAAAAGAATTGAAAAGTATTTTGCCCAATTTGTTAGGAAAAACTTTGCCTTCTTCATTTGATAAATTAGGTCAATTCAATATTCAAGGTAATGTTTTTGCAACACCTACTCAAGTAATTGCAGACGTAACTTTAAATTCAAGCATTGGAAAAGCAATTGCTGATTTAGAAATTGGTAATGTTGATAACATCGATTTTGCTACTTATAGCGGAAATGTTTCACTTGAAAGTTTTAGAATAGGTGCCATATTTAATGATCCAACGTTTGGAAAAGTTTCTTTAAAAGGAACTGTAAAAGGAAGTGGATTTCGATTGGACAATATCAATACAAAATTCAACGGAGCAATTTCTCAAATGGTTTATAATGATTATAACTACAAAAATATTACCGCAAACGGACAATATCAAAACAATAAGTTTGATGGAGTTTTAGCCATTGATGATGCCAATTTTAAAATGAAATTCAATGGTTTGGCTGATTTGTCAGCAAAAGTCAACAGATTTGATTTTAAATCAGAGATAACTTACTTGAATTTAAAAAACACCAATCTTTTTTCGAGAGATTCCATATCAAAATTAAAAGGAACTATCGAAATTGATGTTGAAGGAAATACCTTTGATGATATTGTTGGAAATGCCACTTTTAAAGACATTTTTTACACAAACGAAAAACAAGAATTTAGCTTTAAAGAATTTAAATTTACATCATCTATTAAAGATTCAATCAAAACGATTGAAGTAAAATCTGAAGATATTGCTGATGGTTATTTAACCGGAAAATTTTCTTTTGATGAAATTGTACAAGTTTCTCAAAACGCACTTGGTAGCATTTATAACAATTACGAACCTTATAAAGTAGCTCCAAATCAATATTTAGATTTTAATTTCACCATTTACAATCAAATAGTTTCCGTCTTTTTTCCAGAAGTTTCTATTGATAATAACACAAAAATAAAAGGCAAAATACAGTCTAATAAAAATCAATTAAAACTTACTATTTCATCTCCTAAAATTGATGCTTATGGCAACGAATTGAAAGATGTTTTGTTGCGAACAGACAATCAAAATCCGTTGTATAATTCGCATTTAACAGCCTCCGAAGTAAACACAAAATATTACAATGTTTCAAAGTTAAATTTATTGAATAGAACAGAAAATGATACCCTGTTTTTCAAATCAGAGTTTAAAGGAGGAGCCAATAATAACGAAGATTTTAACCTAGATTTCTATTACACCATCAATAAAGAGAAAAAATCAGTGCTCGGTTTTGAAGAATCTACTTTTGTGTTTAAAAATACTGCTTGGAAAATAAATCCTGATGAAAAAAATTCAGATAAAATTACGTTCGATTTAAAGAATGATGAATTTTCATTTAGTCAATTTAAAATTGTTTCAGGAGAGCAAAAAATTGAATTTACAGGAAGTTTAAGAGGGTCTAATGAGATATTTCTTTTGGCAGATTTCAATAAAGTCAATCTAGAGAGTTTTTTACCCAAAATCGATAGTTTATCCCTCAAAGGAAAAGTAACAGGACATTTAGATTTTATAAAAAAAGACAATGTATATAATCCTGAAGCCATTTTGGTAATCAAAGATTTTGAAATTAATAAGTTCAAACAAGGTGAATTGGCAATCAATATCAAAGGTGATAATTCGTACCAAAAGTATAGTGTTGATATGTCTATCAATAACGAAAAAGCACGAAGTATTGCAGCAATTGGTAGCATTGATTTTTCTGATAAAAAACCACTCATTGACTTAGAAGTTTTTTTAGAAGATTATACTTTAGAAGCATTTAGTCCTTTGGGCCAAGATGTAATTTCTTCGTTAAGAGGTAACGTTTCAGGTAATTTTACCTTGATTGGTTTTCTTGGAAATCCAGAAATGGAAGGGTATTTACGACTTAAAAATGCGGGTTTAAAATTTCCATATTTAAATGTTGATTATGATTTTGAAGGCGAATCAACCATTTCTCTATTAGAACAATCTTTTATTTTAGAAGATTTAAAAATTTTTGATACCAAACACAAAACACGAGGAATTTTAAGTGGAAATATTTCTCATAGAAATTTTGAACAATGGTTTTTAGATTTAAAAATCGATACTAAAAACTTATTGGTTTTAGATACAGAAAACACAGAAGATGCGCTTTTTTACGGAACAGCATTTATGGATGGCTCAGCCACAATTTCGGGTTTAACAGATCAATTATCTATTGAAATTAATGGCAAAACAAACCCCAAAACTGTTTTTGTTGTGCCTTTGAAAGATATAGAAACGGTTGATAGTTTTGGATTGATTCACTTTAAATCTGATGCTTTAAAAATTGAACAAAGACAAAGAGAGGCCGCAGAAGAAGCCATTAAAGGGTTGACTTTAAATATAGATATTGAAGTTACAAAAGATGCTGAAGCACAAGTGGTTATTGATGAAGTTTATGGTAGTAAATTAACAGGAAGAGGTTCTGGAGATTTACAAATTCGCATCAATACACGTGGAATGTTCAATATGTTTGGCGATTTTACAATTGATAGTGGAGTGTATGATTTTAAATATGGAGGCATTATCAACAAACCTTTTATAATTCAAAAAGGCGGGACAGTCTCTTGGAATGGAAATCCGTATGAAGCCAATTTAGATGTTACTGCAATTTATAAAGCCAAAGCAAATCCGGGAGTTTTATTAGAAAATTACAACTCAACTAGAAAAGAAAATATTGATTTGGTAACCCGAATTTCAGGAGGTTTGTTTAGTTCTAAACAAGAGTTAGATATCAAACTTACCAATGTTGATCCTACAATTGCCAATGAGTTAGAGTTTATTTTAAACGATAATAACATCAACGAAAAAACAACGCAATTCATCTCTTTACTCGCTTTCGGAACATTTAGAAACCCAGATCGTGTTTCTTTTGATATCAATAATAGCATCACAGGAACTGCCTCAAGTGCAATTGCAGCAGCCTTTTCGAGTCTCTTAAATAGTCCAGATAGTAAATTTCAGCTTGGTTTTGATTATCAACAAGGAAATAACAATATCAATAACTTAATCATTAATGATCAAGTGGATGTTTCTTTTAGCACCCAATTAAGTGATAGAGTAATTATCAATGGTGAACTCGGAGTTCCTGTTGGTTCACAAACACAAGCAAGTGTTATTGGTGAGGTAAAAGTGGAATTTTTACTCAATAAAGAAGGCAATTTTAGAGGAGTTATTTTTAATAGACAAAATGAAATTCAATACACCACTGAAGAAATCGGATATACTCAAGGAATTGGTTTGACATATCAAGTAAACTTTAACAACTTTTCGGAATTATTAACCAGAATTCGAAGAAAAATAAAACTTAAAAAAGAACCCAGTAAGACTGAAACTGTTAAAAAAGAAGCCGAAAAAGAAAACAATTCTGGAGACTAATAAAGCAAATGAAATCAACTAATTAAATCCAATATTTAACGCAATTTAAAATGATTTTCTCTTGTAAACAAAGGGATTTTGCTCTATAACGTTTTCGTAGTTTTTTTAGTTGAAGTCATTAAAAAGCCTTAATTTTACACTATTATATTATGGAGAAAATAAAAAAAATTGGCGTCATGACATCTGGAGGAGATTCCCCAGGGATGAACGCCGCTATAAGAGCTGTAGTAAGAACGTGTTCGTATCACGAAATTGAATGTATCGGAATTTATCACGGATATCAAGGTATGATTTCTGGTGATTTTATCGATTTAAATGCACGAAGCGTAAAAGGAATCATCAACAAAGGGGGAACTTTTTTGAAATCTGCAAGGTCAAAAGAGTTCATGACCAAAGAAGGAAGACAAAAAGCCTACAATAATTTGAAAGCTGCCAATATTGATGCTTTGGTTACCATTGGTGGAGACGGAACTTTTACTGGTGCTATTGTTTTTAACAAAGAATTTGGCTTTCCTGTAATCGGAATTCCAGGTACTATTGATAATGACATTGCAGGTACTTCTCATACTTTAGGATATGATACTGCTTTAAACACAGTTGTTGATGCAATAGATAAAATTAGAGATACTGCAAGTTCTCATGACCGTTTGTTTTTTATAGAAGTAATGGGTAGAGATGCAGGTCATATTGCCTTAAATGCTGGCGTTGGTGCAGGTGCTGAAGAAATTTTAATTCCCGAAGAAAACTTAGGTTTAGAGCGTTTGCTAGAGTCTTTAAATAGAAGTAAACAATCAGGAAAAGCATCTAGTATTGTTATTGTGGCTGAAGGAGATAAATCTGGAAAAAATGTTTTTGAGTTGAAAGACTACGTTGAAAAAAACATGCCAGAATACGACGTTCGTGTTTCCGTTTTAGGACATTTACAAAGAGGAGGAAGTCCTTCATGTTTTGACAGAGTTTTAGCAAGTAGAATGGGAGTAAAAGCAGTTGAAACTTTGTTAGATGGAAAATCCAATTATATGGTAGGTTTGCTTAACGATCAAATTACGCTAACTCCATTAGAGCAAGCAATCAAAGGACAATCAAAAATAGATAAAGAATTAATAAGAGTGTCAGACATCATGTCTGTATAAATAAATATATAAAATTATGATTAAAATAGGAATTAATGGATTTGGAAGAATAGGAAGACTAGCTTTTAGATCATCAGTATTAAGAAAAAATGTACAAGTAGTAGCGATCAATGATTTACTTGAAGTAGATTATTTAGCATACATGTTAAAATATGATTCTGTTCACGGAGAATTCAAAGGAGATGTTTCTGTAAAAGATGGAAAATTAGTTGTTAACGGAAATGAAATCAGAATTACTGCTGAAAGAGACCCTGCAAACTTGAAATGGGGAGAAGTTGGTGCTGATTATGTAATCGAATCTACAGGATTTTTCTTAACAGAAGACACTGCAATGAAGCACATTGAAGCTGGCGCAAAAAGAGTTGTTTTATCTGCTCCATCTAAAGACCATACTCCAATGTTTGTAATGGGTGTAAACCACACTGAGTTAACTTCGGATATTAAAATATTTTCAAACGCTTCTTGTACCACAAACTGTTTGGCGCCAATTTCAAAAGTGTTGCATGACAATTTCGGAATCGTAGAAGGTTTAATGACGACTGTTCATGCTACAACTGCTACTCAAAAAACGGTTGATGGTCCTTCATCAAAAGATTGGAGAGGTGGAAGAGCTGCATTGCACAACATCATTCCGTCTTCAACAGGAGCTGCAAAAGCAGTAGGTAAGGTAATTCCAGCCTTGAATGGAAAATTAACAGGAATGGCTTTCAGAGTTCCAACAATGGATGTTTCTGTAGTTGATTTAACTGTTAGATTAGAAAAACCTGCAACATATGCTCAAATTTGTGCAGCAATGAAAGCAGCTTCAGAAAATGAAATGAAAGGAATCTTAGGGTATACTGAAGAAGCATTGGTTTCTCAAGATTTTGTTGGGGATACTAGAACATCAATTTTTGATGCAGAAGCAGGTATTGCTTTAAATGACAACTTTGTAAAAGTAGTTTCTTGGTATGATAACGAAATGGGATATTCAACAAAAATCGTTGATTTAATTGAATATGCTGCTTCAGTTTCTTAAAAAACTAAGTTGATAAATAAAAAAAACCTGATAGTAATATCAGGTTTTTTTATTTTTTACAAAAGCCAAAAATCTATTTTACAGCAATCATACTGATTTCAACATTCACAAATTTTGGAAGATTTGCTACTTCTACAGTTTCTCTTGCAGGTGCAGTTTCTTCATCAAAATAAGTTGCATAAACAGCGTTAATTGCCCCAAAATTATGCATATCAGAGATAAAAATCGATGTTTTTACCACGTTTTCAAAAGTCATTTCTGCAGCAGCTAAAACAGCTTTTAGGTTTTCCATCACTTGTTTGGTTTCATCAGAAATATTATCTAAAACCAATTCTCCAGTTGCAGGATTGATAGCAATTTGTCCTGAAGTATATAAGGTATTGCCGCTTAAAATGGCTTGATTATAAGGTCCTATTGGAGCAGGAGCCTTATCCGTTTTGATGATTTTTTTCATTTTTTTTAGTTTCTAAGTTTCAAAGGTGCAAAGATGCAAAGTTTCAGAGATTCAAAGTTTTAAAGCTGTCTATGACTACTGACAACTGTCTACAGTCTAAAACAACCTTCTATCTGGTGGTTTATTTTTATCCCATTTCAAGTCTGCAAGCATTGTTGATTTTACACCAATAAAAAAGGTATAAGAAGAATTTGCGCCAAAAGGAACCCAATTAAAATTGAATTGCCAACTGTCTAAATCTCTTGAAAAATTAAATCTTGAAAACGAAAACGCACCATTTTTGATATCATATCCTGATGAATATCCAATTTTCCATTTAGGTGTCAATTCAATATTTCCACTAAATCCAACAGTGTGAATGCCAATTCTACCAGGTTGAATACCATTATTTGCATAATTTGCAGAATATACCAAATTTAAAGTCCAAGGAATTTTGGCTCTATAAAGTTCGGTTTTTGTAGGCTCTTTAGATTCATTGGGGATATTTTGCCTTCCGAATCTATTGGTAGGATCAATATTTGCTCCCATGGTATCTGGAGGATTATTTGCACCATTTCCATTTTTATTTTCGGCTTCGTCTTTCTTTTTGCTCTTATCAAAATCAGTGCTCGAAATAGAATAATTCATGGTCATATTTGCATTTGTCAATCTAAAAATGCCAGGATTGAATTTATTGATTCTTTGACCTTCATCATTTACTTGATAAGGATCTAATGAGCCATTAAAATTCAAGGCTAATTTGTCTTTAAATAATCTTGTACCTGCACTAAAAGTAACGTTTGACCATCGCAAACTATCTGCGGCAATGTTATAAGAAGTATTGAAATTCAAGTTGTTTAAAATCATGATTTTTTCATCTTCTTCATCACTTTCAGGGTCTTTTGGGGCAACTTTTGCCTCTAAAACGTTGTTTAAAGCAATTCCGATTGAATTGCTCAATCCTCCTGAAGGCCCCCCATAAATTCCCTGATCAAAAACAGTGTAATCAATCACATCCAATGGATTTGCACTTTGTTGTACTTGTTTTAGGTAATTGTCTCTAAAATCTGGTCTATAACTATAAGAAATGGTGGGTCTTATGGTATGTCTAATTGCTTTTAAGCGCCCTTTTTTAAAGTTAAAAGTTCCATAAATATTGGTTGATAAACCCACACCCAAATTGTATTCTCTGTAGCTTTTAAATCCGCGTAAAGTATCTGTTACAACAACATTTTTTGTAGGATCATACTCTTTTTCTATATAGTCAAATTGCCAAACTTCTTCATAATTTGCAGTTGGTGAAAGCGTAAAATATTTAAAAACTTTGATATTGGTATTTGTAGAAGTTCTGTGTTGAATTCCTGCTCTTGCAGTTTCAAACATTTTGCTTGTAAAAAAATCAGCATCAGTAGTATTGATTAAATACTGACCTTGCATATTGTAGTTAAAACCCATTTTTTGTATTGGATTTTTCTTTACACCATTTTTTCCTGCAAAAGGATATATACGATCCATATTCAGCGTTAAATTTGGCAAAGTCATGGTAATACTTTCCGTATTTGTATTTTGCTGATGTGACGCTGTAACAGCCATATTAAAAGGCGTTCCAACAAAAGTTTTGCTATAATTGATGGAGGAATTAAACGTATTATTTTGAGTTTGAGCAACATTGAATTGATTCAAAGATTCTCTAAAAAAACGACTACTTCCTAAGTTTACAGAAGCAGAAAATCGAGAATTTGGACTCGCTTTTGAATCTTGATTATGATTCCAACGAATGTTGAAATTATTCGATTTCGAAAAATCATCAAAACCACGAATTCCATTCACGATATTTTCAAAATTCAAACTAAAAATTCCATTGTATTTATAGCGTTTATTGTAGTTTGATGAAATTCTTGTTCCCCAACTTCCGTTTGAATAGGCATCACCCAAAACCGTCAAATCCATATAATCACTGATGGCAAAATAATATCCGCCATTTTGAAAACCAATGCCACGTTGACTGCTTCCTGTATCAAAAGCAGGAACTAAAAATCCAGACATGCTTGTCTCAGTCATTGGAAAATAAGCAAATGGTAAAAAAACAGGTGTAGGAACATCAGCCAAAACCAAATTACTAGCGCCAACAATTATTTTTTTTCCAGGGACTAATTTGGCTTTATTGGTGGCAATATAATAATCCGGAATTTCTTTATCGGAAGTAGTGAAACGTATTTTTCTGATGAAAACTGTAGAGTCATTTTCTCTTTTTGTTTTCAATCCATACGTGTACATTTCTCCTTGTTGGGTTTTTAAACCGTAAATTATGGCGCGTTTGCTTTTAAAATTGTAAATGATAGAATCTTGAACAGACTCTTGACTTCCTTGCTTAAAAATAGGTTTTTGAACATAGCCTGTGCTATCAATAATTCCTTTTGCAAAAAGACTATTTTCTTTATAATCAACAATAATGATTCCCGCTTTTAAATCAATATCAGTATATTGAATATTTGCTTCATTATATAAAGTTACTTTTCTTTTTTTAGCATCTTGAATCGTGTAATCTTTTGCAGTATGTGTAATGATATCTTCAATAGTTTCCTTTGGTTTTAAAGAGTCTTTTGCAATCGTATCTGTTTTTTTTAACAAGAGAGAATCTTTCTTTACAGTAACTTTTGATAGCTCTTTGGATGGTCTTACTGAATCCTTTTTTACGGCCGGAATTACAGTTTTATTCGTTGATTTTATATCTTGCGCAAAGCCAATCTTTGTAAAAAAGAAGACACAAAATAAAAGTATGTAGGATAGGTTTGATTGCAATGCTTTAAATACTATTTTTGTATAAAATTAAAAACGGCTCACTTTTTGGATTACCAAATTTATGACGCCAAAATTAGTTAAATTTTATTGATGAACTTTTTGCAAAATCACAAATTTATGTTGAAACCACAAAACTTGTTTTTTTTAACACTTTTAACGGTTTTTTTCTCACTCTTTTCAGCCCCATTATTTTCACAAAAAACATACACAATTGTTTTAGATGCTGGTCATGGAGGTAAAGATCCTGGGAATTTAGGTAACGGTTTTCAGGAAAAAGATATTGCATTGAAAACGGCTTTAGAAGTTGGAAGACAATTGTCTAAAATAGATTATATCAAAGTAATTTACACCCGACAAGAGGATGTTTTTATTGATTTATGGAAAAGAGGAGCCATTGCAAATGATGCAAAAGCTACATTATTTGTATCTATTCATTGCGATTCTCATACTTCAAATGCTTACGGAGCAGGAACTTTTGTTTTAGGATTAAAAGGAAATAAAAAGAATTTTGAAATCGCGAAAAGAGAAAATGCTGTAGTGCTTTTAGAAGACAATTATCAAGAAAGATACCAAGGTTTTGACCCAAATTCAGCTGAATCTGTTATTGGATTGTCTCTTTTGCAAGAAGAAAATTTAGATAAAAGTCTTGAAATTGCTTCTTTAGTTCAGCAAAATTTTACGCAAAAATTAAATCGTTTAGACCGAAAAGTTAAACAAGATAATTTTCAAGTGCTTAGGGAAACTATCATGCCTAGTATATTAATTGAATTAGGTTTTTTAACGAACAAAAGTGAAGGCGCATATTTAAATTCAGAAAAAGGACAATCTCAAATGGCAAAAGCAATTGCAGATGCGATTCAAGATTATATTGATCATTTGAGAATGAATACTGTAAAAGAGGTGAAAAATCCAAAAATTGTTTCAGAAAAAACGAGTAATGAAGTTTTATTCAAAATTCAAATCGCCTCTGGAAAAAATAAAATCGAATTAAAACCATCAAATTTTAGTGGATTAAAAGATGTTGAAATAGTGCAAACAGGAGATTTTTTCAAATACTATTACGGATCAACATCCAACTATAAAGAAGCAAAAGAAAGTTTACTAACTGTGCAAAAAGCAGGATTTTCATCAGCATTTATGGTCGCATTTAAAGGTGATGAGAAAATATCTGTTTCAGAAGCATTGAAATTGAATTAATTTCAGGTCTCATCAACCAAAAATTATTAGTAATATTGTTGTAAATTTTTTCATATGTCTAGAGAATTAAAAACAGGGATTATTGCAATTCTAATCATCATAATTTTTATTTGGGGTTTCAATTTTTTGAATGGTCAAAATATATTTCAACCCAGCAAAAGACAATTTCTTGTTGAATATAATAATGTTGGAGGCCTCACTGAAGCGAGTTCGGTTTTTGTAAATGGACTTAAAGTAGGTGGAGTAGATAACATCGATTTTAATCCAGATCCTGCTAAAAAAGGACAAATGTTGGTGAAATTTTCATTAGAAAACGGATTTATTTTTACCAAAAAAAGTATTGTAAAAATCTATTCTCCCAATCCTTTGTCAGGTTCAAATTTAGTGTTGATTCCGAGTTATGAAGGTGAAGAAGCGAAAGATGGGGATTATTTACAAGGCGAAGTTGAAGAAGGATTATTTTCAGCAATTGGTGCAAGATTAGATCCTATTCAAATAAAATTGGAGCGCGTTTTAGAAAGTGCAGATTTATCATTCAAAAAGTTTAACAATTTGCTGGATAAAAAAACTACCACAAGCATTCAAAATTCTTTTGAAGAAATTGAATTTGCCATCATCGATTTAAGAACAACCATAGCTTCTGTAAATTCTATTGTTGATTCAAATTCATCAAACTTAAAAGAAACGTTGAAAAATACGAATCAAATTACTCAAAATTTATCGAAAGTTACAGATACGTTAGTAAATTCGAATTTGGGTGAAATCATGAGAAAAGCAGAACTTACTTTAACCTCAGTAAATTCATTATTAGACGGAATTCAAAATGGAAAAGGAACAGCAGGTAAATTAATGAACGACGATGCTTTGTACACAAATCTTACTGAAATGTCTCAAGAATTGGAAGAATTATTACGAGATATGAAATTAAATCCAAAGCGATTTGTACATTTTTCATTATTCGGTAAAAAGCCAAGTCCTTATAAACCAGAAGTTAAGAAAGAAGAAATTAAACAATAAGTTAAAAGTATAAAAACAATCAAATGCATTACTTACCAAATATTTTATTTGCACTCGCATTAGCAGTTGGTTTCGGTTTTTTTGTGACGAATGTTCGCAATTTGTTCAGAAACATTCGTTTAGGAAAAGATATTAACAGAACAGATAACAAATCTGCTCGCCTAAAAAACATGCTTAAAATTGCTTTTGGACAATCAAAAATGGTTAGAAGACCCATTTCAGGTTTGTTACATTTGGTAGTTTACATCGGATTTATCATCATCAATATAGAAGTTTTAGAAATCGTAATTGATGGCTTATTTGGTACTCACAGACTTTTTCAGGGTGTTTTAGGTGCTAATTTTTATGGGTTTTTAATCGGAACTTTTGAGGTTTTAGCAGTGTTGGTTTTAGTAGCTGTTTTTGTTTTTTGGATGCGAAGAAATGTTGTGAAAATTAAACGCTTTTTAAGTGCTGAAATGACAGGTTGGCCAAAAAATGATGGTAATTTCATCCTGTATTTTGAAGTGGTTTTAATGACTTTATTCTTAACCATGAATGCCACTGATGTACCTTTTCAAGAAGCTGGAGTTGGCAATGTAATCAGTCAGTTCATTGCTCCAATTTTTGATGGATTTTCAGCAGAAGCACTACATACAATCGAAAGGACCGCTTGGTGGTTGCATATTCTAGGTATTTTGGTGTTCTTAAATTATTTATACTATTCAAAACATTTACACATTTTACTCGCTTTTCCAAATACATATTTTGCCAATTTGAATCCGAAAGGACAATTTACCAATTTAGAAGCTGTAACTAAAGAAGTAAAATTAATGATGGATCCATCAGCAGATCCTTATGCAAATCCAACTGAAATTGCTGATAATCAAGTTCCTGAAAAATTTGGAGCCTCAGATGTTACCGATTTAAGTTGGGTGCAATTGCTTAATGCCTATACTTGTACAGAATGTGGAAGATGTACATCCTCTTGTCCTGCAAATTTGACAGGTAAAAAATTATCTCCCAGAAAAATCATGATGGATACTAGAGATCGTTTAGAAGAAGTTGGAAAAAATATCGATGCAAATGGAGGAGTTTTTAAAGATGATGGAAAACAATTATTAAACGATTATATCACTCCAGAAGAGTTGTGGGCATGTACCAGTTGCAATGCTTGTGTTGAAGAATGTCCTGTAAATATTGATCCATTATCAATAATTGTAGATATGAGAAGGTATTTAGTGATGGAGCAGAGTGCTGCGCCACAATCACTAAATATGATGATGACAAATATCGAAAATAATGGTGCTCCTTGGCAATACAATCAACAAGACAGATTGAATTGGGTAAATGAGGAATAATAATTTTTAATGACGAATTTTTAGTTTTAAGCTAAAGTACTAACAACTTAAAACTAATAACTAAAAACTAAACAAATGATAGTTCCAACAATGGCAGAAATGATGGCACAAGGCAAGCAACCCGAAGTGTTGTTTTGGGTAGGTGCTGCAGGAAGTTATGATGACAAAGCCAAAAAAATATCAAGAGCTTTTGTTAAAATTTTACATCAAGCAAAAGTAGATTTTGCAGTTTTAGGAACTGAAGAATCTTCTACTGGAGATGCTGCAAAAAGAGCGGGAAATGAATTTTTATTTCAAATGCAAGCCTTGATGAATATCGAAATTTTGAATGGATATGAAGTAAAAACCATTGTTACTTGCGATCCGCATTCATTCAATACACTTAAAAATGAATATCCAAGTTTGGGTGGAAATTATCAAGTATATCATCACACACAATTCATTCAAAAATTACTTTCAGAAAATCGTCTTCAAATAAATGACGCAACTTTAAAAGGAAAAAGACTTACATTTCATGACCCTTGTTATTTAGGAAGAGCCAATGATGAGTATGAATCTCCTCGCGAAATTATCAGAAAACTAGGCGTAAACCTGACGGAAATGAAACGTCATAAATCAACTGCATTGTGCTGTGGAGCAGGAGGTGCTCAAATGTTTAAAGATGCTGAAAAAGGGGATAAAGAAGTGAATGTGTTACGAACAGAAGATGCTTTAGAAACCAATCCTCAAATCATTGCAACAGGCTGTCCTTATTGCAAAACAATGATGGCTGATGGTGTAAAATTTAAGGAAAATGAGACTGAAATTGTGGTGAAAGATATTGCTGAATTGATTGCAGAAGCAAATAATTTATAAAATATTTACAATCTAGATTCTGTAGTTTTATACTTGTATTTATGATAAATTCATTTGATAATTTGACGGTAATTCAATTTCCTGAAATTCAAAAAGATGATTTTATTCCTGTCCAAAAAAAGTATTTACAGGTAATTTTATTGAATATTACTCTAATTTTTACAGTATTCTTAATTGCAACAATTATAGTTGATTTCACAAATTTATGGAACCTAAAAAACTTTATTTTTTGGATATATACAGTTCTTTTAGTTTTTTTTGGAGGTGTAACCATCGTTTATTTTTTAGGATTTAAAACCCGCATGTATTTGGTTCGTGACAAGGATATTTCTTACAGAAGTGGATTGTTTTTTAAAAAATTAACTACTGTACCTTTCAATAGAATTCAGCATTTAGAAATAGATCAAGGACCTTTTTCAAAACTTTTTCAGTTGGCTTCGTTAAGTGTTTTTACAGCAGGTGATAGTAGTGACGATTTAAAAATAGCTGGGATTTCATTGGTAGATGCCGAAAAAATAAAAGAATTCATTAGCCAAAAAATCGATGAATAACTTTGCTGATTTTAATCAATTTCAAACACAATCCAAAAAAGGCATATTGGTAATTTTTATGCATCAATTGATGCAGGTTTTTAAAGCAACTTGGATTTTATTAATTGTTTTTATTCAGAAATTTTCAAAATTTTCAGACCCTGCTTTAGGGTATGTATATCTTTCTTTTTTCATCGCAATTGTAATTTTAATCAGTTATAGCCTTTTAATTTTTAAAAATTTTCAGTTCAAAATTGAAAATAATCATTTTGTTTTAAAAAAAGGGATATTCAAAAAATCACTTATTTCAATTCCATTTGACAGAATTCAAAACATCAACTTCAAACAAAATATTGTGCAGCAAATCATCAATACATATGAAGTTGAAATTGAAACTGCGGGTTCTGCAAAAGCTGAAATTTCCATCAAAGCAATGTCATTATCGCATGCAAATTTGCTTAAAACGGCATTAACTAATTTTTCAAAATCTACAAATGACATTCAATCTGAAATTTTAAATATCCCTTTTCTAAAAGTGAACTTTTCTCAGTTGATAAAGGAGAGTTTGACAGAAAACCATTTCCAAAGTTTATTTTTAACGGTAGCATTTGCAATCGGAATTTACCAACAAGTAAGAGACGTTTTTAAAAATTTTAAAAATCAAGAATTGTTTGACAATTTTGTTTCTGAGAATACTTCTGCAATTCAAACTAGTATTATTTTAATACTAACCTTTTTTATTTTGATTGTTTTTGTAGCCTTAATAAGTTCGTTTGTTAGAGTTTTGATAGCGCATTTTGATCAATCAGTTTTTATAAAAAAAGAAACTCTTGAAATTTCGCAAGGATTGACAACAAAAAAATCGGTGGTATTAAAAAAAAATAAAATTCAATTTATCACAGTTTCTTCAAATCCACTTAAAAAGTGGTTAAATTCGTATTTTGTAAGATTTTCTCAAGCTACAAGTGGAAAAGAGGAGGGTAAAAAAAATAAAATTATCAAAATCATCGGGTGTAAAAAGACTCATATTTCAGCAATCAAACAATTGCTTTTTGAGGACGAAAATACAGCAGCTTTTCATCAAAATAAATCTGATGAATTTTATAAAAACAGACTGTATTTGAGAGCTATTTTCTTTTTATTAGTGATAAATAGCTTTTGTTACTATATTTTTGACAATAAGAGTGTTTTTTTAATCAATATTTTGCTAATTCCTATAGTATTTTTTTTGATTCACCTAAAATTTACAAAGAGAACCTATGTGTTTTCAAAAGATTTATTGGAAATAACAACAGGAATGATTGAAACACACACTATTTTATTACCTTTTTATAAAGTGCAAAATATTAAATTGAAACAAACCTTTTTTCAAGAGAGAAAAAATGTGGCTGATTTGGTTTTTCAAACAGCATCTGGCAAAGTTAAAATACCCTGTTTACAAATGCATTTAGCAAAAAAATTATACGATTACACCATTTTTAAAATTGAAACTAGTCAACACTCATGGATGTAAAAAGTTTTATAAAAGCAGCTCGTTTGAGAACCTTACCACTTTCTGTTTCAGGAATTATTGTGGGAAGTTCTCTAGGAAATGACACCTCAATTTTAAATTCTGCTATTTTTTGGTTAGCGATTGTTACAACAATCGGCTTTCAGGTATTGTCCAATTTCGCGAATGATTATGGAGATGGAATTAAAGGTTCAGATAAAAATAGAACTGGTGAAGCAAGAATGGTCGCTTCTGGGGCAATTACTCCAAAACAAATGAAAAATGCCATGATTGTGACAACAATTATCACCTTATTAGTGGCTATTTTATTAATTTTTATCGCTTTTGGAAAAGAAAATTTTGGCTATGCAGTTTTGTTTTTTTTCTTGGGAATCGCCTCAATTATTGCCGCTATTAAATATACTGTAGGTAAATCTGCTTATGGTTATAGTGGTTTTGGAGATGTTTTTGTATTTCTATTTTTCGGATTGCTCAGCGTTGTTGGGAGCTATTTTTTATATACAAAACAGCTTAATTTTCTGATTTTTTTACCTGCAATAGCAGTCGGATTTTTAAGTACAGCAGTATTAAATTTGAATAATTTACGTGATTTTGAACAAGACAAAATCAATCAAAAAAATACCTTAGTTGTAAAGTTAGGCATTAGTAACGCAAAAAAATATCATTACTTTTTAATTTTTGGCGCATTGTTTGCAAGTTCTATTTTCGTAATTTTAAATTTCTCATCAATCGTGCAATTTTTGTTTTTGATAGCATTCATTCCTTTGATGAAAAATTTGGTTACAGTAGCCAATAATAATCAGCTTTCTGAGTTGGATAGTGAACTTAAAAAAGTGGCGTTAAGTACTTTTTTGTTTGCAATTATTTTTGGAATTGTAAACTCTTTATAACTTAAATTATGAAAAATAGTGCGTTATTTTTTTTGATTGGATTGCTTTTTATCACTTGTAAAAATTCAGATGCAAATACTGTAGAATTTACAAATTTGTCAGATTCTAAAATGAATTTGACAAATTCAATGCAAACCAAGAAATCATTTTCAGTGAATGAAACATCAAACACAGTTTTAAAAGAACCTATTTCCAGAAAATTAATCAAAAATGGAAATGTCGTTTTTGAAACCTCTGATTTGGAAAAAACAAAAGCGAATATTGAACATTTAGTGCAAAAATTTGATGGATATATCTCATCAGATTCTAAAAATGAATATGATAATAAGATAAATTATTATCTCAACATCAGAATTCCAGCACAATACTTTGATTCAATTTTAAAAGGAATTTCCAATCAAATTTCAAAATTCGATTCTAAAGAAATTACCATTTCTGATGTTACTGAAGAATTCCTAGACATTGAATCTCGTTTAAAAAACAAAAAAGAACTCGAAAAACGCTATTTAGAAATTCTACAACAATCTAAAAGTGTAGAAGATATTTTGAATGTTGAACGCGAATTAGGAAAATTACGTGAAGAAATCGAAGCAACTGAAGGAAGATTGAATTACCTTTCCAACCAAGTTTCTTTTTCAACATTGTCTGTTTCATTCTATAAAAAAGTATCCAATGAAACTTCCTTTTTTGGAAAAATAGGAGAGAGCTTTACAAATGGATTTGATAATTTCAAATCATTTTTGCTATTTATTGTAACGGTTTGGCCATTCGTTATGATTATTCCAATTAGTTATTTTTTAATCAAAAAATGGCGTCATAGAAAACTTAAAAAATGAAAAGAATTAAAATTATTTTAGGAATTATCTCTGTAATTGTGCTAGTGTTTTTTGCCACTGGCTCTTTTATCAAAGAGACAAATTATACTGTTCAAATTCAAATTAATAAGCCAATTGCACAAGTTTTTGATGCTTTTACAACTATTGAGAATAAAAAACAATGGATTCCAGAACTAAAATCGGTTGAAGTTGTCAATGAAAATATTGGAAAAACGGGAAGTGAATATCAATTAATGATTCAAAATCAAGATCAAAAAATGTTGATTTCTGAAAAAATTATGGCTTATGTTCCCAATAAAAAAGTAACGCTTTTTCACAATGCCGAAAATATGTTGAAAACCAATGATTATGTGTTTTCAGAATCTAATGGTTTGACAAACATTACATTACAAGCAACTTGTAGCAGTGATTCTTATTTGATGTCGTGTTTATTTCCTTATTTCAAGGGTACTTTTAAAAATCAAGATTTGTCATATTTAACCAATTTTAAAGCTTTTCTTGAACAATAATTTTTTGATGACAATTACAGCAAGTTATAAAAAATACATTCTCAATTTTAAAAATCCAAGTGGTACTTCACGTGGCATTTTAAAAACTAAAGAAACTTGGTTCATCATTTTACAACAAAATGATAAAATTGGCATTGGTGAAACTGGTCTTTTTAGAGGTTTGAGTTGTGATGATGTTCCTAATTACGAAGAAAAATTACACTGGGTTTGTGAAAATATTCATTTGGGTTTGGAAGTATTATTGCAAGAATTGATAAAGTTTCCATCCATTCAATTTGGGTTGGAACAAGCTTTTTTATCTCTAAAAAGTCAAACACCTTTTGAGTTATTTCCAACAAAATTCACGCAAGGAAAAGAGGCAATCAATATCAATGGATTGATTTGGATGGGTGATAAAGATTTTATGAAAACGCAAATCAAAGAAAAGTTAGCAACTGGCTTTTCTTGTATCAAAATGAAAATAGGTGCCATTGATTTTGAGACTGAATTATCGTTACTAGCATCCATCAGAAAAGAATTTTCTGCCAATGAAATTGTCTTAAGAGTAGATGCAAATGGAGCTTTTTTACCCAATGAAGCTTTGCAAAAATTAGAACAATTGTCAAAATTTGATATACATTCTATTGAGCAACCAATCAAACAAGGACAAATGGAAGCAATGGCCGATTTATGTACTAAAACCCCAGTTCCTATTGCGTTGGATGAGGAATTGATTGGGGTTTTTTCATCCGAAGAAAGGCAAAAATTGTTATCGACAATTCAACCTCAATACATTATTTTAAAACCAAGTTTATTAGGTGGTTTTGCCAATAGTTTGGAATGGATTACTTTAGCTGAACAAAACAATTGTGGTTGGTGGATTACGTCAGCTTTAGAGAGCAATGTTGGGTTAAATGCCATTGCGCAATTTACCTATCATTTGAAAAATCCTTTGCCACAAGGTTTAGGTACTGGAAGTTTATTTACCAATAATTTTGAAAGTCCGTTAGAAATCAACCACGGAAAATTACAATACAACAACACTAAAAACTGGAACTTTACACTTTAAAAATGAATTACATACAGCAAGCTTTTACCGGAAAATTGGGCATGTGGAAATACTTAGTTGTTTCTGTTTTTTTCTTCGGGTTCATGGGATTGAATTTGTTAGCCATCTTTTTATTAGATTTTGATGTGGATCAAATCATGAAAGATCAAATTGCTTTGAAAGGCTCTAATCAGGTATTATTTGAAAACTTAGTTCCTTTTGCAATTGGTTTAGGGGCTGTATTTTTTTGGGTAAAATATGTTCACAATCAAAGAATTAGAACCTTAACAACTTCCAGAAAAAAGGTTGATTGGAAACGTGTTTTCTTTGCTTTTTCACTTTGGGGAACAATTACAGCCTTATTTATTTTTATTGATTATCAATTTTCTCCAGAAGATTATAGAGTTAATTTTCAGCTAGAGCCTTTTTTATATTTGATGTTGATTGCTGTTTTTTTGATTCCTTTACAAACCAGTTTCGAAGAATATTTTTTTAGAGGATATTTAATGCAAGGATTAGGCGTAGCTACTAAAAATAGATGGTTTCCTTTGATAGTTACGTCACTTGTTTTCGGATTATTGCACATTGCCAATCCTGAAGTAGAAAAATTAGGATACGGAATTTTAGTGTATTATATAGGTACTGGATTTTTTTTAGGAATTGTAACTTTGATGGATGAAGGTTTGGAACTAGCTTTGGGTTTTCATGCTGCAAATAATTTGATTACAGCTTTATTGGTAACAGCCAATTGGACTGCTTTTCAAACAAATTCTGTTTTGATTGATGTTTCCATGCCAAAATTAGGTGCTGATGTGTACCTTCCTGTATTTGTTGTTTTTCCTGTTTTAGGGTTAATTTTTTCAAAGAAATATGGTTGGTCAAATTGGAAAGAAAAACTCACTGGAAAAATTGAAGAACCAGTCATTTCAAACGAACAATAAGTTTTATTGATTTTAATTTTGATGGAAAATAAATTTCATAAACACTTTCAATTCAATGGAAAATCCTTTGATACGGTTAATGAAATTTTAGAATTCACATCAAATATTTCTACTGAAATTCACACTTTTTTACAAGATTGGTTTTCAAATAGACTAACAATTACTGTTCAAACTTCGGGTTCAACTGGCACACCAAAAAGTATTGAACTCCAAAAAAAGCACATGATAAATTCTGCTTTTGCTACAGCTCATTATTTTGATTTACCTGCAAAAACAACAGCCTTACTCTGTTTGCCAATAACTTATATTGCAGGTAAAATGATGTTGATTCGTGCCATCAATATAGGTTGGCATTTAGATATTGTAGAAGCAACTTTACATCCATTAAAAAATGTGACGAAAAGCTATGATTTTTCAGCTATGGTGCCTTTACAATTGGAAAATTCTTTAGATAAAATAGATGGTATTAAAAAACTAATTGTGGGTGGAGGAGTAGTTTCGAATCAATTGCAACAAAAGTTACAAAAGATTGATTGTCATGTTTTTGCAACATACGGAATGACAGAAACCATTACGCATATTGCCGTTAAAAAGTTGAATCATGTTCATAAGTATCCCAATTTTTATGAGGTTTTACCTAATGTTACTATTTATAAAGACCAACGAAATTGTTTGGTAATTGAGGCTAAAAATGTTGCTGAAAAAGTATTGTTTACCAATGATGTTGTACAATTAATTTCACATAAAAAGTTTGATTGGTTAGGTCGTTTTGACAATGTAATCAATTCTGGAGGCATCAAATTGCATCCTGAAACGATTGAAGAAAAATTAGCAAAAGTAATTGAAAATCGTTTTTTTGTGGCTGGAATTCACGATGATCAATTGGGAGAAAAACTCATCTTGGTGATAGAATCATTAGTAAAAATAGAAAATGAAACTTTAACAAAAATGGAACTATTTTCAAAGATAAAATCTTTAAAAACTCTTTCAAAATTCGAAATTCCGAAAGAAATTTATTTTATAAATTCTTTTACAGAAACAACTTCTGGTAAAATTCAACGCAAAAAAAACTTAGAAAAACTCGGATTTTAAAATCCGTTTGCAATTTTTTCTAATTCGTTTTTATTCGTAATAATGATGTTTTTCCCTTGAAAATCTATGAATTTACTTTTCTTAAATTCTGACAACAATCGAATGCAAGATTCAGTGGCAGTACCAATTATATTCGCAATATCTTCTCTAGAAAGTTGCAAATCAATAGCACCTAAATCATTCACACCAAACTTTGTTTGAAGTTTTATAAGTGTTTCTGCCAATCGTTGTTTCACGCTTTTTTGAGCCATATCAACAACTAAATTATCAGAATTTTTTAAAGAAATTGCCATGTTTTTTAAAACATCCATCGTAAAATTAGGGTTCTTTTCCAAATCTCTAATAATCTCTTCTTTAGGGATAAAACACACTTCCATGTCTTCCAAAGCAATAGCATTTAAATTAGAAACTTCCTCTGAAATCAAACTTCTTTCCCCTAATAAATCGCCTCTTGTAATTAAATTTACGATTTGATTTTTTCCGTTTTCACTCATTTTAGAAACTTTACAAACCCCATCTTTAATACAATATACCCCATTCAAATAATCTCCTTCTTCAAAAATAGGTTCTCCTTTTTTAATGATTTTAGAGGTTTTACAATTAGACATTCTAACAAGATCGTCTTTAGAAAGATGTTTCAAAGAATTGAACTGACGTACAATACATTGTTCACATTTGCTCATGACATTTAGATTTTTTGTGCCTTCCCAAAGGTACAGAAAAACTGACAAAAATCATATAATTATTATTATACTTATTAGAAATTTGCATCAGGCAAAAGAGCAAATATGAATACTACACATTGTTATCATTGTGGAGAAACTTGTAATGATACTGAAATTCAGAAAGATGATAAAATTTTCTGTTGCAATGGTTGCAAAACTGTGTACGAAATTTTTTCTGAAAATGAACTGACTTGTTATTACGATTTTCAAGAAAATCCAGGTGCAATTCCTGCTGATATCAAAGGAAAATATGATTTTTTAGATACGAAAAGTATTGCTGAAAAGTTATTGGAATTTGACAATGGAACCACACAAATTATCACTTTTTTCATTCCTCATATTCATTGTAGTTCTTGCATTTGGGTATTAGAAAATCTGCACAAACTGAACCCTAAAATCAATTCATCTCAAGTTGATTTTCCCAAAAAGACAGTACGAATCACTTTTCACTCTGAAGATATTTCACTAAAAGAATTGGTATTGCTTTTAAGTTCTATTGGTTATGAACCTTACATCAGTTTAGAAGATTATGAATCAGGAAAAAAAGCTGTAGATAGAAGCTTGATATACAAACTCGGAATTGCAGGGTTTGCTTTTGGAAATGTGATGTTTTTATCATTTCCAGAATATTTTGAAGTTTCAGAATATTGGCTTGATCATTACAAAAATACCTTTCGTTGGTTGATGTTTTTGTTTTCACTACCTGTCGTTTTTTATTCAGGAAATGGCTATTTTATAGCTGCTTACAAAGGGTTGAAATCAAAAATTTTAAACATTGATGTACCAATTGCCTTAGGAATTGCAGTATTGTTTATCCGAAGTTTTGTTGAAATTTTATTTGATTTGGGTACAGGTTTTTTTGATAGCCTTACAGGATTGGTCTTTTTCTTATTACTAGGAAAGTTTTTTCAACAAAAAACCTATAATTTTTTGTCTTTTGAGCGTGATTTTAAATCGTATTTTCCAATAGCAGTCACCAAAATATTGGCTGATGGAAAAGAAGAGAATATTCAAATTTATGAGGTAAAAAAAGGCGACAGATTATTGATTCGCAATCAAGAATTGATTCCTGTTGACGGAATTTTAATCAACGGAAATGCTCAAATAGATTACAGTTTTGTGACTGGTGAAGCTGTTGCCGTTTCAAAAAAATCAGGAGATAAATTATTTGCAGGAGGAAAACAATTGGCAGGAATTCTTGAAATGGAAGTATTAGCGTCAGTTTCACAAAGTTATTTAACCCAATTGTGGAGTAATGACGTTTTTAAAACTGATAAAACTTCGAATTTTAAAAATATCACAGATACCATTAGTAAAAACTTTACCATTTTTGTGTTGACAATAGCAACTGTTTCAACCTTATTTTGGCTATTTTTTGATGTTTCAAAAGCCTTAAATGTGTTTACTGCAGTGCTTATTATTGCCTGTCCTTGTGCCATTGCTTTGGCAGCTCCTTTTACCTTAGGAAACTTATTGCGTATTTTTGGAAAGAAAAAGTTTTACTTAAAAAATGCGACTGTCATTGAGCAATTGGCTACTATAGATACTGTTATTTTTGACAAAACAGGTACCTTAACAACCGCCAAAGAAAGTGCTGTTTCTTATGACGGAATTGAGTTACATTCTAATGAAATTCAGTTATTAAAAAGTTCATTACGCGCTTCTAATCATCCTTTAAGCAGAACCATTTACAACTCTTTTCAAAACATAAAATCCATTGCAATTGATGATTTTAAAGAAATAACAGGAAAAGGAATTGAGGTTCGTCATAAAAATACTTTTTTAAAAATAGGCGCTGCTGATTTTGTAAAAAATAGTACAGAAAATATCCATTTAGACACTGCTGTACACATCAGTTTTGATGGAATTTACAAAGGAAAGTTTACACTAAAAAACACCTACAGAAAAGGTTTACATTCACTTTTTGATTCCTTAAAAAATAATTTTAATTTGGCTGTGGTTTCAGGAGATAATAGTGGAGAAAAGGATTTTTTATCCGAAAACTTACCCAAAAACACTACCTTACTTTTCAATAAAAAACCTGAAGATAAATTACAAATTGTAGCTGATTATCAATCAAAACACAAAAAAGTAGCGATGATTGGTGATGGCTTGAATGATGCAGGCGCATTAGCCAAAAGTGATGTTGGCATTGCCTTATCAGAAAATATCAACGTGTTTTCGCCAGCTTGTGATGCCATTTTAGATGCCAGCCAATTTGAAAAAATAGATAAGTATTTGTGGGCATCTAAAAAAGCAGTATCTATTATAAAATACAGTTTTTTACTGTCTTTTTGTTACAATGTTATTGGATTGTATTTTGCAGTTACTGGTCAGTTAATGCCTGTTATTGCAGCTATTTTAATGCCAATAAGTTCAATCAGTATTGTTATTTTCACAACCATTGCTACCAATTTGGTAGGAAAAAAAATCTAAAAATTATGAGTGTTCATATCGAAGCAAAAAAGGATCAAATAGCCGAAACGATTTTATTACCTGGAGATCCAATGAGAGCAAAATGGATTGCAGATACATTTTTAAAAGATGCTTTTCTTTACAATGATGTTCGTGGAATGTTGGGTTTTACGGGCACTTACAAAGGAAAAAGAATTTCAGTACAAGGTACAGGAATGGGCATTCCATCAACCTTGATTTATTGTCACGAATTGATAACGGAGTATGGTGTAAAAAACTTAATCAGAGTAGGTTCTGCAGGGTCTTATCAAAAAGAGGTGCACATCAGAGATATTGTAATTGCCATGGCTGCATCTACCAATTCTGGGTTGAACACCATTCGTTTTAATGGAGCAGATTTTGCGCCCACTGCAAGTTTTGAGTTGTTTCAAAAAGCGATTGAAATTGCCAAACAAAAGAATATTCCAGTAAAGGCGGGTGGAATTTTAAGTTCTGATGAATTTTATGCGGATGATTTTGATTCCTATCAAAAATGGGCAGATTATGGAGTGTTGTGCGTAGAAATGGAAACTTCTGGATTGTACACCATTGCTGCAAAACATCAGGTGAATGCATTATCAATTTTAACCATTTCTGATAATTTGGTTACCAAAGAACGCACTACTGCTGATGAACGCGAACAAACTTTTAGAGAAATGATTGAAATTGCTTTAGAATTAGCACTTTAAACTTACGAAATGGCATCACTTATTCAAAAATACAACGTTCCAGGACCAAGATATACCAGTTATCCAACAGTTCCTTTTTGGGATGCTACAACTTTTTCAAAAGAAAAATGGATAGCCTCTTTTCAAAAATCATTCAAAGAAACGAATCAAACTGAAGGCATTAGTATGTATATCCATTTGCCATTTTGTGAGAGTTTGTGCACCTTTTGCGCCTGTCACAAACACATTACCAAACGTCATGATGTAGAGGAAATCTATATAAAATCGGTCTTAAAAGAATGGGAATTGTATTTGAATTTGCTGGATGAAAAACCCATCATCAAAGAATTGCATTTAGGAGGAGGAACACCCACTTTTTTCTCCGCTGAAAACCTTCATTTTTTACTCAACGGAATTTTTAAAAATGCGCTAAAGCACGAAAATGCGGCATTTAGTTTTGAAGGTCATCCAAACAATACCACAGAAGAGCATTTGCAAACCTTGTTCGATTTGGGTTTTAGAAGAGTAAGTTTTGGCGTACAAGATTATGATGAAAAAGTGCAAAAAGCCATTCACAGAATACAACCTTTTGAAAATGTGGAAAAAGTAACTCATTTGGCTCGGAAAATAGGGTATACTTCTGTAAGTCACGATTTAATTTTTGGTTTGCCTTTTCAAACCAAAGAAAATGTGATTGATACCATTACCAAAACAACCACTTTACAACCAGACCGAATTTCCTTTTACAGTTATGCGCACGTTCCTTGGATAAAAGGTGTTGGTCAGCGTGGTTTTGACGAGCAAGATTTGCCAAAAGATGATGAAAAAAGAGTTTTGTATGAAATAGGTAAAGAACTTTTTTCGGATTTAGGATATGAGGAAATTGGCATGGATCACTTTGCATTGAAAACAGATGATTTATACAATGCTACCAAAAACAACACCTTACATCGAAATTTTATGGGATATACAGCTCATAAAACTCAGTTGATGATTGGTTTAGGAATGTCAGCAATTTCCGATTCTTGGGGCGCATTTGCTCAAAATGCAAAATCAGTAAAAGAATACCAACAATTGGTTTTTGAGGGTGAAATTCCAGTTTTTAGAGGACATATTTTATCAAAAGAAGATGCGATTATTAGAAAACACATCTTACAAATGATGTGCAATTTTGAAACTTCTTGGGAAGATGCTGCTTTAAAAATTGATAATTTAGATTTTCATTTAAATTTATTAAAAGAATTAGAAGAAGATGGATTGGTGATTATCAACGAAAATTCGCTTGAAATTCCTGATCATGCGAGACCTTTTGTTCGCAACATCTGCATGGCTTTTGACAAAAAACTGCATCAAATAGCCAAAAAAGAACATCTTTTTTCAAAGACCATTTAGTATAAATTGATAAATTTTAAAAAAATATCATCAATATGACATTTGTCATATTTTGAGAAATTTATCAACTGTACTTTTGAAACATCAAAATTATCAGGCAAGATATGAGCGTAATTTACTTACTTCTTTCACTAAGTATTTTAGTGGCATTAATTTTCTTAATTGTATTTATTTATTCGGTGAGAAAAGGACAATATGATGATACGTATACGCCTTCTGTAAGAATATTGTTTGATGATGAACTAGTAAAATCTAACAAAAAAATAACCAAAAACAAATTTTAAATTTATGGAAATGCAACAATTTTATTATAACAATAAGATCGTTAAAAAGTTTATCTATGCAACTTTGCTATGGGGAGTAGTGGGTTTTAGTGTGGGTTTACTTTTAGCCTTTATGTTCTTGTTCCCAAATCTAACTGACGGAATTTCGTGGCTAAGTTTTGGGCGTTTAAGGCCTTTACACACCAATGCTGTAATTTTTGCATTTGTGGGTAATGCTATTTTTGCAGGGGTTTATTATTCTTTGCAACGTTTGTTAAAAGCAAGAATGGCGAGTAATTTTTTAAGTAATTTTAATTTTTGGGGTTGGCAATTGATCATTGTAGCTGCAGCAATTACCTTACCATTAGGAATTACTACCTCCAAAGAATATGCTGAGTTAGAATGGCCTATAGACATTGCAATTGCCTTGGTTTGGGTGGCATTCGGAGTCAATATGATTTGGACAATTTTGCAACGTAGACAGCGTCATTTATATGTGGCTATTTGGTTTTATTTAGCAACATTTGTAACAGTTGCTGTATTGCATATTTTTAATAGTTTAGAGCTTCCTGTAAGTTTCTTAAAATCATACTCTGTGTATGCAGGTGTGCAAGATGCCTTAGTTCAATGGTGGTATGGACACAATGCTGTGGCATTTTTCTTAACCACCCCATTTTTAGGATTGATGTATTATTTTGTACCAAAAGCGGCAAACAGACCTGTATATTCTTATAGATTATCAATTGTACACTTTTGGTCTTTAATCTTCATTTACATTTGGGCAGGACCTCACCATTTATTGTATTCTGCTTTGCCAGATTGGGCGCAAAATTTAGGAGTAGCCTTTTCAGTAATGTTAATTGCTCCTTCTTGGGGAGGTATGATCAATGGATTATTAACTTTAAGAGGTGCTTGGGATAAAGTGCGAGTTGATCCTGTATTGAAATTTATGGTAGTTGCGATTACAGGATATGGAATGGCAACTTTTGAAGGACCTATGTTGTCTTTAAAAAATGTGAATGCAATTGCGCATTTCTCTGATTGGATTATTGCACACGTTCACGTAGGTGCTTTAGCTTGGAATGGATTTTTAGCTTTTGGGATGATATATTGGTTGGTTCCAAGATTATTTAAAACAAACTTGTATTCTTTTGCCTTAGCAAACGTACACTTTTGGGTAGGTACCTTAGGGATCATTTTATATGCATTGCCTATGTATGTGGCAGGTTTTGTTCAAGCTTCTATGTGGAAACAATTCAATCCTGATGGGACCTTAACCTATGGTAACTTTTTAGAAACTGTAAATGAAATTATTCCTATGTATTGGATGCGTGCCATTGGTGGTAGCATGTATATTTTAGGAGCCATCATCATGTTGTACAACATTATAAGAACAGTAAAAGCGGGTAGTGATGTTACGGATGAATTAGCAGAAGCTGTGGCTTTGACTAAAGTGCCATCTCACAGAACAAAAGGCGAAGGATATCATACTTGGTTAGAGCGTAAACCAGTTAAATTAACCATTTATGCAACCATCGCTATTTTGATTGGTGGAATTGTGCAAATCATTCCAACGTTATTGGTTAAATCAAATATCCCAACCATCAGTAGTGTAAAACCTTATACTCCTTTAGAGTTAGAAGGGCGTGATTTATACATCAGAGAAGGTTGTGTGGGTTGCCATTCACAGATGATTCGTCCTTTTAGAAGTGAAGTAGAACGTTATGGCGAATATTCAAAAGCAGGTGAATATGTATATGACCATCCATTTTTATGGGGATCAAAAAGAACAGGACCTGATTTGCATAGAGTTGGACAAAAATACAATGACAACTGGCATTTGAATCATATGTATGATCCGCAAAGTACCTCTCCAGGTTCTATCATGCCATCTTATAAATGGTTGATTCGTAATAGATTGGATAAATCTGCTACCGAAGATAAAATGAGAGCTATGGTTACTTTGGGTGTTCCTTATACTGATGAAGAAATTACCTATGCACAAGCGTCTATGAATCAACAAGGAAAAATGATTGAAGAGAGCTTGTATCAAGATCCTGATTTTGTAAAAAATTATGAGGCTGATAAAAAGTATGCCAAAGAAAACGGATTGGAATTTATCGAAATGAAAGATCGTGAAATTGTTGCCATCATTGCATACATCCAACGTTTAGGAACAGATATCAAAGTAAAAGACGATCAAAAAATCTCTAAAAACTAAGCACATGTTAAAATTTGTAAAAAACCATATGGAAAGCATCACAGGTATTGAAATATATCCGATGATTTCATTGCTCATATTCTTCACTTTTTTTGTACTGCTATTTTGGTGGGTATTCACGGCAAAAAAAGAGTATATAAAAACGGTAAGTAACTTGCCATTAGATAACTAATAAAAGCGTAAAAATGAAAAGATATATTCAATCAACAGTCTATGTAATTTTTGTAATAGTTACTTTTTTAGCTCTTGCAAAATCGTTTATGGTCTATAAAAATCCTTTTGATCTCTATGAAAATCCATTAGTTTGGTTGGCATTGATAGGTTTTGTAATGGTCATTGTTTTGAAAGAAATAGTCAATGTAATGGCTATAAATAAAGCAAAAGAACTTCAAAATGAAAAAGATGGTGTGGTGCCAGAGGAAACTCCTGCTTGGTATGCAGGTATTTTAAAATCTTGGACAAATGCAAAAGACATCGAACAAGAAGACGAAATTGTATTAGATCACAATTACGATGGAATCAAAGAATTAGACAATTCATTGCCTCCATGGTGGGTATATATGTTTTATGCAACCATCATTTTTGGAGTGGTGTATTTGATTCGTTTTCACATATTAGATGGTGATTCGCAAGCTGTTGAATATGACAAAGCAGTTGCTGAGGCTAGGGCAGAAGTTGAAAAATACAAAGCAACAGCACCTAATTTATTTGATATTGAAAATGTAACTTTATTAACTGCTGAGGCTGACTTAAAAAGAGGAAAAGCGGTTTTTAACTTGAACTGTGCTTCTTGTCATTTGGCTGATGGTGGTGGACAAATTGGGCCGAATTTAACAGATGAATATTGGATTTTAGGCGGAGGAATTAAAAATGTTTTCAATACCATTTATAATGGTGGTAGAGATGGAAAAGGTATGATTGCTTGGAGCAAAACCTTAAAACCCGAAGATATTGCCAAAGTAGCAAGTTACGTAATTTCATTACAAGGCACTACACCAGCAGTTGCAAAACCTGCTGAAGGTGAAAAATATATTGCAGAATAAAAGTATTTAAATTATCAACCATGGATTTACCCAATAACGAACAATTTAGAGACAGTATTGCAACTGTAAACAAAGAAGGAAAGCGTTCTTGGGTATTTCCAAAAAAACCTAGTGGGCGCTTTTACAAATACCGCAGTTATGTTAGTTATTTTTTACTAGCTTTTTTATTCAGCGCACCATTTATCAAAATTAATGGAAATCAGTTTTTATTATTCAATGTATTAGAGCGTAAGTTCAATATTTTCGGATTTCCTTTTTGGCCTCAAGATTTTTACCTGTTTGTCATCTCTATGATTACAGGAGTTGTTTTTATTATATTATTTACGGTAGTTTTCGGACGTATTTTCTGTGGATGGATTTGCCCCCAAACCATTTTTATGGAAATGGTTTTCCGAAAAATTGAATATTGGATTGAGGGCGATCGTGGCAAGCAAATGCGCTTAGACAGACAACCTTGGAATGCTGAAAAAATCAGAAAGCGTTTGCTAAAATGGGTGATTTTCTTTATCATTTCATTTTTGATAGCCAATATATTTTTAGCCTATTTGATTGGTGGAGATACCTTGATAAGTTACATCACTGGCAATCCTTTAGAAAACATCAAAACACTCATTTCATTGCTCATTTTTACAGGTGTTTTCTATTTTATTTTCGCTTGGTTTCGTGAGCAAGTTTGTATTATAGCTTGTCCTTATGGTAGGCTGCAAGGGGTGTTGTTAGACAACAAAACCATCAATGTTGCTTATGATTACAAACGTGGTGAAGGCGAAAAAGGAAGGTCAATTTTTAGAAAAGGAGAAGACAGAAACGCGGTAGGAAAAGGCGATTGTATTGATTGCAATCAATGTGTGGTAGTTTGTCCAACTGGCATTGACATCAGAAACGGAACGCAATTAGAGTGTGTAAATTGTACCGCTTGTATTGATGAATGTGATCATATCATGGAAAGCATCAAACTTCCAAAAGGATTGATTCGCTATGCAAGTGAAGACAATATTGCCAAAAAAGAACCTTTCAAATTCACACCAAGAATGAAAGGATATTCAGCAGTGTTATTCATTTTAGTAGGCGTTTTAATTGGATTATTGTTTTTACGAAATGATGTAGAGGCAACCATTTTACGATTGCCAGGACAGTTGTATCAGCACAAAGAAAACAATATCATCAGCAATGTGTACACCTACAAAATCATCAATAAAACAACCAAAAAAATTGAGGATATCAGCTTTAAAATACTTTCGCATAAAGGAGAAATCAAACTCGTATCAAACAGAAAATTTATAGTTCCTGAGCAAGGTTTGGCAGAGGGAACCTTATTTATAGAGCTAAACAATGCACAATTGGAAAAAGACAATATCGATTTGAAAATTGGCGTATATAGTGGTGCAGATTTAATTGAAACAACAACAACCAACTTCTTAGGACCAAGAAGTTATCGATAAAACTAAAAGAAATGAAATTTAATTGGGGAACAGGAATCGTAATTGCTTTTGTAGCTTTTATTGGATTTATCCTATACTTCGTAATCACCATGAGCATTGATAAAGAATACAGTCACGATTTGGTCACTGAAGGTTATTATCAAAAAGAATTGGAGTTTCAAGACCGAATTAATGCTACTGAAAATTCAAAAGATTTTGAGGATGAATTGAAAGTCATCAAATATGATGAAGGATTATTTGTGTTTTTCCCAGAAAATTTAGACTATAAAAAAATTAAAGGTAAAGTGTTCCTATACAGACCATCTAATAAACAACTAGATTTTGAAGTGCCAATTTCAATTTCTAAAAACTATTTGCTCGTGCCTGAGAATCGTTTAGTAGATGGTCGTTGGAACATCGCTGTAGAATGGGAATACGAAAATAAGAAATATTTAACCGAAGAAGCACTTAATTTTTAATGTTTATTTCAGCACTCATATTTGGCTTGGTGGGCAGTTTTCACTGCATAGGCATGTGTGGCCCAATCGCATTTATGTTGCCTGTTGAACGCGAAAATCCCGTAAAAAAATTCTTTCAAATTCTGAGTTATCATTTGGGCAGATTGTTTACCTACAGTTTGATGGGAATTCTTTTTGGCTATTTAGGAAAAGGATTTTTCTTATTCGGATTTCAACAACAAATTGCCATAATTACAGGGGTTTTGATGATTTTACTAGTTGTTTTTCCAAAAATAACGGCTAAAATTCCTGCATCAAAAATCATCAATAGATTTGTTTTTAAAATTAAAAGTGCTCTTGGTAAGGAGTTGAAAAAGAAAAACAACGATACTTTTTTTGTGTTGGGTTTTTTAAACGGGTTGTTGCCTTGTGGTTTGGTGTACATGGCAATTTTAGGCGCATTAACCATGTCAACTCCAATTTCTGGAGCCTTTTATATGTTTTTATTTGGTTTGGGAACCATTCCTTTAATGACAGCTGTGGTGTATTTTGGAAGTTTTGCTAAAGGAAACTTCAGAACGTTTATCCAAAAAGCCATTCCTGTTGTGGTGGTTTTTATGGGCGCTTTATTCATTTTAAGAGGTTTAGGATTGGGAATTCCGTTTATTTCTCCTCCAGAACCTATTTTAACTTCTACTGTTGAGGCTGTAAAAAGTTGTCATTAGAAATGATTAGTCACTAATCATTAAAAATTGAATAGACACTAATTTCACAAATTTCACGGATGCAATTGAACATGAATTTTGCAGTATCTTTTTAAAATGTATTGATATTAAAATTGATACATCTATTTTGTGAACCTTTGTGTTTTTCTTTGAGAACCTTTGTGATATAGCTATGACACTAAACCCACAAAGAAGTCACAAAATCCACAAAGCTTTTATTAAAAATCCGTGCAAATTATTGCAATTCGTGTCTAATAAACAACCAACAATAAGTATAATTTCGTGAAATATAAAGAGTATATTTATTAGCGAAATTGGTGTAATTAGTGTCTGTAAGCTCCAAATCAAAAATTCAAACCTACACCACAATCAATAATTTTTCAAAAAACTTTTTTTATCAGGCAACCTTTTTGCAACTTGTGTCGTCTTTACAAATGTAAGGCATCATAAAAAGCAAAAAGATTGAAAATAATTACGTTGCATACCCAAGAAAAATTGCTCATTAAAAAAGCAATGGACAACAACAGAGAAGCGCAAAAAGAAATCTTTGAGCGTTTTTCTCCGAAAATGTTGGGCGTTTGCAGGCAATATGTAAAAGACATTTTCCATGCAGAAGATTTAATGTTGCAAGGATTTTTAAAGGTGTTTACCAATCTAAAAAATTTTGAACACAAAGGAAGTTTTGAAGGTTGGATTCGTAAAATCATGGTGAATACCTGCATTACTTTTTTACGAAAAAAGAACGAGTTGGATTTTTATGAAGACGCAGATAGTTTTCAATCAGAAACCACAGAAAACCTTGAAAATACCACTGTAGAAGATCTTCAAAAATTGATTGATTTGTTGCCTGATGGTTATAAAGTAGTTTTTAATTTGTATGCCATTGAAGGTTTTAAACATTCGGAAATTGCTGAAAAATTAGGCATCACAGAAAATACCTCAAAATCGCAATTGTTCAAAGCACGAAAACTATTGCAAGAAAATTATTATAAAATGAATACAGCAGCTTATGAAACCAAATAATATTGACAACACAATTCGCGAAAAGTTGCAAAACAGAACCTTGCAACCCTCCGCTTCAGCTTGGGAACGTTTGGCGGTGCAATTGGATGAGCAACCTAAAAAAGCAACAAAACCCTGGTTGTTTTATGGCAGTATTGCAGCCGGAATTTTACTATTGGTTTCTGTTGGATTGAGCTTTATTTTATCAAAAAATGAGGATATACAACCAACTCAAAAAATGGTAAATCAACCAATTGATACTACTGATACAACTAAAAACAAAGCTATAAAAATTGAAGATAACAAACCCAAAACATTGTTAGTTCAGCAAACGGAAATCAAAAAGACTACTCCTAAAAATACCTATGCAAAAGAGGTTCAAAAAGATGAAATTGTTGAACATCTTTTGGCAGAAAATCTTGTTTTTGATTCGCTAAAAAACGGAGTTGAAACGGTTCAACATCCAACAGAAAATAAGGAAAAGGCTATTATAAATGAAGCAGTAACATCCATCAAAATCAACAGCGAAGACTTGTTATTTGCAGTAACACACACACCAAAAGAAGTGCAAACCTATTATGCAAAATACCAAGTAGATAGGGAAGATGTGATGCGCATCATCAAAAAAGAACTCAAACAATCGAACATCAAACTCAATCCTGAAACCATTTTAGCAGAAGTTGAACGAACTATTGATGAAGACGATTTTAAAAATAATTTTATGCAATTTCTCAAAAAAAGAGTGGTAGATATTGCCAGTGCAATTGCCACCAGAAATGACTAAAATTCATAATTACATTCACTAAAAACAAACCTTTAAAAAAACCAAAACCATGAAAAGAATACTACTAACACTAGTGTTGTTATACACAACTATTGCCCAATCTCAAGAAAAAACCTTCGAAAAAGAAGTGGCGAAAATCTCGAAAAGAATCGAAATGATTACCAAACAACAAAAAGATTCTTTAAAAACCAAAGTCGTTGCCATTGACAAACAATTGGAAAATGGCGAAATTACGGATGAAAATGCATCCATCCTTAAAAAAGAAGCGGCTGATTATCATGCCAAAAAAATTGAACTATTGGTAAGTGAGCAAGAGCGTTTATTGCAATTGTTGGTGCAAGACAAAACCAATGGAAAAATTGCAAGTGCTGATGATTTTTTTGGTGAAAACGAAGATTACAATACGTTTACTATTGGAAATACAACTTTTCGTTTCAATGTTTCTGATAATGATGATGATAAAATAAGTAGGAAAGAAAAAAAATGGCGCTATAAAAACCCAAGCAGCAGAAGAACATCTACTCAATTTGTGTTTGCTATGGGAATCAACAATGTACTTGAAAATAATCAATTCAATTCATTGAACGATTCAGAATACGAATTATGGCGTTCGCGTTTTTATGAATTGGGTTGGACCTGGAAAACACGCTTTTCAAAAGAGCCATCGCAATTGTATTTCAAATACGGAGTTTCTTTTTTATGGAACAATTTGCGCTTAGAAGACAATCAAGTTCATGAAAAAAATGGCGATATCACAAACATTGTAACATATCCAAATCAATTGTCAGAGAGCAGATTGCGTCATGTACAAATGAACTTTCCAATGCATGTAGAGTGGGATTTGTCTAAAAACAAAACCAACAAAGAAGGCAAAGTTTTAGACAGAAGAAACGAATCTTTTAGAATTGGTTTGGGAGGTTTTGTAGGCTTTAAATTGGGCACAAGACAGTATTTGGAATACCAAGACAATAACGGAGTTGCCATCACTGAGTTGCAAAAAAACAACTTCAACATGAATACAGTCAACTACGGAATCAGTTCGTACATAGGCTATAAATCAACCAGTTTGTATGTGAAATACGATTTGAATCCGTTGTTTCAAGATACCAACACACGCAATATTTCTATGGGAATTCGTTTGGATTTGGATTAATTAACCAACTTTTTCTTTGTAAAACCTTCATTGATTTTTTCAGTGGAGGTTTTTTTATTTTACCATAAAATCGTACCATTTCGTAAATCCTTTGGTTGATTGATGTCTTTATATGTGTATTTTTATGCTTCTTTTACCTTTTTCAGGGAAATAGTGCTTAGATGCAATTGACTACGTACACACTTGCAATTGCCCTAGTGAGTTGTTGCAATTGCCTTAGTACACAACTGCAATTTATTGTAGTATGTTTTAGCTATGTATTGTAGATATATTTACTTAATATTTCATTATTTTATTATATAATATAGTAGAATATCTAGTTATATGTAGTACTATCTATAGTAATAAATAGTACTTTAAATACTATAAAATTAGTACTATATTTGTGTAGCTCTCTACGTGCGCAATGGCAGTTGGGCACGTGCGCAATTGCAACTGCGCAAGTAGGCAATGGCAAAGAAACAAGTATTTATTATTTAAACACATCATTATGGCATTACAATACCGCATTACCAAACGAGCTAACAACATTCGCGAAAAGAGTGACATTTACATTATGCAAGCCGTGCACACAGGCAAAATAGATGCTGACGAATTAGCGGAAGTGATTAGTGGAGAATCGAGTTTGACAGAGGCAGACATAAAAGCGGTGTTGCTTTCGTTGGGAAAAAAAATGCAATTTTATTTACAACAAGGCAAAATCGTGGAGTTAGACGCTATTGGGACTTTTAAAATGAGCTTTCAATGCGAGTCAGCCACAGACCCAAGCCAACTAAAATCGCCACAAAGCATTAAAAAGTTTCATATCAATTACCAACCCACCAAAAAAATAAAACGCTTGTTAAAAAATGGGGTTCCTGTGCTAAAAGAGAAATAGGATATTTTTGATAGGGTATTTTTTAGTGTTGGTTTTATTTGTATTTTGTTGGACGATATAACTGCTTTTTTTTATAAAAAAATTACATAAAGTTTGGTATATCAAACCGTAACTTTGTTTACTTAATATTTTAATAAAAAAAGCATAATGACAGACAAATTAGCAAAACCGTTTTTGAAGTGGGCAGGAGGTAAAACCCAGCTCATTAACGACATAGAAAAGGCTTTGCCAAAAGGCATTTCGAGAAACAAATTCACATACATTGAACCATTTGTTGGAAGTGGTGCAGTTTTATTTTGGATGCTAAATAATTTTCCAAAATTGGAAAAAGCAGTTATTAATGATATCAATTCAGACTTGATAAACACATACAAAGTAATTGCTTCAAAACCAAAAGAGTTGATTTCAATTCTTCAACAATTACAAAACGAATTCCATTCTTTAGATACCAAACCCGAAGAAAAGAAAGAATATTATTATAAAAAAAGAGATCTGTACAATACAAGAAAAGAAGAACAAAGCGGGCAAGCCGCCTTGTTTATTTTTCTAAATCGTACTTGTTTTAACGGCTTGTATCGTGTTAATAAAAACAATGGTTATAACGTGCCAATGGGCAGTTATAAGAAACCAACCATTTGTGATGATAAGAATATTATAGCTGTAAGCAACGCTTTACAGAAAGTTGAAATTCTTTGTGGAGATTACGAAAAGACTTTAAATGAGGCGACTTCAAATTCATTTTTCTACTTTGATCCTCCATACAAACCATTGAGCAATACTTCAAGTTTCAATTCTTACGCTAAAGATGAATTTAATGATGAGGAGCAAATAAGATTGAGAAATTTTTGCTCGAAGCTAGAAAAGTTAGGACACAAATGGATGCTTAGTAATTCTGATGTAAAAGGAAAAAATACCAATGATAATTTTTTTGATGATATTTATTCAGATTTCTCTATTGCAAGAGTTAAGGCTAAAAGAAGTATAAATGCAAATCCTGAGAAAAGAGGAGAGTTAAATGAACTATTAATTACAAATTATGCCAATGAACAAGCTTTGCAACCTGCTTAAATTGAAAAACGAAGATTTGCTATTTGATAAAATAATGCAGAGCTTTAAAGAGAAAATCACTAAATGGGATTACTTCATTAATTGGACTAAAGTATTCGGAAATATTGATCCAATTGAAAAGGAATTAAATCTTTTAAACTTCCTGATTGGTAAAGAGGATGTTGAAACAGAAGCATACAATCTTATAAAACAATACCCTCAAGTAATTAAAGCCTTTCCCACTCTCATAGCTGTTAGAGAAAAGTCAATTGATATTTTGATTGACACCAAAAATTTCATTTACAAAAACTATTCATTCAATAAAGGCAAACTGACCGATAATGAATGTAAAGAATTGGCAAATTTTGTAGTTAATTCGGGCATTGGAGCAATATTAAAAGACAAGAAAGTAAAAAGCTTGGTTGATTACGCAACAGGTGTTGAAGTTGGTTTAGATAGCAATGGTAGAAAAAACAGAGGTGGGTCGCTAATGGAAAGTTTAGTTGAAGAATTTGTTTCTGATACTTGTCAAAACTTAGGAATTCAATATATGCCCCAAGCTACATCTAAGAAAATAAAGGAACAATGGAATATTGAAGTAGTAGTTGATAAATCTTCAAGACAAATTGATTTTGCCATTAATAAAAACGGTAAACTATTTTTTATTGAATGTAATTTTTATGGAGGCGGAGGATCAAAATTAAAATCGACCGCAACTGAGTACATAGAAATGAACCGTTATTGGAATAAACAAGGTATTGAATTTATTTGGATTACTGATGGTGCAGGTTGGAAATCAACATTAAAACCTTTAAGAGAGTATTTTGACAAGGCTGATTACTTGTTGAATTTGGAGATGTTGAAAGAAGGTTTGCTATATACAATATTAGGATAAGTTATGATAAAAGATGAATTAATAAACAAATGCACAACTGAGAGTGAAAAAGAAACAGCTCTTTTTTTTGATAGACTTGGGCTTAAATGTGTTGATTTAGGATTTAAAATCTATGATAGCAAGAATAATGTAACTGGCGAAATTGATGGTATTTTTCTTGATGAAGAAAACGAAGTTATTCTAATCTATGATGAAAGCAAACAGCAAAAAAAATCAAATGATAAAATAACAAAGTTTTTTACCAAATGGTCAAATCAAAATAATGAAGCTAAAATTTTTGAAACACTCCCAAACCTGGCATTTTATCCAATTCATATTTTATACATTAATAAAGTTCAAAACAGAGACGAAACAGATCTTTCATCAATAGAATATTTATTAAAATCTAATACCTCAATTTTACACAAGGATGACTTTGAATACTTTTTGCATTTATCTGAAAACATTGGTAAATGGACAAAAAACGACCTATACAATTTAATTGATGTTTTCCCTCCTCAACAAAGGATTGAGATTGATGCCACGCAAATTTATATTGGAAACACCCCTGCTTACATCTTTGCGGATAGACCTGATAAAATTTTAAAATATTCCTATGTTTCTAGAAGAAGAGATCAAGATGAAGGTTACCAGAGAATGGTAGATATTAAAAGAGTTAAAGAAATTAAAACAAATCTAGAAGAGGGTAAAATCGAAGGATTTCCAAATTCAGTTCTTTTAAATAGTACTATAAAATTGAACCCAGAACCATACACAAAGAGTCAATGTCCTAAGCAAGTGAAAATTTCAATACCAAATCATTATTCATCTTGTCGCATTGTTGATGGGCAACATAGAATATTATCTTTTTCTCTATTAGATAATATCACCCAAACAAAATTTAGTCTGCCAATAGTTTTAATTGATAATATGTCAATTAGTGATGAAATAAAAATGTTTTTGGATATTAATAACAATGCTAAAAGTGTTGATACAAATTTAGAATATGAATTAATCTCAAAACTAAACTGGGAAAATACATCGAAAAACAGTCTGATAAAAACAGCTGTGAGAGTTGTTAAAGAATTAGAAAAGAAAAATCCATTAAAAGGAAATATTTATAGAGGGATTGTTGGAGATACAAAAAAAGAGAAGATTACACTTCTTTCGATAGTAAATTCAATGATTAAAAACAAGTTTATCGATTATAGTGGAGGTCTTTTCCAAATTGAAGCCAACCAAAATGACACAAAAACACCTGCAAGTTTTATTCAAACATCACTTGTTGAAATAAATAAATCTTCTAAACAAAAAGATTATTTTTTTTCTAACAGAGGAATTGAATTAACCTTTAATTATCTAGCAGAAATTATAGATTATGAAGAATCTGAAAAAGAAAAACTTGAAGAAGTAATCAAGTTAAAAACGGTTGAATTAATTTCAATTGTAGATGATAAAAATGAGGAGTTAAGAAAATTTCAAGGAGCTCAAGGAAATAAAGAAGCTCTTGATCTTGTTTTAAAGCATTTAGAAAAGAAAGTTGATGCTTAAACCTTACTTCAAATCTGACGATAAAAACTTCTATCTCTTAAAAGGAGATACTATGGCTCTTTTACCTCAATTTGAACACAAGTTCGATATGGTTTTTGCTGACCCACCATATTTTTTATCCAACAATGGGATTTCTATTCAAAACGGAAAAATAGTAAGTGTAAACAAAGGAAAGTGGGATAAATCGGAAGGTTTTGATTTTGTTAATAATTTTAATCGTAAATGGTTATCTCTTACTAGAGATAAAATGAAAGATGATGCTACCATTTGGATTAGTGGCACTTATCATAATATTTTTAGCATTGGTCAGATTTTACAAGAACTTGATTTTAAAATTTTGAATGTGATTACTTGGGAAAAAACAAATCCTCCTCCCAATCTTTCTTGTAGATATTTTACACACTCTTCTGAGATAATAATATGGGCAAGAAAAAAAGTTAAAGTACCTCATTATTATAATTATGAGTTAATGAAACAACTCAATGGAGATAAGCAAATGAAAGATGTTTGGAAATTACCAGCAATTGCGCCTTGGGAAAAAAGCTGTACAAAACATCCAACTCAAAAACCATTGTCAGTTCTAACTCGTTTGATTTTAGCTTCTACTAAACCAAACGCTTGGATTTTAGATCCATTTACAGGTAGCTCAACAACAGGAATTGCAGCAAATTTAGCAAACAGGCGATTTTTAGGAATTGACCAAGAAGAAGAATTTTTGACAATTAGCAAAAACAGAAAACTTGAAATTGAAAATCCAAAGACAGCAGCTATTTACAGACAAAAAATTGGTGGCTTTAACGACAAAAAAGAACTTGAATTATTTCTTTTTGAAGAACCAAAAATTGAATATGAAAATGAATTAATCTTCTAATATTAATATTTGAAAACGCAAACCCTGATTTCGTGGATTTCCAATCCGCACTTTCAACCTTTCAATTCAAATCTCAAAAAACTTTCAAAACGAATTTCCAAAGTAGCACTGAATGTAAATTTTAATCATTTAGAAAAATAGTAAGCCCATGAAAAAATTAGAATTCAAAGTACAAATAAACGCCTCTTCAAAAAAAGTGTATGAAACCATGTTGGGTTTAGTCCATAAAACTACTTATGAAAATTGGACTGCGGAATTCAATCCTACGTCAACATATGAGGGCTCTTGGAATAAAGGAGATAAAATTTGCTTTGTAGGAACAGATGAAAATGGAAAACGTGGTGGAATGGTATCAGAAATAGCTGAAAACATTCCTTTTACAGTTGTTTCAATAAGGCACAATGGTATACTTGATGGTGAAACTGAAATTACATCAGGAGTACAAGTTGAAAGTTGGAGTGGAGGTTTAGAAAATTACTTTTTCGAAGAAATTGATGGAGTTACCTCTCTAAAAGTTAAAGTTGATGCAGACGAAAATTACGTTGACTATATTTCAGAAACATGGCCAAAAGCATTACAGAAATTGAAAGAAATTACTGAGAATTGAATATCTATTTTATAATTCGTAAACAAACTTGCTACTAAAGCCTTGTATTAAAAAATGATTTTTTAAGCTTTACCAAAAGTTGCTATATTATCAAAAAATATACTACGCTTATCAATTTAAATATTTTTCTAAATCAAAAAATAATGTACATTTATACGCATATTTAGCCCTTAAAGGATACAATAATGACAGATTTCTTTCAACATTTAATGCACGAATTTGATTTGCCATTGAAAAATCCGGTGCTAGTTTTTTCATTGATACTTTTTATCATTTTATTATCGCCAATTTTATTAAGAAAGCTGAATATTCCTGGAATTATTGGCTTGATTATTTCGGGAGTGGTAATAGGTCCTTTTGGATTGAATATCCTTGAAAAAAACGCAGCAATTGAGTTATTTTCAACCATTGGATTGTTGTACATCATGTTTATTGCGGGTTTGGAGTTAGACATGAATCAGTTTAAATCCAATAAAAACAAAAGTTTATTATTCGGATTTTTCACCTTCTTTTTTCCATTATCTATTGGATTTCCAGTGTGTTATTACTTTTTAAAGTTAGATTTTAACGCAAGTTTATTGACAGCAAGTATGTTTGCTACTCACACACTTGTTGCCTATCCAATTGTGAGTAAATTAGGAATTTCGAAAAATGAAGCAGTTGCCATTACAGTAGGAGGAACCATTTTAACAGATACAGCTGTATTGATTATTTTAGCAGTAATTGTAGGAAATAGTCAAGGAAATATTTCTGCTGATTTTTGGATTCGATTGATCATTTCATTATCTATTTTTTCAGCAATTATGTTTTTGATCATCCCAAGAATTGCAAAATGGTTTTTTCAAAAACTAGAAAGTGAAAAGCATTCTCATTATATTTTTGTTTTATCAATCGTTTTTTTAGCCGCGTTTTTGGCTGAGGTTGCAGGAGTAGAACCTATCATTGGTGCGTTTGTGGCAGGTTTAGCATTGAATAAACTGATTCCGCATTCTTCAGCATTGATGAATCGAATTGAATTTATTGGGAATTCTTTGTTCATTCCTTTTTTTCTGATTAGTGTTGGAATGTTGGTAGATATTAGGGTCATTCTTAGTGGCCCAACTGCCTTGATTGTAGCAGGCACACTCTCATTAGTGGCATTGTTTGGAAAATGGTTTGCCGCTTTTTTTTCACAATTGGTTTTTAAATATTCAAGTGCACAAAGACAATTGATTTTTGGGTTGAGTAGTGCACACGCAGCAGCTACTTTAGCCGTTATTTTAGTGGGTTACAAAGCCGAAATATTGGATGAAAATATTTTAAACGGAACCATAGTTTTGATTTTAATTACCTGTATTGTAGCTACTTTTGCCACAGAAAAAGCAGCTAAAAAAGTCATTATTGAATCTGATGACGATCAAACAGAATTGTTGAAAACCAATTATTATAACAACGAACATATTTTATTGCCCATTGCTAATGTGGATAGTATTGAAAAATTAGTAGAGTTTTCAATTTTTATAAAGAATAAAAAATCCCCAAATCCAGTATCAATTCTTTCAGTTGTTAGCAATAATGATGAAGCAGAGGTAAATATTATTAAAGCTAGAAACAAGCTCGAAGAATTCGTAAAACAGGGTTCAGCTTCTGAAACGAGAGTATCTGTAATTACTACGATTGATCACAATCCTGCAAGTGGAATTGCGAGAATTTCTAGAGAAATTATGGCGAATATTATTGTGTTAGGATGGCCTAAAAGTGCAGGATTTATTGATAAAATTATTGGTGAAAAGGTGGATACTATTTTAAATAATACCGATAAAACAACATTTATTTGTCATTTAGAAAAGCCATTGGTATTGCACAAAAGAATTATCATTGCAGCACCACCTTTAACAGAATTTGAAAATGGTTTTGAGCATTGGCTTACAAAAATGGCAAAATTAGCCCAAGAATTAAGTATTCCAATCGTATTGTATTGTGTTGATGAAACCAAAATTTCGGTTCAAAAAGTTTTTAAAAAATCGAAATTATCAGCGGCAATAACGTTTATTCATTTTGATGATTGGGATGATTTTTTGATATTGTCAAGAAACATCAAAGAAAATGATTTTTTTGTGTTGGTTTCTGCACGAAAAGGTGCTACTTCATACCTACCTAGTTTAGAGAATCTGCCAACAAAACTCGAAAAACATTTTTCAGACAACAGTGTATTGCTTGTTTACCCACAACAATTTTACCAAAATGTCGGAAGTGATCATTATGAAGATATCAATACAGCTTCCCTCAATATTGGGATTGAAAAAATTCAGAAAATAAAGAAAAATATTGGGGCTATTTTCAAGAAAGAGGAATAGGAAACTAGTAAATACATAGAATTCGTTCGATTATTTGCCAATACAAAAATTCGAGAAAATATGACCTAAAATATCTTTATCAACGTCATATTCTCCTGTAATAGTGCCTAAATGACGCAAACATTCACGAATATCAATCGAAAATAAATCAGTAGAAATTTCCATATCTATTCCGATTTGAACAGAAATGATGGCTTGTAACGCATTGTTTAAGGCTTCAAAATGGCGAGAATTCGTTACAATAGTTTCGTTATTACTCAACGCACCCAAATTTACTAAGGAGGTCAATTCTTTTTTCAAAGCTTCAATTCCTGTGTTGTTTTTTGCAGAAATTAACATCACACCTTCAATTTCTGATTGTAGTAAAGCAATTTCTTCATTAGTTAGGGTGTCTATTTTATTGGCAATAAACAACACTTTTTTATGTTGAAAACGATTTTTGATAGCCTCAATTTCAACTTTAAATTTTGAATCTTGAACCTTAAACTTTTCAGAGTTTATAAGAGATATAATCAGTTGCGCATTCTCCGCTTTTTCGTAGGCTTTTTTAATTCCAATACTTTCAACAAAATCGGTAGTTTCACGAATTCCTGCGGTGTCAATAAATCGAAAAGCCACACCATCAATGATGATTTCATCTTCTATAGCATCCCTTGTAGTTCCTGCAATTTCAGAAACTATGGCTTTTTCCTCATTCAAAAGGGTATTTAATAAGGTCGATTTTCCAACATTGGGTTCACCAATAATGGCCACAGGAATGCCGTTTTTTAAGGCATTTCCTACTGAAAATGAATCAATCAAACGCTTTAAAACCAGCGTAATTTTAGCAACCAATTCTTTGAATTTTGTGCGATCTGCAAATTCTACATCTTCTCCAGAAAAATCGAGTTCTAGTTCAATCAATGCTGCAAAATCGAGCAATTTGGTACGTAAATCTTTCAACTCATTGGTGATTCCACCACGCATTTGTTGCATCGCCATTTGATGACTTGCAGCAGAATTAGAGGCAATAACATCGGCAACAGCTTCTGCTTGCGACAAATCCATTTTACCGTTTAAAAATGCACGTAAGGTAAATTCACCAGCATCAGCCAATCTGCACCCATTTTTTAGAAATAATTGAATAATTTCTTGCTGTATAAAAGTGGAACCATGACATGAAATTTCCACTACATTTTCACCAGTATATGAATTTGGATTCTTAAAAATGGACACCAAAACTTCGTCTATAACATGTTCTTTATCAGTAATATATCCTAAGTGAATGCTATGTGACTTTTGATTTTTAAGTGATTTGTTTTTTCGAACGGAAGTAAAAAATTGGTCTGCAATATCAATTGCTTTTTCTCCCGAAAGTCGAATTACAGCTATTGCACCAATTCCTGATGGTGTTGCCAAAGCAATAATGGTGTCATTTTGAATCATGTTGCAAAAATAAGGAAAGATTTTTTAGATTGTTAGGTTATTGGATTACTAGATTTTAAAATGGATTTTAAGAATAAAAAACTATACATTTTTAATAACCTCTTCGTATTCGTAAAAGAAAGCTTCAAGAATAGCCATTTTTTCTACAAAGAATTCATAACAAGCTCTCCAGGTATTTTTGTTATGAATGTTGAATTTTTCTTCAAACGGCACATAAATTCGATGGATGATTTTGCCGTTTTCCAATTCGTAAGCATGATCATAAATTACTTCAGGTAGTTCAGTTTCTAGCAATGTTTTTAAAGAGAGCAATTGATCATAATACAGCAGATTCATCAATTCATCAGTATGTTCTAAATCCAAACAAATCATAGCTTGTTTTTTATCAGCTACAAATTTGAGGGCAACTCCTTTAATTTTTGTATTGTATAACAACCATTTTCTGGGAAAAGATTTTCCAAAACTTGTCCAAAATTCCTTTCGTAAAAGTGCTGCTTCTTCCTTTGAAAACATTTATATCAAGCTAAAGAAATCAAAATTGAAACAATAATTGCTAAAATGTAGTAGAAGTAATGGGTAAATTTTAAGATTTCTTTTTTATTTTCTTGTAAAAAACTCATTGACATAAGTTCATTTTCTTCATTTATGTTTGAATGAATAAACATATTTACAAATCGTATCAATATAAAATGATTCCAAATGATTGTAATTAAAAAAATGAGCGATATGTTAATAATTGTTATCAAAACAAATCTTTATTAGCAAAGATACAAAATTAACCGTGAATTTTAGCAGTTGTTCCTCTAACTTTCATCATTTCAGCTTCATACTTTAGTAAAGCATGCCATTTTTTATCAACAATTTCGCGATCTTGGTATTCGCGTGCAAATTGTAAAAAAGTAGTGTAATGATTTGCTTCTGAAATCATTAGGTTTTTATAAAACTTTTTCAATTCATCATCTTCCATGTTTTCAGAAAAAACTTTGAAACGTTCGCAACTGCGAGCTTCAATCAATGCAGCAACCAATAAACGCTGAATCAAAGCATCTGTTCTATCTTTTGTTTTTGGAAAAAATTTTTGCAACTGTACAGCATAATCATTCTTTTGTTCTCTGCCCAAAACCATGCCTCTTTTCACCATTAATAAATGCACCATTTTAAAATGTTGCATTTCTTCAATAGCAATATTGCTCATTTCTTTCACAAGTTCAGTTTCTTCGGAATAATTAATGATGATAGAAACGGCATTGGATGCTGCTTTTTGTTCTAAAAAAGCATGATCTGTAAGTATTTGTTCTAAATTATCTTTGGCAATATCTGCCCAAGAAGTGGTAGTTTCGAATTGCAAACCTAACATAATGAGTATTTTTACATAAATGCTGCAAATTTAGGTTGATTCTAAAAATTTTGATTGATTTTCATTGAATTTTTGAAAAAAATATCATCTTTTAATTTTTATCAGTCACAAACATTCTTATTTTTACCGTTTTACAGATATATGTTAGAATTAGCAGGAATCATCATTTTAGGAATATTGGCGCAATGGGTTGCATGGAAATTTAAAATCCCAGCAATTCTTCCATTAATTTTAATTGGATTATTAGTTGGACCCATAGCTGCAGCGTATATTACTGAGGATGGTTCTAAATGGATTGAGCCCATTTGGAATGGTGAAAAAGGTTTATTTCCTGGAGATTATTTATACAATTTTGTGTCATTAGCCATCAGTATTATTTTATTTGAAGGAGGTTTGACATTGAAAAGAGATGAAATTAAAAACGTTGGACCTGTCATCAGTAAATTAATCACTTTAGGCGCTGCAATTACTTTTTTTGGTGCTGGAATTGTAGCGCATAAAATTTTTAACTTAAGTTGGGAACTTTCATTTTTATTTTCAGGATTGATTATTGTTACAGGTCCTACAGTAATTACACCAATTTTAAGAAATATTCCGTTAAAAAAAGATATTTCAACTGTTTTAAAATGGGAGGGAATTTTGATAGATCCAATTGGAGCTTTAGTAGCGGTTTTAGTTTTTGAATTTATCACTGTGGGTGGTGAAAGTGGTTTTACGAAGACAGCATTTATTGAGTTTGGAAAAATTTTGTTATTCGGAACAACTTTTGGTTTTACGTTTGCACATGCGTTGGCGTATGTAATCAATAAAAAAATGATTCCTCATTATTTATTGAATGTTGCCTCGTTGTCAACAGTACTTTTAGTGTTTGTAGAATCAGAACTTTTTGCACACGAATCTGGTTTATTGGCTGTGGTTGTAATGGGAATGGTTTTAGGAAATGGCAAATTGAAAAACATCAAAGAATTGCTCTATTTCAAAGAATCTTTGAGTGTTTTATTGATATCAATTTTATTCATTTTACTAGCGGCAAATATGAATATTGAAGAGTTAATGCTTTTATATTCATGGAAAACATTGGCTTTATTTGCAATTGTTGTTTTTGTAATTCGTCCTTTGGCTGTTTTTGCAAGTACCATCAATTCAAAGTTAAAATTCAATGAAAAAATCTTTATAAGTTGGGTAGGACCAAGAGGAATTGTGGCAGCAGGAATTGCCTCTTTATTCGGAAGTAAATTGTTGAAACAAGGTGTAGAAGGTGCAGAATACATTACACCTTTGGTTTTTATGATTGTTCTTGGAACCGTACTTTTAAATGCAACAACTGCTCGTTTTTTTGCGAGAATTGTGGGCGTTTTTCTAAAAAAATCAGATGGAATTTTAATTGTTGGCGCTTCAAATCCTGCAAGATTGATAGCAAGTTATTTGCGAGATAAAGGAAAAAGAATTGTTATTATTGACGCTAACAAACAATTTATTGAGCAAGCTTTGGAAGACAATTTAGAAGCATTGAATGTAAATATTTATGATGATGAATTGACAGATAATATCGAGTTGAATGATGTGGGATATTTAATTGCATTAACTGCAAATGATACTGTAAACAAACAAGCTTTAGAAAACTTTTCTGAAATTTTTGGTGAACATGGTTCCTTTAAAATTGCCTCATCAACTGAAATTAATGAAGCTTCTGCCGAAGAAAAACTCCATTTTTTTACACCAAAAGACGATTATATCAATTTAAGTGAAGCTTACAGAGAAAATCCAGTAATTCATCAAGTAAAAATTGCTGATGAAAAACAATACAAAGAGGTATTGAATATGTTATATAATGAAGAAAAATCTATTCCGTTGTTTATTGAAAAAGGAACAGGATTGTATTTAATTACGGAATATGAGAGAGATCAAATGCCTAAAAAAGAATTGATTTTGTCATACCTAGGTAAAAAAATCGTTTAAATCTTATAAATCCAATTCAAAAGTTTCGCGCAATTTCTCAATCAAAGGATTTTTTTCTTTCATTTTATTGAACTTTTCTTGAGGTGTGTAAGCAAACTTTTTTGAAATCGTTTCATCTAAAATTACAGTAATATCAATGCCGTAATTATTGAGTTTTTCTCTCAAAAAGTGCAATAAATTAGGTCTTCCTTTTAAAAATTGATCTTGCATCAACGAATTGGAAACAGTGCATGAAATTTGAAAATTTTCCCCCAAAGTTGGCTTTCCTAAGTTTAGAATAGCAGCCATGCTTTGTTCGCCCTTTTTCTCTAAAAGCATTGCATATTCTTTCCAATACAATTCTAATTGTTTTAGTGTAAAAACTGTTTTAGGATAGTCATCATAATTTTCTTCAACTACTGATTTTTCAACTTCTTTGGGTTGAAATACACTTTTTAAAGATAGCGAAGATTCTCTTTTTTGAAACTTTTCTAAAAGGGGTTTTTTAGTTTCAACAACAGTTTCTGTGATTGTTTTTTCAACAATTACAGGACTTTCAAGTGGCTTTTTGGGAGTTTCTCTAACAACTTCTTTTTTAGCAGGCATCAATGCTTGAAAAAAAGTAGCTGGAATTATGAAGTTAGCTGGTTTTTTTTTTTCTCCATCAAAAGTGATAGAGGCAATTTGCATTAAGGTCAATTCCACCAGCAATCGTTGATTTTTACTCGTTTTGTAATTCAAATCGCAATTATTGGCTTTGTCGATAGCTTCCATCAAAAATGAAATGCTTGCTTTGGTGGCTTGTGCCAAATATTTTTGTTTGGCAGTATCACCAACTTCCAACAAATCAATGGTAATTTTATCTTTAGCAACTAATAAATCTCTAAAATGACTTGCCAAACCATTGATAAAATGATGTCCTTCAAATCCTTTTGATAAAATAATATTAAAAGCATTCAACACTTCAGGAATGTTGTTTGCTAACAACAAATCTGTCATTGAGAAATACGTATCGTAATCCAGTACATTTAAGTTTTCAGCAACTGCTTCACGTGTTAAATTTTTTCCTGAAAAACTGACAACTCTATCAAAAATAGACAAAGCATCACGCATAGCGCCATCTGCTTTTTGAGCAATTATGTGTAACGCATCATCATCAGCAGTAATTCCTTCGTTTTCACAAATGGTTTTCAAGTAGTTTTTGGCATCTAAAACACTAATTCTTTTAAAATCAAAAATTTGACAACGAGATAAAATCGTAGGAATGATTTTATGTTTTTCGGTAGTTGCTAAAATAAAAATGGCGTGTGCAGGTGGCTCTTCTAAGGTTTTTAAAAAAGCATTGAAAGCCGATTGTGAGAGCATGTGCACCTCATCAATAATATATACTTTGTATTTTCCTGTTTGTGGCGGAATGCGAACTTGATCGGTTAAACTGCGAATGTCATCAACAGAGTTGTTGGATGCAGCATCCAATTCAAAAATATTGAAAGCAAAATCCTCGTCTTCAGAAATTGATGTTCCTTGCAGGTTGATTTTTTTAGCTAAAATTCGAGCACAAGAAGTTTTTCCAACTCCTCTTGGTCCTGTAAAAAGTAGGGCTTGTGCTAAGTGATTGCTTTTAATAGCGTTTTCTAGCGTATTCGTAATTGCTTGTTGCCCAACAACATCCTCAAAATTTTGAGGGCGATATTTGCGCGCAGAAACAATAAAAGGCTCCATATTTTTTAATTGGTCAACAAAAATACATATCTAAGCTGTGTTTTACAAGATGGATTCTTAACAAATTATGAAAGTTGTAAACAAATTGTAAATAGTTTAATTTTGATACGACTTAGCTAGAGTTGCAGAGCTGCAAAGTTTCAAAGTTCCAGAGATTATATTATCTAAAATAAAAATAACACATAATGAAAATTTTATTTACAACGACAGTATTCCTATTAATGTCTTGTTTAGGAGTTGCTAAAAACGAGCAAAATCGGTCAAAAGAAATGTACAAACCATCACAAGAAACTAAAGTTGCTTATTTTGCAAGTGGTTGTTTTTGGTGTGTAGAAGCCATTTTCGAGAGTGTAAAAGGAGTAGAGGAGGCAGTTTCTGGATATGCAGGGGGTCATACTAAAAATCCTACCTACGAATCAACAGGAAGAGGAGATACAGGTCATGCAGAAACAGTGGCTGTGTACTACAATCCGAAATTGGTATCGTTTGAAACCTTGGTAAAAGTGTATTATGGATCTCATGATCCAACCACTGTAAATGGGCAACATCCTGATTATGGGAGCCAATATCGTTCTATTGCATTTTATACCAATGAACAAGAAAAAGCGATTATCAATAATATGATTGCAACCTTGAATAAAGAGGTTTATAATGGAAAAGTAGCTACCGAGGTTCAAAAATTTAACAAGTTTTACAAAGCTGAAGAATACCATCAAGATTTTGAAAAACGCAATCCGAATCAACCTTATGTGAAAGCAGTTTCCATACCGAGATTGAATCGTTTTAAAAAGAAATTTCCGGAATTGTTAAAGGAAAAAGAAAAATTCTAATAAAAAAAAACCTCACAAATCGTGAGGTTTTTTTTTATTAGAAGATATTATTCTTTTACTTCAGGTTCTTTTAAGCCCAATTTTTTCATTACTAATTTAGTAATGTCAAATTTTTCATCCATATAGGCAAATTGATTTCCTTGCACTGTTAAGATTTGAGTATATCCATTTTCTTTAGCAACCAAATCTATGGCATCATTCAGTTTTTTATACAAAGGACGCATCAATTCGTTTTGTTTTAATTGCATCAATTTTGAGCCATTTTCTTGGTATTTTTGAATGTCTTGCTCCATGGTTTGGATTTCTGTAATCAATGTTTTTTTCATCAATTCGCCATATTCTTTTTCATTTTTTTTGTAATCATCCACTTTTGCTTGATATTCTTGCATTTTTATAGAAAAAGACGAGTCTAATTTTTGACCATATTCTTGTGCCATTTTTACCACAATTTTGGCTTCAGGCATTAAATTAATGATATATTCATTATCAATAGTACCTAATTTGGTTTGAGCAAAAGCGACACTTGCCATTAAAAGAGCTCCTAATAAAACTAATTTTGATTTCATGATTGTTATTTTGATTCGCAAAGATATAAAAGTGAGTGAACTACAAAAGCGTTCTTCGTTAAAAAGTAGCCAATCTTTCAGAAATTGCCTTTATAATTAGCTGGGAATTCGTTTTATAATCAAACCACAAAATTCGGTCATCTTTTCGAAACCACGTTAATTGTCGTTTCGCAAATCTGCGCGTATTTTTTTTTATTTCTTCAATGGCAAAATCTAAGGTAATTTTTCCATCAAAATAATCAAACAACTCTCTGTAACCAACTGTTTGTAGTGCGTTTAGATTTTTGTAAGGATATAATTTTTTAGCTTCTTCTAGCAATCCTTTTTGCATCATATGATCAACTCGTTGATTTATTCTGCTGTAAATTTCACTTCTTTCTGCAGTTAAACCAATCAGAATTGTATTGAAATCTCTTGCTTGTTTTTGTTTGTTTTTAAATGAAGAATATGGTTTTTGAGTGCCCAAACAAATTTCTAAAGCTCTCATAATTCTGTGAGGATTGTCTATTGCAATGGTTTCAAAGCTTTCTATATCAAGCGTTTTGAGTTGTGATTGCAAATAGGCAATGCCTTTTTCTTGGAGCTCTTGTTTGAGTTTTTCACGAATTGACGCATCAACCTCTGGAAAATCATCCAAACCATTTAACACAGCATTCACATACAATCCACTGCCACCAACCATTATTTGAATCGGATTTTTTGAAAAAAGGAACTCCAACGTTTTTAAACTATCTCTTTCAAATTGACCTACATTGTAATCCTCAAAAATGGATATATTTTGGATGAAATGATGTGTTGCAGCAGTCAACTCTTCAGGTTCAGGAACTGCTGTGCCAATGGTCATTTCTTTGTAAAATTGGCGCGAATCACAAGAGATAATATCACAATTGAAATGATTTGCCAATTCAATACTCAAGGCAGTTTTACCAATGGCTGTTGGGCCAACAATAGTGATAAGTGTTTTTGTTTGTTGAGAATTCATGAATGTAATTTACTGCCGCAATTATAGCAATGTTTAGCGTTTTCTTTGTGATGTTCAATGGCACAATTTGGACAAACTTCGGTATTATTTTCAATTTCTTGATTGTTTTTTGTCATTTCTGAACTTACAATTCCAGTTGGAATTGCAATGATGGCATATCCTAAAATCATAATAATACTTGCTATGAATTGTCCAAAAGGAGTTTGTGGAGTAATATCACCAAAACCAACAGTAGTTAACGTTACAATTGCCCAATAAATACTTTTTGGAATATTGGTAAAGCCATTTTCTTGACCTTCAATGATATACATGATAGTTCCTAAAATGGTACAAAGTATAATGACAAAAAATAAAAATACAGCAATTTTTGTTTTGCTTGCTTTTAGTGCAATAATCAGTCTGTTTGATGCACCAACATAACGTGTTAATTTTAAAATCCTAAAGACTCGTAATAAACGCAAAGCTCTCAATGCAATCAAATTATGTGAGCCTACAATGATAAAAGACAGGTATTTTGGAATTGTAGAAAGCAAATCAATAATTCCATAAAAGCTGAATATATAGGAGAGTGGTTTTTTAATAGAAATGACACGCAAAATATATTCGATGGTAAATAAAATGGTAATAATCCATTCTGAGATATTTAAAATGGTATAATATTTTTCATTGATAGATTTTACACTTTCTAACATCACCAATAATACACTTGCAAGAATAAAGATGAGTAGGATAACATCAAAAAGTTTTCCTTCTTTGGTTTCTGCTTCATAAATTATTCCATGAAGTCTCGTTTTCCAGTCTTTTTTTGGCTCAGTTTCTTTCAAAATGCATTCAAATTGGTATTGCAATACTACAAATATTTTGTGAGACTGAATTTTTTTCTATTGATTTTCTCTTTATTTATAAGGGTTTGTAAAAAAAAAAATAAAAAAAATCAACTTTTTTAAAACCGTAACTTTAATTCTCTCGTAAGTATGTGTGAGAAACAAATTAAAACAAACATTAAAAACTCACACAATGAAAAAAACAAAAATTTTAGCAGTAACCATTTTCACGGCGATTATTGGTTTAGTAGCAATTGCAGCAGATCACATTGATGCTCCTGCAACACAAGGAACAAGCGCAGACATTACAGATTTCTACGCTTTTCAAGGTGAAGACACCAACAATTTAGTATTTGTTGCTAACATTCAAGGATTGTTAAGTCCTACAGCAACAGCAAGTGCATCATTTGATGAAAATGTAATGATTGAATTCAACATTGATACCAATGATGATAAAATCGAAGATTTGGTAATTCAGGCAATTCCAAGAGATGGTAAAATGTATTTCTTTGGACCTTCAGCACCAGCTTCACCAGGATTAAACAGTTTTGTAAATGTAATGGCAACAAAATCAGAAGTAGCAATTACTCCTTATGGTTCAAATGCTATTATTGCAAACCAAAATGGAATGAAATTTTTTGCAGGACCTAGAGATGATCCTTTCTTTATGGATTTTGCTCAATATGGAGCAATATTGGCAGGCAATGCAACAGGTTTCAACAATCCAGGAGCAGATACATTTGCAGGATCTAATGTGTTATCAATCGTAGTGGAAGTTCCAAAAAGTAGTATTGGAGGCTCAGGAAGTATCAATACTTGGGTTGAAGCAAAAACAAAACAATAATTAAATCAAAACTTTAAAAAACAAAATCATGAAATTACCAATTTTAAAATACATAGCAATCGCAACTTTTGCATTTTTCGTAATCAGTTGCAACAATAATGACGATAATATGTCTGAAATGGACAATCAATTTGCAGGAGTTTATGTGCAAAAAGATCAAATGGGAAGACCAGCAGTCAATACGGTTTTTGTGTCATCAGCAAGTAAAAATACTTTTAACACAACTGTGCCTTCTCAACAAGGAGCTGCATTCCAATCTATGTTTCAAACAAATTTAATGGGATTGAGTCCGGCTTTTGCAAATGCAGGTGACAAAAATGCCTTAGGATTGGATGCAGCATCTTTTACAGGATTGTTAGCTACAGATGTATTAAACGTTTCTTTAGATGGAACAACAACATTTTTTGACGGAACAAATGTATTAACAGGAAGAGCTTTGGCAGATGACGTAATTACTGTTGAATTATTGTTGATTTTTGGAGGAGAAGATTTTTCTGAAAACCCAACTTTGTCAAATGATAATGTTGATGCAAATGACAAACCATTTTTAACATCTTTCCCTTATTTGGCTAGTCCTTGGTAAAAAATAATTTTCACCCCTAAATTTTAAAACCCCTAGTTCCCCCTAAAAGTACAAAACCCCTTATAAACTGGCGTATAGACCCCTACATGTACGCCAGTTATTTTAAAAACAATAACCCAAAACCAACCCAACTCATGAAAACAATCTCATATATCATAGTACTATTTTTGATAATAGTGAGCTGTTCAAAACAAACAAAACAGCAAATTACCAATCCAAAAGACTATGCTAATTATTTAAAAGTTACTGAAAATGTTTCGCTAAAAAATGCCCAAGAAGAATTAGAATTTTGGTCAGCAAAACTTTCAACAACTCCCAATCAATATCCTTATTTACAAAAAATTGCAGCTGCAAACACTCAGTTGTTTTCCATCACAGGAAATATTGAGTATTTAAAAGAAGCTGAAAATAATCTTTTACAAGCAAACGAAAAAACCAATTATGACAATGCTGGTTATTTGCGCAGTTTGGCAAGAAATTATGTTTCACAACACCGTTTCAAAGAGGCGTTAAGCTTATTATTGAAAGCAGAACAAAATGGTGAAAATCGTCAATTGACAGAATTTCAACTGATTGATGTGTATTTAGAATTGGGAAACATCAAAAAAGCAGAAGAATATTTATCCAACGTAAAAGACTTTAATAGTTTCGAATATTTAATCCGAATTTCAAAATTTAGTGATGCCATTGGAAACTTAGACAGTGCCATCAATTATTTAGAAAAAGCCTTGAAAAAGATTGAAAACTCTAACAAATCTGACTTGTTAGAATGGACATACACTAATTTGGGCGATTATTATGGTCATGCTGGTAGATTGCAAGATTCATATCAGTCGTATTTAAAAGCCTTAGCAATAAATCCAACCAATAGTTATGCAAAAAAAGGAATCGCTTGGATTATTTTTTCACATGAAAAAAATCCGGCAAAATCCTTGGATATTTTAGCAGCTATAGAACAAGAAACCATGGCACCTGATCTTCATTTACTAAAAGCGGAAATCGCAGAATATTCGGGGAATTTTGCAGAAAAAGAACAACAAATCAAACAGTATTTTACAGCAGTAAATAATGAAAAATACGGTGCCATGTATGCAAAATACAATGTTGTATTATTAGCAGATGATAAAACTAAGGTAAAAGAAGCTATAGAAATTGCAAAAAAAGAAGTATTAGAGCGTCCAACAGCACAATCTTATGACTTACTGGCATGGGCTTATTTTAAAAATGGTGATGTTAAAAAAGCGTTAAGTATCACAGAAAAACAGGTTATTCCCCATACTTTTGAACCAGAATTATTATTTCATGCAGTACAAATTTTAAAAGCAAACAACAAAAATAAAGAAGCTGATTTATTAGTAGCTGATTTAAAAGAAAGTAGCTTTGAATTAGGCCCAAATACTGCTAAAATATTAACCAAACTATAATCAAACAAAATGAAAAAAAGAATTTTAATTTTTGCCTTATTTATAAGCACATTTTCGGCAATTGCGCAACAACTCAAAGGACGTGTTTTAGATGTGATGAATCAACCTATTGAAAATGCGTATGTTTTCAATTCAAACACGAATTCACATACGCATACTGACAGCAATGGAAATTTTATTTTAGACAAAACAGTTACTGGAAATCAATTAGAAATTGGCATTTTAGGCTTTAAAAAAGCTGTCATTACTATTACTGCAACTCAATTGCAAGAAGGGATCAACATCAAATTAGAAACCAATATTTTTCAGTTGGATGAATTTATTATCGGAAAAGAAAAAGATGCTTTAAAAACCATTGCTCGAGTTGATTTGCAATTGAATCCTGTAAATAATTCTCAAGAAATTTTACGTAAAGTTCCTGGATTATTCATCGGTCAACACGCAGGAGGTGGAAAAGCAGAACAGATTTTTTTGCGTGGTTTTGATATTGATCATGGAACAGATATCACGCTCTCTGTAGACGGAATGCCTATCAATATGGTTTCACACGCTCATGGTCAAGGATATAGTGATTTGCATTTTATCATCCCAGAAACGATTCAAAAAATCGATTTTGGTAAAGGACCTTATTATGCCAATCAAGGTGATTTTAATACTGCTGGATATGTAAGTTTTGATACTAAAAATAGCCTTCCAACAAATACAGTTTCACTTGGATATGGAGATTTCAACTCTTTTAGAACCTTAGGAATGTTCAATTTACTGAATCACAACAGCAAAGATGATGCTTATGTTGCAGTGGAATATATAGAAACAGATGGCCCTTTTGAGTCGCCACAAAATTTCAATAGATTGAACTTATTTGCCAAATACAATACCTATTTGAATGGTTCAGACAAGTTGACTTTTACCACTTCGCATTTTACAAGCAGATGGGATGCATCAGGACAAATTCCGCAAAGAGCTGTTGATAATGGCATGATTTCGCGATTTGGAGCGATTGATGATACTGAAGGAGGTACAACTTCTCGTTCAAATATCAATGTACAATTGCAAAAAACGTTGACTGACAATTCGTTTATGAAAGCAAATGCTTTTTATAGCAATTACAATTTCGAATTGTTTTCCAACTTTACATTTTTTCTAGAAAATCCTGTGGATGGTGATCAAATCAAACAATTTGAAGAGCGTGACATTTTCGGAATGAACGTGCAGTTTACCGATATTTTAGACAATGGAAAAACAGAAACTACCATCAATAAAGGAATTGGTTTTCGATTTGATAATAGCAACGCAAATCAATTGGCAAGTACTAAAAACAGAACGGAAATCTTGCAAAACGTTCAGTTAGGAGATATTCAACAAACCAACGCCTATGTATTTTACAATGCCACTTTTGAGTTAGGAAAATTTAAAATTGCACCCGCTTTGCGTTTTGATTATTTTAAGTTTTTATACAATGATGCATTGAGTTCGAATTACGAAACCTTGTCAAATACAAAATCAATCGTAAATCCAAAATTGAACTTTTTTTATACACCAAATGATAATATTCAGTGGTTTTTAAAATCAGGAATTGGTTTTCACTCCAATGATGCGAGAGTCGTTTTACAACAAGATGCGGATAAAATTTTACCAAGAGCTTATGGTTTAGATTTCGGAAATATATGGAAACCAACAAAAAATTTGGTCATCAATACTGCAGCTTGGTATTTATTTTCAGAAGAAGAATTTGTATATGTTGGTGATGCAGGAATTGTAGAACCCTCAGGAAAATCAGAACGTTTTGGATTGGATTTAGGTTTGCGTTATCAATTGACAGACAATTTATTTTTCACTTCAGATGCAACTGTAACTAGAGCTAGAAGTTTAGAAGCCATTTCAGGAGAAGACTTTATTCCGTTAGCACCTAATTTTACGTTGGCTGGTGGACTTTCTATGACAAAAATGGGAAATTTTTCAGGAAGTTTCAATTACCGTTATTTGGGTGATAGACCAGCAAATGAAGACAATAGCATTGTAGCAAAAGGCTATTTTGTAAGTGATATCAACATTAATTACCATGTAAAAAATACCACTTTTGGCTTTGCCATAGAAAATCTTTTCAATGTAGCTTGGAACGAAACACAGTTTGCTACAGAATCAAGATTACAAAACGAAGTCAACTCAGTAGAAGAAATTCATTTTACACCAGGAACACCATTTTTTGCAAAACTATCTGTAGTTTATCAATTTTAACATATAAAAAATAATCATTGTTTGATTAGTTTTGGTTGGGTGAAACGTCTGTTACAATCTTGTAACAGGCGTTTCTGTTTTATATGTTTTAAAGTAGGAGAGAGGTAGGTTTTTAAAAAAATTATTCAAATCCTACATACTCAACAATTTCTAGACCATAGCCAATCATACCCACTCTTTTGGTTTGTGGAGAATTGGAAATTAATTTTAGTTTGCTGATGTTTAAATCGTGTAATATTTGTGCACCAATTCCAAAATCTCTTTGATCCATAGCAATTGCAGGTGCTTTTAGTTCGCCTTTCGCTTGATTTTCTTTAACGATTCCCAATCTTTTTAATAAGTTTGATGATTGGTTTTGTTGATTGATAAATAAAATAGCGCCTTTTTCAGCATCATTGATAACCTGAAACATTTTGTCTAGTTTTTTATCAGCATCATTGGTAAGTGTCCCTAAAATATCATTATTTACTAGGGTTGAATTGATTCTCGTCAAAACAGCTTCATCAGATTTCCAAGAACCTTTGGTCAGTGCCAAATGAACTTGTTGGTTAGTGGTTTGTTCGTAAGCTCTCAAACGAAAAGTGCCAAAACGAGTTTTAAATTCAAAATCTTCTTTCTTTTCTATCAAAGAATCATGTTCCATTCTGTAAGCAACCAAATCTTCAATTGAAACAATTTTGATGTCGAACTTTTTAGCCACTTCAAGCAACTGTGGTAATCGTGCCATTGTACCATCTTCATTCATGATTTCTACGATAACTCCTGCTGGTTGCAAGCCTGCCAAACGTGCAAAATCAATTGCAGCTTCTGTATGACCGGTTCTTCTTAAAACCCCACCTTCTTTGGCTCGTAATGGAAAAATATGTCCAGGTCTTGCCAAATCAAAAGGTTTGGTATCTTTATCTATCAACGCTTTAATTGTCAACGCTCTGTCAGATGCAGAAATTCCGGTAGTAACTCCTTTTCCACGCAAATCAACAGAAATGGTAAATGCAGTTTCCATTGGATCTGTATTGTTGCTTACCATCATGCCCAATTCCAATTCTTTGCAACGATTTTCAGTTAAAGGAGCACAAATCAATCCTCTACCATAAGTCGCCATAAAGTTGATCATTTCTGGAGTTACTTTTTCTGCAGCGGCTAAAAAGTCTCCTTCATTTTCACGATTTTCATCATCAACCACAATAATTACTTTTCCATCTCTGATGTCATTGATTGCTTCTTCAATGCTGTGTAATTGGCTCGTTTTTGTGCTATATTTTGGTGTCATTATTGCTTTTTTGAAGGGATATATTTTTTAAAAAATCCTGTAATGGGTTGTAAAAAAGTGTCAATATTAAAAATACCTTTGTCTTTGGTAGCTCTGTTTGTAAGTAAAATTGCAATCGGAATCATGATGATTGCAGAAATCCACGATCCTAAAAATGCGGTAATCGAACTGTTTTCTGCCAATCCTTTTCCGAAAGTATTTGAAAAGTGATAGGTTACATAAACAGCTATGGCTAGAATCATAGGCATTCCAAAACCTCCTTTTCGTACAATTGACCCTAAAGGAGCACCTATAAAAAACAAAATCACACAAGATAAAGACAAAGCGACTCTGTTATAATATTCAGTTTCGTATAGATTTAAAACTTTTCTTTTGAATTTTAAAATCTCTGTATTGTTGGTAATTGTACTCAACAATCTATTTGTTTTGGCAACAGCGGCATTCAAAATCACAATTTTTTCGGTCAATTCAAAATTGTCTAAAGTTTGTTTCGCTAATTTGTTATTTTGAAGAGAATCAGGGATTTGTATCAATTCTTTAGCATCTGTAGAGGCAAAAATATTATTCGCTCTTAGTTGCATATCTTCATCATAGGTATATTTTAATTTAGGAACGGTATCTTTCAATTCTTCTAAACGAAACATCATAGGACTTCCAGTGTTGTTGATAGAATCTAACTTTCCATCATCTAAAATATCACCCACATCAATATTAAATTCATACTCTTTAAAAGTGGCGCTTGAAGCAGCCATTTTACTTCTTTTGGCAGGAGTTCTTGCAGATTTTACATGCTCTTCGTAAAAGTTTCCATTGTTTAAAACCAACGTTATGTATCTGCTACCTTCTTTAGAAAGCACTTTTCCTTTTTCGGCTGTAATTACTTTTTGATTTCCTCTGCCACCTCTTAAGTCATAAATCAAAACGTTTTTTAACAAATTTTCTTCTGCTCCATATTTTTCATCGAATTTTATTTGATATCCAGGAATATCTGCATTAAAACTACCAGGAATTAAAGACATGGCAGGTTTTTTCATTTTGATGTTAAGGTATAAATTTGCTTGTTTTAACTTTGCATACGGAAATACGTTGTTCAAAAAAAAGAAATTGGCAATGCTTAATAAAATAGCCAAAATTGCTATAGGTCTTACCAAACGTTGTAATGAAACTCCAGCCGATTTTGCAGCAGCAAATTCATAGTTTTCTCCCAAATTCCCCATTGCCATGATCGAAGAGAGAAGCACTCCAATTGGCAAAGCTTGAGGAATAATCATTAAAGTTGTGTAGTATAAAAACTTTAGGATAAAGCCAATACTAACGCCTTTACCTGCAATGTTTTCAAAAGCTTGCCACAGCAATTGCATAACCAAAACAAAAAGCACGATGAGAAATGTCGCTATAAAAGGAACTAAGAAACTTTTAAGGATGTATCTGTCTAAAATTTTCATCGAGCACAAAAATAGTTTCTTTCTTGGTAGAATGCTATTAATTAACTGTTAATTGAAAACAACTAATCAATAGTATATTTTTTAGCTAAGTATTTTTGTTTGTCAAAGGTAAAAAATGAATCGCTCAATACTTCATTACTTTTAAATTTAGTGATGGTAAAGGTTGTTTTAGATCCATTTGAACCTGTTTGGATAAGATTGTAAATATGCTTCGTTTTCGCGTCAATACCCAATTCAACTTTTACAATTTCTGATGAGCTATCAATTGGAAAAAGACTAACAAATTGAATGTTTCTTCCATTGATATTTTGCAATTTACCCATTTTAAATTGGTAACCTTCTTTGTAAAATGTAAATAATTTTGAGGGATAAATGAATCCGTCATCAGCATCTAAATCTCCTTTGGTGATGGCGATTTCTTTTTCATCGTGATTGATTACATGTAGTTTTTTACCATCATATAAAAAAGTGTTTCCCAAGTATTCTAATTGATATTTTTCTCCAGATATTACAATTTCTCCTCTAATTGGTGGTTCATCACCATATTTTATACCTGCATCTTCATTTACCAACGTTTGGCTAAAATCGATAAACATGTTTTTGTAGGCTGACATTTTCGTTGAAACCTCATCTAACAATGCTTTTGCTTCTTTTGAATTTTGAGAAAATACAACATTACCTGTCAATAAAAAGACGCAAAGCATCCCCATTTTAATCATACTATTCATTTCTTTCATTTTCTAATAATTGTTCTAAGCTTGTAAAGTCAGAGATCAATACTTGTCTGGCTTTGCTACCTTCAAAAGGACCCACAATACCAGCAGCTTCTAATTGATCTATTAATCTTCCAGCTCTATTGTATCCTAATTTTAATTTTCTTTGTAAAAGTGAGGCTGAGCCTTGTTGAGCAGTAATGATAATTTCTGCTGCTTCTCTAAATAATTTATCTCTGTCTTCGATATTATTATCAAGAGTTGTGCCACCTTCTTCACCAATAAATTCTGGCAGTTGATAGGCTTGCGCATACGCTTTTTGTGACCCAATATAATCTGTTATCTTTTCAACTTCGGGTGTGTCAACAAAAGCACACTGAATTCGAATCAATTCATTTCCAGCAGAATACAACATGTCTCCACGTCCAATTAACTGATCAGCACCTGGTGCATCTAAAATGGTTCTTGAATCAATTTTAGAGGTAACTCTAAACGCAATTCTCGATGGAAAGTTGGCTTTGATGATCCCTGTAATTACGTTTACAGAGGGTCTTTGCGTAGCAACAATTAAATGAATTCCGATAGCTCTAGCTAATTGAGCCAAACGTGCAATGGGCGTTTCAACCTCTTTTCCTGCAGTCATGATCAAATCAGCAAACTCATCAATTACCAATACTATATAAGGTAAAAATTGATGACCTTCATTCGGATTCAATTTACGTTTTTTAAACTTTTCATTGTATTCTTTGATGTTGCGCACCATGGCAGCTTTCAACAAATCATAACGATTGTCCATCTCAATACACAATGAATTTAACGTATTGATAACCTTGTGAGTATCCGTAATAATTGCTTCTTCAGTGTCTGGTAATTTTGCCAAATAATGACGCTCAATTTTATTGAATAAAGTAAGTTCTACTTTTTTAGGATCAACCAAAACAAATTTTACTTCTGCAGGATGTTTTTTATACAAAAGCGATGTCAATACAGCATTCAATCCAACTGATTTTCCTTGTCCAGTAGCACCTGCCATCAACAAGTGAGGCATTTTTGCCAAATCAACTACAAAAGTTTCATTAGAAATTGTTTTTCCTAAGGCAATTGGCAATTCCATCTGAGATTCTTGGAATTTTTTGGATGAAATCGCAGAATGCATAGAAACTACTGTTGGTCTTTTATTAGGAACTTCAATACCAATAGTTCCTTTTCCTGGAATTGGCGCAATGATACGAATGCCTAAAGCAGCTAATGAAAGGGCAATATCATCTTCTAAATTTTTAATTTTTGAAATTCGGATTCCTGCATCAGGTACAATTTCATATAGGGTAATGGTTGGCCCAACTGTTGCTTTAATTTCGGAAATTCCAATTCCGTAATTTTTAAGCGTTTCAACAATGTTATTCTTGTTGGCTTCCAATTCATCAGGATCAATTGAAATACTTTCGTTGTATTGTCTGAGTAAATTGAAGGTTGGAAAACGAAAGTTTGACAATTCTAATGTTGGATCAAATTCACCAAAGTCTTTTAAAAGTTTGTCTGATAAATTTTCAACTTCATGTTCTTCTTCTTCAACTTTTTCTATATCAATTGCAACATCATTGGAAATTAAGGAAGGTTCAATGTTTACATCATCTTCAGTTTCATCTTCATCTAAAGTTACAGGAATATCAGCAACATGCTTTTTTGAGAAATCTGAAAAACTAGAAATAGTTGGTTTTAGATTTTCTAAAGGTCTTTCAAAAGTGGATTTCTCTTTGTTATCAAAAATAATGGTATTGGAAACAGGAGCTTCTTCTTTGATTGGCTCTTGCAAAGACGCTTCAAAAGCTTGCTTTTCAAGTGCAGCCTCTTTTTGAAGTCTGCGCTCTTCGCGTTTTATTTTTAAATTTTCTATATAATCATCAAATGTAACTTTATATCGTACAATTAAATAGCTGATAAATAAGAAAATAAGGGCGATAATTAAACCTGTTTTTCCAATAAACGTTTGTAAATATTCATTGATTTCAACTCCTACAACTCCAGATAAAATGGCAAAATCATCTGGTAAAAAACCCAAAGTAACTGAAATCCAAATCATGGAAATCAATCCCCAATTCCAAGAAATAATCACTTTAGAAAATGGTTTTTTTAACAGAATTGCATATCCTGTGTACAATAATTTATAGGTGATGATAAACGCAGCAATTCCAAAACCTTTGTAAATAAAAAAATGGCTCAGGTTTGCGCCAACCTTTCCTAACAGGTTTTTGGCAATAACTTCTCTATTGAAAAATTGTTGTAAAGTACTTTGGTCTTCTTGCCAATTAAAAAAGAAAGAAATAAATGAAGAAATTAAAAAAACAGCAAATAAGATAAAAAAAATAGCAAGCATGGTAGTTGTTTGCCTTGATTTTAAAAATGCAAATACTGATTTTTTTTCAGTATTTGCTACTGTTTTTTGTGTATTCGTTTTTTCTTTAGCCATTGAAAGTTAATCTAATAAATAAGATAACTAGTTCCTTAAAATAAAGCGATAACTCTAGGAACGTAAATAATTCCACAAATAACAATTGCTGCAAAAGCAGCAAAACTTGGTGCGCCAGCAGCAACGTCTTTAATAACTTCTATTTGCTTATGGTATTCAGGATTTACAAAGTCAGCTATTTTTTCAATAGCAGTATTGGCGGATTCAGCAACTAAAACCATTCCAATCACCAAGGTTTGCATCATCCATTCTGTGGATGAAATCCCGAAGTAAAAACCTAAAATGGTAACTAAAACTCCAAAAGACAATTGAACTTTTACACTATCTTCTGTAGTAATTAAAATCCAAGTACCTCTTAAAGCATACTTTATACTTTTAAGCCTTCCAACTAAAAAACTATCATTAGGATCTATCATTCTTTAAATAGCTTTAAGAGCGGCCTCATAATTTGGCTCATCAACAATATCCGAAACTTGTTCAGTGTAACTTACATTTCCTTGCTCATCAATTAAAACTACGGCTCTTGAATGCAAATGTGCAAGAGGTCCAGTAGTAATTTCTAATCCATAATCTTTACCAAAACTTCCTGTGGCAAAATCTGATAAAACCTGAACGTTTTCAATGCCTTCAGCTCCACAAAAACGAGTTTGAGCAAAAGGTAAATCTTTGGATACACAAATAACGATAGTGTTTTCTAAAGCAGCTGCTTTTTTATTAAAGGTTCTAACTGAGGTTGCGCAAGTACTTGTATCTATACTTGGAAATATGTTTAAAATTACTTTTTTGCCTGAATAATCAGCTAAAGTCTTGTGAGATAAATCTGGAGCTACTAGTGAAAAATTTGGAGCTTTACTGCCTACTTTTGGTAAATTACCTATGGTTTCTATTGGGTTTCCTTTTAATGTAATTGATGCCATTGCTATTTTAAATTTTTAAAGCTCCAAAAATACTTAAATTTATCTATATTTTTGTGAAAAGGTTGATAACTTCTGCATCTTTTTAATTTATGAAGATTACGTATCTTCGCAAGCTCAAAATTTGTACCGTGAACATTTCGCAATATACATCCGAATTCAAGAAAAATTGGTATTTAGCTGCTCCTGTAATTTTAGGGATGTTGGGTCATACTTTTGTTGGTTTTATAGACAACATAATGGTTGGTCAATTAGGTACTGCAGAATTGGCAGCTGTTTCTTTGGGCAATAGTTTTATGTTTGTTGCGATGTCAATTGGAATTGGTTTTTCAACGGCAATTACACCTTTAGTGGCTGAAGCAGATGCTGCTGAAAACACAACTTTGGTAAAATCATCTTACAAACACGGATTGATTCTGTGTACTGTTTTAGGAATTTTACTTTTTTTAGTATTGTTTTTTTCAAAACCAATTTTACACTACATGCAACAACCTGAAGAAGTAGTGGCATTGACACTTCCTTATTTAGATTTGGTGGCTTTTTCATTGATACCTTTGATTATTTTTCAGGGAATCAAACAATTTAGTGACGGATTGTCTTTGACAAAATATCCAATGTATGCCACTTTATGGGCAAATATTGTAAACATATTTTTTAATTATGTACTCATTTTTGGAAAATTAGGATTTCCTGAGATGGGTATTGTTGGTGCTGCTTATGGTACATTAATTTCTAGAATTGTAATGGTAGCGTATTTGTGGTTCATTTTACGCAAAAACAATCGTTCAAGAAAGTATTTGAAAAACATTAAAATATTTGTTGTGGAAAGTGCCATGTTTCAAAAAATCATCAATTTGGGTTCTTTAACAGCGATGCAAATGTTTTTTGAAGTAGCTATTTTTACCACAGCTGTTTGGTTGAGTGGATTGTTGGGTAAAAATCCGCAAGCAGCCAATCAAATTGCCCTCAATTTAGCATCAATGACATTTATGGTTGCCATTGGATTTAGTGTAGCTGCCATGATTCGTGTAGGCAATCAAAAAGGTTTGCAAAATTTTGTTGAGTTGCGAAGAATTACATTTTCTATTTTATTTTTAGGATTGATTATGGCAAGTATTTTTGCAATCTTCTTCTTTATATTTCATCAAAGTTTGCCTAAAGTATATGTTGATTTTAAAGATGCAGTAAATTTTCAAGACAATCTAGAGGTAGTAAGCATAGCCTCAAAATTACTCTTGGTAGCTGCTATTTTTCAAATTTCAGACAGTGCGCAAGTGATGATTTTAGGGGCTTTACGCGGTTTACAAGATGTAAAAATTCCTACTTTAATAACATTTATTTCTTATTGGATTGTTGGTTTTCCAATTTCATATTTTTTAGGAAAAGAGGCTGTTTTAGGTAGTTTTGGCATTTGGCTTGGATTATTAGCAGGATTGACAACAGCGTCTATTTTATTATTTATCAGATTTAATTCCTTAACTTTAAAACTTATCGCAAAGAAAAATGAACTTACCTAAATTTTTATTGGCAGACAACAGCCAATTTCCAGAAGATATTTTTGTGTTGCACACAGAATTTCCACGTTTCGTAATCAACTTAAAAGATGATGAAATTGAGTGGTTTGAAGATTTATCAGAAGAAAATGAAGAAGATATTGCCAACGAATTGCCATCGTTAATTGAGCAAGCTTCTCAGTTTTATGATGATGAAATGGCACAATACGAATAGTTTTTTGTTTTTTTTAACTACTGAAAATGTTTATTTTGCAGTGTTTATATGAAGTAAACTGTCAATGTATTTTTCGCTATTGATAAGATAACTTTTGGGCAATTCACTGTTTATAATAAATAGATATCCTACTTTTTTGCCTTGTATTGTAGTACTACTTTTGTCTGTGCTAGTTTGTTTCCAATGCTCAGGTGTTTCTATTTTTAAATCATTTTTAAATTCGAAAGAAGGATTCAAATGAATAAGATTGGTGTCTTTTATAACCAACTCTTTGCTAAAAAGTCCCTTTTTTTCAAAGGAAATTGAGGATGATTTCGGAGCATCAAAAAGTACTAACACAAAAGGTTTATTTGTTTCAATACGGATGCTAGTTTTTGAATTTTGATATGAAAAAATTATAAATAATAGGAATGCGATTCCAATTTCCGAAAGTATAATAATTTTATAAGCAATTTTTCGAAGTAAAACTCTCTCTAAAATGAACAAAATCCAAATGCCAATTGCAATAGGAGTAACAATAGATATATAAAAACCGCTAAATAAATTGGGTGATGTAAAATTCAAATACAGGGCCTCTGTTAAAATCACAACAGATAAAATACTTAAAATGCTTAAGAGCGTTATCGGAAAAATGAATTTTTTAAGCATTTTTAGAAACGTAACCATGGTTAAATTTTTCAATAAAAATAATCAAAAAATACCATACAACACTCACAAATCAAAGTTGCTAATAATTAGTCTGATTTGATTTTGATTGAAAACATGACTTGTTATTACTAATTTTTGAAAAATATCTCTTACTTTCGCAATAAACTTTAAGTACACTTTGAAACAAACTCGCCTTTATTTTATTGATATCGTTCGCGCTATTGCTATTTTAATGATGCTGCAAGGTCATTTTGTAGATACATTATTAGATCCTCAATTTAGGAGTGATGAATATATTGCTTTTAGAATCTGGTCATATTTTAGAGGAATCACAGCTCCCACTTTTTTTACCATTTCAGGTTTAATTTTTACCTATTTAATGCTTAAAGCCAAACAAAAGGGGGAATTAAACTTCCGAATTAAAAAGGGAATTATCAGAGGATTTATGTTGATTGGTATTGGGTATTTATTAAGAATTCCCTTATTTCAATTATTTTACGGCGATTTAGGTACAGCTTGGTTGGCAGTTGATGTATTGCAATGTATTGGTTTATCTCTGATTTTGATTGTTTTGCTGTATGTGTTTACTTTAAAAAAAACATTGATATTTTCAATACTATTATTTATTCTTGGAACGGTTATTTTTATTACGGAGCCTTGGTATCGAAATTTAGAAATCAATAATTTACCCATTGCCATTGCCAATTATATGACCAAAACAAACAAATCTGTTTTTACTATTTTGCCATGGTTTGGATATGTAGCTTATGGAGGATTTTTAGCAACCATCTTTTACAGATATTTAGAGCGCCAAACTTTCAAGAAAACTGTTATTACGAGTTTGTTTATCATCGGATTTTTTCTAATCAATCATTCTACTTCGTTTTTGTATTATTTGTACAGAGTTACTGATTTAGAGATTATTAAATTGAGTGCTGGCTTCAATTACTTGTTTAAAAGATTGGGGGATGTTTTTATGTTATTTGCACTTTTTTATTTGTTAGAAGACTATTTAAAACATTCTTTAATTTTAAAAATCGGACAAAAAACATTGTCTATTTATGTAATTCATTTCATAATAATTTACGGAAGTTTTACAGGCTTTGGATTGAATAGATTGATTGGTAAAACACTACAACCTTGGGAAGCTGTTGTTGGGGCATTATTATTTTGGTTAGTAGTTTGTCTCATAGCATTGAATTATGTAAAAACCAATCAATTTATCTACGGAAAAATTAACCGTCTTTTTGGTAAGATTAAGGAATCAAAAGAAGACTAAATACCTTTTTTTAGTTGAATATGAAAATAAAAAAAAACCGAGTGAAAACTCGGTTTTTTTAATGTGTTAAAGTAAACTTATTCAAGTTTTCTTTTATTTTTTAACTGCTTTATCTGCAATAATTCTGGTTTCTTTATTGGCAACTTCCCAAGCAGTATGAAATACCAAACGCGCTCTGTTTTCTAACAATTCATAGTTGATTTTGTCAGGAGTATCTGTTGGTCTGTGGTAATCTGCATGTGTACCGTTAAAATAGAAAATAATCGGAATATTGTGCTTTGCAAAGTTATAATGGTCAGAACGATAGTAAAAACGGTTTGGATCGTTTTCATCATTGTATTTATAATCCAAATTTATTTTAGTGTATTTATTGTTGATTTCTTCAGAAAGCGTATGCAATTCAGTACTTAATTTGTCTGAACCAATCAAATAAACATAATTTGGGTCTGCTTTATGACGATCGTCAATACGTCCTACCATATCAATATTCAAATTACACACTGTATTTGCTAGTGGAAAAATTGGATTATCAGTATAATATTGAGAACCTAATAAACCTTTTTCTTCACCAGTTACGTGTAAAAACAAAATAGAACGCTTAGGACCTTTACCTGCTTTTACAGCCATTTGAAAAGCTTGAGCAATTTCTAACAATGCCACAGTTCCTGAACCATCATCATCTGCACCATTGTAAATTTCGCCATCTTTGATGCCCTCGTGATCTAAATGAGCTGAGATAACTATAATTTCATCTGGTTTTTCTGAACCTTTGATAAAAGCAACTACATTTTCAGAGTCTTTTAAAGGAACTTGTCTTTTGCGTTTGTTTAAAAAATCTGCAGGAACTTCTTGAAAATAATCATCACTTGAAATAGGTGAGGGAATGCCTTGACTTACGTAAAAGTTTTTTAGGTATTCAACTGCCTTTTTTTGACCAGGCTCTCCAGTATTTCTTCCTTCAAATTCGTCTGAAGCGTAGGTAAAAAGATGGGTTCCTAATTCTTTTGCTGTAATGGTTGATGCATACTTGGCAGCTTGATCAACGTTGCTGTCTTTAGCAGTGTCTTTGTTGGCTCCGCAAGCATAAATTGCTAAAGCGCCAGCAAGAAAGAGTATTTTTTTCATAAATGAAATCTTTATAAATTATGTATTAGTTTTCAAATGTAGGAAAAAAGTTTCTATTGTTTATAGCTTTCTGTTGTTTGAATTTTTCAATTTCGCAAATTATTAACAACTGAATTTTATTATTAAATCATTACTATTTTTTTTAGTAATTCATTAAAATAAAAAAGAGCTGCTTTCGCAACTCTTTTTGGTTTTTATTTTTGCCAAGGATTAAAGTTTTTTCTTTTTGGGCCTTGCAAATCATGCATTTTACGGTTTCCGATAGTAACTATTAAATCGGATGTTGTTGCTCTCTGCCAAATACTTAAATTTTTAAGCTCTGGAGATTTTAATTGAGGGGTTGTAACACCTTTTATGTTTAGAACTGTAGCAGTTCTTTTCAATTCCCACACGTTTGTGTTTTTAGCCTCAGGCCCAGTTACACGTTGCTGAGCAAAGGCGCTTCCTGCGAAAAACATCAAACAAATAATTCCTAATTTTCTCATAATTATAGTGCTTTACGTTAGCTAAATTTTCTCCATCAAAGATAAAAAAAACACTTGTTTTAATCTGTTAAAATATTACTAATATAGTTTAATATATTACTACAAATTACGAATAATATAATTTAAGAAAGTTAAAATATGTTTTAATTAAATTATTTTTAATAAAAGTGAAAATTCAATATGAATAATTTTTGATACTTTTAAATTATTACTAATCCCTTAATATTTCAATTATTTGAGATTTTATCTAAGTATACTGATTTTCAGAAAAGTAAAAAATAGGGGAGATGAATCCGTTATTTTTAGTTAAAAAAAGAGTTTGTAAAAGTTAGTTATAAAAGTAATTTTTCCAAAAAGTGACCCAATTTTATTTTATTACGAATTGCTGTAAATTTTGATCAAAATGAATCATTTCATCCGAAAAAAGTGCATCAAAAAGATGATTTTCAATCAGTTTTTCTGGCGTGTCTTTGTAAAATGAATTTTCATTCATCAAAGCTATTTCATCAGAAAATTTAATAGCTAAATTGACTTCGTGTGTAGAAATTAAAATGGTTTTTGAAGTTTCTGTAACCAATTTCTTTAAAACTCTAAAAATTTGTAGGGTATGATGCAAGTCTAAATGTGCTGTGGGTTCATCTAAAATAATCAAAGGAGTATCTTGTGCAAGTGCTCTTGCAATTAAAACACGTTGCAATTGTCCATCACTCAATTCATAATAACGTTGTGATGCTAAATGAGTAATTTCTGTGAGTTTCATGGCAGTTTCTATCTTTTCTATATCAAAAGTAGTTAAATGATCAACCCAATTAGTATGTGGTTGTCTGCCAAGTGCAACCAATTCAAAAACAGTTAATTGACTTTCTGGCAATCGTTCTGTAAGTACCAAACTGATGCAAGTTGCCAATTGATTATTGTCAAATTGGGTTACGTTTTTTTGATCAATGAAGATATTGCCTTCTAAGGGTTTTTGTACGTTTGATAAAGTTCTTAGTAAGGTCGATTTTCCAATACCATTTTTTCCTAATAAAGATACAAACGTTCCTTTTTTCAACTGCAATTGAATGTTTTTAGCAATAATTTTCACAGCTTTTTTAGAAGTATATCCTATTGATACATCTTCAGTTACTAAGATATGTTTGTTGTCTTGTTGTTGCATCTTACACAAAAAGTTTCTTTTTTCTGATGAGTAACCAAATCACAATAGGAGCTCCAAAAAGTGAGGTGATGGCATTGATTGGAAGCGTGTATTCACTTGTTGGCAATTGCGCAATGCTATCGCAAATTAGCAAAACAATTGCGCCTATAACTGCAGTTGCTGGCACTAATATTTTGTGATTAGAGGTAGTAAAAAACATACGTGCTAAATGAGGTACAGCCAAGCCTACAAAGGCAATTGGACCTGAAAACGCAGTGATAACACCTGTCAGTAAACTGGTGATTATTAAAATGATATTTCTGCTTTTTTGAATCGGAATTCCTAAACTTTTTGCATAGTTTTCGCCTAAAAGTAAGCTATTTAATGATTTTAAAATTGGAAAAATCCCGCACATGGCAATTACATAAAAAACACCAAAAACAAGCAGTTCGTTCCAACTTAAATTTCCTAAACTTCCAAAACTCCAAAATAGAAATTGTTGCAATTTTGTTGCCTCACTAAAATAGGATAAAACACTAATAATTGCAGAAGCAAAACTGCCAAACATCAATCCTATGATTAAAATTGACATGGTGTTTCTTACGCTATTTGCAGTAATAATTACAGCCGATAATACTAAAAATGCGCCCAAACTTGCAGCAATTGGCAAAGACCAATGTGTAAATGTTTCTGAAAGTAAGAATCCTCCAAATAGACTTGAGCCTAATAACAACAAAGCAACTCCCAAACTTGCACCTGAAGAAATGCCCAACACAAAGGGCCCTGCTAATGGATTTCGAAACAAGGTTTGCATCAATAAACCACTTACTGACAATCCTGAGCCAACCAAAATAGCTGTAATTGCTTTCGGAATTCGAAAATTCAAAATGATGATTTCCCAACTTTCTTTCGAACTATTTTCTCCTATTAAAACCCTAAAAATATCTTGAAAAGGAATGGCTACTGATCCCAAACTGATGTTTGCAAAAAACAACAATATCAGTAAAACTGATAATAGTAAAAAGTGTTTTTTGTAGTTTGGTTGGTTCATTAAATGTTATAAATCAATAAGTTAAATTTAGTTCATTATTTTTTAACTCACATAATTCGTTAAAAAGGCCACCAATTTTTCAATCGCCAAAGCTCTGTGTGAAATTTTATTTTTTTCTTCAGAAGTCATTTCGGCAAAGGATTGTTGAAAACCTTCAGGTTGAAAAATAGGATCGTATCCAAAGCCTGCTGTGCCTTGTTTTGTGGTTAAAATAGTGCCTTTGCAAATGCCTTCAAAATAGTATTGATTTCCTTCTAAATTCAAGCAAATTACTGTTCTAAATTGTGCTGATCTATCCGTAAAACCAGCCATTTCGTGCAATAATTTTTCCATGTTTTTTTCAGCATTGGATGGTTCTCCTGCAAAACGCGCTGAATAAACTCCTGGTTTCCCACCTAAACAAGTAACTTCCAAACCAGTATCATCCGCAAAACAATCGAGTTGAAAATTTTGGGTAATAAAATTGGCTTTTAAAGCTGCATTTCCTTGTAAAGTAGTTTCAGTTTCAGCAACATCTTCTGTACAATTAATATCTTTTAAACTTACCAATTGTATGGATTTCGGAAGCATTTCTTGTACTTCTTTTAACTTGTGATTGTTGTTGGTGGAAAAAACCAGTTTCATGGGCGAATTTTAAAAAGCAAAACTAAACAAAATTTTAAGGGTTTCTTATTTTCTGTTGTTTGAAATGTTTCAAATAATACATTACAACATTATCTCATTAACTCATTAACTCATTAACTCATTAAATCATTATCTCACTGATGATGATAAGGTTCATTTTTTAAAATGGTAAAAGCTCTGTACAATTGCTCTATCACAAAAACGCGAATCATTTGATGCGAAAATGTCATTTTTGACAATGAAATTTTCCCTAAAGATTTTGCATACACAGCATCAGAAAAACCGTAAGGACCTCCAATTACCAAAACAAGTTGTTTGGTTCCTGCATTCATTTTTTTTTGAAGATAATTTGAAAAAGCTACTGAGGTGAATTCCAATCCATTTTCATCCAACAATAACAAATCATCAGTAGGTTGTATTTTACTTAAAATGAGTTCGCCTTCTTTTTCTTTTTGCTGATATTCGCTTAAATTTTTAACATTTTTGATATCTTGAATAATTTCAAATTCAAATTTGATATAATGTTTTAAACGTTGTTGGTATTCATCCATCAAAGATTGTAGCGCTTTGTTGTCTGTTTTTCCAATGGCAAGAAGTTTGATTTTCATATCTCAAAATTACAAATTATGAAGTTTGAATTTGTATTTTTACCTCAATAAATAAAAATTCATGATTTCAAAAGCACAATTTGAAAAAGAAATTCAATTAATTATCGAAAATGCCATTAGAGAAGATGTGGGTGAAGGCGATCATAGTTCACTTTCTTGCATTCCGAAAGAAGCAACAGGAACCGCAAAATTATTGGTAAAAGACTCAGGAATTATTGCTGGAGTTGATTTTGCAAAACAAGTTTTTAATTATGTGGATGCTGATTTAAAAATGACCACTTTTATCAATGATGGAGAAAAAGTGGCTTTTGGCGATGTTGTTTTTTATGTTTCAGGAAGTTCACAAGCAATCTTAAAAGCAGAACGTTTGGTATTGAATGCCATGCAGCGAATGAGTGCCATTGCTACAAAAACAGCTTTTTTTGTTGATTTATTAAAAGGCACTAAAACCAAAATTTTAGATACCAGAAAAACCACTCCAGGAATTCGTGCGCTAGAAAAATGGGCTGTAAAAATTGGAGGAGGAGAAAATCACAGGTTTGCTTTATACGATATGATTATGATCAAAGACAATCACATTGATTTTGCTGGTGGAATTACAGCAGCAATCAACAAAACAAAAACCTATTTGCAAGAAAAAAATCTCGATTTAAAAATCATTGTAGAAGCCAGAAATTTGGATGAAATTTCAGAGATTCTCGAAAACGAAGGCATTTATCGAATTTTAATTGATAATTTTTCATTTGAAGATACCAAAAAAGCGGTGGATTTGATTAACGGAAAATGTTTGACAGAATCTTCTGGTGGCATCAATGAAAACACCATCAGAAAATATGCAGATTGTGGCGTTGATTATATTTCATCTGGAGCTTTAACGCACTCTGTGTATAATATGGATTTGAGTTTGAAAGCTTTTTAGAGTGGCAAAGGTGCAGAGTTTCAAAGTGGCAAAGAGTCAAAGTGGCAATCAACTAAATTAATAACAGAAACAATAGAAACCAAAAAAGAAACATGTCAAATAACTTTATAGAAAGTCAAGAATTTTTAAAAATTGATTTTTTAAAGACACCTTTGAAAAAGGGAATTTATGATCAATGTAGATTTGTGAATTGTAATTTTGAAAATGTACATGCTTCCAATATCGAGTTTGTTGAGTGTGAATTTACCGATTGTAATTTTAGCAATGCCATCGTAAAAGATACTGCTTTTAAAGATGTCCGATTTGAGAATTGCAAAATGCTAGGTGTAAAATTCAGTGATTGCAATCCTTTTTTACTCAAAGTGTATTTTAAAGAGTGCACGATGTCTTTTGCTTCATTTTTTCGATTGAAAATGTCGCATACAAAGTTTATCAAATGCAATTTAACTTCTGTTGATTTTGTTGAAACCCAACTCACAAATGCTACTTTTGAACAATGTGATTTGAAAAGCGCTATTTTTGAAAGTTCAAATCTTCAAAAAGCAGATTTTAGTTCGTCATATAATTTTAGCATCAGCCCAGATAAAAATGTACTAAAAGGAGCTATTTTTAGCAAAGAAAATGTTGTGGGGCTTTTGGATGGGTTTGGGATTGTTGTTTATTGAGCAAAGTTGCAAAGTTTGCAAGAATAAAACTTTACTAAAATATGCTATGAAAACGTTTAAAGAATTATTGGTTTGGCAAAAATCAATGCTGTTAGTTACTGAAATTTATAAGGTTTCTAAAGATTATCCTAAAGAAGAATTGTTTGGTTTAAGTTCACAAATAAGAAGAAGTGCAATTTCTATACCTAGTAATATTGCTGAGGGTTTTGGCAGAGATGGTTTAAATGATTTTATTCGTTTTTTAAATATTTCCATGTCATCACTTTTTGAATTGCAAACTCAAATTGAAATATCATATAATTTAAATTATATCAATATTGTTGTATTTGAAGATTTATACAAATCAACCAGAGAAATTGAACGAATGCTTTCTAGTTTAATAAAGAGGTTAAAAACAAAAAAAGATGCTTAAGTTTGAATCAAATTACAAAACTTTACAGATGAATTATTTAAAAACAACTAAAATGCAAAGTATTTCTATGCAGCTTTGCCACTCTGTATCTTTGCCACTTTGTCACTTTGCCACTTTGTAACTTATTAAAAAAATGAGCAAAGAAATTGAAGATAATTTACGCAAAATACCAATCATCAAACAATTGGTACTTTTTCTACAAAAAATAAAAATTCCTGGATTGGAAGGCATGTCTTTGTATGATGTGATGGAAATGTATGGAATTGGCATCATCAAAGGTGCGTTAACTTCAAGAGCTGGCGGAATTGCCTTTAGCTTTTTTATGGCTATTTTTCCGTTTTTATTGTTCATTTTAACACTCATTTCTTACATTCCAATTGATGGTTTTCAAGAAGGGTTATTTGATTTCATCAAAGATGTTTTACCCCCAAAAACCTTCGATTCTGTAAATATGGTCTTGGTAGACATTCTCAACAATCAGTATGGAGGATTGTTGTCTTTCGGATTTGTATTGTCCATTTTTTTAATGACCAATGGCATCAATGCTATTTTTGGGGGATTTGAATATTCGTATCACGTTAAAGAATTCCGAAATGTTTTTAGGTCGTATTTTGTGTCTTTAGGAGTATCGTTACTTCTCTCACTTTTTTTAATTATTACTGTAACGCTTACTATTTTTTACCAAGTTGCTTTGGCTAAAATTCATGAGAAAGGTTGGTTGAATACCTCTGATTTAAACCTGTTTTATATTGGTAAAAACATCCTTTTTCTAATCATGATTTTCACGATTGTTTCCCTACTTTTTCGCTACGGAACCAAGCAAGGAAAAGAGGTGAAATTCTTTTCAGCAGGCGCTATTTTAACAACGGTAGTTTCGTTATTTACCTTTTATTTATTCGGAATTTATGTAGAAAAATTCGCACAATACAATCAATTATACGGTTCTATTGGAACGCTTTTAATATTGATGTTATTTGTGTGGCTAAATGCCATCATTTTGTTGTTAGGTTTTGAGTTGAATGCGTCTTTATATTCTTTAAAAAGAAGAAATAATTCCGTAAAAACATCCGAAAAATAGGATGTTTTAGCGATATTTGCCGAGATTAATGAAGCAATGATTTAATGCAGTAATGAATTAATGTAAATAATAAATATGTATTAATTTTTGAGGTTATTTTAGTTACTAACAACTAAAAACTTAAAACTAAAGACTAAAAACTCTTCAATGAAACCAAGCATTCCAAAAGGAACCAGAGATTTTTCACCTACAGAAGTAGCCAACAGAACCTATATCATCAATACGATTAAAACAGTATTTGAAAACTTCGGATTTCAACCCATTGAAACACCCAGTTTTGAAAACTCGTCAACATTGATGGGAAAATACGGAGAAGAAGGAGATAGATTGATTTTTAAAATTTTGAATTCTGGGGATTATTTAGAAAAAGCAGATGAGCAGTTATTAACGACTAGAAATAGCAATTTATTAACCTCACAAATCTCCGAAAAAGCATTACGTTACGACCTTACAGTACCTTTTGCAAGATATGTGGTGCAGCATCAAAATGATATTACATTTCCTTTCAAACGCTATCAAATTCAACCTGTTTGGAGAGCAGATCGTCCTCAAAAAGGGCGCTTTAGAGAGTTTTATCAATGTGATGCTGATGTGGTGGGTAGCGATTCATTGTGGCAAGAAGTGGAATTTATCCAGTTGTATGATACCGTTTTTACCAAATTAGGATTGCAAGGAACTACCATTAAAATCAACAATCGAAAAATACTTTCTGGAATTGCAGAGGTGATTGGTGCATCAGACAAATTGATTGATTTTACGGTTGCTTTAGACAAACTAGATAAAATTGGCAAAGAAGGTGTTGAAACAGAAATGCTATCCAAAGGCATTACCAAAGAGGCTATTGAAAAAGCACAGCCTTTGTTTTATTTTTCGGGAGATAATTCACAGAAATTAAATGCATTACAAGGTTTATTAGAATCTTCAGTTGAAGGTAAAAAAGGCGTTGACGAATTGCGCTTTATCATTGAAAATACCCAAGAGTTAGGATTGCAAACAGCCAATTTAGAGATTGATGTAACCTTGGCAAGAGGTCTAAATTATTACACAGGCGCAATTTTTGAAGTGGCTGCTCCAAAAACCGTGAGCATGGGTTCTATTGGTGGTGGAGGAAGGTATGATGATTTAACTGGCATTTTTGGTTTGAAAGATGTTTCTGGAGTCGGAATTTCCTTTGGATTGGATCGTATTTATTTGGTGTTGGAAGAATTGAATTTGTTCCAGAAAGTTGCCTTGCCAAAACCAACCGTTTTGTTTGTGAATTTAGGAGCAACAGAAGCCTTGTATTCTTTAAAAGCCATTAGTTTGTTGAGAGCAAAAAATATCAAAGCTGAGTTGTATCCAGAAGCAGCCAAAATGAAGAAACAATTCAATTATGCTGACAAACGCGAAATCCCATTTGTAGTCATTGTGGGTTCAGAAGAAGTACAACAACAAACCTATACTGTAAAGAATATGGTTTCTGGAGAACAAAAAATGCTCAATTTGTCTGAATTATTTAATGCTGTAGAAAACAAATAAAGCAGTAAATTTGCAAATCAATTAGCAACAATGTTTGAATTACAAACCAACATGAACGACGAAACCATCAACGAAATAGGAGAAAATCACATTGGTACTTCAGCAACAACTCCACTAAGAGCGGATGCCTTTGTACTTTCTGACCAAGAAAAAATAGATCGAATTCAAGAAAGTGTAAAAGATATTTTACTCACTTTAGGCATGGATTTGACAGATGATAGCTTGCAAGGAACTCCAAAAAGAGTAGCAAAAGCCTTTGTAAATGAGTTGTTTATGGGATTGAATCCTAAAAACAAACCGAAACCTTCTACATTCCAAAACAATTACAATTATGGTGAAATGTTAGTTGAAAAAAACATTGTAGTGTATTCAACTTGCGAACATCATTTACTGCCGATTATTGGACGTGCTCATGTAGCCTACATTTCTAATGGAAAAGTAATTGGTTTGTCAAAAATGAATCGAATCGTAGAATATTTTGCCAAAAGACCTCAAGTACAAGAGCGTTTAACGATGCAAGTGGTACAAGCCATGCAAGAAGCTTTGGGTACACAAGATGTAGCTTGTGTCATTGATGCCAAACATTTATGTGTCAATTCAAGAGGCATAAAAGACATAGAAAGTAGTACTGTGACTGCTGAATTTGGAGGAAAATTCAAAGAGAAAGAAACCAAAAGAGAGTTTTTAGACTATATAAAATTCGATACTAAGTTTGAGTAGTAGCAACATCATCAGAAATTATTTTTAAACTGCTGCATTTTGTAGCAGTTTTTTTATGTGTATTGGTTTTATCTTTTAAGTGTATTGGTTTTGTATTGGTGATTTTCCTAAATCATACCATCTAAAGGATTAGTTTAGCCAAAAATAATCATACATGCGCTTAACAAAAATCTACACAGTCTTTCAAATTTTACTTTTAGGATTTTCAATCCAACTTTATTCTCAAACCACAACAGTTGGTAATGGTAGTTATACCAATGCTTTTCCGGGCACAGATGCTGCAGGCAGAAACGGATTTCCTTCTGGTACTCCGCAACTAAGTGGCAATGCAATTGGCAAACCTGTACCAACCAACGATTGGTGGTCTAAATTGGTAAAAGAAAATCATGCAGATAATTTATTCAATTATCCTATGACCATGAAAACCACTAATAACGGGTTGATTGTAACCTATATTCCTTGGGGTCCTATAGGTGATTCTGCTCCCATTGAAGTAAAAGTTACTGGTTTGGCAACAACACAAACAACGGTTTCTGATTATTCTGATTGGACAGTAACCATGAATTGGAAAGATGCTACGCACGAATTAAAAGCAACATCAGGAATTGGAATGCCTTTTGTATATTTCGAAAAAGATGCTGATGATATTGCTGAAATTAAAGTGAATTCAGGAACAGCAACTATCAATAACGAATTATTGATCATTGAAAACGCAGCTGCTGGTGCTGATTTTGTGTTTTATGCGCCTGTTGGAAGTACTTGGATCAAATCAGGAAATGTATATACATCAACCTTAAACGGAAAAACCTATTGGTCTATGGCCATGTTGCCACAGTCAATCTCTAATGTGAGTTCAGTAGCGCAAGAATACAAACAATATGCCTATGTGTTCCCAACAAATACGGTTACAACTTGGAATTTTAATCCGTCAACATCAAAAGTTACCACGAATTTTACCATCACAACTGATGTAAAAGAAGGTTCAGAAACAGAAATGCTTTTAGGATTATTACCTCATCATTGGAATAATTTAGCACCAAGTTCTCCTGTGCCTACAAAATACACCTATAGTTCTGTAAGAGGTGCTTTAAAAACAATGAAAGGTAATGCCTTTTCTGTAGAAAATACTTTTAAAGGAATTTTACCAACTTTACCCTATTTATCAAATTACAGTCAAGGTTTCAATCCTGCTGATTTGGATGCCAAAATTGCAAGTATCGAAAATGATGGTTTGTCTGATTGGACAGATTCTTACAACGAAGGGCAAGTGATGAATCGTTTGATTCAAACCGCGCGAATTGCAGATCAAATGGGCAATGTTACAGCACGTAACAAAATGATTGCTACTGTAAAACAGCGTTTAGAAAATTGGTTGTCGTATCAATCTGGTGAAAAAGCGTTTTTGTTTTATTACAATAATACGTGGTCTGCCTTATTAGGGTATCCTTCAGGTCATGGACAAGATACCAACATCAATGACCACCATTTTCATTGGGGATATTTTATTCATGCGGCTGCTTTTATGGAGCAATTTGAACCTGGTTGGGCTGCGCAATGGGGAGATATGATCAATTTATTGGTTCGTGATGCAGCTTCATCTGATAGAAATGATGATAAGTTTCCGTTTTTACGAAATTTTAGTCCCTATGCAGGGCACAGTTGGGCAAATGGATTTGCAACGTTTCCTCAAGGAAATGACCAAGAATCTACTTCCGAAAGTATGCAATTTGCTTCTTCTTTGATTCATTGGGGACGCATTACCAACAATCAAGAAATCACAGATTTAGGAATTTATATTTATACCACCGAACAAACCGCGATTGAAGAATATTGGTTTGACATGTACGAACGTAATTTTAGACAAGAACAAAATTATAGTTTGGTTTCTAGAGTTTGGGGAAATTCGTATGACAATGGTACTTTTTGGACAGCAGATATTGCTGCTTCATACGGAATTGAAATGTACCCAATTCACGGTGGTTCTTTGTATTTAGGACATAATGTAGCTTATGCCACCAAATTATGGAATGAAATCACGCAAAATACAGGCATTATTGGCAATCAAGTGAATCCGAATTTATGGCATGATACCTATTGGAAATATTTATCATTTATCAATCCACAAGCTGCTATTGATATGTATGACGCATATCCTGACAGAAATTTAAAATTCGGAATTTCAGATGCGCAAACCTATCATTGGTTGCACAGTATGAATGCCATGGGTACTGTTGATGCCAGTATTACTGCCAACGAACCTATTGCTGCTGTATTTGTAAAAAATGGGGTAAAAACCTATGTGGCTCATAACTATTCAAATGCGCCAAAAACAGTAACTTTTTCTGACGGATTTCAACTTTTAGTGCCTGCACGTCAAATGGCAACCAATAGAGATGCAGCTGCAACAGGCGAAATTTCAGCGAGTTTTACACAGGCTTTTGCCAATGGTAGTGTTGATTTGACTGTAAATACCACAGGAACAGGAATTACAAAAGTCGAGTTTTTTGACGGTACTACTTTATTAGGTTCAACGACAACAGCGCCTTATCAATTCAAAGCCGAAAATTTAACCTTAGGCATTCATGGCATGTATGCCAAAGTATATGTAGATGCTAATTTTTCGGTAACCAATATTGTTAAAATTCAAGTTGGAGAACAATTGCCTTATTTGGATGTTGCTTTCGCGATTCCCGGAATTATTGAACCTGGTAATTATGATAAATTTGAGGGTGGTATAGGTCAAAACATTGCTTATGTTGATGGTTCTCAAAACAACGAAGGTGATTACAGAACCAATGAATATGTAGATGCTGTTAATAGTGGTGCAGAAGGCAAAACCATTGGTTGGCTTTCAGCAGGTGAGTGGCTAGAATATACGATTGATGTTGCAACTGCAGGAAAATATGACTTGAGTTTTAGATATACTTCAGGAAATTCTAATGGAGGAGGGCCATTTTATTTTGAAATCGATGGAAAGAAAATCAGTGCTGATTTCTCTGTTGCCTCTACAGGAAATTGGAGTACTTGGGCAACTAAAGTGGTAAATAATATCGAATTTACGCAAGGAAAACACATCCTTCGTTTGGTAATTACGAGTGGTGAATTCAATCTAGGAAAACTAACCTTTAGCTATGCAGCTCCTTTAGGGTATTCAACTCCCGTTGCAAATGCGGGTAATACTGTGGTGGTAATTTTACCAGCTACCACGGCTACTTTAGATGCGTCTGCAAGTTCACATCCTGAGAATAAATCACTTACCTATGCTTGGGAACAAATTTATGGTCCTTCAGTAATCAGTTTTACAGATGCAGCAGCAGCAGCAACTGCGATTGGGAATTTAGAAAAAGGGATTTACAAATGTAAAGTAACAGTGAGTGATGGTACGTACGAATCCTTTAGCGAAGTTTTGGTAATTGTTCAAGAAACATCCAATGCTGTGCCTACCGTAAACATTACTTCTCCAAGTAATAACAGTTCTTTTTCTCAAGGAACTGCGATTACCATTACAGCTTCTGCCAATGATTTGGATGGAAGCATTGCAAAAGTGGAATTTTTTGATGGGGCAACCAAATTAGGAGAAGATACCAGTTCGCCTTTTAGTTATGTTTGGAATAATGCTAGTGTGGGAAATCATTCGTTAAAAGCAGTAGCCACTGATAATGAAGGGGCTACCGCTGAATCGCAAATTATTGCCGTTTCAGTTCAGGAGGTAAAAAAATGCGAAGAAACTTCGAATGTGGCACAACAAGGTAGTTTTTCAACAGGCTATAAAGCTACTTTTGAAACTGTAGGGAATACCGTAAAAATTACCTTTCAGTTGTTAGATACCAATAGAGCAGGAGTAGTCGCTTATTTGTGGAAACAATCGCCTTTTGGTGAAGTGCAAATGGACAATGTTTCTGGGTTGATATTTACCAAAACCATTAGTGGGGTTGCAGACGGAGAAACCATTAGTTATGCTTGTAAATTTGCGTTTGCAGGTGGTTTGGCAGTGACCAAATACATTTCTTATAAAGTAGGCACAAGTTGCAGTACCTTAGGTATTGATGATCAAGTGTTGCAAAAAGAAATCACGTTGTATCCAAATCCTGCTACGAATCTGGTACATATTCAATCCAACACTACCGAAATTTTAAAAGTAGCCGTTTACAATACATTGGGTTCTTTGGTAAAAACAACCTATAAAAGTGCTGCAATAAACATCGAATCTTTGGCTAAAGGAGTGTATTTGACAAAAATAACTACTGATAAAGGTGTGGTAATGAAACGCTTGATAAAAAATTAAGCATCCATTTTAAAAGCATAAAAGGTGTGTTTTACAACGCTCTGTAATCCATAAAAGATACCCAGAGAATTGTTTGAAACACACCTTTTTGTTTTAATACTTCTTTTTGGTTTCGTGAATATTATTGTTACCTAAATTTAATGGTGAGTTATACACATGGGTAAAAATTTAAATTCCTTGAAAACGATTAATTATTACAAGTTAAATTAACATAGGTTTTTCCTAAAGGGTCTTTGATTTCTTTTTGTTTCAAATTGTATACTTTTCCTTCATGAATAGTTGAATTGTCAGTACCTTTCCATATGCCTGTTTTACTTTCTGCAAAATAATAATAAATGGTGTTTTTAGTATCAAAAAGATACCCTTCTTCATTTGGTTTTATATTATACCATGCTTCAGTTATCCAATTATTTGAATCATCTCTATACCTAACCAATATTGATACTGTACTTGTACATTTATTTCTAAAATGAACTTTATAATGTTGGTTACTTTGAAGACCAAGGTATTTACCATCTTTCCAAATCTCATAATCAACAATGGTATTATCCTTAATTACATATTTTAAAGTCTTTTCAAGTATATTATTTTTCCAATGGCGTTCACCGATATTTTTCCCATTCTCATACATTGGTTCAATACCATTGTAATAGGTTAGTACTAAATTGCCGTTATTAAATTCTTCGTATTTATAAGTTTGGTTGTCATTGTAATGATATTTTTTGCCATGTAATTTCCCTTCTAAATAATTCTCTTTGGTACTTATAAAATGTTTTTTCGAATAAATATTTGTGTAATAATTTGTCCATTCTCCATTTTTTTTCCCATTCAAATATGAGCCTGTTTCTTTTAGGTTGAAAAAATCATCATATACTTTCCATAATCCCGATTTTTGATCATTCGAGTAGTAGCCAGTTTCTTTTATTTTTAGGGTACTCCAATCGTATTTTTCCCACTTGCCTTGTAAAAGTCCGTTTTGATAATTACTTCTTGCAATGATGTTTCCATTATGATATTCTAACCATTCACCAACTTTTTTTTCGTTTTGATGAGTTTCTGTTTTTAATAATTTTTTATTGGTATCATAAATTTTTAAATTCTGAATCATTTTCGTATAATCAGTTGTAGCTTCTATGATTTTAGCTTCACTTCCAAAATAGGCTTCTTGAAATATTGTTTCAAACCAATTACCTATCTTTTCTCCACTTTTAAAAATTCCTTTATTGATGATTTTTCCGTCTTCATCATACTCTATAAATTCACCATCTTCAACTCCGTTTACAAAAGTTGTGCTAACTTCTACTTTGCCATTTTCAAAATAATTGATAAACTTTCCATGTTCAACACCTACTTTGTAGTTTTCAATAGTACGTATAAAGCCATTTTCATAATAGGTGATGTGTTGACCATCGGGTTCATCATTCACATAACTTCCCTTAGAACTGATTTTACCATTTTTAAAATAGGTTATTTCTTCTCCATATAAGTTGTCATCTTTATAATTTTCAACTTTTCTTACTTTTCCTGACTCATAAATACTCCACTTGCCGTCTTTTTTATCATTTTTATAGGTACCTTCTTCTTGAAGAATTAGATTCTTTTTAGAATTTCCAAAATAAATTTTCCAAGCGCCCTCTTTTTTTCCGTTGATGAATTTACCGATTGAGACTTTTCCATCTTTAATGATGGTATCGTTTTTACTGTTTTGTGCATTTGCAATACAAACCAATAAAAAGAAAAGAATGGTTATGTGTTGTTTTTTCATAGTATTAGGTATTTATAAGTATATTTCATAGCTACAGTTTTTTTCTGAATATTTTCTACCTGTAAACAGGTATTTTCCATTTTCATGCTTTAGTGCCTTTTTCAAGTGCCAATATAAGTTGTAAATGTTGTGCCTAGATTTATCATGATACTTTTAAAATTTAAGTTCACTACTTTATCAGTAGTTTAAAAGAAATTTAAATTTGATTAAATCAAATCTAGCAAAAAAAATAGATGTTAAAAAAAAATATTTCTTATTCTTTTGGCTGTATTGCTACTTTTTCAATCAAAGTATTAAGGAACTTTCATCATATAAAGTTAAAAGAACGCATTAAATTTTTATTTTCTTTGTAACAAAACAATTCCTCTCTCGTCATGATAATGTACGACTGTTATACGAGATGAAAAAATAGCAGTAAACAAACAAAACAATGAACCAATCAGACTTTTTAAAAGTAGTGTTACCGTTTAAAGACAAAGTATTTCGTTTGGCAAAACGATTGCTTGTTTCTACAGAAGAAGCTGAAGATGCAACGCAAGAACTTTTTTTTAAACTGTGGAAAAGTAAAGACAAAATCGCTGATTATAACAATGTTGAGGCCTTTGCCATGACAATGACTAAAAATTATTGTTTCGACAGATTAAAGTCAAAGCAGGCTAGTAACCTTACCTTAGTTCACAGCAATTACGAAGCAAAAGAAACGTCGTTAGACAAAAAATTAGAATATGAAGACAGTGTAAACCAAGTGTATAAACTCATTGAACAATTGCCCGATCAACAAAAAATCATCATTCAATTGCGAGATATAGAACAATATGATTTGGAAGAAATAGGTAAAATGGTGGATATGAAACCCACCGCAGTAAGAGTAGCATTGTCTAGAGCAAGAAAAACAATTCGTGAAGAACTCATTAAAAAACACAACTATGGAATCAGTTAACATAGAAAAAATCGTAGAGAAATATTTTGAAGGCACTACCACCTTACAAGAAGAAGCCATCCTTAAAAACTATTTTGCACAAGGAAATGTTGCTCCTCACTTGCAAGAATACCAGCCGCTTTTCAGCTATTTTGCTACTGCACAAGAGGAAAGTTATACCAAATCCATTCAGCTAACACCCAAGCAATCGCAACGTAAAAATCGCTATTGGATGTCTATAGCTGCCTCAATTGCCTTATTAGTGAGTGTATTTGTTGGCAAACAACAATACGATGAATACCAACAAAGGCAAGAAGCCGAACGCTTATTTGCAGAGTTGTCTAAAGGATTGCGATTGTTGTCAACCAATCTACAAAAAGGAGAGCAAGCAGTTGCTACTTTATACACCTACGAAAAAGCCGTTCAAAAAGTAACCGAATAAAAAATAAACCAAGTAAACGTTAAACCAAGTAAAAAGTAAAACCAAGTAAATATCGTAATTATGAAAAAAATATTCTTATTCATTGCATTAGCATTTGCACCAATCGTTAGTAATGCTCAGTCGTTTTTTGATTCTTTAGAAGACATGGAAGGGGTAGATATGGTTGTTGTTACCAAAGATGCTTTCGAATTGATTTCGAAGTTTAAAAATGTAAAAATTGATGACAACGAAGGCATGAAAGTATTTCAAATGATCAGAGATTTGAAAGAATTTAAAATGTTCTCAACCAATCAAACAGCGGTGGCAAACAAAATGGAAACCATGGTTGAAACCGCCATCAAAAAGCAAAACTTAACCCAGTTGATGCGCATCAAAGAAGATGATTCTCGAATCAAAATTTATGTAAAAGCATCTAACAATAAAGATTTTGTAAGCGAAGTATTGATGTTTATCAAAGGCATTAGCAAACAAACCAATAAGGCTTCAGAGTCTATGGTGGTTTCGTTAACGGGTAACATCGATATCAATAAAATGTCTAATTTAGCAGATACTTTTTTAAACGAAAAAAAGAAATAATAATTTAGAATACAGGTAGTTGAGTGTTATCAATTCAACTACTTGTTTTAATTAATAAAACAACAATCTCATGATCAAATCAAGCACCATCCTCTCGTTATTGCTAGTTGTTTTTTTAGCAACTTCTTGCAACAACGACAAATCGCTTCAAAAATATTTGGTAGAAACTAGCGGAAAAGAAGGTTTTATGACAGGCGATATTCCTGTAAGTTCTTTGATTTCTGCAAAAGCAGATGTTTCAGACGAAATCAAAGAAACCATCAAAAGCGTGCAAAAAATAAACGTAGTCTTCTTGGCTAAAACCGACGAAAATCAGGCTTTGTATGAAACAGAGAAAAGTACTTTGAAACGTATTTTCACCAACAAAGACTATAAAAGTTTAGGAAAAATGAAAGCGCAAGGCATGAATATCAGTGTGTATTATACGGGCGAAACAGACTCTTTAGACGAAGTAATTGCCTTTGGATACAGCAATGAGGTTGGTGTTGGGGTAGCCAGATTGTTGGGCGAAAATATGAATCCTGCAAAAATGTTAGATATGCTGCAAAACATCACTATGGATGAAAACAGCGTAAAAAGCATTGGCGGTATGTTTAAAAATTAAGCAACCAAAATTTAGTTGTTCACCTATGCAAAAGCCAAGTGTCTGTTGAGATGCTTGGCTTTTTTCTTCTAGAACGTTTGTAAAACTTTTTCTCACGTACAAATTCAAGGATATTTAACGACGCATTAACAGCAACTGGCATGTATTTTGTTATTTTTGACCCGTAGAATATTAAAATGACTTATGAAGTTTTCTAACCTCTTTTTTGCAGCGCTGCTTTGTGTGCAACAATTTTTAAGTGCTCAAAATCCTACTTATCAACCTGAAAGAGAAAAAATCTACAATTTGGTGCATACCAAACTAAATGTCGATTTCAATTTTGCGGCTAAAACCATGAATGGCGAAGCTTGGATTACCGCAAAACCTCATTTTTACAGCAGCAAAAGCATCACCTTAGATGCCAAAGCCATGCTGATTCACGAAGTAAAAATGAACCAAAAACCATTGCCTTTTTCCTATGATGACAATCTAAAACTAACGATTCAACTTCCTAAAACTTATCAAAAAGACGAAGAATTTACCCTGTACATCAAATACACAGCACAACCTGAAAAAGTGTATCAAAAGGGCAGTAGTGCCATTACAGATGCCAAAGGGTTGTATTTTATAAATCCTGACGGATTGAACAAAAACAAACCCAAACAAATCTGGACACAGGGTGAAACTGAAGCGAGTAGCTGTTGGTTTCCAACGATTGATGCACCCAACCAAAAAACTACCCAAGAAATCTACATTACAGTGCCCAATGAATATGTTACGCTATCAAACGGAATTTTAGTAAATCAAACCAAAAAAGGCAATCTTCGTACGGATTATTGGAAAATGGATCAAAAGCACGCGCCCTACCTGTTTTTTATGGGAATTGGTGAGTTCGAAATCATTAAAGATGCTTATAAAAATATCTCCGTAGATTATTATGTTGAAAAAGAATATGCGCCTTATGCCAAAGCGATTTTTGGATTGACACCCGAAATGATAGGCTTTTTCGAGAGCAAATTAGGGGTAAAGTATCCGTGGGCAAAATACAGCCAAATGGTGGTGAGAGATTACGTTTCGGGAGCTATGGAAAACACCACTGCTGTAGTGCATGGTGACCAAGCCTACCAAAAACCGGGACAATTGATTGATGAAAACATTCATGAAAATACCATTGCTCACGAACTATTTCATCATTGGTTTGGCAATTTGGTAACTTCAGAAAGTTGGAGCAACCTTACCCTCAACGAATCGTTTGCGAATTACAGCGAATATTTGTGGCGCGAATACAAATACGGCAAAACCGATGCTGAAATGCATCTTTACGAGCAAGTGAGTGCGTATAAAGACGGACAAAATATCGATAAAAAATTGGTGCGTTTTGACTATGCTGATAAAGAAGACATGTTCGATGAAATCAGCTATAACAAAGGGGGTGCTATTTTACACATGTTGCGAAAATATGTGGGGGATGAGGCTTTTTTCTTAGGCTTGCAAACCTATTTAACCGAGTATCAATACCAAGCTACAGAGGTACATCAATTGCGATTGATTTTCGAGAAAATTACCGGCAAAGACCTCAATTGGTTTTTCAATCAATGGTATTATGGGGCAGCGCATCCTAGTTTAGAGATTTCGTACGATTACAATACCTTGCGCAAAACAGTCACTGTAAATGTGTTGCAATTGCAAGCAGATACGTTTCAGTTTCCATTAGCTATTGATATTTTTGAGGGCAATGCGCGTAAAAGACATCAGGTGTTTGTAAGTGGAAAAGATGCGTCTTTTACTTTTCCGTATCAAACTCAACCCAACTTGATTCAGGTAAATGCGGATGGCGTGTTGCTATGCGACATCACCGAAAATAAAGTGTTGAATGATTATATATTTCAACTGCGCAAAGCCGATAATTTTGAACACAGAAGAGAAGCTTTGTTACAAGTTGCCAAAAGACAAGAAGACAAAAATGCGTTTGATGCCATCGTCAATGCTTTGGATGATGATGCCTATAAAATCAGAATTTTAGCATTGCAACAAATCGATTTGATCAACAAATTTGCGAAAAAGGATGCCATTCAAAAAATCATGAAAATGGCAAATAACGACCCTAAAACTTTGGTACAAGCAGAAGCCATTCACACCTTAGGCAAATTGACAGACCCTGAGTTGAAACCCATCTTTTTAAAAGCCTTAGAAAGCCAGTCGTATTCGGTGTTGGGCAAAGCTTTGGTGTCTATGTATTATGTGGACAAACCCGCAGCAATTGCCAAATCGAAACAATTGCCAGACGAAGTGCGTCAGATTTTAGCTACACCCTTAACACGTATTTTTATCGAAGAAAATGACGAATCTGAATTGCCTTTTGTGGCCAAAAACGTCTTATCGGGCATGTTTTTAACGGGCGATGATGCTACAAAAAACTTGTTTCAAAAAGCCTTTAAACAAATCACCGAAAGCAACAATACCGAAGCCATTCAGAACGTGGTAGATGATATGGTGGTGAAAGGCAAGCAGTACCAACAATTTAGTTTTGATAAAGTAGTCATCAACTTAATGCGTACGATGATTCAAGAGCAACAACGATTGAACAAGTCGAACAGCGAAAAAAATGTCACCATCATCAAAGCTGCTATGGCAAAACTCCTATAATCAAAACAATCGGTAATGTTCGTTCATAGCTTTGGCAACCAGCGGCACTTGATACGGATACGCAAAGCCAGTAATAGAAGCTTGGTGTAGCCATGCCTGCTCGTCTTTTGGCTGCAAAATAACAGGCATTCTTTTTTTGATGTTGTGTATGCTCGCCATCAATTCGTTGGCAGCTGTGGTAATTATGGTACACGTGCTTTTGAGCGTACCTGTGTGCGCATCAACCCAATGCGAGTACAAACCCGCAAAGGCAAATAGGGCTTCGTTTTCTAGGCCAATTTCATATTTCACCTTGTTTTTCCCTTTGCTATCTAGCCATTGCCATTCGTAAAAACCATTGGCGATGACCAAACAACGTTGGGTAAGCACGTCTTTAAAAGCAGGTTTTTCGTGCAAGGTTTCTATTTTGGCATTCAAGGTCATTTTTTTGATATCCTCGTTTTTTGCCCATCCAGGGATCAAGCCCCAAGCAAAAGACTGAATCAACGAAGGGTCTTGTTGGGTAATCACAGGCAACAACGGAAAGCTAAACCCATTGAGTTGTTCTTGAGGAACAAACAACGAACCCGATGCTATTTCGGCATCAAAGCGCTGTGACATGGCTTTGGGGGTTGAGGTTTGTTTTACGTGGTGGTGTAAGCTTCCCTTAAATTCGATCCATTCAAAAATAGAATTTTATTCATTTAATCTGTATTCAATTGGTGATTTATTTTTAAGTGATTTATGTGGTCTATTGTAATTATAATCGTTTATCCACTCTTGGCTTATATCTTTTACTTCTTGGATAGATTTAAACACGTAAGCATTGAGTATATCTCTTCTAAAAGTCCCGTTTAATCTTTCAATAAAAGCATTTTGTGTTGGTTCTCCTGGTTGGATAAATATGAGTTTAATCTCATTTTCTTTGCACCAACTATCGAGTTTTGCACTTATAAATTCGGGACCATTATCAACCCTAATCATTTTTGGTAATCCTCTACGTTCGCCTATTTGGGCTAAGCATCTAATAACTCTTAGTGTTGGTAATGAGGTATCTGTTTCAATCATCAATACTTCTCTATTATAATCATCTATAACGTTTAATAATCGGATTCTTCTACCATTCCACAGAGAATCACTCATAAAATCAATACTCCAAACTTCGTTCATTTGCGTTGGCTGAAATAGTTGTTGTTTGACTCTTGCAGGTAATCTTTTCTTGGAACGTCTTCTTATATTTAATTTCATGGATGTATAAATGCGATATAATTTTTTGTGATTAACAAGAGTTCCTGACTTTCGTATGCGATGATAACTTTGCCAAAAACCAATGGTTACATGTTTTTGTACCAGCAAATCAAGTTGTTTTATAAATACATCATCTTGCTTAACAACCGCCTTGTAACTGAAGCTACTTCTAGGAACTGTGACTATTTTACACGCTTTACGTTCACTTATAGCATAATTACTTGTGATGTAAGTGACTAGTTCTTTTTTCTCGCAAAGCGTTAAAGCTTTTTTTCAATCACATCTTTTAATGCTTGATTCATCAGTGCTAAATCGGCATACATTCTTTTGAGCTTTGAATTCTCTGCTTCTAGTTCTTTTATGCGTTTTAGTTCTGTGGCATCCATACCTCCATATTTGCTTTTCCAACGATAAAACGTTTTGTCGGATATACCATTGGCTCTGGCAATATCGGTAACTTTAACTCCTTGCTCTTGTTGTTTTAACATGGCAACAATCTGGTTTTCGGTAAATTGGGTTGTCTTCATAAGTTTTCGGCTTTAAATTTAATAATTTTTACTGAACGCGCTCCTTCGTCGCTTGTCGAATTCTATTTTTAAATGGCCGAATTTTGGGGAAGCTTACATAATTATTCGCAAAATTGGTAATGTGTTGTTGAATTCCCACTTCACCTGTTGGGTATTGTGGCGGAAAACTACTGTGTATATGCAGCCAAGTAGCAATAGGGTCGCTAAAGACTTCTTCCTTTTGGTTGGTCACCGTAAGTTTGCTATCCATAATGGTAAACTGCCCTTGTAAGGTATCCTTTTCATAATACGCAATAAATGAGCGTACAGGTCCATTGGGTTTGGTAAGGGTAAGGATGAGCTTATCATTTTTGCGAATGCTGATGTTCCCTACAACCGTATCATTGGCAAATTCGCAATGCAAGGTTGTACCCACTTGTGGGTTGTGCAATTGCCAATGACCTTGTTTGCGCTGCAAACTGTTTAGTTGGTTTAAGGGAATAGTTTTGGTATATAAACTGTCTTGACCATGGCTTAGGGTATGGAATGAAAAAATAAAAGTGAGTGCAATGCAATAATAAAATGATTTCATTTAGACTAAAAAAATATGTTGATTCCTATTTTTATTTATATGTGATGACACTTTTCGCAGCACCTCTTGGATTATCCAAGGGGAGCGCAAGCGCCTTGCTCGTGAAGGTAAATTTAATCAATTGCTGAAATAGTAATGTCGTTATTTTTATATTTTAAAAGATATTTTTTTTGAGTAGGAGTGGGGTGTTTGCGCTAGTTGGGTACGAACTTGACGCCCTCACTAGCTAGGTTTTAAGTTAGCAAAAGAAATAGAGACTTATAAAAGTTTAAGTTTTACATTTTACTTATCAATTCCTTTGCTTTGTCCAACGTGTATGCTCCTTTAATTTCTTTCTTGTCAAATACCATAAAATAGGCAAATTCTTGTCCTGCTTGTCGTTCCCATTCGTTACCTAATCTGCATTTTGCCTCACTGTCTGAACCGTCTAAATGGTCTCCTTTGGTTTCTATTAAAATCGTCTTTCCCGATTTTGTCTGCATTATAAAATCAGGGTAGTGGTTGGCTTTAAATCCGTTGATGTAAAATCCTTTACCACGTTCTAGGTTTCTATGCCAAAATGCAACATTAGAGGAAGTTCCGATTTCCATTGCAACTCGTTCTTCAAATCCATTCATTGAGCCTTCTCTTTCGTAAAGTGAATTTCCAATGGATGAACCTGTATTACCTGGCACAATTTCGTTGCCTAATTTCCAATTTGCTTTGGTGTTTATTTTTTTAGATTTTAGTAAGTCCATAAAACGACCTTCTGCATACGAGTCAGACAATTGGCGGATTTTACCTTTTATTTTATCCGTATAGCTCCATTTCCTTACCAGTATATCTCGAAGTTGTTCGGTGTTCATACTTTTCAAAATACGTCCAATATAAACCTTAATTTCTTGGTCGGGAATTGGGTACATATTTCCTATAATCTGCATCATTTGATGTGTGATGTCTGTTATTTGATTGTCTTTAGGTTTAGCTAAAATGTATTCTGCGATTGGGTCTTTTACCATACTATCTTCAATTTTGGTAAAAGATGGTCTGTATTCGTTCTTTTTAGATTCTTCTAAGTCTATTTTGTATAAGTCAGACGAAATCTGGTCAAAGTCAATTTTGATGTCTTCGTCTGAAAGTTTAAAATCTTTTAGCAAGGATTCACGATTAAGAAATTCTTCTTCTGTGCCGAAAATGTCGCTTGCTGTTACTTTAATGAAGAATTGCGGAAACTCAATTTTGTCAATGAAATCCTTATTGGAATCCTTAACTTTATAACGTTTTACTTTTGTACCCATTTCTTGAAATATAGTTGAGTAAACAGGTTGTTTTTCCTGTTCTTTTATTTGTTCCTCTAATTTTCGGTTTTGTTCTTCTGCAATGGTTTCAATTTCTGTAATTACCGAAGTTGTTACCGTTTCTTCTTCGTCTACATTTGGGTCAAACGTTACTCTATTTTTGTCTATCGTTTCATCTTGTTCTTCAACTTGTTGTTCTGGGAAAAGAAAAGATTCAACTGGGTCTGTTGTAACTGTTTTCTTTTCTTCTTCGGTCATTTTATCGACTTTGCGATAATCTTTTTCGCTGAAACCTGATTCTTGTAACCCTTTTACAATACTTTGTAAGGTTTCGTTGAACTTGGCAGAAGCCGTGAGAACATAAGAAAGGTTTAATTGAAATGATTTATGCTTTTGAACATAAGGCTGTCGTAAAACACGACCTAAAATTTGTTCTACATCAACCGAACTTGATTTGTCTGCTAATGATGCCAAAATGTATGCAAACGGACAATCCCAACCTTCTTTTAATGCGTTGATGGTAATGATGTAACGAACTTCACATTCCTTGCTCATTAAATCTATACCTTTCAACTCGTCAATATTGGCAGTTTTGATTTTGATATGACTTTCTGGAATACCTAAACCTAACAATTGTTCTTTCAGTTTTTCAAAAGTTGTGTTATCGTCTTTGGTTTTGGGTTGTGCTTGAAAAAGTACAATCGGACGAATGTATTTACCGCCTTCGGATTCTTGCTTTTTAGCAAGATTCTCTAATTTTCGTTGTAAATGCAAAGCATTGTTTATTACTTCCGTTTTATCGTGGTTGTTATACACGATTACAGGAAGTTTTACCATATGTTCCTTTTTTAGTTCAATGGCAGGAACAAGACTTACTATATTGCTATTGGCTTTTGGTGTAGCTGTTAAGTCTAAAATGAATGACGGATTCAAGTTTTTGAGCATATCTACACTCAAATCACTTTCTGCGTTGTGGCTTTCATCCACTACCAAGACAGGATTGAGGTAACGCAACACATTAATTAACGCTGTATCATCTACACCACTCAGAATATGCTCGCTGTTTTTGTATTGGGACACAAAGGCTTCCAACTGTCCATTTTCTTGAAATACCTTTCTATCTTCTTTGTTGTTTGCTCTTAAACTGGCAAAACTCATTACAAAAATACTCAACTGGTCTCTGACAACTGTTGGATTGAAGTTTGAACCCTGTAATAAATCTGCTTTTTGATAAATTTCAACTCGGTTATTAAAAAGGGAATTCAGTTTTTGACGATAAGGATGTTCTGGATTGGAAAGCGTATTTACCGTTTGTTGTAATAAATTACTCCAAGGTACTAACCAAATTACAGCTTTGGGTTTTGCGGAATCGTAAGCTGAAAAAATGCTATGCAATGCATTAACGGCAATAAAAGTTTTGCCGCCTGCCGTTGGCACTTTCACGCAGACGTGGGCTGCATTTGGAATGTTATTTTTATAGGATTCCATTCCTGTGCCATCCAATGGATTGTAAGGTCCAATTTTGTCTTCCCAATATTGGTTAAATGCTTTGGCTAAACTTTTATGCTCTTGAACATAACCCAAGTATTCTTCCAAATTCTCAATTACTTTTCGCTGATAACTTTTTAATTCCATATTTCTACTAATTTATCGTGCACAACACCTGTCATCTTCTTGTGCATTCCCTATTTCTTTGCATAACAAAGCGCTATTTCTTGTGTATAAAAATTTAACGTGTTTAAAAATCTTTACTTTCTTATCCATATTATTATTTAATGTATAAGAAAAGCTATTTTTTGTACACGTTATCCTTATATGTATAAGAAAACCACTTTTTCTATACATATTATCTTTCTTTCAATATTTTCAAGAGCGGTTCATTGATATAATAATTACTCCGCCCAATTTTAACTTTTGTGAGCATTTTTGCTTTTGCCAATTCATTTAAATACAAGGTTGCTGTATGCCTGTGCACCCTTAATTCTTTTTCTAAAAAACTGATTTTAGAATAAGGGTGCTTAAAAAGGATATTGATTAAATCGTGGCTATAGAAACTATAATTGCTTCGGATTTCTTTTTTGTAGTCGTCCATTAGCAGTTTTATTTTATTTACCACTACAATGGTTTCTTTAGCAGTAAGTTCAACGCCTTTCAACATCCACACAATCCATTCTTCCCAACTTCCTTTTGTACGAACTTCTTGTAATAAGCGGTAATAATCGCTTTTATTTTTAATGATGTAACTACTTAGATACAGAACAGGAATATCTAACAAGCCTTGTTGCACCAAGTATAGAATATTTAACAAACGCCCCGTTCTGCCATTGCCGTCTAAAAAAGGATGAATACTCTCAAACTGAAAATGGATGATAGGCATTTTTATCAAAGCATCTATATCGTGAAAATCTGGCACGTTAATGTAACGCTCCAAATTATCGAGTAAACTTTGAATTTCATAATAATGTTGCGGAGGTGTGTAAACAACTTCTTGCGTTTTAGGATTTTTTAAAACAGTTCCCGGTATTTTCCGAATTGGATGATTAGGTGAAATTAATTCTTGAATACGTTTTATATCATTGACTGTTAGCAATCCTTTATTTCTAACAATCTCCAATCCTAATTTTATAGCCTTGGAATAGTTAAGCGCCTCTTTTGCCGTAACCGAAGCCACCGTTTCATCAATGCTGGCTTGGTACATTTCATCATCTGTAGTTACAATATTCTCAATTTCGTTACTGTCTTTTGCTTCTTGAAGCGTAAGCGTATCAAGCAATATTTGAGAATTTGGAATTTTAGAAACCTCTCCTTTAAGTTGACCTAGTGCTCGTGAAGCCCTATTCAATTGTTTTAATATAGTTACAGACTCAGAATCTATTTTAGGTGGTAGATTCTCAATGATGAATGATGAATGATGAATGTTGGATTCGTTCATTTTTTCAAATTTTGTTTTACAGTTAGAATTGAGCTTTTTAGGATTTTCAAAAGTTCATTTGCATTTCCGCAAATACTTTCAAATTCACTTTGATTGATAAACTCAGTTTCTTTTAAAAGTTCAAGCCAATAAATGGATTCATCACATTCTTTTTGAGCAATTCCAAGTTTATGGATAAAGTCTGCTTTGCTCTCTGCATTTTGAGCTTCACGAACTAATGCTCCAACGGCTGTTCCACTTCGTAATAGTTGCTTACTCATTACAAACTCTTTTTTCTCTGCTAATAGAAACTTGTAGAGATTAACAATCCTTATTGCAAAAGCAAAAGACTTGTCGAGTAATATGTTTTCTCTTTTTTTCATAATTCATCGTTCAACATTCATAACTAAAACCGTGTGATGTCTCTTGGTATTTTTTTGAAAATGATGTTCTTCTTTGCCATAAAATCCTTTGGCAACAAACAATTGTCGGCATAGATTACATATTGCTCGCCTTTGGTTTTGATGAGTTCCAAAGCATCAAAATCTAATGTGGTTAGTCTGTCTTTTTCGTAAATGAAATAATATGCCGATTCATCTTTTTTGCCTAAAAAATAAGGTTCTTTGTTTGGCTCTTTAAATGAAGTTCGAGTTTCCGAAAACCAAATGTATTCTCTGATTTTTGCCAAGCCAACTTTCTCGTTTAGGTTTAGGTTTTCATCAAATAATGGTAAGCCGAGTTCGTAAAAGTCAAATGCTCCGCCTGTTCCTGCTACTGCTTTTGCTCCTGTACCATATCCTTTGGTTACTCGCTTTACTCTTTCTGCTGTAATATCATTGGCGTAATCTTCCATTTCAACTAAAATGAATTTTCGATTGCCATTGTCTTGTTCATTCAAGTTCAATACTGCGTGGGCAGTTGTTCCTGAACCTGCGAATGAGTCTAGGATAATTGAATCTTTTTCGGTTGATAATTCAAGCATTCTTTTGATTAATTGGAATGGCTTCGGAAAGTCAAAAGTCGAAGAGTTAGAAAATATTTCTTTAATTGTTTTTTTTGAAGTTCTATTACTACCTACGTCTGTATGATTCCACAACGTTTCTGCTGGTCGTTCAGAGTTTTCAGCAAAAATTCTTGTATAAACAGACCACCCATTATTGCTTTTAATAAATTCAATTCTATCTTTTTGTTTTTCATAAGTATCTTTTTTCCATCTCCATCTACCTTCGGAACCATCCTGTTTTAGAGGATAAACATCTTCTCCATTAGGGGCTTTTATTGAGTAAAACATTGTTGGACGAGCTTCTCTTGTATCATCTCCACTCCCCATTGCTCTTAAAGATTTTAAATAGTAAGCCTTACCATCAGAACTTCTTTTATTATAATGTTTAGGTAAATTCTCATTATCTAATTTAAGTCTAGAAATATTAAAAACTGCAATATTTTTGGAATAATTTAGTATATACTCGTGCTTAGTTGAGTAAAATTGAGCATCCATTCTTGGGCTATCAGATCTTTCCCAAACAATATTTGAAAGAAAATTCCTAACCCCAAAAATCTCATCACAAATCAATTTTAAATTAGCTTGTTCATTATCATCAATACTTATAAAAATAGCCCCATCATCTGCCAAAAGTTTATGAAGTAATTTCAATCGTGGGTACATCATACACAACCATTTATCATGGCGTGTAAGGTCTTCGCCATCTTTGCCTACCACTTCGCCTAACCATTTTTTTATTTTCGGGTGGTTTACATTGTCGTTATACACCCAATTTTCATTGCCTGTATTGTACGGTGGGTCAATATAGATGCACTTTACTTTTCCTTCGTATTCGGGCAACAAACTTTTTAAGGCTTCAAGGTTGTCACCGTTTATGATTTTGTTTCCGCTGTTGGTTGGTTCGGTTTGTTCGCCATTATCTGCTGTAAAACCATATTTGTGTTCCAAAACCCTGTATGGTACATCTTGGTGGTGGCTCACCACTTTTTCTTTTCCTATCCAATTGAGTGTTGGCATATTAGTTTTCTTTTATTTTCTTCGGTTCTACAATAATTTCCTTCTCATAATTTTTGAGAATGGAATTGGTTTTATACAATACTCGTCCGCAAGGAATCTTTTTACTTGAATCACTTAAATGAGTATGTTGGTCGTCAAAAAAGATATGAGCACCAAATGCTTCTAAAACTTTTTCTTTTGGCAGTCCGCCCATAAAGTAAGCTTCATCAACGTAAACATTCCAATGTCTTAGCGTTTTGATTACTCGCATATGGCTTGGTGCATTTCGAGCTGTAACTATTGCAATACGTAAAGGTGAAAGTTCCTTTTCAACGGGCAGGAAGTCTTGAATATCGGATAGTTTTCTTAGTAGTACTGCAAAAGGGCCATCATTCAAAGGCACATCTTCATTTTCCTTCTCGTGTTTATGAAATGCGTCAATATCTTTGGTCTTGTAAATGATTTCAGATTCTTCTGAAAACACAACTGCATCTGCATCAAAAGCAAATTTTACTCTGTCCGTTTCAGGCTCAAAATTTTGTGGTGGGTCGTATATTAATGCAGTTGCACAATTTGCTGTGTCAGCAATTTTTTGAACGTCACTTTCGTCACGAGAAAGAAATAAGTCAATATCAAAAGCATCAATGAAAGGGGCAAGTGGTTCGCCACCTGAAAATGCCCATCTTGTTATTGGAAGTTTATAGTGTTCAATTGCTTTTAAAACTCTTACTCCTGTTTCGGGGCTGTTTCTTGACATTACTACAACTTCAACGATTGGGTTTTTCTTGTCAACGTGTGTATTTAGTTTTAGCAAAGCTTCAACCAATGGAAATGCAGTTCCTTTTTCAAGTAGTTTGTCTTCATTAGCCAATTGGTATTCCCGAAATCCACGAATATTTTTTTCTCTAAAAATCTGTTCTTCTTCTTCGAGATTGAAAAGTGCTCTCGAAGAAACACCAACCACTAATATTTTTGAAAAGTCTACTGGCATCTATTTTTCTTTGTTTGATATTATCAATTCTTTCACGTCAATGTCCAAAATTTCAGCTATTTCCATTAAGGTTTCCAAGCGTGGTTGTTGTCGGTTTTGAGCATAAGCATTTACCATATTGTAGCTTTTCCCAAGTTTTTCAGCCAACCAAGTCTGCTTAATTCCTTTCTGTTCCAACACTTCTTTAATTCTGTTCATTGTAATTCGGTCTTGTCTATTTTCAAAGGTCTAATTGAATCGCTTCGCTTATTTCAGACGTTATTATGTCAGCCGCTAATTTAGTCAGTTTATTTTAAATATCTTAAAAAACTGTGTATATAATGTAAATATTTTGTTAAGGTGCGGTGGAAAAGGGCAAGCTCTTTTGGTTTTTCAGCGTTGGCTTTGTGTGTCGGTAAAAACCAAATGTGCTTGACCGAGCGTTGGCTTTTTACACTGACGCACAAATGGTTTACATGCGCAACTTCATATAACATTAATAAATTAACAGCTTATATACTAACCCCTAAAATACACTTTTTTTAAAAGCAAAAACACCCCAAAACAAAAAACAGTGTTTTTCCTATAAGTTGTTAAGGAAAAACACGGTGTAAAACTTTTTCAAGAAAGCTTTACAGTTACATAAACACAAAGTTTTCGGTTTTAGTAATTGGTTGGGTCAGTGGGTCATTGTGCCAATTTTTATAATGGCTTGATGGGTAAACCCCAAAATGTAATTCTTATATGTCAATCAGTTTTTGATGTGCCAAAGTAGGCAAGAGCAAGCAATGGCTCATAGTCATTGTTGTAAAGAGTTTTTATTGGCATTCATTATATTTATCTACAACGTCTTTAATATCTTCTTTTGTATATCTTTTTTCATCAAGTTTAGCAACTAAATAAGGACAATCTGCAAAATATTCCATCGCTCTTTTTTTAAAGGAACTTGATATTCTTGCAGTAATCATTGGACTTGCAATTTCTTCATTTTCTCTTTTAACATAAAACTCACTAAAATCTTTGAAAGAATAATTGTAATTCCAAGTTCCTCCATATGCACCTCCCATATATGTTGGTGTTGTAGTTGTTAAACTTACACTTCTTGCATACAACGTGGCTTTACCTGCGCTTATAACTTTAAAAAGGCCTTTTGTGTTTTTGGATGTTTGTACATATTCATACAAAGCAATTTCGGAATCAGCGTTTATAAAAATTACTTTTTTCACTTGAGTTTCGTCGTATTTGACATTTTTATAATTTTTATTTTTTCGGTATTTAACTTTTTCTTTTCCATTGATGGTTATTAAATCTTTGGAAATCATGGGAAGTTTAATATATCCTATCAAAGTATCTCCAGTAAGTAACACCAATTTACCTTTAGTCCAAGCATATTGACCATAGGTTACTGAAACTGTCAAAAGGCATAATACTATTGTAATTTTAATTCTCATATTTTTTGGTTCAACATGTTTGCTAGGGTTTGCATGTATGAGCAGTAGCGGATTAATAGACACTACTTTTCGGTTGGTAATATACATAATTAAAGTAAAATAGCGATTTGAGTTACAACCCAAACCGCTATTGTTTTTATACATTGTTGTGCAATGCTTTTTTATGTCTCTACTTGATATTCCAATTTTTTAATCTTATCGATAGCTTCATCAGCTAAACAATCTGTTAATCCCACAGAACCACTTGTTTGAATCAATTTATCTTTTAAAAACGCTGGTAATGAGTTTAAAGACTTATCGTCATCTATTATAATGAAATGATCCTTTGGTTGTTTAGTAGTAAACCAATGAATTAGTTCTTCTTTTCTATTTAAATGTTTCGTATTCCTAGGAAGTCTAGTAATTTTATTAACAGTAATATTTCTTCTCCTAAAGATATGTTTCCACTCATTTATTGTATACTTATACTTGTGGGAGGTGGTCAATACAATATCAGCACTTGAAGTAGAAATAATTCTATTAAGTGACCTTGTTGCCTTTGGACTAAACTCAGGAAAGCCGTCTTCTAAAATTTCAGGTCTTCTCCAAGAGTTAGCAGGAACCATTACTCCATCTATATCTAAGTATAATAACATTTTGCAAATTTATGAATTTAACTTGTAAATTCAATTATTTTTTCTAGTGGTATGTTGTTGAATTCAGCATCTAACTCATTGAGTCTTTGAATTTTTTCAGGTGTATCCCATTCTTCCTCTACAAATGCAACACTTTTCCATTTATATTCTATGGTGGCACTAGTTTTTGAAGATTTAGCTTCATCTAATTTTAATCCTGCTAAAATTGAACTTACAAATCTATGATGCCCATCAATAATACAATTGTCACATACCTTAATATCATCAAATTTTATTCCATTTATTATTTTTTTATAAATTCTTCTGATAATTGGAAGGGAAAGTTTGTTGTGAGTTGTAATTAAAATGTAATCTGTCTTTTCGATTTCTGCTAAAATCGTATCCCTTTTAATTTCTTTCATACATTCAATTTTTAAAGTTTTCTAACGGTTTTGTGTAAAGTTTTTATTTTTTCAATTCCTAAATCTTTGTGTTCAATTAATTTTTCAGCTGTTTCATTGTCGCAAGCAATTGCAGTTTTACAATCGTCATAAAGTGTCGTAAAACACCATTTTTTATTTTTATCAAGTATAAATTCAGGTGACAGATTTGAAAAACTTGAAGCAACAATTTCAATTGTCTCCATTTTTGTCATATAATAAGAAGGTAAATTATCGTTCTCAAGATTTCCTCTTATTTTTCTTAAAATATCATAATGAGAATAGACTTCTGCTTGAAGATTAGGGTCAAAAACCTTTAATATAGGAATGATATCTTTATAATACATTCCAGAGCCTTCTTCACTTCCCCACAAATAATTCGGTCTTGTGTCTTTATTTCGGACTTGGTGCATAACGTATTCAGAATAGTTTTTGAAATTTTCCCCATCTTTAAAAAATTCGGCTTTGAATTGGTCAAAGGTCAGAACACGTTTGTTTTTCGGTCTTCCAAATTCGTCTCGAGATGGTTTCAATCCGTTTTGGATGTCTAAATCAATCAGAATTGGATGATGATAAATAAAATAATTGTCAAAATCTTCAGAAAACCAGTTTTCGATTTCTTTCGGATAGTGACTTCCTCCACCTTTATTTTTAACCCAAAATCTTGGTACTTTAAAATCTATCATCTGGTTTTTGTTAAATTGTACACAACGGTCTCGGCTATGAACAGTTGGGGATTTTATGCCCTAACTTTTCGGTTTGGCACCGACCTTTGTTTTATGATTATAGTTTCGTTTTATCACTTTAGCCCCAATTGTTTATAGCCATTGTTAGCTGCTGGCTTTATTCTATTTTTAGTTTCATCATAATGTCGGTTTGTTCATCGTTTCCAAGTTTGAAAATGTGTTTGTCAAAAACTTTAAATCCATTTTTTTCATAAAATCGGATTGCTCTTGGGTTTTGCTCCCAAACTCCCAACCAAACATACTCCACATTTTTTTCTTTCGCCAATTCAATGGCTTTGTCATATAGTATTTGTCCGACTTTTTTTCCGTGAAATTCTTTTAGCACGTAAATCCGTTCAATTTCGAGTGCGTTTTTGTCTTTAATTTCGGTTTGAGATTCTCCAACGTTTACTTTTAAATATCCGATTGTTTTTCCGTCAAGTTCCGCAAAGTAAAATTCAGCGTTTTGGTCAGTGAGTTCCGTAGTCAGTTTTTCCGTTGAAAATCCGTTTTCCAAATATTCTTTCATATTCTCCTCGCTGTTTTCCGAGGAAAAAGTTTCGGCAAAAGTCAGTTTTCCGATTTCTTTTAGTTTTTCAATATCTTGAATATTTACTTTTCTGATTTTCATTTTTTATCGTTCGTTTTTTCAGCTTGCAGCTAACTGGCTTGTATGCGCAACTTTATGTAACATTAACAAATTCATAGCACATATACCGACCCCTAAAATAGGCATTTTTTTAAAAGCAAAATCACCCCAAAACAAAATACCGTGTTTTTCCTGTAAGTTGTTCAAGAAAAACACGGAGTGAACCTATTTCAGGATATTAAAATTTTCAAAGTTTTGCACAACTTTTTTGTGTATTGATATTTAGCAAAGAAGCACCAACTTTTTGTAAAGCTAAAATTGCAATTTTTTATACATGAATTATTTAGTTTAAGTAATTCAAATATTTTTATTTAATAAGGGAAATAATACATGTCAAACCTTCCGTTTGTAACTATTATACTTTCACAATTAGCATTCAATGCTTCAAATTCAAAAGTTCCTGAAATTATATAATTTTTTCTATCAATATTAGAAAGAATTAAGTTTCCTTTTATGATGTCTTTCGATTCATATTTACACTTAATAGTATAATTTTCAAATTCGGTATATATAACCTTATGAATATTAGAGTTGGACAAGTCGTAATTAACTCCGACTTCTAAATCATTTTTTGGTAAAATAAATTCAAGTCTTTTTGATTCTTCCGAATATAATCTGCCATCAATTGTTTTTGAAAAGCTTAATAAAAAAAAATCTTGTCGAGTTTCAGCTCTCATTAACTGCGAATTTGTTACTCTCACTGCATTTCCATTAAGTAAAAAACCGAAATTAAATCTTCCAGTATTTGTTATTGGAGGTAATTTTCCGATTTCTGTTCTAGGTTCAAAATCAAATAAAGAGCAATTCATCAAAAAGAATATACTTAAAACTAATAAAATTTTATTTTTCATATTTTTTTTGATTATCTACTTGTTTTTTACTTAACCACAACTGAATAATAGGAGCAACTTTATATAACATTTACAAATACATAGCTCATATAATAGCCCCTAAAATACACTTTTTTTAAAAGCAAAAACACCCCAAAACAAAATACCGTGTTTTTCCTGTAAGTTGTTCAAGAAAAACACGGTATAAATACACCCAAAACGTTTTATAAAATCTCCATTTTGTGAATAACTTTTTGTTTTGTGGGGTTTGCAAAGCTGGTTTTATGTGATGTTTTTGGTGTATAAAACAGTACAATTTGGTAAAAGAGTGCCAATATTCATAAAACATGCCCATAAAAATTACAGTACAGCTTCGTTTTGGTTGCAGTACTCCTCCTTTAACGAAGCAGTACTACTCTAAAGTAAAAGCAGTACTGCTCTCAACTAAAAGCAGTACTAGGCTAATGCCATTGCAGTAGGGCTATTTTGGGTATAAACAACAAAAAACCCCAATAGCTTTCGCTATTGAGGTTTTTTTACAATCCTACTTTTTTGTAAACTAAATCAGCGAATCACTAATGGTGAATTTCACTGTTTTGGTATTCAGGGTACCCTTCATGTCTGCATCTGGACGGAAGTTGATACGAATATCTTTTACGATATTTCCTGTTACCTGTTCTTTGGTAGCCACTCCATCTGAACTTACACTCAGCTGAAAAGAACCCAATCTATCCAACTTGACAATTTTGCCTTGTTTGAGTTCGTCCATGATGTTGTGCACCATCGACAAGATGACTGCATAACAATCACCTTCTCTTACTGAACTTTGATTGGATACCAGGTATGCCAATCTTTTTAAATCTATTTTACCGGTCGCTACTGCTTGCGCGTAAAACTTATTATCTGCACCCGCGTCTTGCGGGTTGAATTTTTGTACTGGTTTTACTCTCATTTGTATATATTTTTTTATGAGATTAAAAAATATGTTGCAACTTGAACAAAGAGGATTTGCAACGTTGTTCTCTACGTTTTTTGCTTGAATGCTACATTGGTATGCAGTACAACGAACGATTTTTCGTGATACACTGAACAAACAGCACTATGTTTACTGTTTGCAGGATTCAATTTTTTAAAAACTCCTTATAAGCAAATTACCGTCACAGCTTGGATAGCTGCTTTTTTATTAACAATTGAAAATAAATTTTGGTAAGTTTGAGAAGTGTTGTAATATTGTTGTGTGAAAACAAGACACTTCTCAAGTGTTACCTAAAAAGTCTTAAAGGTCCAATTTTAAGACTTTTTTTTATGTCTGAGCAAATCTAAACGTTGTTTTAGAAATCGAATTAAAAAAGACAATTATTTTCTTTTAAAGTTATCAACAGGTTTCTTTTCTGATGAATTATTGGTCTTTTCTACGAATACAAAATGAACGTTTGAGTTACTAATTTGCTCGTGGTAAAATTCTAACTTAATATTAAGATAAGCAAGTGATACTTATTCACAATTTGCTGAAACCTTTTAACAATTTTGCCATTTTTGAGTATTAATGCCACAAAGTTAAATTTTATAACTTACTGATATACAGTGATTAAAAAATAAAGTAAAATGTAAACCCTTTATTTTAAGGGGATTAATAATTTTTTTTACTAATGGTAAAATATTGTAAAATTTGTTGTATAAAAATAAGTAAGGGACTTGGAGAAATGAGATGTTGTATTAATGAGATAATGATTTAATGAAGTAATGAATCAATGATTTAATGAGGTAATGAATTTATGAAACAATAGAAACAATAGAAACCCTTAACCCTCAAAACTAAAAACTAAAAACTAAAAACTAAAAACTAAAAACTCAAAACTAAAAACTCAAAACCCTTATTCCTTCTGCCCATTCAGCATTAAAAAAGCCTTTAAGAATTCGCCTATATTGCCATCCATTACCGCATCTACATTGCCTGTTTCGTGACCTGTACGAACGTCTTTTACCAATTTGTAGGGATGCATTACATAGTTTCGAATTTGGCTTCCCCATTCGTTTTTCATTTTGTTGGCTTCGATATCATCACGAGCTGCTTGTTGCTTTTTGAGCTCAATTTCATACAATTGCGACTTTAGCATTTGCAAGGCAGTAGCCCTGTTGTCGTGTTGTGAACGTGAATTGGAGCACTGAATTTGAATGCCCGTAGGTTTGTGAAACAACTGCACTTTGGTTTCTACTTTGTTGACGTTTTGTCCGCCAGCACCACTAGAGCGCGCTGTGGTAATTTCGATATCTGCCGGATTGATCTCAATTTCAATAGAATCATCGGCCACCGGATATACATATACCGATGAAAAACTTGTATGACGCTTGGCATTGCTATCAAACGGAGAAATGCGCACCAATCGATGCACTCCATTTTCGCCCTTAAGCCATCCAAATGCATAATCGCCTTCAATTTCGATAGTTACAGTTTTGATTCCGGCTGCATCACCCTCTTGATAGTTGAGTGTTTTTAATTTATAGCCCTGTTTTTCTGCCCACATGGTGTACATTCGGAAAAGCATTTCTGTCCAATCGCAACTTTCTGTACCACCTGCACCTGCCGTGATTTGAACTACTGCTGAGAGCGAATCGCCTTCTTCCGATAACATGTTTTTAAACTCAATATCCTCTAAAAACGAGCGTGTTTTTTGAAACTGATCTTCCAATTCAGCCTCATCCACTTCGCCTTCTTTGTAAAATTCGTACAACACATTCAAATCATCGTTCAATGATTTTACTTCTTGATAATCAGCCACCCATTTCTTTTTAAAACGGAGTTCTCGCAACAAAACTTCGGCCTCTTTTGGGTGATTCCAAAAGTCGGGATTCGCTGTTTTTTCTTCTTCATTGGCTATCTGAATCAGCTTTTTATCGATTTCTAAATACGAATGCAGCTTCTCGATTCTGACAGTAATATCCTTTAAATGTTCTAGTGTAATCATAAGTGCTGCAAAAATAACTGATTTTTTAAAATTTCAACTTGAAAACAAGAGGAGTTATTTGTAGTTTTATCAAAATTTAATTCCGATGCAAAAAATAACCGTTTTTTTAGCCCTACTATGGATGAGTATGCCTGCTTTTGCTCAGTTTTTTACAGAGAAAACAGGAGATAAGTTGCAAAAAGGCATTAGCAAATACGAGGGATTTGTCAACTTTTATTATGATGAACAAACAGATAAAGTCTATTTGGAGATTGCCAAACTCGACCAAGAGTTGTTGTATGTCAACGCACTTTCGCAAGGCATTGGCTCGAATGATATTGGTTTGGATAGAGGACAATTGGGTGATGGTGTAGTGGTATTTTTTAAAAAAGCAGGCAATAAAATTTTGTTGGTACAACCCAATCAAAATTTCAGAGCCATTACCGATAATGTAGAAGAAAAAGAATCTGTAAAAGAAGCTTTTGCCAAATCGGTGTTGCACGGATTTGTGATTAAAGAAGAAAAAAAAGGAGTGTATTTGGTAGATGCCACCGATTTTTTAATGCGTGATGCGCATGGAGTAGCAGCAACGTTGGCCAACAACAACCAAGGCAATTACAGTTTGGATAAAAGCAAAAGTGCTTTTTATTTAGACAGAACCAAAGCTTTTCCTAAAAATGTGGAGTTTGATGTGATGCTCACCTTTAGCGGCACACCCAAAGGCTACAACATCCGCAGTGTAACTCCGGATGCCAGTGCAGTAACCGTACACCAACACCATTCGTTTGTGGAATTGCCTGATAATAACTACACACCCAGAAAATACGACCCACGTTCGGGTTCGTGGCAAATGACCTATATGGATTATGCTACGCCCGTAAATGAAAACATCACCAAACGCTTTATTTACAGACATCGATTGGAGAAGAAAGATCCGAAAGCAGCCCTTTCAGAAGCGGTGGAACCGATTGTGTATTATTTAGATAGAGGTACTCCAGAACCTGTAAGAACAGCCTTGTTAGAAGGCGGTAAATGGTGGAATCAAGCCTTTGAAGCAGCAGGCTACAAAGATGCCTTTCAGATAAAAATGTTGCCCGAAGGTGCAGACATGTTGGATGTGCGTTACAATGTGGTGCAGTGGGTACACAGATCTACCAGAGGTTGGAGCTATGGCGCTAATATTTCAGACCCAAGAACAGGCGAAATCATTAAAGGACATGTAAGTTTGGGAAGTTTGCGCATTCGTCAAGATTATTTAATTGCTCAAGCTTTGCAAGCGCCGTATAAAAATAATTCCGTGGATGATGATTTTGCAATGCAACTGGCCATTGCTAGAATTCGACAATTGTCGGCACATGAAATTGGACATACCTTGGGATTTGCGCACAATTTTGCGGCAAGTACCGTAGGCAGAACTTCTGTGATGGATTATCCGCATCCAAAGTTGGTACTGAAAGACGGCAAGATTGATTTTTCACAAGCTTATGATGATAAAATTGGGAATTGGGATAAGGTAACAGTGGCGTATTCCTATCAAGATTTTCCTGAAGAAGTTGATGAAGATGCCGCATTGAATGCCATTTTAGACAAAGCCTTTGCGAGTGGATTGCGCTATTTATCCGATCAAGATGCACGACCTTCAGGAAGTGCCAGTGCTTATGCACATTTATGGGACAATGGGACTACCGTTTATGACGAATTGCACAACTTGCTTGACATCCGAAAAAATGCCATTGCGGCTTTTTCTACGGACAATATCAAAACTGGCGAACCATACTCGGTCTTAGAAGATGTTTTTGTGCCTTTGTACTTTTTACACCGCTACCAAACCGAAGCAACTACCAAAATTATTGGTGGTTTAGACTATACCTATGCCGTAAAAGGAGGGAAGGAAACCATTGTACAACTCATTGCAGGCAAAGAAGAGCGCAAGGCATTGCAAGCCATTTTAAAAACCTTATTGGTAGAGGAAATTGCCATTCCGAAAGAAAAATTGGCGCTTTTTCCACCAAGAGCTTACGGATATGACCGTAGCAGAGAATCGTTCAATAGCAAATTGGGCGTGGCTTTTGATCCGTTTTCGGCAGTAGAAACTTCTGCAGAAATGACCTTAGAAATGCTGTTGCATCCACAAAGACTTTCGAGATTGATTGCCCATAAAAGTTTGGATGCATCCCAATTAGGCTTGGAAGAACTGTTGGATGCATTGATGGCAAACACCTTTAAAAAGACGCACAAAGACACTTATTACCAAGAATTGCAAAATATCATCAACCTTGAATTGTTAGAGCAAATGCTATATTTGTCGGCCAATAAAAATCAATATCCGCAAGTCAATGCCATTGTAGCTGCCAAATTGGAAGAAATCAAACAATTGTTACTAAATTCCTCAGCCAAAGGAGCACAAAAAATGGTGGAAACTTCCTTTGTAAAAATGATGAACGATTTTGAGAAAAACCCTACTGGGTTTAAAAAATCAGAAGCGCCAAAAATTCCAGATGGTTCACCAATAGGCACCACTCATTAAAAAAGACAACAAATGATCATTGATTTAATTTCAGATACGGTAACCAAACCCACACCAGGCATGTTGCAAGCCATGATGCACGCACAAGTTGGAGATGATGTTTTTAGAATGGACCCAACTGTCAATGCCCTGCAAGAAAAAGTAGCAGCACTATTCGGCATGGAAGATGCTTTATTTTTCCCCTCAGGAACGATGGCTAATCAGGCTGCCATAAAAATACATACCCAACCTGGAGATTTATTGTTTTGCGATAAGTATGCCCATGTGTACAATTACGAAAGTGGAGGAGCTGCTTTTCACTCGGGCGTAACTTGTAAATTGATAGACGGTTCAAGAGGCATGTTTACTGCAGCCCAATTGGCAGAAGTAACTTCGGGCAACCCAGAAATATACTTGCCCTTTGCCAAATTGGTATGCATTGAAAACACCACCAACAAAGGAGGAGGTGCTTGTTGGGATTTTAGGGAACTTGAAAAAATTCAGCAAATCACCAAAGACCGCAACTTGTCGTTTCATTTGGATGGTGCACGATTGTTCAATGCTTTGGTTGCTAAAAACGAAACCCCGCAACAATATGGGCAACTGTTTGATACCATTTCTATTTGCTTTTCTAAAGGATTGGGAGCACCTATAGGCTCGATGTTGTTGGGATCAAAAGAACACATTCACAAAGCTTTGCGCATCCGAAAATTGTATGGAGGAGGTATGAGACAAGTAGGGTTTTTAGCAGCAGCCTGTGATTATGCGTTAGACCATCATGTGGAAAGATTGGCAGCAGATCATCAAAAAGCCAAAGAAATTGGGGCCGTTTTAGAAACGGTTTCGTGCGTAACCAAGGTAGAACCCATTGAAACTAATATCGTGATTTTTTATGTGGATAAAAGTATGGGTGATGCTAATTTTATCCAACAAATGAAAGATCAAAACATCTTGCTAACCCCCATGGGAGATGGAAAAATACGCATTGTAACGCACTTAGATTACACTGATGAAATGCATGCTGTTTTATTGAATGCGTTGCAGAAATTTTAGTAAGATTGAAGATTTTTTGTCTTTAATATAAATTTTGTGTAAAAACTATGACACAAAATTCATAAAGAAGCACAAAGTTTCACTAAGAAAATCTAAAATATATGATTACACTTTAAACGTTTTGGTCAATAGTTTTTTATACGACATTAAATTCCGACTCGTTCATTTCCACACTAAAGCGAACATTTGCTTTTAATGCTTGGAATACTTTTAAAATCGTTTCTATTGTTACATTCTTGGTGTTTCTCTCCAATTTAGAGATTTGTGATTTTTGAACTCCAATTAATTCTCCAAGTTGTTCTTGAGTTAAATTCCGTTCTTTTCGAACAGATTTTATGATATCTCCAAGTACTTCCATTCGCAATTCAAATTCGTATTTGTCACGTTCTGGTGTTCCAATTTTTCCAATGTCCTTGTCCTTCATCTGGTCAAGTGTCATCATTTTCAAGTTTTTATACTTTGTTGCCATCATTTTAAGTTTATTCATTAAAATATTCAGCTTTAATTTTCAATGCTTTCTCAATTTCAGATTTCGGAACTTTACTCACTTTTTTAACCATTCCGTGTGTCGAAAGCACAAGTGTTTCTGTTTTATCCGTTTTGTCCCAAAAGGCAAATAGTCTGTATTGAATTCCCTGATATAGAGTTCTAAATTCCCAAATATCGTCAGTTAGTTTCTTAAAAAGCTTTGGGTCATTTTCTAATTTAGCTTTATCTAAATTATAGTAGATTTTTATTTTAGCTTTTGCATCTAGTTTTGACATAAACTCAATAGCTTGTTCAAGAAAAACTATTTCGAATTTTGGTTTCATTCAGTTTTATTGTCGCTTAACTATGGCAAAGATAACAAAAAAGTTGAATTATATGGAAACATTTTGTTGCTTCCCTTCATTTCTGGCAACTATGTTATATCTGTAAAATATCGACTTTGAAACAATTGCTGATATCAAAAGGGTTTTGAAAACCTTGCAGGTATTAAATTTCGGAATTGAAACCAAGAAGGAGTCATATACTAAGCTTACATTTCCGATTCTAATTTTGCCAATTCTTTGTAGTTTCTGTTGAGTTTTTTCAACAAGATGCCATACAATAGTTGGTAAAATAGCCAGAATAGCCCAAGGAAAATAACGGTAGCAATCAGCATTAAGAAAACCACTAACAAAATTTGTTTGTTATTCAATCCGTCTATATTGATGTTGATAGTAGCAATTGTTACTACAATCATACAAAGAGCTAAATAACTTAAATTGAAAAACACATAATTACGCACTGTTTTACGAGTTTGTAAGATTTTTTTCATCAATAATTTGGTAGAAGAAATGGTCGTAATTTTGATATAGTTTAAGTAAAACTGTGCTAAAAAATAGAATAAAATTGCATACGCTACAATTTGTGAATACAAAACAAAACTCTCTAAGCCCAAAGCTTCATATTGTTTGTAGGCTTCTTCCATATCCATAAAAAAATACAGAGAGTTCATAAAAATAAACTCTAAAATACCGATCATAAAAATCCATTTTACAATCGAAGAAGATTTGGCATGCGCCATTTTGTAAATCTCTTGCGTAGAGAATTTACAGGGCATCTCCACCTGTTTGCTCCAAGTTTCTTTATATTTATCTAATAAATCCATTTTATGGGTTTAAAATTGCTTTTAACTTTTCTTTTGCTCTATTCATTTTCACACGCGCATTTACATTTGATATCCCTAATGTTTCTGCAATTTCATGGAAAGGTTTGTCTTCTAAATACAAGAAAATCAATGCTTTGTCAATATCATTTAACTGATGGATGGCTTTGTATAAAGCTTCTAATTGTTTTTCTTCGGTATCATCGTATTCAACAGAAGAAATTTTAAAAGCCACCTCACTAAAATCATCAGTTTTCAGCGTTCTTGTTGATTTTCTGTACAAAGAAATTGCCGTATTTAGGGCAACTCGATACATCCAAGTGCTAAATTTAGCCTCACCACGGAATTTGGAATAGTTTTTCCAAAGTTGAATGGTGATTTCTTGAAACAAATCATTATGCGACTCTTGATCTGTAGTGTACATCCTACAAATTTTATGCGCAATATTTTGATTTTGTTCAAAATCTGATAAAAATTCAGCCTCTAAATCGTTTTGCACGCTAATCAGTTAGTTTTGAGTATTAGTAGCACAAACGTATAAAATGTTACAGATTATTTTTTAACTATTTTTTAAATAAAAAAAATGTCTAACTTTGTTCACTTTAAAATCAAATACATTGAACAGTATTAAGCAAGATTTCACGATCAAGGATTTAGAAAATATTTCAGGAATCAAAGCACACACCATACGTATATGGGAAAAAAGGTATAATTTGTTACAACCCAACAGAACAGATACCAATATAAGATACTATTCGCCTGAGAACTTAACAAAACTCTTAAACATTGTTTTGTTAAACAATAATGATTACAAAATTTCGAAAATTGCAGCCATGACTGATGATGAGATTTTGTTGAAATCAAGAGAATTGGCATTTAGCAACGCCATCAATGATGAGGCAATCAATTCGTTTAAACTTTCTATGTATCAATTTGATAAGATATTGTTTAACAATACCTACAATACCTTATTGCACAAAAAAACATTCAGAGAAATTTTTAAAGACGTATTCATTCCGTTTTTAGAGCAAATAGGCATGTTGTGGCATACAGACACTTTATTGCCTGCTCATGAGCATTTTATATCTAATTTAATTGCTCAAAAAATTCTTTCGAACACAGAGAAATTACAATACAACATTACCAACACCAACAAGACCTATGTGTTGTTTTTGCCAGAAAACGAAATACACGAATTGGGCTTGTTGTATTTGAATTATGAGTTGGTATTGAGAGGCTTTCATACCATTTATTTAGGGCAAAGTTTGCCCTTAAACAACTTGAATTACTTTATAGAAAGTGGTAGAGAAATTTGTTTTATCACCTCATTAACCATTCAACCTTATGATGATAAAATAGAGGAATACTTTAAAGAAATTAATGATGTAATGGCAGGTACCAGTAATAAGTTCATTGCTACTGGACGCAAAGTTCAAAAAATAAGACACCTTGCATTGAGTCCCAATATACAGTTGCATGACTCTATAGGTGATTTGTTAAAAGTCTTATAAATTTCTACAATCGTTACTAAATCGTTTAATTAATGGCTACATTTGTTAAACAAATATACACATGAAGAAAAGAATATACATTATAGGTTCAGGTTTTTCTGCATTGGCAGCATCTTGTTACTTATCAAAAGAAGGATTTGAAGTGGTGGTTTTAGAAAAAAATGCCACTTTAGGAGGAAGAGCAAGACAGTATAAAAAGGACGGTTTTACCTTTGATATCGGTCCAACTTGGTATTGGATGCCCGATGTTTTTGAACGTTTTTTTGCTGATTTCGGCAAAAAACCAAGCGACTTTTATCAATTAGAAAAGTTAGATCCTGCATATCAAGTATATTTTGGTGTAGAAGATTCCATAACTATTGATGGAAATTTAGATACGATTTACAAAACTTTTGAAAAAGAGGAGCAAGGAAGTGCTGCCCATTTGCGCTCATTTATGGCTTCTTCAAAATCAAATTATGACATTGCCATCAAAGATTTGGTTTACAAACCCGGCATTTCTCCATTAGAGTTGGTAACACCAAAAACAGTAACAAAGCTCAATCAATTTGTTTCTACCATCAGAAAAGAAGTCCGTAGAAACATTAAAAGCAACAAACTCATTCAGATTTTAGAGTTCCCAGTATTGTTTTTAGGTGCAAAACCCAGCAATACGCCTGCGTTTTACAACTTTATGAACTATGCTGATTTTGGACTCGGTACTTGGCATCCAATGGGAGGAATGTATAAAGTAGTAGAAGGTATGGTTGCTTTGGCAGAGAGTTTGGGAGTAGAATTTAGAACCAACACCAATGTTGAAAAAATACAAACTGATGCTGCCAATAAAGTAACAGGTTTGGTGGTGAATGGAGAAGAAATTGAAGCAGATTTGGTATTGAGTGGTGCAGATTATCATCATACAGAGACTTTATTGAACGAAAATGTGCGTCAATATTCAGAAAATTACTGGTCTAAAAAGACTTTTGCGCCATCATCATTGCTTTTTTATGTCGCTTTTGATAAAAAATTGAGCAACGTTTGTCATCACACCTTATTTTTTGACAGCGATTTTGATGTGCATGCCAAAGACATTTACGATACGCCAAGATGGCCAGACAATCCCTTATTTTATGCGAGTTTTCCGAGCATGACAGACGATTCTTTTGCGCCTGAAGGTTGTGAAGCTGCCACTTTTTTGATTCCTCTTGCTCCTGGTTTGGAAGACACAGAAGGTTTGCGTGAACAATATTTTCAAAAAATAATTGTACGTTTAGAGAAATTAACCAATCAAGATGTGCAAAAAAATATTATATTTAAAAAATCTTTTTGTGTGAATGATTTTGTAGAAGAATACAACTCATACAAAGGAAATGCTTATGGATTGGCGAATACCTTATTTCAAACAGCATTTTTAAGACCAAAAATAAAAAGTAACAAAGTAGCGAATTTATATTTTACAGGCCAATTAACGGTGCCAGGTCCTGGAGTACCTCCAGCCTTGATATCAGGAAAAATTGCTTCAGATTTAATAACGAAAAATCAATAATTATAGGTAAGTTATAGTTAAAAATAACCTCAGAAAATATAAAAAAACACTTATGAAAGAATTGTTTGACGATGTTTCTTACGGATGCAGTAAAATGGTTACTAAAAAATACAGTACCTCATTTTCGTTGGCAGTAAATATGTTGTCGCCGAAAATAAGAGCTGATATTTACAATATTTATGGTTTTGTGCGCTTTGCAGATGAAATTGTAGATACGTTTCATGACTATAACAAAGCCGAATTGATGCGTCATTTTGAGCAAGATTATTATTTTGCCAAAGAACAAAAAATAAGTTTGAACCCTATTTTACACTCTTTTCAACAAACGGTTCACAAATACAATATCCCTGATGAAATGGTGCAAGCTTTTTTGAAAAGTATGAAAGCAGACTTGCACAAAACCGAATACAATACCAAAGAAGAATATGACGAATACATTTATGGCTCTGCAGATGTGGTAGGGTTAATGTGTTTGAAAGTATTTGTAAATGGCGATGAAAAATTATACACAGAGTTGAAAGATGCAGCCATGCGTTTGGGCTCTGCGTTTCAAAAAGTAAACTTTTTACGAGATTTAAAAGACGATTTCGAGCTGTTGAATCGTTCGTATTTTCCGAATATCGATTTGGGAAAATTGGATGCAGTATCAAAACAATTGATCATTGACGAAATAGAAGAAGATTTTGACTATGCCTATACAAACGGAATCTTAAAATTGCCAGTTGAAGCAAAATTTGGGGTGTACATGGCGTACAGGTACTATAGAAGATTGTTGAAAAAACTAAAAAACTTACCATCAGAAAAAATCATGGATACCAGAATACGAATTTCAAATCCAATGAAAATCAATCTGTTAGCAAGAAGTTACGTTAAATACAAATTAAATATTATCTAATGTTGTACGCACTCATTACCCTTGGTGTTTTTATAACAATGGAAGGCGTTACTTGGTGTACGCACAAATATGTAATGCACGGTTTTGGATGGTTTTTACATGAAGATCATCATCAGCCAGGATATCCAACCGTTTTTGAAAAGAACGATTTATTCTTTGTGATTTTTGCAATTCCGAGTATGTTGCTATTTATTTTTGGGTCAAATACACAATATACATTCTTGATATTTATAGGTTTAGGAATTTTATTATACGGATTGGCGTATTTTTTAATTCATGATGTATTGATTCATCAACGATTCAAATGGTTTAAAAATACCAATAATTGGTATTTGAAAGCGTTGAGAAAAGGCCACAAAGTACACCATAAAAACATGGGAAAAGAAGACAGTCAGTGTTTTGGAATGTTGTTTGTGCCGATTAAATATTTTAAAGAGTATTTATAGTTTTATATACTTTATTTTTGTTAAAGTAACAATTATGCAAATTTCTAAAAAGAACCTTGATGCTATTAAAAATCTTTGCGATACCTATCGTGTGAAAAGATTTTTTGTTTTTGGTTCGGTTTTAAGAAATGATTTTAACGAGAATTCTGATATTGATTTTGTGGTTGACTTTAATGAAAATGATCCAATAAAATATACAGATTTATATTTTGCCTTGAAAGAAAATCTAGAGAGAATCTTGAAACGACCAATTGATTTGATTGAAGAAAGAGGTATTAAAAACTCGTTTTTTAAAAAGGAAGTAGAGGAGTCAAAAGTGTTGATTTATGGACAATAAATTAAATGCTTGGCTTGAAGATATTTCTAGATCTATTGATGAAATCTTTGATTTTCTTCCCGAGAAAAGAGATTTTTCAGAATTTCAAAAAGATTTAAAAACGAAAAAAGCGGTTGAGCGAAATCTTGAAATTATTGGAGAAGCTGTCAATAGAATATCAAATCATAAAAACAATGAAATAATTATTCAAAATGCAAAGCAGATTATTGGAACAAGAAATCGAATTGTACATGAATATGATACCATTTCAGATGAGGTAATTTGGACAATTATCATCAGAGAATTACCTAAACTTAAGGAAGAAATTATACTTTTGAAAAAATAATTTCAAGAAATGCTCTCCGTAACTGAAAGAGAATATTCTTGAAATAAAATATTCAAAAACAAGAAATATTAACTAGTATGAATCGTAATAAACAACTTACAAGATGAAAAATTACGATTATATCATAGTTGGTGCAGGAGCCTCAGGGTTATTGATGGCGTACAGAATGTCAAAAGACTCTTTTTTTGACAATAAACAAATCCTGATTATTGATAAAGAGCAAAAATTAAGCAACGATCGTACTTGGTGTTTTTGGGAAAAAGGCACAGGAGAATGGGATGATATTTTAGTGACTTCTTGGAAAAAAATCCAATTCAAATCGTTTATTCATTCGTTAGAAGAACCCATTTTTCCGTATCAATACAAAATGATACGCAGTAAGGAATATTATGAAAAAATCTGGAATCACTTAGCGACCAAAACCAATATTACTTTTTTTGAAGACGCAGTTGTAAGCATACATCAAGAAGAAAATGGGGCAAAGGTTGTTACTGCTACCAATTCGTTTTATTCAGAAACCGTCATCAATAGCATTCTTTTTTCAGACGAGTATAAAACGCAAACGAAATATCCTGTTTTGCAACAACATTTTGTAGGATTTTTTATCAAAACTGAAGAGGACTGTTTCCATGATGAAATGGCGACTTTTATGGATTTTACCATTGCTCAAAAAGGAAATACGCGTTTTATGTATGTGTTGCCATTCAGTAAAAACGAAGCGCTTTTTGAATATACCTTGTTTTCAGAACATCTTTTACCTGTATCTGAATATGAAACAGCAATTGAGCATTATTTAAAAGAAAAGAACATTACAAATTATATCATTACAGAAAAAGAGCAAGGGTCAATACCCATGACCTGCTATCATTTTTGGAAAAATAATTCCCCAAATATCATTCATATTGGTACAGCTGGAGGATGGTCTAAAGCAAGTACTGGTTTTACCTTTAAAAATACAACCAAAAAAACCATCCAATTGGTAGCATATCTAAAGGCAAACAAACCTTTGGAATCTTTTCATAAAATCAATAAATTTTGGTTTTATGACCTGTTATTGTTGGATATCTTACACGAAAAAAACTACTTAGGATCTACGTTGTTTGGGCAATTATTCAAAAAAACAACTATGGAGCAAATTCTTAAATTTTTGGATGAAGAAACTTCTTTGATAGAAGATTTACAAATTTTGATGAAAATGCCTCCAGCTAATTTTATTCGGGCTATTTTTAAGAGAGTATTTTAGCTTTTAGGAAACTTATTTCGAATTTCTTCCAATCCTAAATTGTGAATACTGCCCATATGCGAATGCTTTTTTCCTAAATCGGCTTTGTATGTGCCTGCTTGTACTTGACTTCCAATTTTTTGATAGGCTTCTCTAAAAGGCATTCCTTCTGTAACTAAATTATTGATGCTATCCACAGTAAATAAATACTGATATTTCTCATCAGTCAAATCAATATCTTTTACGATGATTTGCTGAATGGCAAAATTAAAAATGTCTAAAATCGTCTTTACATCCTCAATTGCATTGATGCTATTTTCCTTTAACAACTGAAAATCTCTATGATAACCTGAAGGTAAATTATTGGTAATCAGAATCATTTCTGTTTGTAAAGCCTGAATTTTATTGCATTTTCCACGAATCAATTCAAACACATCTGGATTTTTTTTATGAGGCATGATGCTACTTCCTGTAGTCAATTCATCTGGAAAAGTTACAAATCCAAAATTCTGACTCATATACAAACAAATATCCATTGAAAAACGTGCTAACGTATTGCACAAACTTCCTAAGGCAGCAGCCAAAGAACGTTCGCTTTTTCCTCTGCTCATTTGTGCAGCTACGACATTGAATTTCAACGTACTAAAATCCATTTCTTTGGTAGTCATTGCTCTGTCAATTGGAAACGAACTTCCATAACCTGCAGCAGATCCTAAAGGATTTTGATCAACAATTTTTGAAACAGCATTCAGTAAATACACATCGTCAATTAGCAATTCAGCATAGGCCGAAAACCACAATCCGAAAGACGATGGCATGGCTACTTGCAAATGTGTATAACCTGGAATTAATTTAGATTGATGCGTTGCTGCCAATTGCAAAAGCGTATCAAAAAGTGTTTTAACTTGCTGATTTATAATGCTTAAATTCTCTTTGTAATACAATTGTAAGGCAACTAAAACTTGGTCGTTTCTAGAACGAGCTGTGTGAATTTTTTTACCAACTTCACCACATTTTTGAGTCAATTCCCACTCAATTTTAGAGTGCACGTCTTCAAAAGAATCTTCAATGACAAACGTTCCCTTTTCAATTTCGATTGCTAAATCTTTCAGGCCAATTGCTACTAATTTCATTTCTTCCTCAGAAATCAATCCAATGGAAGTCAACATTTTAGCATGTGCCAAAGAAGCAATTACATCGTATTTTGCAATGTGCATATCAACTTCTCTGTCATTACCAACAGTGAAAAGTTCTATTTTTTTATCGATTGAAAATCCTTTATCCCAAAGTTTCATGTTTCTTTTTTTACTCGTAAAAAATCGGTTTTTATTTTGTCCGTTTTATCTTTACAGGGTTTTGTCTTGTATCAAAGACATCAATTATTTCTACACATTTTTTCTGAATATTTATCCAATATATTACTTTATAATTTTCGTGGATAAGATATTTAAATTCTTGATTTAAACCCTTTAAAAGTTCTTCATTTTGACCAATTTCTGGGTGTTTTTTTAGCTTTAAAGTCTCGTTATAAATTCCGTCAACAATTTTCTTTGCTATTTGGTGGCCAGCTTTTTCTAGATAATAATCATAAATATTTTTAACTCCATGTATCAATTTTGGATTTAAATTCAGTGGCTTCAATTAAACGACCATTTTTTGAATCTTCTAATGATTTGTTTATTCGTGAATTAAATTCCTCAATTGTCATTGGTTTTAATACTTCTTTTTCAGAAGTTTGGTTTTCTTTTATCAAAATTTTTTCGATTCTAGAAACAACGTCTTCACTTTGAACTTTTAAAAATTCGCGTATAATCTCCAATTTTCTAGTTTGTAAATCCATTTTTATGCTTTTTATCAAAGATACTAAATTTTTAATCTTACAATTAATTTTATTAAACTACGCTAATTTTAGATTGTTTCAATTTTCTGTCTCTAACTTTTAACTTCTAATATTTAATATCTTCTATCTAAAACAATTACTTTCTCCAACAATTTTACATAAATCTCAATGCCTTCTTCAATTTCTGAAATGTAAATAAATTCATCAGCAGAGTGCGAACGTGTGCTATCTCCAGGGCCTAGTTTTAACGATTGGCAACTCAAAACAGATTGATCAGACAGAGTTGGTGAGCCATATGTTTTTCTTCCGATGGCAATTCCTGCTTGAACCAAAGCATGCTCTTTGGAAATAGAGGAGGAGTTCAATCGCAAACTTCTTGGAGTTATTTTAGTACAAGGGGCATTTTCTTGTAAAATTTTTGCAATTTCCTGATTGGTATACACATCATTTACGCGAACATCAATGACCAAATCCACATGTGCAGGAACAACATTGTGCTGTTTACCCGCATTGATTTGAGTAACGGTCATTTTTACATCACCCAAAGTTTCAGAGGTTTTATCAAATGTAAAATCTTGAAACCATTGCAACACATCAATCAATTTGTAAATCGGATTGTCATTATTTGGATGCGCAGCATGACTTGCAGTACCTTCTACGACTGCATCAAAAACGACCAATCCTTTTTCAGCGATTGCCAAATCCATCAAAGTAGGTTCGCCCACAATGGCAACATCAATTTTTGGGATGATGGATAACATGCTGTTCAAACCAAATTCACCACTACTTTCTTCTTCTGCAGAAGCCACAATAACCAAATTGTAGGTTAAATTTTCATGATGATAAAAATGCGTGAATGTGGCAATTAAAGATACCAAGCAACCTCCAGCGTCATTGCTTCCCAAACCATATAATTTTCCGTCTTCAACAATGGCTTCAAACGGATTTTTGGTGTAGGCTGAATTCGGTTTTACAGTATCATGATGAGAGTTTAGTAATAATGTAGGTTTGTTCTCATCAAAATATTTATTGATAGCCCAAACATTATTGTTGGTTCTTTGAAACGGAATTTGATGGTCTTTGAACCAATTTTCAATCAAAAGAGCAGTTTTGTCTTCTTCGGATGAAAAAGACGGAGTTTCAATCAACTTTTTTAAAAGCGCAATTGCTTCGATTGTAAGTTTTTTGAGTTCCATTTATAGTGTTATTTTAGTGTAATTTTCGTTTTCTTTTGTCAAGATAGTAGTATTTCCCATAAAAACCGCATGAACTCCATTTTTTAAAGCATCAAAACAATTTTCGAGCTTTGGCAACATGCCATCAGCAATAATTCCGTTTGATAATAAAGCTGGATAACTCTCACTATTAATATGTTTGATGACAGAATTTTTATCATTGATGTCCTTTAAAACACCATTCAATTCAAAGCAATAATAAATAGAAGTTTCGTAACTTTTACTCATTGCCACCGCAATTTGACTGGTGATGGTATCCGCATTTGTATTGAGTAATTGCCCATTTCCATCATGGGTTATGGCACAAAAAACAGGGGTAAAGTTGGCACTTATCAATACATCAATAGCTTGATTATCGACCTTTTTTACATCTCCTACAAAACCATAATCAATGTCTTTTACAGGGCGTTTATTAGAAAGAATGCTATTGCCATCTGCACCCGACAAACCAATAGCGTTTGTTTGCAAAGCTTGTAGTTTTGCGACAATATTTTTGTTGACCAAACCACCATATACCATGGTAATCACTTCTAAAGTAGCTTTGTCAGTAATGCGTCTTCCATTGATTAAGGTAGATTCAATGCCTAATTTATGCGCCATTTGAGTGGCTTTTTTGCCTCCACCATGAACCAAAATTTTCATTCCATCAAGGTTTGCAAAAAGCTTTAAAAATTCGTGCAACGAAGTTTCATCTTCAATGATATTTCCGCCGATTTTTATGATTGATAGTTTTTCCATAAATGCTGAACTTGTTTCAGTATCTTTTTGTTTTATGTTCGATTCTGAATCAAGTTCAGAAATCACAAGACTTTACAAGTCTTCTAATATTTTTTTCAATACCAATTGTGCCGCAAATGTTCGGTTATTGGCTTGTTGAATTACCAACGAATTTTCAGAATCCAACACAGCATCTTCCACAACAACATTTCTACGAACTGGCAAACAATGCATGAATTTTGCATTGCCAATGTTGGCTTTGGTTACCATCCAATCAGCATCTTTTTTTAAGATTTGTCCATACGAATCGTAGGAACTCCAATTTTTGGCATACACAAAATCAGCATTTTTAAAAGCTTCTTTTTGATTGTGAATGATAGGAGTGTCTTTGGTGATATTTGGATTTAAATTGTATCCTTCAGGATTGGTAATTACAAAGTCTACATCCATTTTTTGCATGGCTTCTACAAAACTATTGGCAACTGCATGTGGCAATGCTTTTACGTGAGGAGCCCATGTTAACACTACTTTTGGTCTTTTTTTAGTACTGTTTTCTGCAATTGTAATGGCATCTGTTAAACCTTGTAAAGGATGACTTGTAGCACTTTCCATATTTACAATGGGCACAGAAGCGTGCTTTATAAAGGCATTCAATACTTGTTCGCGTTCGTCTTTTTCCTTGTCTTTTAAGGTTGGAAAAGCGCGCACTGCAATGATATCACAATATTGAGAAACTACAGCTGCTGCCTCTTTGATGTGTTCAGCAGTTGTGCCATTCATGATGCTTCCATCTTCAAATTCAATGCCCCAAGCATCTTCAGAAACATTCATCACAATCGTATGCATGCCTAAATTCAAAGCTGCTTTTTGCGTGCTTAAACGCGTTCGCAAACTCGAATTGAAAAACAACAAACCCAAGGTTTTGTGTTTACCTAATTTTTTATTCTTTAATGGATTTTCTTTAATTTTTTTAGCTTCATCAATCCAAGCATAGATATCAGGAATATCTTGAATAGAGGTGTAGTGTTTCATTATAATTCACTTTTTAAAGCGTTCATAAACGAATCAATGTGTTTTTTTTGAATTGTTAACGGAGGAAGAATTCGAATAACATATTGATTTTTAGCATTTCCAGTAAAAATTTTATGATTGTTGATAAGCTTTTTTCTAAGTTCAGCAATCGGAAAATCAAATTCCAATCCCAACATCAAACCACGACCTTTGATTCTTTTTACTTGCGGAATTTCTTGCGCTTTTTCAATGAAATATTGCGACATATTTTTCGCATTTTCTATCAATTTTTCCTCTTCAATCACATTTAAAACGGTTAATGCTGCTGCACAAGCCAAGTGATTTCCACCAAAAGTTGTTCCTAATAATCCAAAAGAAGCTTTGATGGAATGATGAATTAAAATGCCACCAACAGGAAAGCCATTTCCCATTCCTTTAGCAATGGAAATGATATCAGGAGTAACATTGTATTTTTGATAGGCGAAAAAATTGCCTGTTCTTCCATAACCAGACTGCACTTCATCTGCAATAAAACAAGCGCCGTATTTTTTACAAAGAGTGTCAATTCCCACATAAAATTCAGTGGTACTTTCGTCCAAACCTCCAACTCCTTGAATACATTCAATAATTACTGCACACACATCGTTTTTTTGCAAGGCATTTTCCAACGCAACTAAATCGCCCAAAGGCAAAATTTCAACTTCTTGTTGTGCGTTTAAAGGGGCTATGATTTTAGCATCATCAGTAGCTACAACAGCTGCTGAAGTTCGTCCATGAAAACTATTTTTAAAAGCAATAATTTTTTTCTTATTGGTATGAAATGACGCTAGTTTTAGGGCATTTTCATTGGCTTCAGCACCAGAATTGCACATAAACAAATCATACTCAATACAACAAGAAAGTTGCGCTAATTTTTCTGATAAAGCAACTTGTAACGGATTTTGAATAGAGTTGCTGTAAAAACCCAAATTCGCTACTTGGTTACTGATAGCTTCCACATATTTCGGATGTGAATGCCCAATAGAAATCACAGCATGACCACCATATAAATCTAAATATTCAATGCCTTTGTCATCATATACATACACATCTTTTGCCTTTACAGGCGTGATGTCGAACAAAGGATATACATTAAACAAACTCATAGTTGTTCTTTTTTTATGACGTTAATTTTATTGAATGAAGCTACCATTCCATGTATCAAAGACGAACTCAATCCTTTGTGTTCCATTTCGTTCAAACCTTCTATAGTACAGCCTTTTGGCGTGGTTACTTTGTCAATTTCTTCTTCAGGATGATTGCCATTTGCAATTAATAAATTGGCAGCACCATCACAGGTAAACATGGCCAATTCTTGCGCTTCTTTGGCATCAAAACCTAGTTGAATAGCTGCTTGAGTAGTGGCTCTGATTAATCGCATCCAAAAAGCAATGCCACTAGCACAAACCACTGTAGCAGCTTGCATTTGTGCTTCCGGAATTGTCATAGAATGCCCCAATCTATTGAAAATAGCCTCTGCAATTTTAATGCGCTCTTTTCCAAGTTCATTGCTACACAAACAGGTCATGGATTTTCCAACAGCAATGGCTGTATTTGGCATGGCTCTTATGATAAATGTATCCATCCCAATAACATCCTCAATTCTGCGAATACTAAAGCCCGTAATTGTTGAAATTAATACATGTTTGTTGGTTAAATGAGGTTTTATTTCTTTGAGAATATTTTCGAAATGCGCAGGTTGCACTGCAAAAATGAGAATGTCTGATTGCTGAATTGCCTCTGTATTTTGGGTCGTTAAAAAGACATTTTTATAACCTTCAAATTCTGAAATGCTTTCTAAATTTCTTTTGGTAAGATATAAAGAGGTAATGGCGTTGTTGATAATCAATCCTTTTGCGATTGATTTCCCTAAATTTCCTGTGCCTATAATTGCTATTTTCATCCGTAGTTTATTTAAAAATAATTGGCTTTGCTGTGCAATCCTAAAGTTTCTTCAAAACCAAACATCAAATTCATATTTTGAATGGCTTGACCAGAAGCTCCTTTTAATAAATTATCTATAACACTTGTAATCAATAATTTATCATTCTGTTTTGACAAATGCAACAAACATTTATTCGTGTTCACTACTTGTTTTAAATGCAAATCATTTTCGGTAATAAACGTAAAAGCAGCTTCTTTGTAAAAGTCTTGATACAATTCTTTGGCATCTGAAACTGAACCTTTAAACTTTGTATAAATAGTTGCGAAAATTCCTCTTGAAAAGTTTCCTCTATTGGGAATAAAATTGATTTCTGATGAAAAATTAGGTTGTAAGTTTTGTACAGTTTGATTGATTTCATCCAAATGTTGATGTGAAAAAGCCTTGTAATGCGAAAAATTATTGTCTCGCCAAGGAAAATGCGAAGTTGCTGAAACAGCAGTTCCTGCACCAGTTGCGCCAGTTACAGCGTGAATGTGAATATCATCAAACAACAATTTATGGGCTGCTAACGGTAAAATTGCCAATTGCAAAGCCGTTGCAAAACAACCTGGATTCGCAATATAATTCGCTTTTTTGATCGCTTCTTTTTGCAATTCAGGCAAACCATACACAAATGCTTTACCATCAATAATACTCGAAGATTCCAATCTAAAATCATTGCTTAAATCAATAATTTTAGTGTTTTTAGAAAAGGTGTTTTCTTTTAAAAACTGTGTCGAATTTCCATGTCCTAAGCATAAAAATAAGACATCAACATCAGGATTGACAGTATCTATAAACTTCAACTCAGTATCACCAACTAAATCTTGATGTACGTCGTAAATTTTATTTCCTGCATTGGAAGTGCTGTACACAAAGTTGATTTCGGTTTTTGGATGATGCAATAACAATCTGATCAATTCGCCAGCGGTATATCCTGCACCACCAATAATTCCCACTTGAATCATAATTCGTCGTTATTTACTTGCTGATATATTTTATTTTGATTGCCTAAAATTTTGATGAATCCTTTGGCATCATCAGCTGTCCAAACTTTATTTTCTTCACCATAACTTCCGAATTTTGCATTCATCAAATCATGAGGTGATGAAACGCCATCCAATGTAAAATGGTAAGGTCTTAAAGTAACAAACACACTTCCAGAAACGTTCTTTTGGCTACTTTCTAAAAATGCTTCGATGTTTCTCATTACAGGATCTAAATATTGGCCTTCGTGCAAATGCATTCCGTAAAAACTCGCCAAATATTCTTTGTGTTGCAATTGCCATTTGGTAAGTGTATGTTTTTCTAACAAATGATGCGCTTTAATGGTAATCAATGCAGCAGCAGCCTCAAAACCAACTCTTCCTTTAATACCAACAATAGTATCACCCACATGAATATCTCTACCAATGGCGTATTTTGTAGCAAAACTGTTGAGCAATTCAATGCATTTTTCAGGATCATCAATTTTGCCATTTACAGCCACTAAATTTCCTTTGTTAAATGTCAACACTACTTTTTGATACCCTTCTTTTACCAATTGAGATGGATAGGCACTTTCTGGCAAAGGCATGGTTGATGTTAAGGTTTCTTCACCACCAACACTTGTTCCCCACAAACCTTTGTTTACAGAATATTTGGCTTTTTCCCAAGGCATGTTGATGCCTTCAGATTTTAAATAATCAATTTCTTCTTGTCTTGTTAATTTTTCATCTCTGATAGGAGTGATGATGCCAATATGAGGAGCTAAAGTTTGAAAAATCATGTCAAACCGCACTTGATCATTTCCTGCTCCTGTACTTCCGTGAGCAATAAATTCGGCGTTGATACTTTTGGCATATTCAATGATTTCAATAGCCTGAATAATACGCTCAGCACTTACAGATAAAGGATACGTATTGTTTTTCAATACATTTCCGTACACCAAATATTTTACTACTTTTTCATAAAAAGACGATACAGCATCTATACATTTATAAGTAGTAACTCCCATTTTATAGGCATTACTTTCAATGTTTTTGATATCATCAGCAGTAAAACCACCTGTATTTACAGTAACTGCATGTACTTTGTATTTTTTTGATAATTTTACAGCACAATACGAAGTATCTAAACCTCCACTATAAGCAATAACTAGTTTTTTCATTTCTTTTCTTTTTTTAAGAACAAGTTTTGTTTCATGTTTTTAAGTCTATAAAAGACCTTCTCTTTGATTTTTTTAGGTTCTTCTTTTGATTGATTGTTTGGATCATACAGCATGCCAGTACACAAACACATTTTACGATTTGTTCGTGTTAAAACATCATAGTTTACACAAGTTTGACAACCATCCCAAAAAGTAGGATCGTCTGTCAATTCAGAGAAAGTAACTGGTTTGTACCCTAAGCTTGTGTTGAGTTTCATAACCGCTAAACCAGTAGTAATACTGAATATTTTAGCATCTGGAAACTTTTTTCTAGAATGTTCAAAAATAACTTGTTTGATTTTTTTTGACAGTCCTAAGCCTCTGTAATCAGGATGAACTATCAATCCTGAGTTGGCGACAAATTTTCCATGTCCCCATTTTTCGATATAACAAAATCCAGCAAATTTATCGCCATCTAGTGCAATAACAGCATTGCCATTTTCCATTTTGGTGGCAATATATTCAGGTTTACGCTTAGCAATTCCTGTGCCTCTAACTTTGGCAGCATCTTCGATGGTTTTACATATTATTTCTGCGTATCCAATATGGGATTTATCAGCAATGACAATTTTCATTGAAATTGAAATTTAGTAAGTTTAAAAATGTTTTTTGTCGATTTTTCTTGAGTAGAATTGGACTCACCTAATTCTGTAATGATGCACAAACGCCTAAGGGCGCGTGGTAAAATGACGAGAAATTGTAACATTGTTATTGTGTAAAATAACTTGAAAATGTTGATGAGCTTTGGTTGATTGTTTCATGAAAATAAAAATGGGTTATACTTAAATAAATTCGATCTCTTTAAAAAAGATTAACAGCGTCTGCAATGCAAACGCTTACTGGGAACTATTGAAGTATAATTTTTATTTCTAATTACTTGAATCATGGAGTAAAAGTATATATTTTTTAAAACTTATTATTAAAAATGAGTTATTTTTTTACAAGTTTTATGGAATCGTAACTAAAATAAGGGTTGATTTATGAATTTGGTATCATTTAACCAAATAAATACATTTTTGGCAATTTTTTTTAGGATCTGATTTTATTAAAAATAGTGAGTTTTCATTATTAACAATTCATCCTATAAAAATGACAGTTCGGTTACAATCAATTTTTTTAGAGAATATCCTGTCGCACTTTTGTGGCATCATTAATCTTAAAAAATAAAAATTATGAAATTAGTAACATCAATCGTAGTCATGGCAGTTTTATTCATCACGAATTCAGTAATTGCCCAAGAAAAAGCAAGTATCACAGCAGAAGTTATCAATGTTACTTCTGATAGTGGAAAAGTAGGTTTTGCCTTGTATGATAAAGCATCTTTTATGCTAAAACCTATTCAGGCAAGCAATGCCAAAATTGTAGAAGGAAAGAGTTTGGTAACTTTTGAAAATGTGCCTTTTGGAGAGTATGCCATTATTTGTTATCATGACAAAAATGACAATGATAAAATGGATTTTTCTTCTAACGGAATGCCAACTGAAGATTATGGTGCATCTAACAATGTAATGACTTTTGGACCTCCAACATTTGAAGGCGCAAAGTTTGCAGTTTCAGAGAAAAATGTATCTTTAAAAATTAAATTTTAAGATTCTTTGCAACTATAAAAATTGAATAAAATGATAGCTGGTATCACAAAAGAAAATGTAAGGGAAGGGGTAATCATCACCTTAAAAATCACCCTTATTTTTGGAGTCTTTTTTACGATTGTCAATCAAAATTTTGATGTAAAATCGATAGTTTTTTCTTTTGTAGTATCAGGCATCTATTCTTTTGGATTGGGTTTTGGTCAGGGTTTGTTGAATGATTATTTGAGTAATAAATGGTCTTGGATTGAGCATACAAAAAAACGTGTTTGGTCTGGTGTTATAGCCACAATTGGCTACACTGTTCCTGTAGTTTTATTGATCAATTACTTGCAATTTGTGATCATTCCAGGTGTAAGTGCTGATGCTTTTTTACATGGTAAATATCTTTGGACACATTTATTTTTCATCATTCTTTCTTTCGGAATTTCAGCTTTTTTACATGCAAGAAGTTTTATGATTGCTTGGAAAAAATCAGTAAAACAAGAAAGTACACAACAAGAAATTGTTGCAAAAACAGAAACCGCCAAATTCGAATCTTTAAAAAGTCAGATTGATCCTCATTTTTTATTCAATAGTTTGAATGTATTGACAAGTTTAATCAGTGAAAATCCAAGTCAAGCAGAAAAATTCACTACCAAATTGTCTAAAGTATACAGGTATGTTTTAGAGCAAAGAAATAAAGATTTAATTCCCTTAACTGAAGAATTGACCTTTGCTAAAACCTATATGGAGCTTTTAGGAATGCGTTTTGAAGATGCTGTACAATTCAATATTCCAGCATCTGTAAGCAATCAAGAGTTGAAAATTGTACCACTTTCGTTGCAATTATTACTCGAAAATGCTGTGAAACACAATGTAGTTTCATCATCAAAACCATTGATAATCAGTATTTATGAAGAAAATGATTATTTGGTGATAGAAAACAATGTAAACCCTAAAGAGGCTGTAGGAAAAAGTACCAAAGTTGGGTTGCAAAATATTGCTGACAGGTATGGATTAATCACTCATAAAAGTGTGCAAGTAGAAAATAATAACAAAACATTTAAGGTGAGGATTCCTCTCTTAATTAAAATGAACGACATCATGTATCAAGAAAATATAGAAAATAGTAAGTACGCAAGAGCTATAGAAAAAGTGGAAAGATTGAAAGAATTTTATCAAAGTTTAGTCTCTTATTGCATTGTAATTCCACTTTTAATTTATATCAATTTGGAATTTTCACCGGATTTTAAATGGTTTTGGTTTCCATTGATATTTTGGGGTATTAGTTTGATATTTAAATATTTAGAAGTACAAAATTTCAATATATTTTTAGGAAAAAACTGGGAAGAGCGCAAAATAAAAGAATTAATGAATCAAGAAAATAAAAAATAAGCACTATGAATTCAACATTTAACAATCAGCAAGCTTACGAAAGAGCTCAAAAAAGAGTCAAAGAAATCAAAGGTTTTTATGCACATTTAGCATCGTATTGCCTTGTAATCCCGGTAATTATATTTGTAAATTTAAGATTTACCCCTGGTTTTCATTGGTTTTGGTTTTCTACCTTAGGATGGGGATTAGGATTGTTTTTTCATTGGTTAGGAATTTTTGGTTTTCAATTATTAGGCCTAGGAAAAGACTGGGAAGAGCGCAAAATAAGAGAATTTATGAATCAAAATAACAACTAACATGGAACAGCAATTTTTAAAAGAACAGAGTTATAATAGAGCCAAAAAAAGAGTCAAAGACATCAAAGGATTTTATGTGCATTTGGTCGTATTTATTTCGGTAAATATTTTTATCAGCGGTATCATAATCTTCGGATTGATGAGAAGTGGAGAAAGTTTTACAGAAGCATTGAGCAATTTCGGAGTGTATTCAACACCATTATTCTGGGGAATAGGGTTGTTTTTTCACTGGTTTGGGGTTTTTGGAACTAAATTTTTAGGTTTTGGAAAAGATTGGGAAGAACGAAAAATCAAAGAGTTTTTAGAGAAAGAAAACAACCAATACAAAAACCTTAAGTAATAATGAAAGTTGTCATTATCGAAGACGAAAAGCCAGCTGCAAGAAGACTCAGCAGAATGTTACAAGCGTTGGATATTGAGGTTCAAGAAATGTTGCATTCTGTTGAAGAATCCTTGAATTGGTTGCAAAATAACGAGCATCCTGAATTGATTTTTTTAGACATTCAATTGTCAGACGGATTGTCTTTTGAAATTTTTGAGGAGATAGAAGTGAAAAGTGCCATTATTTTTACAACTGCTTATGATGAGTACGCGTTAAGAGCCTTTAAATTGAACTCTATTGATTATTTACTAAAGCCTATTGATGAAGAAGAATTGGCAGCAGCAGTGCAACAGTTTACTAAATTACATCCCAAAAAGCAAGAAGTAATGGTAAACTTAGATGAGATTAAAAAACTATTAATCAATCCTTTAGACAGAAAATTTAAAAGACGGTTGTCTATAAAAGTTGGGGCTCATATCAAAATAATTTCAACCGATAACATTGAATGTTTTTACAGTGAAAACAAAGCAACTTATTGCTTTACTAATGAAAAAAGAAGTTTTTTGTTAGACAATTCACTCGAAATTTGGCAAGAACAATTAGATCCTGAACAATTTTTCAGAGTAAACAGAACTTTTATTGTGAATATCAATGCCATCAAAGATATCATTGCGTACTCTAATTCAAGATTGAAATTGATACTAGAATCTTATTCAGAAGCCGAAATTATTGTAAGCAGAGAACGCGTAAAAGATTTTAAAAGTTGGATTGAATAAAACGAATCTTAGCTTCAGAAATGAATAATCAAAGGTGATTATTAAATTCCGAATTACCTATTATAGTATTCTAAACTCTCGATAATAAGAGCATCAGAAACTTTACAATCAATTTTATAATCTTCAAAATCAAACAGCAATACGAAATTTACATTGCCACTTACATTTTTCTTATCATGTTTTAGCAACTCCATAATTTCAGAAAAGTCCTCTTTTTCAAGGGTGATTTTTGGATAAATAGATAAAATAGTTTCTTTAATCTCTGCGACTTTTGCAGCTGAAAAGTTTAGTAATTTAGACGAAAGATAACTTTCGCAAATCATACCAATCGCAATTGCTTCACCGTGAGTTAATGTTTCTTTAGAGGCAGATTCTAAATAAAATGATTCAATAGCATGCCCTAAAGTATGACCGAAATTTAAAATTTTTCGCAAGTGTTTTTCTTTAGGGTCTTGCAAAACAACTTCGTTTTTTATTTCTATAGAACGATGTATTAATTCATTGATTTGTTGTTCTTTAGACTCTTTTACTTGATTAAATAGTTTCATGTCATAAGTCAAACCATATTTGATGATTTCTGCCATTCCTGAAGTCACTTCTCGAGGCGATAAAGTTGTCAAATACTCATCATCAACAATGACCATTTGCGGATTGGCAAACAAACCAATTTGATTTTTCAAAACGCCTAAATCAACTCCAGTTTTTCCTCCAACTGATGCATCAACCATAGATAATAATGTGGTTGGAATGTTTACAAAATCAATTCCACGTTTAAAACACGAAGCTACAAAACCACCTAAATCAGTAATAACACCACCACCAAGGGTGATGAATAGACTTTTTCTATCTGCACCAAGAGCAGTAATTTTGTTCCAAACAGCCACACAAGTTTCTAAATTTTTATGAATTTCACCAGATGGAATTTCAATCAACTGAACATCAAAAGTGGGCTGCAGTTTTTCTAAAAATACTGGATAACAATGAGTTAATGTATTTTCATCTACCAAAATAAAAATACTTGAATACTTTTTATCGGTTACTAATTTTCTAAGTGCTTTGTATCCTTTTTGATGAAAATGAACAGGATATGTGGCTGCTTCAATCGTTTGCATGAATGATTATTTTGGATGCGCAAATTAAAAAGAAATAATTTAATTATTTGTAGTCTTGAACTATCTTTGTAATCAAATTATTTGTATCTTAATTTATGAAACTTTTTGATAATACCGAAGTTGCTTTTTCTTTAAAATCAGACTCTCAACTCGAACGTGCCTATTTTTTGTTTAAAATGATTCAAAATGAACCCATGGTTCGCATTGGATCTGCAGTAACAAATTTTGCTTTAAAAGCACATTTACCAATTGAGGGTTTGATTCGTTCAACTGTTTTTGATCACTTTTGTGGCGGAGTTACAGAAGAAGATTGTTTACCTGTCATCGAAAAAATGTATGCTGAAGGGAATGTTCACAGTGTATTAGACTACTCTGTTGAAGGTAAAGACGAAGAAGCAAGCTTTGATGATGCTTTACAAAAGATTTTAAAAATTCTTGATTTTTGCGAAGAAAAGAAATCTATTCCTTTTGCTGTATTCAAACCAACAGGATTTGGACGTTTTGCGTTGTATCAAAAAATTACAGAAAAAAAATCTTTGACAGACAAAGAACAAGAAGAATGGAATAGAGTAGTAGCTCGCTTTCACAAAGCTTGTAAAAAAGCCCAAGAAAAAAATGTTCCTATTTTAATTGATGCCGAAGAAAGTTGGATGCAAGATGCTGCTGATGCATTGATTGAGAATTTAATGGAAACTTATAATAAAGATAAAGCAATAGTTTTCAATACTTTACAAATGTACAGACATGACAGAATGGACTATTTGAAAAAAGTATATGCCAAAGCACAAGAAAAAGGATATCACATAGGAATGAAAGTGGTGAGAGGTGCATATATGGAAAAAGAGCGTGAAAGAGCTGAAGAAAAAGGGTATCGTTCACCCATTTGCGACACCAAAAAAGATACTGATGAAAATTACGATGCAGCCATCAATTTTATCATGGAACATCCAAAAATGGCTTTGTTTGCAGGTACTCACAATGAAAACAGTTCGTATTTATTGATGGAACTCGCCAACAAATATCAAATAGAAAAAAATGACAAACGCATGTGGTTTGGTCAGTTATTTGGAATGAGCGATCACATCAGTTTCAATCTAGCAAAAGAAGGGTATAACGTTGCTAAATATTTACCTTTTGGCCCTGTACGTGATGTAATGCCTTATTTGATAAGAAGAGCAGAAGAAAACACCTCTGTAGCAGGACAAACAAGTAGGGAATTAAACCTACTTACTACAGAGCGCAAAAGAAGAAAATTATAAATGCTAAGTAAAGAAGAAATTAAAGCCCTTTTGCAAAGAAACAAGTTGCGTTTATATCAAGAACTGTCGCAAAGCAAAGAGGCAATGTATTTGATAAAAAAATCTACCAAAACAAAACTGAACGAAGAGGAAAAAGAAAAAGTCAAAATCCATTTGATTGACATCTGCAAATCTGTACCTGCATTGGCTGTTTTTTTATTACCAGGAGGCACTTTGTTGTTGCCTTTACTGGTAAAATTGATTCCCGATATTTTACCATCGGCTTTTAGAGATGATCCTACAAAAGACAAAACATCTTTGTAGTGTTTTTTAAGTGCCTTATATATAAATAGTTATATTTATTTTTATTTCAAAATTACCTTTCTTAGTAACCAATTAAATTAATCATTTATAATTCGTGTAATTGTTTATAAAGCACTACTTTTGCACGAAATTTTAGAACGCACTTATGCAATCAATTAGAAACATCGCAATCATTGCCCACGTTGACCACGGAAAAACAACATTAGTAGATAAAATTATTGACCAAGCAAAAATCTTAGACGATCGTAAAGAACGTACAGATTTGTTATTAGATAACAACGATTTAGAACGTGAAAGAGGAATTACCATTCTTTCAAAAAACGTTTCTGTAGTTTATAAAGATGTAAAAATCAATGTAATTGATACTCCTGGTCACGCTGATTTTGGTGGAGAAGTAGAACGTGTACTAAAAATGGCTGATGGTGTTTTACTATTGGTTGATGCTTTTGAAGGCCCAATGCCTCAAACTCGTTTTGTATTGGGTAAAGCTATTGAATTAGGTTTAACTCCAATTGTGGTTGTAAATAAAGTAGACAAAGAAAACTGTACGCCAGATTTGGTGCATGAAAAAGTGTTTGATTTGATGTTTGCTTTAGAGGCAACCGAAGAGCAATTAGATTTTACAACCATTTATGGCTCTGCAAAAAATGGATGGATGTCAACAGATTGGAGAGAGCCTAAAGATAATATTGTTGATTTATTAGATGCAGTAATTGAATCTATTCCTGAAGCGCCTTATAGAGTAGGAACTCCTCAAATGCAAATTACTTCATTAGATTTTTCAGCATTTACCGGAAGAATCGCTATTGGTCGTGTGTACAGAGGCGATTTAGAAGAAAATAAAGATTATATGTTGTGTAAAGCTGATGGCTCTTTCAAAAAAGTGCGCATCAAAGAATTGCATGTTTTTGAAGGAATGGGAAAAGTCAAAGTCTCAAAAGTAAGAAGTGGTGATATCTGTGCCATCACAGGAATTGAAGGTTTTGATATTGGTGATACTATTGCTGATGCTGATAATCCAGAGGCTTTGCCAAGAATTGAAGTTGATCAACCTACTATGAGTATGTTGTTTACCATTAACAATTCTCCTTTTTTTGGAAAAGAAGGAAAGTTTGTAACTTCTCGTCATTTACGTGATCGTTTGAAAAAAGAAACAGAAAAAAACTTAGCTCTTCGTGTTGATGATACAGATACCGAAGATAAATTCAATGTTTTTGGACGTGGAGTATTGCATTTATCCGTTTTAATCGAAACAATGCGTAGAGAAGGTTATGAGCTACAGGTTGGAAGACCTAAAGTAATCATGAAAGATATTGATGGTGTAAAATCAGAACCTTACGAAACACTTTCTATTGATGTACCTGAAGATGTGGCATCTAGAGCTATCAATTTGGTTTCATTGCGTAAAGGTGATTTACTAATTATGGAGCCTAAAGGAGATTTGCAACACTTAGAATTTACCATTCCATCAAGAGGATTGATTGGTTTGCGAAACAAAATATTAACAGCTACAGCTGGTAAAGCAATCATCAATCACCGTTTTTCTGAATACGGGCCTTATAAAGGTGAGTTTGCTGACGAATTAAAAGGAGCGATTGTTTCATCAGAAACTGGTAAAGCAACTGCTTATGCTATTGACAGATTGCAAGACAGAGGTCGTTTTTTTATAGATCCGAATCAAGAAATTTACGCAGGCCAAGTGGTTGGTGAAAACAACAAGCAAGATGATATGGCTGTAAATTTGATTAAAGGAAAAAAACTAACCAACGTAAGAGCTTCTGGTACTGATGAAGGTGTAAAAATTGCTCCAAAAGTAGATTTTTCATTAGAAGAATGTATGGAATATATTAGAGATGATGAGTATTTAGAGGTTACTCCAGCTAGTTTACGTATGCGTAAAATCAACTTTAAATAATTGTAACAATAAATTTTAAGATAAAAGCCCAAGAATTTACTTCTTGGGTTTTTTATTTAATAAATTATAAAATTCCATCGTTAGATTTTTTTCAAAATATATTTATAAAATAAAGGTATTTATTTTTATCATATATTTATATCAGTTTTCATAAATATTACTTTTATTAATTGTAACTCCAACCAATACTCTTTAAAACTTACAAATCATGAAAAACAAAATTCTTTTCGTTATCAGTCTTTTATTCGGCTTACTTTTTATCAATTCTGGGTTGAATAAATTTTTCAATTACATGCCAATGCCTGCAGAAATGCCCGAAAATACTATAAAAGTAATGGAAGCATTTACAACTATAGGCTGGTTAATGCCATTAGTGGGAATGGTAGAAATTATAGCAGGTTTGCTTTTTATAATTCCAAAAACTAGAGCTTTAGGTGCAATTATAATCTTGCCAATTATGGTAGGTATAGTCTTAACTCATATTGTAAATATTCCTGATGGTATGCCAATGGCAATCGTTTTAATGTTCATAAACCTTTGGGTACTTTTTGAGAATAAAGAAAAGTATGCGCACATTTTGAAATAAATCATTTGATATTTTAAAACTTTAATTTTTAGAATTTAGGGCATTTGCCTTATTTTGCTTAGCATATTCAATCAATAGTTTTACGAAAAAATTTATTTAAAACTAAATATTATGAAACTATTGATAAAAACTACATTCATTTTTTTGCTTTTAGTGGCTTTTTCGAGCAATGCACAAAAATCGGAAACTCCTGAAAATAGCTATGATTTAGGTGCTAAAATCAACGAAATGACATTGACAGTTGGGGGCGTTTTGGTAGTAGCAACCAATGATGGTTTGGTAGGAATTAAACCCTCAGAGTCAACACCAATTTTTAGTTTTACCAACTTCGGTCAACTAAAACCCGAAGAAACTGAATTCGTTCCGTTAACTCCTTATATTATCGTTTCTCAAGGAAAATCAACAGGATTTGGCGCTTTTGGTAAAACAAAACGAGCTGTGATAGATTATGTAAAAGGAAAAGTATTATTCAATTCTGAAGAGTTAGAATGGAAACAAATTTACACTTGCGATGTCATGTTACCTCAAAACAAATTAGTGGTCAGTGGTTTGCAAAAAAGTGATGCAAAGTTCGAAAGTCAAGTTCCAAAAATAGCAGTGTATGATTTAGAAACCGGAAAAAATGAGTATTCGTTTTTCTTAGACAAGCCTGGTAGAGTAGGTGTAGCCAAAGATTTTAGCGTAACTGGCACTCCATTACTGCTTAAAAAATCAATGTTGATTCCTACTGCACAAGGAATTTTAGCCATGAGCCATGATGGAAAAGAATTATGGACGAGTAAGATTAAAAATGTGGGTTGGATGGTTGCTAATGATGCTGAAAATGAAATTTATGCTTTTGAAAGTGTTAACAATGGTAATAATACTAGAATTCATAAAATTGGCGACACAAATGGTGAAGCTTTATGGAAAGATGATCGCAAAGTAAAAGGTACTGTTTCTAATTTTGAAATTTTACCTCAAGGAATTGCGATTGTTAGCAACGTACAACCCTCAGGAAATAAAATGTTTGCCGCAAAAGCACAAAGCCATATTGCTTTTTTAAGCGCAACATCTGGAGAAGATTTGTGGGATAAAGCGCCAAAAACAAATGGATATGTGCAGCATTTTTACATAACTAAAGATGGAATTTTATTCGGAATTTATGAAGGCGGAATCAATAAAATTTCTTTTGATGGAACGCCATTATTCAAAAAACCACTAAAAACCGGAGAAAATATTTTAGTCATGGCTGAAAGTAAACAAGGATTAATCTATATAACCAGTGAAGACGCCAACATTGTAAATCTTTCTTCTGGTGAAACTGTTTGGAATAAACCCCTGAAATATAAAAAAGCAACCTCAGTAGCATCAACTTTTGACAGTAAAAACAATCGATATTTGATAGTAGCAGATGGAAAGATAAAAGTAATTGATGCAACTACCGGAAATGTAGCTGACTTTGCAAACTGTGAATTTGATGAAAAAGAAGACCCAAATACGATGCAAATAAGAGAGGGAGGTATTTTCTTATCAGCAAATCAAAACATGGCAATGTATGATTTTAACGGAAAAGAAAAATACAAAGTGTATCATAAATCTCCAGGAAGAAGTACGTTTGGTAAAATTATGGGCGGAATTGTATCTGTTACCAGTACAGCACTTGCGGTTTCTATGAGTGCTAGAGCTGGGGCAAATCGCTCAGCATTTGGTAGCATTAATGATTTAGATTCCTATAATGATTATGGTAAAGAGGCTAAACGTGCAGCAGATATGTTTGCAGGAATTGCAGGTGCATCTTTTGACTATTTATCCAAACGTTTCAAAGCAACAGCAGCCTCAGAGAATGCACAATTTATGCTCACAAAATTAAGTGATGGTGTTGGTTTGGTAAAAGTTAATAAAGACACAGGAAAAGTGGTTAAAGAAATCATTTTAAATGATAAAAAACCTGAATATGAAGTAGATGAAACAGCAGGATATTTATTTTACAAAGCAAATGATAAAACAATTTATACTTTTAATTTGAATAAATAACTGATTCAAGATTCAGTAACCAACTCAAAAGCTCAAGATTTCTTGGGCTTTTTTATTTTTGCTATTAAAAAATTACATTCAATTGACCTTTGATAAGTCAAAAATGAGGGAATTTAAGTAACTTTACGATTGTATATTTTACCAAATTAACATCTATAAATTTCTATGCATTTACCCTTACTAAATGATATGCTAGTATTACTGAGTTTTTCAGTAATGATTGTTTTTGTATTGCAACGTTTAAAATTGCCATCAATCATTGGTTTTTTAATTACAGGGGTGCTAATTGGTCCTTATGGATTTAGTTTGGTAAAAGCCGTTGAAGAAGTAGAAATCCTCTCAGAAATCGGAGTTATTTTATTGCTTTTTGTTATTGGTATGGAGCTGTCAATCAAGCAGTTAATTTCCATAAAAAAGACTGTTTTTATTGGAGGATTTTTTCAAGTAGGAATAACTGTTTTAGTGGCAGCTTTTGTTTATTATTATTTAGGAAATTCTTGGAATGAAGCTGTTTTTGTAGGATTTTTGTTTTCTTTATCGAGTACGGCCATTGTATTAAAAACCTTGCAAGACCGCCAAGAAATTTCATCAGCACATGCTAGAAATGCACTTGCAATTTTAATTTTTCAAGATATTATTGTAGTACCAATGATGTTGATTACACCTTTAATGGCAGGTGAATCTTCTAATATTTGGTTAAGTATTTCGTCATTAGTGATCAAAACATTAGTAGTTTTAATAATTACTTTTGTCAGTGCACGCTATATAGTACCAAAATTGATGCATGCCGTTGCAAAAACCAATAGCAAAGAATTGTTTTTATTAGTAACAATTACACTTTGTTTTGCAGTAGCATTTCTAACTTCTGAGGCAGGACTATCATTGGCTTTAGGAGCATTTATTGCGGGACTAATTGTTTCTGAATCAGAATACAGTCATCAAGCAACTAGCATTATTTTACCTTTTAGAGAGTTATTTACAAGTTTCTTTTTCGTTTCTGTAGGAATGTTACTTGATTTGAGTTTTTTCATCAAACACATTTGGGTTATTTTATCTTTAGTATTTGTGGTTTTTATCGTAAAATCAATCATTGCATCTCTGGCAGTAGCAATTCTTAAATATCCTCCAAGAACAATTATACTTACAGGTTTATCCTTGTTTCAAGTAGGGGAATTTGCATTTATTTTGTCAAAAGTTGGTATTGACAATCAGTTATTAGATGTAGAAACAAATCAATATTTCTTATCAATTTCAATTGTTTCGATGTTATTGACTCCTTTTGTAATCATATATTCTGATGCAATTGCTAATAAATTAGTGGGGGTTTCTGAAAAATTAGGAATACAATCCAACTTACTAAACGTAAATAATGATGAAATTACCATTCATGAAAATTTTGAGAATCACCTAATTATTATCGGATATGGGGTAAATGGAAGTAATTTAGCAAAAGCAGCAACCACCAGTAATATACCTTTTATTGTAATTGAATTTGATGCAGAGATTGTAAAGAGAGAAAGAGCAAAAGGATTGCCTATAATTTTTGGAGATGCTACTCACGATCATATTTTAGAAACAGTGCACATTCAAAATGCAAGAGCTGCTGTAATTGCAATTTCAGACAATCAGGCTACTAAACAAGTGGTAAAAAATATTAGAAAACATTCAGATTCTTTGTATTTGGTAGTTAGAACACGATTTGTAAAAGAAATTTCGGAGTTGTTTGCCTTAGGTGCAGATGAAGTTATTCCTGAAGAGTTTGAAACTTCTGTTCAAATTTTTACCCATGTATTGCATAATTTTTTAGTACCTGAAGATGATATTGATCAAATTGTAGAGAAGGTTAGGGCTGATAATTATCAACTATTTAAGGGTGAATTGAAAAAACCTACCACTTTTAAACCCAATAATTTGGTCGATTTTAATATTACTTGTGTAAGTATGTCTGCAGATAGTAATCAGTTTTTAGGAAAACCACTAAAAGAATTGAACTTGAGAGTAGAATTCGGAATTAATATTTTAGGAATCAAACGCAAAGAAATGTTGATGCAAAACATTCAGCCTGATGATGTTTTATTGCAAGGAGACAGAGTTTATATTCAAGGAAAACAATCGAATATTGAACAATTTTATAAGTTAGTAAAATAAATGAAAGGATTTTTAACCATTGTTTTATTAATTATTAGCAACTCGTTTATGACATTGGCTTGGTATGGACATTTGAAATTTACAGAATGGAAGTGGTTTCAAAAACTAGGTTTGGTTGCCATTATTTTTATCAGTTGGGGAATTGCGTTATTTGAATATGTTTTTCAAGTACCAGCCAACAGACTTGGATATTCAGAAAATGGAGGACCTTTTAGTTTATTGCAATTAAAAGTGATTCAAGAGGTAATAACTTTGGTCGTTTTTGCAGTTTTCACTTTGATATTTTTTAAAACAGAAACCTTTAAAACCAATCATTTAATTTCTTTTGTTTTTTTGATTTTAGCGGTATATTTTATGTTTAAGAAGTAAATTTTTTAAAGTATAAAATACAAACTCTCAATTTTAAAAGAAATTTTCTTACGAATTCACAGCGCCTAGAGCATACAATTGATCTAAAGATGGCGATTCACTACCACCTTCGGGTTCTAGAGTAATTCCGAAGGCTTCAGAGTTATTCGGATTTTCAATTGCAAAAATTTTGGTATTATTTGCTGTAAAAGTGTCTAAAGTACCTAAACTTGTGGGTGTTAATGGGGTTATTTTTAGTGACCAAACCTGGTACACTTTTCCTTTTGGAGGTGGAGGCAATCCTTTAGCATCTAAATAGATATTATTGGTTTTCTTGTTCCAATATACTTTTGCATACGAATTTGGAGAGGCAACTTGTCCAGCTAAAGGCACTGAAATAATATCTTTATCTCTTAAAATATTTAACAGTTTCTCTTTTTCTGCCAAACTGTTTTTTGCTTTTTCAATTTGCGCTTCTAAAGCCTCTTTTTCCGATACAATTTCTGAAGTTGATTGTTTATTTTGAGAAATAGTATAAATCAACATACTTCCAAGGAGTACTGCTGCAGCCCAACCACTAAAAGATTTCCAGTTGGATGATTTTTGAATCGGAATTACTTTTGGTTCTTTTGAAATCAATTGATTTTTTATAGAATCAAATGAAGAAACTTCGCCTTGATAAGTTGCAGCAGTTAATTGTAGAATCGCTTTTTCTATGGACTCTACTTCTGCTAACAACTCAGGGTATTTTTGAATTGCAGCATGTACTTCTTCGTTTTCTTTTTCAGAAAGCGAACCTGCAACGTACAGTTCTAAAATTCCAGATGCTATGTATTCTTCTATATTCATTTTATACTCCCAATACTGAGCGTAATTGCCCAATACATGATTTGTTTTTTGTTTTTATAGTACCCAAAGGCATGTTCAATTCTTCTGAAGCTTCTACTTGAGTATATCCTTTAAAATACAATAGCTCAATCAAAGATTTACAAGTATCTCCCAATTTTTCCACCATTTCTTTTAAACCAATAGCATTGGTGCTACTATTTAAATCATCGTGTGTTTCAAGTATATCTACGAAAAAATCAGAAGTTTGGTTTTGTTGAGACTGTTTATATTTTTTTGAGCGGGTATAATCGATAGCAGCATTTCGTGCTATGTTCAATAACCACGTGAAAAAACGACCTTTGCTTGGGGAATAGGATGCCGCATTATTCCAAGCTTTTAAAAACACATCTTGCGTAATTTCTTCAGTTACCTCAACATCTTTTACGATAGTATTGATAACTCCTGAAATACTTTTACAATAAGCATTGTAAAGTTTTTCATAAGCTTGCACATCTTGTTGCTGAAACTGTAAAATTAAAAGCTCTTGATTCATATGTTGTATCAAGAGCTAAAGTAATAAAAAAATTGAAAGTTTACTTACTTAATTATTTTTTAATAAAAATAAAATCTCCTCCTTCATCACCTGTATTTCCAATAGGTGCATATTGTGGTTGATTGTCTCCTGTTGTGTTGTTGATTACAGCATCCTCAATCTTATTAAATAATTGTCCTGCAGAAATATATTTGTCTGTGTTGTCTCTCAATCTATTCAAAAGATATTTCATAAATACACTTTGGTTAGGAACTGTTGTTAAAGTTCCACTTGTGATGGCTTTTCTACTTGGCAATTCGTATTTTTTCTGAACGGCTTTTGAGGCTGTTTTAAAATCTCTATTTTTAACCAAAATACTTCCACTAAAACATGCATCTGCTATCAATAAAGTGTGTCTTGAATTGATGGCTTTAATGAGAGTAACGATACTTGTATTTAAAATTACATTCAATTCAAATTCCATTTGAGCATCAGAAGGCATCCAATAACCTTTTTCACTTACTTGATCATAATTTCCATGACCTGCGTAAAAAATAACCAAGTTGTCGTTTTTAGTAATTTTATTTTTCAGGATAGAAAATTGTTTGATGATGTCATTGGCTTTTGGATTTTTTAAGATCGTAACATTTTGTTTATCAAAACTATAATTGCTTATGAGTACATCTGCTAAAGCTTGTGCATCTTTAGTTGGCTCCCCATTTAAATCTTGAATACTTTCATCTTCGTAATCACTTACTCCAATAATCAATGCATAATATTTTCCAAAACCAATATCTAAAGTTTCTTTAGTATCGTTAATTGTTACGTTATTATTAATTACTTCTGGCGAATTGCGTTTGATGACAAAACTTTTTGTTGATGAGGCTTGTTTTAAATCAGTTGCTTTTACAATCAAATCGTTTTTACCATAACCTAAAGGCACATTCGCAACAAAAGTTCCGTTTTCAGAAACGGTGGCTTCTTTACCATTTACAGTTATTGAAAAAATTCCGTCAATATCAGACGCTTTTCCACGAACAGTAATTGTATTTGCCTCTACAATTTTAAATCCTCTAACTTCTTCAACAACAGGGTCTGTAATTACAATTACAGGAGGATTGTTAAAGCTTTCTGATTGGTATTTAATGTCTAAATAATCAGCATCAATTTTTCGATCGTGATAAATGGTATATCCAAATTTATTTCCAAAAAAGCGTTGAAAAGGGGCTTCATTTACATAAGTATTATTGATATAAAAACGAATCAACGAACCTGACTTTACAATTTTTACAACATTTTCTGCATTGCTTCCGGTTTTTATGGAGGAGGCAAAAGTTAAGGGAATGATTTCTTTGTAGACATCATTGTCAAACTTTCTAAACTTGTAATTTCCATTTCCTGAAAGTAAAAAACTAAATTCATTGGATGAGTTTTTTCTTCCAAAAGTAACCCCATACCAACCTGTAGAAGTGTTGATTTCTCCGATAGAGGTTTCTATGATAAAATCTTTAGTATCATCAATATCTACATCTCTACTGATAAAAATTCCACCTTCTTTTTTACGATGCATGATGAGCTTTCCTCCAGTAAGATCTAGCGAATAATCATCTGCATTTTCTAAATTCCAGTTGTTTTTATTAGATGAAAAATCGTCGTATAAAGGAATTTTAAGGGCATCATTAGTAACAATTATGTTATTAGTGTTCTCCTTCATTCCTTTGATACTCAGGTAATCAATGGCAATTTTTTGTCTGTAATAAACAGAATAACCAATTTCATTTCCAAAGAAGTTTTCAAAATCAATACGAGTAACATAGGTATTGTTGATATAAAATTTATAATAATCACCTTCTCTAGTAATTTTTACAGAATTTTCACGGCCATCACCTTCATTTATCGTAGAAGTTTTTGTCCATTTTATGATATCTTCACTTTGATTATTGATGACTCTGTTAACTTTATAATATCCAGTTGCTGTGATTAAAAATTGAAAATAATTACTGTCTTTTTTACCCCACAAAACTCCATAGGGTGAGTTTGTATCACCTGAAACATGTTGTAATTTAGTCTCAATTTCAAAATCTTTAGAGTTATCGAACTCTCTTGTGATATAGGTTATTCTACCTTTTTCATTCAATTTATGATCTAAATAATATTTACCATTGGTAATGTATAAATCATAATCATTTTGATAAACACTACTCCAATTATTACCATTAGAGGTAAAATCGTCAAATAAGATACTTTCACCAATATTATTATTAAAATTGTTATTGTTGTTATTGTTGTAATTATTATTGGTACCTATGTATCTCATACTTAAATAAGTAATTGATATTTTTTGACGACCATAGACAATAAATCCAGTTCTATCACCATAAAAAGTAGGAGAGTATTGCGTATGAACTAATGTACTATTGATGTAATAATTCAAGGCATTTCCTTTCTTTTCTATTTTAAGGTAATTGTATTGATTATTTCCTGTTTTAATTTGGCTTGCACTTGTCCAACCTTTTACTGCAGTAGAAGTTCCGTTTGAGGTTTGTTGAATATAGTACATTCCATTTCCAGAGATAAAAAACTCATTTTGATTGTCATTATCTTTTCTACCAAAAATAAGTCCAAAGCCTCTATCTTGGACTCCTGTCATTTTTAAAAATGAACCTTCTATATAAAAATCTCTATTGGTATCGATTATTTTCTCATAAGTGGTATTCCAACCACCATTGTCTCTTTTGTGATCAAAATCATAGCCACCATTTTTTATTTCAAGAGTAACGTCACTGTTATTTTGAGTAGCCCAATTGTTGTTATTGTCATTAAAGCCATCAAAAAGAATTGTTTCTCCAGATGTGTTGTTATTAATAGTAGCACTAGTTTTGGTAACTCTTAAATAGTCAATGGATATTTTTTGATTTCTATACAACTGAATCCCCAACTTTTTACCAACAATTGATTTATGCGTGGTACTATACACATAATTGTTGTTGATGTAAAATGTTACTGTTGAACCTTTTTTGGTTATTTTTAAATCATTAGTACCGTAATTTCCTGTTTTTAAATTAGAAGAAGTTGTCCAAGCTTGTAAAGTTGAATATTTATCATCTACATTTTCTGCCACTCTATAATAACCATTGGCAGTAATCCCGAATTCTTTATAATTTTTTTCATCTTTAAAATCGTATAAAAATGAAATTCCATAATCTTGTACGCCTGAAATTTTTTGAATTGAAGTTTGAATTTCAAAATCATCACTGTTAGAAAGTGCAAAATCTGAAGTGGTAACTCGCCAAGAATCTGTAGTTCTTTTGTGTTCAAAATAATAGCGTCCGTTATAAACGCTCAGTTCTCGAGTTTCATTATTACCTGTTGGCCAACCATTGGTACTGTCAAATTCTTCTTGATAAACATACGTTTGGCCGAATCCAAGAAACGATATTACTGAAAAAAAGAGGAGTAGATTGTTTTTTAGGATTTTCATTTTTTTGATTTTTATTGATGGTTCATTTCTATAAAAATTGGAACAACTTTTTCTGACGTACTTTTAGATGAGGCATCAAAAGAAATTTTAGAGCTACTAAAAGTTACATCTGTTCCTTTAAACATGCTTGATGATAAAGCACCTTTTACATTCGATACAAAATCGCTAGAACTTGATCGTGCTTTGTTTACGATATCATCAATATTTAATTTTTCTTTGCTATACAAAACACACAAAATATCTCTTCCAGGTTTGTTGTCAAATTCAATGAAATAATCTTCATTTGGCAATGCAATTTCGCTATCTACATAATTAAAGTAGTCAGAAAAATTATCAAATGGATACAATTTATTTACTGATTTGTCTGATGAGCCATATCCAATTAAATATACATAACCACGTTGTTTGCTTTTCAAATAGATTCTAAATTGTGTTCCTGATGTGTATGAAGTAGTTACTTTATAGGTACTGTTTGTAGCTTTTACAATATTAAAGTTTCTGGTAGCACCTTCAGATAATTTGATGGGCATATTTTCACCAGTACTTAATTTTAAGGTTAATTCACCTCCTAATTTATTAGAAACTACAGTGATGTTATTATTGATGTTAATGTTATTATTGTTGTTATTGTTGTTGTTGTTGTTGTTGTTTTCATCACTTTTATCAATCAAGACATAAGCAGTTTTTACTTGACGCTCAAAATCGGCATATCGCATCCAGAAAAATCCATTATTACCGAAAGAAGTACCCCAAGAGTTCATAATTTCAAAAGCACCACCAGCCATATTATCATCATAACCTACTACAACCATGGCATGACCATTAGAGCCTGTATTCGGAATCCATACTTTATTGGCATCTAAAATCAAACTATTGTATTGAAACAGACCAATTACTACAGGATTTTTAGTTGAAATGGCTTTTTTAACTTTGCCAACCAAATTTACAGGGTTATCCCATCTTGCTAAACGTTCATAAGTAATAATTTTATGCTGACTTGCAGATGAATAAACATAAGATGAAGGTGTAGAAGTACAGTTTTGATCGGTGTAAGGAAATTCATTTAATTTTGCAGCACCATAAGTGTTTAATAATTTCATGGCATTTTCAATATAAGCGCCTTCACAATTATTGTTTACACGGATTTGATTGTATACAAAAGCGGGTGAAAATGTATTTTGATTGATCATTGACGTATTGTATTGCCAATTATTTTTGATAGCATTTGCAATGGTTCTCGCACCAAAAGCACTTGCCCAGCCAACACAAGAACCTTGTCTTCCTTGACTTTGTGGAGTGGGAGCATAACCTTTTAAACTGAAAGATTTTGGCAAAGCCTCAAAACTTCGGGTAATTAACGGAACAGATTGTGGCGTTTCTTCGTACAATCTTTGATCAAACTTTAATCCTGTTCCAAAATCTTCTTGTGCAAAAATGCCCACTGAAAGGAACAAACTAGCAATTACTAACGATATTTTTTTCATGGTTGATACTCTTAAAAATTGATATATAACAAAAATCAGGTTAAATATATAAAAAAAAAATACGCCAAATGACGTATTCATAAAATTGCAAAAGAAAGACTATCATTTAGTTGTTTCTTTTTTCAAGAACAATATATTGTCTTTGAATTGTGATTATTTGATTAAAAAAATCTTTTAAAGCGGTGTATTCTTCACTTCTGAATATTTTTTTTCGAATGTTAATATTCAAATACACTTGTAATGTTCCTTCATTTTCTGCAATCTTAAACATCAAAATCCCGCTATTATTTGGCAACGCAATTGATTTATTTTTTGGCAAAGAAGTAATGGAATAATTCTCAGGAATTTTTAATGTCAATTTATAGGTTTCTTTAAAAGGGAACGCAAAATCAACAGGATATAATCGTTCTTTTAATTTAAAAGGATTCTCATCAAGTCTTTCAAATAAAAATGGATTTAGTCTAATTTTATCTGTTAAATCTTCGTCCATAGAAATTGATATTTCAAAGAACTCTTCTAACTTTTGTTCAAGATCTGTTGTATTTTCGGTTTTAAAATTGCTAATAGTTACCTCTGGATTTTGTTTTTCAAAATCATCGACGTAAGCTTCTTTTGTTAAATTGGCTATTTTTTTTCGCTTTTCTAGCGCAAAATATCCAGAAGTTTTAAAATCTAAATTTCCTGAAAATTCACCTTTTTCATCAAGAACTAACGAAGCGCTTATTATTTTTTCTGAAATGTCTCTAGGTTGTAACATTTGCCAATACCCATCATTTTTAAAATCCATCACTCTAACATCACCATTTAATGTGTTTATTGGGACTTGCCCAAATGCTAAAAACGGATCAGTTGCATCTAAATAATAGGTTTCATCATCAATCTGAATTCTTACAATTACATAGTTGAAATCATAGATTACAGGAAATAACTTTGTAGGAATACCGTGATTTCGGGTCGCTAAAACAACCAAATTGGCATTTAAATCTGCTGCTTTTAAACTATTGTATAATGATAGATTGATTTCAGCAACATTTCCCACTTTTTCATCAAATGAATCTTTTAACTTCGCTTCTTCATTAGTCCAATTTTTTCCATTCCAAGTATAATGTTTTTGAATAAATCGATAAATTTCTGTAGCTTTTTGCAATTCATCTGAAATAGTAAAAATGTTTTCTGGAAGTCTTTTTTTAAAATAATTGTCTTTAGAGGTTTGATTATTAAAAAATTGCGATTTTAATTTGCTATCTGCTTCTTTCCAGGTTGTGGTATATTTTTCTGTAATTCCACTTGTATTTGTAACAGTTTTTAAATCAAAAGTTATTTTGGAAAGGTAATTTTTTTTACTCAACATATACTTTTCTTCAACAAATGCAGGGACATCATTCATACCAAAAGAATAAATGATACAACCACCTTCTCCAAGTCCGTCAATATAAATACAATTTTTTTTGATTGAAGATTCGTTTTTATCTAATTTTTTAAAACCAACTAATTTTACGTTATATATAAAGTTGCCTAAAATTGCAGCATCAAATTCACTTTTTATTTTTGAATACGAAGACTGAAAATTCCAATCATCAATTTTGGTGTAAGGAGAAATGATGCTGTATGAGTATTCAATAACACTTCCCTCAGTAACATTAGGGAGTGTGAATTTTTCAGTATGAATATCATCATTTTCTTTTATTGAAAAAATAGCACTTTGTGATAAATAATCTTTTTTGACACTTCCAACTTCAGTAAAAGAGTATGTAATAGCTTGTATATCAATAATTTTTTCTTTTTTGTACAATGGAATATTGATAGTTGCTAATTCAAAAGCATTTTTATGAAATATTTTTACCCTAAAATAATAATCAGTTCTGGTTTTATAATCGTTATCTGGATCTGTATATAAATTTGCATGTTCATATAAAATGACAGCACTTGCAGAAGAATCTTTTTCATAAAAAGGCATTTGTAACTCTTTTACTGAAGTTTGCCCTATTTTTGAGGATTTATTTTTTTGGGAGTAAGAAAACGTGCTTACTAAAAGCACCAAATAAACTAGTAATATTCTCATTTAAAAACGTATAATTTTAGAAACGCGATTTTTAGTCAGATAACTCTTTACCAAATGCTTTGCTAAAACGTTGTTTTCAATCGGAGTTACTAATTTTCTTAAAATAGGTAAATGTTGTTCTTGAAACGCCAAATTTGTATGACCAAATCCAACAATTTCATTGTTTTCAACCAAAATGATTCCATGTTCTTCAACGATTCTTCCTTTGTCAATTATCAGAAAATCAGGATGATTGAAATCGTCATATAGTAATTTGAATTTCTTTTTAAAATTGTATTTAGGCGATAGTTTGTCTAACTCCAAATAATATTTTAGTCGAACTAAAATTTCTGTGCCAAAAGTATCAAAAGAGATGGTTTGTGCTTTAGTTTGAATTTTTAGGGCACGTTTGCTTGTTTTCATCAAAACCCGATTCAATTCTGATTTCATATTTTTATGTTTCCCCATAAAAATAACAGTACCATTGGCATCATGAATGTAAAAAACGCCTAAAGCTTCTGGCATTTCTTCAATCATTTTTTTCAACTTTTCTTTTTCATACTTTTTATCAAAGTATTTAATAGCTTTGTTGATGATGCTTTTTTGGGTGTCTTTTTCTAATAAAATTTTGAATAAATGTACTGTTGCCAATGCGTCTCCTGATGCTCTATGCCTATTTGACATCGGAATTCCAAGTGATTTTGTGAGTTTTCCTAAACTGTACGAATTTTCGTCTTTGATCAATTCTTGACTCAATTCAACTGTACAAAGTGTATTTCGTTGAAAATCATATCCTAATCTATCAAATTCCATTTTTAAAATTCGGTAATCAAAACTTGCATTGTGAGCAACTATGGTACAATTTTCGGTAATTTCAATGATGCGTTTGGCAATTTCATAGAATTTTGGTGCATTTCGCAACATAGCATTGTTGATACCTGTTAAGCGAACAACAAATTCTTGAATGTCTTTTTCTGGATTTACAAGCGAAATAAATTGGTCAACAATTTCATGACCGTCAAATTTATAAATGGCAACTTCAGTAATGCCTTCTTCATTATATTTGCCTCCAGTAGTTTCAATATCAACGATTGCGTACAATTTCTCTTTCTTTGGATAATCAAATTTAAACAATATAATTTCGATGACCAAATATTGAGCTTCCAACTCGGATCATTGTACTGCCATTTTTGATGGCAATTTCATAATCTCCACTCATTCCCATAGATAAAATTTCGAGGGTAGGATGGGAAGTTTTCAAATCATCAAATAGAGATTTTAAGGATGAAAATTCTGAATTTATTTGAGTTTCATCTTCTGTAAAAGTTGCCATTCCCATCAAACCAACAATGGCAATATGTTGCATGGAAGCAACTTCATTTGATTTTAAAATAGCCCTAATTTCATCAAAAGTCAACCCAAATTTAGTTTCTTCATCAGCAATACTAGCTTGCAATAAACATTTTATAACTCTATCGTGTTTTGCAGCTTGTTTATTGATTTCTTCAAGGGTTTTTACACTATCAACACCATGAATCAAATCTACAAAATGCGCCATGTATTTGACTTTGTTTCGTTGTAAATGACCAATCATATGCCATTGAATATCTTTAGGCAAAACATCGTATTTTTCAACCATTTCTTGCACTTTGTTTTCGCCAAAAATGCGCTGACCTGCATCAAAAGCCTCTTGCAAATCAGCAATTGGTTTTGTTTTAGAAACGGCAACAAGTGTTACGTTTTCAGGAATCTTTTTCTTGAAATTATGTATGTTTTCTTGAATCATTCTGTTGAGTTAAAAGTTAAAAAAGTCAACTATTTTTTAAATAAACGAATAATTTGTGTTGCCAATTCAATACCAATTCTGTCTTGTGCTTCTTTGGTTGCAGCCCCAATATGCGGACTTAAAGAAACCTCAGGATTCATCAATAATTGAATTTCTGGAGTTGGCTCGCTTTCAAAAACATCCAAACCTGCAAACTGCACTTTACCACTTTCGATAGCATTGATCAAATCAACCTCATTTAAAACACCACCTCGTGCAGTATTTATGATACCAACACCTTTTTTCATCTGAGAAAATTCTGTCGCTGTTAGGGTATATGATTCTTGTGCAGGAATGTGTAAAGTGATAAAATCAGCCTCTTTTAACAATAACTCTAAAGGTTGTGTTTTTAAAGAAAACTGCATTTTTTGTTGATTGAAAAAAGACAATTCAATAGTCGCTTCTTCAATTTCAGTATCAGCGGCAATCACCTTCATACCCAATCCAATCGCAATTTTGGCAACTTCTTTTCCAATACTTCCAAAACCAATAATTCCGATCGTTTTTCCACGTAATTCCGTTCCTTGAGAAAATGCTTTTTTCAATTCATTAAAGCGTGTATCACCCTCTAAAGGCATATCTCTGTTAGAAATATGTAAAAAACGAACCATCCCAAATAAATGTGCAAAAACCAATTCTGCAACAGAATTTGAGGATGCTTCAGGCGTATTAATTACATGCAAACCTTTGTCAATTGCAAAAGCTACATCAATATTATCCATACCAACACCACCTCTTCCTATCAATTGTAAACTCGGGCAAGCTTCAATCAATTCTTGTGAAACTTGCGTAGCACTTCTTACTAAAAGTCCCTCAATTTTTTCTTCATTGATAAAGTTTGCTAATTGATTTTGAGCCACTTTTGTTGTAATAATTGTAAATCCGTTTTCTTCTAATAAGGCAACTCCACTTTTCGAAATGCCGTCATTTGCTAATATTTTCATTCTTAATATCTAACTTCTAATATCTAACTTCTTCTCTCCAATTCCTGCATTACATCAACCAACGCTTGAACGCTGTATAATGGCAAAGCATTGTACATACTTGCTCTGTAACCACCCACACTTCTGTGACCATTGATGCCACTAATATTGGCTTCTTTCCATAAAGTATCGAAAGTTGTTTTGAATTTTTCATCAACTAAATTGAACGTAACATTCATATTGCTTCGATCTTCTTTGGCTGCAAAACCAACAAATAACGGATTTCTATCAATTTCGTCGTACAACAATTTCGCTTTCTGATTATTTACATTTTCGATAAATGAAATGCCACCTAAATCTCTCAACCACTCTAACGTCAATAAAGATACATACACAGAAAAAACTGGAGGTGTATTGAACATGCTTTCTTTGCTAATGTGCACTTTATAATCTAAAATTGATGGAATTGCTCTAGAAACTTTGCCTAACAATTCTTCTTTTACAACTACCAAAGTTGCACCTGCAGGACCCATATTTTTTTGTGCGCCTGCATAAATCAAATCGAATTTAGAAAAATCTAATTGACGAGAAAATATGTCAGAACTCATGTCGCAAATCAAGGGAACATTCGTTGCTGGAAATTCTTTCATTTGAGTCCCAAAAATGGTATTGTTGCTAGTTACGTGAAAATAATCTACATCAGTTGGAATGGTGTAATTTTTTGGTATATAGCTGTAATTTAAATCTTTAGAAGAAGCCACTTCTACAGTTTCTCCAAATATTTTTGCTTCTTTTAAGGCGTTGTTTGCCCAAGTTCCTGTGTTTAAATAGGCTGCTTTTTTCTCTAAAAGATTGTAAGCAACCATCAAAAATTGCAAACTTGCACCACCTTGTAAATACAATGCTTGATAGCCTTTGTTTTCCAATCCTAACAATTCTAAGGCCAATTTTCGCGCTTTTTCCATTACGTCTACAAAAGGTTTACTTCTGTGCGAAATTTCAATTAACGATAAATGATCATCGTTAAAATTTAAAACAGCTGCTGCAGCTTTTTCAATAACGGATGTTGGTAAAATGCAAGGGCCTGCACTAAAATTGTGTTTTTTCATTGTTTTTGAGTTTCAGAGTTTCAGAGTTTCAAAGCTTCAAAGTTTTAACGTTGTTTCTTTGTGACTTTTTTTCATATTTTGGATAAAAAATGTAACGTATTAATACCATCTGCATAATCCCATAATTTTGGATTTTGGGTTTCACCAAACGGAATTTCATCAGGCAAAAAGCCTTTAGAAACAATACATTGAATGGATTCTCTATCTTGATATAATTTAATTTTTAAATCGACAAGATTATCATAATATTCATAAAAAACCGTGGCAATAGGTGAGGAGTAACTTTCGTCTTCTTTGATCATTAAAAAACCATTTTCTAGCAAATCAAACTCACTCATCAAATACACTGCTTTGTTGTAATCGTAATTATTGGCATATTTGGCGTTGTAAATGATGTCCTTTTTGCCATACATTCCATTGAAAAAAAGATTGAAATCAAAATTTCTTGGAACATATAATTTGGAAACACTTCTGCAACCCAATCCAAAATAGGTAAAAATATCATCAGCCAATTTTTCAAAATCTGCTTCAGTTTCATTGCCTGTAATCACAGCAACTGAATTGCGACTTTTGCGAATAATATTGGGTTTATTGCCAAAATAATATTCAAAATAACGCGCAGTATTGTTACTTCCTGTGGCTATGATGGCATCAAAATCAGTCAATTTTTCATCAGTAAATGTGATGTTTCCTTTTAATGAAGGTTCAACATATTCTAAATATTTTGCCAAAAAAGGCAACAAATGTTTGTCATTAGAAGATTGTTTTACCAACACTGAATGTCCAGAAATCAAAACCGATAAAAAATCATGAAAACCCACCAAAGGAATATTACCTGCCATAATGATGGCGACTTTTTTAGGCGAAATTTCTTTCAAATTTTCTTTCGAAATCCAAGTTTCTAAATTTGATTTTTGAAGAGCAGTTGCCCAATTTTCGACAGCAAATAAGAGATTATCTTCTGTAAACCAGTTGTTTTTTTCTTGCGCTAATTTCAATTGATGCAAAAATCCATCAAAAAATAATTCATTATATGGCACTGATTCGTTCTTAACAATTTCAAATCTTGAAAATTGTCCCAAGAAAAGTCCTAATTTGTTAAAAGCTTCCAATCTGCTTTTTATTACGTCCATTAAATTTGTTTCTAAAAATTTTTGGGTTTATTTTTGCAGCTGCAAAGTTACACAAACTATAAGAAATAAACCATGGCAATTATAATAACTGATGAATGTATCAATTGTGGTGCATGCGAACCAGAATGTCCAAATACCGCCATTTACGAAGGTGCTCAAGATTGGAAATATAAAGAAGGAACAAGTCTTACTGGAAATGTAATTCTTCCGAATGGAAAAAAAGTAAACGCTGACGAGTCTCAAGAACCTGTTTCTGACGAAATATATTTTATTGTTGCAGACAAATGTACAGAGTGTAAAGGCTTTCATGATGAACCACAATGTGCTGCTGTTTGTCCTGTAGATTGTTGCGTACCTGATGAAAACAATGTAGAAACAGAAGAAGAATTGTTGGCAAAACAAAATTTCATGCACAAAGACTAATCATTTCTTTTAATGAAAATACAATCCCGATTTTTAATCGGGATTTTTTTTGCACCAAATTCTTAAATATTCAACTATATTTGCACCGCTAAAAAACGAAACCATGAAAGCCGGAATTGTAGGATTACCAAACGTAGGAAAATCGACCTTATTCAATTGTTTATCAAATGCAAAAGCGCAAAGTGCCAACTTTCCTTTTTGTACTATTGAGCCTAATATTGGTGTGGTGAATGTGCCAGACAAACGTTTAGAAAAATTAGAAGAGTTAGTCGTTCCAGAAAGAGTGGTGCCTGCCAATGTAGAAATTGTAGACATTGCTGGTTTGGTAAAAGGCGCTAGTAAAGGAGAAGGTTTAGGAAATCAGTTTTTAGCAAATATTCGTGAAACAGATGCTATTTTGCATGTTTTACGTTGTTTTGATAACGAAAATATCATTCACGTTGATGGCTCTGTAAATCCAATCAGAGATAAAGAAACGATTGATATTGAGTTGCAATTGAAAGATTTAGAAACGGTTCAAAAACGTTTAGAGCGTGTAAAACGTACTGCTAAAACAGGCAATAAAGAAGCGCAAACAGAATTAGATGTTTTATTAAACATCGAAAATACCTTGTTGCAAGGAAAATCTATCAGAAGTATTCAATTTACAGAAGCTGAATTAGAATTTGTAACTCCATTGCAATTCATTACTGCAAAACCTGTCTTGTATGTGTGTAATGTGGATGAAAAATCGGCTGTTTCAGGAAATAAATATGTGGATTTAGTAAAAGAAAATGTGGCGCAAGAAAATGCAGAAGTCATTGTTTTGGCAGTTGCCACTGAAGCTGATATCACTGAATTAGAAAGCTATGAAGAGCGTCAATTATTCTTAGAAGATATCGGTTTGGAAGAAGCAGGTGTTGCCAGATTAATTCGTGCAGCCTACAAATTATTAAATTTACAAACCTATTTTACAGCAGGTGTAAAAGAAGTAAGAGCTTGGACAATTCCTATTGGTGCTACTGCACCGCAAGCAGCAGGCGTTATTCATTCCGATTTTGAAAAAGGATTCATTCGTGCAGAAACCATTGCCTATGATGATTATGTAAAATTCGGAAGTGAATCTAAAGTAAAAGAAGCAGGGAAAATGAGGGTAGAAGGCAAAGAATACATCGTAAAAGATGGAGATATCATGCACTTTAGATTTAATGTGTAAATTTCAAAATACTTTATAAAAATAAAAAATCCAACGTTGAAGTTGGATTTTTTTTTTGAATTTGATTTTATAATTATCAATAAAAAATTTTAAAACTCCTGTTTTCCAAATTCACTATCAATAAATTTCGATTTGTTTTTCCCTTTTTTAAAGGTATAAGTTAAGTTTAACATCACTACATCAACTTCGTAAATATAATTGGTGGTTGTGTAAAATTCACCAGGTCTAAAAGTGGTAATGCGTTGTTCGTTTGAATTTAATAAACCCATATCAATATTTTGCCATTGTAAAGTGGCCACTAACGAACCTTCAAAAAATGATTTTTGAAAGGTTACATTTGGTGAATAAAAACGAGAATCTTCTCCTTGTGCAGTAACTCTTTCAGATAAATAATTGAAGGTAAATTGTAAAGAAGCATTCTTCCAAAAAGAATACGTATTGTTTAAATTGATGCCATACACTGTTGTTTCAGAATTCACAGGTCTGTTATCAAACTCGCCTGAAATGGCATAATTGTACACATTTACTCCAATGAAATTCGACCAATTATCAGTAGGTTTTAATTGCGTAGAAAGTTCCAATCCAACTACATTTGCATTCCCAACATTCGAGTAAATTCGGTTTAAAATACTGTCATTATACACTGTATTTACTCTGTTTACCAAATTTTTAATATGTCTGTAATAGGCAGTTGCATTGATAGAATTTCCGCCTTTTAGTTTTTTATTGAAACCTACTTCTACCAAATCAATAAATTCTGGCAATAAATTAGGGTCTCCTTGTTCCAACGTTTCTGAATGTTCACGTTCTGGAAATGGATTCATCTTAAAAGTAGTGGTTCTTTCTACACGTTTGCTATAAGCAGCTTTGATATTTGTTTTCTCATTCAAGGCATATTGAATTGAAGCTGAAGGAAATAACTTTGCAAAATCATATTCATATCGCTCATCAAGTGTATTTGCTTTGTCTTTCAAATCCAATGTTCTGTCCATAATTTCCAAACGAGTTCCGAAAGCATAATCCCATTTTGCTGATTTTCCTGTGAATTGTCCATACACAGAATGAATGATTCTTTTCAAATTTACTTCACTCGAAAACTCTGGTACTAATTGAAAAGGATCATTGAAATTGGTGCGTCTTTCATACACAAAATCTCCTGTATGATCCAAACTTCTGAATTGATATCCAGTTTCTAACAATCCATTTTCAAAAGGGGCAAAACTATAATCCACTTGAAAACGAGTTCCATGCAAAGGATTGTTATTGGTGTTGAATTCATCTTGATACAAAATCGTTTCATCAGGAAAACCTAAATTCTGGTTGATGGTTGGACCTCCTAAAAGCGTGTATTCATATAACAATGACGTTGAAATGGTGGCTTTGTTTTCAAAAGTATGTTTGTAATCAAAACTTCCCAAAGCAAAATCACTTTTTCGATTCAATAAATTGTGATTGAAATATTGAAAAGTGTACAAACGATTGTTACTATTTGGCGGATTTACAGCATGATTATCAAAATATACAATGTCTGCCAATCTGTCTTTATCACGTTTTCCAGCGAAAAATCCCACAGAAAATTCGTTATTTTCATTCGGAGTAAAATCAACTGTAAAACGGCCACTATAATTAATTTCATTGGTACTTCTCTCTCCAGTTGATGGAAAACGCGTTTGTTTGTTATTGATAATCGTAAAAACATCGCCTTCACGTCTTCCTCCAATATCATTTCGTTGATAATTTACACCAAATGAATAATTCCAAGCTTTGTTTTGCAAATTGTAAGTTGCATCAATTCCATAACGTTGATGTGCATTTGCGTTGTCATAGGTCTCAATTGAAGGAAAACCACCTTTGATGTTGATTTGTGCAAAAGAACCATCTAAAGCACCTTTTTTGGTGATGATATTTAAGATTCCTGCTTTTCCTTCTGGATCATATTTGGCTGATGGAGCTGTGATTACTTCAACACGTTCAATAGAATTTGCAGGAATTTGCCCCAATAAACTTGCAGCATTTCCTTGAATAGGTTTTCCATTTAATAACAGCACAAAACCCGAACTTCCACGAACACTAATTTCACCTTGACCATCAACAGTTACTGATGGTAAATTTCTGATGACATCAATTCCTGAACCTCCTTGCGCGTTTTTAAATTTCTCAGCATCAAATACTTGACGATCAATTTTATTAACAACTGTGGCTCTTTCACTTTTGATGATAACTTCGTTTAAAGAAGTTCCTAAGGTCAAAGAAATGGTACCAGTATTTACGATATTTTTAGAGTTGTTGATCGTAATATTATTGATGGTTTTTTCATTATAACCAATAAATGAAACTTTCAAAAAATAGTTGCCTTTGGCAAGATTTGTAAACGAAAATGCGCCTAAACTGTCTGTAACTATTCCTGCAATCAATGCATTATTAGTTTGATTGTAAATAGCAACTGTGGCATATTCTAAAGGAGTATTGTCTTCATCAACAACAATTCCTTTTACTTGTGAAATAAGGGAAGAAAATTGAAAAAAAAGGAATCCAATTAAAATTGTTTTTCTTGAAAACATAATAAAATTAAGTTTAAAAATAAAGCGCAAGTTAACCACTGAAATAGTGTTATTTTGGTTTATTTGAAAAATAAATGGTATTTATAAAACGGCTGTTTTTTTAAATTGAAGCGGAGTTGTTTTGGTATGTCTTTTAAAGAATTTTGTAAAATTAGAGGTATCTTTAAAGTTCAAATCAAAAGCAATATCACTGATGTTTTTAGATGTATATAATAGTTTTCTTTTGATTTCTTTTACAATCCAATCTGCAACTACTTCTGAGGCAGATTTTTGAAAAGATTTTTGACAAATTGCATTCAGGTTTTGTGAACTTGTATGCAATTTCTCTGCATAAAAAGCTACATTATTGACCAAGTTTTCTGATAGCAATTGCAAAAATTGTTGTTCAATTGAAGGTTGTGAAACCGTTAAAACTGTTTGTGAATATTGAATAATTTTTGATAAAATTGCCTTGATGCCACTTTCAATTACCTCAAAGTTTACTGGATGTTGTTTCATTTCTGAAGTCAACATTTTAAAAAGTGAAGGTATAATTTCATCATTTTCATCAATATGAACTTCATTAAGAGTTTTGATTTTTTGCAGTTGAAAAAGGATTGTATTATCAACTAGATTCTCTAAAAAACTCTCTTTGATAATGAAGACAAAACCTTCTGGAATGGAATCAATTTCCCAATGATGTACTTGATTTTTATGAATAAAAAACAAAATTGGAGTAGTGATTTCAAAAGGTTTTGAATCTAAATAATGAAATCCACTTCCTTTACTAAAAAAAACAATTTCTAAATATTTATTGTGAACATGAGGTTTTGTGTAACGTTTCGCAACATCAAAAGGTGCTATTTTTATAGTATTTTCAAAAGAAATTTTATTCTTTATTTCGATTTCTTTGTGCATACTTTTCAGTAAATTTCACTTAAATTATCCTTTATAAAATGGCAATTTCACCACTTTTGCAGGCATGGCTTTTTTACGGATTTGCACAAAAATTTCAGTATCTAAATTCGAAAATTCCGAGGAAACATAACCCATTCCAATTCCTTTTCCCAAACTTGGACTCATAGTTCCTGAAGTTACTTTACCAATGATATTTCCATTGGCATCAACAATTTCATAATCGTGTCTTGGAATGCTTTTTTCAACCATTTCAAAAGCCACCAATTTTCGAGTTGGTTTGTCAGCTTTTTGTTTGGCTAAAGCTTCGTGATTTACAAAATCTTTGGTGAATTTGGTAATCCAACCCAAACCAGCTTCAATAGGTGAAGTGGTATCATCTATATCATTTCCATACAAACAATAGCCCATCTCTAATCGTAAAGTATCTCTTGCTGCCAATCCAATTGGTTTGATTCCAAAAGATTTTCCTGCTTCAAAAACAGCATCCCAAATGTGTTTTACTTCGCTGTTTTTACAATAAATCTCAAATCCTCCTGAACCTGTATAACCTGTTGCTGAGATGATTACATGTTCAATTCCTGCAAAATCGCCCACTTTAAATTTGTAAAAAGGAATAGCAGCCAAATCTAAAGATGATAAAGATTGCATTGCTTCAACCGCTTTTGGTCCTTGAATGGCTAATAAAGAATACTCATCAGATAGATTGCGTAAAGATGCTCCAAAATCTTTATTGTATGTAGAAATCCAATCCCAATCTTTGTCAATATTGGAAGCATTTACAACTAATAAATACGTGTTTTCTTTAATTCTATAGCAAATCAAATCATCTACAATTCCACCAGTTTCGTTAGGAAAACAGCTGTATTGAGCATCACCAATAGCTAATTTTGATGCATCATTAGAAGTCACTTTCTGAATCAAAGCTAACGCATTTTCACCTTCAACCAAAAATTCACCCATATGACTCACGTCAAAAACACCCACAGATTCACGCACTGTATGATGTTCTATTGTTACGCCCTCATATTGAACAGGCATGTTAAAACCTGCAAAAGGAACCATTTTTGCGCCTAAACCTTCATGAACTTCGTGTAATGCAATATTTTTCATTGTATAGAATTCTTAAATTTTTGGCTAAATTATTGAAAATTATACAAAGTGTTGTCAATAATATTTTGTTAATTTTTATTATCAAAATAGAAATAATAGTACATTTGAAAACCAATCAAAAAAATCACTTTTATGAATATGCGTAACTTTCTTTCAATCGTATTGATTTCCATTACTTTCTGTAGTTTTTCACAAACTCCCACAGATTATTTATCCAAAGAATTTCACAAAGAAAGACGTGATATTTTACGATCAAAAATGCCAAAAAACTCAGTTGCCGTAGTTTTTGCAAATCCTGTTAGAAATAGAGCAAATGATGTGGATTTTATCTTTCATCAAGATCCAAACTTCTATTACTTAACTGGTTACAAAGAACCAAATGCGGTATTGGTGTTGTTTTCAGAAAATCAAACTGATGAAAAAGGAAATTCATACAATGAAATTTTATACGTTCAAAAGCGTGATGCAAGAGCAGAACAATGGAATGGAAAACGTTTGGGAATTGAAGGTGCAAAGCAAGAATTAGGTTTTGCTTTTGCAAAAAATGGAGAAGATTTCATAAAAGATGCCATTGACTTTAAAAAGTTTGATAAATTATTCATTGAAAAATTTAATGATGATTATCGCAATTTAAGTGATGCTGCTGATGTGTTTGATTTGGTGAAAAGTTTCAAGCAAAAAGCGGGCTATAATCCTGACATATTTTTGTCTAGACCTAAAGAATATTTGTACACAAATATTGCTGAAACTCCAATTGAAAGTAGTGCTAATGTAATCAATATTATTGATAGGTTATCTTCTCAATTTGAGGATATTAAGGATGATGAACTCATCAAACAATTTAAGTCTGCAAAAACGGATGCTATTAGAAAAGATATCAAACAAAAAATCACATTGGCTTTACAACCAAAGACAAATATTGATTTGACTTTTTTACCTTCAAACTTGGCTACAATGCGTGAAATAAAAACGGAAGCTGAAATAAAATTGATCACAAAAGCTGTCAGAATTTCGGCAATTGGTCAAATTGAAGTGATGAAAGCTATGAAACCTCATATGTCAGAAATGGAATTGCAAGGAATTCATGAATTTGTGTATAAAAAGTATGGTGCAGAGTATGAAGGATATCCTTCAATTGTGGGTGCAGGAAACAATGGTTGTATTTTGCATTATGTTGAAAATAATCAAACGCAAGTTGGTAATGAGTTGGTTTTGATGGATTTAGGAGCTGAATATAGAGGTTTTACTGCAGATGTTACCAGAACAATTCCTGCAAACGGAAAATTCACAAAAGAACAAAAAGAAATCTATGATTTGGTGTATAATGCGCAAGAAGCTGGCATTGCTTTGTACACTATTGGCACAAGTATGCAAGCACCAAATCAGGCTGCTAGAAAAATAATTAACGAAGGTTTATTTAAGTTAGGAATCATTAAATCTATTGATGAAAAGCACAATTATTTTCCTCATGGAACTTCGCATCACATTGGTTTAGACGTTCATGATCCTGGAAATTATGAAAATTTCGAAGAAAATATGATTGTTACTATGGAACCTGGAATTTATATTCCCATAGGAAGTCCATGTGATAAAAAATATTGGGGAATAGGAATTCGAATTGAAGATGATATTTTGGTAACTAAAAACGGTCCTGTAAATTTATCAGCAGAAGCTCCAAGAACTACTGAAGAAATCGAAAAAATGATGGCTAAAAAATCAGTTTTAGATGCGTTTGTATTACCTGATTTGGATAAATAATGAATAAAACTGCCATCATTTTAGGTGCAACAGGATTAACTGGAAGTATTTTATTAGAAAAACTTATAAAGGATGATAGATACACATCCATCAAACTTTTTTCAAGAAAAAAAGTCTTTTTTAAATCTAAAAAAGTAACTGAATATCAAGTAGATTTACAAAATTTTCCTTCATTTTCTGATGATTTTACAGCTGATGAAGTATTTTGCTGTATTGGAACAACAGCAGCAAAAACCAAAGATAAAGAAACATATCATGCCATTGATTTTGGAATTCCAGTGGCAGCTGCAAAATTGTCAAAACAAAATGGAATTTCAACATTTATTGTAATTTCTTCAATGGGCGCAAATTCTTCAAGTGCTGTTTTTTATAGCAAAACAAAAGGAGAAATGGAAAATGCTGTGTTGAAAGAACAAATAGAAAAAACACATATTCTTAGACCTTCATTAATTGGAGGTAACAGAAATGAATTTCGATTCGGAGAAAAAATCGGGAAAATTGCCATGGGTTTTTTAAATCCGCTATTAGTTGGAAATATCGAAAAATATAAAATGATTTCTCCTGAAAAGATTGCAGATTGTATGATTATTTTGGCAAATAGCTCAAATAATCAGCAGATTTTTAGTTCAGATGAAATACAACGCATTGCAAATTCTTAAATTAAAATGAATATTGAACAACCTAATAATCCATTGCATGGCATCAAATTAGCCACTATGTTAGAACAATTGTATTTGGAATATGGTTGGGAAACATTGGGAAATACATTGAATTTAAAATGCTTTTTAAACAATCCGAATTATAAATCAAGTTTAAAATTTTTGAGAACCACACCTTGGGCAAGAGAAAAAGTGGAACAATTTTATTTGAAAAACATTGTAAACAAACGAATTACGAAGAAATAATTTCCAAAACCAACTCTTTCGTCAAAGGTTTTCCATTGGAAAGTTGTTTGATGTTTTCAAACGTAAATCTAAAATCACAACCATTTTTGTATTCTGAACAACCGTAAGCAGTTTTTCCTTTTAGAATAGTTCCATTTTGACATTTTGGACAAGGAATTTTTTCTTTGTCATTGCGAGTTTTAGACGAAGCAATCTCTTTATTAATAGATTGCTTTATTTCATTAACAATTATTTTTTGTTCAAATTTCAATTTGAAATTTTCATCAAAGCGAATCAAACCTTCTACTTTTTCAGTTTCCTGAATAAATCCTGTCAAATTAGTTGTTGAACCTTTTTCAATCAAACGAATCAATTGATTTTCAGAAACTTTCTTACCAAAAATTTCAAAAGAAATTTTAAAATCACAACTATTTTTATATTCCGAACAACCATAAGCTGAGGATCCTTTTAAAAGAGTTCCTTTTTGGCATTTTGGACAGCTTTTTCCAACAAGTTGTTTGTTTTTATTGTCATTACGAGGACGTGAGGACGAAGTAATCTTTTTATTATTTTCAGATTGCTTCATTGCATTCGCAATGACAGGTGAGTTTGATGAAATTCTTTTCACAGCTGTATTTGAACGAACTTCATACACCAATTCATCCACCATTTTTTTCATGTTGTTGATAAATGTGCCTGCATTGAATTCGCCTCTTTCAATTTCTTTCAAACGTTTTTCCCAAAGACCTGTCAATTCTGCTGATTTCAATAATTCATTATCAATCAAATCAATCAAATCAATGCCAGTTTGTGTCGGAATTACCAATTTTTTTTGACGCTCTATGTATTTACGTTTGAACAACGTTTCAATAATACTTGCTCTTGTGGAAGGTCTTCCAATACCATTCTCTTTCATCAATTCGCGCATTTCATCATCATCCACTTGTTTTCCAGCTGTTTCCATGGCTCGCAATAAACTTGCTTCAGTGAAGTTTTTGGGTGGTTTTGTTTCCTTTTCTAAAAACGAAGGTTCGTGAGGTCCTTTTTCACCTTCTGTAAATGTGGGTAAAATGGCTTGTTCGGAAATTTCTTTTTTAATAGCACTCTCTTTGGTTTCAAAAACCACTCTCCAACCTTGTGTAATGATTTCTTTTCCTGAGGTTTTAAAGGGTACATCAGCAGCTTTTCCTAAAACTGCCGTATTTGCGACTTCAGAGTCAGGATAAAAAACGGCAATAAATCGTCTTACGATGCTATCATACACTTGTTGCTGATTATATTGCAAATTGGTTTGAACTCCAGTTGGAATTATTGCATGATGATCAGTAACTTTTTTATCGTCAAAAACGCGGGTTGTTTTTTTGATTTTTTTCCCTAAAAGCGGTTGAATTAGTTCACTGTAATTCGTTAATTTTGATAGTATTCCAGGTACTTTCGGATACAAATCATTGGGTAAAAAAGTGGTATCAACTCTTGGATACGTAACCACTTTCATTTCATACAATTTTTGAATGAGTTGTAAAGTTTCATCCGCAGAAAATCCGAATTTATTATTACAATGTACTTGCAAACCTGTTAAATCAAACAATTTCGGAGCATAATCAGTTCCTTTCTTTTTGCTGACAGATACAATTTCAAAATCACTTTCTTTGACTTTTGCTGCTAAAATTTCACCTTCTTCTTTGTTTTGAAATCGTCCATCTTCGTAATTGAACAGCGTATTTCTGTACGTAGTTTGCAACTCCCAATAGGGTTCAGGTTTAAAATTTTGAATCTCTTTATAACGATTTACCAACATTGCTAGCGTAGGAGTTTGTACTCGCCCAATAGACAAAACTTGTTTGTAACCACCGTATTTTAAGGTGTATAAACGTGTGGCATTTAGGCCTAATAACCAATCACCAATGGCTCTAGAATAGCCAGCATAATATAAATTGTCGTATTTTTTGGAGGATTCTAATTTTTCAAATCCTTCTTTGATGGCTTCTTCTGTTAAGGAAGAAATCCATAAACGTTTTACTTCGCCTTTGTAGTTGCATTGATTCATCACCCAACGTTGAATGAGTTCACCTTCTTGTCCAGCATCACCACAATTGATGACCAAATCGGCTTTTTCAAACAATGATTTTACAATATTGAATTGCTTTTTGATGCCATTATCGCCAGTAACTTTGGTATCAAAACGTTCAGGCAACATAGGTAAATTATTCAAATCCCAATTTTTCCAATGAGGTTTGTAATCTTTGGGTTCTAAAAGTGTACATAAATGTCCGAAAGTATAGGTAACTGCATAGCCATTTCCTTCGTAAAAACCATCACGTTTTGTGTTGGCTCCTAAAATGTTAGCAATTTCTCTTGCTACGCTTGGTTTTTCGGCAATACAGACTTTCATTGATTTATTTTGGATGTCGAAATTAAGGAAAATCTATTTTATCAATGCCAATTGTATGCGTTTTCTTTGTTTGTCAACTTCCAACACTTTTGTAGTAATTTGCTGTTGCAAAGAAACGATTGCATTGACATCTTTTACAAAAGTATCTGACAAATTTGAAACGTGAATCAAACCACTTTCTTTGATTCCGATATCAACAAAACATCCAAAATTGGTAATATTATTGACAATTCCTGGTAAAATTTGTCCAATTCTCAGGTCATCAATCGTTTTTATAGTTGCATCAAATGAAAATACTGTTGCTTTTTCTCTGGGATCTACACCCGGTTTTTCCAATTCATTCATGATATCTTGCAACGTTGGCAAACCAATGGATGAAGAAATATAATTTTGTAATGGAATTTTTTGAATCAATGCTTTATTTCCAATAAAATCAGCAACTTTTATGTTCAAATCTTTCGCCATTTTGTCAATCAACGCGTAATTTTCAGGATGTACAGCAGAATCATCCAAAGGATTTTTTGCATTTTTAATTCTTAAAAAACCTGCAGCTTGTTCAAAGGCTTTTGCGCCCAAACCTGAAACTTTTTTAATGTCGTTTCTAGAGCTAAAAGAACCATTTTCATTACGGAATTGTATGATATTTTGAGCCAGTTTTGGCCCAATTCCTGAAACATAACTCAATAATGATTCACTTGCAGTGTTGATATTAATGCCCACTATATTTACGCAACTTTCAACGACAAGATCCAAGGATTTTTTCAATTTAGATTGATCTACATCATGCTGATATTGTCCAACTCCAATGGATTTTGCGTCGATTTTTACCAATTCAGCCAAAGGATCTTGCAATCGCCTGCCAATAGAAATTGCTCCACGAACTGTAACATCATAATTTGGAAACTCATCTCTAGCAATTTTTGAAGCTGAATAAATTGAAGCTCCAGCTTCACTAACCACAAAAATAGCTACTGGATTTTTAAATTGAATTTTTTGAATGAATTGTTCAGTTTCTCTTGATGCTGTCCCATTTCCAATAGCAATAGCATCAATTTTATGACCATCTACTAAAAAACTTATTTTTTTTATAGCTTCTAACAATTTCTTTTGAGGTTCGTGCGGATAAATGGTTTCATTGTGTTCTAAATCTCCTTGAGCGTTTATGCACACAATTTTACATCCAGAACGAAAACCAGGATCAATAGCTAATACTTTTTTCTCACCCAAAGGTGCTCCTAAAAGTAACTGTTTCAGGTTTTTAGAAAAAACAGCAATTGCTTCATCATCTGCTTTTTCTTTAGCTAATTGTAAAGCTTCGTTTGACAAAGAAGGAAATAATAATCGCTTATAAGCATCCTGAATTGCCAATTGAATTTGAGAAGTACAATCATTTTGAGAACGAAAAATACTACGCTCAATTTTTTGGATTGCTATTTCATCATCAATCGAAATTTTTACTCGAATAAATCCTTCACTTTCAGCTCTTACAATAGCTAAAAATCGATGAGATGGAATCCTGTTCAGTGATTCTTCCCAATCAAAATAATCTTTGAATTTTTGAGCTTTTTCATCCTCAGTTTTTGCATTGATTACTTTTGATGAAATAAATCCAAAACGCGCAATTTGTTGTCTTATGTTATTTCGAATATCTGTTCGTTCATTAATCCATTCTGCAATGATAAAACGTGCACCTTCTAACGCATTTTCGATATTTTCAACTTCTTTAGTTACGAATTTTTTAGCAGTAAATTGCAAATCATTAATTCTCTGACTCATGATCATTTTTGCCAAAGGCTCTAAACCTTGCAAACGAGCAGTTTCTGCTTTTGTTTTTCGTTTTTTCTTAAAAGGCAAATACACATCTTCTAAAGCAATGATATCTTCAGAATTTTGAATTTTTTCAGACAATTCAGGTGTCAACAAATTTTGTTCTTCTAAGGCTTTTAAAATTGCTTTTTTACGTTTTTCTAAAGCCTCAAAAAGTTCTTTGTATTTTAGAATTTCACCAATTTCAACTTCATCCAAATTTCCTGTAATTTCTTTTCTATACCTTGCTATAAAAGGAATAGTACAATCTTCATTTAACAAAGAAATGGTATTTTCAATTGCTTGATGCGAAAGTTTGGTTTGTTGAATGATGTATGAAATTAACTCCATGAATTTTAAATGTTTATAAAAAAAAGCCTCAAAAAACGTTTTTTTGAGGCTGCTAAGATACTTTTTTTCGTCTTTTTAGAGTGCTATTATTTTTTCAAAAGCTAGCCTTTTGTCACCATAATTGGTGTAAATAATGCCACAATATTGGTAACCCAATTTTTTCACTAAGGATTGCATTCCAAGGTTTTCTTGATGTGTATCAATCTTTAAACTTTGGATGTTTTGTTGTTTTAAAAAATCATGAAAATATTCAAAAATATATTGCGCAATTCCGCTTTTTCTGGATTCTTTTGCAGTTGCCATTCTATGAATTACACCGTATTTTTCAGACTCAGCAATTATCCAATTTCCTTCAATTACTTTATAGGTAGGTTCTTCTTTTATAGAAAACATTGTAGTTGCAATTATTTGATTATCAGAATTTAAAACTATAAAACTTTCATTATTAGCGATGTCATTTTCAATTTGAGTTTGGTTTGGATAGCCATTTTGCCATTGATCAATCTGCAAAGATTTTAGCAATGCTTTTGCATCATCAATAATTTCTAAAATCCTTGGAATATCAGCAGTAGTTGCAAGTTGAATTTTCATAAATAATTACATAAAAAAAACCACAAAATTTAAGAACACTCTTAAAAATTGTGGTTAAATATACTATTTTAAATTAAGCTGATATGACTTGTTTTGCAGCTTTTTTTGGCAACTCAACAATTTCTTGATTTTGTAAAATATCATCAATTGTTTGTCTTTTTCTGATTAAATAATCTTTTCCATTTACAATCATTACTTCTGCAGGTAAATAACGTGAATTGTAGTTGGATGCCATTGAAAAACAATAGGCTCCAGCATTGTGAAAACACAAAATATCTTCTTCAGAAATTTCTGCAATTCGTCTGTTTGATGCAAAAGTATCAGTTTCGCAAATGTAACCAACCACAGAGTAATAACGATCTCTGCCTTGAGGATTTGAAATATTTGTGATGTGATGATACGCATCATACATCATTGGACGAACCAAATGATTGAATCCAGAATCTACATGAGCAAAAACGGTTGAAGTTGTTTGTTTTACCACATTTACTTTGGCTAAAAACGAACCAGCTTCAGACACTAAAAACTTTCCAGGTTCAAACATCAATGTAATTTCTTTGCCATATTCCGTGCAAAATTCATTGAAACGTTCTGTTAATTGAATGCCTAATTGTTCAATATCCGTTGAAATATCATTGGGTTTGTAAGGTACTTTAAAACCACTTCCAAAATCGATAAAATCGATATTATCAAACTGTTTTGCAACATCAAACAAAATATCTGTAGCACGCAAAAAGGTATCAATATCTAAAATATCAGAACCTGTGTGCATGTGGATTCCGTTGATATTCATCTTTGTATTTTCTACAACACGCTTGATATGAGGAACTTGATGAATTGAAATTCCGAATTTAGAATCAATATGACCAACTGAAATTTTTGAATTTCCACCAGCCATAATGTGTGGATTGATTCGCACACAAACAGGAATTTCAGGATGTTTTTGACCAAATATTTCTAAAATGGATAAATTATCAATATTGATTTGCACACCCAATTTGGCAACTTCTTCAATTTCTTGTAAAGAAACCCCATTTGGAGTGTAAATAATTCTTTTGGGGTCAATACCAGTTTTTAAAGATAAAAGTACTTCTTGGATTGAAACTGTATCTAAACCTGCACCTAAATCTTTGAAAAAACGTAAAATATTGATGTTAGAAAGTGCTTTTACAGCATAATTCAATTTCAAGTTTTTAACGCCGCTAAAAGCAGTTGTTAATCTATTATATTGAGAAGAAATTTTGTCTGTATCATAAACATACAAAGGACTTCCGTATTTTTTTGCCAATTCTAAAAGTTGTGTGTTTTCCACTTTTTTTGATTTTTAAAGTGCAAAAGTAACCAAAATGTAAAAGTTTGCACGATTTGTATAAAAATAAAACAAATTGAATTTTGTTGTGATTTTTATTTGAAGTTATTTCAATTGAAGGCTTATCAATTGTTGAAAAAGAAATAATATAAAATCAAAATAGTAAGTTTTATGTAAATTAATTTAAAGCAATTAAATAATTGATTAAGTTTAAATAATTAATTTTAAATAATAAATATTTATTGTTTATCAATAATTATTTATATATTTGCTACATCATTTTTAAAATTAAGAATTATGAAAAAATCAGATAATTTCGTTTTTATTACCGTAAAAATTGTTGCTTGGATAATCTTTGTTGGTTTGTGTATTGAATCAGGAGGATTGATTGTAAATTTCTTATTTAGCATTTTCAAGCCAGAATTTGTCGGAAAATTATATCAAAAATTAGATTTGCAAGAAATCTATCAAAAAAGCGAAGCTATATTTTATGGCATGTATAGTTTTGCTTTAGCTGTGTCAATCTTAAAAGCTTATTTATTCTATTTAGTTGTTTTACTTGTTACTAAAATCGATTTATTAAAACCTTTCAATGAGTTTGTTTCTGAAAAGATTTTACAAATTAGTTACTACACTTTTTCAATTGGATTGGTAAGTTACATTGCAAGACAAACAGGAAAAAACATCACAAATAAAGGAATTGACACTCAAGTTTTAAATCAGTTTTGGGAAGATAGTCAAGCTTTTATTTTGATGGCAGCTGTAATTTATATCATTGCTATCATCTTTAAAAAAGGAATTGAATTACAAAATGAAAATGATTTAACAGTATAAACTATGGCCATAATTGTAAACCTAGATGTAATGATGGCAAAGCGAAAAATGTCATTGAACGAACTTTCTGAAAAAGTAGATTTAACACTTTCTAATCTGTCAATTTTAAAAACCGGAAAAGCAAAAGCCATACGTTTTAGTACTTTAGAAGCCATTTGTAAAGTGTTAGAATGTCAACCTGGAGATATTTTAGAATTCAAGAATGACGAATAAAAATTATTCTTTTTTGGTTTTCATCAAAATATTTTTTAGATGAAAACCTTTTTTTTCTCAAATTTTAAACGTTGAAATCCTGTTAATAACTAATTGCTTTGACCTTTTAATTTTAAAGGGTTTAATGCTATTTTAGCAAATACTTCAAACCGATAAAACGAACGTGATTTCATGAGTCAAGAAACAAAATATACAGAAGATAATATTAGATCATTAGACTGGAAAGAGCACATTAGAATGCGTCCGGGAATGTATATTGGAAAACTAGGTGATGGTTCTTCTGCTGATGACGGAATTTATATTTTACTAAAAGAAGTTATTGATAATTCTATTGATGAATTTGTGATGGGTTCAGGAAAATCCATTGAAGTTTCCATTCAAGGTGAAAAAGTAACTGTACGTGATTTTGGACGTGGAATTCCTTTAGGAAAAGTTGTTGACGTAGTTTCTAAAATGAATACTGGAGGAAAATATGATTCGAAAGCGTTTAAAAAATCAGTAGGTTTAAATGGAGTTGGAACAAAAGCTGTAAATGCACTTTCTTCTTATTTTAGAGTAGAATCTACGCGTGATGGAAAATCAGCTTCAGCAGAATTTTCAAAAGGAAATTTAGAAAATCAAGAGTTACTAAATGAAACATCTCGCAGAAAAGGAACCAAAGTTTCATTTGTACCTGACGAACTAATTTTCAAAAAATACAAATTCAGAAATGAATATGTATCTAAAATGTTGAAGAATTATGTGTATTTAAATCCAGGTTTGACCATCATTTTCAACGGTGAAAAGTATTTTTCAGAAAACGGCTTAAAAGATTTATTGGAAGATTACAACAGCAAAGACGATATGTTGTATCCAATAATTCATTTAAAAGGTACTGACATAGAAGTTGCTTTAACTCATAGCAAAACTCAATATTCAGAAGAATATCACTCATTTGTAAATGGACAAAACACGACTCAAGGTGGTACACATTTGGCAGCTTTTAGAGAAGCACTTGTAAAAACAATTCGCGAATTTTATGGAAAAAATTTTGAAGCTTCAGATGTTCGAAAATCTGTTATTGCTGCAATTGCCATTAAAGTTATGGAACCTGTTTTTGAAAGTCAAACAAAAACAAAACTAGGCTCAACAGATATGGGAGGAGATTTGCCCACTGTTAGAACCTATATCAATGATTTTTTAAAAACACAGTTAGATAATTATTTGCACAAAAATCCTGAAGTTGCTGATAAGTTATTACGAAAAATAATGCAAGCAGAAAGAGAACGAAAAGAGCTTGCAGGAATTAGAAAATTAGCAAAAGATCGGGCTAAAAAATCAAGTTTGCATAATAAAAAACTGAGAGATTGTAGAGTGCATTTGAGTGATACTCGTCATGAAAATTATCTAGAAACTACTCTTTTTATTACTGAAGGAGATTCAGCTTCTGGTTCCATTACAAAATCACGAAATGTCAATACACAAGCCGTTTTTAGTTTGAAAGGAAAACCGCTAAACTCTTATGGTTTGAGCAAAAAAATTGTCTATGAAAACGAGGAATTCAATTTGTTACAAGCTGCTTTAAATATCGAAGAAAGTATGGAAGATTTGCGATACAATAATATTGTTATTGCAACAGATGCAGATGTAGATGGCATGCATATTCGCTTGTTATTGATTACTTTTTTCCTACAATTTTTCCCGGAATTGATCAAAGAAGGACATTTGTATATTCTAGAAACACCACTATTTAGAGTTCGTGATAAAAAAGAAACTATTTACTGTTATTCTGAGGAAGAAAAACAAGCAGCTATTCAAAAACTGAAAGGCAAAGCTGAAATTACACGATTTAAAGGTTTGGGAGAAATTTCGCCCAACGAATTTGTACATTTTATTGGTGATGACATTCGTTTAGACCCTGTAATGTTAGATAAAGAAATGTCTATAGAACAAATGTTAGAGTTTTATATGGGAAAAAATACACCTGATAGACAGAAATTTATCATTGAAAATTTAAAAGTTGAATTGGATATTGTAGAGGAATTATAAACTCCACAAATTATTTTTAGATGAGTGAAGAAATAAACGAAAACGAACACGAAGAATTACTTCCAAACGCAGCAGAAACTGTTCAAGAAGAAACCATTACCAAAGTTACAGGAATGTACAAAGAATGGTTTTTAGATTATGCTTCGTATGTAATTTTAGAAAGAGCGGTACCTGCTTTAATGGATGGTTTAAAACCTGTTCAAAGAAGAATCATGCATTCTATGAAAGATTTGGATGATGGACGTTACAATAAAGTTGCCAATATTGTTGGACATACCATGCAATATCATCCTCATGGAGATGCATCAATTGCAGATGCAATGGTACAAATTGGGCAAAAAGAATTGCTCATTGACATGCAAGGAAATTGGGGAAATATTCTTACTGGAGACAGAGCTGCAGCATCAAGATATATAGAAGCACGTTTATCAAAATTTGCATTAGAAGTAGTTTTCAATCCAAAAACTACCAAATGGCAAGCATCTTATGATGGTCGAAAAAAAGAACCCGTTAATTTACCTGTCAAATTCCCTTTATTGCTTGCTCAGGGTGCTGAAGGAATTGCTGTTGGTTTGTCAACCAAAATTTTACCTCACAATTTTAATGAATTGATTGATGCTTCCATCAAATACTTAAAAGGAAAACCGTTTACTATTCTACCCGATTTTTTAACTGGTGGAATCGCAGATTTTACGCATTATAATGATGGAAAACGTGGAGGAAGAGTTCGTGTTCGTGCAAAAATTTCTCAATTAGATAAAAAAACATTGGTAATTACCGAAATTCCTTTTGGTACAACCACCACAACTTTGATAGAAAGTATTATCAAAGCCAATGAAAAAGGCACTATCAAAATCAAAAAAATTGAAGATAATACTGCTGCTGAAGTAGAAATTTTGTTGCATTTACCACCAAATGTTTCGCCTGATAAAACAATTGATGCATTATTTGCTTTTACAAGCTGCGAAAACTCAATTTCACCTTTGTGTTGTATCATTGATGATAACAAACCTTTATTTGGTGGTGTAACTCAAATGCTTAAACATTCTACAGATAATACAGTTCAATTGCTAAAATTAGAGTTAGAGATTCAGTTAAATGAGCTGGAAGAACATTGGCATTTTGCATCTTTAGAGCGTATTTTTATCGAAAATAGAATTTATAGAGATATTGAAGAAGAAGAAACTTGGGAAGGAGTTATCAAAGCAATTGACGAAGGATTAAAACCACATATTGCGCATTTAAAAAGAACTATCACAATTGAAGATATTGAACGTTTGACCGAAATTAAAATCAAGAAAATATCCAAATTTGATATTGATAAAGCCAAACAATTCATTGAAAGCTTAGAGGAAAAAATTGCGGGAGTAAAACATCATTTAAATCATTTAATTGATTTTGCAGTTGATTATTTTAAAAATCTAAAAGAAAAATACGGAAAAGGAAGAGAGCGAAAAACAGAGATTCGAATTTTTGATGATATTGAAGCTACAAAAGTAGCTATGAATAATGCCAAACTATATGTAAATAGGGCAGAAGGCTTTGTAGGAACCTCTCTTAAAAAAGACGAATTTGTTACAGACTGTTCTGATATAGATGATGTTATTATTTTTAGAAAAGATGGCAAAATGATGGTTACTAAAGTTGATGCTAAGACCTTTGTTGGTAAAGACATTATTCACGTTGCCGTTTTTAAAAAGAAAGACAAAAGAACAGTATATAACTATATTTATAGAGATGGAGCAAAAGGGCCTAGTTACATGAAACGCTTTACTGTTACTGGAATTACCCGTGATAAAGAGTATGATTTAACAAATGGTAACAAAGGTTCTGAAGTGCATTATTTTTCTGCAAATCCGAATGGTGAGGCTGAAGTTGTTACCATCAATTTGCGCTCTGTAGGTAGTATCAAAAAATTAAAGTGGGATATTGATTTTGCAGATTTAGCCATAAAAGGACGTGATGTTCGTGGAAATACGCTCACTAAATATGCCATTAAAAGCATCGATTTTAAATCAGAAGGAGTTTCAACTCTAAAACCTCGTAAAATTTGGTTTGATGATACTGTACAACGTTTAAATGTTGATGAAAGAGGGGATTTGTTAGGAGAGTTTAAAGCTGAAGACAAGCTATTAATTATAACTCAACAAGGAAAAATTAAAGCTGTAAAACCTGATTTGGCAATGCATTTTGAAGATGATATGATAGTCTTAGAAAAATGGAAACCTAATAAACCAATATCAGCTATTTATTACGATGGTGAAAAAGAACGCTATTTTGTAAAACGCTTTTTGATAGAAACAACTGAAAAAGAAGAATTGTTTATTTCTGATCATCCAAAATCGCAATTAGAAATTGTAGCAACAGATTACAGACCCATTACTGAAGTGATTTTCTCTAAAAGAAATTTAGATAATTTAATAGTAAATCTTGAAGAATTTATTTCAATAAAAGGAATTAAAGCACTTGGAAATCAATTAACTACAGAAAAAATAAAACAAATAAATTTATTAGAGCCTTTGCCTTTTGAAGAACCTGAAGAAGAAATTATTGAAGACGTAGATGTTGTAGACGAAGAAGAAATTATTGAAGAAACATTGCCTTTAGAAATTCCAATTATTGAAAAATCTACTCCATTTGATGAAGAAGAAAAGCAAATTATCAAGAAAAAAATCGAAAAGAAAAAAAATGATGACGACAGTCAAATAAAACTATTCTAAAAGATGAAACTAAAATATGTGTATTTGTTTTTAGCAATTTTGGGCGTTTTATTTACCTGGTATTACAATATTTTATATTTTCAAACTGTTGAAAATGCTAGTTTTATTGGCTTTATGCAAGATGCACAAAACAATTTTGCAGCCAAGTCTTTTGGCGCTGATTTAACTGTGGTTGTGCTAACTTTTTTCGTGTTTTTAACAACGGAATCTTTGCGTTTAAAAATCAAGTATTGGTGGCTTTTAATTCCGCTAACGTTTTTAATTGCTGTCGCATTTACGTTTCCGCTTTTCTTGTATTTCAGACAACAAAAATTGGATGTTTTATCAATGAAAAATTAATTAATTCATTTTCTCAAAAAAAGTCAGTTTATAATTTGGCAACAAATCAGGATTCGTAATTTTTATCAAATCTTTTAATACCAAATCTGGTCTTGTAGGTGCTAATTCATAGTAAATTACGCCTCCTGTTTTTCCTTTTTTTAGAGTAGGAGTGTAGATGTTGTCATTTTTAAAGGCTGCAAATTCTGCATACAATTTATTGTGTTGTAACATTTCTTTTTTAGATGAAAAATAGCCTGGAGCAATCCAAAAATCAGCTTCTTTTGCGCGCTCAAAAACACTTTCAAAACTTAAAGACAAACTGCCTTTTCCTTGAGAGTCTTTCCATAAATAATCCAAATTTGCATCTGCTAAAAACTTTGCTACAAAACTCTCTCCTGCAGGCAAATTCCAAATATCTTTACTCATTACAGCGCCAGAAAGAATGGTTGGTTTTTTAGGATTTTTCATTGCAAGTTTTTTCGCTTCTAAATAAGCATTTTCAATACTTTTAAAAATGCTATCTGCTTTTTGTTGTTTGTCAAATAACAATCCAAAAAACTGAATCCATTCTGCTCTTCCAAGGGGAGTTTCTTCTAACCAATCTCCGTTATAAATTACAGGAATTCCTGATTTTTTAATAATTTCTAACGATTTATCAGCCGTTGAAACACTATAACCAACAACCAAATCAGGTTCTAAATTCAGTATAACTTCGGTATTTAATAAATTTTCTTTTCCAATTTCTTTGATAAATCCACCATCAACTCTTTGACGTGTTTTTTCAGAAGAGATATAGTAAGTGCTTGGAAAACCAACAATACTATTTTCTTCATTTAGCAACTCAATCATAGGAATGTGCGTGGTTGAAGTAACTACAATTCTTGAAATGGGTAATTGAATTTCATTTTTGGATGTTGGATTTTTTGATAAAGTATATTCAAAGATTTCAGCTGAATTTTGATATGGATTTGAAATAATCAATTTACTAGATGCTTTATTTTCAATTATTTGAAATCCTTTTACATAGGTTATTTTTGTATTTTTTTCAATTAAAATATCCGATTTTTTTTCTTTTTTACAAGATATATTGATCAGAAAACAAATAAAAAAAATTATAAAAAAATATTTATTTCTGTTTTTAATGTTTTTCTTATACATCATTTTAGCTCTTCTTAGAGTTTTCGAAAGTATTAAAACTTATTTAAAAAGGATGCTTTTGTTTCAATATTACTACTATATTTGCCACGAATTTTGGTTTTGATGTAAAATTCGTTTCGCATCAAATTAAAAGGGAATCTGGTTTAAATCCAGAACTGTTCCCGCAACTGTAAGCTAAAAAGCTTGTAACGAATTCTTTAACCACTGTTTTAATGCTGATGAAAATCAGAAAAAAATGGGAAGGTACGTTACAAGACGCAAGTCAGGAGACCTGCCATTTTTCAAGAGTTAAAAACTTTCGGGATAAAAGTTTGTGTACCGTACTTAATTTTATTGTACAGAATAGTTTCCTGATTTAGTGTTCAATTAAATCATCAAAAATGAAAAAACAATTTCTAATTGTTAGTGCACTTGCATGCCTATTTGCAAGTAAAAATTCGTTATCACAAGAGAAAAACGAAAAAGTAGAATCGCTGGATGAAATCATTATTACAGCAACAAAATTTGAAACCAATAAAAAAAATATTGGTAAAATTGTTTACAAAATAAACCAAGAAACGATTCAAAATAGTGCAGGAAAAACAGTTCTTGATTTATTAAATGATGTTCCTGGAGTTGAAATTAATGGAAATTTTAGCACCAAAGGTCAAAATTTAGGCTATTATATTAGAGGTGGAAGAAATCGTCAAGTTGCCATTTTAATTGATGGTGTAAACGTAAATGATCCATCGTCTTTTGGAGGCGATTTTGATTTACGACAAATTGACATTCAGCAAATTGAAAGTATTGAAGTTTTAAAAGGAGCTGCATCTACCTTATATGGTTCTGGAGCTGCAACTGGAGTGATAAATATCATTTTGAAAAAAGCTTCCAAAAAACAATTCAATGGTGTTTTTTCAACAAATATAGGAAGTAATTCTTCTAGCGAAAATAACAGTTTATCTGCTGAAGAATTTTCTACAAACTTCAATTTTAATGGAACTTTAAACAAAGTTGATTATTTATTAGCGTTAAATGCAAATGGCTCAAGAGGGCTTTCTGCCGCTGAAAATACAGATTCTACAAGACCTTTTGAAGAGGATATTTTTGCAAGACAAAACTTATTGTTAAAAATAAATTATGCCTTGAATTCGAAATTATCTCTAGGATTTTTTGCAAGTATTGATGAATTTTCAACTGATTTTGATGGTTTTGATTTTGACCCTGTAACTTTTGCAAGTACACCTGCTGATAAAAATAACAATTTGTCAAGTACACAAAAAAGAGGAGGCTTTAATTTGGATTATACTTATGAAAAAGGAAGTTTAAAACTCAGAACATTTGTAACTAATATCAACAGATGTGATACTCCTTCAAATGATTTTTTCAATGGAGAAGTCCTTGGTTTTGATGTATTTAACCATTATAAATTCAACAATGAGTTTTCAGTTTTAGCCGGAATTACCTCTCAATTTCAAGACATGAAACAGCATACTTCTTTCAGTCAAATTGAAAAAGGTGCAGGAAAACAACATTTTTTCGACCCTTATTTTTCTGTAAATTATTTTTCTGATTTCGGATTTACTTTCAATGCAGGAACTCGTTTAAACGTGCACAGTGAATATGGTGAAAACATAGTTTTTAATGTAAATCCTGCATATAATTTTAACATAAACACTGAATCAAAAGCCAAAGTTTTTGCGTCTTACAGCACTGCTTTTGTAACACCAACTTTATCAGAGATTTTCACAAAATTGCCGTCAATTGATGAATTATTACCTGAAGAAGACATCACTATTGAAACAGGTTTTGAATTGATTCTTTCTCCTAAATTCTCAGTAAACTCGACATTTTTTTACAGAGAAGAAACCAATAAAATCGGTTATGATCCTGCAACTTTTCAAACAATTAACGATGTTGGAACTTTTTTTGCAAGAGGAATTGAATCAGAAATTTCGTATAAACCTTTGAAAAAAGTAAGTGTATTAGCAAATTTTACACATATCAATAGAGCTGAAAATTTGTTGTTGAAAATTCCAAAAAATACCTTTTTCATGAAAGTTGACTACCAACTTTTTCCTGAAACTTTTACAGCAATTAGTTATCGTTTTGTAGATGAAACCAAAGATTTTGGAAACATAAATTTAGCTTCTTATAACTTAGTTGATTTTTTCATCAATCATCAATTACTGAATGGAAAAGTGACCTTTTTTGGAAACATCACCAATATTTTCAATGAAAATTTTCAAGAAATTGCTGGTTTTACAACAAGAGGAAGAAACTACAATGTAGGATTGAAAATAAATTTATAACTAACTGATTATTTTAAGAATTCACGAATTTATACTAAGTATACATTCGTGAATTTTTTGTTTTAAAAATTAAGAAATTAGTTTTGCAACTTCATTTTTCAAAATAGCAATGACAATTTCTGTAGGTGAGGAGTTATTGCTAAATTCTTTCAAAATCAACTCTTGAAAATGAGAAGATGAATCTGCATTTTTTGCAACTTGTTGCAATTTATTTTCAACGATATTTTTTGCTTTTAAAACACCATTCCAAGCTTCATCAGAAATATATAATTGTTGCACCAAATTGTGCTCAAACTCCTGTTCAATTGTTAAGATTAATAGCGAAACATAGTCACTACTTATTTGTGAAATAGGTTGAATTCTCATCACCATTTTTGATGGATGCATGCGTTCACAAAATAACAACATGCGTTCATAGGCTTGCAATTTTATGGGTAAAGAATCTTTCTTTTTTTCGCTTAAAAGTTGTAATTTTTTATCAGAATTTTGCTGAAATAAATAACTTTTAAACATATAATAAGTAATATATCCTGTTACGGCAGCTGGCAAAACGTAGGCAATACTCGCTAATAATTGGTCTTCCATAAATTATAGTATTTTCAAAATTTCCAGATATAATAATCCGATTAAAATAGCAATTCCAAAACTTAAAAGTGTTCCAATTAAGATGTATTCTGTTAATTTCCGGTCTTTCCCTGATGTTAAATCTCCAAATCTAAAAACAGATTTTGCTGCCAATAAAAATCCGATTGCTTCCCAATGATTTGTAATGATAAATATAAAAACAAACAATCTTTCTAATATTCCTATATATTTTCCTGCATTTTCAATAGAACTTTTACCTGAATTACTTTCATCTGGATTCCATTTTGATATCAATAATTTTACAACAATTGATGAAACATGAGTAATTATTAAAATTGAGATTATGAAAAGAATTATTTTTTCAAAGTTTAATGATGCCTTTAAAATTGAAAAATCAACAAAAAATGAACTTGCTATCAATATAAAAATGAGATGAAATAATTGGTCAATAAAAAACCAGTTTCTTTTTGTTTTTTCTTTTTGAAAATACAGTTTTACAATATCAATTAAAAAGTGCGAGGTTATAATCAATAAAAAAATCTTCCAATAATTTTTTACATCGAACATAAAAGTTCCAATTAGAAGAGCTGCATGAATAAGAATATGAATATATAATTTTATTGATTTTATTTTCTTTTTTTCCTTGTCTTTAACCCATTTTGTTGGTTGAAAAACAAAGTCTCCCAAAATATGAACTAAAAATAATTTTAAAAATATTTCCATACTTATTGGGATATTTTTTTTGAAATTTGTTTTCTAAAGTGTGTTTCCAATTTCATTAATGGCTCAATTCCTGCGCGTTTTTGACGCTCACTCACACTCCCTTGAGAAATTCCCAATAATGTTGCAATATCTTTTTGAGTAGCTTCTTTATTTTCTGATGCAATTTTAAAAATCTCGGCAGAATTTATTGTCCAATTGTCTATTGTCATTAGTGCGAGTTCAAAAAAAAGATTGAATTCATCGTCAATTTCTTGCCAAGGAGTTTTAACTGCCAACGTTTGTTTTTTTAAATAATTATCAAATGCAATTCCCGAATTTATAAATGCTTCTCCATTTGCTTCCGTAATTTTATTGGTGTTAAATTCTTTTTCCCCAATTCCAATACCAATTCTTACATTAATATTTTCAATATTTTTTAGAGTAGCTTTGATTTTAAGTGCTGATAAAAAAGCGTCTTCAGGATTTGAAATCTCCAATTGAAAGCTATCACCTCTGTAAATTTGCCAATTTTTTGGAGTTGTGCCAAAAGTTTCCAAAGTCATTTTTAAAGTTTTTAACCAAGAACTTTCTTTATTTTTTCTAGAATTAATTAGATCACCTGTTAATATGCTTGTCATATTTTTTAAATTTCAAAGCTAAATTAGTAAAATTTTTCATAAAAATCTAATTTTATCTGCTAATAAGCAGATATTTTAATTTATCTGCCTAAAAGCAGATATTTTAATTTATCTGTTCTTAAGCAGATATTTTAAATTCCCGAACTTAAAAACTATGTGAATAAGTTGTCACAAAGTTGCTTTATAAAAACAAATACTTTCAGTAATTTCACAATTTTAATTTCTCAAAAAAATAATGTCAAATTCCTATTTAGATTCTTTAAACGAAGCTCAAAAAAGAGCAGTGTTGCAAAAAGATGGTCCTATGATTATCATTGCAGGTGCTGGCTCAGGAAAAACTAGAGTATTAACCTACAGAATTGCGCATTTAATGCAACAGGGTGTAGATGCTTTCAATATACTTTCGCTAACTTTTACCAATAAAGCTGCAAAAGAAATGAAAGAAAGAATTGCAAAAGTGGTTGGTGTAAGTGAAGCAAAAAATTTATGGATGGGAACTTTTCACGCTGTTTTTGCAAGAATTTTACGTACTGAAGCTGATAAATTAGGATTTCCAACCAATTTTACCATTTACGACACTCAAGATTCTGTAAGATTATTGACAGCTATTATCAAAGAAATGGATTTGGACAAAGAACAGTACAAACCAAAACAAGTCTATAGCAGAATTTCATCTTTCAAAAATAATTTAATAACTGTAAGAGCGTATTTCAATAATCCTGAATTGCAAGAGGCTGACTTAATGGCAAGCAGGCCAAAAATTGGAGAAATTTATCGAGAATATGTAAATAGATGTTTTAAATCTGGAGCTATGGATTTTGACGATTTATTGCTCAGAACCAATGAATTATTGGCACGTTTTCCTGATGTTTTGGCAAAATATCAAGATCGTTTTCGATACATCATGGTTGATGAGTATCAAGATACCAATCATTCACAATACATTATTATCAGAGCTTTGGCTGATCGTTTTCAAAATATTTGCGTTGTGGGTGATGATTCGCAAAGTATTTATAGTTTTAGAGGAGCCAATATTCAAAATATTTTAAACTTTCAAAAAGATTATCCAGAGGTAAAAACCTTTAAATTGGAGCAAAATTATCGTTCCACAAAAAATATTGTGAACGCAGCAAATTCGGTAATCGCTCAAAATAAAACAAAATTAGACAAAGATGTTTGGACATCTAATGATAGTGGCGAATCTATTTATGTGATGCGTTCCATTTCTGATGGAGAAGAAGGTCGTTTTGTGGCTCAATCTATTTGGGAAAACATGATGAATCATCAATTAAAACCTGATGTTTTTTGTGTGTTGTATCGAACAAATTCGCAATCAAGAGCCATAGAAGATGCGTTGCGTAAGAAAAATATCGATTATAAAATTTATGGTGGAACGTCTTTTTATCAGCGAAAAGAAATCAAAGATGTATTGTCTTATTTGCGATTATTAATCAATCCAAATGATGAAGAAGCTTTAGTGAGAGTTATCAATTATCCTATTCGTGGAATTGGAGCCACAACAATTGATAAATTAACAATTGCTGCAAACTTATACAAAAAATCAATTTTTGACATCATTTTAAATATTCATAAAATTGATATTCAATTAAATGCACCAACTAAAAACAAATTGCAAGATTTTTCGAATATGATTCAGCGTTTTCAGATAGAAGCACAATCAAAAAATGCTTTTGAAGTTGCTGAGTTGGTAGTAAAACAAACCAGATTGATTCCTGAACTCGAAAAAGAAGGCACTCCTGAAGCAGTGAGCAGAGTTGAAAATATTCAGGAATTGTTAAACGGAATCAAAGATTTTATAACCGATAAAATTGAGCAAGGAGAAAATGCTTCACTAACCACATTTTTAGAAGATGTTGCCTTGGCTACAGATTTTGATGCTGACAAAGAAAATGACGATCCAAAAGTAGCTTTAATGAGTATTCATCAATCTAAAGGATTGGAATTTGAATATGTTTATATTGTAGGTTTAGAAGAAAATTTATTCCCATCTGCCATGAGTATGAATACTCGAATTGAATTGGAAGAAGAACGAAGATTATTTTATGTAGCACTTACAAGAGCTGAAAAAGTGGCGTATTTAAGTTACGCACAAACGCGTTACAGATGGGGAAAATTAGTTGATGCGGAACCTAGCCGTTTTTTGGAAGAAATAGATGAAAAGTATCTTCATTATATGACTCCAAAAACACCTGAACCATCCACGAATAAATTTATTGATGCTAATTTATTTGATGATGCGCCAAAAGGAATCCGTTTTCAAAAACCATTAATTCGAAAAAAAATAGAACGAAATATTGTAGAAAATAAGGAAGTAAATTTTACAAAAAATTTTAAAAAAGTTTTAGAAAATACTTCAAATACCAATTTATTTGATACTGAAGTTATTGTCGGGAATATTGTGGAGCACAATCGTTTTGGAAAAGGAGAAGTACTTTCATTAGAAGGAAATGGCGCTAACAAAAAAGCTGAAATTCAGTTTGGTACCGTTGGAAAAAAGAAATTATTATTACAATTTGCCAAGTTAAAAGTAATTGGTTAGCCTCTTTAAAATATTTTTAAAATGCAACTGAATAAATGAGAATTATTACCTAATTTGCGACCTTTAAAAACTTCAAAAAATAAGAGTAAAAACTTGAATATTTTCAAGTAAACTTCACAAAAATATTGATACATGACATTTGATTTAGAATACAACTCAGAAAGACCCATCATGATAATTCCTGAATATGGAAGACATGTTCAAAAATTGATTGATCATTGCATGACACTTGAAACAAAAGAAGAGAGAAATATCATGGCAAGAGCTATTGTGGATGTGATGGGAAACTTACAACCTCATTTACGTGATGTTCCTGATTTTAAACACAAATTGTGGGATCAATTATTTATCATGTCCGATTTTATGTTGGATGCAGATTCTCCTTATCCAACACCATCAAAAGAGGAATTACAAGAAAAACCTGAACCATTAGCATATCCAAAATCGGCTTCTAAATACCGCTATTATGGCACAAATATGCAAACCATGATTGATGTTGCTTTAAGCTGGGAAGAAGGAGATTTAAAAGAAGCTTTGATTTTTACAATTGCAAATCATATGAAAAAATGTTATTTGAATTGGAATAAAGATACAGTTGATGATGCAATTATTTTCAATCATTTATATGATTTGTCTGGTGGAAAAATAGATTTACGCGATTCTAAAGAAGAATTATCAGATACTAAAGAATTGATGAAAAAAAGAAATACGCAAGGGCAAAACACTTCAAAAAACTCTAAAAAACAATCATTTACCAAAAACCGAAAAAGATAAAATATGGCATCTTTTAAAATTGAAGGCGGACATAAATTAGGTGGTACAATAACTCCACAAGGCGCAAAAAATGAAGTTTTGCAAATTCTTTGCGCAGTTTTATTAACTCCAGAAAAAGTAGTTGTTCACAACGTTCCTGATATTATCGATGTTAATAAATTGATTTTTATCTTAGGAGAATTAGGAGTTAAAATTGAAAAATTAGGGAAAAATTCATTTTCCTTTCAAGCAGATGAAATTAACCTGCCTTATTTAGAATCAGCCGATTTTAGACGAGATGGCAGTTCTTTAAGAGGTTCTATTATGATTGTAGGACCATTATTAGCACGTTTTGGAAAAGGATTTATTCCAAAACCTGGAGGTGATAAAATCGGAAGAAGACGTTTAGATACTCATTTTGAAGGATTTATAAATTTAGGCGCTACTTTTAGATATAACAAAGAAGAACATTTTTACGGAGTTGAAGCATCAGAATTAAAAGGTACTGATATGCTTTTAGACGAAGCCTCTGTAACAGGAACTGCCAATATTTTAATGGCTGCAGTTTTGGCAAAAGGAAAAACAACTATTTACAACGCAGCTTGCGAACCTTATATTCAACAATTATGCAAAATGTTGAATTCAATGGGCGCAAAAATTACAGGAGTAGGTTCTAATCTTTTAACAATTGAAGGCGTTACAAATTTAGGAGGATGTGAGCACAGAGTCTTGCCAGATATGATTGAAATCGGTTCTTGGATTGGAGTTGCAGTGATGACAAAATCTGAATTAACAATCAAAAATGTTAGCTGGGAAAATTTAGGACAAATTCCTAATGTGTTTAGAAAACTCGGAATTCAGTTCGAAAAAAGAAAAGATGATATTTACATTCCTGCACAAGAAAGTTACGAAATACAAAATTATATCGATGGTTCTGTTTTAACTGTTGCTGATGCACCTTGGCCAGGTTTTACGCCAGATTTATTGAGTATTATTTTAGTTATTGCGACTCAAGCAAATGGAACTGTTTTGATTCATCAAAAAATGTTTGAAAGTCGCTTGTTTTTCGTAGATAAATTGATTGACATGGGCGCAAAAGTAATTTTATGTGATCCACATAGAGCTACTGTTATTGGTTTAAATCATCAATCACAATTAAAAGCAACCAAAATGACTTCTCCTGATATCAGAGCAGGAATTTCTTTGCTTATTGCTGCACTTTCTGCCAAAGGAACTAGTATCATAAATAATATCGAACAAATTGATAGAGGTTATGAAAATATAGAAGCAAGATTAAAATCTATTGGAGCAAAAATTGAAAGAATTGAAGATTAATTTTCACTAATCTAATCCTATAAAATAGTGTCATTTTGACACTATTTTTTTATTGGCAATATTTTTGAAATAAAATGAAAAGTTTAAAAGATTTTTTAAAGATGAGTAAAAAAGATAAGATACAAGGTGAAGCGCTAATTAGCGAACAAGATAATATCCAAGATGTTCAAAATGAAGAAGTTGCAGAAGAAATAAAGAAAGAAGAACCTACTGCAGAAGATTTAATTCAAGCAGAAAAAGATAAGTTTTTACGTCTTTTTGCTGAATTCGAAAACTATAAGAAAAGAACATCAAAAGAAAGGATAGAACTTTTTAAAACGGCTGGTCAAGAATTAATGACATCTTTACTGCCAATTGTTGATGATTTTGAACGTGCTTTAAATCATATAGAAGAATCTCCAGAAACCGAAGAATTAAGAAAAGGTGTCTCTTTGATTTATCAAAAATTTTTCAATACCCTAGAGCAAAAAGGATTAACTAAAATTGAGGTAAGTGGTGGAGATGCTTTTGATGCAGAAGTGCATGAAGCAATTACTCAAATTCCTGCCCCAACAGAAGATTTAAAAGGAAAAGTAATTGATTGTTTAGAAAAAGGATATAAATTAGGAGATAAAATTATTCGATACCCAAAGGTGGTTATAGGACAATAAATTGATATAAATTTCAGTCTCAGTTTTCAGTAAACAAAGTTACTGCCAACTGCAACTGAAAACTGAAAACATAACAATATGGCAAAACAAGATTATTACGAAGTATTAGGTATTTCAAGATCTGCAAGTCAGGCCGATATTAAAAAAGCCTATAGAAAAATGGCAATAAAATATCACCCTGATAAAAATCCGAATGATAAAACTGCTGAAGAAAATTTTAAAAAAGCAGCAGAAGCTTACGAAATTTTGAGTGATGAAAATAAAAAAGCTCGTTACGATCAATATGGTCATGCAGCTTTTGAAGGTGCACAAGGTGGAGGAGGCTTTGGAGGCGGCATGAATATGGATGATATTTTCAGTCAGTTTGGTGATATTTTTGGCGGTGGATTTGGTGGTTTTGGTGGAGGCCAAAGACAACAAGCACGTGTGAAAGGAAGCAATATGCGAATTCGAGTAAAACTTACATTGGATGAAATTGCAAAAGGTGTTGAAAAGAAAGTAAAAGTTCGTAGAAAAGTTCAAGCAGATGGTGTAAGATATTCAACTTGCTCAACATGTAATGGTACAGGCCAACAAATGCGAGTAACCAATACTATTTTAGGAAGAATGCAAACAGCTACCACTTGTGGAAGTTGTGGTGGAGCAGGAGAAACTTTGAGCAACAGACCTGATGGAGCAGATGCACAAGGATTGGTTTTTAAAGAAGAAACCGTTTCAATAAATATTCCTGCGGGAGTAACAGAAGGTGTTCAACTAAAAGTAGGTGGAAAAGGAAATGAAGCTCCAGGCAAAAACTCAATTCCTGGAGATTTATTAGTAGTGATTGAAGAAGTTGAACATGAAAATTTAAAAAGAGAGGGTATTAATATTCATTATGATTTATACATTAGTTATCCAGAAGCAGTTTTAGGAACAAATAAAGAAGTTGAAACAGTTTCAGGAAAGGTAAAAATCAAAATTGATGCTGGAACACAATCTGGTAAAATTTTGCGCTTAAAAGGAAAAGGATTGCCAAGTATCGAACGTTATGGAACAGGTGATTTCCTTATACACATTAATGTTTGGACACCTCAAGAATTAAACAAAGAGCAACGTAAGTTCTTTGAATCGATGTTAGAACACGAAAACTTTATTCCTAATCCGAATAAATCAGATAAATCTTTTTTTGAAAAAGTAAAGGATATGTTTTCTTAACTAAATGCTATTTTTTTAATTTGATAATTTTTTTATTAAAATATTTTCACATTAAAAATTTAATAAATATATTTGTAGTGTTATTGAGTAATCGATAACACTTTTTCTTTTTCATAGCAATTTTTCCCACTCAAGTTTTTAATTTGAGTGGGTTTTTTTATGAATTTAATCGTTACTTTTACCAACTGAAAGCAGACTTATCTTATCACCGTGAATTCATTTCAAGGAGGAAAGTCCGAACACCAAAGAGTAATCATAGCGGATAACATCCGTCCAGTGTAAACTGAGGACAAGTGCAACAGAAAGCAAGTACAGTTCGGCTGTAGTGAAACCAGGTAAACTCTATGAGGTGCAATGCCATGTATATTAGAGCTTGAGGGCTACTCGCTCGATTCTAAAGGGTAGGCAGATAGATTCTAAGAGTAATTTTAGAACTAGATAAATGATAAGAATCCTAAACTGGTTTTTAGGATACAGAATTCGGCTTACAAGTCTGCTTTTTTATTTTATGAATTCTTCAATAAAAATCAAATATTGATTTAAAAACATCAATTAAATTTTGATTTTCTAAAAAATAGCTTTTATTTATCAATAAATTACAGCTATCTATTATTTATTTTTTAAAATTGGTTTAATTGATGTAAATTTGTTATCGACAAAAAACCTTAAAAACTTTATATATGGCTTTTGATATTGAAATGATTAAGCAGGTCTATGCTTCTATGTCAGAACGTGTTGATGCAGCTCGAAAAATTACTGGAAAACCCTTAACACTAGCAGAGAAAATTTTATATTCACATCTTTGGGATGGAACACCAACCAAAGCATTTTCTAGAGGAAAAGATTACGTTGATTTTGCTCCAGATAGAATTGCTTGTCAAGACGCAACAGCTCAAATGGCATTGCTTCAATTTATGCAAGCTGGAAAAGCCAAAGTTGCTGTTCCAACTACAGTTCATTGTGATCATTTAATTCAGGCTAAAAGTGGTGCTTTCGAAGATTTAAAACATGCTAATAGCACAAGTAGTGAGGTTTTTAATTTTTTAGAATCCGTTTCAAACAAATACGGAATTGGTTTTTGGAAACCAGGTGCAGGTATTATTCATCAAGTAGTTTTAGAAAATTATGCATTTCCAGGAGGAATGATGATCGGAACAGATTCACATACTGTAAATGCAGGTGGTTTAGGAATGGTTGCAATTGGAGTTGGTGGTGCTGATGCTGTTGATGTTATGGCAGGAATGGCTTGGGAGTTGAAATTTCCAAAATTAATTGGTGTAAAATTAACTGGTAAATTATCTGGTTGGACAGCTCCAAAAGACGTAATTTTAAAAGTGGCAGAAATCCTAACTGTAAAAGGTGGAACAGGAGCAATTGTTGAATATTTTGGTCCTGGTGCTACAGCTATGTCTTGTACTGGAAAAGGTACTATTTGTAATATGGGTGCTGAAATTGGTGCAACAACATCAACATTTGGTTATGATGAGTCTATGGAGCGTTATTTACGAGCTACAGATAGAGAAGATGTTGCTAACGAAGCTAATAAAATTAAAGAATATTTAACTGCAGACCCTGAAGTATATGCAAATCCTGAGTTGTATTTTGATCAAGTAATTGAAATCAATCTATCAGAATTGGGGCCTTTATTAAACGGACCTTTTACACCAGATTTATCAACTCCAGTTGGAAAAGAAATGGCTGAGAAAGCAGCAGCACATGATTGGCCAATGCAAGTTGAATGGGGATTAATAGGTTCTTGTACAAATTCATCTTACGAAGATTTGTCAAGAGCAGCTTCAATTGCTCAGCAAGCTTTGGATAAAGGTTTAAAAACAAAAGCAGAATTTGGAATCAATCCTGGGTCTGAACAAGTAAGATATACTGCAGAAAGAGATGGAATTTTAGCTGTTTTTGAAAAATTAGATGCCAAAATATTCACTAATGCTTGTGGTCCTTGTATTGGTCAATGGGCAAGATATTCTGATCCAAAAAATGCTCCTAAAAACAGTATTGTTCACTCTTTCAACAGAAACTTTGCAAAAAGAGCTGATGGAAATCCAAATACACACGCGTTTGTGGCTTCTCCAGAAATCACAGCTGCCATTGCAATTGCAGGTCGTTTAGATTTTAATCCAATGACTGATACTTTAATCAATGAAAATGGTGAAGAAGTAATGTTGGATGAACCAACAGGATGGGAATTACCTCCAAAAGGTTTTGAAGTAAAAGACAATGGATATTTAGCTCCTAAAGAGGATGGAAGTGATGTGATTGTTTCAGTTGATGAAAACTCAGAGAGATTACAACTATTAGCGCCATTTGAACCAATTGGAAATTCAATTAAAAATGCAAAACTTTTAATCAAAGCATTTGGTAAATGTACTACTGATCACATTTCTATGGCTGGTCCTTGGTTGCGTTTTAGAGGTCATTTAGACAATATTGCAAACAACACGTTGATTGGTGCTGTGAATGCATTCAATCAAAAAACTAATTTTGTAAAAAACCAATTGACAGGCGAATATGATGCTGTGCCTGCAGTTCAAAGAGCTTATAAAGCTGCTGGAATCAAAACGGTTGTTGTTGGTGATCATAATTATGGTGAAGGTTCATCTAGAGAGCATGCTGCAATGCAACCTAGATTCTTAGGTGTTGCTGCTGTAATTGTAAAATCTTTTGCAAGAATCCATGAAACAAACCTTAAAAAACAAGGAATGTTAGGTTTAACGTTTGCCAACGAAGCTGATTATGATTTAATTCAAGAGGATGATACTATCAATTTCTTAGACTTGAATGAATTTGCACCAGACAAGCAATTAACAGTTGAATTTGTTCACGCTGATGGTAGCAAGGATGTTATCAAGTTGAATCACACGTATAATCAAGCTCAAATTGAATGGTTTAATGAAGGTTCTGCATTGAATTTAATTAAAGTTCAAAATGCTAAATAATTCATATTAGTATTCAAAAAAAAAGAGAAATCAATAATTGATTTCTCTTTTTTTTTGTGATAGACTTTAAATTACGCTCCTTTATTAATTTTCACAGGCATTTTGTATATCTCTCCTTTTTGAATTCCTTTTGTTATGATTTTTTTGTAATTCAATTTTGATTTTACAAATGAATTGAAGTCTTTCAAATTAGAATCAACATCAATAACAACCAACTCATTTTGATTGTTAATCATAAATGAAACTTCGGCTGATGAAGTTGATTTTAAATCTAAAGGAATTTTATCTCCTAGAAATTTCATAATTTCAGAACGCAATTCTGAAGTAACTTTTGATGGATCTTTTTCTGCAGCATTTGCTGAAAAGGAAATTGTCAAACTAAAAAGTAAGATGGCAATGATTGATTTTAAATTTCTCATAATGTGTGTATTAAGTTTTTATGTTTTCTTAATAGACACTTATATTTAAAAAACGTTTCAGTAAAAAGTAGACTTTAATAGATTATTAACAGACTTAAACTGATTTTAAGAAATTGTACTTTGATAAAAATTATTGATTTACCAAAAGAAATTACTTTGCTTTTTCTACCAATTCCAATTTATCTAAACTAGTTTTTGTAGTAAAAATGCCATAATTGATAATGACCGTTTTTTTATCAATTTTATCGATCGTTCCAACAGAATTTGAATCGATAATTCGCACTCTGTCATTAATTTTGAAGTGGTAATTTTGTTTTTCTTTGGCAACTTTTTCAGCTTCAATTTTCTTTTCCTCTCTTACTTTTACCACTTTTTTTAAGACTTCATTTTCAACTTGTTGAATGATTTCTTCTTGTCTTTTTTTATGAATGATGGCTTGCTGTTTTTGAGAAACTGTTTTTGGCTTTTCAGGATTTTTTTTCAAATGTTTTACACGTTCATCTGCAACCCATTTGTTGAAATTTGCCAACAATTCTTTTTTATTATTGGTCTGAAAATACTTGTTTAAATATTCATTAATTTTTCTTCCAAAAGACAACATTTTTTGGTTGTTGTCATACAATTCTTGAAAACCTTCTAATTTTTCTTGAATTTTTTGTTCTTTTTGTTGTAAATTTTCTAAATACTCAAGCTCCTGTACTTTTTGTTTCTCAAGATTTTCTGAGTTTTTTTGGAGTCTATTTCGCTCTTGTTGTAGTTTAGAAATGGTTTTATCTAAACGTATTTTTTCATTTTCAACTCTTTTTTTGGCTTTGTTTATCAAACTAAATGGAATGCCATTTTTTTGTGCAACTTCAAATGTGAATGAACTACCTGCTTGACCAACAAACAATTTATACAAAGGTTCTAAAGTTCGTTCATCAAATTGCATATTGGCATTGGTTACGTTTTCCAATTCGTTTGCCAACACTTTTAAATTAGAATAATGAGTGGTAATAATTCCGAAAGCTTTTTTCTGATAAAATTCTTCTAAGAAAATTTCAGCCAAAGCACCACCCAATTCAGGATCAGTTCCTGTGCCAAATTCATCAATTAAAAACAAGGTATTTTCATCACATTTTTTTAAAAAGTGACGCATGTTTTTCAATCGATAACTATAAGTACTTAATTGATTTTCAATAGATTGATTATCTCCAATATCTGTTAAGATAGTATCAAAAATATATGATTCACTACGCTCATCCACAGGAATTAACAACCCACTTTGCAACATAACTTGCAGCAATCCAATTGTTTTTAAAGTGATACTTTTTCCTCCTGCATTGGGTCCTGAAATTACAATAATTTGTTGATTTTCTTGTAAAGTTATTGTTTGTGAAACAGTATCAATTCCATTTTCTTTATTCTTTTTCCACAAAATAGGATGATACGCATTTTTAAAGAAAATCTTTTTAGTCTTAGTAATTTTAGGCAATACACTTTGATGTTGATGAGCATATTTTGCCTTTGCTCCAACAACATCTAAATGGGTTAAAAATGCGATATATTCTTGTAAAAGTGAAACAAATGGGCGAATTGTTGTTGCTAAATCACGTAAAATTTTAATGATTTCTTGCTTTTCTTCGTACAATAAATTTTGATATTCGCGCGAATATGATAAGGTTGCTTGTGGCGCAATGTAAACAATACTGCCAGATTTTGAAGCTCCTAGCAAACTACCTTCCACTTTTCTTCTGTACATTGCCATCACAGCCAAAACACGTTGATTGTCAATTACAGTTTCTTTAATATCGTCTAAATATCCTGCCGAATTTGCTTTGGATAAGGCGCTTGAAAAACTTGCTCCAATTTTTCCGCGAATTGAATTGATATCTTTTCTAATTTGCTTCAATTCAGGAGAGGCATTGTTTTTTACTTCGCCAGAAATCTCAATTATTTGTTTGATTTCATCATTGATATAAGTAGAGAATTCTATTTTTTGAGTCAATTCAAAAAAAGTTGGAAATAGTAATTGAAATTTTTTGAAAAATAAAATCAATTCATTTACTGTCAGTGATGTTTTGGCAACTTTTAAAAAAGCATCTGTTTCAATAAAACTGTTTTCAATAGCCAATCTTTTAACACTATCTGTGATATCATCAAAACCATGATTTGGGACTCTGTTGTCATTCTGAAAAGAAGATACATACTCATTTACCAAATGCAATTCTTTAAAAAGGGCTTTTCTGGAGTAAAAAGGTTTAATTTCAAGAACTTTTTCTTTTCCTAAACCAGAAATACAATGTGCGGAAACATGTTTTAAAACCGTTAAAAATTCTAAATCTTGTAATGTTTTTTCTGATATGTTTTTACCCAAAATGTTATCTTTGAAATCCCTGCAAAAATAAGAAACAATGCAAGTAAAAATAGCGGATAGTTGGAAAAATATTTTACAATCAGAATTTGAAAAACCGTATTTTGAATCACTTTCAGAGTTCGTAAAATCAGAGTATAAGCAATATACTTGTTATCCAAAAGGAAGTGAAATTTTTGCTGCGTTTGATAATTGTAGTTTTGATGATTTAAAAGTGGTTCTTATTGGTCAAGATCCTTATCACGGACCTAATCAAGCAAATGGTTTGTGTTTTTCTGTGCATGATGGCATTCCTCATCCACCATCATTAATCAATATTTTTAAAGAACTGTCTGCTGATTTAAATGTTCCATATCCACAAAGTGGTAATCTAGAAAAATGGGCAAAGCAAGGAGTTTTGCTGCTAAATGCAACACTAACTGTGAGAGCCAATGAAGCAGGAAGTCATCAAAAAAGAGGCTGGGAAACGTTTACAGATGCTGTGATTCAACAAATTTCAAAAGAAAAAATGCATGTTGTTTTTTTACTTTGGGGCGGATTTGCCAAACAAAAAATGAAGTTGATCGATGTAAAAAAACATTGTGTTTTAACCACAGGTCATCCTTCGCCTTTGAGTGCCAATAGAGGATATTGGTTTGGAAATAAACATTTTTCGAAAACAAATAAAATGCTCGAAAATATGGGTAAATCTGCTATTAAGTGGTAATAAAAAAATCCGCTTAAAGCGGATTCATCGAATTTGAAGTTAAGAAACAAATGATGTTATGATACATTCACTTGTTGAATTGTTGTTTGGTTAATCACTACATTATTTGCTAAACCACATGAAGAAGAAGTACTTCTACAAGATGAAAAACATACGATTCCTAAAACACTAATGGCAATGAGTACAATTTTTTTCATGGATACTTTTTTTACGATTTAAAGATATATATTTTTTATGAATTCGTTTGCGTTTTTCTTCTCTTGTAAAACGTTCAATGAAATCATTTTATTTTGAATCCTTGCAATTAAATTTTTGGTTATTGGTTTACCTGCATTCCATTCAGTTATTTTTAACCACTCTTCAATATCTGTTGTTTTTTGCTGATATCTTAAAGCTAAAGTTGTTGCAATTTCATCTCTTTGCTTAAAAATTAGTATTTCTGCATTAATGATGTTCAATACTTTTTTTACATCTTCTAAATTATTATCTAAAACTTCATCACGAACTGCAATCACAAAACATGTCCATGGAGTGGGGCAGTCTGCAATTCTTCTAAAAATACCTTCATCAACCAAGGGTTTTGTAGTGAAGTGTTCCCACATAAAATAATCTGCAGTTCCGTTTTTTAAAGCGTCAATTCCTCCTTGTAAATTGCCAATTTCTACAAATTGTAGTTTAGAAACATCCCAATTTTGATTGTAAGCATTTACAATTGCCATCAAATGTGAACCCGAACCAAATCTGCTAATAGCAATTTTGGCATGTTTTAAATCTTCCATTTTTTTAAATTTGGATGATTTTTCAACATGAATTCCCCAAATTAGAGGAGATTTCACATAGGTTTGTACAATTTTTGACGGATTTCCAGCAGCAATATCTTTGATAATTCCTTCAGTTAAAACAATGGCAATATCCAAAGTTCCATCTCTCAAAGCAGCACACATATCTCCAGTTCCACCAGGAAAATCTTTCCAACGAAGATTGATATTTTGTTTGGTATATTCTTTATTTTTTAAAGTGATGTACCAGGGATAATTGAAATGCTCTGGAACGCCACCTACTTTTAAATCAATCATTTATGCGGTTAATTTTTCAAGAGTGTACAAAATTAAATCTGCGACCACTTTTGAAGGATTTTTACTAAAGGTGCCATTGGCTCTGTTGGCAATAATGGCATTCATGGAAACAGCTCTGTGTCCTTGCAATTTTGATAATCCATAAATTGCAGAAGTTTCCATTTCTAAATTGGTAATTCTATTGCCTTCAAATGAAAAACTATCAATTTTATGATTCAGTGTAGCATCTTCTAATGCCAAACGCAATACACGTCCTTGTGGCCCGTAAAACCCACCAGCTGTGGCAGTTATTCCTTGAAAAACAATGTTTGATGCTAGAGAGTTTGCCAATTCTTGTGAATTGGAAACAATGATTGGAGCAGCTTTTTTAGCACTCCAATTGGTGTGTTTTACAAAAGCATTTTCAATTTCTGGATTTGAAATAGACTCGATTTGATACGAATGCAACAAACCTGTCATGTCTAAACCATGCGTACTCAACACAAACGAATCAACAGGAATATCAGCTTGTAACGAACCAGAAGTTCCAATACGAACAAAGGAGAGTTGTGTTAATTTTTCTTTGATTTTTCTAGTAGATAAATCAATATTTACTAAAGCATCTAATTCATTCAATACAATGTCTATATTATCAGGTCCAATACCCGTTGAAATTACAGAAAATCGTTTGTTTTTATAGCTACCTGTAGTGGTTTTAAATTCACGTTTTTGGGTTGTAAACTCAATATTATCAAAGTGTTTGGTAACTTTATCAACACGATCTTGATCACCAACCAAAATGATATTTGTGGCAATATTTTTGGGTTTTAAATTCAGATGATAAACACTACCATCTGGATTTAAAATTAATTCTGAGGATTCTAAACTCATTTATGTAGTAATTTGTAAGAGCTTATGTGAACTAGATTGGTATAAAAAACTGTATTTTTTTGAACCACCTAAATAAGTATCTTCATTTCTAATTTGACCGTAAAAATTGAGTTGCTTTTCTAAAACCTCTTTTCCTTTTTTTGAAATTTTTACAGGATTGAGAGATGAAAAAAGCTTGTGTAAATTTTTAAGGTGATTTTCATATTGTAAATCTCCAAAACCATAAACTTCATCTTCATTTAGAAGATTGGTTATCAACTCACTTTTTGATTTAAACTGATGTGAATTCGCTGTTTTTAAAATGTTATTTTCAACAAAGTTTAATCCATTTTCTATGGATGGAAAACGTTTTAAATGCGCCTCAATTGCAGTAGCTAAATGCTGAAATGGCGACATTGGGTTGAATTTATAAACTGTTTCTAATCGCAAAGGACTATCAGAACAATACAATTGCCAAATATAATCTGCATATTCAATATCATCTTGCGAAAGTGTTACTCTGTTTTTATAGAATGAATTGATTTGCTCTTCTGAAAGTAATGAAAACCCAGTGTTTTTATGATTTTTTGCATCAATTCCAACACCAATCAATGAAATTTGATAACCTTGTCTGTATCTTTTAATCCAACTTAACACAGCCAACATATTGATTTGACAAAATAAATCTGATTCAAACCACAAAACGATTTCGTCTTGTTCTTTCTTTTTACAAAGATTTCTATATTCTTTTAAGGTAAATTCAATAAAGGTCTGTTTGTTAACTTTATAGGCTGTCTTTAAAAAATCGAAACGATGTTTCCAAAAAGTTTCACTTCCTACATCCGTAGTTGTTTTTCCTTCACAAAGCATTTCACGCCAAGTTATAAATTCTCCAGAAAAGCCTATTTTTTTAAGATGAGTAGTAGTACTATCTCCATTAGTAATGTGTAAAATTGATGCCTTCATAATCTTTTTTAACTTTTTTGAATTTCTAATTACTTTAGAAGAATTTATCCGCCAACACGTTTCACTTTAAATCCTTTTTCTTGAAGTAGTTTCATAATTTTATCACGATAATCTCCTTGTATAATGATTGCATCGTCTTTAAAACTTCCTCCTACAGAAAGTAAAGTTTTGATTTCTTTAGCTAAAATTTTAAAATCGTTTGATGAACCATTAAAACCCTCAATAATCGTTATAGGTTTTCCTTTTCGTTTTTCATACTTGCAAATTAAAGGTTCAGTTTGCCACCAAAAATCATTTTTTTTATTGGCTGATTCTTCCTCAACAATATGTTCAGGAAATAAATTTTTCAATTGATCTTTTAAATCCATTATTTTTTCAATCCTAAATCACGTAAACGCTCGTCTAAAAATTCACCTGCAGTGATGTCTTCAAATTGTTTTGGATTGTTTTCATCAATACAATTTTCTAAAACATTCAATTTCATATCAGAAATTGGATGCATAAAAAACGGAATAGAATATCTTGATGTGCCCCACAATTCTCTTGGCGGATTAATCACTCTATGAATGGTTGATTTCAGTTTATTATTACTGTGACGTGATAACATATCACCCACATTAATCATCAATTCATCTGGCTCAGCCATGGCATCAATCCAATCACCATTGTGATTTTGCACTTGCAATCCTTTGCCTTGAGCACCCATCAATAAAGTTATTAAATTGATATCTCCATGAGCAGCAGCTCTTTCAGCTCCTTTTGGCTCATCTTGAATAGGAGGGTAGTGAATAGGGCGCAATATGCTATTGCCATTTTTGATGTAATTGTCAAAATAAGTTTCTTCTAAGCCTAAGTGCAATGCCAAAGCTCGCAACACGTATTTGGCAGTTTTTTCTAGCATTTTGTATGCTTCTTTACCAATTTCATTGAATTTCGGTAATTCTTCTACAATAACATTGGCAGGATATTCAGCTTCTAAAGCAGGATTGTCTTCAACATATTGACCAAAATGCCAAAATTCTTTCAAATCTCCTTCTTTTTTACCTTTGGCAGCTTCTTTACCAAAAGAAACATAACCTCTTTGACCTCCAATTCCTGGAATCTCATATTTTTCTTTGATTTCTAGAGGTAAATCAAAAAAGTTTTTAACTTCTTGATATAAATCTTCGACTAATTTATCATCTAAAAAATGACCTTTTAAAGCTACAAATCCTATGTTTTCGTAAGCATTTCCTATTTCTTTGATAAATTTTTGTTTTTTTATTGGATCATCTGACAAAAAATCAGCTAAGTGTACACTAGGTATCGTATTCATGAGGTGTTTATAATTTGGGCAATAAATTTAATAAAAAAATTAAACCTAATCTTATTTTTTGGTGAATGGTATTAAATAACTCAACGTATAGTTGAAACCAAAACCTGTTCCGCTATCAAAAATTCTATTGAAACCCGGAGAATAAAGCGTTTTGAAATTATTAGGTTCTTTTACACTTATCAAAACTTTGTAAGAGACACTTGCGCTTATAAAAAAGTTTTTCAATGTTTCTACTTTAAAACCTACCATAAATTCTGTCCAATGTGCATTTACATTGGATGTTTCATTGGTAAGTATTGGATTTGCAGGGAAATAAGTGGTATTTACGTTTGGAGTATAACTGTTTAAGGTTTGCTCAAAAAAGCTTAATCCATAACGCATCCCAAGAAAAATTTCGTTATTCATATCCAACCAATTTTCATACGCATTGAAATTGAATCCTGCTCTTATATAAGTTCCTTTTGCGGTAGAATTGGTATAATCTTCTTGGGTATTTTCTTCTTCAAAACCAATTTCAGTAGCGATAAACATGCGTTTTGAAATTCGGTAATCTGCTACAAATTCCAATCCGTTATAACTGCCATCCACAGCTGTTTTAATAGGTTTACTGATGTCAACTCCTATACGAATACCAAAAGGTGATTTGTAAACAATGGAATCTTTCTTTGTATTTAAAGTGTCTGTTTTTTGTGTTTGTGAAAAACTTTCAACAGTCATAAACAACACAAAAACGCTAATGAAATATTTGAACATGTGCTGCATTTTGGTTGTTAATAGTGGTGGTAGTTGCATTGAAATCTAAAATCCAAGTATTGTTGGAGTTGAAAATAACATCGTTAAAATTTACTTTAAATCCGCAAGAACGAGAAACATAAATTTCAGAAGGAGAGTATGAAATTGTGAATTGATTTACAATATTTCCTTTAGAGAAATTGTAAATTGTTTCATTGGCAATGCTATTTAATGGAATAGCAATAGAATCTAAAGATTGATTTACTATAATACTGTCTTTACCAGAAGCCCAAACATATAATGATTCAACAGCTTTAGGTTGAGTTTTATTATTTATGTCATAAAAACGTAGTACCAATCTAGGTGTTACCGGATTTTGAGTACAAAAATCATCTTTTTCACAACCTGAGATTATGAAAAATAAAACAAAACCAAAACAGATTTGTAATATGCTATTCTTCTTCATCAATTTCTTCAACTTCTACAATTTTATTGATAATAGTCGCTAATTGAAAATCCAAATCAGTTACACCACCTGCATCATGAGTTGTTAAGGTAATTTGAAGTGTATTGTAAATATTTGTCCATTCTGGATGATGATTCAAAGCTTCACACTCAAAAGCAATTCTGTTCATGGCTGACATACAGTCTTTGAAGTTATCAAATTCAAAATCTGTGTGCAAAGCATCATCATAATATTCCCAATCAACCAAATGCGTCAATCGTTCTTCGATTTCTAAAATGTTCAATTTTTCCATGATTCAAAAGTAGTAAAATCTTGATTGATAAACGATATTTACAGTTTGAATTTATGTGAAGATTTTTAGTAAAATTACCAATATCAAAAATTCATTTGACAAAATTATCTTTTGATGACAGATGAAATTTAATTTTTTAGCTGTTAGAAGATAAATTTCTTTTTTTCAATTCTTCTGATAATGCTTTATGAGTTTTAGATTTTTTTAAAAATATATAAATCAAAAACACGGGAATCAATGTAACTAAACCCCATGAATTTTTGGAAACACTAAATATGATTATGCCTATCATAAAGCCAATAAAAAAAGCATCAAAAATAGGAGAAGGCTTTATTTTGTTAAATTCATCTAACAGTTCTTCGTCTGTAAGATTTGCTATTTCTTCAGGTTTCATTTGTGATGAAAAATTATCTCAGGAATAACTATTTTTTCAAATCAATAATAATTACTCCTTCAAAAGAATCAGAAGTGTATTTCGCAATTTCTGAAGGTTTTTTGATAACATTTACCGATTTTATTTTATGAGTTTCAATTTTAGAAAGTTCTTTTTTTGTGATTTTTTTTCCGTCTAAAATATAAAGTACATTATCTTTTTCTATTTCTCTAGATGCAATATCATCAATGGTTTTTTGATATTTTTTGGTAACAATCATAATAACACCATTTTTACTTTGTTCACCATACAGAACATCAAGAATTGGTTGCTCTTTTGATACAATACTGATACTTACAATTTCTTCATCAGAAAAGCTAAAAGTATCCAATTCATTGGAAGTCAACACTTTTTCGTCAACAACAATTACTGGATTTTCCGATATTTTTTGCTCTTTAATTGATTTTTTAATGAAATCTGCAATTTTATTTTTATCCGCACTTTTATCCGAAAGTAAATAGCTTTGAGAGAATGTGCTCATTGTTAAAAATCCAAGTACTATTAATAAGGCGTTTTTCATAATATGCTTTTTTAGTTTGTTTATAAAGTATTCTTTAAACCCTAAAAATTAGGATTATTTTAAAAAACTAATGTAGTAATAAAAAACGGAAGTTTTTGATAGTAAATAAGTTACTTGAATTAAAATGGTGTTAAAGTTTTTAAAATTAAAAGATAAAACAAATAAAGATAAATCTATTAAAGGTTTTAGAACTACTTTTAAATAATCAATATATAAAAGTCAAAATTTAATTTTTATGCTTTCTGCTGATTACACATTCACTTTACATATTTATAATAATCATGGTAAATACAAGTAATTAATTCAACTTATTGATTCAAAAAATTATAAAATCAAAAGAATAGTAAAGTTTTTCTGATGAAATTATTTACCCTTTTTAAATTAAAGCCTTACAATCCTTTCAAAACAAATTATAAATCGTAAATTTGCACGCAATTATATCTTAATTGCATCATGACACACGAAAATAAAATTCTTGGGGAAGGTTTAACATACGATGACGTACTTTTAGTCCCTGCTTTTTCAAGCGTATTACCAAGAGAAGTAAGCATTCAAACAAAATTTTCCAGAAATATTACCATCAACGTTCCTATTGTTTCGGCAGCTATGGATACAGTTACAGAAGCAGCTTTAGCTATTGCTATGGCTAGAGAAGGAGGTATAGGAGTTTTGCACAAAAACATGTCTATTGAACAACAAGCTTTAGAAGTTAGAAAAGTAAAACGTGCAGAAAGTGGAATGATTCTAGATCCAGTAACACTCCCTTTAACAGCAACTGTTTTTGATGCAAAAGCCAATATGCGTGAGCATAGCATTGGAGGAATTCCGATTGTTAATGAAACAGGAATTTTAAAAGGAATTGTAACCAACAGAGATTTACGTTTTGAACATGATGATAAACGTCCGATTGTAAAAGTGATGACGAAAGAAAACTTGATTACTGCAGACGTTGGAACCTCATTAAAAGATGCCGAAATCATTCTACAAAAAAATAAAATCGAAAAATTACTAATTGTTGATAAAGACTATCATTTAAAAGGATTGATTACTTTTAGAGATATTACTAAAGTAACTCAAAAACCAATTGCGAATAAAGATTCATTTGGAAGATTGATGGTTGCAGCTGCAGTTGGAGTTACTGCAGATACTTTAGATAGAACAGAAGCGCTTGTAAATGCTGGTGTTGATGCCATTGTAATTGATACTGCTCACGGACATTCAGCAGGAGTTGCCAAAGTATTGATGGAAGTAAAAAAACATTTCCCAAATTTAGATGTTGTGGTTGGTAATATTGCTACTGCAGAAGCTGCACAATTTTTGGTTGCAGCAGGTGCTGATGCTGTAAAAGTAGGAATTGGCCCAGGTTCTATTTGTACTACAAGAGTGGTTGCAGGTGTTGGATTTCCTCAGTTTTCAGCAATTTTAGAGGTTGCAGCTGCTATCAAAGGAAGTGGTGTGCCTGTGATTGCAGATGGTGGAATTCGTTATACTGGTGATATCCCAAAAGCAATTGCAGCAGGTGCAGATTCAGTAATGTTAGGTTCACTATTAGCAGGAACCAAAGAATCGCCAGGAGAAACCATCATTTATGAAGGTCGTAAATTTAAATCATATAGAGGAATGGGTTCTGTTGAAGCCATGAGACAAGGTTCAAAAGATCGTTATTTTCAGGATGTAGAAGATGATATCAAGAAATTAGTTCCTGAAGGAATTGTTGGACGTGTTCCTTACAAAGGTGATTTGTTTGAAAGTATTCATCAATTTATTGGTGGCTTGCGTGCAGGAATGGGTTATTGTGGTGCAAAAGACATTGAGACTTTAAAAGAGACTGGAAAATTCGTAAGAATTACTGCAAGTGGAATTGTAGAAAGTCATCCACATGATGTTGCGATTACCAAAGAAGCACCAAATTACAGCAGAAGATAGCAATAAAATTATTTGAAAAAATACTTTATATAAAAAAACCTAATCACTTATTAAATAGTAGATTAGGTTTTTTATTTCAAGCTATTTCATTCAGAGTTTCAAGAATGATTTCACAGCCCAGCTTAATTTCTTCATCAGAAATTGTAAGGGGAGGAGTGATGCGTAAAGCGCGTCCTTCAAATAACAAAAAGAATAAAATCAATCCTTTGTCTAGGCAATTATAAATAACGTTTGCAGCTAATTCAGGTGATTCTAACAACGCAATCAACATCAATCCTTTTCCACGGATTTCTTTAATTGCTGGATGTTGTAAATAAGTTCGGAATAATTGTTCTTTTCGCAAACAATCAGTCATTAAATTGCTGTGCAGAATTTCATTCATAGTGGCATTTGCAGCTGCAGCAATAACTGGATGTCCTGCAAAGGTAGAAATATGTCCTAATTTAGGATTATTTTTCAACAAACTCATGTACTCAAAAGACGCTATAAAAGCGCCTATGGGCATGCCTCCTCCTAAACCTTTTCCTGTAATAATAATATCCGGAATTACATCGTAATTTTCAAATCCCCAAAAAGTACCTGTTCTGCCAATTCCAGTTTGAATTTCATCTAAAATTAATAAAGCGCCAACTTCTTCACAACGCTTTTTTACTTTCGTAAAATATCCATTTGTAGGTGCTATAAAACCAGCACCACCTTGAATTGTTTCTAAAATTACGGCAGCAGTTTGTTCAGTTATATTCGGAATTTCAGCTTCTTCATTGAAAGTAATAAATCGAATTCCAGGGATTAAAGGTCTAAACACTTGGTTTTGTTTTTCAACACCAGAAACACTCATAGAGCCTTGCGTATTTCCATGATATGATTGTTTTGCGGCAATAATTTCAGCTCTTTTTGTAACTCTCTTGGCTAATTTAATAGCTCCTTCAGTGGCTTCTGTCCCTGAATTGGTAATGTAAACAGCAGCATTTTCAATTGGAAAAGTTGAAGCCAATTGCTTGCATAAATCTACTTGTGGTTGTTGAATAAATTCACCATAAACCATTACATGCGTATATGCATCTAACTGATTTTTAATAGCTTCTGTAACTTTTGGATGATTATGTCCTAAACTATTCGCAGAAACTCCCGCAACAAAATCTAGGTATTTTTTTCCATCAGTTCCATAAATATAACTTCCTTTTGCATGCGAAATTTCAATAGCCAAAGGATGAGGAGATGTTTGAGCTTGGTATGTAAAAAAATCTGATTTCAATGATTAATTGATTTTTAAATCGGTCTTTTTATCTTTCTTTTCGGCATTTTTTTGATTAAGTCTATCCTCTTTTTTGGGAGGATTTCCTTTTCTAACAGGAGTTGTATCTCTTTGCCCATTGTTGATAAAAATGTCCTCTTTTGATTTGGGTTGTTCTTCTTCGCGCCAAATAAATCCTTTTAATTTCCGTAAATCATCAGGAAATTTTGAGGGAGGATAGGTTTTTCCATCAGATTTGGTTATGTATTTTATTGTCTCAATTTCTCCATTATCAAGCACAAATTCAATATTACTAGAAATTTCAACAGTAATGGTTTCCAAAATTTGAGTTTGTTCGTTTCTATTATAATAGACGGATTCTGCATTTCCTAAAACATGTAACATCCGCAGTTTGTTTTTCTCAAATTTACCCAACATATTCCTACCTTTTATTTGATTAAAATCATTAATAGAAAGAGAGTCTTTGGAAATAATAAAGGAATTGTCAAAAACCTTTAATGAGTCTAATTTCTTAGTTTCTTTGTTTGATAATAAGAAAATTGAATCGCCCGTAATTTGATTTTGTTCAGACCAAATCACAGGATTTCTGTACATTTTAGTAATTCCTTTTTCTTGATTTGTATAAATGGAATCGCATTTTCCTTGCAAATCAGATTTGAAAATTTTTACGTTGTGATAAGTTCTTATGATGCGTTTATCAGGTTTTCCAGTTACCAAAAGTGTGTCACCATGTACAAACATCGAATCTTTTTCGATAATTGAAATTGCAACAGCTTTTTTGATGATGAATAAAGAGTCTTTTTTCTCAAAAAACTCTGCATAATTTCCTTTTGAAACAAAGTTTTCGACAGTATCAATCACACGAATATTGTTTGTAGCAGAGGCAAAACCACGCTTTTTATCATAATATAAACTGTCACCTTCAATAGTTCTTTCTTTTAAAAAGATTTTGGCATTTTTTAAGAAATGAGAAATATCAGTTTTGGTATTGTAAAACCCTCTTTCGCAGTATATTTTGTTTTTATTTTGTTGATTGGTAATCGTTGAAGGACCATACAAATAAGCCAAACCAGTATCTGTATAATAATCTAAATGATTGGTTTCTAGATGATGTTCAGGATTTACAACAGTTACTCTAGTAGTTGCAATGAATTTTTTGGTTTCTAAATAATAATTGCCAACTCTACTTTTTAACGTATTTGTGGCATCTTTAATAGTTCCGTTTGTTTTGTAATATAACTTTTGATTGATTCTATCAAACTGTAAAGTATCTGTTGTTAAAGTCATTGTTGGATCTTTCAACACAACTTTTCCCCAAGAAAGTGCTTGTTTTGAGTTTGCATCATAATCTGCATAATCACTTGTTTGAGTAATTGTATCACCTTGTTTGATAAAAACATTTCCGAAAGCTTTGAAAAAATTTTGTTTTTGGTAATATAAGGCTTGTTGACATGTAAGTTCAACACCATCGTGAATCATTTTTACATTTCCAATCAAAATGTTGGCTCCAGGAAATTTTTCATCATTTACTTCCTGAATTTCAGCCTTGTAAGTGAGTTTTTTCTTTTCTTGGGAAAAAGAAATAAGGGAGAAGAAGCATAAAAATGAAACAAAAAGTCTTTTCAAAATGATAATTTTGATGCAAAAATAATGAAAAGAAGTTCGCTAGTTGATAATGAAAAGTTATTTTTTAAAAATGCTTAGTCCTGCAAATATTTTTTCTCTAATTCAAGTGCTTTTGGAAAAAGAATATTATTTTCTATATGAATATGATTGTGTAATTTTAACTCAAATTGTTTTAATTTATACAATAACAATTTAAAATTATTATCAATATCAGCATACAATTGATAATGATTTGTATGCTCTTTTATTTGATTCCACAAATTGCAAAATATTTTATGTTGTTTATCTAAATTATGCAAAATATCAATTAAAAAAGGTTTTTTATCAATAGCTTTTTCAGGGTATTTACTAGGTGAATTCAAAAATAAAATATAGGGAAATAGTGTTTTCTCTTCAATATGAATATGATGTTGAATTTCGGATGCAATTTTTTGGATGAGTAAAAAAAGTTCTTCAAATTCAGAGAGTTGTTTGCCATGAATTTCAAGAATTTTATTGGCTAATTTTTCAATAAAAAGAATGTTATCATTTTTAAATGGATGATCTATTTCTACTAAAAAATTTATCAGTAAATCTAAATCCCACACATTATAATTCTTCAAATAGGGTACTTTGCTATTGAGAGAATTTAATTCTTTTATAATTTCATCATACTGTAAATGATGTCTTTGACAAAGATTCTGCAAAGAAATATTAGAATTACTATTGTTTGAATAATTAATTCCATATTTTTGAAAGACTTCAGCAGCTGCAATATTTTCAACCATAAAGTCAATAACGGTTTTCGAGTTTAAATTATTCATAAGATCATAGTTTACAATGCAAATGTGTTTCAAAATTTCAATTAAAAAAATGATAATTATCAGTTGTCAAAATTTTTCATATTTTTTTCTTTGTACTCAAATCAAAACAATATGAAATCACCTTTTGAAATGACTCCAGAAGCAATGACTTCTTTTGGATATAAAATTGTAGATGAAGTTGTAGCACATTACGCCTCTGTAAATCAAAAAAAACCTGTAAGTAAAGCGTCAAGAACAGAGATGGATGCTGTTTTTTTACAGGAAGCTCCTGAAGAAAGTATGCCTGCTGAGGATGTTTTGCAATTTGTTATGAAAAATGTTATTCCGAATTCAAACATTTCTACGCATCCAAAATCATTTTCATTTGTGCCAAGTCCAAGTAATTTTATCAGCACAATGGCTGATACTTTGGCAACAGGTTTTAATATTTTTTCTGGAGGATGGATGTTAGCGCCAGCTGCTGCAGAATTAGAAATTGTGACCATGAATTGGTTGTTAAAAATTTTTGATTTTCCTGTAAAACAGGGGGGAGGGATTTTTACAAGTGGTGGATCAATGGCCAATTTAACGGCTTTAGCAACTGCCAGAAGAATAAAATGTGATACTAATTTTTCGGATGCAATTATTTATTTATCTGATCAGGCACATTCATCAAACATTAAAGCTATTAGAATTTTAGGCTTTCAAAAAGAGCAAATCCGAATTATTCCTACTGATAATGAGTTCAAAATCAGTATTAATAAATTAAAAAATGAAATTGCCAAAGACAAATTACAAGGCAAAAAACCATTTTGTATTATTGCTACTGCAGGAACCACAAATACTGGTTCAGTAGACCCTTTAGATGCGATTGCCCAAATTTGTGAACAAGAAAATCTATGGTTTCATATTGATGCTGCTTATGGAGGTGCAGCCATTTTATCTGAAAAAGGAAAAATTGCTTTAAAAGGAATAGAAAAAGCAGATTCTTTAACAGTTGATCCTCACAAATGGTTTTTTCAACCCTATGAAATTGGCTGTTTGTTGGTGAAAGATAAGTCTTGGTTGAGTTATACTTTTAGTGAAAAACCAGAATATTTAAAAGACATTGAAGGTAATGAATCCGAAATTAATTTTTATGATTATGGCATTCAATTAACAAGAAGATTTAGAGCATTGAAATTTTATATGTCTATCAAAACATTTGGTTTAAAAGCATTTAGAAAAGCAATTTCTTACAATATTGACTTAGCAGAGCAAACTGAAAACTACTTAAGAAATAGCAAAAAATGGGAGGTAATTTCATCTGCAAATTTGGCGATCATTAATTTTCGATTTCATCCTTTAAAGTATCAATTCGATGAAAAACAGTTGGATGAACTGAATCAAAAAATATCAGCAAAAATGATGGAATCGAAAGAGGCTTTGCTGGTAACTACCATTTTACAAAATCAAATTGTGATTAGAATGTGTTTGATAAATCCAAATACTACTTTTGAACATGTAAAAGAAACCTTAGAACAATGTGAGGTTTTTGGAGATTTATTTTCTAAAAAATATTTATAATCTCTTTTTCAATGTAAAATTAGTATTGTTTTGATATTCTTCCGCCATTTGTAAAATTGTTTTTGTTTTTAATTTTGTTATCAAAGTTGATTTAAATGGGGCATATAAAAAGTGTACAACACATGGATTTTCCTCATTACAATATTCGTGTCCAAGATAACATTGATTGAATTTTTCAACAGAATCTACACAGTCAATAACATCAAATAAAGTTTTATCTTTATTTTCATTTGACAAATAAAAACCTCCATTAGGACCCTTTACTGAAGAAATAATTCCTTTTTTTGAGAGTTTTTGAAGACTTTTTGCTAAAAATGGAGCAGGTATATTTAATCTTTTTGCAATTTCAAGAGACCCTAATTTATTTTCTAAAGTGGCATTTTTTGTCATATACAAAACTGCCGATATTACATATTTACTTGCTTTTGATAACATTTTTATAAAAATAAAATTTAAAAGACAAAAATATCTTTTTTTTATGATATTTATCATATTTTTTTTTTGTTATCTGTTATAAATTTGTCTTAATAAAAGATAATATTGTCTTTTATTGGTATTAATAAAACTAACTTAAAAAAAATTAAAAATGAATATTTTAAAAACACTAGGAATTATTATTACAAGTTTATTGTTGATAAGCTGTAATAAAAATGAAAAGAACGAAATAGCAATCGTAGATCCTGCAGAAATCTATATCAAAGGTACAATAGATGCAGAGTTAACTTCTCCTCCTTTTGTTCCTGCTCCTGTAGGTAACAGAGTTGCTAAAAAATTATTAGTAAATATGGAAATAATTGAAAAGGAGGGGACTATGTCTGATGGTGTTACTTATGTATATTGGACATTTGGTGGCTCAGTGCCTGGCAGCTTTATTAGAACGAGAATTGGTGATGTTGTTGAATTTACCTTATCAAATCATCCTGATAATAAACTGCCTCATAATATTGATTTACATGCAGTTACAGGGCCTGGTGGTGGTGCAGAATCATCTTTTGTTGCTCCAGGACAACAAAAAACCTTTTCTTTCAAAACATTAAACCCTGGTTTGTATGTATATCATTGTGCAACTGCTCCAGTTGGTATGCACATTGCAAACGGAATGTATGGATTAATTTTAGTTGAACCAGAAGGTGGTTTACCTCCAGTTGATAAAGAATACTACATTATGCAAGGTGATTTTTACACAAAAGGAGCCAATGGTGAACGTGGTTTACAAGCTTTTGATATGAATAAAGCCATAAAAGAAGATGCTGACTACGTAGTTTTTAACGGAAAAGTTGGTGCTTTGACTGGTGATAATGCTATTACTGCAAATGTTGGTGAAACTGTAAGATTATTTGTTGGAAATGGAGGACCCAACTTAACTTCTTCATTTCATGTAATTGGTGAAATTTTCGATAACGTTCATATTGAGGGAGGATCTACAATAAGTAAAAATATTCAAACTACATCAATTCCTGCTGGTGGTGCAGCAATCGTTGATTTTAAAGTTGACGTGCCTGGAACTTTTATTCTCGTAGATCACGCCATCTTCAGAGCTTTCAATAAAGGAGCTTTGGGAATGCTAAAAGTTTCTGGAAAAGAAAACAAAACCTTGTATAGTGGAGTAAAACAAGAGGGAATTTATCATCCTGAAGGCAGTACAATTCAAACTATGCCTGATGAAAATGGAAAAAAGACTGCTGAAGTTAAAGTGGTTGAGAAATCATTAACACAAAAAATGAAAGATGGAAAACAGGTATATATGAATACTTGCTTTGCATGTCATCAATCTGAAGGTCAAGGTATTGAAGGTGCATTTCCTCCACTCGCTAAATCTGATTACTTAAATGCTGATGTAAAAAGATCTATCGGAATTGTATTGAATGGAAAAACGGGTGAGATTACTGTAAACGGAAAAAAATACAATAGTGTAATGACCAAACAAACCCTTACAGAAGTTGAAGTGGCTGATGTGATGACTTATATCTACAATTCTTGGGGAAATAATAAAACCAATGTAACAGTTGATTTGGTAAAACAAGTTAAAAATAAAAATTAAAACAAAATGAAAACAATAGTAAGATTGGCAGTGACTATGTTGTTTTTAAATTCAATAATAGCAAACTGTCAACCTAAAATGGTAAAAATAAAAGGAGGTACATATATTCCTTTGTATGGTACCAATAATCAAAAAGTAACCATTGATAACTTTTATATAGATGTATATCCTGTAACAAATCAAGAGTTTTTAGAATTTGTTAAGAAGCATCCTGAATGGAAACGCTCTAAAGCATTGAAATTATTTGTTGATGATAATTATTTAAATGATTGGAAATCAGATACTATTTTGAATACAAATCAAAATTTACAATCTCCCATCACCAGTATTTCTTGGTTTGCAGCAAAAAATTATTGTGAAGCTCAAAATAAACGATTACCAACTGTTGACGAATGGGAATATGTAGCAATGTCAAATGAAAATATGCCAGATGCTAGAACTTTAAAAAACTATAATGAGTTTATTTTAAGTTGGTATGAAAAACCAAAAACAAACATTCAAACTATTGGTTCAACTTTTCAAAACTATTGGAAAGTGTATGATATGCATGGTTTGGTTTGGGAATGGACTTCCGATTTTAATGCAGTTTTAATTTCAGGTGAATCTAGAAAAGATGTGGATAAAGACAACGATTTGTTTTGTGGAAGTGCAGCAGTAAATGCCACTGATTTAATGAATTACGCCGCTTTTATGCGCTATGCAATTAGAGGAAGTTTAAAAGCAAAATATACCATGAAAAACTTAGGTTTTAGATGTGTTAAGGACTAAAAAATGAATTATTATGAAAACACTTAAATACATATTATTTTTTATTGCAATAACTTCATTTTTAGGTGCTTGCAAAAAGGATATCTCCAAACAAAAAACGGAAACATCCTATCAATGTCCCATGAAATGTGAAGGTGAAAAAATTTACGCAGATGAAGGATCTTGTCCAATATGTAAAATGGATTTACAACCTATTGAAGAGGAAGTTAAAAATTTCTCGTTAGAGGAAATTACTGAAACTTCTATTTTTAATTTAACATCGAAATGGAATACTGAAGAGGGTGAAGAAATTACGCTTAAAAAGTTAAAAGGCAAAACTTTAGTAATGGTTATGATTTATACAACTTGCAAAGCTGCTTGCCCAAGATTAGTAGCAGATATGAGAAATATTGAAGTGAAAATTCCGGCAGAATTTAAAAATGAAGTTCAATACATCATGGTAAGTATTGATCCTAAAAATGATACACCTAAAAGACTCAAAGAATTTGCGATTGAGAATTTAATGGATGATGAAAAATGGACTTTTTTACAAGGCACTGAAGATGGAGTAAGAGAATTTGCCAATGTTTTAGCTGTAAAATACAAAAAAATTTCGCCCTTAGATTTTTCTCACTCAAATATCATTAGTGTTTTTAATCCTCAAGGAGATTTAGTACATCAACAAGAAGGATTAGGAGTTGATAACAAAATAACTATAGAAAAAATTATAGAAACCGTAAAAAAATAAAATTATGACAATTACATCAGAAAATACGATTGGAGAAGTGGTAACAAAAAACATTAAAACAGCAGATATTTTTAAAAAATATGGCATTGATTTTTGTTGTGGAGGAGGCATTACTATCAAAAAAGCCTGTGAAAAACATCAAATTGATTATCTGCAATTACAACATGAATTGTTGCAAGCCGAAGAAGGAAATCACTATTCACATCAATATGATACTTGGGAATTGGATTATTTAGCTGCTCATATCGAACATGTTCATCATAAATATGTTGCCACAAACACGCCTATTATTCAACAATATGCAGCCAAAGTAGCAAAAGTACATGGACATCATTATCAAGAAGTTATCAAAATTAATGACCTTTTTAACGAAGTTGCAAAAGAATTAGCAGCTCACATGAAAAAAGAAGAATTGATTCTTTTTCCTTTTATCAAAAAATTGGCTATTGCATCAAAAAATAATGAGAAAATTCGCATTCCGTATTTTGGAACGGTTAATAATCCAATTAAAATGATGGAAGAAGAACACGAAAACGCTGGAGAAATTTTAAAACAAATTAAAGAATTATCGAACAATTACAATCCACCAAAAGAGGCTTGCAACACTTTTAGAGCATTGTATGCAAAACTTGAAGAGTTTGAAAATGATTTGCATCAACACATTCATTTAGAAAATAATATTTTGTTTCCAAAAGCAATTGTTTTAGAACAAAAATTTGGAATTCATTAATCCAATTATGATGAAAAATAAAGTTTTTTTAGTAATGTTTTTTTTATTTGTAATTAATACACTTACAGCTCAAAATTTTGATTTAAAGGCAGAAATCAGACCTAGATTTGAAAACAGACATGGTTTCAAAACCTTGATAAATTCAAATGAAAAAGCAGCTAATTTTATTTCACAACGTTCTCGTTTACGATTTGGATTTACACAAGAAAAACTCACTTTAGGAATAGATTTACAGAATATTAGAGTTTGGGGAGATGTAAGTACAATGAACGTTAGTGATAATGGAAGTTCATTTCATCAGGCTTGGGCATCATATCAATTTACAGAGAATATTACACTAAAATTTGGTCGACAAGAAATTTTATATGATGACAGTCGAATTTTTGGAAACGTAGATTGGGCACAGCAAGCAAGAAGTTTTGATGCAATTGTTGCAAAAATTAACATTTTAAAAAGTGGAATTTTACATGTTGGATTTTCTTTGAATAATGACAAAGAGGATGTTAAAAACACTATTTATTCAAATGTTGCTGGATATAAAAATCTACAATATTTGTGGGCTCATGAAACATTCCATAAATGGAATGTTAGTGTGTTATTATTAAACAATGGAGTTGAGTTTTTAAATACAAACTCTATTGAAGACATCAGTTATTCTCAAACTTTTGGAGGAAGAGCCACTTATAAAAATAATTCTTGGCAAATGGCATTTGCAACGTATTTTCAAACCGGAAAAACATTAGAGAAAACATTAGATGCTAATTATTTTGTAGGTGATATTTCTTATCAAATTAACAACCGATTTCAATTTTCATTTGGTGCAGAATATTTATCAGGAACTGATTCTAATGCATCAGATAATATCATTAAGTCTTTCAATCCTTTATTTGGAACGAATCACAAATTTAATGGATTGATGGATTATTTTTATGTTGGAAATCATATCAATTCAGTAGGTTTATTAGATTTATATTCGACTTTAGCATTTTCAAAGGACAATTTTTCTATTAAATTAATTCCTCATTTATTCTCTTCAGCAGCAACTATGTATGATGGAAATTCAAAAATAAATGATTATTTAGGAACCGAAATCGACATGGTTTTTTCATATAAAATTCAACAAAATATCAAACTTGAAGGTGGATTTTCAAAAATGTTTGCTACAAATTCTATGAGATTTTTGAAAGGAGGAAACCAAAATGAATCAAATTATTGGAGTTGGATGATGCTGACTTTTCATCCAAAGTTATATTCAACAAAATAAAAAAGCATCCAGAAATAGGATGCTTTTCGATTCATAAAAATGTAATTTTTACATTAAAACTGTTTGTTTTCTGTCAGGACCTACTGATACAATTTTTACAGGAACTCCTGTTTCTTTTTCAATAAAGGCAATATAATCTAACAAGTTTTTTGGTAATTGCTCAGCAGTTGTCATTCCTGTTAAATCAGCATTCCAACCTTTGAATTCTGTATAATTTACTGATACATTTTCAGGTTCAATATTGTAAGGCAAATGCGTAATTTCTTTTCCTTTATAATTGTATGAAGTGGCAACTTTTAAGGTTTCAAATCCTGATAAAACGTCGCCTTTCATCATCATTAATTGCGTAACTCCGTTAATATCTACTGCATATTTTAAAGCTACTAAATCTAACCAACCACAACGTCTTGGTCTTCCAGTTGTTGCTCCAAATTCGTTACCAACTCTACCCATTGTTGCGCCATCTTCATCAAATAATTCTGTTGGAAAAGGACCTGAACCAACACGTGTTGTATAAGCTTTAAAAATTCCATACACTTCTCCAATTCTGTTTGGCGCAACTCCTAAACCTGTACAAGCACCTGCTGCTGTTGTATTTGAAGAAGTTACAAAAGGATACGTTCCAAAATCAATATCTAACAAAGAACCTTGTGCACCTTCAGCTAAAATTGTTTTTCCTTGTTTCATGGCATTGTTAAAATACTCTTCACTATCAATGAATTGAAGTGTGCGTAATTTGTCAATTCCTTTGCAAAATTCAGCTTCCAATTCTTTTAAATTATACTCAACTTGTACATCAAAATAATTCAACATACTGATATGTTTTGCAGTCAAAGCATCGTATTTTTCTTTCCAATTTTCTAGTTCCAAATCTCCAACACGCATTCCATTTCTGCCAGTTTTATCCATATAAGTTGGGCCAATTCCTTTTAAAGTTGAACCAATTTTGGCTTTCCCTTTTGCAGTTTCTGAAGCTGCATCCAACAATCTATGAGTAGGTAAAATTAAATGTGCTTTTCTTGAAATTAATAATTTTGATGTGTAATCAATATTATGTTTGTCTAGATTCTCTAGTTCTCTTTTAAAAATTACTGGATCAATTACAACACCATTTCCTACAACATTCATGGCTGTTTTATGAAAAATTCCAGACGGAATTGTATGTAAAACATGTTTAAATCCATCAAAAATTAAGGTATGTCCTGCATTAGGTCCTCCTTGAAAACGTGCGATAATATCATAGTTTTGAGTTAAAACATCTACGATTTTACCTTTTCCTTCATCTCCCCATTGCAATCCTAGTAATAAATCTACTGCCATTAGTTGTTAATTTGTTGTTTGTATGTATTAAAATATTCTTTTAAGTTTTAAATAGTAAAGGCTACTTTTTTTTGGTGCCATAAAAATAAAGTGAGTGATTTTGGATATCAATATCAAAAATTTCTTCAATCGTTTTTTTAATAACCTGAATTCTTGGATCGCAAAATTCTTTCACTTCACCAGTGTCTGTAAAAATTACGTGATCATGATTCTTATCAAAATAACTTTTCTCATAACGCGCCATTGACTGACCATCAAATTGATGTTTACGTACCAAATTACAATCCAATAATAAATCAATGGTATTGTAAAGAGTTGCTCTACTTACCCTGTAATTTTTATTTTTCATTTTGATATACAAAGATTCGATATCAAAATGCTCATCAGCATTATAAATTTCTTGAAGTATAGCGTAACGTTCAGGCGTTTTTCGATGTTTTTTTTCTTCTAAGTATGAGGTAAAAACTTTCTTAACGACTTCTTGATTTTCAAAAGAATTACTCATGAGTTTCAAAATTTAAACGACAAATTTACAGTAATTTCTTAATAAAAATCAATTTTTATAGGAATGATATCTACATTCTATTAACACGTTCTACATTTTTAACACCTTCAACTTTTTGCAAACTTTTGATAAGTTTGTTAAGCTGTGTGCTATTTTTTACACTAAGTGATATTTTTCCGTTAAAAACACCTTCTTTTCCAGCTATATTGATGCTATTGATGAAAACACCTAAGTTATTAGATATTACTCTAGTAACATTGTTTACAATTCCTGCTTTATCAATTCCGTTGATTTGTAAAATAACATTAAAATCTTGTTTGGTAGAGTCAATCCATTTTGCTGCAATAATTCGATAAGCATAATTTGATTGTAATGAAATTGCATTAGGGCAATTGATTTTGTGCACTTTAATACCATCATTAATGGTTAAAAATCCAAAAACTTTTTCTCCAGGAATTGGGTTGCAACATTTAGAAAGTTTGTAGTCTAATTTTTCTTCTTCTTTACCAAAAACAAGTGCATCATATTTTTCAGTTACTTCATCAGAATCTTCAATGATTTCTTTATGTGTGGTTGGTGAATTTCTTCTTAATTTAGATTTGAAAAAGTTTAAGAAAGTACTGTTTCTTTGTCCAATAAAAGCCTTTAACTGAGTATTATCAATAGCGCCATTTCCAAATCTGTAAAACAAATCAAAACTTGTACGAAGTTTAAAATAGTTTACTAACTCATTGATTGTCTTTTCGTTAAAAGGAATTTTTAAGTGGCGTAATTTTCTTGAAAGTGTTGCTTTTCCTTCTTCAGCAATTTTCTTTTCTTCTTCTTTTAAAGCAACACGAATTTTTGTTTTAGCTCTTGCTGTAATTACAAAATCTAACCAACGTGCATTTGGTTTATTAATGTTTGTGGTAATTACTTCAATTTGATCACCACTATTTAAGGTATGACTCAATGGAACCAACTTTCCATTTACTTTAGCGCCTCTACATTTTAAACCAATATCAGTATGTATAGAAAATGCAAAATCGAGTGCTGTAGCGTCTTTTGGTAAAGATTTTAACTCTCCTTTAGGAGTAAAAACATAAATTTCTTTTGAATACAAATTCAGTTTGAATTCTTCTACAAAATCAACTGCATTCAAATTCTGATTTTCTAGAGATTCTTTTAGCTTATTCAGCCAATTTTCTAGACCACTTTCATGATCTGAACCTTGTTTGTATTTAAAATGTGCTGCATAGCCTTTTTCAGCAATTTCATTCATTCTTTCGGAACGAATTTGAACTTCAACCCATTGAGCATCAGGACCAATAACTGTAATGTGTAATGCTTCATAACCTGTGGTTTTTGGTTGAGAAATCCAATCTCTTAAACGAGATGGATTGGGTTTAAAATAATCTGTTACGATTGAATATATTTTCCAGGCCTCAAATTTTTCATCTTCAGTTGCGGGTTTAAAAATAATTCTGATGGCAAATTTGTCATACACTTCTTCAAATGTTACATTTTGCTTCACCATTTTTCTTCTGATAGAGAAAATGGATTTAAAACGACCTTTAATTTCGTATGTAAAATTCTCCTTATCCAATCCTTTTTTAAGGGTGTTTGAAAATCGTTCTAGATAATTTTGTTGTTCTTCTTTACTCTCTTTGATTTTAGAAACAATATCATGATAAACATCTGGTTCAGTGTATTTTAAACCCAAATCTTCTAATTCGGTTTTAATATTATAAAGCCCTAATCTATGTGCTAATGGTGCATAAATATATAAAGTTTCAGAAGCAATTTTTAGTTGTTTATCTTCGGGCATTGCGTTCATAGTTTGCATATTATGCAATCTGTCAGCAATTTTTATCAAAATTACACGAACATCATCATTCAATGTCAAGAGCATTTTTCTAAAATTTTCTGCCTGAATTGAAGCGTCTTGTTCTTTATTTAATCTTGAAATTTTGGTCAATCCATTTACAATTTTGGCAATGGTTTCGCCAAATTGTTGCTCAATATCATCTAATGTATAATGGGTGTCTTCAACAACATCATGCAGCAATGCAGCAGCAATAGAAACTGCGCCTAAACCAATTTCTTTAGCAACAATTTTTGCAACTGCAATGGGATGAAAAATATAAGGTTCGCCAGTTTTTCTGCGTTGTTTTGAATGCGCATCAACAGCAATATCAAAAGCTTTTCTTATCAGTTCTTTATCTTCTTTTGACAAGACCTCATAAGTACCTTTCAACAAATCTTTATATCGATTTGCAATCTCTTTGTTTTCCTCTTCTAAGGTTGCTGTATATTGCAATGCTTGCATAAATTGATTTTATTTGAATCGATAGTGAAGTTACTAATTAGAATTGTAATACACAACATTAGGATTCTAAATTTTCAATTCGTTGCAATAAAGTTGGATGCGAATAATGTACAAAAACATAGGCTGGATGTGGCGTTAAATTACTCAAACTATTTTTTGATAATTTTTTGAGTGATGAAACTAAGAATTTTCCATCAAACGTATTTTTTGCAAAATCATCTGCTTGGTATTCAAATTTTCTAGACACAATATTCATTAATAAACCAGTAATTTCTGAAATGGGTGAGTATAAAATTCCGAAAGCGATCAATCCAATATGAAAGCTTGGTATTGAAATACTTAACGCATTTGATAATAGGGGAGAACTGATAAAAAATGACAGTAAATAAAGCATAAATCCAGTTAATATGAGCGAAATAATCAAATTAAAAATGATGTGTTTGCGTTTATAATGACCAACTTCATGCGCTAAAACTGCGACAATTTCATCTGTTTCTAAATCATTGAGTAATGTATCATATAAAGTAATTCTTTTTTGTGAACCAAATCCTGAAAAATAAGCATTTGCTTTTGTAGATCTTTTTGAACCATCAATCACAAAGATATTTTGCAATGTAAAACCTACTTTTTGAGCATAATTTTCGATGGCAGTTTTCAATTCACCATCTTCTAAAGGAATTTGTTTGTTAAATATAGGAACAATCAATTTAGCATAAAAAAGATTCATAAAAACTGTAAAAACTGCAATCAAAATCCAAGTGTAAATCCAAAAATAATCAGCAGTAAATTGATAAAATAAAATGACTATTGATAAAATTCCACCACCTAAAACAATACTCATTAACCAACCTTTCAGTTTGTCTGTCCAAAATATTTTTTTGGTTGATTTGTTAAATCCGAATTTTTCTTCAATCACAAAGGTTTTATAATAAGAAAAAGGAGTTGATAAAATATCAGATCCTAACATCATAATTCCGAAAAAAATCAATGCTATTAAAATGGGGTTATTTGAAAAACTTCTTGCAAAATCATCCACCAATTTAAAACCTTCTAAAAAGAAAAATAGCAAAGTAATACTTATTGAAAACAAAGAAGTTATTGTTGAAAAATTCGCATTTTCTTTTTTGTATGCTTGTGATTTTTTGTAAGCCTCTTCATCATAAACATCTGCCAATTTTTCGGGAATTTTATCATCAAAACGTTTGTTATTTAAAAAAGTAAGATACATATCAAATAAAAAATCAATAAGTAAAATACTGATGAAAATGTAGAATAAAATGCTTGAATTCATGATTTTAATTGAAATTTCGTTGTCTTTTTGCTTCAAATAAAAGAATGGCTGCAGCTACAGAAACATTCATAGAATCAATCATTCCTTGCATGGGAATGTTGATGTTTTGTGTGGCATTTTTACGCCAAATTTTGGTTAAACCTGTATCTTCTGTACCAACAACAATTGCTGTTGGTTTTGTATAATTTTCCAAATGATAGGCATTTGAATTTTGTAAAGTAGCAGCAAAAATTTGAATATTTTTTTCTTTCAAAAAAGCAATAATTTCTTCAGAAGTTCCTATTGCAATTTGATTCGTAAAAACACAACCCACACTTGAACGAATAATATTAGAATTGTACAAATCGCTTTTAGCATCAGCAATCAACACAGCATCAATATTTGCAGCATCTGCAGTGCGTAAAATGGCACCTATATTTCCAGGTTTTTCAATACTTTCTGCTACTAAGATCAAAGGATTTTTAGAAAGTTTGATATCAGAAAGTGATAATGATTTTGTTTTTGCTATTGCCAAAAATCCCTCAGTAGTATTTCTATAAGCCAATTTATCGTAGATTTCTTGTGATATCAAAATTTTTTCAACATCTTGAAATTCAGAAAGTAAATTATCATTTTTTACTGTAGATAAAAATAGGAGAGAAGTAATTTCATAACCTCCTTTTTTCGCCAATTCAATTTCTCTTTTTCCTTCAATCAAAAAAAGACCTTGCTTTTTACGTTCTCTTACTTTTTCTTGTAACTTGAAAATATTTTTTATCAGAGGATTTTGAATACTTGTAATTTCTTTCATCAGTTTTAAAAAAAACAAAAATACCTATTTTTAGGTATTGTTTTAGATTTTATTATTTTTTACTTTGCAAAATAAATCAATATAATTATTTAATAAACAGTTAGTTATCATTTTAATCTTTAAAATTTTATTCTCATGAACAAAAAAAATTTATGCTTATTTTATCTAATCTTAGGATTTTTTGGAGTATTAGAAGTGAATGCACAAATTGGTATTGCAGTTGCCAAAGATGAAAAAGGTTCTTCTCTTGAATGGAATGTTGTTTGGAACAAAGGATATCAAACTGAGTCTATTGCAATTCAAAATTTAAGAGATAAAGGTTATAAAAAAGTATTCTCTTTAACAGGTGGCGAAAAACGAGGTCATAAATTGCAGAGTGGATATTGGGTAGTTGTTGAAGCTACTCATAAAATTTACGACGGAACTTTAAAAACTTCTTTTGGTTTGGGAGCAAGTTCAAGTTCATATACTGAAGCTGAAGAGAGAGCTGTGAGTAATTTGAGCCAGTATGATTGGAGTTGGAAAAAAAGTAATGGGTATACCATCTCTAAAAAAGGAACATTCTAAATCTCAAACAAAATACCTAATTATAGGTATTGTTTTGAATTGAAATTCAAACAATATTTGTAAAGTCTTTACAATTGTGATTGAAAGAAGAAACTCATGTTTAAGGGGAATTTTGCTAAGAAAAAGAATCAAAAACAGATAAAGACAGAGTTGTCTTCATTAAAAAAAGGCTCGCAAATGCGAGCCTTTTTCATTTAATTATTTTGATTTATATTTCCCTGAATAGCGTTTCCAAAGTGTAGTTTGATGGCTTTCCAAACTAATTTTTCGACCTTGAATAAATGCTTCAGAAATGATATTTGTTCTCATATCCAACGCATCACCTTCAGAAATGAATAAGGTTGCATCTTTTCCAACTTCTAAGGTTCCTGCAAATGCATCAATGCCTAAAATTTTTGCTGCATCACCTGTAATTAATTGCACTGCTTTTTCTTTTTCTAATCCAAAAGCGGCAAAAGTTCCTGCGTAAAATGGTAAATTTCTGGTGTTCATTCTGTCCATTTGACCTTCCATTCCCAAACCAACTAAAACTCCTTTGTCTTGTAGGGTTTTAGCAATTGTGTAGGTGTCATCATACGCGTCATCTTCACTATTCGGATTTCTGTGTGGTCTGTTTAAAATTACAGGAATGTTGTGTTTAACCAACATATCTGTTACTTTTTCAGCCCCTTCACCACGAACAATTACCAAATTATTGATGCCTAATTCTTTACTGATTGTAATAGCATCCGTAATTTCTTTTTCACCATTTACATGAATATACAATTTTTGAGAACCATCAAACAAGCCTTTCGTTGCTGCAAATGGCAAGTGTTTTTTATCTGATTTTGACGCTAAATATTGTTTTGCATCTGTAAAAAAAGAATTGATTTTTGCTACATTTTTTGGATATTCAGGATTTGGTTTCAAAGCAGGATCTTCTCCTAACCACCATCTTCCACTGGTAAAACTTCCTGGCCAATTCAAGTGAATGGCATCATCCGTTTTTACAGTAGCATCTTCCCAATTCCAAGCATCCATTTGAACGATTGATGAAGTTCCAGAAATAGTGCCACCTTTAGGAACAATTTGAGCCATTAAAACGCCATTTGGTCTCATAGATTCTACCAATTTACTTTCAGCATTATAAGCAATTAAACTGCGCACATGTGGATTCATGATTCCTATTTCACTTTCATCATCACTGGCTTTTACAGCATCAATTTCTACCAAACCTAAAGTAGCGTCTAAAGCAATAAATCCAGGATAGATGTGTTTTCCTTCAGCTTTAATAATAGTTCCCATTCTCGCAATTTTCATCATGGCACTTCCAACAAAAGTAATTTTGCCATTTTCGAACATAATCAACGAGTTTTCAATAACTTGTCCATTTCCTAAATGTGCTGTTGCACCTTCAATACTTATGGCTGTTGTTTGTTTTGATGCAGGTGTTTGTTGTGCAATTATGTTTCCTACAAAAGCAAAAAACAGTACGATTTTTAGTATATTTTTCATATTTTTTAGCTTTTAGTTTCTTCTAATGTATCACAGTGAAAGTTACGATCTTCTCTTTTCATTGGAACTTGTGTTTTTGCACCACCCATTTTTTCTTTCAACATCATATTGATTAATTTGCTTTTTTCTTCTTTAATTGCTTGACGTTTTTGCAAATCATCATTAACATCAAAAAATACTTTTCCGTCAATAATTGTTTTTTCAACTTTTGCATAAATAGACATAGGATGATTATTCCATAATACCACATCAGCTTCTTTACCTTCTTTGATACTACCAACACGATCGTCAATATGTAATAATTTTGCTGGGTTTATAGTTACCATTTTCCAAGCTTCTAGTTCAGAAATTCCTCCGTATTTTACAGTTTTTGCAGCTTCTTGATTCAATCTTCTTGACATTTCACGGTCATCAGAATTGATAGCTACAGTAACTCCTGCATTGTGCATAATAGCTGCATTGTAAGGAATTGCATCAATAACTTCATATTTATAAGCCCACCAATCTGAAAAAGTTGAACCTCCAACACCATGTTTTGCCATTTTATCAGCTACTTTGTAACCTTCTAAAATGTGTGTAAATGTGTTGATTTTAAAATTGAATTTTTCTGCAACTTTTATCAACATATTGATTTCTGATTGTACGTAAGAATGACAAGAAATAAAACGCTCACCGTTTAAAATCTCCAATAAAGTCTCCATTTCAATATCTTTTCTGAAAGGTTGACCACTTTTTTTCAAGGTTTCATATTCTTTAGCTCTTGTGAAATAATCTACAAAAACTTGTTCAACTCCCATTCTTGATTGAGGAAAACGAGTTCCATTAGTGCTTCTGGATTGTTTTACATTTTCACCCAAAGCAAATTTGATGAATTTTGGAGAGTTTTTATAAATCATATTTTCAGCATTTTCTCCCCATTTTAGTTTGATAATGGCTGAACGCCCTCCAATTGGATTTGCAGAACCATGCAAAATTTGAGCAGTTGTTGTTCCTCCTGAAATATTTCTATAAATATTAATGTCTGTTGGATCTACAACATCTTCAATGGTAACTTCTGCTGAAGAATTGTGTGCCCCTTCATTAACAGCAGATGTTGCAATATGTGAGTGTTCATCAATGATTCCTGCAGTTAAATGTTTGCCTGTTCCATCAATTTCAACTACACCTTTAGCAGAGAGATTTTTGCCGATTTTGGCAATTTTTCCGTCTTTTAACAATACATCTGTATTCTCTAAAATTCCTGCATCTTCACTTGTCCAAACAGTTACATTTTTAATTAAAATCGATTCTGATTTTGGTTGTGTATAGTTTCCAAATCCAACATTAGGGAAACTTACAGGCATGACCAAAATTTCTTTGTCAGTTGATTTTTCATCTTTCTTTTCAACAGCTTCTTTGGCTACTTTTTTACTTGCAGACCAAGATGTTTTAATGCCTTTGGTGTCAAAAGCACTTCCTTCCATCACATTTGCAGCATTGATAACTTTACCCATCAAACGTGTAAATCCTTCATCATCCATTGTAATTTCAACCCAATCATTTTGAAAAGAAAATTTTGATGTGATTTTTTTATCTCCTAATTTGATTGATCCTGTTTGTTTTGCACCTTTTCCTGAAATGGTTAAATCGTAATTTTTTCCGTTTACAGATAGCATATAATCACCTGTTATATCTTTGATATTCATATCATTAATGATATTTTTTTCACCTTGAACCCAATTTTCATAAATGGTTGATGAAGCATCAAAAACATCTCCAGAAGTAATGATAAAATTTGCAAAACTTCCTTTATTTAAATTTCCAATAGTTGAATTTCCTATAATTTTCGCAGGAATCGTTGTCAATGAAGCCAATGCCGATTTTTTATCAAATCCATATTCAATGGCTTTTTGTAAATTTTTATGGAACGTTTCAGCAGATTTTAATTTGTAAGTTGTCAACGCAAAAGGCACTCCATTTTTTTCTAAAACCGATAAATTTGATGGATCTTGATTCCATTTACGCATATCTCTCAGAGAAATTTGTTCAGCCAATAACGGATTTGAAACATCATAAGTATTTGTAAAATCAATGGGAATGATGAAAGTTGCATTGGTTTTTTTGATATCATTGATTCTTTCAAATTCATCTCCAGAACCTAAAATAGTATATTGAATTCCGAATTCATCACCAACTTTATCAGCTCTTACAGCATCTAAATGATTATCAGTTTCAAAAATTTGAACCAAATTTTTATTTTTATTCAACGCTTCTAAAGCCAAATCTTTGTTTTTCATATTTCCTTTTGCATACCAATCTGCATCCAAATACACTTGACGCAACAAAGCCATTACACCCATTTTTGAAGATGGATAAGATTGTCTAGATTGTACACTTTTAGTAAATGATAAAAATTGTGCAGATTTGGTATCTAAAATTCGGTAAGCATTGGTAGTATTCGGATTTAATGCTACCAACAAACCATTTCCACGAATAATTCCGTCATGTAAATGGGTATTTACAGCTCCAAAACCAGCGTTTAAAAGTTCATTAGCTTTTTTATTATCGAACTTAAAATTATCAATTGGATTGGTTTCAGGACGAATGTGATCGTTCCAATAATACCCTTCTCTTTCAGCTTCGTATTGTGAAGATCTTGAGTCAGAGGGATTTCTTTTGGGTTTTGCAATTCCAAAATCGGAATAAATATCAATAAATGATGGATACATCATTTTGCCATCTAAATCTATAATTTTTGTTCCCTCAGGAATTTTTACAGATTTTCCAACTTCTGCAACTTTTCCATCTTTCACCAACAACGTTCCTTTTTGAATGATGTTTTCTGGCGTTACATAAATGGTCGCATTTGTAAAAGCAACTAAAATGCTTTTGGATGTTTTAACTCCTGAATTTGTCGGAAAATAATCTTGGGCTTTTGCCAAAGAAATCGACAAGAAAAAGAGTACGAATAGTAGTTTTCTCATGAATGTTTGAATTATTTTTGAATTGGTTCTAAATTTATTGACTTGATTTTGTATTGAACCAATTTAAATTCACTTTAACATAATTTTAAGAGAACAATATGTGCTTTTATTTAACTCAACTAATTATTTGATAAGCTCATTAAGCTATAATTAATTATGGATTAAATATGGAATCCTAAATGATTTTTTAGACAATAAAATAAGAAGTTTTAAGCAACATTTTTTGTAATTATTTTTTATAAATTGACAATAAAAATTCTTCTGCAGTCATTACAGGTAATAAAGATTTTTTAAAATCTTTACCATTTCTTGTTATTATAACATTGCATTCAGATTCTGTTGCGCTAAAATATTGCAAAGCATCTTCAAAATCGGGAATTGAAGAATTGAGTCCTTTTTCAATTATTTGTTCATTTAGTGAGCATACTTCACTAATTATTTTAAATTTACGAAGCTTTTCTCTTGCGATTTTAGGATTTTCAAATTTTGCAAGAAAATAGTTAACAGTTGCAAATGAAATAGGAGAAACAACCATTATTAATTTTTCTTTTTCAGCCAATGTTGCAATTTTTGCAATTGGATCATAAAAAGGTTTTCGTTCTCCTAAAAAATCCAACATTACATTTTTGTCAATAAATATTCTTTTAATCATTTATATTTTTCTGATAAATATTGGGAATATTCTTTTTTGTAGTCCAAATTACTTGGTATTTGAGTTCCTGTTGCAATGCTTTTCACGAAAGGCGAGATTTCAAATTCAGCATTGTTATTTTCAGTTATTAAAGATTGCAAATAAGCCTCAACAATTCTGGATACGCTCATATTTTTGTTTGCTGCATATTCTTTGGCTTTTTCAATGATTGCTTGATTAAGCTTTAAAGTTAATTTTGTGTCCATAAATTGATTATTTTGCACGTACAAATATAATTAAACAATCCGTATTAAATTAATTTTATGATGATTTTTTATAGTACTAATTTAGCTCATCTTCAAAATAAGAAATCAATAAATCAACAACATAATTATAAGAATCAACTCCTTTTTGTTGGTTATTTGCTTTTAAATAAGCGTCATATCCTTTTTTAATCAAAGGTTCAAACGGGTTTTGGTATTGTTCCCAAAAATCAAAACTTTCTTTAAAATCCTTTAAAATTCCTGAGTTTACGGATTTCATTAATAAGGCTTGTTTTTCAGGATCTCTTTTTCGTAATTCAGATATACAATATCCAAAAGCCATTCTATAACTTGCATATGTAAAGTAACTATCATTACTGTGATTTGCTGCTAAAAACCCAATGAAATTCGCCTCGTTTTCGGCAGCAAATCCCAATTGATGCGCCATTTCATGGCAGGTTGTTGTTGGATAACTCGTTTTCGGAATTCTAGCATTTACTTGAGCTTCACCAGTCAAAGGATTGAAATAACCAGATGTACCATTATAAGATTGTAACAAACTCATCAAAGAACTTTTTACAGATGGAAATTGATATGAAAACTGCGGATAATTTTTCGCTAATTGCTGGTAACTTTCTACCGCCATTTCATACATTTCTTGCTGATTATAGGGAGTCTCAACTTTAATAGAATCGTTTTTTGTGATTTGTATTTGAACTGCATTCAATTGCTCAATGATATTTTTTGTAACATTGAATAAAGTTTGAGTTGTGTATTTTTTTTGTTCAAAACCCAAATTTTCAGAAAGTGGTTTTCTGTAGTAATTCAATCCCCAAAAAAGATAAAAACAACCATATAAAATGGAAATTATCGCAACAAAATAAGTTATTTTATGTGAAAAAAATTGGAATCTAGTTTTAAATAATCGATAAATAAAACGCAAGAAAATGAATAGTAAAAAAAACAATAAAACATCGCCAATCGAAAATGGAATCCAGCCAAAAAGCAATCTTAAAAATTTTGAAATAATTGGATAAATTCCAGTGGAATAATAGGATTCAATAAATGTTGGAAACTTGGAAACCAATTGCACCAACAAAAACTGAATGGGTAATAATACTGCTAAAATAAGGTGTTTTTTATTCCATTTCATGGTTGTAAATGTAGCAAATAGAATAGCAAGTTAAAGAGTTGTTAACAACTTAATAACATTTTTTTTAAAGAATTGTTTAGAAATAAATCAAAAAAAATCTGGGCTTTGAAAACTAAAAAAATTACATTTGTTTCATGGAAAATACGAATGCGCTCATAGAGAAAAAAACAGATAAAAGTAGAGTTATCAGTCTTGAAAAAGGTAAAATCCCACCACAAGCTATAGATTTAGAAGAAGCTGTTTTGGGAGCAATGATGATTGATAAAAAAGGGATTGATGATGTTATTGATATTTTGCATTCAGATGCATTTTACGAAATTAAACATCAAGAAATTTATGCTGCGATTTATGAATTGTTTCAAAATTCGCAACCAATTGATTTATTGACTGTTTCAAGTTTACTTAAAAGAAAAGGAAAATTAGACTTGGCAGGAGGCGATTTTTACTTAATTCGCTTAACACAAAAAGTTGCATCTTCTGCACATATTGAATTCCATGCACGAATTATTCTTCAAAAATACATTCAACGAAAATTAATCTCAATTTCATCCGAAATTATCGAAAGTTCGTACGATGAAACTACAGATGTTTTTGATTTATTGGATAGTGCAGAAGCAAAACTGTTTGAAGTTACACAGGGAAATTTAAAGAAAAGTTCAGAAGACGCTGGCTCTTTAGTAAAACAAGCATTGAAAAAAATCCAAGAAATTGGCAATAAAGAGGGGATGTCTGGTTTGGCCTCAGGTTTTACCAAATTAGATGCATTGACTTCAGGTTGGCAACCATCAGATTTAATTATCATTGCAGCTAGACCAGGTATGGGAAAAACAGCATTTGTAATTTCAATGGCGAAAAATATGGCTATTGATTTTAATCATGGTGTAGCAATTTTTTCCTTAGAAATGTCATCAGTACAGCTGATAACAAGAATGATTTCCTCGGAAACAGGGCTTCCTTCAGAAAAACTTCGTAAGGGAAATTTAGAATTACATGACTGGGAATTGTTAAATTATAAGGTGAAAAGTTTATCTGATGCTCCAATTTATATTGACGATACGCCTTCTTTATCCATTTTCGATTTAAGAGCTAAAGCCCGAAGATTGGTTTCGCAACATGGAGTAAAAATTATCATAATTGATTATTTACAATTGATGACAGCAGGCGGAAATAATAACAAAGGTTCAGGAAATAGAGAGCAAGAAATCTCTACAATTTCTCGAAATTTAAAAGCATTGGCTAAAGAATTAGAGGTGCCTGTAATTGCACTTTCACAGTTATCACGTGCTGTAGAAACTAGAAGTGCAGGAAGCAAAAGACCTTTATTATCTGATTTACGTGAATCTGGTGCAATTGAGCAAGATGCTGATATTGTGAGTTTTATATACAGACCAGAATATTATGGAATGACAGAATGGGATGATGACGAACGTTCTCCATGTGAAGGTCAAGGAGAGTTTATTGTTGCAAAACATAGAAATGGTGGTTTGGATAATATCCGTTTAAAATTTACAGGACATTTGGCAAAATTCTCTGATTTAGAGGAAGGAGTAGGTTCTAAGTTTCAATCTAGCATGAATTCGAATCCTTTAGATACTGGTTTTCCAGATAGAAGAATAGAATCTAAAGAAGCATTTGGTATTGATGATGATGACAATTTTCCTTTTTAGTTAAATTTTTAAAAAACTATATCAAATACACAATTAGTTTTCTCTAATTGTGTATTTTTATTTTCAAATGAAAAATCTAATTACTTTTTGCTTTATCTTTTTGATTTCAAATTCGGTTTTGGCATCCTTTATTTATGTACCTATGAACCATGACAATCAAAAAAATCATTTAAAAGCTTACGGAATTGTATTTTTCTCTCTTCAAAACGGATTGAAAGCCAAATGGTTACTCAATCATGATGGAGGTGCTTTTTTGATTGAAAATAACAAAGCTATTGAAAATGAATGTAAAATTAGGGGTGTTTCTTATGAAATAATTTCTGATGCAAAATCGCAATTAATTTTAGAAGAAATTGGTGCACCATCATCAAACAGAGAAGCAGTTACTTTAGAAAAAGCTCCTAAAATTGCGGTGTATTCTCCAAAAGATAAAATGCCTTGGGATGATGCAGTAACCATGGTTTTAACTTATGCTGAAATTCCTTTTGATGTAATTTATGATGAAGAAATTTTAGCAGACAAACTTCTTTTGTATGAATGGTTGCATTTACATCACGAGGATTTTACAGGACAATATGGCAAGTTTTATGGGTCATTTAGAACTGCACCTTGGTATGTACAACAAAAACAAGATGCTGAAAAATTGGCGAAAGAATTGGGTTTTTCAAAAGTTTCTGAAGAAAAATTAGCGGTTGCAAAAAAAATCAGAGACTATGTGATTGGGGGTGGATTTATGTTTGCTATGTGTTCTGCTACTGATAGTTTTGATATTGCACTAGCTGCTGAAGGTGTTGACATCGCAGAAGCCATGTTTGATGGTGATGCAACTGACATCAATTACCAATCAAAAATTGATTTTGAAAAAACTTTTGCCTTTAAAGACTTTGTTTTGGAAAGAAATCCAAATGTGTATGAGTTTTCATCCATAGACATGACAAATAAACGTGCCATTCCAAAAACTTCTGATTATTTTTCATTGATAGAATTTTCTGCAAAATGGGATCCAATTCCAACCATGTTAACTCAAAATCACACAGTTTTAGTGAAAGGCTTCATGGGACAAACCACCTCTTTTGATAGAAATACTGTAAAAACAAACGTGTTAGTTTTAGGAGAAAATAGTGTAAACAGAGAAGCACGTTATATTCACGGAACAAAAGGAAAAGGATTGTTTACTTTTTATGGTGGTCATGATCCTGAAGATTATACGCATAGAGTTGGAGATCCAAAAACCGAATTAGATTTACATCCTAATTCTCCTGGCTACAGATTGATTTTAAATAACGTGTTGTTTCCTGCTGCCAAAAAACAAAAACAAAAAACCTAGCTTTATGTTCATAAATTGCTAATAAATTATTAGAAATTGACGATTTAATTAGGTCACTTTTGTATTTTTGTGGCACTTAAAAAACTACAATGCCAACAACTCAACAATTACAAGATTTTACGCAACAAGTTAGAAGAGATATTTTACGTATGGTTCATGCAGTAAATTCTGGGCATCCTGGAGGTTCATTAGGATGTGCAGAATTTTTCACTTGCCTATATCAAGAAGTAATGGATTATTCTACTGATTTTACAATGGACGGTATTAATGAAGATGTTTTTTTCCTTTCAAACGGACATATTTCTCCAGTTTATTACAGTGTTTTAGCTCATAGTGGATTTTTTCCAGTATCAGAATTGGCTACTTTTAGACATATTGATTCTCGTTTACAAGGACATCCAACAACTCACGAAGGTTTGCCTGGAATCAGAATTGCTTCTGGTTCATTAGGTCAAGGTTTGTCAGTTGCTTTGGGGGCTGCACAAGCAAAAAAACTGAATAATGATTCAAAATTAGTGTATTCTTTACATGGTGATGGGGAGTTGCAAGAAGGTCAAAATTGGGAAGCCATCATGTATGCTTCTGCAAAAAAAGTAGATAATATCATTGCTACCATCGATGTAAATGGAAAACAAATTGATGGATCAACTGATGAGGTATTGCCAATGGGAAGCTTAAAGGCAAAATTCGAAGCTTTTGGTTGGGAAGTATTGGAAATCAAAGAAGGTAATAATATTGAAGCTATTTTATCAGGATTAAAAACAGCAAAATCATTGACAGGAAAGCAAAAGCCTGTGTGTATTTTACTATATACAGAAATGGGAAATGGAGTTGATTTCATGATGCATACGCATGCTTGGCATGGAAAAGCGCCAAATGATGCTCAATTAGAAAGTGCATTAGCTCAAAATCCTGCAACTTTAGGAGATTATTAGTTTGGAGATAACCTTTTGATAATAAAGGTTTAAAGTCAAAAAATTAACTTAAAATAATTTTAAAAGAGCTTTTCAAAATAAATGAAAAGCTCTTTTTTTGTTTTTATTAAGATTCAAAATGTAAGAATAATCCTACTTTTACAACTAAGAATAAAAATTAATTTAAAATGAGAATTGGAATTGTATGTTATCCCACTTTTGGTGGAAGTGGAGTAGTGGCTACAGAATTGGGGATGGCATTAGCAGACAATGGTCATGAAGTACACTTTATTACCTACAATCAACCTGTTCGTTTAGATTTTTTATCTCACAAATTACATTTTCATCAAGTATTGATTGAGGAATATCCTTTGTTTCAATACCAACCTTATGAGTTGGCTTTGTCCAGTAAAATGGTAGAAGTTGTTAAAAAATATCACTTAGAAGTGTTGCATGTACATTATGCAATTCCACATGCGTATGCTGCTTTTATGGCAAAACAAATGTTGCTAGAAAAAGGCATTAATGTAAAAGTAGTAACGACGTTACATGGAACTGATATTACGTTGGTAGGAAGTCATCCAACTTACAAAACCGCTGTTGAATTTAGTATCAATCACTCTGATGTAGTAACAGCGGTTTCTAATAATTTGAAAGAAACTACCAATGAATTGTTTCATGTAAACAAAGAAATTCGAGTTATTTATAATTTTATTGATATCAAAAAATACGAAAAAGCAGAGGATGATGATTGTAACAGAATTGCCTTAGCTAAACCTGAAGAGCGTATTTTAACACACATTAGTAATTTTAGAAAAGTAAAAAGAATTGAAGATGTCATTAAAGTTTTCTATGAAGTACAAAAAGAAATTCCTTCAAAATTATTATTGGTAGGTGAAGGTCCTGAGCGTGTAAAAGCTGAAAATCTCACGAAAAAACTTAAGATAAAAGAAAGTGTTTATTTTTTAGGAAACAGCACAGAAGTTACCAAAATTTTATGTTATTCTGATTTGTTTTTATTGCCTTCTCAAACCGAAAGTTTTGGATTGGCAGCTTTAGAAGCTATGGCAGCAAAAACTCCCGTAATTTCTACAAATACAGGTGGTCTACCTGAAGTAAATATCCATGGAAAAACAGGTTTTTTGAGTAATTTAGAAGATGTTGAAGACATGGCAAAAAATGCCATTTCAATTTTGAAAGATGATCAAACTTTAGCGCGCTTTAAATCAAATGCTTACGAACACGCTAAAAAATTCTCCATTCAAAACATTTTGCCTGTGTATGAAGAAATTTACAAATCTTGTTATAAATCAAGAGTATAAATTTTTACACAGTTTAAAACTTGCAATTTTTGATTCTTAAAAATGATTAAAGTTTCATAAATTTCGCACATAATTTCTTCTTATATTGATTTATATTATCAATTTCATAATAAATTGCAGAAAATTTCTGTAATTTCTAATATTTTTCTACCTTTCAAGCTCATAATTTTTAAACAAAAACATGAAAAAACTAGCATTACATTGGAAGATTTTAATTGGAATGATTGTAGGAATCCTTTTTGGATTGGGAATGACAACTATTGATGGTGGAGCTACATTTGTTGCCAATTGGATCAATCCATTTGGAACTATTTTCGTAAAATTATTGAAACTGATTGCGATTCCATTGATTTTAGCTTCGCTTGTCAAAGGAATTTCTGATTTAAAAGACATATCAAAATTTAAAAATATTGGTTTAAAAACCATCTCAATTTATATTGGCACAACTGTAATTGCTATTTCCATTGGATTATTAATGGTAAATATTGTAAAACCTGGAAATGGAATTTCTGAAGAAACCATCAGTAAATTGACAGAAACTTATGCAAATAGTGGTGATGTTCAATCTAAATTAGCAGAAGCATCCAAACAAAAAGGTTCAGGCCCTTTGCAGTTTTTAGTTGATATTGTACCTGATAATGCTTTAAAAGCAATGGTTGATAATTCAGCCATGTTGCAAGTAATCTTTTTTACCATTTTTCTTGGAATTTCTATGCTTTTGATTGGTGAAAAAAGAGCAAAACCTTTAAAAGATTTTTTTGACTCATTAAACGAGGTAGTCCTTAAAATGGTCGATATCATTATGTTATCAGCACCATTTGCCGTTTTTGCATTGTTGGCAAATGTGGTAGTTTCTTCTGACGATCCTGATCTCTTAGTGGCATTGTTAAAATACGCAGGAACAGTGGTTGTTGGTTTAATTTTAATGATTTCATGCTATATTTTATTGATTAGCATTTTTACAAAAATGAATCCATTTTGGTTTTTAAAACAATTAAGTCCTGCTCAATTGTTAGCATTTTCTACGAGTTCAAGTGCAGCAACATTGCCTGTAACTATGGAGAGAGTTGAAGAACATATAGGTGTTGACAAAGAAGTTTCAAGTTTTGTACTTCCTGTTGGCGCTACAATTAATATGGATGGAACAAGTTTATATCAAGCAGTTGCAGCCGTTTTTATTGCACAAGCATTGAGTTTCGATTTGACTTTTGCTGATCAATTAACTATTATTTTAACAGCTTTGTTGGCTTCCATTGGTTCAGCTGCAGTTCCTGGTGCAGGTATGGTGATGTTGGTAATTGTTTTGGAATCAATAGGTTTTCCTGCTGATAAATTGGCCATTGGACTAGCATTGATTTTTGCAGTTGACAGACCTCTAGATATGTGCAGAACTGTGGTAAACGTAACAGGAGACGCAACCGTATCTGTTTTGGTTGCTAAATCTGTTGGAAAACTGCACGATCCAAAACCAAAAAATTGGGATGATAATCTTGATGAAATAAAATAAGATTGATATGTCTTTAAAAATTCCTGCACCTTTAGTTTCTGTTGATTGGTTATTGGAACATTTAGAAAATGATTCACTTCTTATTTTAGATGCAACCATTCCAAAAGTAGGATCAAAACCTACTGAAATTTTAGAAGAAAAACTCCAAATAAAAAATGCATATTTTTTTGATTTGAATGATTTTTCTGATAAAGATGCTCCTTTGCCAAATACAATATTATCAGCTGAGAAATTTCAACAAAAAGCACAAGAATTTGGCATCAATAACAATCATTGTATTGTAGTGTATGATGATTTAGGAATTTATTCAAGCCCCAGAGTTTGGTGGATGTTTCAATTGATGGGATTTGAAAATATTGCAGTTTTGGATGGTGGTTTTCCAGAATGGAAAACAAAAAATTATCCTACTGAAAAACCAACAAAACAAAATCTTTCTAAAGGCAATTTCATTTCAAATTATCAACCTGAAAAGATTGCTTTTATGAAGAATGTTTTAGAAAATATCTCATCAAATAGCCATTTAATTTTAGACGCTCGATCTGAAGGTAGATTTTTTGGAACTGAACCTGAACCGAGAAAAGAGGTAAGAGGAGGCCATATACCAAACTCTAAAAGTTTGCCACATTCAGCCGTTTTATCAGGAACAAAAATGAAGTCTGCTGAAGAGTTAAAAATGATTTTTGAAGCCAAAAACCCTGAAAATAAACCACTTATTTTTTCTTGTGGTTCAGGAATTACAGCTTCTGTTTTGGCTTTAGGAGCAACAATTGCTGACATCAAAAATCATTCAGTTTATGATGGATCTTGGACAGAATGGGGACTTTCTGATGCGCCAATAAATTTGTAGTTATGGAAAATGGAGATTGGTCAAAAAAAGAATTTTTAGCATACGTGCTATTATATGCTGCTCATTGCAACTATTTTGAAGATTCTAAAGAGTTGAATTTTATTTTATCTAAAATTGATGATGCCACTTTTCATAAAATTCACACAGATGTTGTGATGGATTCAGAAGTTACAAAACTCAAAAAAATACAACAGTATACATTTGAAAATAAACTTTCGCAAACAGAAAAAGAAACGATTTTAAAAGACATCAAACAAGTTTTTTTTGCTGATGGAACTGTAGATTTGATTGAAAAAGAATTGTTTGCAACTTTAAAAAAGATATTTTCATAAACTTTTCAATAAAATTTGAATTTCTTTTTTACCAAGGCAATTGAAGATTTGCAACTTCATTATTATAAAATTCCTCTAATTTAATGAGCTCAGTTTCATAAATAGGATATAACGTACTTTTAACATTACTCTCTAATTGAGAAATACTCAAAGCCCCAGGAATTACAGTAGAAACTGTTTTATAAGCCAAACAAAATGAAATTGCTTTTTGAGCTAAATTATCTTCTTGCTGTAAAATTTCTTTTACACGATTTACCAATCTTGCTCTTGTCTCAATATCGTGCTTAGACCAACGATTTCTGATGTCTGTAAAAACACTTTTAGCATCATATTTTCCTGTCAACCATCCAGAGTCAAGAGGAATTTTAGCAATGATTGCAACTTCTTTTTTTTCAGCAAGTTGAAAAGCAAGTTTAGCATCTTGATGTAAAATATTAAAAAAAGCTTCTATTACTGTAGCATTTGTAGTTTCCATCAATAATTTCATTTCTTCAAAAGTATCTAAAGATGCTCCGTAAGCTTTTATTTTACCTTCCTCAATCAATCTTTCTAAAATTTCATAATGATCATTTTTGTTTCCATCTAAAAAATGCAAAGGCGGATTGTGAATTATGAGAGAATCAACACATTCCATTTGAAGTCTTTTCAAACTACTTTCTAAAGAATTTCTGATAGTTTTTGAACTGTAATCGGTTTTACCCAAGTGATTATGACCAAATTTTGTATTGATGACAAATGAATCTCTTTCGTGATTTTTTAAAATACGTCCCAATCGTTCTTCACTTGTTCCCAAACCATAATTCGGAGCAGTATCAAAAAAATTAATTCCGAGGTCAATGGCTTTTTCAACAATAGTTGTTGCTTCTTTTTCAGAGACAGATTTCCAGCAAAAATCATCACCCAATTGCCAAGTTCCTAAACCAATTTCTGATACTTTTTGAATTGTGGTTGTATAATTTCTATAATTCATCATAAATAGGTATAAATTTGAGAGAAATCATCAATAATCAAATCCGCTTTCTCTAAAGTTTGATCAGCTGCTAAAGGATTTCTAAAACCAAAAACAAAAATTCCAGCATCATTTGCAGCCTGAATTCCGTTGTCAGAATCTTCAATAACGACGCAATTTTCTTTTGAAAATCCTGATAAAGAAGCGGCTTTTTCAAAAATTTCAGGATGTGGTTTAGACGCTTTTAAGTCTGCACCACTAATTTTTGCCTTAAAAAAATCATTCAATTGAAAACGATTAAAAACACGATTGATATTTTCCATAGCTGAGGATGATGCTAAAATCAACGTTATTCCTTGTTGATATGCTTTTTCAATCAACTCTTTCACACCATGAACCAAATGCAATGCTGGATCGTTTTCAAAATAATTTACATAGCGTTGTCGCTTTTCTAACACCAATTCTTCAGGATCAATATCTAGCTGAAAATGAGCTACTAATTTTTGAAAAGCATTCAATGTTGATGATCCTGTAAAAGTTTTATATAGCTCTTCAGTAACATCTACGTTGATAAAATTAAAGGTCTCAAAATAGGCTTTTTTATGAATTTCTTCTGAATCAATAACGACGCCATCCATATCAAAAATGATACATTTAATGCTTGTAGGTAAAGTCATTTATGGTAAAAATTTTGTTTTAATTTCGGGAGTTGGCATCATACAACTTTCTTTTTTCCCAAACCATTTATAGCGGTTTTTAGCAATGATATCATAAATAAAATCTCTAAAACCCACAGGAAAAATTTTGATAATAAAACTTAATCTCCAAATTCCTCCAAAATCCTCCATAATTTTTAGAGCAGCACTGCTTTTAATTTCATAAGAAATCCCTGGTTCATATAATATTATGGCATCAATTTTTTTGGTATCAATACCTAAATATTTTGTCAATTCTTTACCTGTTTCTGATTGTAAATTCGCAAAGAGAAAGGTGTTTTTTTTATCATATTTTATAATTTTTAAAACAATTCCATTGCATAAATTACACACACCATCAGTGAGAATAATTTTTTTATCTTTTGGGATATCAATCATTTAGCCAATTTTATTTTTAAAATCACACAAAAATACGGCAAGAATTTTAAAAAGCTTGTAACATTTTTTAAATTGATACGTCTTATTTCTGTTACCAAGTGTTTTTAGCTTTTAACAATTACTTAGTATTCATACCATAAATTATTGAATACTTTCGTAAAAAATTAACCAAAGAATGATTAGAATAGAAAAACTCCATAAATCCTATCCTATAGGAAAAGAATCCATCCACGTTTTAAAAGGTATTGATTTACATATCAAAGAAGGAGAATTTGTTTCCATTATGGGATCATCAGGTTCTGGAAAATCAACGTTGTTAAATATTGTTGGTTTATTAGACATTCATGACGAAGGAAATTACTACTTGAATGGAGAATTAATTAAAGACATGAACGAAAAGAAAGCAGCTATTTTACGCAACAAATTCTTGGGTTTTGTGTTTCAATCTTTCAATTTAATTTCTTACAAAACTGCTTTAGAAAACGTAGCGTTACCTCTTTATTATAAGGGAGTTAACAGAAAAGATCGTTTAGAGATTGCTATGGAATATTTAGAAAAAGTAGGCTTAAAAGAATGGGCAAACCATTTACCAAACGAACTTTCTGGAGGACAAAAACAACGTGTTGCCATTGCAAGAGCCTTGGTTACAAAACCAAAAGTTGTTTTAGCTGATGAACCTACAGGAGCTTTAGATTCTACTACAACTGATTCAGTAATGGATTTATTAAAGGACATTAACAACGAAGGAATGACTGTTTTTGTAATTACTCACGAAGAAGAAGTTGCTGCGCAAACAAAACGTATTGTGCGTTTAAAAGACGGAATTATTGTGAGTGACGAATTAACCAAAAACGCAAAACAAGCTTCACATGTTTGATATTGATCGTTGGCGCGAAATTTTTCAAAGTATCAATAAAAACAGATTACGATCAATATTATCTGGTTTTACAGTTGCTTTTGCCATTTTGTTATTTACATTATTATTTGGAATTGTAAGTGGATTAAGCAATTCCTTTAAAAGTGCATTTGCAGACGATGCTCAAAATGCCATGTTTGTGCGTGTTTGGCAAACCTCAAAACCTTACAAAGGTTTACAAACAGGAAGAACTATTCAACTTAAAAATGATGATTTTAATTACGTTAAAGATGAATACGAAAGTAAAATTCAATATCAATCTGCCAGAATTTACAAAAATTTTACATTAAAATATAAAAACGAAGCGAATAGTTATAGTGTTCGTGCAGTGCATCCTGATCATCAATTTTTAGAAAAAACAATGATTGATGAAGGACGTTATTTGAATGAAAAAGATTTGCAAGAAAAATCAAAAGTTATTGTTATTGGACGATTGATAAAAGCAGATTTATTTGGTGAAAAACCAGCTTTAGGAAAAAGAATCAATGTGAATGGAAGTTCGTATTTGGTGATAGGAATTTTTTCTGATGAAGGAGGAGATAATGAAGAAAGATTGGCGTACATTCCTGTTACTACAGCCCAAATGATTTATGGTAATAACGATTACATCAGTCAAATTAACTTAGGATACAATCCTGATTTGAATTTAGATGAAGCCATCTCTTTTGGAAAACAATTAGAAAGAGATTTGCGTTTTAAATTAAATATCCATCCTGATGATCAAAGTGCACTTTCTGTTAGAAACATGGCTGAAGCCAATAAAAACGTAGGAAGTTTTATGGCCATTTTATATGCCATCGTAATTTTAGTTGGCTCAGGAACATTGATTGCAGGTATTATTGGAATTAGTAATATCATGATCTTTGTGATAAAAGAACGAACTAAAGAATTTGGAATTCGAAAAGCATTAGGTGCACAACCTTTATCAATTGTTTGGATGGTTGTTCAAGAATCCGTTTTTATAACCACCATTGCAGGGTATTTAGGATTGTCTTTAGGCACCTATTTATTAAGTTTAATTGGCGATAGTTTAGAGGAAGATTATTTTATAAAAGACCCAAGTGTAAGTACTGGAATCGTGGTAGGAGCAACAGTAGTACTAATTTTATCAGGCTTAATTGCTGGTTATATTCCTGCAAAAAGAGCCGCAAACATCAAACCTATTGAAGCTTTAAGAGCAGATTAAAAATATGAAATTTATATTCGATTCAGATTCTTGGCAAGAGATTTACGGAAGTATTCGTAAAAATAAAGTTCGTACAGGCATCACTATTATAGGTGTTTTATGGGGGATTTTTCTGCTCGTGGTTCTTTTGGGTGCTGCACGTGGGATGGAAAATGGCTTTAAAAAATTATTTGGTGATTTTGCAACAAATAGTGTTTTTGTTTGGACACAATCAACAGATACTCCTTTTAAAGGTTTTCAAGAAGGCAGAAGATTTCGATTAAAAGAGGCCGATATTGAAGTATTAAAAAGAGAATTTGAAGGCGAAATCAAATTATTAGCACCAAGAAATCAAACAAACAATTTAATCACACACGATTTTAAATCAGGAAATTTTCAAGTTTGTGGAGATTATCCAGTATTGGATCAAATTCAAAAGAAAAAATTGATTTACGGTCGTTTTATCAATGAAAATGATATGTTAACTTCAGCAAAAGTTACGGTCATTTCAGAAGATATGTACATTCAATTATTTGATAAGGGAGTATATCCAATAGGAGCTTACATCAAAATTAACAGTATCAATTATAAAGTCGTTGGCGTTTATGAGCGATCTAACAATATTGATCTTGATGGAGATGCTGCTTATATACCTTTTTCAACTTTTAAAAGAGTTTATAATACTGGAAATAATATTGATTGGATGGTGATTACTGCTGAAGAAGGCATCAATATTGAACAAATGGAAAAAGATGTAATTCTTACTTTGAAAAACTTACACAATGTGCATCCAGAAGACAAAAGAGCTTTTGGTTCTTTCAACTTAGGAACTCAAATATCTAAATTGACAGGTTTTTTAACAGGTATGCAATTTTTAACTTGGTTTGTGGGAATTGCTACATTAATTGCAGGAGTTTTTGCCATTGGAAACATTTTATTGATAACCGTTAAAGAACGTACCAAAGAAATTGGAATTAGAAGAGCCATTGGAGCAACTCCAAGAAGCATCCGTCAACAAATTATATTAGAATCGGTTTTTTTAACCACCATAGCTGGAATGTTAGGTATTATTTTTGGTAGTGCAATACTTTTTATTATTGATACTGCTTTTGGTCAAGGACCTGATGCTGCACTAGTAAATCCTACAGTAAACATTCCAATTATCATCATCGCATTTGCCACGTTAGTAGTGTTAGGAACCTTAATAGGGTTGATTCCTGCTCACATGGCAACTATAGTAAAACCAATAGAAGCATTAAGAGAAGAATAAATCAATCACAAATCATGAGTAAAAAAGCAAAAATCATTTTAATAATTATTGGGGTATTTTTTATTGCCGCATTAATTTGGTTCGGAAAAAAGAACAGTAAAAGTATTATTCAATATGAAACCGAAAAACCTTTTAAGACTACAATTTTAAAGAAAACAGTAGCTACAGGAAAAGTGACTCCTTTAGAAGAAATTGAGATAAAGCCTCAAATAACTGGTATTATTGATAAAATATTTTTGCTTGAAGGTGCAAAAGTTGTAAAAGGAGACTTGATTGCAACAGTAAGAGTGGTTCCGAATGAGCAATCATTAATAAGCGCAAAAGGACGTGTTGACAACATCAAAATAATTTTAGACAATGCTAAAATTGTATTGGATAGAAATAAAAATTTATTTGAAAGAGGCGTAATTTCTAAACAAGAATTTGAAAACATCGAGCTAAATTACAATCAAACTTTGCAAGATTTAAAAAATGCTCAAAACGATTATCAAATCATTAAGAGTGGTTCTTCTGGAGCTGCAGGTGCTGCAAACACTAATGTTTATGCACAAATGACAGGAACTATTTTAGAAATTCCGGTAAAAGAAGGAGATCAAGTTATTCAATCTAATAATTTCAATGCCGGAACAACAATTGCTTCTATAGCAGACATGAACAAAATGATTTTTGAGGGAAAAGTTGATGAATCAGAAGTTGGTAAATTGATAAATGGATCAGAAATTGAAGTTTCAATCGGCGCAATAGAAGGGAAGAAGTTTCCTGCAAAACTAAACTTTATCGCTCCAAAAGGAACTGAAGAAGCAGGTGCAGTACAATTTAAAATTAAGGCTGATGTTTCTCTAGACGAAAGTTATTTTATTAGAGCTGGTTACAGTGCAAATGCTGATATTGTTTTAGAGAAAAAAGAAAATGTACTAGCAATTAAAGAAGCACTTCTAAGATTTGATCCTAAAACTGAAGAGCCTTATGTTGAAATTAAAAAAGCGGATGGTTCTTTTGAAAAAAGAATGCTAAAATTAGGAACTTCTGATGGTGTTAATGTTCAGATTTTAGAGGGTATTAAAGAAAATAATGAAATAAAAGTTTGGAATAAAACAACCAAAGACGACGAAAAAGAAGCACAAAAATAATTTTTCATCAAAATAAAAAAAGGAGCTGAATATCAGCTCCTTTTTTATTGAATTCAATTGTTTTATTCCATAGAAATTAACATCAGCACTAAAATGCAAAAATCGCATGAAAAGTTGTTTATTTTAAAAGATAATTATTTTAGTATATTTGCTAAAAACCAATCATTTTAAAGAATAAATAATTGATTATCAATGTTATAAACATAAAATAACTACAATAATTTCATCAGAAAATAAAAAATGAATTAGAAAATCAATGAATACATTCCAAAAATACTATACAATTCTATTTCTTTTTTTAGGATTTCAATCAATGGTGAGTCAATCAGATACCTTAGTTTTTAACACAGGAAATAAAATGATTGGTGAAATTAAAAAAATGGAAAAAGGTGTTTTAGAAATTGATGTTCCTTATGGAAAAGAAAATTTCAAAATAAAATGGAGTGATATCAAGGAAATTTACACATCAAATAAATTTTTAGTAACCGTAAATACCAAATTATATCGTGGTAAAATTGCAACAGTAATCTCTGAAAAAGTAAAAATATTTGATAAAAATGAAGAGTTTATTGTATGTGATTTGAAAAATATTTTATTCATAAATGAAGTAAATGAAGTTTTAAAAAATCGATTTTCAGCAAGTTTAGAAATGGGATTTAATTTGACAAAATCTCAAAATACACAACAATTTTCATTACGTTCATCTTTAGGTTACAAAACAGATAAAGCAAATATTGAAGTCTCTTACAGCGTATTAACTACTAATCAAAATGAATCAGAACCCGCAAAAAGAACTGATGGATTAATCAATTACAGACGCATTTTAATAAATAGATGGTATGCAATTGGATCTGTAGTTACATTATCAAATTCCACTCAAAAAATTGATATTAGAGCTAATACTCAAATTGGTGTCGGTAATTATATTTTTGCCAACTCAAAAGGTTATTGGGGAGTAAAATCGGGCGTAAACAATAACCTCGAAAAATTTGCTAACAATTTTAGTACATTAAATAGTTGGGAAGGATATTTAGGTTCTGAATTAAATCTTTATGACATGGAAGATTTTAATCTTGCGTTGGTTTTAATGAATTATTCAAGTTTTACAGATTCAGGCAGATATCGTGCAGATATAACTTTTGATATCAAATATGATTTACCACTCAATCTTTTTGTAAAAGCAGGAATTTCTTTCAATTACGATAACAAACCAACTTTAGGAGCCAGTACTTCTGATTATATTTTAAGAACAGGTTTTGGCTGGGAATTGTAGTTTTTAATTTAAAATCGATCAGTATTTCATATACTCATCAAAAGTACCATCAGTATAAAATACTACAATGCGTTGAATTTTTTTTTCATCTGCATTAGAAGATTCTACTGATAATGGAGCAGAGGAGAAGGTATTATTTGAAACCAACTTCGGAAAATGTCCTTTACCATCAACCAACCAATACAAATCAACTTCTTCAAAAACGGAGGTGATTTTTAAGATAAAATCTAAACTAGGTTTGTTTCTTCCAGATAAAATATGTGAAATACTTGAACGTTGCACACCTATTTTATCAGCAAAAAGTGCTGCTGAAATAGCGTAATAATCCATGATTTTTTTGAGTCGATTTGTAAACTCATCACCGTTTATCATTGTAAATTGTAATTTTTACACAAAAGTAAATCAATTACAACTGAATACAAAGTAATTTCATTAAGAATATAATCTTAAATAATTAATAATGAATTGATAGTTTAGGTAAATATTATATTCTATTGATATACATTTATTTAAATAAATAATAAAACTTGATATAAGCATTGATTATGATATTGATAATTCTAAGTTAATTTGTAAAAAACAACTATTCTAAAAATTACAATTGTAAAATAATTGTAATTTACGAATGTAAATTAACTGCAATTTACATTTGTAATATTTTAATTGTTTACTGAAATGTAATCCTTTATTTTTGCCAAAATTAATTTTTGTAATTCGTGCCAATTTTAACAACTACTTTTGTAAAATCCATTTTTGAAAAACATAAAGAAACGTCACTTTTTGGCAAATGGATTCGATTTCAAAACATTGAACCCCTTTTTAAAAAACATGAATCAATTTTTGAAATTCAACAATTAGGAGCATCCGAATTACATAAACCAATCATGCAATTGAAAATTGGAACTGGTGAAAAACGAATTTTGCTATGGTCTCAAATGCATGGTAATGAAAGTACCGGAACTAGAGCACTTTTTGATTTGTTTAATTGTTTTTCGGGTAATTCAAAAAAATTATCTACAATTTTAGAAAATTGCACGTTATTATTCATTCCGATGTTAAACCCTGATGGCGCTGAAGTTTACACCAGAGTCAATGCAAACAATATCGATTTAAATAGAGATGCCGTAGATAGAGTTGCTATTGAAAGCAAATTATTACGAAAAACCTTAGAGGATTTTAACCCTCATTTCTGTTTTAATTTACACGATCAACGAACTATTTTCGGAGTTGAAGGCACTAAAAACACGGCAACTATTTCTTTTTTAGCGCCTTCAGAAGAAGTTTCGAGAGCAATAACAAAAGGCAGAATTCAAACAATGAATGTTATTGTAGCTATGAACGAATTGCTACAACAAATTATTCCGAATTTTATAGGAAGATATACAGATGAATTTTATCCAACTGCAACTGGTGATAATTTTCAAAAACTTGGATATAATACTATTTTAATCGAATCAGGACATTTCCCTGAAGACTATTCTCGAGAATTTTCTAGAGAATTTACATTTTATGCTATTTTACAAGGTTTATTTCATATAGCTACAAACACCGAATTCAATTCGTATCAAAGTTATTTTGAGATTCCGAATAACAAACAAATGTTCTTTGATGTAATTCAAAGAAATCCAACAAAAAAAGATCTGGCTTATCAATATGTTGATAAAATTATTGATAACCAATTGGTTTCTTATTTAGAAAAAATTGAAGGAGAAGACTTGAAAAACAAGACAGGTCTTAACGAAATCGTTTTCTTCAACAAAAATATTTAAATTTTTCTCATTTTTTATTATTATGTATTAAATTTAATTTATAAATTTGCATCATAATTTGAATAATACACAAAAATGAAAAAATTTCTTTTAGATGAAATAGATCATCAAATCTTAGATATCTTAATAGAAAACGCAAGAACTCCTTTTACGGATATCGCTAAACAATTATTAGTATCTGCAGGAACCATTCACGTTAGAGTTAAAAAGATGGAAGATGAAGGGATTATTCAAGGTTCAACTCTCACGTTGAATTACGAAAAAATGGGTTATTCTTTTATTGCTCATGTGGGTGTTTTTTTAGAGAAAACTTCTATGACTCAAAGTGTTATTGAAAACTTAAAGAAAATTCCTAACGTAACAGTTGCCTACGTTACTGCTGGTAAATACAATATTTTTTGTAAAGTTAGAGCTAAAGGAACCAATGATGCCAAAGACGTTATATACAAAATTGATGATATTCCTGGTGTAAATAGAACAGAAACCATGATTGCTTTAGAAGAAAGCTTGAATGATAAAAAACGTATGATGCACGCAATTTTTGCAGAATTATAACAGGCATCTTACAATTTTATAAAATACAAACCTTATCAAAAAATGATAAGGTTTTTTTATGCAATAAAATTCTTTATCATTAGCTTTGTTATCTTATGATTTGATAATTTATGAACGTAAAAATTGAATATACTGTAAATTCTAATCTCAACAACGAAACCTTATTGCATTTATACAAACTGCTACTAAAACCTCGTTTGATTGAAGAAAAAATGCTAATTCTGTTGCGCCAAGGAAAAATTTCAAAATGGTTTTCTGGAATTGGACAAGAAGCAATTGCAGTTGGAGTAACTGCAGCTTTAGAAAAAGACGAGTATATTTTACCCATGCATCGTAATTTGGGCGTTTTCACTACTAGAGAAATTCCTTTATTCCGACTTTTTTCCCAATGGCAAGGAAAAATGAATGGTTTTACAAAAGGACGAGACAGAAGTTTTCATTTTGGCACGCAAGAATACCATATTGTTGGTATGATTTCACATTTAGGTCCTCAAATGGGAGTTGCAGACGGAATTGCATTTGCCAATAAATTGAAAAATAACAACAAAGTTTGCGCAGTTTTTACAGGGGAAGGGGGTACAAGTGAAGGTGATTTTCATGAAGCACTAAATATTGCATCTGTTTGGAAGTTACCGGTTTTATTTTGTGTTGAAAATAATGGATATGGCTTATCAACCCCAATTTCTGAACAATTCAATTGCGAACATATTGCTGATAAAGGCATTGGTTATGGAATGGAAAGTCATATTATCGATGGAAATAATATCATTGAAGTATACACAAAAGTCAAAGAATTGGCAGATAGTTTGCGTGTAAATCCAAGACCTATCTTATTAGAATTTAAAACGTTTAGAATGCGTGGTCATGAAGAAGCTAGTGGCACCAAATATGTTCCACAACAATTGATGGATTTTTGGGCATCAAAAGATCCTGTGGAAAATTATCAAGCATTTTTGAAAAGCGAACAAATTTTATCTGAAGCTATCGAAACTGCATATAAAGAGGCGATTTCAAAAGAAATTAATGACCATTTACAGATGGCTTTTGATGAAGAAAAAATCATTCCAAATCTAGAAAGTGAATTAAATGATGTTTATAAAAACACAACATATAAAGAAGTTATTCCATCAGAAAAAAAACATCAAATTCGATTTATTGATGCCATTTCTGATGGATTGAGATTGTCCATGCAACATCATGAAAATCTAATCATCATGGGTCAAGACATCGCAGAATATGGAGGTGCATTTAAAATTACAGATGGTTTTGTTGCTGAATTTGGTAAAGAAAGAGTAAAAAATACACCCATTTGTGAATCTGCCATTGTAGCTGCAGGGTATGGTTTATCAATAAACGGAATGAAATCGGTTGTTGAAATGCAATTTGCTGATTTTGTGAGTTCTGGTTTCAATCCGATTGTAAATTTATTAGCAAAATCGCACTACAGATGGCAGCAAAATGCTGATATAGTTGTTAGAATGCCTTGTGGAGCAGGAGTGAGTGCAGGCCCTTTTCACAGTCAAACCAATGAAGCATGGTTTACTAAAACTCCTGGTTTAAAAGTGGTGTATCCTGCATTTCCTCAAGATGCAAAAGGTTTATTAATTTCAGCTATTAATGATCCGAATCCGGTGTTATTTTTCGAACATAAAGCGTTGTATCGTTCTGTATATCAAGAGGTTTCTGAAGGATATTTTACTACTGAAATTGGAAAAGCGGCACTTATAAAAGAAGGAAAAAATATGAGTATTATTAGCTATGGAGCTGCTGTTCATTGGGTTTTAGAAGCGTTGAATTCTTTACCAGAAATCAGTGCTGATGTAATTGATTTAAGAACATTACAACCTTTGGATATTGAAACCATTTTTTCATCTGTCAAAAAAACTGGTAAAGTGTTGGTTGTTCAAGAAGATACCTTATTTGGAGGAATTGCAAGTGATATTGCAGCATTAATTAATGAAAATTGTTTTGAATTTTTAGATGCGCCTATTAAAAGAGTAGGAAGTATTGAAACCCCCATTCCATTTCAATCAGATTTGGAACAACAATATTTAGGAAAATCAAAGGTAATTGATGCTATAAAATCACTATATCAATTCTAATATACTGATTATTAAAATTTTATATAAGTAATTAAGAAATTAAATAAGAAACTAATAAAAATAAATTTATGGAACATTTTTTTCAATGCCCATATTGTTGGGAAGAAATTTCAATGATTTTAGATGAAAGTGTACCCAATCAAACCTATATTGAAGATTGTGAAGTTTGTTGCAATCCTATAGAAGTTTTAGTAAATTTTGAAGACGGAGAATTGAGCTATTTTGATGCAATTTCTATTGAGCAATAAAATAGCTATTTAATTTATTGCAAAGGATTTTCCCATGAAAATCTATTAAACAAATCTATCCAATCCTCAGGAAATGAACCTTTTAGTGAAATTATTTCTGAAGTGAAAGGGTGTTTAAATTCCAATTTTCCTGCATGTAAAAACAAATAACTATATCCGAAGTTTGCTAAAAACATGTCATCGTGATTTTTATCTCCATATTTTCCATCACCAATCAAAGGATGGCTAATTTTAGTCATATGAACACGCAATTGGTGCATTCTTCCGGTCTTTGGATGCAATGCTACCAAACTATAACGTGATGTTTCATAAGGTTTTACGGGAATTTGTAAGGTGACTGTTTGTAAAGTTTTCATTTCAGTTAGCGCCTCTTTATAGACAGTTGAATCACGTCCTTTTACAGGAGAATCAATAATTTTCTCAGTAGGAGCAAAGCCACGAACCACGCCAAAATAGGTTTTTTGAATGCTATTTTCAGTAAAAAGTGTCTGAAATTTAGAAACAAAAGCCGTGTTTTTAGCCAACAAAACAACTCCAGATGTTCTCCTGTCTAATCTATGCACAGGATACACTTTTAAAGATTTTTTGTTGAAAATCAATTGTAATAACGAAAGCTCTTGCTTAACACTTCGTGATAATTTTGCATGATGAATCAACATATCATTGGGTTTGTTGACACAAATACAAAACTCATCTTCAAAAAGAATGTCTAATTCCATTTTTCAAAAGTACTATGAAAAGAAGAAAAATTAGGATTTTTTTATTAAAAAGCTAGGTGATATTTTGTAATTTTAAATCGTTATAAATCAATCTAATATGTTTCTAAATTTCAAAGTATTTTTCTTTTTATCAATTGGTTTGCTTTTTTATAATTGTAAGAGTACAGCAACTATTGCAGAAATTGAAAATTTACAGAAAGTTGTTGATGAGAAGAATTTCGAAATTACGGCTAATTCTGCAACACCAATTGCTTTTGCAAACACACGTGGTCTGGAAAATTTATTGCCACCAGGAAGTAACTTGGCAAATATCAATTTGAATAATATTCAAAATTACATCAAAGTTAAAAATGACAGTTTGCAAATTGCTCTGCCATATTATGGAGAATTACAAATTGCAACAGCTTACAATGACAATGCAGGAATTAATTTTGAAGGATTTCCAACAACATCAAAATTTGAATTCAATAAAAATAAATCAGCTTATGAAATTGACTATGTAGTGCAGTTAAAGAACGAGACCTTAAAAATTTTCATCACATTATTTGCCAACAAAAGGTGTAGTTTTTCTATCAATAGTAGCAATAGAACAAGTATTACATATGATGGGAGCTGGAAGAAATTAGATAACTAAACTACTTTCTTAATATTTTCTATTTAACATAATATAAATTATGTGCGTATTTTGTAAAGTTATTTTATATTGAAATCTTTCTACAAAACCAATTAATAAAAAATAAATGATACATATAAGGAATTAACAAGCACAATGATATTTTACATTATCACTCACAAAACTTTTTACCATTCCTTTTCCTTTTAACTCATCCATAATAGAATATAAAACTAAAATCATGTTGATTGAATCAATTTGTTTTAATATTTGAAAACTTGTTAATGGTTTTTCTTTTATTACATTTAAAACTGCTAATTCTGTTTCTGTTAATTTTATTGTTTCCATTTTATTTATTTTTTTTATGTAAAAGTATTTTTAAAAAGACTTTGATTTTTATAAATAAGTTGATTTTCAGTTTCTTTTCGATGAATGGTAAAAAAATATAGATAAAATGAAAAAGCATTGTTTTAAATTAAAACAATGCTTTTATAACTTAAAAGAAATTAAAAATAACTACTAACTTGCGCAGTGGTATTTCTTATTTTCTTTTATAAAACTTTTGATAATTCCTTTATTTGTAAGCTCATCTAAAACATTATACAATGACAAAATCATTGGAACATTGTCTACACGTTTTAAGATTTCAAAGCTTGTTAAAGGTTCTTTTTGTACTACGTCGAGTACGGACTGCTCAGCAGCCGAAAGGTTTGTTGTTTTCATTAGGGGTGAAATTTAAGTTATAGCAAATGTACAAAAAAAATTAAATAAATACAGAAAATCTAAAAAAAAATTACAATTGTTACAGTATTCGCAATTTAAACCTTCTTAACTGTAGTGATAAAATACACACCTGTAAGTAAAATTATAGAAGCAATAATTGATTGTAAAGAGAGTTTTTCATCTAAAAAAAACCATCCCATAAATAACGCAATAACCGGATTTACATAAGCTGATGTGGAAACTTTTTCGGTTGAAACCACTTTTAACAAATAGTTAAATGAGGTAAATGCAATAATTCCTCCAAAAATGATGAGCATTATTAAGGATGCTAAAACTTTTGAACTCCATTCAAAAGGTGATATCCAGGGCTCTTGAAAACTCAAACTTGCTAAACATAAAATTCCTCCAGCAAATAGCATCTGATAGCCTGTACTTACCATAAAGCTTTTTGGTAATTGTGCTTTTGATACAAAAACACTTCCATAACTCCAACTTAAAACACAGGTTAAAATCATAAAAATACCTAACAAACTGTTTTCTGAAGTAGTCAATTCTTGCTGACTAACTAATAGATACATTCCAAACATACCCAATGCGATTCCAATCATCGACTTTTTCTTCATTGGTCTTCGATCAATCAAACGCAATAATAACAACACAAATAAAGGTTGAGAAGATGCTATTAAAGCCCCAAATCCACTATCCACATACTTCAAAGCCCATACAAAAACTCCATTTCCATAAATCAAAAAGAAAAACGACGCAATCATTGAATTGGTCAATTGCTTTTTGGAAATCTGTAAATCTTGCTTAAAAATTTTGGCAAGGGATATCATTAATATTCCTGCAACAAAAAAACGGATGGATGCTAAAAAAAACGGAGATAACTCTGTTACTGCAATTTTATTAAATAAATACGTTGATCCCCAAATTACATAAATTGAAATAAATGCGAGGATGATGAGTAATTTAGAGTTTTTCAAAAGTTGAATAATTAAGGTGTAAAAATACTATTTAAAAAATATAATTATATTTCTTAGTCAGTTAATTTTTTGAAATTTATAGGCGATAAAAATTATTTCAATTTTTTTTTAAAAAAATGTATTTTTGATTTTTTATTAATTTATTTAACATGAATATTAGATTTGTTTACCTATTATTTTTCTTCAGTCAAGTTATTAATTCTCAGAACTCTGTTAGAAATTCATTAAATGAAATAAAAAAAGGATATGAAATGATATATGAATTTCCTTCATTAACTAATGATGGTGGTTGGGAAGGTAGTTATACTTTAAAATCTTACTATGACCATGTTTCTGATGCAAGTTACAGATTTAAAAATGCAATAGATCAATTTGAAAAGATAAAATCAGAAATTGAAATTGTCGATAATTTCAATTTTAATTGTATAAACGACTCTTACAGAAAACAAGAAGTAATCAATCTTAAAAACAAACTATTGCAACTTAAATCTAGTTTAAGTTATGAAATTGATGGGATTTACGAACTTCTTGATGGTTTTAGCTACATAGAATCTAGACTTTATGCAATGTACAAAGATGGTAATAGAAGATATAACAAAATGGCAATCAATGAAATAAAAGAGTATTACCCTACATTGATGAAAAGAATAGGAAATTATTCGAATGCTATTGTAAATAAATTTAATAATACCGATTATTACAAAATGAACGTTACTGAAACGATTAATTCAATAAAATTAAGAAATTGTAATTAATTTATTTTGCTATTTTTCTCTATTCCTTAAAACTTCAACAACATCATTCAGCTTAAAACCTTTGGCTTGCAACAGCATCAAATAATGAAACAATAAATCAGCACTTTCATTTAGAAAAAGTTCGTCATTGTTGTCTTTTGCTTCAATAACCACTTCTACTGCCTCCTCTCCTACTTTTTGTGCAATTTTATTGATTCCTTTTGCAAACAACGAAGCTACATAACTTTTTTGAGCATCTGCGTTCTGAATTCTATCGGTAATCGTATTTTCTAAGTGTGTTAAAAACCCAAAATTTTGCTCATTATTTTCAGCCCAACAAGTGTCTGTACCTTTATGACAAGTTGGCCCTTTTGGGTTTGCTGAAATCAACAACGTGTCGTTATCACAATCAATTTTGATATCCACCAAATGCAATACATTGCCACTTTCTTCACCTTTTGTCCAAAGTCTGTTTTTAGTTCTTGAAAAAAAGGTAACTAACTTTGCATCAATGGTTTTTTGATAAGCTTCTTCATTCATAAAACCCAACATTAATATATTTTTTGTTGTTGCATCTTGAATAATTGCTGGAACTAAACCGTCGTTATTTTTGTTAAAATCTATTACCATGTTTTATAATCTTACAGGAATTCCATTCCTTTTTAATTCTTGTTTTAAATTTAAAATCGGAATTTCGCCAAAGTGAAAAACGCTTGCTGCCAAAGCTGCATCTGCTTTTCCTTCTTTGAAAGTATCTACAAAATGTTGCATTGTTCCAGCACCCCCTGAAGCAATAATTGGAATATTTACCAAATTTGATAAGGTTGCTAAGGCTTCATTGGCAAATCCGTTTTTAGTGCCATCATGATTCATGGATGTAAACAAAATTTCGCCTGCACCCCGTTTTTCCACTTCTTGCGCCCAATCAAATAATTTCAATTTTGTGGGAATTGTTCCTCCTGCCAAATGTACAAACCATTCTCCTTCAATTTGTTTGGCATCAATGGCAACAACCACACATTGACTTCCAAATTTATCTGCTAATTCATTGATCAATTCAGGTCTTTTTACAGCAGATGAATTGATAGAAACCTTATCTGCTCCCCATTTCAACAATTCATTGACATTTTCTACGGATGAAATTCCACCTCCTACTGTAAACGGAATATTTACTTGTTCTGCCACTTGATGTACCAATTCTATCATGGTTTTTCTGCCTTCTAAGGTAGCTGAAATATCTAAAAAAACGAGTTCATCAGCACCTAATGCTGCATACTGTTTTGCCAAAACTACAGGATCTCCTGCATCAATCAAATTGACAAAATTGACGCCTTTTACAGTGCGTCCGTTTTTGATATCTAAACAAGGAATAATTCTTTTTGTTAACATGTTTCAAAGTTAAAAGTTAGATGGTAAATAGTAAAAGTTTTGATTATTTAAAATTTTGTACTTCTAATATTTACTATTTAACTTTTGATTATATAATTTTCTAACTGTTGTAAGCTGATATTATTTTCATAAATGGCTTTGCCAATAATCACACCCTCACAACCAATTTCTGCTAATTTTGGCAATTCATCAAAAGTTGAAATTCCTCCTGAAGCAATGAGTTTTAAATTAGTAACTTCGAATAAAATTTGTTGATACACCTCAAAACTAGGTCCTTGCAACATGCCGTCTTTTGAAATATCTGTGCAAATTACATACTGAATTCCTTTGTTTTGATAACTTTTGATAAAAGGAATTAATTGCAGCGAACTTTCTTCTTGCCAACCATTGGTTGCGATTTTTCCTCCTGATGAATCTGGATAAAAATCGGCTCCTAAAATGATTTTATCAGCCCCAAATTTTGCAATCCAACTTTCAAAAACAGTGGGATTTTTTACAGCAATACTGCCTCCAGTTACTTGATTTGCGCCTGAATTAAAGGCAATTTCTAAATCTTTATCCGATTTTAATCCACCTCCAAAATCGATTTTCAAGCTAGTTTTTGAAGCAATTTCCTCCAATACTTTATGATTTACAATCTGACTCGCTTTTGCGCCATCCAAATCTACCACATGCAAATACTGAATTCCTGCTGCTTCAAATGCTTTGGCAACTTCCAACGGATTTTCGTTGTAAATCTTCTTTGTGCTGTAATCGCCTTTGGTTAAACGAACACATTTTCCTTCTATGATGTCTATGGCTGGGATAATTTTCAAAATATTTTAATATTAGATATTAAAAGTTAAATATTCAAAGTTTGAAACCCTCTGATATATTTAACTTCTAATATTGTATTTTTAACTTATACTATTTTTCTGATTTCTTTTAGCTGTATTTATTGAAGATACAATTATTGCTAGTAATTCAGAACCTTCTTTTTTTAACTTTAAAATTTCATCTTTATGCTCAGGTAAAACTTCTTCAAAAATTTCTAACCAATACACACTTTCATCAACTTCTTCTTCAACAATCTTTAACTTATTAATAAAATCAGATGTTGATTTTGCTCTTTGAGAGGCTCTATAATTGGCTCCAACTGAACTTGAGCTTCTAATTAATTGATTTACAAATGCATTATATTCTCTAGATTTTGGAACTTTAAAACAAAATTTCCAACATTCTAGAGCAAAAGTTTTAGTTCTTTCTAAAATTTGATTTTTCATCCCCTACTTTTAATATTTAATATCAAACTTTTAACTTTAGAAAATTCTCTAAAATTTTTGAACCTATAATTCCACTTTTCTCAGGATGAAATTGAACTCCATAAAAATTATCTTTTTGTAATGCTGAGGAATATTCCAATTCGTAATCAGTTTTTGCAATGGTTTCATCACACAAATCTGCATAATAACTATGTACCAAATACATAAATTCGTTTTCTTTGACACCTTCAAACAAAGGAGATTTCAATTCTTTGATTACATTCCAGCCCATTTGAGGCACTTTTACTGCATTTGAAAAACGTTTTACAGCAACATCAAAAATTCCCAATCCTTTTGTATTGCCTTCTTCAGAGGATGTACACATCAATTGCATTCCCAAACAAATGCCTAAAACGGGTTGTTTCAAAGTCGGAATCACTTCATGCAAACCACTTGCTATCAGCATTTTCATGGCCGAACTTGCTTCTCCTACTCCAGGAAAAATTACTTTATCAGCCGCTTTTATTTCATCAATATTGTTAGTCAAAACAGCTTCAACTCCCAATCTTTTAAAAGCAAACTGAATGCTTTTGATGTTTCCTGCGCCGTAATCAATGATAACGAGAGCCCCATCTAACTTCCCCAAAGGGGAAGAACTCTCATTGTTGTGGGTATTATTTTCTTTTTTATTGTTCATTATTTGTTTTCAATATTGGCACTCCTTCCCTTTGGGAAGGTTGGGATGGGCCTAAAGCATCCCTTTTGTACTAGGCAAAAACATTTTATTAGCATCTCTTTTTACGGCCATTTTCATTGCTTTTGCAAAAGCTTTAAAAATTCCTTCAATTTTATGATGTTCGTTTGTGCCCTCTGCTTTGATATTTAAATTGCATTTTGCACCATCTGTAAAAGATTTAAACAAGTGATAAAACATTTCAGTTGGCATGTCTCCAATTTTTTCACGCTTGAATTCAGCATCCCATTCCAACCAATTTCTACCACCAAAATCCACAGCAACTTGCGCCAAACAATCATCCATTGGTAAGCAAAAACCATAGCGTTCAATGCCTAATTTATTACCTAAAGCTTTGTGAAACAATTCCCCAAAAGCAATCATGGTATCTTCTATGGTATGATGTTCATCAACTTCTAAATCACCATCTACTTTTATGGTTAAATCCATGTTTCCATGACGTCCAATTTGATCTAACATGTGATCAAAAAAGTGTAAACCTGTAGAAATATCATTTTTCCCAGAACCATCTAAATTAAGTTTGATGTAAATTTTGGTTTCATTGGTATTTCTAGTGATTTCTGCAACTCTGTCTTTCAATTTTAAAAATTGATAAATTTCTGACCAATCAGTGGTGGTTAAAGCAATGCAATCAAAAATTTCTTGTTTCGAAGTTTCAATTTCATCAGCACCTAAATCAGGGTTTTCTGATAGAAAAATTCCTTTTGCACCCAAGTTTTTAGCCAATTCCATATCTGTAATTCTGTCACCCAAAACAAAGGAATTCTCTAAATCATAATCCTCAGAAAAGTATTTTGTTAACAAACCTGTTCTTGGTTTTCTAGTTGGTGCATTTTCGTGTGGAAAAGTTTTATCAATCACAATTTCTGAGAAAACTACACCTTCTTTTGCAAATGCATCAATAATTTTATTTTGCGGTGGCCAAAAAGTATCTTCAGGAAAAGAGGCTGTTCCCAATCCATCTTGATTGGTCACCATGACCAATTCAAAATCTAATTCTGAGGCAATTTTTGCCATGTTTTGAAAAACTAAGGGATAAAATTCCAATTTTTCTAAACTATCTAACTGATAATCAACAGGTGGTTCTAACACCAATGTTCCATCTCTGTCTATGAATAATACTTTTTTCATGATTAACTTGTTAACTTGTTTCAGGATCTTGGTCAATAACTATATAACGCTTTTAAAGATGGATTAGATTCTTTTACAAGGTTCCATTTCCATTCTTTATGCCAATTTTTTAATTGTTTTTCTCTGTTTTTAGCTTGTTTTTTTTTGTGACAAACTCTTCAAAATAAATCAATTCAACGACATTATATTTTTTTGTAAATAAAGCTCTTCTTCCTGCTTTATGCTCCTCAATTCTTCTTTTTAAATTTTCTGAATGACCTATATACAATAATGTCCTCTTATTATTTGTCAAAATATAACAGTAGAATTTTTGTTGATCATCCATACTATTTTTTCATTTTAAATATCCTGAAACAAGTTCAGGATTTCGAAATTAATGAAAGTACTTTCATTAATTTCTCATTCTCTTCCTTTGTACCCACAGTCAAACGCAAGGTATTTTCACACAAAGGTTGCGTAGTTCTGTTTCGAATTACAATGCCTTTTGCAATCAATTCATTGTATCGTTTAGTGGCATCATCTACTTTTATCAAAATAAAATTGGCATCTGATTCGTAGATTTTTTCAACGAATGAAATGTCTTTCAAGGCAATTGCCAATTGATTTCTTTCTGATAAAATCGCTTCAATTTCTTGAGCAACTCCTACTCTATCTTGCAAACGTTCCAACGCCTTTTGCTGCGTCAATTCGTTGATATTGTAAGGTGGTTTGATGTTATTTAAAATCCTAATAATTTCTTCGGATGCATAACAAATTCCCAAACGAATTCCTGCCATTCCATAAGCTTTTGAAAGGGTTTGTGTGATGACCAAATTCGGATATTCATTCAGTTTTTTCAACCAACTTTCTTGCTTTGAAAAATCGATATATGCTTCGTCAATCACTACCAAACCTTGAAATTTTTTCAATAAAGTTTCTATTGCTTCTTCTGAAAAACTATTTCCTGAAGGATTGTTTGGTGAACATACAAACAAGATTTTAGAATTATCATCTACAGCTGCTAAAATCTGAGGAATTTGCGGCTGAAAATCAGTTGATAACAATACTTTTCGATCTTCAATGGCATTGAGTGAAGCTAAAACGGAATACATTCCGTAAGTTGGTGGTAAGGTAATGATGTTGTCTTTATTGGGTTCACAAAAAGCACGGAATAACAAATCCAACACTTCATCACTTCCATTGCCTAACAAAATATTTTTTTCATTGACATTTTTGATGTTTGCCAAGGCTTTTTTGACCGTAATTTGCTGTGGATCAGGATAACGATTCACACCATTTTCGAACGGATTTTCATTGGCATCCAAAAAAATCATGTCGTTAATGGCAACGTCTTTGTATTCGTCTCTAGCAGATGAATACGGTTTTAAAGACTTTATATTTTCTCTAACTAAATCTAAAATTGACTTCATTTTAGGTCGTTTAATCTTAGTGTAACTGCATTTTTGTGCGCTTGCAATCCTTCTGTTTCAGCCATAATTTCAATTTGCTTTCCAAGACCTTGTATGCCTACTTTAGTGATTTCTTGAAAGGTAATGCTCTTTAAAAAACTATCTAAATTTACTCCTGAATAAGCTTTGCTAAATCCATTGGTTGGTAAGGTATGATTGGTACCTGACGCATAATCACCTGCACTTTCTGGCGTGTAATTTCCAATAAAAACAGATCCTGCATTGGCAATATTATCCACATAAAAGGCATTGTTGTTTGTGGCAACAATAAAATGCTCAGGACCATATTCGTTGATCAAATCCAAGGCAATTGCATCGTTTTCAACAAAAATTGCTACAGAGTTTTCCATCGCTTTTGCTGCAATTTCTTTTCTTGGTAATTGTGCTATTTGCTTCGAAATTTCGCTAGATACTTCTTCAATCAATACTTTAGATGTGGTCACTAAAACCACTTGACTATCAATACCATGCTCTGCTTGACTTAATAAATCAGCAGCTACGTAAGATGCATTGGCTGAATCGTCTGCAACCACCAATAATTCACTAGGACCTGCAGGCATATCAATGGCAACTCCGTATTTGGTAGCCAATTGTTTGGCAACCGTTACAAACTGATTTCCAGGGCCAAAGATTTTATATACCTGAGGAATATCATTCGTACCAAAAGTCAATCCTGCAATGGCTTGAATGCCTCCTACTTTTACAATTTTTGTAACACCACACAAATGGGCAGTGTATAAAATAGCAGGATGAATTTTGCCTTCTTTATTGGGTGGTGAACATAACACAATTTCTTTGCATCCTGCTATTTGTGCAGGAATTGCCAACATCAATACTGTTGAAAATAAAGGTGCTGTTCCTCCAGGAATGTACAATCCTACTTTTTGAATTGGTCTTTTTTCTTGCCAACAAAATACGCCTCTAAAAGTTTCTACAGCAACTTTTTCGGTTTTTTGTGATTTGTGAAAAAGCCATATATTTTGATGTGCAACTCTGATAGCTTCTTTTAATTCGGGCGAAATTGCCTGAATTGCTTCTTCAATTTCAGTAGTAGTTACCAATTTATCTTTCAATTGCACACCATCAAATAATGAAGTGTATTTATCTACTGCTGTATCTCCGTTTTTTTGAACATCGTCAAAAATTTGCAATACTGTTTTTTCAATATCATCCACTGTTTTAGTGGGCCTTTCTAAGATGGTTTTCCAAGCTGATTTTGCTGGATTTAGAATTGTTTTCATGATTTACTTGTAAATCAACTCTGAATTCATTTCAGAGTCTATTATTCATTTTTTAATTTACTGTACTAGTTATGTATTATTACCAATGCTGTTTCTATGGATGCTGAAACGAGTTCAGCATGGTATTATAGATTTTTTATCAAAAAATCTATAATACCATCTTCTCAATTGGACATACTAAAATACCTTCTGCACCTTTGCTTTTCAGTTCATCAATGATTTCCCAAAACTGATTTTTACTAATCACTGTGTGTACAGAACTCCATCCTTTTTCTGCCAAAGGCAATACTGTAGGACTTCTCATACCTGGTAAAATTTTAATGATATCATCCAATTTATCATTAGGCGCATTTAATAAAATGTATTTGGAGTTTCTTCCTTTTAAAACTGATTGAATTCTGAATTGAATTTTCGCTAAAATGGCTTTGCGTTCGTCATCCATTTTAGGTGAAATTGCCAACACAGCTTCCGATTTTAACAAGACTTCAATTTCTTTCAATCCGTTTTTGAATAAGGTACTGCCACTAGATACAATATCGCAAATACCATCTGCCAAACCAATATTGGGTGCAATTTCTACAGAGCCATTGATGATGTGCAATTTGGCTGAAATGCCTTGTGCCTCTAAAAAACGTTTTACAGTTTCAGGATACGAAGTAGCAATTTCTTTGCCTGCCAAATCTTTTAATGACGATGCGTCAGATTCTTTTGGTACTGCAATAGAAACCTTGCATTTCGAAAATCCCAAACGCTCTACAAATGGCAAATCATTGCCTTTTTCGATAATGATATTTTCGCCAATAATGGCTGCATCAACTACACCATCTCGCAAATACTGTGGAATATCGCCATTGCGTAAATAAAAAACTTCTACCGGAAAATCTCTTGCTGAGGCTTTGAGTTGGTCTTTTCCGTTGTCAATAGAAATACCAATGTCTTTTAGGAGTTCCATGGATTCTTCATGTAATCTTCCTGCTTTTTGAATTGCAATTCGTAAGTTACTCATTTTTTTGTTGGTTAAGTTTGAGCAAAATGGATTCAACTAAAAACCCGTTTGATTTGCTCAAACGGGTTTATAAAATATGTTGAATTTATTCAAAACATTTCTAAATCGCTTGAGAGCAATTGTAAAAATGATGATTATGTGCTTGAATAAATGTCATGTCTTTTTATTGTGATGCAAATATCGAAATTTTATTTTAGAAATACCAAATGAAATTTAGAAAAAGTACATTTATTTCTTTGGCTTTGTAAAAGCTATTTTTAAGAAGATTGATAGATACATTTTTAGTAACTTTAAACCGAAATATTTTAAAAAAACAAAGTTGCTATTATCCCAGAATAATGTTTTAAAAAACAGCCTTTATTTTTGGTATAACTAGTTGTGGTTTATATAGCCAATAGAACCGTCCTATTGAACTCTATAAAAAACGACTAGTTAAATTGAAAAATAAACATTAATTTTTAAATTTAAACCGAATGAAAAACAAAAAAAACAAAATTACTAATCTTTTAAAAATAGGAATTCTATTCTTTGGAGTTTCTTTATTGCTATGGAATTGTGAAAAAGATGAATTTACTTCTCATCCTAATCAGAGCAACTTATTATCCAAACTTCAAAGCGAATTTAACCCTGAAAGTTTCAAAAAAGCAATACCTTATGAATTTGAGGTAATTTGGAATAATAAAAACAAAATATATCATAAAAATATTATTATGAATTTCCTATAAATTTCACTAATTCTTTCAATCCTAACAATTTTAAAACTAAAAATGTAAGTAAATATTCAACTATTTATAAAGTTTTTGTAGTTGAGAACGAAAATCAAGAACACTCTTTTTACATCTATAAATCTTATACTGAAAATATAAATAAGAAAAAACTAAAAGAGAATAAAATTTTATTTGAAGAAGAAATTTCTAATGGTTTTAACCATATTCTTGACAGTGAAGGAGAAATAGTTTATGCTGAAAAAATTGTAAATGGCAAAAAAGACGAAAATATACTCTTCAATAAAGAATTTAAAAAGAAAAAAACTAAAGATAATTATCAAAGTAGAATGATGCAAGATTGCTATACTGTTACAATATATCATTACACAGACAATTATATTAAATGGGGTGATGGCCCTTTTATATATGTTAGTTCTACATTTAATGGAACAAGTACAGAAACTATTTGTGATTCTTATTGGTTGCCAGATTTAAATATTAGTGGTGGTGGTAATTCTGGTGGTTATTACACAAACCCAGGAAATAGTCCCGCATATCAAGATTGTCAGTCAAATAGCAATAAAAATTATCAAGGTAGATATGTAGAAGAAAGCAATCCTTGTAAATATGTGATATCTGTAAACCCTATTGAATGTGGAAATGGTTATGTATACGACCCAGTTTTGGGTACTTGTGTGGAGGAGGTTAAAATTATTAATGAACTTACAAACCCATGTGCTAAAACCATTTTTACTCAACTTGAAAATGGAATTTATCAAGATCACCCTCTAAAACCTGAACTTCAAATATTAGCACTTAATACTGGAAATCTTAATTTTTCAGAACAAATTCTTCATTTATTTGCTGAAAGTAATCAAAATCAATACACAATTACTAATGCGGATTTAGCACCAGGAAAAGCTGCAGAAACTAATCCAACTACTAATACTACAACAATAAATAATTCTTATCTTGAGAATGCCACAATGTTATCAATTACAAGAACAATGATTCATGAACAAATACATGCTTATCTAAATAACGTATATAAATATAGAACTGGTTTTAAAGATAAAGATTTGTATACTAAAATGCATATATATGCAAGTGAAAATGGATATAAAGATTTAAATCGTTTTCATCATGAATTTATGGGGCAATATGTAAATGCAATTGCGGTCTCTCTTTATGAATGGGATAGTGATTATGGAAGTGGTGGTAATCTTGGTTGGGATTATTATTATTCAATGTCATTTGGGGGGCTTTTTTACGATAAAAATCCAGATCCAGATATAGTTGAAATTGAACTTACTGACTCATTTAAAGAGCTTGTTCCAAATGCTACTGATAGAAATAAAATAATTGAAATTTTAAAAAATGAAGAAAGTGGAAACTCAAACGCAAAAGGTAAAAAATGCAATTAAAATAATTTTAATATTATTACCCCTAATTTTATTTTCCCAAAAAAAAATTGAGGGTAAATACAATATTCACAAGGAAAATTATTTTCATGACATAAGTACGAATTTTACATTTTTTAAGAATGGTACTTTTGCATATGAACAATCGCAAGATTTTGGCATTCAACAATTTGGAAGCGGACATTATTTTATCAATAAAGATTCATTAATGTTGAATTATGACTTAACAAAACTGATGAATAATAGTTATCATGTTTATAAATATTATAAAAATAATAAAGATTCAATTACCATTAAATTAAATATTTATGATTATAATAGGAAAATAATTTCAAACCAACCAATAATAATTCTCTCAGATAAAACTGATTATGTTTCAAATAAGTATGGTAAAGTAGAAATTAACATGAAAAAGGAAAATAAACAAATTGAATTAAATATTCCTGATAGTTTATTTGGTTATAATTTTAAAATTTTTAAAGATTGTAATTATGAAATTGATGTTTTTTTAAATACTGAAAACTTAGGAATAGGTATAAAAAATCAAATAATGAAATATAAAATAGTTGAACAAAAAGATGATTTTATAAAACTTAAAAATACCAACGGAATTATTAAATTAGTAAAACAAACTGAGTAAAATACAAACCACAACCATGCATATAAGAAATAGCAGGAAAGTGCAAGCCTCAAAGTTTGCGCTTTTCTGCTATCTTTGGTTAAAGTTGGTAAATATAGTACTTGTTTAGCTGCTACTTCTTATATGCCCAACCGTTGTAACCCATTATGACCCGTCCTAAAAAAAGGCTACATAATTTTAAACATTATGTACAAAAACGACAGAGTAACCAGACGTTACAGTGAACCTTTTAAATTAAAAATTTTATCCGAACTTACCAACGGAAAATATAATAAATATCAACTTGGTAAACTTTATGGTATTGCTCCTACAACCATTAATGAATGGATTCGGAAATATGAACGTAAAGACCTTATGAACACTAGAGTTATGGTAGAAACTAATGATGAAATATCTCGAATTAAAGCGCTTCAAAAAGAAATTGAACAACTTAAAAAACTTTTGCTAAAAAAAGATTTAGATCAAATGGTTGAACAATCTTATTTAGAAGTTGCTGCGCAAAAACTAGGCTATAAAAATGTTTTGGAACTTAAAAAAAAACTAAATATTTAGCCTTAACATTTGCTGTAGATAATAACAAAGGATTTGCTTCTATTTCTGCCATTTGTGAATGTTTTAATCTCAAAAGAGATGCCTATTATAAATACAAAAACAGAGCTGATAATCGTATTTCGATAGAACAAAAAATAATTCATATTGTTAAGAAAAGACGCAAATCCTTACCTAGAGAAGGCGTACGTAAGCTATTAAAATCTTTACATGATGATTTTGATAAACAGCATTTAAAAGTTGGTAGAGATGCTTTATTCAAGATACTAAGACAACATAATATGCTTACACTTAGAAAGAAATACAGTTGCAGAACTACAAACTCTTATCATCGATTTTATAAGTATAACAATCTTATAAAAGAAATCAAAGTTACCAAACCTAATCAAGTATGGGTCTCTGATATTACCTATATCAGAACTTTAAAAGGGTTTTGTTATTTAGCGCTCATTACAGATATGTATTCTCGTAAAATTGTTGGTTATGACCTAAGTAATAGCCTGGAACTAAAAGGTTGTGTAAGAGCTCTTAATAAGGCTTTGTACAAAACAAAAAACATAAATGGACTCATACATCATTCTGACAGAGGAATACAATATTGTAGTAATGTATATACGCAAATATTGAAAAGAAATAACATAGAAATCAGTATGACTGAAGAAAATCATTGCTACGAAAACGCAATGGCTGAGAGAGTTAATGGAATTTTAAAAGATGAATTTTATTTAGATCAAACATTTATCAACACAACTCACGCAAAAAGAGCTGCAAAAAATGCAATTAATTTATACAACCAAATAAGATTACACTTATCTTTAAACTTTAAAACACCAAATATGGTATACCAATTATCAGCTTAAAATCATTTTTAACCTGTAGCCATATTTTAGGACTAGACATTAATGAAAAAATTCTCAAACTTCATTTCGATATTAGCAACTATTTCAGCAATAACAACTGTTATAGCTGCAGTTGGACTTCTTGGTTTTGGAATATATAATCTTTATGAATCAAACGAATCCAAGGAAGAAAGAACAGAAGTTAAAAGAAGTTTATTTTATCATAATGAAATCGCTCCAAAAATTGACAGTCTTATTTATACAAACCCTCAATTAGCAATTAAAGCTATTGATAAGTTAATTAACGAATATCCTGAAATTTACTTTTTGGAAATGCAAAAAGGAATAGCTTATTACCAAATTGATTCTTTAAATTTAGCAATCAAAGAATTTAAAATATCAATGAATAAAAGTGGTTATGAATTTCCGACAGCCCTAGGTTATATTGGAAAGACTTTGGTAAAACAAAAAATGTTTGACGAGGCAATAGTTGAATTCAAAAAAGCTGAAAATCAAAATTCTAAATACACTCTTGATATTGCCGAGACTTATGAGCTAAAAGGAGATGTTGAAAATGCAATAAAATATTATGAAAAAAGAATTAATGCTATTAAGTCAGTAGAATTTTATAAAGAACAAGTTGACCTAATAAGAAAAAGAGTAGAAAAGCTAATAGAGAAATAATAACGGGTTACAACACCGTATAAAAAAATTACTACTTTTATCTTTGTCAAAATTTGTTGCTTGTTTGCCAACTTGAGAATTTCCGTTGGAAATTCCTCGTTGTCAAAACCGCAACTTTTCATACACAAAAATGTTACCAGCAATATTAAGAACGAGAACATAACAAATGAACCCATTTACAACAATAGCAAATTTATTACTTTACGGACTGACATTACTATGCTTCTTTATTCCTTTCAAAAAGGGACAACGTCAGACTGGATACATTGTTGGAATAACTCTAGTTACAATCATTACTTGGACACTAATTGGAAATCTAGATTTTCTTGTAATTTTTATTTGGCCAATAATTATCATGTTCCAAATAATTTTCATTTCCTATTGGATTTTTAACGCTTTTAATAAAAAGAAGACAGGACAGATAATTGCAGGAATTCTGACTATTGGATTTCTCTTACTGATAATGGAACCTTGGATTTCAGATTGGACATTTAGTAAGAAAGATGCAATAAAAATTCTTAGTGTGCATAATTTTGAATTGAATGACGATTTCATAATACTAAAGAACGAAGCTGGTGGATTTAGAGACTACTATGAAACATTTACGCTAAAATTATCAGATAATGATTTCAATAGAATTTCTGAAAAAATCAAAACTTCTAAAAACTACAAAGGACATTTTACAAATTATTCTAACCTTCCAACAGCAGATTACAAAACGACTGACACAATTGACTTTGAGACTGATAATCATTTTGAAAGAGAGTATTGGACAAGTAAAAAAATGGAAAACGGTACCTTTCATTTCAGATTTCAATTAGACAAAGAAAATAAAGAATTAAGCTACATTGGAAGCGATGAATAAAACTGCTGGTAACAACGTTTATAAAAAGCTAGGCAACTTTAAAAAATCCATATGGCAAACAAATGGGGAATTCCCAAAGAAACAGAAGAATCTGTGATCAAAAGAGATTTAGCTTGTGTTTATTGTGGTGTGAGTTTTTCAATTGAACACAAGTCAAGAAAAACCAAACCTACTTGGGAACATATTGTAAATGATATACGGATTAATTCAATTCACAACATTGCTTTATGTTGTACTTCTTGTAATGCCAGTAAAGGAGCAAAATTATTAGAAGATTGGTTAAAAAGTGCATATTGTAATTCCAAAAGCATCTCAAAAGAAACAGTCAGTCAAGTAATAAAAAATGCACTTGAAAACCCACCAAAATTAACTCTCAAAGAATAATGAATTGGATTATTTTAGTAAACATGTAAATTACAGTTTTACAAATAACAATCAAACAATACTCAAAAAATGATTTGAACTAAATTATCATTACAAACAAGTTATTTATGCTATTTAACAACCTAAAAAATTATATTTTAGCATTAAAATTAATTTATAAATAAATTAGCTATGACAACTTTTACTGATAAAATTGTAATTATAGGGTCAATAAGTATACTTATTTTACCTTTTATTTTAAGAATTAAAACTTCTTATAAAATCCTATTTATAATCTGTGGATTAGCAGCCATTGCTACTACTTTCTTTGAAAGTAATGTAATTCTTAATTTTTTTACGTGTGCTTTTTTAATAATGCCTTTTATCATTTCAAAAATTAAAAAAGATGCAATCTTTATAAAAAGGCAATAATAAATTAAAAAAATCAAACTAATTAAATCAATCTTTCTCGTTTACAAATAACCATACTCAAAAATTGATTTGTATGAAATTAAGGTCATTATTAAGTCAGTTCCTTGCGCATTAAAAAATCCATACTTTTCATTTTTTTAAAAGAAACGTATGTAAATAAAATTACATACGCATGTAAATAACTTTTCAAGCGTACGTAAATAACTTTACATGCGTATGTTTTTATAAAGAGGTACGGTGCAATTGTATATTTTATCTAGATAAAATGAAAAAATAATCTAGATAATTGTAACAAATAATCTAGATAAAAATTTAAAAAAATGTAGATAAAATAAAATGAAAATAAGAGTGCCGATTTTATTTACTAAAATGCTATGCTTACTTTTTTTAAAGCAACTAAAAACTAGCTGTTTATCTTAAATGTAAATATACGAAAAAAAGTATGATATCTTGTAAAAATTTCATGTACATTACCGATACATATATTTTGTTATTTTTGGAGTTAAAATCAACTTTGTTCAATAAATACTAATCAAACAATTCTATGAAACAGCTTTTTTTATGCATCACTTTGCTTTCGTTAAATAGTATTTTTAGTCAAAATACCTCACAAAAAGACAGCGTCAACACCAATCCTAATTACGACAAAGCATTGGCTGAAAAATTAGGTGCTGATGATTATGGTATGAAAAGTTATTTTTTTGTGATTTTAAAAACTGGCAAAAACACCACTACTGATAAGGAATTGATTGCCAAAAGTTTTAAAGGTCATATGGACAATATGAGCAAAATGCTTGCTGATAAAAAGTTAGTGGTTGCTGGTCCTATGGGTAAAAACGATTTGAGTTATAGAGGAATTTTTATTCTCAGCAATGTAAAAACCATTGAGGAAGCCAAAGAATTGTTACAAACTGATCTTGCTATTAAAAATGGCTTGTTAGATTTTGAAATTTTCAATTGGTATGGCTCAGCAGCTTTGCCTGAATACCTGCCTTTTTCGGATAAAATTTGGAAAGTGAATCCTTAAATTTGTTACTAAAGAATCCGATTTTATGTAGTTTTTAAATTTTGATTTTTTTAATTGGTTAATAACCAAAAAACTAATCAATCACTGCATTTATTTTTTCCCAAAGTGCGTCATCAAATCCTGAAACTGCAAAATTTGGATTCGCAATATTTGATGCATTTCCCATTCTAATAACCACCATTTTTTTACTTGGAATTACATAAATACGTTGGTCATTTGCACCCATAGCAGCATACATGTCTTGTGGTGCATTAGGAACTAATGATCCTTGAAAAACGGTTTGCTCACTAGGAATCATAAACGATGTTTTTCCATTTAGCCACCATAAATATCCATAAGATGGATTGATGTTTTGCGAAGATGAAACACATTCTTTAAAAAATGATTCGTTGAGTATTTGCTCATCATTCCATTTTCCGTTGTTGAGGGCTAAAAGTCCGAATCTAGCCATGCTTCTGGTGGTACTGTGATAAATAGAAAAAATGACGCCAAAATTCCAAAAACCATCCATACCAATTTTGTCTTTTAATTTGGCATTGAAATAGGTTTCAAAATTTTGATTGCTAGCTGCAGAAGTAATGTTTATCAATCTTTGAAAAACATTTCCATAAGCCCATCTTGTGCCTGCATCAGCTACATAATTCAAATTCGATTTTACAACCAATTGCTTGCTGTCATCAATACCTGATGTCATACTCAATAAATTTTTTACAGTAATCAGATTTTCTTTTTCTAGAGGCATGTTTGTCCAAGATGTCCCTAAATAACTAGAAACAGGATTGTTTATGTTTAAAAACTCTTCTTGTTGTGCAATTCCTGTAGTTGCTGCAACCAAGGTTTTTCCAGCACTATTCCATTCCCAAGTTGTAGATGAAGTATGCCCAGTAAAATACGTTTCCATCACAATGCGCCCATTTACCAAAATCATAAAAGATTTGGTATTTTTTTGAACAAGAAAATCTTTTAAGGGTTGTAGGGCATTTTGATTCCAACCCAAACTAGCTGCAGATTGAGTTTGCCAAGTAGTGCTGTTATTTGGAGGGAAATACATGGTTGTTGGTGGCGTAAGCTGCTCATCATCCGTGTTTTTACTACAACTACTTAGTGTTAAAAAAAGAAAGAATAGAAAAATTATTGATTTTGTCATTGATTTGCAGTTATTTATCCATTTGACATTAATTTTTGAGATTGGTTTAATTGTAAGTTAAAAATTAAACCCTTAAAAATAAAGAAATTAGAGATAAATATTGTCAAAAAATTGTTGCAATCAATCCTTCCCTACAGATTCATAACTTGGTAAAGGAAAACTGATTTTCATCAATTCGATTTTATCAAACAACTCTCCCACTCCTAAACTCGACCAAATGATAAAGAATCCCAATAGAATTTTAAGTATCAATAACGTTTTTTGCGGAATTTTTTCGATAATTAAATTGATGATTGGTAAAAAGAAAATGAATGATAATAAAATGATGAACAATCCGTAAAAAGGATCATTTCCCCAAAAAGTATTTACAAAACCGATATAAAAAAATAAAAGTCCGAATACTGTGTTTACGATAAGTGTGCTAGCTGATTTTTTCATGTACTATATGATTATGGTTGATGATTGATTTTTAACTAAACTATTGTTTTGTAAAATTAGTATAAAAAAAACTGTGAAATACTTGTTAAAGTAATTCACAGTTTCATATTTAAATTCTAGTCATATAAAGTAGCTTAACTTACAGCTACTTGTTTATAACTTCCGTTTGCTAATTTTTCTCTAATTGCTGAAAACGCTTTGATAGTTTCATCAATATCTTCTTGGGTATGAGTTGCAGTAGGAATCAATCGTAAAATAATCAATCCTTTTGGAATTACAGGATACACCACAATTGAGCAGAAAATTCCGTGATTTTCACGCAAGTCATTTACCATTGCCATTGCTTCAGGAATATCACCTTGCAAATAAACAGGTGTGATACACGTTTGTGTTGATCCTAAATCAAAACCTGCTGCACGCAATCCTGATTGCAAAGCGTTGGTATTTTTCCATAAGGTTTCTTTCAACTCTGGCATAGTACGCATCATATCCAAACGCTTTAAAGCGCCTTTAACCATTGCCATTGGCAATGATTTTGCAAACATTTGCGAACGTAAATTGTATTGTAAATATTGAATTACGTCTTTGTCACCTGCTAAAAATGCGCCAATACCTGCCATTGATTTTGCGAAAGTTGCAAAATAAACATCAATTTCGTCTTGTACTCCTTGCTCAAAACCTGTGCCTCTTCCTCCTTCACCTAGAGTTCCAAATCCGTGAGCATCATCAACCATCAAACGGAAATTGTATTGTTTTTTAAATGCTGCAATTTCTTTTAATTTTCCTTGTTCACCACGCATTCCAAAAACTCCTTCCGAAATTACTAAAATTCCACCACCAGTTTGTTCGGCCATTTTAGTAGCACGTTTGATGTTTTTTTCGAAGCTTTCCATATCATTATGACGATATACAAAACGCTTGCCTTGGTGCAAACGAACACCATCAATAATACAAGCATGTGTATCAACATCATACACTATGATATCGTGTTTTGTAACCAACGCATCAATTGCTGACATGATTCCTTGGTATCCAAAATTGAGCAAATAGGCTTTTTCTTTGTGTACAAATTCAGCACATTCACGCTCTAATTGTTCGTGAAAATCTGTATGCCCAGACATCATTCTAGCACCCATAGGATATGCCATTCCGTGTTCGGCAGCAGCAGCAGCATCTGCTTTTAGTACTTCTGGATGGTTTGCCAATCCTAAGTAATCATTGATACTCCAAGTAATTACTTTTTTTCCGTTGAAAGACATTCTGTTAGAAATAGGCCCTTGCAATTTTGGAAAAACATAATAGCCTTCAGCTTGTTCTGCCCATTTTCCTAAAGGTCCTTTATCTACTTTTATTCTTTCAAATAAATCTTTCGTCATGATGTGTACATTAAATTTTTAATAGTGCAAATTAACCGTTTTTTTTGCAGTTAATCAAATGTATAGGAAGGATATTTTTATTCAAAAAAACCCTGTGCTTTCATCCAAGCATCACTGTATATTTTGTTCATATAACGTGAGCCGTGGTCAGGAAAAATTAAAACAACCACACTGTCTTTATCAAAATAATTTTGTGCGGCAAATTGTTTGGCAGCTTGCACTACTGCACCTGAAGTATATCCTGCGAAAATGCCTTCGCCTTTTACAATTTCTCTGGCTGTGAGTGCTGCTTCTTTGTCTGATACTTTTTCGTAAATATCAATCACATCAAAATCAGTTGCTGAGGGAATTAAATTTTTTCCCAATCCTTCAATTTTATACGGACTGATTTCGTTTTTGTCAAAAACCCCAGTTTCGTGGTATTTTTTCAACACAGAGCCAATGGCATCTACACCCATTATTTTGATATCGGGATTTTGTTCTTTCAAATATTTTCCTGAACCAGAAATCGTGCCTCCAGTTCCACTTGCAGCAATCAAATGGGTTATTTTTCCATTGGTTTGTTCCCAAATTTCAGGACCCGTTGTTCTGTAATGCGCTTCAATATTCAATTCATTGAAATACTGATTGATGTAAACGGAATTTTTTGTTTTTTTATGAATGGCTTTTGCAACAGAATAATACGATCTTGGATCATCTGGAGCTACGTATGCAGGACAAATATGTACTTCTGCACCCATCGATTTTAGCATGTCTATTTTATCTACAGACGATTTATCACTGACTGCCAAAATACATTTATAGCCTTTAACAATGCTAATCATTGCCAAACTAAAGCCTGTATTGCCAGAGGTAGTTTCTACAATGGTTGAGCCTTTTTTGATGATGCCTTTTTTCTCAGCATCTTCAATAATGTGCAAGGCAATTCGGTCTTTAGCAGAATGTCCAGGATTGAAAGCCTCTAACTTTGCATAAAATTCACCTTGAAAATCTTTAGTGATTTGATGCAATTTCACCAAAGGTGTTTGACCTACTAATTGTAGTATGTTGTTAGTGATGCCTTGGTGTCTTGTCATTAGATTCGTTTCTCAAAAAACCATTTGCAAGATGGTCGTAGTAGAAATTGCGCTGCAAAAATACATTTCTTTGCTAAATTGTAACAATAATTATCATGAAAACATTCCATTTAAAATGATTTTCATTAATAAAAAGTTGTTTTTAAAGCAATTACAATAATTGCTAGGGTTTAACTTTTTCTGGGGTAATTTTATTTTCAAGAGCCAATAAAAAGGTATATTCCATAGCAGTTTCTTTCAAAGCTTCAAAACGCCCTGATGAACCACCATGACCAGCATCCATATTGGTATGTAAAAACAGCAGATTATTATCTGTTTTCAATTCTCTTAGTTTTGCTACCCATTTTGCAGGTTCCCAATACTGAACTTGTGAATCATGAAAACCAGTAGTAACCAACATATTCGGATACTTTTTTGAACTCACCTGATCATAAGGAGAATACGATTTAATGTACTCATAGTACTTTTTATCATTTGGATTTCCCCATTCGTCATATTCGCCAGTAGTTAATGGAATACTTTCATCAATCATGGTAGAAACTACATCTACAAAAGGCACTGCAGCAATGATTCCGTTATACAATTCAGGATTCATATTTACAATTGCCCCCATCAACAATCCTCCTGCAGAGCCACCCATGGCATATAAATGTTTGGCTGAAGTGAAGTTGTTTTCAATCAAATATTTAGAGCAATCAATAAAATCGGTAAACGTATTCTTTTTGCGAAGCATTTTACCATCTTCATACCATTCACGACCTAAATATTCTCCTCCTCTAATGTGTGCTAATGCAAACACAAAACCTCTATCCAACAAACTCAAACGTGTTGTTGAAAATCCATCAGGAATGGTAGCTCCATAAGAGCCATATCCATATTGCAATAAAGGTGTATTTTCATTCAACACCGTATTTTTATGATAAACTAATGAAATAGGCACTTTTTTTCCATCTCTTGCAGTTGCCCAAACTCGTTTGCTGATATAGTTTTCTTTTTTAAACTTCCCTCCCAATACTTCTTGCTCTTTCATGATTTGTTTGGACTGATCATTCATATTGAAATCAATCACAGAGCTAGGTGTGGTAAAAGAATTGTACGAATAACGAATGATGTCTGTATCAAACTCAGGCATGTCATAAACACTAACTGAGTAGGTTTCTTCGTTAAAAGGCAAGTAATAATCTTTTGAATTATCCCAACGTTTGATGCGAATTTTATTCAAACCATTGGTACGCTCTTCTAAAACCAAATAATCTTTGAAAATGGAAAAATCTTCTAATAAAGTTTCTTTTCTATGCGGAATAACATCAACCCAATTTTCTTTACGTGTTGCTTTAATTGGCGTTTTCATCAATTTAAAATTCAACGCTTTATCTTTATTTGTTAAAATATAAAAGTGATCTTTATAATGCGAAACCGAATACTCTAAATCACGCTCTCTTGGTTGAATAATTTGAAACTTTCCTGATGGTGTATTGGCATCTAAAAATCGAGATTCAGAAGAGACTGTACTGTAAGACCCAATAATGATAAATTGACTAGATTTTGATTTGCTTACATACGTATTAAAAGTTTCATCTTTTTCGTGAAATACTTCCACATCTTCTTTTTCAGAAGTCCCTAAAATATGCTTGTAAATTTTCTCACTTCGTAAAGTAGTTGGATTTTTCTTCGTGTAAAAAATGGTCTTATGATCATTTGCCCAAACTGCACCACCTGTGGTATTGTCAATGATATCTTTTAAGATTTCGCCTGTTTCTAAATTTTTGATGCGAAGAAAATACTGTCTTCTTCCAACAGTATCTGTCGCAAAAATGGCATATTTATTATCCTCAGAAATGCTTAAACCACCCAATTGATAATATTCAAAACCCTCAGCCATTTCATTCACATTGAATAAAATTTCTTCTTTGGCATCTAAACTTCCTTTTTTACGGCTGTAAATAGGATATTGTTTGCCAGTTTCATAACGAGTAATGTAGTAATAGCCATTGTCTTTATAAGGTACAGAAGAATCATCTTCTTTGATTCGCCCTTTCATTTCCTCGAAAAGTTTTTCTTGAAAATTTTTAGTATACGCAGTTACTTTTTCATAATAACTATTTTCTGACTCAAGATAATCAATTACTTTTTGTGTTTGTTTGTCTTTAACAGGCGCTAATTTTTGGTCGTCTGAAAGTCGCATCCAAAAGTAATTATCAATACGAATGTCTCCGTGTTTTTCTAATTTGGTTGGCTGTTTATGTGCAACAGGTGCATTTGCATCACTACTATTCATTGTTTGAGTATCATTTTTACAAGCGGTTGCAAAAATAGCACTTAAAACGAATGTGCTTATAATTTTTTTTCTCATTTTTAATGTCTTATAAAACCTGTTAAATTTAGTAATTTTGTGGTGAATCTAATTTAAAATCGAAAAAATATGTTTGGAGACTTGTCTGGAATGATGCAAAAATTGAAAGAAACCCAACAAAAAGTGGAAGAAACCAAAAAAAGGTTGGATACTGTTTTGATTGATGAAACCTCAAATGACGGAAAACTAAAAGTAACTGTTACTGCAAACAGCGCTATCAAATCAATTGCTATGGATAATTCTTTACTTGCTGATGCTGATGAATTGGAAGATTATTTGATTTTAACACTCAACAAAGCGTTAGAAAAAGCCAAAAAAATCAATGAAAATGAATTGGCAAATGTTGCTAAAAGCGGCATGCCAAACATTCCTGGTTTGAATTTTTAATTCATAGTAAACATTAATTTTACCATCTAAGCCATTGAAATTTATGATTTCTTTGGGTTGTTTTTATAACTCTAAGTCAAGCTTTACAACACGTAAAAGTGTAAATTTGTACATCTTCATAAAAAATACTCTATACATGACAACTGAAAAAAAGAAAAAATCGAAACTTAAAAAAATACTGCAATACTCATTTTTTACGGTTCTTTTTTTGTTGATATTTTTGGTATCAACACCTTTTATTTTTAAAGATAAAATCGTAAAAATGGTGGTTGATGGCATCAACAAAAACATCAATGCAACACTTACTTATAGTGATACTGACATTAGTTTGATTAAAAACTTTCCAAAAGTAAGTTTAGAAATTTCGGATTTTGCCATCACAACAAAAGAACCTTTTTTGGGTGATACACTTTTTGCTGCTGAAAAATTAATGGGTACTTTTAAAATTACAACACTTTTTCAAAATGAAAATAAACCTATTGAAATTCAAAGTATTGCTGCTGAAAACGGACAAATAAACATCCTTTTTAATAAAGAAAATTTGGGAAATTATGATATCGCTTTGAAAAATGAAGAAACCAATGCTGAACAAAGCAGTTTTTCTATGGATATCAATCAATATACAGTAAACAATACTCGATTTACCTATTTTGATGAAAGCTCAAAAAACAAAGTAATTTTAGATAGTATTTATCACACAGGTTCAGGAAATTTTGCAGAAGATATTTTTAATTTAGACACCAAATCAACAACAAATCTTTCGTTATTTATCAATGATGTGAATTATGTAAATGACGTAAATGTTTCTTTAGATGCTGTTTTAGAAATTGATTTAAAGAACTCAAAATATACTTTCAAAGAAAACAAAGGATTCATCAATCAGTTAGCCTTAGGATTTGATGGTTTTGTGCAATTAGTTGATGAAACACAATTATATGACATAACGTTTAAAACGCCTACATCCGATTTTAAAAACTTCCTAGCATTGTTGCCAAAACAATATTCAGGGAATTTAAATGGCATTAAAACCTCAGGAAATTTTGATTTGAACGGTTTTGTAAAAGGAACCTTGTCAGAAACAACAATTCCTGGTTTTGATATTACAATTGCATCCAAAAATGCCATGTTTAAATATGATGCGTTGCCAAAATCCGTAGAAAAAATAACAATTGATGCTAAAATCATCAACCAAACAGGATTTGTAAAAGATACTTATGTACATCTGAATAATTTGACTTTTAAAATTGATCAAGATGTTTTTGCTGCCAATGGAAGTTTTGCAAACATTACTACCAATCCAAGTGTTAATTTGGCTGCAAAAGGAACCATTAACTTGGCAAATATTGGCAAAGTATATCCTGCACCATTTAAAAAACAGCTAGAAGGAATTTTAAAAGCTGATATTGTTACACAATTTGATATGGATGCCATAGAAAAAGGAAATTATGAACGCATCAACAACGCAGGAAAAATTACCGTAAGCAATTTTAAATATGAAGGTGCAGCAGTTGCTAATCCATTTTTTATTGACAAAACATCCGTAACATTCAATACAAAATCAATTCAGTTGAATGAATTCAATGCAAAAACAGGAAAATCCGACATTGCTATCAATGGAAAGTTGGATAATTTTTACGGATTTATCTTTAAAGATCAAGTATTGAAAGGAAATTTCAACCTAATTTCTGATAATTTTGTAGTAGCTGATTTTTTAGCTGATACAGAAAATACCACTGAAAACAAGCAAGAAGCCCCTTTAAAAATTCCTGCTTTTTTAGATTGTACTTTAAACGCTACTGCAAAAAATGTAACGTATGACAATTTAAAATTAACCAATGTTTCAGGAATTGTGGTGATTAAAGACGAAGCTGTAAATCTTCAAAATATAAAATCAGATATTTTTGGAGGTAAAATTGGCTTTAATGGAAACGTCTCTACAAAAGAAAAGACCTCAAAATTTGCCATGGATTTAAATTTACAACAATTAAATATTGCAGAATCATTTAGCAAACTAGACATGTTAAAATCTATTGCGCCAATTGCCAAAACGATTGAGGGAAAAATAAATTCAACCATCAAAGTTTCTGGAAATTTAAATGAGGATATGACTCCGAATTTAAAAACCATTTCAGGTGATTTATTTGGTAAATTACTAAGTCCTAAATTAAATGCGAGCAACTCTAAAGCATTGAGTTTATTGGGTGATAAAGTTTCATTTTTAGATGTTAGCAAACTAAATTTAGATGGTATCAATGCGTTTTTATCCTTTGAAAACGGACAAGTAACTGTAAAACCAATTCCATTAAAATACAGTGATGTTGGCATTGAAATCGGAGGAAAACATGCTTTTGACAATACTATGAATTACAATATTGTGTTTGATGTTCCTGTAAAATATTTAGGCACAGAGGTTACCAATTTAATCTCAAAATTATCACCTAAAGATGCCAATCAAATTAAAAGTATTCCTGTAAAAGCAAATTTAGCAGGTAGTTTTTCTAATCCTTCTTTTACAAGTGATCTAAAACAGGCAACTACCAATTTGATAAATACGCTTGTTGCGCAACAAAAACAACAACTTATAGACCAAGGAAAAGACAAACTTACCAACTTGATAAATGGTGGTGATGCAAAAAAAGACACCACAAAAACCACTGATTTAAAAGAGACTGTAAATAAAAAAGTAAAAAATACCTTACAAAACTTATTTAAAAAGAAAAAAGATACTGCAAAAAAAGGCAATTAAAACTATTAAAAACAATGTCTTACTAAAAAAAAGGTCGTCTAAAAATAATTTTTAAACGACCTTTTTTATTGATTATTAGTTTTTAACTAGCTAAAAGACCGAACATTCCTACTACAAAAATCAAAGCATATAATGACAAAATGATGATGGTAAAAACACCTAAAAATTTATAGTGCGATTTTAGCATTTCAAAAGATGCTGTTAAAATTTCATCTTCTTTCAAAGACAAAGCAGCTTTCATTTTATTGGCAAATTGCATCAAATAATACACAGGAAATAAATAAATACCTGCCATTACTAAATAAATAATCGCAATGATTTTTCCCATATTAAATGGAAGGTTTTGGTATTGAGGCAATGAACCAAAAATGGTATTTGCAAACAACGCAAAAATCACTAAAAATGCAATTCCTATAAATCCAACAATTGATAAGAAAAAAGCCCATTTTGCGGTTTCTTTCAAATAACTTTTAGCCTCGCTAGTTAATTTTAATTCTGCTAATTGAATAATTGGTTCTGACATAGTGTTCTTTTTTATTTTTTGATGCTCAAATATACCTTATTTCTTAAAATTTGAAATCGTTTTTTTGATGATTTCTATGCACTCATGCAACTGAGTTTCTGTCATTACCAAAGGTGGTGCAAAACGAATAATATTTCCATGCGTTGGTTTTGCAAGTAAGCCATTGTCACGCAATTGCAAACAAATATTCCAAGCTGTATCACTATCTTCAGTATCATTAATCACAATAGCATTTAGCAAACCTTTGCCTCTAACCAATGAAATCAAATCATTTTTGGATGCAAAATTTGCCAATTCCTGTCTGAATATTTTACCCAATCTGTCAGCATTTTCAGCCAATTTTTCATCGCGAACAACTTCTAAAGCAGCCATAGCAACTGCTCCTGCAATCGGATTTCCACCAAAAGTCGATCCGTGATTTCCTGGTTTAATTACATTCATAATAGGATCATCTGCCAAAACTGCTGAAACAGGATATGCGCCTCCACTCAAGGCTTTTCCAAGAATCAAAATATCAGGTTTAACTTCAGGCGTTCCTGAACAATTTTTATCTGCACAAGTACAATTTCCACAAGTTGCTAACAAACGTCCTGTTCTTGCAATTCCTGTTTGTACTTCGTCAGCAATAAAAAGCACATTGTGTTGTTCGCACAAACGTTTTGCAGCAGCTAAATATCCTTCAGAAGGTACATATACTCCAGCTTCACCTTGAATGGGCTCTACCAAAAAAGCGGCAATATTTGGGTTAGATTGCAATGCTTTTTTTAAAGCTTGCAAATTATCATATTCAATTTTGATAAATCCTTTGGTAAAAGGCCCAAAATTTTTACGTGCATTTTCGTCGTTTGAAAATGAAATGATGGTGGTTGTTCGTCCGTGAAAATTATTTTCACAGACAACAATTTCGGCTTCGTTTTCGTCAATTCCTTTTACTTCATACGCCCATTTTCTGGCAATTTTCAATGCAGTTTCTACAGCTTCTGCTCCTGTATTCATGGGCAATAACTTGTCAAATCCAAAAAAATTGGTAGCAAATTGTTCGTATTTTCCCAAAACATCGTTGTGAAAAGCACGAGAAGTTAAAGCCAAAGTTTGTGCTTGTTGCACCAAAGCATTTACAATTTTTGGATGGCAATGTCCTTGATTTACAGCAGAATATGCAGATAAAAAATCAAAATATTTTTTACCTTCTACATCCCAAACATACACTCCTTCTCCTCTACTCAATACTACTGGCAAAGGATGGTAATTGTGCGCACCATATTTGTTTTCTAAATCAATCGCTTGTTGCGAAGTCAGTTGTTCTAAAACAGTCATTTTTATTGTTTTAAAATTTATAAAATAACCATTCCTGTTCTACCTTTATCCTTCTAAATTCCGACAGTTATCGGAACAGAAATTCAGCGTGGGAAAGAAATCATCCTCGAAGTTCAGCAAAAATAAGAAAAATGTTTAAATGTTTCTATTGTTTCATTGCTTCATTAATTCATTGCTACATTAATATATTGTTTAATTTTGCAATCCGTAAATTTAAATTATGCCAAGTAGAGAACGCAATCCCTTTGTAAAAAGAAATCAAATATTAGAATTATCCATTGAAGATTATGCTTTTGGTGGCAAAGGAATTGCGCGCATCAGAAATGAAAAAGGAGATTTTGTGGTTTTTGTGCCCAATACGTTACCAGGACAATTGGTAAAAGCACAAATTAAAACTACAAGTAAAAAATATGCAGAAGCTTCATTGATTAATGTTTTACAACCTTCTGAAGACGAAATTGAAGTTCCGTATCAAGACATTCCTGGCGCTCCTTACATTCAGTTACCTATCGAAATCCAACACAAATACAAAAAAGAAAGTACACTTTCGTTGTTTCAACGTATTGGAAATGTGCCCAATATCGAAGATTTATTTGATGAATTTATAGGTTCTCCAAACGATTTTCATTACCGTAATAAAATGGAATATGGATTTTCGGCTATTGGTTATGACAGAATCAATAAAACCGATGTTGATATTTTTACACTTGGCTTTAAAAGACGTGGTGTTTGGTGGATGGGAGACAACCTAGAAAAAGATTCAGGTTTGTTTGATAAACAGTTGGAAGACAACATTAAAAACATCCGAATTTATTGCGAAAAAACAGGATTACCACCTTGGCATGGGCCTAAAAGAGAAGGTTTTTTCAGATATTTTGTAGTAAGAAAATCATTCAAAACCAATCAGTTATTATTCAATTTAGTAACAACTTCTAGTGGATTGGATCAATTTTCCATGTCAAAATTCATTGATTTCTTGTTGAGCATTTTTGGAGAACGCATGGCAGGTTTAATTCATACCATCAATGATGAAACTGGTGATAGAACTATTGCAACTACTGGAAGTGAAAAACTGGTTTACGGAAATGAAAAAATTGTAGAAGAATTGTTGGGACTGCAATTTGAAATCAGCATGAAAAGCTTTTTTCAGACCAATCCAAAAGCCGCTGAAAAGTTATATAGCAAAGTGGTTGATTATGTATTGGAAGATCAAACCAAAGTTGACAATACAGTTGTCATGGATTTGTTTTGTGGCACAGGAACTATTGGTCAAATTGTCGCAGCAAAAAGCAATAATGCCAAAATTATTGGTGTAGATATCATTGCATCTGCCATTGAAGATGCTAAAAAAAATGCAAAAAGAAATAAAATTGAAGGTCTGCAATTTTTTGCGGCTGATGTGGGTAAATTTTTAACTGCACATCCTGAATATGCCAATAAAATCAAAACCATCATTTTAGATCCTGCTAGGGCTGGAATTATGCCAAAAACATTGCAAAAAATTATTGATTTAAATGCAGACAGAATGGTTTATGTTTCTTGCAATCCCGCAACACAAGCAAGAGATACTGCTTTGTTGAGAGATGCTGGTTATGCACTAAAAAAGATTAGTTTGGTTGATCAATTTCCGCACACCGCACATATTGAAACGGTAGCATTATTTGAAAAAAAGTAGTGCTTTTTAAAAGCTTTTTAAAGTAAAACCGAAAGACAAAAACTGATCTTCTTGTTTTTGATTTTCAATTACCAAGCTTTCGGAAGTATGCAAATAGCTAATTTTGAAATTTAAGTATTTCCAAATAGGCAATTCTGCACTGACATCTGCTTGCCAACGATAATTTTTATAATCTTGAAATGAAGGTTGAAAATAACTTTCATGATTCAAAATCAATTTCTTTTTAAATAGATAGTATTTTCCATTCAACCAAATCGTTCCACGCCAAGTGTTTATGGTCGAATTTCCATTATATTCAGGACGAGTAAAATTGGTTTTATTAAAATTTGTTTGTTCGTATTCGCTTGATAAAGAAACTTTTAACCAATTCGTTTTATCGTTAAACACCTGAAAAGTGAGTCCTGCCCCAAAAAGATACCGTACATCAATTTCTCGTCTAAAATTGGTACTTACAAATCCCAAAAGCAATGGATATATTTTTTTATCCGTATTAAAGTATAAAAAGTTCAAACTCAAAATATCTTCATCCGCTTTTACTTTTCCGAATTCTTGATACACATACGAATTGGTCGTTTTAAAAACGCTGTTTTTAAACGGAATCACACTTCCTTCTGCTTTGGCTCTAAAAATAACGGTTTGCACATTACCACCTTGCCAAAATCCTGTCAAAGACAATTGTCCTTTTATTTTAAGAGTGTCACTTTCATTGAGTTGCCCAAAAATAAAAATGGGAAATAAGAGGAAACATAACAAACACTTTTTCATAAACATTGTTTTAAAAATCCTATTTTCTTTTACTTTTCAAAGATATTTAATTTTAAAAAAGATATTCTAATTAGTTTCGTAAAGTTTTTTCATCAAAAGCGACTATCAAAATGAAAACTAATCAACTATTTTTTTTAGTATATTTGATTGTTTTCATAAACATCAAAAATCCATAAAATTATCATGAAAAATTTCACTTCTTCTCTCCTATTCTCAGTTGTTATTTTTTTGGTTTCTTGTGAAAAAAATGACGGAATTGGTTTAGACCCAACTACTGCAGATGAAATCAATCATTTTATATGGAAAGGCATGAATACCTATTATTTGTGGCAAGAAGATGTTCCTGTTTTAGCCGATAATCGTTTTGGAAATTTAGGAGAATTGTATGCTTATTTCAGAGGATTTTCTTCTCCTGAATCGGTTTTTGAAAGTTTGCGTTTTCAACCTGAATTGACAGATCGTTTTTCGGTAATTGTTGATGATTATGTGGCTTTAGAAAACTCTTTTCAAGGAATTACATTGAACAGTGGAATGGAATTTGGATTGGTAAGATATGTCAATTCGAACACCAATATTTTTTGTTATGTGCGTTATGTGCTACCAAATTCGGATGCTGCAACCAAAGGCATTCAAAGAGGGATGATTTTTACAACTGTTAATGGAACTCAACTTACAGACACCAATTTTGGGAATTTATTGTTCAATGATTCACCCAATTATACCATAGGTTTTGCCAATTATAATAACGGAAATCCAACTTCAAATGGTATTTCAATTTCATTAAATAAAGCACAATTGCAAGAAAATCCTGTGGCTATTTCAAAAATAATTACTGAGGGAACTAAAAAAATTGGGTATTTATTATACAATCAATTTTCAAGTTCTTTTGACGGACAATTGAATGCTGCTTTTGCCAATTTTAAAACACAAAATATTGATGAATTGATTGTTGATTTGCGCTATAATGGTGGTGGATCTGTACAAACAGCTACCTATTTAGGTAGTATGATAACTGGCCAATTTAATGGGCAATTGTACTCAAAAGAAATTTGGAATAGCAGAGTAATGAATGCGCTACCTGCAAGTCGTTTTGTAAATAATTTCACCAATCAAATCAGAAATGTGGATAGCAATGGGAATGTTACTCTCAATGAAAGCATCAATAGTTTAGGAATGACAAAAGTATATTTTATAGTTTCTAGCAGTACAGCTTCTGCATCAGAATTGGTGATCAATTCATTAAGTGCCTATATTGATGTGTATTTAGTTGGTAGAAAAACTGTAGGAAAACAAGTAGGCTCCATCACTTTATATGATTCTGAAAATTTGCTAAGAAATGGCAAAAACTTAAACAATAAGCATGCATATGCAATTCAACCTATTGTTTTGGAAATCAGTAATAAAGACAATCAAAATCATCCAGAAGGATTTACGCCAGGTACAAGTTTACCAGGAATTGAATTGGCTGAAAATTTCGGGAATTTAGGTGTTTTAGGTGAACGCTCTGATCCATTGTTAGATAGAACAATTACCTATATTTTGACAGGAGCAAAATCCTCTTTTGATTTAAAAATTCAACCTTTTCAGGATGAAATTTTCAATTCGAAATTGGCTTCGCCTACCAGTAATAATATGTATGTTGAATTAAAGTAGCTAGTCAGTAGACAGTAGATAGTAGACAGTATCAAATAAGGATATTTTAAGAATTAAAACATCAAAAATTCTAAAACAATAGAAACTTTCAAACGCTTAAAGCCTTATCGTTGTTGCAATTCTTCCTTAGGTAAAACATCAGGTCTAAATTCGCTCATCAATTCTTCGCGTTTTGATTTTGCATAATCATATCCAGATTCCCACCATTTACTCATCAATTTTTGATCAAAAATCAACGAATTTGTAGTTAAAATGGTAGGTGTATAATACAAATTGAGTTTTACGTCTTTGCTATTTGCAGCTAATTTTCCAATAGTGATATTGTGTTTTTCAACATGAGCTAACATAAATTCGAATACATCAAACAACAATGAAAACGGATTTTTTGACGGAATTCTATTAATCTGACTTACTTCTGTCTCTAAAATAATAGCATCTATTTCTGTTGCTCCATTTAAAATTGCCTGTCTTATTGGCACTAAAGCGCCAAAACCTCCATCAGCATATTGCTGTCTGTTTTTTTCTAACAAACTCATAAAAGGAACATAATTGCAAGAGCCCCAAATCCAATCGCAAAAATCTTCGTACGTACAATCATTGCTCGATTTGTATTCTATTTGATTGGCTGTCAGGTTAGAAACGGTTACAATTACTTCTTTTTGATTGTTTTTTATACTTTCAAACATTTCTCTAGTGACATTCTCTTTAATCAGTTTTCGTAAATTTTTGCTTTCACCAAATGTTTTTCGTCCGTTTAAAAAATTCCAAAGTGTATTTAAATGATTGATGGTAACCACATTTTCACCTCCTACTTTTTTAATCACAAAAGGATTGTTGCTAAAAATGGATTCTTGGCGCACATTGGTATATAAAAATTTCAATTCATCTAACATCCCTAAAGCCAAATGCGAAACCATCAAGCTACCTGTTGATGTTCCTAAAAAAAGATCGTAATGACGATGTTCTTTGGTCATTAAATATTGTGCAACGCCACCAGCAAATGCGCCTTTACTTCCTCCACCAGAAATTACCAATGCTTTTTTCATGAACAACAAATGATTTTAAGTATTTTAGTCCTATAAAATTATCAAAAATGAAATCAATATTCCTATTTATTTTCACTTTCCTTTTACTAACTGCTTGTCAGCAAAATTATATTCCAAGAAATTCGATAACTATAAAAATTGATGAATTTAAACAAGACAGCACAAGTATCAGAGCAATTATCGCAATTAATTCGAATACAGTGCATTATGCAGGATCAAATGGTGATATTGGTTTTACGAAAGATGCCGGAAAAACATGGACTGTAAAAAAAATAGTATTTCAAGATTCTATTAAACCACATTTTAGAAGTTTAGCTACCAATGGAAACTCGATTTTTGCACTTTCAATTGCAAATCCTGCATTGTTGTATAAAATTAAAAATGATGAAAGTAAATTGGTATATCAAGAAAATCACGAACGTGTTTTTTATGATGCTTTGCAATTTTTTGAAGACGGAATTCACGGAATTGCTGTTGGTGATCCAACAGAAAATTGCGCTTCTATTATTATTACAAGTGATGGTGGACAAACTTGGCAAAAGATTTCTTGTGATAAATTGCCATTTTTTGATAAGGAAGAAGCATTTTTTGCAGCAAGCAATACCAATATCAAAACTTTAGGAAAAAAAGTTTGGATTGGTTCTGGAGGAAAAAAAGCACGGATTTTATTTTCCGATAATTATGGTGAAACTTGGCAGATTTTTAACACGCCAATTATACAAGGAAATGGACCTCAAGGAATTTATTCTATTGACTTTTTTGATGAAAAAACTGGGATTGCAATAGGTGGAAATTACGCAAAACCAACTGAGAATTATGCCAATATTGCCACAACATCTGATGGAGGAAAAACGTGGAAGGTGGTTGCTAATGGAAAAAATGCAGGCTATAAAAGTTGTGTACAATACATTCCTGATACTCAAGGAAAAGAATTGTTAGCAGTTGGAATTACTGGAATTTCTTTTTCAAATGATGGAGGAAATTCTTGGAAAAAAATTAGTGATGAACAATATTATAGCATCCAATTTATAGATAAAAACACAGCTTGGTTGTCTGGAGCCCAAAAAATTGGTAAATTGAGCATTCATTAATCTCTACTTAGATTTTTAAAAAATGATTGATAAACAACATCTTATTAACCGATTTTTATCTTATGTGGTCATAGACACCACTTCAGATCCTGAAAATTCAGCATTTCCTAGTACTGAAAAGCAATGGGTTTTGGCAAAAATGCTCGAAAAAGAACTTATTAAAATCGGAATGCAAGAAGTGGAATTGGATGAAAACTGCTATCTCATGGCAACTTTGCCTAGCAATATTTCAGAAAATGTTCCAATAATTGGTTTTATTTCTCATATAGATACGAGTCCTGATTTTTCTGGAACAAACGTGAATCCACAAATTATTGAGAATTATCAGGGAAATGACATCATTATCAATGAAGCTGAAAACATCATTTTATCTCCTAATTATTTCGAAGATTTACAAGAATATATTGGACAAACAATCATCACAACTGATGGTACTACCTTATTAGGTGCAGATGATAAAGCAGGTATTACAGAGATTGTAACAGCCATGGAATATTTGATGCAACATCCTGAAATCAAACACGGAAAAATCAGAATTTGTTTTACTCCTGATGAAGAAGTTGGTAAAGGAGCTCATTTATTTGATGTTGAAAAATTCGGAGCAGATTGGGCGTATACTATGGATGGAAGTCAAATTGGGGAATTGGAATATGAAAATTTCAACGCAGCTAGTGCAGTTGTAACCATCAAAGGAAAAATGGTGCATCCTGGCTATGCAAAAGGGAAAATGATCAATTCTTTATTGTTAGCTACCGATTTTATAAATGCATTACCAACACTTGAAATTCCCGGAAAAACAGAGGGTTATGAAGGTTTTTTTCATTTGCATGATGTAACTGGTTCAGTTGAAGAAACGAAATTAGAATTTATCATTAGAGATCACGATTTTGATCAATTTGAAGAACGAAAATATTTGTTGCAAAAAATTGCTTTTGATATGAATGAACAATTTCAAAATACGGTGGTTTTGGTCGATATCAAAAATCAGTATTTCAATATGAAAAAGATGATTACTCCAGTAATGCACATTGTTGATATTGCTGAAGAAGTAATGATTGACCTTGGAATTCAGCCAATTATCAAGCCAATTAGAGGAGGAACAGATGGTTCACAATTGTCTTTTAAAGGATTGCCTTGCCCCAATATTTTTGCAGGAGGTCATAATTTTCATGGTCGCTATGAATATGTGCCTGTAGAATCGATGATCAAAGCAACAGAAGTTATCATTGGAATTGCCCAAAAAGTAGCTGAAAAATATGGATAAAAAAATCTCCAGAAAGAACTTCTGGAGATGGAAAAGTAGTAACTACTTAAAGTTTATACTATATATCTAAAATAGACCCCCTAATTTCTATTTTAAAAAGTAAAACTCTGCAATTTTAGTGAATATTTATCTAAAAAAAAAATATGTCATGAAAGTTCAGGGTTTTTCCCCTTTACATCTCGGTAAAAACCCTTAAAAACTTCAAAATCTTTTTCCATATTATCAGTGGTATAGTAAGGTTCAGAAATTTTTATACGCTTATTTTCAAAATCTAACGTTGCCATAACAATAGGTACTTTTGCTCCTTTTGCAATGTAATAAAAACCTGTTTTCCATTCTGTTACTTTTTTTCTAGTTCCTTCTGGAGACAATCCCAATCTGAATTCTTCTTTTGAATTAAAAATATCAACAATGGCATCAACCAATTTATTATTTTTTGAGCGATCAACAGGAGTGCCTCCTAATGCTCTAAAAATAAATCCAAAAGGTCCTTTAAAAAGAGAATCTTTACCAATATAATTTATCATAATTCCCGAGCTCATCCTAGCTAAAATTGCAATAGGAAAGTCAACCCAGCTTGTGTGAGGTGCAGCAATTACAACATATTTTTTTAAATGAGTTGGAAAATTGGTATCCATTTTCCAACCTAAAATGTTAAAAAAGATAAAACCTGCAAATCGTTTCATGATGTCTGATAAAAGTGATAAATTTATGAACTTAAATTGACATGATGAACGCATTTTTTACTTATACTCTTACAGCCCTGATTTTTGGTGTAATAGGTTTTTTTATCGGAAAATTAATAGGAAAACTTCATTTCGAAACTTCTAAAACGTTACTAGAAAAAGAGAAATCCTCTTTAGAAGAACGCATCATTTCAGAACAAAAAAATGCAAATGCAAAAGAGCAAGAGAAAAACGTTTTGGCAGATGCGTATAAAAAATTACAAGAAGAAAAGGAATTTTTACTGACTGTAAAAACTCGTCAGGAATCAGATTTGGATAATTTACAAACTAAACTCAATGAGCAAAAAGTTGAAATAGAAAAGCTTCAGGAAAAATTCACCAAAGAATTTGAAAACTTAGCCAACAAAATATTGGATGAAAAATCCAGCAAATTCACACTTCAAAATAAAGAAAACTTAGAAACTATTTTACATCCTTTGCAAGAAAAAATCAAAGGCTTTGAAGATAAAGTAGAAAAAACACACAAAGAAAGTATTGATTATCATGCAGCTTTGCGTCAACAAATCGTAGGTTTGAAAGAATTGAATCAGCAAATGAGTAAAGAAACATTGAATTTGACAAAAGCCCTAAAAGGCGATAGTAAAGTTCAAGGTGATTGGGGTGAAACTCAATTGGAAATTTTGTTAGAAAAAGCAAACCTTACCAAAGACATTCACTTTACCACACAAGGAGGATATAGAGATGAAGATGGGAAATTAAAAAAGCCCGATTTTATCATCAATTTGCCCAATGAACGACATTTAATTATAGACTCTAAAGTGTCATTAACAGCTTACGAAAGGTATTATAGTGCTGAAAACGAAGAGGATAAATCACTATATTTAAAAAATCATGTAGAAAGTATTCGCAAACATTTTAAAGATTTGAGCGAAAAGAAATACGAAAAATTATATGACATCAATTCACCAGATTATGTGTTGATGTTTGTTCCGATTGAACCTGCTTATTTATTGGCTTTAAGTAAAAGTGATAGTTTGTATTTAGAGGCATTAGATAAAAATATTGTCTTGGTTTCAACTTCTACTTTATTAGCTACTTTGAGTACGATTTCTTCTATGTGGAGACAAGAAAACCAAAAACGAAATGTCATTGAAATTGCCAGACAAGCTGGTGCTTTGTATGATCAATTTGTAAACTTAACCGAAGATTTGATTAAAGTTGGTAATCAATTAAAAACAGTTCAAGGAACTTACGATGTTTCTATGAAAAAACTTACAGGAAGAGGTAACTTAATTAGTAAAGTGGAGAATATCAAACAATTAGGCGCAACTGCTTCAAAAAGTTTGCCTCAAAATTTATTAGACAGAGCTTTAGAAAATCAATAATAAAAAATTAAAATCCTGCTAGGTTTTCAATACCTTTTTGGATTCTTTTCGTATAAAAAAAGGCATCAAAAATTTGATGCCTTTTTAATTTTATGTTGTAAAAATTACATTACAAATAATCTTCGTGCACTCATCATATCAGAAACACGTTCTCCAATATCATGCAATGCAGCCTCATTATCAGCATTTTGAATTGATTCGTCAATAAAATCAACAATTTTTACCATGTCATCTTCTTTCAACCCACGAGTGGTAACAGCAGGAGTACCAACACGAATTCCTGAAGTAATAAAAGGACTCTTATCATCAAAAGGAACCATATTTTTATTTACGGTAATATCTGCCTTACCAAGAGCAATTTCTGCATCTTTTCCTGAAATATTTTTGTTGTGCAAATCAATCAACATACAGTGGTTGTCTGTTCCTCCAGAAATTAAATGATAGCCTCTTGAAACAAATTCTGCTGCCATTTTAGCCGCATTTTTCTTCACTTGAATCTGATATTCTAAAAATTCATCTGTCAAAGCCTCCCCAAAAGCCACTGCTTTTGCAGCTATTACATGCTCTAAAGGTCCTCCTTGATTTCCTGGGAAAACAGCCGAATTTAACAAGGTTGATATTTTTTTAGGTGTTCCGTTTTTCAATAAATCACCAAAGGTATTTTCAAAATCTTCACCAACCATTATCATTCCTCCTCTTGGACCTCTCAATGTTTTGTGCGTTGTTGTTGTAACAATATGGCAATGCGGAATTGGATCATTCAAAATTCCCTTTGCAATCAATCCTGCAGGATGTGAAATATCTGCCATCAAAATAGCACCAACACTGTCTGCAATTTCCCTAAAACGTTTAAAATCCATGTCTCTTGAATATGCAGAGGCACCAGCTATGATTAATTTTGGTTTTTCGATTGCTGCGATTTCTTGAATTTTATCATAATTCAAAACTCCTGTTTCTCTCTCAACACCATAAAAAGATGGTTTGTATAATTTTCCAGAAAAGTTTACAGGCGAACCGTGTGTTAAATGTCCTCCATGAGACAAATCAAATCCTAAAATTTTATCACCAGGATTTAAACAAGCTGCAAAAACAGCCGTATTTGCTTGCGATCCAGAGTGTGGCTGTACATTTACATACGAAGCTCCAAATAATTCTTTGGCTCTGTCAATAGCAATTTGTTCTACAATATCCACAATTTCACAACCTCCATAATATCTTTTTTCAGGATATCCTTCAGCATATTTATTGGTCAATACAGACCCTTGAGCTCTCATTACTTGGTCGCTTACAAAATTTTCAGAAGCGATTAATTCTAATCCATGTAGTTGTCTTTCATTTTCTTGCTCTATAAGGTCGAAAATTTGATGATCTAATTGCATTTGTTTGTTTTTAAAAAGAAGTTACAAAAATAAGAAAAAGGAATTCGTTGAGAAATATGTTTTATGGATGTTTTTAACATTTTATCAATAATTATTTGAATCCAACTAAAGTCTTGTTAAATTTAAATTTTTCATGATTTTTTTGTTTTAAAATGTCAAAAAATTATGTAGGTTTGAAAAAATATTATTTCAATAAAATGATTATAACCGCAAATAACCCCAATAGAAAATCTTGGTTGAAAGTTGAACCAGATTCTGATTTCCCTATTCAAAACATTCCTTTTGGTGTTTTTATCACTAGAGATGATATCATCACTATTGGAAGTAGAATTGGTGATTATGCAATTGATTTGGGGGCTTTTCATCAATTAGGCTATTTTGATGGTATTCCGTTAACAGACGATATGTTTTTACAAGATAATTTGAATGATTTTATAGCAGATGGTCGTAAAACTTGGCGTTTGGTAAGGAATAGAATTGCCGAAGTTTTTGATGTAAAAAACGGAATTTTAAGAGACAATGCTGATCATAAAGACAAAATCATCTTTAGGATGGATGAAATTGAAATGTTATTGCCAGTTGCCATTGGCGATTATACCGATTTTTATGCTAGCAAAGAACACGCAACCAATGTAGGTTCGCTGTTTAGAGATCCTGAAAATGCATTGTTGCCAAATTGGTTGCACATTCCTATTGGATATCATGGAAGAAGTTCATCAATTGTTCCTTCAGGAACTCCCATCAGAAGACCTTACGGACAAACAAAACCTGCAGAAGGTAGTAACACACCTGGATTTGGTCCTACAAAATTGTTGGATTTTGAATTGGAAATGGCGTTTATCACTACTGATGCTAATGTTTTAGGAGAACGAATTGATATTGACGAAGCAGAAGAATATATTTTTGGATTGGTGCAGTTTAATGATTGGTCTGCCAGAGATATTCAGGCTTGGGAATATGTGCCCTTAGGCCCATTTTTAGGAAAGAATTTTGCATCAACCATTTCACCTTGGATTGTAACTTTAGATGCTTTAGAGCCATTTAGAGTGGACAATCCAAAACAAGAAATTGAGCCTCTTCCCTATTTAAAACAAAAAGGTAAAGGCAGTTTTGATATTCATTTGCAAGTAGCTATTAAACCTGAAAATGGTGAAGAAACTGTTGTAAGCAACTCAAACTTCAAGTATATGTATTGGACAATGGCACAACAATTGGCACATCATACTGTAAATGGTTGTCCTGTAGAATCTGGAGATATGATGGGTTCAGGAACAATTTCAGGTCCTACAAAAGATAGTTTTGGTTCTATGCTCGAATTGACTTGGAAAGGTCAAAATCCAATTACGCTAAAAGACGGAACAACCCGAAAATTCATCAATGATCATGATACTGTAATTATGCGTGCACATTGCAAAAACAGCAAAGTTCGTATTGGTTTTGGAGAATGTTCTGGGAAAATATTGCCTGCGAAATAGGCTGTTAGTTCAACGTTTAAAATTTAATATTCTTAAAAAAACCTCACAATTGTGAGGTTTTTTGGTTTTAAAATCCTGAATTTTTTTTTGTAGGACTTAAAGTAGGTTATAATATGTTTTCAAAGTATCAACCTCAACTATTCCATCCCATCAATAAAAATCTTCATTTTTCCACTGCCTTTTATAAATGCAATGATGGCTTTGTCTGTAAGTTCAACTTTTTCAAAATAAAAATCGTCTAAACTGCCATTTATAAAAACGCCTTTCATTGGTGAAAAATTATTCAAATAAGGCAACATGCTTTTCTTAGCTTCGTCTAAATTATCTTGCACAGAATAGCGACAATTTTCTTGAATTTTCTTTAAAATAGTCCCTTGTAGCAACCAATTTGCAGTTTTTGTAAGAATACCTTTGCTGTTGAGCACATAATCTAATTGGTCAAAATAAATTTCTTTTGTAATCGTGTTGTAATTCGGAATTCCTGATAAATACAAAGTTCCATTGACACTTCCTGCCATGTTTAGAGCGAAAATCATTTTTCCGTCTTTGAGCCATAAATCAACTTTTTGGACGGTAATTTTTCTACTTCCTGAAGAGAATTCTTTTCCCTGAAAATTTTTAGTGATGATTCTTGAAGCATTTTCATAGGTAGAAATTGCTGCAATGGATGCATTTGTTTGTGTGGGTATTTTGGCAACAGGTTTGAAAGAAATTGCTGCTTTGTCAATGGATTTTTCAGGTTCTTGACCAACATGCGTTACCATGTTACATTTTAAACCTAGATCCATTACGACTTTGTTTTTTTGTAAAACAGCATCCGTTACATATACTTCAATAGGGACAATTTTAAACCAAGTTTCATATTCAGGACTGGTTTTAATTGGCAAACTCATGGTTTCTAAAACATCTAAAACATAAGGTTTAAAATTGCAAGATTGCGAAATTGCCTCATCAATTTTTTGAGCTATCGTTCCTTTAAAAATAGTCAATGTTGGGTTTATGATATAGGTAATAGGAACTTTTTTTCCTGCAACAAGTACTGATGGAGTCTCATTCCATTGGATTCCTTCGATTTTAGAATTCGTTTTCATCATCCAATTTGATAATTTTACGGAACTACTCAACGTGATTTTTCCACTAAGCAATATTTCTCTAGTATCTGTCAAACCCATAAATTCCGCTCCGTAAGTATATTTTACAGAAATTTTTAAAGGGATTACCGACTGAATTTTACCGTTTTTTTCAGTTAATTGAATGACGCCTGTTTTCCAGATTTTCATTTCGGTCTGATCATCCTTTGCATTGGTATCTTCATAAATCAACCCATTTAAAGATTTATTGAGTTGATTTTCAATTTCTTTCAACGTAATTTCCATGGGCATACTTATCGTTGAAGTAGTTGATTTATAAGCAATTGGATCGTTATTTGAGGGATATGGCTTTAAAGCTTCAATTTTATTGGTACTACCACAATTGTATAACATCAAAACCAAAAATAAGGTAATTGATGATAAAAAAAGGTTCTTTACAATCTTCATAAAACTCTCGAAATTTTTGGGCGAAAGTAGCAAAAAATAACATGAAATTTTCAGTTACTAACATGATATTTTAAAGCCTTTTGTTACAAAATTTTGTAAAACAATTAAATGTTAAACTCACAAAAAAACCTCACAAAATTGTGAGGTTTTAAATATCAGTAAAGATGCATAAAAAAAGAAATTAATCTTCTTCAGCAACATCTTCTTCATCAATGTTTACATCAAAGTCTTCATTATCATCAAATGAATCTTCATCATCAGCAAAATCTTCCATAGTTTGCTCTAATTTAGAACTGATTTTCACTAGATAAATAGTGTCCTCTGTTCTTACTTCTACAGCTTTAATGGTTTCTCCTTTTGCATTTTTAAAAGAAATGATATCGCTATAATCGTATCCATCAGGATATTTTTCGATTAGCATATTTAATATATCTTTTGTCAGTTTAGCGTAATCTACAATTACTCTTTTCATACGTTCGTTTTTACTATTACGAAATTAAAATCTTTTTTCTTTTTAAAGGTGTTTTTGATGTATTTTTTTTAAAATTTTTACATCTCTAATAAATACGCAAAAATCAAAGGTGCAACAATGGTGGCATCACTTTCAATGATGAATTTTGGCGTATCAATATCCAATTTACCCCACGTAATTTTTTCGTTAGGAACAGCTCCTGAATACGAACCATAACTGGTTGTTGAATCGGAAATTTGACAGAAATAACTCCAAAATGGCGTGTCAGTTCTTTCCATATCTTGGTAAAGCATAGGCACAACACAGATTGGAAAATCACCTGCAATACCACCTCCTATTTGAAAAAATCCGATTCCGTTTTCAGAATTTTGCGTGTACCAGTCTGCCAAAAAGGTCATGTATTCAATTCCTGATTTCATGGTACTAGCTTTGATTTCTCCTTTTAAAACATAGGATGCAAAAATATTTCCCATCGTTGAATCTTCCCAACCTGGAACTACCATTGGTAGGTTTTTCTCAGCAGCAGCATACATCCAAGAGTTTTTAATATCTATTTCATAATACTGTTCTAAAACTCCTGAAAGTAATAATTTGTACATGAATTCATGTGGAAAATAACGTTCGCCTTTGGCTTCAGCATCTTTCCAGATTTTTACGATGTGTTTTTGTAGACGTCTAAAAGCTTCTTCTTCAGGTATACAGGTATCTGTTACTCTGTTCAAGCCTTTTTCTAACAAATCCCATTCGTCTTGTGGTGTTAAATCACGGTAATTTGGTACACGTTTGTAGTGAGAATGTGCTACTAAATTCATTACATCTTCCTCTAAATTCGCTCCTGTACAAGAAATAATTTGCACTTTATCTTTTCTGATTATCTCTGCGAATATTTTTCCTAATTCAGCAGTACTCATAGCTCCTGCTAATGAAACTAGCATTTTAGAGCCATCATTCAATTGTTTTTCATATCCTTTTGCAGCATCTACTAAAGCAGCTGCATTGAAATGTAAAAAGTATTTTTCTATAAAATTGGTGATTGGTTTATTCATTTTTTTATTGGTTTGTTATTGAAGTTTTCGCACTTCAAAAATGTCTTTTCTTCTATCTTTTAAATTTCGTACGCTTCCAAATTGATTCAAATCTTTCAGTAAATCTAAATCAACATCTGCAATTAAAATCATTTCGGTATTGGTAGTTGATTCTGCTTTGATTCCGTTTGCTGGAAATGAAAAATCACAAGGCGTAAATACCATAGATTGTGCGTACTGAATATCCATATTATTTACTTTTGGTAAATTACCAACACTTCCTGCAATGGCAACATAGCACTCGTTTTCAATGGCTCTTGCTTGTGCACAATGACGCACTCTTGAGTAGCCATTTTGAGTATCTGTTAAAAAAGGAATGAATAAAATATCCATACCTTCATCTGCTAAAAGTCTACTTAATTCAGGAAATTCTGAATCATAACAAATTAAAATCCCTATTTTTCCACAATCCGTATCAAAGGTTTTTAATTCACTTCCACCTTGCATACCCCAAACTTTTGCTTCATCTGGTGTTACGTGTAATTTTTCATAACGTTCTACACTTCCATCACGCTTACACAAATAGCCAACATTGTACAATAATTCATTTTTTACTTCGGGCATACTCCCAGTAATGATATTGATGTTGTAAGAAATCGCTAATTCTGAAAACTTTTTTACAATTCCTGGTGTATGTTTTGCCAATTCTCTAATTGCTTGAGATTCTGGTAAATGATTGTTTTCTGCCATTAAAGGCGCATTGAAAAATTCAGGAAATAAGGCAAAATCACATCTGTAAGCAGAAACGGAATCTATGAAAAACTCTGCTTGCTCCATCAATCCTTCTAAACCTTTATACAAACGCATTTGCCATTGAATCAATCCCAAACGAACTACCCTTTTTTTAGTAGCCGCTTGTGTTTTTTCTTTTTCATAATATACGTTATCCCACTCTAATAAAACTGCATATTCATTAGATTCTTTATCGCCTTCTAAATATCCTTTCATCACTTTTGATGGATGAAAATCATTAGAAATCTGAAAATTTAAAACAGGATCGTGAATTTCTTTGCGCTTTACTTTTTCAATATACTCTTTTGGTGAAATTTCAGCAGAGAATTTATGGTAATTCGGAATTCTACCTCCAAAAGCAATACCTTTTAGATTCAGTTGTTCGCACAATTCTTTTCGATAATCGTACAAACGTCTTCCTAATCGTAAACCTCTGTATTCTGGTTTGATAAAAATTTCAATACCATACAATACATTTCCTTTGCTATTGTGAGTTTTAAAAGTATAATTACCCGTAATTTCTTTAAAAGTATGATGACCATCAAACTTGTCATAATCTAAAATTATAGATAGCGCACAACCTGCAATTTGATTATTTATTTTGATAACAATTTGACCTTCAGGAAATTTAGTAATCAATGATTGTATTTGAGATTCTTCCCAATAGATGTTTTGCATATTTGCATACACCTCAATCATGGCTTGTTTTAACTCCTGATAATCATTGATAGTCAGATACTTTAATTCGATATTCTCGATACTTTTAATCATTCAATGGTTTTAGAATTCCTCTTCGTCGTTTTTAAATTTAGACAGTTTACTAAAAGGATTATTATTTGGGTTTGAATCGTCTGTGTCATAAGTATCATCTTTTGATGAAAATTTATAACTTAACATTTTGTAGTACAATTTTGCGGCCAACGAATCAGACGTTTTTTGATTTGGATTTGGACAAAATTCAGCCATATCAAATCCAACTACATTTTTCTCAGCAAAAACTCTTTTTAAGAATTCTAAGGTTTCGTAATAAAACAATCCTCCTGAAACAGGATTTCCTGTAGCTGAAAATAGAGATGCATCCAATGCAGAAAAATCAAAACTGATAAAAACATTAGTGGTTAATTGATCGATAACATCATCCATCCAATATTCGTTAACAGCCATATCATGAGCAAAAAATACTTTGTCTGGATTCATGGTTCTTTTTTCAGAAATATCCATACTTCTGATACCAACTTGCACTAAATTGGTATTTTGGTTTGCTTCATACATCGCACACTTGTGGTGGTATGGAGAGCCTTCAAATTCTTTTCTTAAATTGGCATGCGCATCAAGATGCAATACAGTTAAACTTTGAAAACAATCGTTGAACGCTTTTACAGTTCCAATAGAAACGGAATGTTCGCCACCAAAAATGGTTACAAATTTGTTTCTATTGATGAATTTTTTTACGGTTTGATGCACCGCATTAACCATGGCTTGAGGTGAGGAATTCTCGGTAATTGCATCAGCTAAAAAAACGCCTTCTTTGTATACTTCAGAATCGGTTTCAATATCATACAACTCCATGTTTTCTGAGGCTTCTAAAAAAGCCTGAGGACCTTTACTTGCGCCTTTTTGCCATCTGTTTGTTCCTTCATAAGGAACAGGAATCAATACAATTTTTGAATTGCTTAATGTTGCATGATTTTCTGGAATTCCTGCGTACGTTTTCATTTTATTTTTTAATCAGTTTAATTTTTTTATGTTTCAAAAATAGTAAAATTAATATCCCAAAATAGATAAAAGCTCACTACTTTTTTGTTGTTCTTTAAATACTTTGGTAACAATATTACCTTCTGCATCTTTATCTATCAAAATCATTTTTGGATGTGGCACCAAACAGTGTTGTAAACCTCCAAATCCACCTATGGTTTCTTGGTATGCACCTGTGTTAAAAAATCCGATATATAAAGGTCTGTCTTTTTCATAAATGGGCAAATATATGGCATTGATATGTTGTTCTGAATTGTAATAGTCATCGCTATCACAAGTCAATCCACCCAATAAAACACGTTCGTATTTGTAATTCCATTTATTGATGGGCAACATGATAAAACGTTTGTTAATTGCCCAAGAATCTGGTAATGTAGTGATGAATGATGAGTTGATCATATTCCAACGTTCACGATCGTTTTGTTTTTTCTGATACAATACTTCATAAATGGCGCCACTAGCTTCACCTACAGTAAAACTACCAAATTCTGTAAAAATATGCGGCACATCAACTTCTGCATCTTTACATGATTCGTTGATTTGATATATAATTTCATCAATCATATATTGGTAATCAAATTCAAATGCCAACGAATTTTTGATTGGAAAGCCACCTCCAATATTCAAACTATCCAATGTTGGGCACACTTTTTTTAAGCTGATATAGACAGAAATACATTTCAACAACTCGTTCCAATAATACGCATTGTCTCTAATCCCTGTATTGATAAAAAAATGCAACATTTTTAATTCTACTTTTTTATCATCAGCAATTTCTCTTTCATAGAAAGAAACAATATTCTTGTATCCTATACCTAATCTTGAGGTGTAAAACTCAAATTTTGGTTCCTCTTCTGATGCGATTCTAATACCAACCTTGAATTTCTTTTTGATTTGCCCTTGCAACAACTCTAATTCTTCGTAATTATCGATAATTGGAATGCAATTATTGTGACCAGAATTGATCAAATCAGCAATATTTTCAATGTATTGATCTCTTTTAAATCCATTACAGATTACAAAATTTTTGTTGGTAATTTTACCTTCCTTTTTCAAGTTTTTAACGATATCAATGTCAAAAGCTGATGAAGTTTCAATATGAATATCATTTTTTAAAGCCTCATCTAATACGTATTTAAAGTGTGAACTTTTGGTACAATAGCTGTAAAAATACTTGCCTTTGTACTTGTGCTTTTTCATACTTTGCTTGAACCAATCTTTGGCTTTATTGATATTTTCTGAGATTTTTGGCAAATACGTAAATTTTAATGGAGAGCCATATTGCTCAATTAAATCCATTAAATTAATGTCATGCCAGAATAATTTATTGTTTTCAGTTTTAAATTCTTCTTGAGGAAAAACAAATGTTTGGTCTATTAAATCTTTATATTTTGTATTCACTTTCTGTTTTAATAAGGTATAATAAATAGTTTAAACTAAAATAATAGGCATTTTAGTATGAAAAATTTGGTATGCAAAAGTGATATTAATTACTGGATGATTTGCAGGTAAACAACGTGCAATTTAAAATATCGTTGCAATTCTTTTAGAAAATAAAATGGAGAAATCTCACTTTTTTTGTAGCATTTCCAGAATGCTGAGTGGCTTCTTTTCTCCAAAAATTGATAACGTTCGAAATCAGAAAAACAAAACATTTTACTTACATATGTATCGCAAAAATAATTGTTTTTAACATACAAAATCATAAAAGTAAAAAAAAGTGATTTTTTTTTCAACTTAGGTATTTATTTTATTTTAAACCTTTAATCTTCAGGCGGATGTCCATGAATTTGTTCGTAAATTTCATCAAAATTCGAACGCAAATGGGTATTCAATTTTTTTCGATAATCGTCTTTCAACCAAGTTACAAAATTATGTGTACTTTTTGAGATGCATTTGGCATATCTATTAATTCTGTCGTCAATTTCTTCTCCTAATTTTTTGGCTAAAATCAACGCATCAAAAACATCTTCGCTGTTTTCTACACAAATTTTTGCATGGTGCTCTATGGATTTTTCCAAAACTCGTTTAGAGGACTCTCCTGCTCTAATGGTTTCGATATACACTCTTTTAACATCAAAAAATAAGTCTTTTGAGTTGGCGAAATCTTTTTTAACATCCGCAGGCAATTCGTATCTAAAAGAGCTTTCAATTTCTTCGTCAGATAATATGGCATTCAAATAATAATCTGGCGATTTAAACATTTTTTGCCAATCTAAATCTGCTCCCCAAGGACCAAATCTGTAAAAATTATTTCCCAAATCTACGACATCAAAAGTAGTTTTATTTCCAAAAATACGTGAACCCCTTCCTATCATTTGATAGTATAAAGTGAGTGATTTCGTAGCTCTGTTTAGGATAATTGCTTCAATACTTGGCTCATCAAAACCAGTTGTTAAAATACTTACGGATGTAATAATGGCATTGGGGGTTTTGTGAAACCAACGCAAAATGAGTTCGCGTTCTTTTTTGGTATTGGTGTTGTCTAAATGAGCAATGGGATATCCTGCTTTTTTAAAGGCATGAAAAACCTGGATAGAGGTATTGATTCCGTTATTGAAAATCAGTGTTTTTTTACCTTTTACTGTTTCTTCGTAGGCAGAAACCAACTTCGAAAGCATGTCTGCATTGGTGTATAAATCTTCGGATGATTTTACGGTATAATCACCATTGGCACCTACCTCTAAAGAAGTTAAACCTACATTGTAAGAATACATATTTGCTTTAGCAAGATACTCATTATCAATCAATTGCTGAATAGATTCACCTACAAACAACTCTTGATAATTCTCATACATAGGCAATTTAATGTTTGAACTCAAAGGAGTTGCAGTAACACCAAGGATAAAACAATCATCAAAAAACTTAAAAATTTTAGTAAATGAATTGTAATGTGCCTCATCTACAATCACCAATCCAATGTTTGAAATATCGAATTTTTCATCATTCAAACGATTGTTCAAAGTTTCAACCATCGCCACAAAACAACTGTAATTGTCTTGATCGTCTAATTTTGCAGTAGAATTGATGATTTTATTGGTTACATGAAATTCATTGAGCATTTTAGAAGTTTGTTTGCTCAACTCAATTCGATGCGTTAATACCAATACTTTTTTGTTGTAACGCTCTAAATAGCGCCTAACAATTTCAGAAAAAATAACCGTTTTTCCACCTCCTGTAGGCAATTGATATAGTAAATGATAATCATCTGGGGCACCTTCAAATCGTTTAAAGATTTCTTGAAGTGCTTCTTTTTGATATCCGTATAACTCTTTACCTATTTTATTTTCTGAAACGATGTTATTTGACAAGTGCCTTTGATTTTAGGTAGCAAAAATAAGACTTTAAAAGGGTTTCATGCAAATATATGCTATAGAAATCTTGATAAATTTATTTCTAAAATGTCATAATGAGAGGCATCAAATACCGAAACTTCATTTTTAATGACCAATACTTGCGGGGATTCATGCACTACTTCAAATATCCTTGAAATTTCGTTTGAAATACTTCTATAGTTCAATAAATCTAGATAATACACCTCCATTGACTGATGTTCTTCTGTAAAGAGTTTTTCAAATCGTTTGATTACCATATTGCTAATTCCACAAGAAGTAGAATGTTTAAAAATTACAACGCTCTTATTTTTGGAACTATTTTTAATTTCTTCTAACTGATTTTCAGTTGTTAAAGGAATCCAATTTGGAGAATTTTTTGTATCTTTATGAGGCGCTGCATTGCCAAAAAGTTGATCGTATAAACTCATTTGATTGCTTTTTTTGGCAAAGATACAAAACTTTATCAAGTCAAAAAGTCAGTATAAAAGCTATTTTTTAAGACAAAATGACTGATTCTAAGTTTCTTTTTCAAGTGGTATTACAATTGATGATTTCTTACAAAAAGTAACGAAAATGAACTTTCAAAATTTTACAACAAAATCACAAGAAACCATACAAATGGCGCAACAATTAGCGCAAAGTTATGGTCATAACCAAATAGAAATAGAGCATATTTACAAGGCTTTAACGGAAGTTGATGAAAATGTGTTGCCTTTTTTATTGAAAAAATTAGACATTAATAGTAGTGTTGTCAATCAAATATTAGACAAACAATTGCAAAGCTTTTCAAAAGTTTCTGGAGCTGAAATCATGCTTTCTAGAGAAGCTTCAAAAGCTTTGAACGAAGCTGCAATCATCGCTAAGAATTTGAAAGATGAGTTTGTTTCTATCGAACATTTGATATTGGCAATTTTCAAATCGAAAAGCCAAATTGCCCAAGTGTTAAAAGACCAAGGTGTTACAGAAAAAGCCTTAACTAGTGCTATTGAAGAACTCAGAAAAGGTGAAAGAGTAACCTCACAAAGTCAAGAAGAAACGTATAATTCTTTAAACAAATACGCCAAAAATCTCAATCAATTAGCGCAAGATGGCAAACTAGACCCTGTTATTGGACGTGATGAAGAAATTAGACGTTTACTACAAATTTTATCACGAAGAACCAAAAACAACCCTATTTTAGTGGGTGAACCTGGTACTGGAAAAACAGCGATTGCTGAAGGTTTGGCGCACAGAATTGTAGATGGTGACGTGCCCGAAAACTTAAAAGACAAGCTTATTTTTTCTTTAGATATGGGTGCCTTAATTGCGGGAGCTAAATACAAAGGTGAATTTGAAGAACGTTTAAAAGCTGTCATCAAAGAAGTAACTACTTCTGAAGGTGATATTGTTTTATTTATCGATGAAATTCACACTTTGGTTGGTGCTGGAGGTGGTCAAGGTGCTATGGATGCAGCCAATATTTTAAAACCTGCGTTGGCAAGAGGCGAATTGCGTGCAATTGGTGCAACAACCTTGGATGAATATCAAAAATACTTCGAAAAAGACAAAGCGCTAGAACGCCGTTTTCAAAAAGTATTGGTGGATGAGCCTGATACCGAAAGTGCCATTTCTATTTTGCGAGGCATCAAGGAAAAATACGAAACACATCACAAAGTACGTATCAAAGACGAAGCTATTATTGCGGCTGTTGAATTGTCTCAACGCTACATCACCAACCGATTTTTACCTGACAAAGCCATTGATTTGATGGATGAAGCTGCCTCAAAATTGCGTATGGAAATCAATTCAAAACCCGAAGAGTTGGATGTGTTGGATCGTAAAATCATGCAGCTAGAAATCGAAATTGAAGCCATCAAACGTGAGAAAGATGAAGCAAAACTAAAATCGTTGCGTTCTGATTTGGCGAATTTGAAAGAAGAACGCAATGAAATCAATGCGAAATGGAAATCTGAAAAAGAGGTAGTTGACAATATCCAACTTACCAAATTAGCAATTGAGAATTTAAAAATAGAAGCTGAAAAAGCCGAACGTGAAGGCGATTACGGAAAAGTAGCCGAAATTAGATACGGAAAAATTAAAGAGGCTCAAGAGCAATTAGAAGGATTTCAAAAAACTTTATCTGAAAATCAACAAGGAAATTCGCTCATCAAAGAAGAAGTTACCTATGAAGATATTGCAGAAGTAGTTGCCAAATGGACAGGCATTCCTGTTACCAAAATGATTCAAACAGAGCGTGAAAAATTGTTGAAATTAGAACAGCAATTGCACAAAAGAGTGGTTGGTCAAGAAGAAGCCATAATTGCAGTAGCAGATGCTGTAAGACGTTCGCGTGCTGGATTGCAAAATCCCAACAAACCTATTGGAAGTTTCCTGTTTTTAGGAACTACTGGTGTGGGAAAAACCGAATTGGCAAAAGCCTTGGCTGAATATCTATTTGACGATGAAAATGCCATGACCCGAATTGACATGAGCGAATACCAAGAACGCCATGCAGTAAGCAGATTGGTAGGTGCACCTCCAGGATATGTAGGCTATGATGAAGGTGGTCAATTAACAGAGGCTGTTCGTAGAAGACCATACTCTGTAGTGTTGTTGGATGAAATTGAAAAAGCGCATCCTGATACTTTCAACATCTTATTGCAAGTGTTGGATGAAGGCAGATTGACAGATAATAAAGGACGTGTGGCTGATTTTAAAAACACGATTATCATCATGACTTCCAACATGGGAAGCCATATCATTCAAGAAAAATTCAGTGATCCAAAAGCGGATTTAGAGTCTGTAACTGAACTAGCGAAAATTGAAGTTTTAGGGTTGCTAAAACAATCTGTAAGGCCTGAATTTTTAAACAGAATTGATGATGTGATCATGTTTACACCTCTCAACAAAAAAGATATTTTTGAGATTGTTCGTTTGCAATTGGATCTCATCAAAAAGATGATTGCAAAACAAGAAATTACCTTAGATGCTACAGATGAAGCAATTGCTTATTTGGCTAAAAAAGGATATCAACCTGAGTTTGGGGCGCGTCCTGTAAAAAGAGTCATTCAAAAAGAGGTCTTGAACCAACTTTCTAAAGAAATTTTATCTGGAAAAATAACTACGGATAGCATCATTTTATTGGATGCTTTTGATGAGAAATTGGTATTTAGAAATCAATCTGATTTGGTAGAAAAGTAATTTTTAACATTATGTATTGAAAAAGCTGTCTCACAAGACAGCTTTTTTTTGTTATTTTCGTTATTCAAAATACCTTACATGAAAAAACTACTGATTTTAGCACTGATTTTTTGTTCTTTTTGTCAACAAGAAACTACCACTACTTATTATTTAATTCGTCATGCAGAAAAAGACAGAACAGATGCCACAAACTCAAATCCTGATTTGAATAATTTCGGAATTGCGCGCGCTAAAAAATGGGCATCTTATTTTAAAAACATCCCTTTAGACGCTGTCTATAGCACCAATTACAAAAGAACGCAACAAACAGCACAACCTACTGCTGATGATAAAAAACTCTCTATACAATCGTACAATCCTAGAGAATTGTATGCGCCTGATTTTCAAAAAGCCACATACGGAAAAACAGTGTTGATTGTAGGACATAGCAACACTACTCCTGCTTTTGTCAATGCTATTTTAGGAGAAAAAAAGTACGAAGATATGAGCGATGATGACAATGGTAGTTTGTATGTAGTAACCATTATTGGAAACTCAAAAGTTGCTAAAATTATTAAGGTGGAATAAGGTTTAACCTTTAGTAATAGTTATTAGTTTGGATTTGCAACCAGTTTATTAATCAATTATTTCAATTTCATTTTTATAGCAGTTGTTTAGAGTTTTGAATTCAACAAAAAAACGATATCAATAAATTATCCAATTTTATCTGATTTACTCCTATTACAGGGTTCACATAATAATTGTATATTTCTGTAGGTATTTGAACCGCCTTTTGAAAATGGTATTATGTGATCAAACTCTAATTTTTCTTTAGATCCACACTCAACGCATTTACCTTCATCTCTTCGCCATACTTTATCTTTAGTTGACTGAGAAATTCTTCTACTTTCTTTTATTTGATTCTTAATATCGTCAATTTTGTTTTCAAGTAATCCATTTCTGTAAATTGTAATTTCTTTTTGCACACCAAATATTATTGCTGGCATTTGAAGAGTAATTTGATTTTTTGAAAGATTTTCATCAAAAGTTTTTATTATGTTATCCTTCACTTCATTATGAAAAAACAAACTGTTGAGATCTTTTAGTTCAATATTTTCCTTTTCAAAATATTCATCCTTATTGAAATTATAATAATTTGTGTAACCAATTAGTTTAAAATTAAATTTAGTTGAAGTAGCTATTTTTTCTGATTTAGTTACAAAACTAATTGCTCTTATTAAAGGTTGATTATTTCTTAAAGAAGAAAAATTATAAATTAACTTATTTTTTAAATACTCTCTGATTTTTTCATTACCATTTATCAAAGCCTCTTGGACGAATTCAATGTATTTTGAAATAGAATTTATAGCAACTGTAGATTCCTCAATTAATTCTAATTTATAATTTTTTTTACATTCAGCACATTTTAAATTTAATTCACGAGAGTTTATGTCCCAAATATTATAAACATTACTATTACATTTATTACATTTCGGAGTTTGTATGGAAAGTGGGTTTATAAAATTTAAAATAAAATCATCTTGTATTTTAAATTTATCAGAATTATTTAGAACCCAATCTTCTTTTTGTTTATTATCATTCTTTTCTTTAGAACCACCAACTACTCCAATTATCACAATAAATAATAATACAGCAATAATACTTACAATAAAAAAAGTTGGAGAGGTTTGTTGTAAAATAATGTTGTCAAGTAATTTCATGGAATTTTTTCAATAGCAAAAAGTAAATTTAATAAAAATTAGAAAACACTTTACAAAAAATATCTTGGAAGCATTTAATTACTAAAATACAAATAATATAAGTAGCATAGATTGATTTAAAACTAAGAAACAAGTAATTAAAATTGGTTAATAATTGTTTATACGTTAGTGACTTTTCCATTTTTAAAAGTAATAACTAAGTAATTAAACTTACAACTTAATCTCGGCTATGATTAGTTACTTATTTTAACAACTCAACTTTAGAAATACAAACCAAGTTGGTAATTCAGTAGGAATTTCTAAATTAAGCTAGAACAAGCAATTACTTATTGCCATTGTTATGCAACGCTTTTTAATTTCCATATAATTTTCTTCGTCCTAGTTTAATTAAAGTTTCATAATTGTAAGATACAATTTGTGTGAATTTTGTAAATTCTTCGATTGCTTTGTCAAGTCTTTCAGGTTGTTGCATTTCCCATTCTCTTGGAATACCTTGTCTGTCAGGACCAGCACCAAACGTATATTTAGAAATCAATTCATCCAATTTTTCAAAATTCTGTTTTAGTTCTGATTTTAAGCCCTCTAAATCGGCATCTATAAATTCAAATTCAGGTAATTTACATTCAATAAGAAATTTATAAATATCTTGGTAAATTTTGTCTGGAAAAGGTCCGCCAACAAATTCGTTTTGTTTTATAAAAAACATCAAACTTTTACTGTCTAAAAGTTCATTTAATCTTTCAAATGTAGCTCTGTCAAGATTCAAATAATTTAAGTCAGTTATTACAGAACCCTCACTGTTTTTAACTTTCTCGTACCAATTATTACGATGACGTTTTAATTCCGACTCTGTGTATTTTTTTCCTTTTGGGTGTTGCGGATTATATTGCATTACATCTGCGTGACAATCAAAACATAAAGGTAAACAATTATCGAAAGAATCTTCTCCACCATCTTTTCTTTGCTTAATATGATGTAGTTCAATTTTAGTTCCACAAAACTTATGACACAAAGAGCAATGTCTTCCGCAAGAAATTAGTGAATCTTCTACTACTTTTATATTAAATCCCATAAGTTTTTCTCAAATATTGCACATCGGTTCTTGCATAACATAAGTTGCGACTTAAAATGCGCAAGGTTTTCAGTTAAATTTTATTTTGTTAAAAATACACAAAACTCTCGTTTCAGCCACAAATATCGCCATTTTTGTTATGCGTTGTTAGCAAATGTTTTTCTCCACTTTCTCATATCAGACTTGAAATTATCAGAACAGAAATTTAATGAATAATACAAACGTTCATTCATTGTCTCAGCCATAAGTTTTGTTGCAAAACCAAATATTTCTTCAATTCCTTTTATTTTTTGTTTGTAAAATTTATCTGAAACAACCCAAGTTTCAAACGCAAATAAAAATAGATTAGTTAATTTTATTTGTAACCTTTTTTCAGATTCTTTAAAGAAAGTATAAAAATATGACTTAACTTTTTTTTCGTCTTTTTTATTATAACCCATTATTAAAATCGACTTGTCTTTGTAAGGAAATAGATTTAAAAAAATATCAGAAATTCTTTCCATTTCATAACCATATTTAATTCTATATTCATTCATTTCAAGTGTTGTTTCGTAATTGTAAAAGGCTGAAATACACATTTCAATTTGTTCTATTTCTCTAACTTCAAATACGAAAGATTCGGTTTTGTTCTTTAAGTCAAACCAAATATCTAATTCAATTTTTTCAATATCACTTATTCCAAGTTTTTGTTGATTAATATGTTCACGAGAAATATCCTTTTGATAATCATTTAAGTCTCCATTCTCTATAAAAAGCTCAAACATTCCTATTATAACTTCTTTTCTGAATTTTTCGTTATAAATAGTTCTCAATGTAAATAATAACCGAGATTCGTAATTTGTAAAATCTATTTCTTTATTACTTTCAATTTTTTTAAAAAGCTCATTGTCGTGAATTTTACAAAAACACTTAAATGAAAAAACTTCGTTTATACCTGTTCTTTTAAAGTAAAACTTATCATCTCTGAATAGATTTATTTGATGCTCCCAAAGATGATTTTCTTCAGCTATTGATGATAAAATTCCATTTTTTTGAAGAATATGTGAGTTTATTGAATTTAGATTGCAATTTGGATGATAACAAGTCTTAATTTCTTTTTCTGCTTTTTTCCGAGCTGTATTATAAAGTTTAGCAATTTTTATTTTATCGTATTCCATTATATTTTTTAAATGTCGATTTTTTTTAAATATTTGCTAACAGGTTAATAAACGCAAGTTTATGTAACATTTCACAGACTATAGCGCATTTTTTCGCATCACAAAATACAAATAAATAAATACAATCACCACAGCTATAGCAAATACAGGAAAAACACCCTACACCTCTTTCAACACAAACACACTCGTTGTAAGACTTTTATTATATTGGCTGTGGGTTGGTAATTGTTATAAAACTATTGTAGGTACATTGTTGCAACTCCTTCAGTGTGCAGTAACAACTGCGTACGTACTCAATTGCTACTGCGCACGTAGTTGAGTACCCAAATATAACACAATTTTTCTAGAGAAGTTTTACAATTTATTTAAATAAGTTATACAACTATTTTAGATTAATTGTACAATTAATTGACAGTTGCTCACGTACCCGTTTGCAAATTCGCACTGAGGCGCTAGCAGTTATGCACGTATGGAATTGCACTAGCATAAGATACCAATAACAAACCTTGCCAATTTGATGCAGAAAAGGTGTTGTACCTATTTTTAAAAAAGGCGTACTTGGATATTTTCTAGTACCACTTCAGAAAGTTTTTTGAGCTGATTTTTTTCGAAAGCTATATCTAAATCCGATAAAGAAATTGCTTCGTTTGTAGGTTGGTAATTGTCGAAATTTACAAAACGAATGCCTTCAACAAGTGCTGCATTTTTTATAGCTCTGAAACGTTTTCCTCCACCATTGGTATGAAATGAGTACGCTAAGTAATCCATGGTAAAACTTTGTGCATCAATCCAATAGATAAATACATCTTCAAAATCCTCTCCTCCTCCATTTTCTGAAAAACTCACTTCAATTTTATAATATTCTTTTCCTTGTATGTCAGTGGAAGGCAACAGTTTTTTACGCACAGCAGCATCATTCAAACCATAAGGCAATACCGAAAAATAATGCACCGAGTTTACTGAATTTGCATAAACATTCGCTAAAGAATCCGAAAGTTGAATTTGATTTCCATGAACAAATCGTTGAAAACCTTGGTTACTCAACACATCCGTAATTGAATCAAAAGAGCGCTTTAATTGAAAAACGCCATTTTTACGAATAGCTTCGTAGCTTTTATCTCTAAAATCAAACGAAATATCGGCATTTGCTACCTTATCAGCTCCTGCAACCATCATGGCTTTGTCTATAATTTCTTGAGCGGTTAACTCCTTTTTGGCTGTTTGACAAGAAATTAACAAACTTATGGCGACTAAAAATAGGTATTTCATGGATTGTTTTTGTGTTGGTCTGTAAATTGGATGCAAAATTACATTTCTTTCACGAAACTAAAAATGTATCTTTGTAACCGTTTTTAATCAAAAAAACATTCATTGATGACTGTTCAGAAAAAAATCAATATTCAAAATAAAAAAGCCCGTTTCGAATTTGAAATTTTGGACATTTATGTGGCTGGAATTCAATTGACAGGTACTGAAATCAAATCAATCAGAGAAAGTAAAGCACGTATTACCGAAAGTTTTTGCGAATTTAATGAAGATGGTGAGTTATTCATCATCAATATGTATATTGAAGAATATGCTTTTGGACATCATTTTAACCACAATCCGAAAAGTGAACGCAGGCTATTGTTGAATAAACGCGAATTGCGCAATCTTAAAAAAGATGTGGAAGCCAAAGGAAATACCATTGTTCCGTTAAAATTATTTTTGAATGAACGTGGTTTTGCCAAATTAGAAATTGCCTTGGCAAAAGGTAAAAAAACCCACGACAAACGCGAAGTGATTAAAGACAGAGACAATAAAATAGACTTAGCAAGGATTAAAAAAAGTTTTAATGCTTAATCAAAAACTTAAAAACTACAAGGTTATTTTAGCGTCAGGTTCTCCCAGAAGACAACAGTTTTTTAAAGACCTTGGCATTGATTTTACCATTCAAGTAAAATCGGTGGATGAAGTTTATCCCGCACATTTACAAGGAGCTGAAATCACCAATTATTTAGCAGATTTAAAATCAAAAGCGTTTACCAATGTAAAGGAAAATGAATTGGTGATTACGTCTGATACCATTGTTTGGTTAGAAAACAAGCCTTTAGAAAAAGCAGCGAATGAGCAAGAAGCTTTTGAAATGTTGCGAAAAATGTCAGGAAAAATGCACGAAGTGATTACATCCGTAAGCATTAAAAGCGCCAATTTTCAAAAGCTTTTTAATGATACTACGCGTGTTTTTTTTAAAGAACTTTCGGATGAAGAAATCCGTTTTTACATTAAAAATTACCAACCTTTTGACAAAGCAGGTGCATACGGAATTCAAGAATGGATTGGATTTATTGGCATCGAAAAAATTGAAGGAAGTTATTTCAATGTAATGGGTTTGCCTGTTCATAAACTCTATGAAGAATTGATGAAATTATAGCCTGAAACATTAAAGAAAATACTATTTTTACAACCTATTTACAACACAATACCACAAAATGAAAAAATACACATACACAGAAATGAAAGACACACGTTCTGGTTTTGGTGATGGCCTTACAGAATTAGGAAGAACAAATCCAAACGTAGTTGCGCTATGTGCTGATTTAATTGGATCCTTAAAAATGGATGACTTTATCAAAGAAAATCCTGATCGATTTTTCCAAGTGGGCATTGCAGAAGCCAACATGATTGGTATTGCAGCTGGCTTAACCATTGGAGGAAAAATTCCGTTTACAGGAACTTTTGCCAATTTTTCAACAGGAAGAGTGTATGATCAAATTCGTCAATCTGTGGCGTATTCTGGTAAAAATGTAAAAATTTGTGCTTCGCATGCAGGAGTTACCTTGGGTGAAGATGGCGCTACTCATCAAATTTTAGAAGATATTGGGTTGATGAAAATGTTGCCAGGAATGACTGTTATCAATCCTTGTGATTATAACCAAACAAAGGCTGCAACCATTGCTATTGCAGATTTTGATGGTCCTGTGTATTTGCGTTTTGGGCGTCCAAAAGTGCCTGTATACATGCCTGCTGACGAGCCTTTTGTTATTGGAAAAGGGATTTTGTTAACAGAAGGAACAGATGTAACTATTGTAGCAACAGGTCATTTGGTTTGGGAAGCCTTACAAGCTGCTGAGCAATTGAAAGCACAAGGTATCAGTGCAGAAGTGATCAATATCCACACCATTAAACCTTTGGATGAAGAAATCATTTTAAAATCGGTTGCCAAAACAGGTTGTATTGTTTCTGCAGAAGAGCATAATATTTTAGGTGGTTTGGGCGAAAGTATTGCTAGAACTTTGGCATTGAACGCTCCTACTCCACAAGAATTTGTAGGAACCAATGATACTTTTGGTGAATCAGGAACTCCCGAACAATTGATGGCAAAATACGGATTGGATGCTGCTGCTGTTGTAAAAGCGGCTAAAAAAGTAATGGCAAGGAAATAAACACTTGCCTTTATGCGTTGTAATTGAAATCATTAAAACAAATCGTATGAAAAAAGTACTTTTAGTAGCATGTTTTTTATTTGGATTACATCAAGCTGCAAATTCGCAAGTCCATTTCGGAATTAAAGGCGGTATCAATTACAATTCCAATGCTATTCAAGATGTAAAAGTGAAGATGTTTTTGATGGCGCAAAAAGCAAAACTGGATATCATGCTGGTATTTGGTTGCGTTTTAAAATTCCGGTTATTGGTTTGTATTTACGCCCTGAATTGGTGTACACAAATCTTGAAAACACCCTCCAATATGACAATGGTTTGGTGCAAAAAAACACCACTTTTAGCTTTCAAAAAATTGACATTCCTGTGTTGTTAGGCAAAAAGATTTTAGGTATAGGCAATATCTATATTGGCCCTTCTTTTCAATATGTATTGGATCAAGGATTTAGCATTAATGATATCCCAAATGTTGATGGAGATGGATTTACAGTTGGTTTGCAATTTGGAGGTGGCATTGAATTGGGAAGATTAGGATTAGACATTCGTTGGGAACGTGGATTTAATAGTATAGAATCTAGTTTTTTAGATGGCGCAACTACAGTTCAATTTGACACTCGTGTAAATCAAATTATTGTGGGATTGTCTTATAGATTGTAGTTTATCAATCTATTTGTTTTTATATTTCCTGCCATACCACAATAAAATACCTGTTATTGGTAAAGTTGCTATGAGCAAACTTGATAAAAAAGCAATTATTTTTCCAACAATTCCGCCAATAGCACCAATGTGAATGTCATAATTCATTCTAAGAATTTTGTCAGCTGTTTTTGCGTTTTCGTATTTTCCGTACAAACTTGGTGTTCCAATTTCTTCTAGGGTATTTTGATCAAAAAATCTAAAATCTGCATCATAATACAATCCATTACTATTTGAGATTTCAACATAAATACTTTCCTCTTTAGTTTTTGGATAATGCAATTCAAAAGCTACTGCTGTAGGGTTTTCTTTTGATAATTTTGTAATCAATAAATCCATAGGAGGTGTGCTTAAAAAATCAGTTTTTGTTCCTTTATTTTCAGGTATGATAAATGCTATTTCTTTTTCACCTCCAATAGATTTATACACCCCGTATTTTAGCCAATTATAAGACATTATTGAACCCGTTAAGGCAATAATAAAAGCAAAAAAGCATACATAAAAACCTAAAATGCTATGCAAATCAAAATTTTTACGTTTCCAACCTGTGGTATTTTTCCAATCAAATAACATTCTCTTTTTTAAGTTTTTGCGTTGTTTTGGAACCCATAAAAAGACCCCAGATATAATAATTAAAAGGAAAATTAAAATTGAAACTCCAACAATTTGCTCTCCAATTTCTTTAGGCAACCAAAGACGCATATGCCCTTTTAAAACAAACGCAAAAAATCCTGAAAGATGGTCATTTATCTTGATAACCTCTCCAGTATATGGGTTTAGAAAAATACTTTGGTAAAATTCGGGAGTTGCGTCATAAAAAATGACTTCAATAGCATCATCTGCTTTTTTAAATACAGTTCCGTGAATTGAATTGTTTGGAAAAATTTCTTTTGCGATATCTCTTGCCTTTGTTGGGGTTAACCTCTCCTTGTCTTGAGGTGTTACTTTTTTGTAATCATCATACAATGATTCAATTTCGTCTTTAAAAGTCCAACAACAGCCTGTAATTGCCACAATAAAAACAACCAAACCTGTTGTAATGCCTAAAATTTTATGTAATTGAAATAGTATTTTTCTTACGGACATATTCTTTCTATTTTTTAAAAGGGCAACTTTTGAAAGCTGCCCTTTTTAGAACATTAATTAAAATTGATATGAAATATTGGCTAATAAAGCGCGTGGTTGTTGTGGATTTATGGTTGTCCAGCCTTTGTAATATTCTTTATTAAAGACATTATTCAATTTCAATCCAATGCTGTATTTATTTCCTTGATAAAAAACGGAAGTATTTACAACTGTATAACTAGGTAATATAAACTCGCCTGTTGATAGGTAGTTTATGGCAAAACGCTCGCTAGCGCCATTAAATCCTGCTCCAAAACCAAATCCATCTAATGCGCCTTTTTGAAATTCATAGTTTGCCCAAAAATTATATAAGATTTCAGGACCTGCTTCTAAAGGTCGTCTATTTAAAATTTGGATATTATCAGATTTTGTAGTTTCACTATCATTATTACTGAAACCTGCTCTTATATTTAATCCTTGAAATGGATTGGCATTGATTTCAATTTCAAAACCTTTGCTTACAATTTCACCGCCTTGAATTTTATTGAATGGAGATGCAGGATCTGTAATTACACGATCTTTCACTTTGATGTCATAATAACTTACAGTTGCATTTAATCGATTGTTGAATAAATTGGTTTTGAAACCAAATTCTAATTGATTAGCTTGTTCAGGATCAAAATTTTGTAATGTTTGAGGTCCATCAGCAGGATTTCCAACCAATTGAGGTGCAACATTTGTAAATCCATTTTGATAATTTCCAAACAGCGAAAGTTTATCTTTTATAGGTTGATATACCAACCCAAACTTTGGTGAGAATGTTGTTTGGTCAAAATCATCAGTGATATTGGTAATATTTCCATCATTATTAAAATGATCTAAACGCAAACCAAGCATTGCAGAAAATTTATCAGTGATATTCAATACATCCGAAAAATACAAACTGTAAATATGATAGGTTGATTTTACGTTTGCAACACCTTGTGATGCTAAAACTGCATCTACAGCCGAAGTTGATAGCGGAAATGTATCATTTTCTATATTGGATGTAAAAGGATTGTCGCCATTTGATCCTCCATTTGGTGTTATATTTCCATAAAAAGCATATCCAGTACTATTATTTACTTGAGTTTCGTTGAAATAATCCAAGCCTACAACAATTCTATTTCTCATAGAAGCTATTTTAAAATCACCTATAAAATTTTGCTGAATATCTGTAGTTTGTGTGTTGGCATTTTGCTTATTGATGTATCTTGTAAAGGTATTTCCGCCTAAAATTCCGAAATCAAATAAATAAGAATAATATCCATTTGTTGATGTTGAACTTTTGGAAAGCAATGTTTGTGACTGCCAAGAATCTGACAATTTATAATCCATTTCTATTCTGTAATTCTGAGTTGGATTTTGCAATGTTAAATCGTTACTTGTAAAAGATAATTTGTTATTGTAACCCAATTCTTCAAGGTTTGAAGCTTCTGTTGGTGCACTTCTATTCAAGAATAAAAACATGGGATTTGTTTGTGTAGCTTGTGTAATTTCTCCATAAAAAGAAAAAGATAATTTATTATTTACTTTGTATGATAAAGAAGGAGCTACAAAAAACGATTCTCTAAAACCTGCATCCTGAAAACTTTGTTCAGTTGTGTAAGCTGTGTTGAATCTGAAATAGAGATTTTCATTTTTGTTTAAAGCAGTATTAAAATCACCCACAATTTGATTCAAACCATAACTTCCTGATGTAAATGACAATTCTCCTCCAGTTCCTGCATAAGGTTTTTTGGTTACTACATTGATAAGACCACCGTATGAACTCACAGCATTTCCAAAGAAAGTTGCTGAAGGCCCTTTCAATACTTCAATACGCTCAATATTTGCTGGATTTATGGTTCCATTTGTCAATCCTGGCAATCCATTAACAAGTTGAGGTTGTACAGAAAAACCACGCAAAGCATAATATCCAGCTCCATCTCCTCCTCTTCCTGTTGAAGCCCATAAACTCTCAACACCAGTTGCATTTTTTAAAGCATCATCAAAATTAGTAACTATTTGTGATTTCAAAAGTTCGTTAGTGATGGTGCTATAAACTTGAGAATTTTCAATATCTTTTAATGAAAGTTTAGATACATAAGCTGTTTGTTTTCTTGAAAACTTATTTCTACGTTCACCTTCAATAATTACCTCTTCTAGAATTTCATTTCCTTCAAAAAGAATAATTGAATCGAGTTTTAAGGGTTGGTTATTGGAGATTGTAACTGCAATTTCTTTTGTTTTAAAACCAATATATGATAGTATTAATTCATAATCTCCTGATTGTAAATTGTTAATTTCAAAGAAACCATTTTCATTAGATTGTGTTCCTTTGGATGTGTTTTTGAGAGAAATATTGACACCAAATAACGGCATTTGTGTATTGTCTACTACTTTTCCTGTTATTGTTCCACTTTGTGAAAATGCTGCACTTGACAGCAAAAAAACTGTAAGAATTTGAATTAGATGTTTCATTGTTTTTGTTTAGACTTAATATAAATAATATTTTTGACAAATATATTTACAGGAAGTCAAACAACAAAATTATTTATAATAAATCTAAATAAAATTTAAAAAGCAATAATATTGCATATAAATAACAATAAAATTGCTATGTATTTAAGAAAATTAAAGTAACTAATTAGTAGGAATATATCAAGTATAACTCTAATTTAAAATAAATAAATTTGAAAGAAAAATAAATGAATAAAGATTTTTATTCTTTCTTAGTTTTCAACGTAGAAATATAAATTCCGATTGCAAGTGAAACAAAGATAAATAAAAGTGAAAACCACTCAGGAATATCAAACCAAGAAGCAGTAATCAATTTTAAAGATACAAATACTAAAATTGAAAACACGCTGTATTTTAAATACACAAACCTCTCTAACATATTTGACAAGAAAAAATACAAGGATCTCAATCCCATAATTGCAAAAATATTAGAACTATACACAATAAAAGGATCCGTTGTTACTGCGAAAATAGCAGGAATACTGTCTAATGCAAATAATAAATCTGTAAATTCAATGGTGATTAATGCCCCAAAAAGCGCAGTAAAAGCACGTTTTCCATTGATTCTTGTAATGTATTTTTCACCGTCAAATTCTTTGCTGAAATGAAATAATCTTTTCAATCCTTTTGGCTCTTCAATTTCTTTATGTTCTGCCTCTTTTTTCAACATTTTTAGCGCCGTAAACAAGAGGAATAATCCAAAAATGATGCTCATTCCATGAATTTTATTGATCAACACAATTCCTACACTAATCAAAATGGCACGAAAAACAATGGCACCTAAAATTCCTAAAAACAATAATTTGTGTTGAAATTTTGCAGGAATTTTAAATGAAGTAAAAATGATAGCAATGACAAAGAGGTTATCAACACTCAAAGACAATTCGATAATGTACCCTGTTAAGTATTTGATAACCGCATTTGTAGGTGTCAAATTGGTAACATTTTCAACCATTCCATTACTGTAGAAATAATAAATAAGACCCGTAAACAGTAAAGCATTCGTAATAAAAAATATCGTTTCGAAAATGGCTCTTTTTACTGTAGTTACTGTATCCTTTTTATGAAGTATAAAAAAATCAATCAGTAAAAGAATAATTAGGTACGAAATAAGAATAATCCAAGGAGTCATATTAATATAAAATTCTAAGTTTTAGCGTGTTATATACTCCTCTAAATTACCACTAAAGAAAAGCATATCATAGAACAAATGTACAATTGATTTCGTCGAAATTCATAACAAAACCTTACAATTTATGGAAGTAATTTTTCGATTTCATTTCCTGTTAGATGTTGCACATGTTGGGTAATTTTTTCAATATCCCAATCCCACCATTTTAGTTTTAGTAAGGCTGCAATTGTTTCATCAGAAAAACGTTTTTTAATTTCTTTTGCAGGATTTCCTCCCACAATTGTGTAAGGAGCTACATCTTTAACAACAGTTGCATTTGCAGCAATAATAGCACCATCACCAATGGTAACACCTGCCATAATTGTTGCATTATAACCAATCCAAACATCATTACCAATCGTTATGTTTCCTTTTTGAGGATAGGATTTTCCTTCCATTGCATGCTGCCAAGCATTTCCGAAAATGGCAAATGGATACGTAGAAATTGCATCTGTCAAATGATTTGCACCATTCATGATAAATTTAACATCAGAAGCAATCATGCAAAACTTTCCTATAAAAAGTTTATCTCCCACAAAATCAAAATGATACAATACATTTTTCTCGAAATTAGCTACATTTTCAAAATCAGCATAATAGGTGTAATCACCCACAATTATATTGGGATTTGTGATGACATTCTTTAAAAAACAAAGTTTGTCATAATTTTCTAAAGGAAATGGAAGGTCTTTGTTGGGAGCTTTCATAAGGTATTAGGATTATAATTGATGATTCGTGTAAAGAATTACAAAATTAGTTTTTTTTAAAAAATTCCTTTTGTTGCTTTTATAGGAATCCATACTTCTTCTTCTGAATTTGGATCGTCATTTTTTGTTTTTTCGCCTAAAATTTCAAAATGAGGTCTGTCATCCAATACAAAATTTGAGTTTGGTAACCAAGTCCCATAAATATATTGCGAAGTTTTGTAAAATTCTTTTGTATCACCTTTATGAATAAAAACAGCATATTGTCCTGACGGAATTACAAAGGTTTCTAAAGATGGTGGAACATTATCAAAATCAGTAACTTCAATCAACGCCCATTTTAAAAATTCTTTTTGGGGATTAAATTCCTCAAAATAGTTTTTATCATAAACTTGTAACGAAAATAAATCGTTTGAAACTTTGTTTTGAATTGCTGAAAGATGAGGCATAAAACTTTCCCATAAAACTGCTGTCTTATTACTTACTAAAGACATTTGGAGTTTTTTTCCGACTAATTTTTTTTCTTCTAAAAAAATGATTGATGGTTGCAAAGGCTTTTGATTTTTGTTTCGACTAAAAAACCACTCTTAAAAATGGTTAACTTTTTCTATAAAAAAGCTCTTTACAAAATAATGTAAAGAGCTTTTAAAGTAGTTGGTTGGGTATATATTATTTAATATTCTTATTCAAATAGTCTGGTAATGTTGGATTGTTAGGATCGCTAAAATCGTTGGTTGGATCACCATCGCCATTGGCATCTTCATTTTTGGTCAAAATACCATCACCATCATCATCTGCATCAAAATAATTTGGAAGTCCGTCTTTATCAGTATCATCATTATTTACATCACCATCACCATCCAAATCTTCTAAAATACTTGGTACGTTGTCATTATCTTGATCTGTATCTTTCACAAAATCTAGTAAATCCACGAAGAAAAACAAATTAGTATCAACCAAATTGCTTGATTGATTTTGTGCTCTAGAAGAAGGATATGCCAAACCAGAGGGAATGAAAATAATTCCTTTTCCGCTGTTTAAAAATGTAATAGGTCCGTTAAATGGGTCTCCATTAGCTTCTTTTTTTAAAGAACCTCCTTTAAAACTTGTCATTCCGTAAGTCCAACCCGCAATTACAGCATTCAAATTGAACCAAATTCCGGAAGTATTAGAGTCAAATTCGTTTGCATTGAATGTAGTCCCTGAAAAAGTTCTACCTGCATATTTTACAAAAACAGAATCTACCACTGTTGGAAATCCTTTATCAGGATCAGGAGCTGCACTGCCTTCATTGATCACATATACATACAATTTATAGTTGATGTTATTCTCAGTTACCTCCTTTATTTTTAATTTTGAATCGTCAAATAATGCTGTTTTGCCAGTTTCTAAAGGCTTTAACACATCTTCTGTTGCATCATAATAGTGAGCTTTTAAAAACTTTACAATAGAGTCATTGTCAGAAATTGCTAGTGCTTCATGATCAACATCGGCAAATGGATTACGAAAAGCATTGTCATCACCACAAGCATAAATTATCAACGAGAAAAGTAGTACAAGAATACTGTTTTTTATTTTTGTCATTTAACTGTAAAATTTTAGGGCGCAATTTACCATTTTTATACCTTTGTAGAAAGACAAAAAGAATTTTTTAACTTTTTTATGAGAATAGATAAATATTTGTGGTGCATTCGAATATATAAAACGCGAAGTTTGGCAACAGAGGCTTGTAAAAAAGGACATGTAAAAATTGGTGGAAGCAACGTAAAACCTTCTCGTGAAATTTTTGGCAATGAATTGCTTTTAGTTCGAAAAGAACAAATCAATTACCAACTAAAAGTATTAGACATCCCTGAAAGCAGAGTTGGCGCCAAATTAGTAGATTTGTATCGAAAAGATTTGACTCCGAAAGAAGAATTTGAAAAAAATGAATTGCTACAATTTGCCAAAGACTATTACCGCAAAAAAGGCGAAGGAAGACCCACCAAAAAAGATCGAAGAGATATAGAAGGATATCAAGAAGCAACAAACGAAATCATATGACGAAAGAACACAACATCATTTTAAATTCGGTTCAAATACATCAACGCATCAAACGAATAGCCTATCAAATATATGAAAGCAATTCAGAGGAGAAAGAAGTTGTAATTGCAGGCATCATTGGCAATGGATATATTTTTGCAGAAAAACTAGTAGCTGTTCTCTCTGAAATTTCAGACATCAAAGTGCGTATTTGTTTGGTAACTATTAATAAGAAAAATCCATTAAATCCAATTACAACATCATTGAGTGTTGACGAATACACGAACAAATCTCTAGTTTTGGTAGATGATGTATTAAATTCTGGTACTACCTTAATATATGGAGTAAAACATTTTTTAGATGTGCCTTTGCAACGTTTTAAAACAGCTGTTTTGGTAGATAGAAACCATAAAAAATATCCTGTAAAAGCTGATTTTAAAGGAGTGTCTTTATCAACATCTATCAAAGAGCATGTTCATATTGATTTTTCTAAGGGAGAAGCAGTCGCGTATTTACTATAACAATGCATTAATTTCTGCAACTATTGTGGCTTCGTTTTTGTGATCAATGCCAATGGTATGTTGGGCTTGCTCATAAAAAAAGCGTCGTTCAAAAAGATGTTTGGCAATAAATTCTGGCACTTGTTCATCTGATAAAAAGGCAACCAAAGGCCTTGAAGTTTTTTGCTTAAGAATTCTATCTGTTAAAGTAGCAATAGAAGCTCTTAAATAAATAGACACTGCTTTTTGTTGATGAATCAAATCCATATTATTGGCATAACAAGGAGTGCCTCCACCCAAAGAAAGAATAACATCTTGAGAATTTTCAAGGACTTCCTTTAAACATTCATGTTCAATTTTTCGGAAATAGATTTCCCCTTTTTGTGAAAAAATTTCAGGAATGGAAAGTTTTTCTTTTTGGGCAATGTATTCGTCTAAGTCTAAAAAGGGTTGTTTGGTATGCTCGGAAAGTAATTTACCAATAGTTGATTTTCCAGACGCCATATATCCCAACAAAACAATATGCATGATTGATTTCTTTTTGGCAAATATCGAGAAAATTTATTCAAAAATGTAGGACTAATTCATAAGATAGGTAGTATATTTGCAACCTGAAATTTTTTTCAAGACCTGGTAGCTCAGTTGGTAGAGCATTTCACTTTTAATGAAAGGGTCCTGGGTTCGAATCCCAGCCCGGTCACAATACAAAGTTCGTTTAAAAACTAACTTTTTAAAAAAATTCTATTCAAAGCGCGTATGGCGAAATTGGTAGACGCGCAGGCTTGAGGGGCTTGTGTTCATTAGAATGTGCTGGTTCGAATCCAGTTACGCGCACTTTTTTAGAATTTATTGAATTTCTTCACAAATTATTAACCATTTCAGAAAGTTTTATACGTATTTTTGTTTTATGAAGAGAACGCTGCTATTCGTATTTTTATTGGTTTCATTGACTGCTTTTTCTCAAAATGACAGCATCCGAAAAAAATTACTAAAAGGTCAAATTATTCATGCTGAAACCAAAAAAGCATTGAGTGCCGCACACATTTTAAACTTAAATACCGTTGAAGGAACTATTACTGATGAAGATGGTTTTTTTGAATTACCTACCAGAGTAAATGATACTATTTTAGTTTCTTATTTAGGATTTTCATCCATCAAATTAAAGATTTCTAATGACTTACTTAAAGGTAACGAATTGGAAATTGCACTCTATGAGCGTTCAGAAGAGATGCGTGAGGTGATTATAAAATCGACCAACTTGATTGGGGTTTTAGAAATTGACATCAAACAAGTACCTAAAGATAATTTTACCCGAATTCACATCAACGGATTGCCACAAACTTATGAAGTAGGCTCTCCAAAACGTAAAAATTTCTCCTCTCCTATTGCAGCTCTTTTTCAACCGGTTGATTTTTTATACAATCTCTTTGGCAACAAGCCCAAGCAACTTAAAAAACTGCAAAAATTAAAGCACGAAGACGATTTGCGAAAAATGTTGGCAGGCAAATTTGACCGTGAAGTAATGATGGAGTACTTAGGAATGGACAGCCAAGAATTATCTGAGTTATTGATTGATTGTAATTACTCTGAATACTTTATCAAAAAAGCCTCTGATTTACAGTTAATTGAGGCCGTTTTAGATTGTTATGAAAACTACAAAGCTTTGAAAAAAGGCAGTATTGGTCGTGATAAAATTCCCGTGAAAAAAAATTGATTTTAGAGATTTACTCCACTAAGGAATTCTATACATCATTCAAAAAACACAAATCATTATTTACTCGAACTTTTTTGTAACAAGGAGTTACCCTTCTTTTGTTGATTAAATATTAAAAGCATGATATCACTTGGTCAATTGCGTTTTATACTCCATTCAACTGATTATTTTTTCCATTCATAACGCTAATATTGCTTTTCATCGAAAATTTGAGAAAAATAATGAGATTTCAAACGAATTTTACGTCTAGTAAAATTGATATACCTTGAATTGATTTACTAAAAACGAAGTGAATGAAATAAAAATTAACAAAAAGCAACTGTTTTTTAACAATATAGTTCAAAAAATGAATCAATTTAAAGCTAATGCATTAACTATTAAGAATATGAATCAAATTTATCACTCTTTATTTAGCATGAATAATTTTTATTTTGTAAATTTGCATAATAATGTCCCTAAATTATAAACCTCTAAAAACACCCTTAAAAAATGAACCCACTATTACCTCTAAAATCTTACTTTAAAGATTTCAAATCCAAGAACTTATCGTATACATTTTAATTTTTAAAAAAAACTAAGTGTATTATTTCCATTCCAATTAGCTAATGCTTTTTACTATGCCTTTAAAAATTTAATCATTTATTCAATTTAGAATAAATAATTAAATTAAAAATACAACCCACATCACCCCTATTATGAAAAATATAGAAAAAAATATTATGGACAAAAAACGAATAAAAATAACTGCACTAATTGCAAGCTTTTTTATTTATGCTGGAATTTTTTCACAAAGCCCTACAAGTCCTGCATTAGGATTTAATGTTTTTGTAGAAAATAATGCAACTTTAAATACCAATGAATCTGAAGGATCAATTGCTATTGGTGGAGATTTAATTTTAAGAGGAAATTATAGAGTTTCTATCCATGATTGCGGAGAATATACAGTTGGAGGATTAAAAATAGGCCTTTTAGTGGATGGAAAAATTGATTTTGGAGCAAGTTCAAACGGTCAACTATATGTAAATAGCAACTATTACGCTAAAATAGGTGATGGAACAGGATCGAAAGTATGGTATACTGACCAAAACAATGCTACTTCGCCAATTCGTATCACACAAACTAATAATTATAACTCGTCAACACGAGTTATGCTACAAGCAAACGCTACAACTTTAGGAAATGTTAGTGCTTCTAATAATCCTGTAATTGAAAGTAATTTGATTGATTTTTCAGCTGCTTTTCAAGCAATGAGATCTTCATCATCAAATATTGCACAAAATGTAAATAATGCACAATTAACAAATCCAAATGGTCAAACTATTCCAAATACAAATCTTCCAAATCAAGTAAAAATAAATTTACAAAATGGTATCAATTATTTGAATGTAACTGGAGCTGATTTAAATAACGTTAGTGTTTTTACATATAACAATCAACCTAGTGCTACAAAAATTTTAGTGATAAATGTTGATGCATCCGGTACTTTTAATTGGAATGTTTGGAATCAAGCAGGTGTAGGAATTCAGAATGCACCATATATATTGTATAACTTTTACAATACAACTCAATTAAATATCAATGGAAACTCAACCATAGAAGGAACTGTTTTTGCGCCTTTTGCTGATATCAACAAAACGGTAAACCAATCAAACATTGAAGGACAAATAATTGGAAAGTCGATTGTTCATTCTGGTGGTGAAATGCATTGTGCTAAATTTGATACAACTATTCCTCCTTTTACTCCTGATTGTGGTATTGAAAAAACAAATGGTGGAGGATTTTCTACAAAAGTAACCTCTGTAGTTAATAATGGTGGAAGTTACACTATCGAAATTTTAGTTTCTCATGATGGCTGTGGAGGACCAAGTTGTAAAGAATTGAGTCATTTTTCTGTGAAAGCAGCACCAGGTTCTTATTCAAATGTATCTTGGGCTAAAGTTACGGGCGGAAATATTTCTGGTAATATTGCTTTGTCATTGGGTAATAACGATCCTTTTGACGGATTTAAATTAGACAATGTAAGTGGAATTGGTGATGGACAAGCAGGTTCATTTAAAATGACATATACTTTAACTTCATTACAACAACAAGACTTTTTGGCAAAAGCTGGAAATAACTACACCCAAATAGCTTCATTTAGTATTGCTGATTTCCAAACAATTATGAATTGTCAAGGACCATCATGTGATACCGCAAACAATACAACATCCAATATTTCAATTTCAGAAAACGAAACCAAAACATTAATTGGAAATCCAGCTGGTGGAACTTGGTCAATTGTTTCTGGAGGTGGAACTATCAATGGTAATATTTATACTCCTGCTGATGTTAATAACAATACTGATGTAACAATCAGATATACCATAGCTGCTGATGGAAGTTGCCCAGCAACTACAAGCGATGTTACTTTTACAGTAACTCCTATTTGTACAACTGCAAGTAATACAACAACTGCAGATGCAATTATAGAAAACGAAACCAAAACATTAATTGGAAGTCCTGCTGGTGGAACATGGTCTATTGTTTCTGGAGGTGGAACTATTAGTGGTAATACCTATACTCCTGCTGACATCAATAATAATACTGATGTGACAATCAGATATACCATAGCTGCTGATGGAAGTTGCCCTGCAACTACAAGTGATGTTACTTTTACAGTGACTCCTGTTTGTGAGAATATTGCAGAAAATACGACTTCAACAGCTTCTATAACTGAAGGAGAAACAAAAGAACTAACTTCAAATACTGAATCAGCACCATCATCAACTATAGAGGTAAATGTTGATGGTTTTACATTGGGACAAAATCCACAACCTGCAAGAGTATTGCAATCTGGTGAAGTATTGCGTATTACTGGAGATGGGTATTATAATGGTACGATTACTGTTAGAAGTGGTGCACATTTAGTAGTATGTGGATCAGTAACTATTTACGGATCTTTGGCAATAGATAATGGAGGCCATTATTGGAAAACAAGCTCTTCAGGTATTACTGGTTCTTTTGCAAATAATGGCACAACTCATGAAGGATCAACTAGTTGTCAAAGCGGTACATGGTCAATTGTTACTGGAGGTGGAACTATCAATGGTAATACCTATACTCCTGCTGATGTTAATACCAATACTGATGTAACAATCAGATATACCATTGCTGCTGATGGAAGTTGCCCAGCAACAACAAGTGATGTGACTTTTACTGTAACTCCTATTTGTACAACTGCAAGTAATACAACATCCGCAGATGCAATTGTAGAAAACGAAACCAAAACATTAATTGGAAGTCCTGCTGGAGGAACATGGTCAATTGTTTCTGGTGGCGGAACTATCAATGGAAATATTTACACACCTGCAAATATTACATCAAACAGAAATGTAAAAATTAGATACACAATCGCTGCAGATGGAAGTTGCCCTGCAACTACAAGTGATGTTACTTTTACAGTGACTCCTGTTTGTAATGTTCCTACAAATACAGTTCCTGGAAATCAGACCACTACCGAAAATATTGACAGATTTAGTCTTAATGGAGTTCGAGTTTCAGATCCTCTTGGAAATCCATTAACAGTAAGAGTTACAGTAACAAATGGAACCTTGAGTGTTATTGTTAGAATTAGTGGAGGAAGAAATTTACCAACTCAAAATGGTCCTGGGGATATAACTATTACTGGCTCTGCAAACGAAATTAATGGGTATTTAAGTACTTTATCTTATACACCTAATCCAAATTTTTCAGGTACAGACACATTTACAATTACATCTTATGCAAATTGTAATTCTGCTGCCACTGATGTTGATTCATTTGATATTATTGTTTCACCAAATTGTATTATTGCTAACAATACAACTACTACTGATTCTATTGACGAAAACCAAACTAAAACACTAACAGCAACTCCTGCTGGAGGAACTTGGTCAATCGTTACAGGTGGAGGAACTATTAATGGAAATATTTATACTCCAGCTGATATTAATAGCAATACTGATGTAACAATTAGATATACCATTGCTGCTGATGGAAGTTGCCCAGCAACTACAAGTGATGTTACTTTTACAGTAACTCCTGTTTGTACAACTGCAAGTAATACAACATCTGCAGATGCAATTGTAGAAAACGAAACCAAAACATTAATTGGAAGTCCTGCTGGAGGAACTTGGACTATTGTTTCTGGAGGTGGAACAATCAGTGGTAATACCTATACTCCTACTGATGTTAATACCAATACTGATGTAACAATCAGATATACCATTGCTGCTGATGGAAGTTGCCCTGCAACTACAAGTGATGTTACTTTTACAGTGACTCCAATAGTTAATATTCCTGAGGTTTCGCAAGACTTTGAGTCAGGAGATCGCAATATTGAAAGTGCAAATTGTTGGGTATTTGGAGGTTTTTCAATAACAAGTACTGATAAAATTAATGGGAATTTTTCTGCACGTTCTGGTGCAATCAATTCAACAAAAGGTTCATTCTTTTTAAAATCACCTTGGGTAGAATTTACAAATGGAGATATTACTTTTGATATCAAACTAAATAATAATGATGATCAAGAATATTATGTAGAAATTTCAATATATTCTTTTGACCCAACTCATATTAATGGAGAAGGAACTTTAATCTCAAGTTATACGCATACACTGCAAACTCCTCATTCAAACGTTGAAACAGTAAGTTATTCAGTACCATCTAATATTGCAAATGATGGTAATCCATATCGTATTTATTTAAACGTTTATAACCAAAATGGTAACCGCAATAGAAGAGCAATTATTGATGATTGGTCTATTCCTGGCACAAATGTTTCTGTTCCAAGCAATAATTGTTTACCTACAAACTGTGTATTTGCTACAAACAATACAACAACCAGTTCTATTGACGAAAACCAGACTAAATCCTTAACAGCAACTCCTGCTGGTGGAACATGGTCAATTGTCTCTGGTGGCGGAACTATCAATGGAAATATCTATACTCCTGCTGACATCAATAGTAATACTGATGTAACAATCAGATATACAATTGCTACTGTTGGAAATTGCCCAGCAACTACAAGTGATGTTACTTTTTCAGTAACTCCTGTTTGTGCAACTGCAACAAATTCAACTTCAACAGTTTCTATAAATGAATATGAAACAAAAACATTAACTGCTTCTCCTGCTGGTGGAACTTGGTCTATCATTTCTGGTGGAGGAACTATTGATGGAAATATCTATACCCCAGCAAATATCAATACCAATACAGATGTAACCATCAGATATACCATTGCTGCTGATGGAAGTTGTGGAGAAACAACTGCGGATGTTACTTTTACAGTAACACCAATCATCTCTCAACCAAATGAAACATTTTTCCCTTTAGAGCCTGCATTGTGTTTTAACATTTGTGTTGAAAAAGACTTAATTGTTTCTGATGCAAGTGTTGTAGGTGCTGTAGCAGTTGGTGGTGATTTAACTATTAATGGTGATTATAGTATATCAACAATTGAATGTGGTTGTTTTGAGGTTGAAAATTTAAAAATCGGACTTATTGTAAATGGTAGAGTAAAATATCCTTTAGACGGAACTAGAAACTCGGGAGTTGTTCGCATTGAAAATGCCAATCAATATGTAAAAATTGGTGATGATAATAACGAATCAATCTCTTGGTTTAAAGACCCTCAAAATGCTCCTGCTCCAATCAGAATTACACCAAGCAGAACTTATGATGTAAATTCATACATTCAATTAACAGGAACTTCACCAAGTTTGGGCGTGGATGCAAATAACAATCCAATCTTTGAAGAGAATTTGGTTGACTTTGGTAGTATGTTTCAACAACTAAGAACAAATTCTTTAAGTTTATCTCAAAATCCTCACAATTCAACATTAAAAGATAACAATAACAATTTAATCAGTAATGTTGGATTACCTGCAAGTGTTCAAATTTCATTTAATGATGGTGTAAATTACCTAAACATTTCTGGTGCAGATTTAAATGCTGTTCAAAATTTTACTGCTCAAAACAGTACTTCAACTGATAGATTATTAGTTATAAATGTAGATGCACCTGGAGATTTTGATTGGAATATTTGGTCTCAAAATGGATTTGCTCCTCAAGATGCTACCAATATTATTTATAATTTTTACAACACAACTACTTTAACAATTTTAGGTACAAATTCAATTTTTGGAACAATCTTAGCTCCTAATGCTGATATCATTAGACCTGCTATTAATCAACCAAAATCTGGAGTTTCTAGCAAATCAAACTCAGCAAACCAAGGTACAATACTAGGGCAAATCGTAGGAAAATCATTAACCCAAAACTCTGGAACTGTTGATTGTTCTAAATTCGAGACTTCTGTTTCATCCTTAAAATCTGGAACAGGAACTGCTCCTATTGCTGAATTTACAGTAGACAACACCACAAATTGTTTAGAAGGAAATGAATTTAATTTTACAAATACTTCTAATACAAATGGCGTACTTCAACCTAATGATCCAATAACATACTTATGGAATTTTGGTGATGGAACAACAAGCACATTAATGAATCCTACCAAAACCTATGCGGGTTATGGAACATTTACAGTTACTCTTACAGCAACAAATACTTTTGGTTCCAATTCAACAAGTACTCAAGTTGTTGTTTTGCAACCTATCAATCACCCTACTGTAACGCAAAGTGTAACAAACACAGGCAATGGTTCAATCACAAGAGAATTCACCATCACCAATGCTACTTATTTTGACAGCTTTGAATGGTCTTTGGATGGTGGTGTAACTATGGTTCAGCAAAACCAAAATCCGGCCGTGTTCACTTTTGATACTGCTGGAACTTACACTGTTTCTGTTTTCGGAACTAAAGATGGTTGTTCTAGAGCTCTTGATATTTCGGTTTCTGTAGCTTCTGCCGAAGTTACCACTGGTAATGCGGGTGGTGTAGAATCTGAAAGTTTAGGTGATGCCATTTCTAAAATTTATGTAAATCGTAAGAAAAATAGCATTCCTACTGAGTTTGTAAAATCTGAAGAGAATCTTTACAACAAAGCAAAACTAAAACAAGCTCAACCTTATCAAGGTAAAGGTCAAACCATGTTAGACATGTTCCCAACTCAATTAGTTGCTGGAAACATTGCAAACGTTACCTCTCCTACCGATATTTTAGATTACACTATTGCTGATGAAGTACTCTCTGTGGATTTCTCTGTTGATGGAAAAACCAAAGGAGTTGTATTGGGTATCAAAACTTCTGATAAAGTCTATAACCACACCAAAGCTTCTTGTGATCGTTTGCGTGGTGCTGAAATCTTGACAGTTCAATCTGTTCAATTAGAAGGCTACAACTTCTTGATGCAAGCCATCAAACAACGAAGTGGTGTTGTAGAGCATGCTATTTCATTCGCTGTTGCTAAAAACAATAATGATGACAATTATAGCATTCAAACAAATTGGTATGTGAATCACTACACCAAGTTCAATGACATGTACAACTTCCAAGTGTGGGCTACAAATCCTGAGGATACTCAAAAATTAGTGAAAGATATTTTAGCAAACTTACAATCATTCATTCCTGTGACTCAAAACGAAAAACACAGAATGCCTAGAACCTATGCTGCAAAAGTATCGAGAGTGGCCAATCATTTAGTATTAAAATTGAGAAGTGACAAAGGTACAATTGGTGGTGAAATTGAAATGGAAGAAAAATATTCTGAAACTGCTGGAAACATAAAACAACGTTACAATCCTATCAATGCTAAAACTGAACAAACTGTGTTGATTGACATCAAAGATGCTTATGAATATGATGGTTTGATCAAAGTAAATGGTCAAATTGAAGATGCCTTCTATCATGCTGATGGTAACTGGGGATTGGATTTCGATTCAAAATACACCAAAATTGAGCGTCATCAAATCACCAATAATTTTGACAGAATTTACAACGAAGATGAATTAGCAATCAACAGAAATGTGGAAATCAAAGCGACTAGTGATTACGATTACTTAACCATCTACAAATCTTTATTGCCTGGAACATTATCTGATGATTATACTCAATACAAATACTTAGCATTTACTGCTAAAGGTAGTGGTTTGATTGAATTAGGTTTGATCAAAGCTTCTATCGAAGATTGGAAACAGCAATACAGAGTGATGGTTGATTTATCAAAAGAAGAGCAAACGTATTATGTGCCTTTTGATATTTACACATCAACTGGTACTCAAGATAAGATTGTGGCTGATGATTTAACAACATTAACCTTCACATTCTTGCCTGTAGAAGCTCAAACCAAAGATTTGGATTTGACAATTTCGAATGTGAAATTTGTGAAAATGGCTGGCTCTGATGGTATCACTGTTGAAAAACAAGAGGTTTTTGAAAACGAATTGATGGCGTATCCAAATCCATCAAAAGGGAATGTAAACCTTATGTTATTCAGTAAAACGGATACCAATGCTACCATTACTTTGACGGATGTTACTGGAAAAACAATTCACAAATCAACTACCGATTTAACTATTGGTAAAAATGAATTGGAATTCAACTTTAATGTAAAAGCAGGTATTTATTTACTTAAAGTGTCTAGTAGTGAAGCTACGTATGGTACTACCAAAATTATTTTTAGATAATTAATCTTAATTTTAAAACAAAAAAAGACTGCCCAAATTGGGCAGTCTTTTTTTTTGATATTATTGAAACCTAAAGAAAAAGAAAAGAGTCAAAAGGATTGCTTTTGACTCTTTCCAACTATTAAAAACTAACTAACCAATAACTAAAATACCGTTGTAATGTATTTGTAGTTATATTTTCTTCTTGCATTCCAAAAACTTCTTTTGTAATTGAAAATTTCGCTTGAATTATTCTTCTTTTCTTCTTTAATTTTTATGTCTGTTGTATTCATGACTTTTTATTTTATTTACTCTTATAGGACGCTTACATTTCAAATTCGTTACGAAACGAAATACTGTTTAACAAACTTTTAAGAGTTAGAAAGTTCCGATTAAGATTTAAAAAAAATCAATTTACATCAAAAAAAAAGTTCAGCAAATGCTGAACTTTCTTGGTATAAATAAGTATTTATTTCTTATTGATTTCCTAGAATAATGGGCAAACCATCTTTTCCTGAACCAATAACAATTACCTTGCTATTCTCAGAACCTGCTAATTTTAAAGTAGCTTCAATTCCTTTTTCTTGTAAAATTTTATCAGTTAAAGAAGCACTTAAAATTTGATTTGCTTTTGCTTTACCTTCTGCATCAATTTGTTGTCTTTCTGCTTCTTTTTTGGCTTTAGCAATTCTAAATTCATATTCTAAAGATTCTTGCTCTTGTTTTAACTTTGTTTCGATTGCATTTTTAATGGTTGTTGGTAATTTTACATCTTTCACCAAAACTCTTTTCACCCTTAAATACTGATCTTTTAAAATGATTTGAACTTCATCTAAAATTTCTTGTTCAATAACATCTCTTTTACTTGAATACAATTGCTCAGGTGTATAACGCCCAACAACACTTCTTGCAGCTGCATTTATAGCAGGATCAAGCAATTCGCGTTCATAATCCTCTCCTTTTGTTTTAATTAGTAATCCTAAATTATTGTATTCAGGTTCATACCAAATTGTACCATTCACTCGTACTTCTAATCCGTTAATAGAGAGTACATTCATTTCATCAGAAACTGATTGCTGACGCACTTTTCTTATAATCATTCTGTTCCATGGAGCTACAATTTGAAATCCTTCGCCATAGGTTTTCTCAGTATTAATACCATCTCCAAAACGTTCAAATACGACTCCACCTTCACCAGGACCAATGGTTACGGTAGATTTTGAAAATACAATCAATAACACAACTAAAAGGACAATTGTAAAAATACCGCCCTTAGGAAAATTAAATTCTATTGGTTTATTTGCCATCATTTATTTTTTTATTTTTTCAAATTTACAATTTATAAAGTGGAATTACAATCTATGTTTTCATAAAATTCTGAGATGTCTACTTCTAATGTTACGTGTTCTATTTGAAACTCATCATGCAAAAGTGTACGAATATCTGCTTTTAAAACTGCAACATCTTCCCATAATGTAACAGAATTCTCCACAATCAATTGGGCTGAAAAAACATTGTATTCTCCATCCATAGTCCATAAATGACAATCAAGTACTTCTTTAATATGTTTATTTTCTAATAATTTTACTTTGATTTCATCAACTGAAATTTCTAAAGGAGCGCCTTGTAATAAAATTCGAAAACTTTCTTTGCCGTTTTTAAATACATTATACAGCACATAAAACGCAATCAAAATTGATAAAATTGGATCTAAAATCGGGATTTCATAAAACTGCATGATGATACTTGCAACCAAAATGGCAACCCAACCCAACACATCTTCAAACAAATGCAATGCCACTACTCTTTCGTTGATAGAAGTTCCCTTTCTGAGTTTTAAAACAGCTGCACCATTGATGATAATTCCTAAAAAAGCAAACCACATCATGCCTTTTGCATCCGAAGCTTCGGGAGTAATAATTCTTGGGATGGATTTCACAATCACCAAAATAGAACCAATAAAAAGAACTGTAGAATTGATCAATGCTCCTAACAATGAAAATCGCTGAAAACCGTAAGAGTAAGTTTTTGTAGCTTTTTTCTTCGCTATTTTTTGAAAATACCAAGCCATTCCCAAACTAACGCTATCTCCTAAATCATGCACAGCATCTGACATGATTGCCATACTATTGGTATAAAATCCGCCAATAAATTCGATAATTGTAAAAAATGTATTCAGCAAAAAAGCAACTCCTATATTTTCAGAGGATGAAGAATGATGTGAATGCGAATGCGAGTGTGAGTGATGATGTCCCATACATTAAATTTTACCAATATATTTTCTAATAAACCATTCTAAAGTTAAAAATCCAATGATTACAAACAACACCCATTTCCAATCTATGATTTCTTGCTCTTTGATAGATGCCTTTTGGATGGTATAAAAAGACTCATTTTTAGAAAGATCTTGCAATAAATCATCAAATTGATTTTTATAATACACTTTTCCGCCTGAATTTGTCGCTATTTTTTCTAGTTTCTCTAAATTAGCTCTTGTAAATTGCTCTTCAATATTATAATCAGAAATTACAAATTGTCCTGATTTTGATAAATTATGACCCAATACTGTTACTGTATAATTATAAACTCCAGATGCTAAATTTTCAATCGCAACTTGATAAGCATTATTGAGTAATGAAAACGGAAATTTTGAAACTATTTTTGTTGTTTCATTGGTAATTGTAATTTCAAGAGAAGCTCTTGGATCAAATTTATACGTTTTATCTAAGTAAAATGCTGAAATATTGATGGTTGAATTTGCCGTATATAAACTTTCAGCATTCACTTCTAACCGATTTCTTTTTTTGTTGGATGCTAAAAAACTTACCAAATTCCCTACAAAAGCATCAAATTCTTCAAATGAATTGTTATTTAAAAAACTAGCTGCTCTCCACTTCCAAATTCCCTCTCCAAACAAGGTCGCAAATTTATGAGACTCATTATCAACAATTGCTAACAGTGGAACTTTTGTTTGAATTCCGTTGATATTTTGAAACAACAATGTTTGATATTCCTTATTAAAATATACTTCACCAAAACGATCTTTTAACGGAGGAAAATCATCAAAACCAATATTTTCTTGCAATAGAGTAGCAAACGAAGTATTGAAAGTGGCACCGTAATTTTCAGTTTGATTGATGGCCTTTTTTTGAAAACCTAATTGTTGTGCATTTACAAAATTCCAATCAGTATTTACACCCGATATAAACAAATAAGGTATTTTTTCAGCAGTGATTTCAGTGAGAATATTTTTAAAAGCATTCGTAACCTGATACAATATAATCAACTGAAAATCATTTATTTGGTTTTTAAAATCAGTAACTAATGAAATTGTCGCTTTTCGTTGTTTGTTACTTTCAATGGCTTTTTTTAGAACTCCCAAATCTGGATGTAAAACAGATGAAACAATCAATACATTGGTTTGCTCATCAATCACTTCTACCGTAAAATCTTTGGTATTGTTTTTCGTATTTTTTTCATTGTTAATTATTCGCAAAGAGGTGTTGTAAAAGTGAATTCCTTTTGCAGTAGATTCAATGTTGGTTGAAATAGTTTCTGATTTTTTTTGAGCAGAAAACGAAACATTTTTACTAAAGATTGTTTTTCCTTTGGATGAAATCGTAAAAACGGATGTCACATTCTCATTTCCTTCATAATTTAGCAAAACTTCAACAGGAAATTGATTTCCTAAAAAACTGTATTTATTGGCATTAATTTGAGAGATTTTAATATCGGCATAAGTGGTTGTATCCCCAAAAACAATTGGATAAATAGGCTGTTTAGAATTCAGAAATTCATAATCTAAACCAATATTTTGGTTGCCATCTGTTAATAAAACTACAGGCGCAATTTTGCTGGAATTCAGTTTGTTGGTTGCTGAAATTGCCTCAAAAATATTGGTTTCATTTTCAGAAAACGTCAAGCTATCTTGGAGTTGCAACGTTTTTCCAAATTGAAACTTTTGAATGTCAAATTTGTCTTTGATAACAGAATTATCAGAAATATTTTCTTGAAATGCTAAAATATTTTTAGTTTCATCAAAAAAAGCAATGGAAGATGAATTGTCTGTTACTATTGATAAAACCGGTTTTTCATTTTGATAAACTTCGTTTTCAATACTCGGATTAATGAATAAAGATAAGAGCAAAAACAAACTTAGCGTTCTCAAAATCAATAGGAAAGGTGTGAATTGATGTTTGCTTTTTTCTTTATAATAATACTGAAAATAGGCTATTGAAAAACTCAATACCAATGCTAAAAAAAGTAGAAAAATGACAGTTGTTTGCAAAAGTTTGATTTTAGTGGAAAGATATAAATATCATTGTGAAAAGAAAAACCTGCAACGCTATTTGTTGCAGGTTTTTACAAAGTATCTTTATTAAAAAAGTATTTGTTAGGTTAACATTCCACCATCTACAGAAAGTGTTTGACCTGTAATGTACGAACTCATGTCAGATGCTAAGAAAACACAAGCATTTGCAATATCTTCAGGCTGTCCTCCTCTTTTTAAAGGAATAGAATCACGCCAACCTTGCACGGTTTTTTCATCTAATTTATCGGTCATTTCAGTTTCAATAAATCCAGGAGCAATCACATTGCTACGTACATTTCTTGAGCCTAATTCCAAAGCAACTGATTTTGAAAAACCAATAATTCCTGCTTTAGAAGCTGCATAATTTGCTTGACCAGCATTTCCTTTCAAACCAACAACAGAACTCATATTGATGATAGAGCCACTTCGTTGTTTCATCATAGGACGAATTACTGCTTTTGTTAAATTGAAAACCGATTTTAAATTAATTTCAATAACAGAATCAAAATCTTGCTCTGAAATTCGCATTAACAAATTGTCTTTGGTAATTCCGGCATTGTTTACTAAAATATCAACGGTTCCAAATTCAGCCAATACATTGTTTACCAATTCTTGAGCAGCATCAAAATTTGCAGCATTAGATTGATATCCTTTAGCAGAAACCCCAAAAGATTTCAATTCATTTTCTAATGCAGTTGCAGCATCAACAGACGAACTGTAAGTAAATACCACATTGGCACCCTGTTTGGCAAATTCTATCGCAATTCCTCTTCCAATTCCTCTTGTAGCTCCTGTAATGATGGCCGTTTTGTTTTCTAGTAGTTTCATGATTATTGATTATTTTAACAATACAAATATAGTATAAAATCAAAATCCGAGAAGTTTTAAATTTCTCGGATTTTGTATGAATTAAAAAATTGAATTTTTATTTTTTCAATACACTTGCAACCATGGCTCCGATTTTAGCTGGAGAACTCACAACGTGAATTCCGTTTTCCGCCAAAATTTTCATCTTTGCTTGTGCTGTATCATCTGCACCCCCAACAATTGCTCCTGCATGTCCCATAGTTCTTCCTGATGGAGCAGTTTGACCTGCTATAAATCCAACTACAGGTTTTCTATTTCCATCAGCTTTAATCCATTTCGCAGCTTCTGCTTCTAAATTTCCACCAATTTCACCAATCATAACGATTGCATGCGTTTCATCATCATTCATCAACAATTCAACAGCTTCTTTGGTAGTTGTGCCAATAATTGGGTCTCCTCCAATTCCAATAGCTGTAGAAATTCCAAAGCCTTGTTTTACTACTTGATCAGCAGCTTCATAAGTTAATGTTCCTGATTTTGAAACGATTCCGATGTTTCCTTTTTTGAAAATAAATCCTGGCATGATCCCTACTTTTGCTTCATCAGGAGTAATAACACCTGGACAATTTGGGCCAATCAATCTGCAGTCTTTGTTTGCTATATATGCTTTTACTTTTACCATGTCTGCTGTAGGAATTCCTTCAGTAATACAAATAATTACTTTGATACCGGCTTCAGCAGCTTCCATAATAGCATCAGCAGCAAAAGCTGGTGGCACAAAAATGATAGATGTATCAGCAGCAGCCTTATCTACAGCTTCTTTCACGGTATTAAAAACTGGCTTCCCTAAGTGTTCTTGACCGCCTTTTCCTGGAGTTACACCTCCAACAACATTGGTTCCATAATCAATCATTTGACCAGCGTGAAAAGTACCTTCACTACCTGTAAAACCTTGAACAATAATTTTTGAATTTTTATTTACTAAAACACTCATGGTTTGTTATTTTATTTTGTGGTGCAAAAATAGTTCTTTGTAAGTTTTTAAAAAAACCTTTTTATAAAATCTTTCTATCTTTTAAAAGCATTTTAACAGCAGCCATTTCTTTCAATTTTTCTCTTGATTCTGCAATTGGAGTTCCAAAGTAAGTTTTACCTCCAGCAATTGATTTAGTAACTCCTGTTTGACCTAAAATAATTGCACCTTTTCCAATTGTAATCCCACTATTTGTTCCAACTTGTCCCCAAATGGTAACTTCATCTTCAATGATTACACAACCTGCGATTCCGGTTTGAGAGGCAATCAAACATTTTTTTCCAATAATAGTGTCATGACCAACATGCACTTGATTGTCAATTTTTGTTCCTTCTTTGATGGTAGTATCACCTGTTACTCCTTTATCAATAGTGCAAGAAGCCCCAATATCAACAAAATCCTCAATCACTACTCTACCTCCTGAAATGAGTTTATCAAAACCTGAAGGACGTTTTTTATAATAAAAAGCATCTGCACCCAAAACTGAATTTGCATGTATGGTAACATTATTTCCAATAACTGAATTGTCATAAATGGAAACATTGGGATGAATCACACAATTTTTACCAATTTTTACATTATTTCCTATAAAAACATTGGGTTGAATGATGGTATTTTCACCAATAATTGCAGAGTCTGCAATACTATTTTTTGAAGCAATAAAAGGATTGAAATGAATAGTTAATTTGTTAAAATCACGAAAAGGATCGTCTGAAATTAACAAAGCTTTTCCTTCAGGACAATCTACCAATTTATTGATCAAAACAACAGTTGCAGCTGAATTTAAGGCTTTGTCATAATACTTTGGATGATCTACAAAAACAATATCACCTTCACGTACAACATGAATTTCATTCATGCCTTTTATCGGGAAATTTTCATCTCCAATAAATTGACATTGAAGTACTTGAGACACTTCTTTTAAAGTATGAGTTCTATTAAAATCCAAAGTGAAATTTTGTTTGAGTGGTTAAAAAAATTGAATTAAAATCAAGAGAAAAAGTAGTAAAAAACTACTCTTTCATTCGCTCTTGATATGTTCCTTTTGCAGTTTCAATTTTTATTTTATCTCCTTCATTGATAAATAAAGGCACATTTACAATTGCACCCGTTTCAACAGTAGCAGGTTTTGTTGCATTGGTAGCTGTATTTCCTTTTACACCTGGCTCTGTATGAATTACTTCTAAAATAACACTTAAAGGCATGTCAACAGAAAGTGGCATGTTATCTTCAGTATTGATAATGATTGTTACAACTTCTCCTTCTTTCATCAATTCAGGAACATCTAAAGCGCTTTTTGGCAATTGAATTTGTGTGTAATCTTCTTCATTCATAAAGAAATAGGTATCACCTTCATTGTATAAATACTGAAATTTGTGCGTTTCTACACGTACATCTTCAATTTTTCTACCAGCAGGAAAAGTATTGTCTATTACTTTTCCATTGGTAACACTTTTTAGTTTTGTTCTAACAAAAGCAGGACCTTTTCCTGGTTTTACGTGTAAAAATTCAATAATTTTATAAATATCGTTGTTATATCTTATGCATAATCCGTTTCTGATATCTGAAGTAGTTGCCATTACATATGTATTTATTAATTTATTTTTAAGTATCCTTTCATAATTCCACGATGTGATTCTTTGATGAATTGTATAATTTCATCACGCTCAGGAGTAGCCTCCATTTCAGCTTCAATAATATCAATCGCTTGTGAATAATTGTAATTTTTTTGGAATAAAATTCTGTATATATCCTGAATTTCTCTGATTTTTTCTGTTGAGTACCCTCTTCTTCTTAAACCAACTGAATTGATTCCCACATACGAAAGTGGTTCTCTAGCAGCTTTTACATAAGGAGGAACGTCTTTTCGAACCAATGAACCTCCAGTAACAAAAGCATGTTTTCCAATAGAAGCAAATTGATGTACGGCAACCATTCCTGCTAAAACTACGTTATCACCCACAGTTACATGTCCTGCTAAAGTGGTGTTATTAGAAAAAATGGTGTTATTACCCACCAAACAATCGTGGGCAATATGACAGTAAGCCATAATCAAACAATTATTTCCTACAACAGTTTTCATTCTGTCTTTTGTACCTCTGTTGATGGTAACACACTCGCGAATTGTAACGTTGTCGCCAATTTCTACAGTAGTTTCTTCGTCATCAAATTTTAAATCTTGAGGAATTGCTGAGATGATTGCTCCTGGAAAAATTCTGCAATTATTTCCAATTCTAGCTCCTTCCATGATGGTCACGTTTGATCCAATCCAAGTTCCAGATCCAATAACCACATTATTATGAATGGTTGTAAAGGGTTCAATAACCACATTTCTGGCTATTTTTGCTTGGGGGTGAACGTACGCTAATGGTTGATTCATAGTTATTTTATTTTTGAAATTTGAGCCATCAATTCTGCTTCAGCAACCAATTTTCCGTTGGCATACGCATAAGCTTGCATGTGACAAATGCCTCTCCTAATTGGAGTAATTAAATCACATTTAAAAATCAAGGTATCTCCTGGTAATACTTTTTGTTTGAATTTTACGTTGTCCATTTTCATAAAATAGGTCAAGTAATTTTCAGGATCAGGCACTGTACTAAGTACTAAAATTCCTCCACATTGCGCCATGGCTTCTACTTGTAAAACTCCAGGCATAACAGGTGCTCCTGGAAAGTGACCTACAAAAAACCCTTCATTTATAGTTACGTTTTTCATTCCAACCACATGACTTTCAGATAATTCAATAATTCTATCAATCAATAAAAATGGTGGCCTGTGTGGTAAAATATCCATAATTTGATGGATATCTAATAAAGGTGGTTCGTTTAAATCGTATTGAGGAACATTATTTCGTTTGTCTAATTTTATCAATTTTGATAACTTTTTAGCAAACTGAGTGTTTACAAAATGACCTGGTTTATTGGCAATTACTTTTCCACGAATTCGCATACCTACCAGAGCCAAATCTCCAATAACATCTAACAATTTATGACGCGCTGCCTCATTTGCCCAATGCAATGTTAGGTTGTCTAAAATTCCGTTTGGTTTTACAGAAATTTTATCTTTTTTAAATGCTGATTTTAGCTTTTGCATGGTGCTATCAGACAATTCTTTGTCAACATATACAATTGCATTGTTTAAATCACCTCCTTTTATCAAATCTTTTTCAAGTAACATTTCAATTTCATGCAAAAAACTAAATGTTCTTGCGGCCGAAATTTCAGTTTTAAAATCAGAAATTGTATCTAAGGTAGCATTTTGAGTACCTAGAATTTTAGTGCCAAAATCAACCATTGTGGTTATTTGATACTCATCAGAAGGCATTAAAATAATTTCACTTCCTGTTTCTTCGTCTTTATAAGAAATGATTTCTTTAACAATATACTCTTCTATTTGAGCATTTTGCTCTTGAATTCCAGCTTTTTCAATGGCTTCAACAAAGAATTTTGAGGAACCATCCATAATTGGAGGTTCAGAAGCATTGATTTCGATAATCAAATTATCAATATCCAAACCAACTGCAGCTGCTAAAACGTGCTCTGATGTTTGAATTTGAACCCCATTTTTCTCGAGGTTTGTGCCTCTTTGTGTGTTTACAACATATTCAGCTCTGGCTTCAATTACAGGTTTTCCTTCCAAATCTACTCTCACAAATGCAAATCCGTGATTGATTGGAGCTGGTTTTAAAGTCATAGTTACGTTGTTTCCTGTGTGTAATCCTACACCTGACAACGATATTTCTGATTGAATTGTTTTTTGCTTTTTACTCATTCTTTTTTATTTTGAGCTTTCCATTCCTTTTCTAAATTATTTACTGTGGCTGCAATCTTAGGTAAATTTCTAAAATACACGTAACTTTTATTAAAATCTCCATAGCCAAAAGCAGGCGATCCTTGCACTACTTCATTGTCTTTTAGATTTTTAGAAATACCTGATTGTGCTTGAATTTTTACACCATTTCCAATGGTCAAATGCCCAACAATACCTACTTGCCCTCCAATCATACAGTTTTCACCGATTTTTGTAGACCCTGCAACACCTGTTTGTGCGGCAATTACGGTATTTTTTCCAATTTCAACATTGTGTGCAATTTGAATTTGATTGTCTAATTTTACACCTTGTCTGATGATTGTTGAACCAAGAGTGGCTCTATCAATAGTGGCTCCTGCTCCAATATCCACATAATCCTCAATAATTACGTTTCCAATTTGAGGAACTGCTACATAATTTCCATCAGCATTTGGCGCAAATCCAAATCCATCTGAACCAATTGTACAGTTTGAATGAATTTTGCAATGGTTTCCAATCTGAGTTTCAGAATAAATTTTTACGCCTGAATGAAACACGCAATAATCACCAATGACTGTATTATCACCAATATAACAATTGGGATAAATTTTTACATTGTTGCCAATTTTTACATTTTCTCCAATATAGGTAAAGGCTCCAATGTATTCATTTTCACCAATTGTGGCAGAATTAGAAATGAAATTCGGAGTTTCTCTTCCCAATTTATTATTCTTTACTTCGTTGTAAAATTCAAGAAGTTTTGAAAAAGATTTGTAGGCATTTTCTACTTTAATCAACGTAACTTTTAAGTCTTTTTCAGGCTGAAAAGTATTATTTACAATCGCAATAGAAGCATTTGTAGTGTATAAATACGGTTGATATTTTGGATTAGACAAAAAGGTTAATGAGCCTTTTTCTCCTTCTTCAATTTTCGACAATTTAAAAACCTCTTCTTCAGGATTTCCAAAGACTTCACCGTCTAAAATTGCTGCTATTTGTTGTGCTGTAAATTTCATTAACTGCAAAAGTATAAAAATTATCGTTATTGGACTACAACCAATTTATTTTGGATAACAAATAATGTGTTTAACAACCGGTTTTGTCAATGCTTGCAAATTCAATTGATCTGATGCTTTTGCAATATCGCTTAATTTTCCTTTTTTATTGATGATAAGAATTGGCTTTTCTGATGTATATGCTTGATTTTTAATTTCTTGAGTAAAAACAAAATACGTAATTTCGGTTTCTGTTAGTTCAAGTTTATCTTGAAATTTTTTCATCTTTTTGCTAACATAAGCTTCACTAAAACGCTCACTTTGCATTTCTACTTTCAACAATTTACGTTCTACAATCATTTTAGAAAGTGTTGACAATACGTTATCTTCATGATGAACCCATTCTTTGATGGATAATAAAATGTCATAATCATCTAATTTTGAGAACATTTCTAAGGTATTCTCATTGAAATTATCCTTATTAATTCTATTGTATAAAAAATAGGCAAAAGCATTACTTGCAAATAAATCTACGCCGTTTTCAGCCAATTCTTTGGCTCGTTTTAGCACATTAACCAGCATGTTTTCTGCGACTAAACCTGTTTTGTGTAAATATACTTGCCAATACATTAAACGTCTGGCAATCAAGAACTTTTCTACAGAATAAATCCCTTTTTGCTCAATAACCAATTCGTCATTAGCAACATCCATCATGACAATCAATCTGTCTGATGAAATATTTCCTTCTGTAACTCCAGTATAAAAACTATCGCGTTTTAAATAATCTAATCTATCTATATCCAATTGACTACTAATCAATTGACATAAAAATTTACGCGGATATTTTCCTTCAAAAATTTCTATTGCCAAACTAAGTTTTCCATCAAACTTTTTATTTAGTTTTTGCATGAATTGCAAGGAAATTTCTTCGTGCGAAACTCCATTTACAATACTGTGCTCTAGTGCATGCGAAAAAGGTCCATGACCAATATCGTGCAATAAAATAGCGATATATAAAGCGTTTTCTTCTTCTTCAGAAATTTCAATTTGCTTAAAACGCAACACTCTCACTGCTTTTTGCATCAAATAAATACATCCCAAAGCATGGTGAAAACGCGTGTGAATGGCTCCAGGATATACTAAACTGGACAAACCCATTTGCGCAATTCTTCGTAAACGTTGAAAATACGCATCTTCCATTATATCAAAAACTAATGAATTCGGAATTTGGATAAATCCGTAAATTGGGTCATTTAATATTTTTAATTTGTTTGGCATTTTTATGGCAAAATTGATGATTTTATCAATTGCCGGCAAATTACGAACAATTTTATTTTTGGCAATATTTTATCATTTTAAAACGGATTTCAAGCAACAAAACTGTACTTTTAACGTTCAAATTTAAATTTTGAATACAGATGAGTGATATACACATTTTATGGGTTGATGATGAAATTGAATTGTTAAAACCTCATATTCTTTTTTTAGAACGAAAAAATTATAAAGTAACTACTTGTACTAATGGTGCTGATACTATTGATTTGGTTGATAGCATTAATTTTGATATTGTTTTTTTAGATGAAAATATGCCAGGTTTATCTGGTTTAGATACACTTGCCGAAATCAAACAAAAGCAAGGAAATTTGCCTGTGGTAATGATTACCAAAAGCGAAGAAGAATATATCATGGAAGAAGCCATTGGCTCTAAAATTGCTGATTATTTGATAAAACCTGTAAACCCAAATCAGATTTTATTGACATTGAAAAAAAACCTTGATCATTCACGTTTAATTTCAGAAAAAACAACCTCCAATTATCAACAAGAATTTCGAAAAATTTCTATGGATTTAGCCATGGTAAATAGTTATGAAGATTGGATCGAATTGTATAAAAAATTGATTCACTGGGAATTAGAATTAGAAAATATCAGTGATCCTGGCATGTTGGGCATTTTAGAAAGTCAAAAACAAGAGGCTAATACACAGTTTTTTAAGTTCATCAAGAAGAATTACGAAGATTTCTTGACATCCAATGACAAACCTACTTTTTCACATACACTTTTTAAAGATTTTATTGTTCCTGAAATAAACAAAAAACAAGGAGTTGTTTGGGTGGTAATTGACAATTTACGCTATGATCAATATCGAATTTTAGAACCTTTGATAAATAATCATCATAAAAAGGAACAAGAATATTCGTACTTTTCGATTTTACCAACTGCAACTCAATATGCTAGAAATGCCATTTTTTCGGGTTTGATGCCATCAGAAATGGAAAAACGTTATCCAAAATATTGGAAAAATGACGGAGATGAAGGAGGCATGAATTTATTTGAAAATGAGTTTTTAACCGAACAAATCAAACGTTTAGGTTTGGATATTCAGCACCAATATTTTAAAATATCTTCTCTTAAAAGTGGAAAAGAATTGGCTGATAATTTCAACGGCACTAAACAAAATGATTTGACAACTATCGTATATAATTTTGTGGATATTTTATCACATTCAAAAACTGAAATGGAAGTGATCAAAGAATTATCTGGAGATGATAAAGCTTATAGAAGTTTAACACTCAGTTGGTTTAAAAACTCACCATTGTTTGAAATTATTCAAAAAGTACAACAATTAGGACAAAAATTAATCATCACCACAGATCATGGAACGATTAATTGTAAAAATCCGACCAAAGTAATTGGAGATAAAAATATAAGTTCGAATTTACGCTATAAAACTGGCAGAAGTTTAACTTATGAAGAAAAAGATGTGTATGCTGTTCGCAATCCAAAAGATATTTTTTTACCAACAGTTGCCATGAACAGTCCTTTTATTTTTGCAAAAGAAGACTTGTTTTTTGCATATCCAAACAACTTTAATCATTTTGTAAATTATTATAAAAACACTTATCAACATGGGGGAATTTCATTGGAAGAAATGATTATTCCTTGTGTGGTGTATAGTCCGAAATAAATTAATTTTAAAAAAATGGGGTAAAATGTTTTACACATTTATACCCCAAAAAAATCCCCCAAAACTATAGTCGAAAAGAAATTAGAAAGTGACAAATTATTATAAAGTATAAAACGAAAATTAACAATTCAAGTTTATATTTAGTTATAATTCTTTTTATTGATAATTATATATTTCATTTTATCACCTTAAATATCAAATACATAAGTCAATTTTAACATCTTTTCGAATTTATTTTACCTTTTCTTTCCATTATTTTTTTTATTAAAAATTGATTTTCATTTTTAATATTTGATAAATTTTTTAATAACTTGTTGATTATCAATAGAAGCTTTTAAAAAATATATTCCTGAATTCAATTTTGTTACATCAATTTTATTGAATGTATTTGATTGTCCTGATTGAAGAACTTTACCTTGAATCGAATAAATTTGATATGAGAAATAATTAGAGTTTGTTGTAACATTCAAATAATTTTTTGTTGGATTTGGAAATATTTTAAAACTTGACTCCAAATAATCGTTACTACTCAAGGTATTGTCTGTAAATCTTTGATAAAAAATATCATAATTACCATTTGAAGTAACATTTTGAACAGCAGAATCAGGGTTTAAATCTACAGTCGATTTAAAATCACCAAAAGTATAAACAGAAGTTCCGTTTACTAAAATAGCTTTCCCAATATTGTAATCAAAACCACTTACAGCTTTTGCAAAACCGAAAGTTGTATTACTATTAATTTTCACAAAATACGCATCATAACTTCCTGGACTAACCAATACATTTTGAGGAGAATTTATATCAAAATCAGCAGATCCTGAAAACTGTCCACTAACATAAATTGCATCATTTGAATCTAAATATAAATGATAAGGCCAATTTGCAGCATTACCACTAAAACTACCAACAAATCCAAAAACAAAACTATTTGTTAATTTCCAAACAAATGTTCTTGTAGTTCCATTCGCATTTATTTGATTAACAGCACTTCCAGGATTAAAATCAATATTCCCAGAAAAAGCTCCTGTTGAAATTATATTATCATTACTGTCTATTTTTAACGAAACCAAATCACAACTTGTTGTAGGTCTAAGAGTTGTGTAGCTAAGATAATTTCCACCGGAATCTAGCTTTATTAGAAAAACATTTTGTGCTGTTCCATTAGATAAATTTACAGTTGTCATAATTAATGATGATGGACTTGGATCTATGTCAACACTATTAAAAAAGTTTCCTCCAATAAATATATTACTTTGGCTATCTACACCAATGTCATTGATAGTTATGTATGAATTTGTACCTACAGATTGAAACTGTTTAACCCAAATTAATCCACCATTTGATGGATTTATTTTCATTACAAAACCATCAACACCACCTGAAGTAGATAAATTATTTGTTGGACTATCTGGATTAAAATCTACCGTATTTCTAAAAGAACCTGCTAAATAAGGAATATTTACACCATCAAAAACGATTTTTTTTGCAACATCATCTGCAGTACCACCAATAGTTTTGTGATAAGTGTATGTACCTAAATTATTGAGTTTTACATAAAAAATATCTGTTCCACCATTAGAAGTTGAATTATTAGTTCCACTTCCAGGGTTAAAATCTACAGTTGACGTAAAGTTTCCTGCAATTAAAATCCCTGAATTATCTGCAATAACTGAAACTGCTTCATCATCACCAGTGCCACCAAAAGTAATAGCCCAAAGATAATTTCCATCAAAATCGGTTTTTAAAACAAAGACATCTTTTCCTCCTTTTGAAGAAAAATTATTAGTTCCTGAACTTGAATTAAAATCTACAATTCCTTGAAATGAGCCTACTATAAATATTCCTGTTGGATTTTTTGTTACCGAATTTATTGTTTCAATTCCTGTACCACCAATTATTTTACCCCAATCAAAAGTTTGAGCATTTATGGATAAAAAAGAGCAAATAAATAAAAGAAATAGTAATTTGTATTTCATAATTTTCTTGTTTTAATCGTTATAATTCGTCCGAAAATAAATACAAATAAGAACTTTAAAATTTTAGATTTATAGATAGCTTATTTCGTTTAATAGATGTAGTATTTTGTTTAATATTTGATGATTGTACAAAAAGTATTAATTGTATTTTTATAAAATCAATCGTATCATTATTTATATGAAAAAGCTTTTCCATTTTTTTTTCTTCATAAGTATCTCTATTTGGAGTCAATCTGAAAATGAGTTCATAAAAAAATATAGTTCTTATTTAAAAATTATAGATCAAAAAATTAAAAATGAAAAAATTAGTGTTGAGAGTAATATTCAATATTTTGATAGTTTACTTAATTCATTTCAAACCAAAGATTATTATTTAAAAAATGTAATAAAACTTTATAAAGCATCTCAAGAGCGAAGAATAAATCCTAAAAAAGCACAGCAAAATATTGATGAAGTTTCTCTCTATATTGCTCAAAATCCTACTTTTATTCAATTAGAATTATTTAAAAATAGTATTGAAGCTAGAATCGAATTTGAAATAAATCAAAATTGCGAAAAATCTTATAAAATTTATGATGAGACCATTAATAAACTAGCAAAATATAAACAAATTTTCAGTGGGTGGAATATTTCTTTAGAGTCAAAAACTGGTATTATAAACTCACTTCTATGTTTGCAAAAAGATCAAGAAGCATTAGAATATTTAAAACAACTTGAAAAAGAAATTGATCCAAAAACCCAATTTAAAGAATACGTTTATGTATTGAATGTTTCAGGTTATATTCATACAAAATTCTTAAACTATGTTGAAGGTGAAAAATATTTTAAAAAAGCTGTTTCATTACTAGAAAATAATAAAAACTACCTAAACAACTATTTAGCAGCCTGTAATAATTTAGCTCATATATATAAGTCTACTAATAAAACAACTGAAAGTATTCAAATTTTAGAAAAAGCTTTGATAAAAGCAAAGCAAATAAATGATATAAATTCCATTTTGCTCATTCAAAATAACTTGGGTTTTTTATACATCGAACAACAAAATTATTTAAAAGCTGAGCAATTTGGTTTATCAATTTTAAAAATTGCTAAAGAAAAAGAGTTTAAAATTCACAAAGCCAATGCTAACAGACTTTTAGGAACTGCATATTACAATTTGGGTGATTACAAAAAATCAGAAAAATATCTTGATGAAGCTATTGCATTTTTTAGGAATTTTAAAAATCCTGAATTACTAAGAAATACACTTGATATAAAAAACAAACTTTTCATAAAAACGGAAAAATTTGAAGCAGCAGCAATTATAAATGCTGAAATTATTGGAATGTTGGATAGTGTAAATCTCTCTAAAAATGTACAAAATTTACAGAGAGAATTAGTAGCATTTGAAACTGAGAAAAAAAATAACGAAATCACAATCTTAAAACAAAATGAAGAAATCATCAATTTTAAAATGCAACAGCAACAGCAACAAATTCAATTTTTAGTGTTGTGTTTAATTTTAATTTTGATTTTTGGTGGAATTATTTTTTGGTATCAAAAGAAAATAAATAAAATCAAAAATTTTTCATTAAGGTCTAAATTAACACGCTCGCAATTCAATCCTCATTATATCAATAATGCTTTTACAGCATTACAAGCAGAATTAGTAAATTATAATTTTAATGAACATTTAATTGATTTTACTTCGAATATTTCACGCTTTTCAAGATTGCTTTTAGAAAGTACTTTTAAAGATGAATGGACCTTGTTTGAAGAAAAACAAATGATAGAAAACTATCTCAAAACTCAGCAATATCGTCTTCAAAACGGATTTCAATTTCATATTACATCCACATTAAAATTGGAAGAATTTCATAAAATTAAAATTCCAAGCGCTATAACACAAGCTGCTTTAGAAAATGCTATTGAACATGGTGGTTTTAAAAGTGATTCAAATGATGGAATTATAAATATCCATTTCACAATTATAAATAATCAATTACTAATAACAATCAATAATAATATAATTGGCGAACCAATACCTTTCTCTAAAAAATTAAATAATGAGCCTTCAAGAGGTTTAGATATTACCAAACAACGCATTAATCTTCACAGTAAAATTTACAAAAGTTTGGCAAGTTTTAATTTTATACATTTAAAAAACGAAGTGAAAGTTGAATTTTATTTACCAATAATTAGCATATGAAAGTACTAATATTAGATGATGATAAAAGAATTTGTAATTTGATAAAATCATTATTAGAAAATTATTTTGGGAAAACTTTTGAAACAATTGATGTTGTTTCTAACTCAAAAGATGCTATTAATGCAATTCAACGCACTACATATCAGTTATTTTTATTTGATATTCATTTAGGAAAAGATACAAGTTTTGATGTATTTAATACCATTGAAAAAAATAAAGAAAAAATTATTTTTATTACAGGACATGAAAAATATGCCCTAAATGCTATAAAAGTTGAAGCATTAGATTATATTTTAAAACCAATTCAAACACAAGAATTTAAAACTTCGATTGAAAAAGCGATCAACAAAATAAAACAAGAATCAAAAGATAATAGTGTACATGAGTTTTCGAAAAAACAAGAAAATTCTCTAATGTTAAAAGCAATTGAAAATATCAAACTTATTAAGTTAAATGAAATTGTTTATTTAGAGGCTTCTGGAGCTTATACTGATGTTTATCTTAATGATAATATCAAAATTACAGTAACAAAACACCTAAAAGATTTTGAAAATAAACTAGAAGGAACTGGTTTTTTTAGAGTGCATAATTCATTCATTATAAATACTTTAAAAATGAAAAGTATTTCTAAAAAAGACGGCTTAACTGTTGAGATGAATTCTCAAAAAACAATTGTAATTTCTAGTCGAAGGAAAGATGAATTTATGAATTTCATCAAACAACATTTAGAAATTTAAATTAGTTAATTTTTTAAACATTATAATAAAAATTAGGAGAATTTGAATCTAAAAAATCTTTTGCATCTACATAACCTTTTTTAATCAATTCTTGAATTTGTTTGGTATCTGAACGATTGAATTGAGATAAATCTGGTTGAATTAATAAATCTGCATTTTTAGTTTCGAGCGTGTCTTTTTGTAAAATCAAAAAGTGAAAACTATTAATGATGATGTCTAAAATGTTATTTGGTTTTTGGTAGGTATGCATAGCGTTTAAATCGACAGCAATTACAAATTCAGCACCCATTTGTTGCACTGTTTTTATAGGAACATTTTCTACAATTCCACCATCAACTAACATTTTTCCATCAACTTCAATTGGTTTATAAATCCCTGGAATACAAGTACTAGCCATAACAGCTTTTGCTACTGAACCTTTGTCAAAAACTATTTTTTCGCCTGTAGAAATATCTGTTGCAATAATACCTAATGGAATAGTGGCTTCTTCAATGTTTTTATCTCCAATATATTTTATAATGAGTTCGCCTAAATTTTCATTGCTTAATAGAGCAAATTTAGACATCGTAATTCCTGTAATATCCATCCATTTTAACTCAGAAGCAATCATTTCAATTTCCTCCCAAGTTTTTTTAAAGGCAAATAATGAAGCAACAAAGGCACCAATACTGGTGCCTGTGATGTAGTTTATCTTGATATCTCGTTCGTTTAAAGCTTTCAACACACCAATATGTGCTGCACCTAAAACTGCGCCTCCACCAAGAGCTAAACCTATGTTCTTCATTAATTTATAATTAGTTCAAATCGTAACGATCAGCGTTCATTATTTTTGTCCAAACGTTTACGAAATCGTGAACAAATTTTTCTTTTTGATCATCTTGAGCATACAATTCTGCATACGCTCTTAAGATAGAATTTGAACCAAAAATCAAATCAACTCTTGTTGCAGTCCATTTAGTTGCACCTGTTTTTCTATCTACGATATTGTATAAATTGTTTGCAACAGGTTTCCAAGAGTAATTCATATCAGTTAAATTCACAAAGAAATCATTAGATAAAACACCTACTCTATCTGTGAAAACTCCGTGTTTTGTTCCACCAAAATTGGTTCCTAATACACGCATTCCCCCTAATAAAACAGTCATTTCAGCAGCTGTTAACCCTAATAATTGAGCTTTATCAACCATTAATTCTTCTGCTTTTACATCATATTCTTTTTTCAAGAAATTTCTAAAAGCATCGTGTAAAGGCTCTAAAACATCAAATGATTCAGCTTCTGTCATTTCTTGAGTTGCATCTCCACGTCCAGCATGGAAAGGAACTGTAATTTTTACACCTGCTTCGTGTGCTGCTTTTTCAACTGCTGCTGTACCTGCCAATACAATTAAATCAGCCAAACTTACTTTTTTAGACAATCCTGATTGAATTTCAGTCAATTTGTTCAACACTTTTTGCAATCTTTCTGGTTCGTTACCAACCCAATCTTTTTGAGGAGCTAAACGAATTCTTGCACCATTGGCACCACCTCTAAAATCTGAGTTTCTAAATGTTCTTGCACTATCCCAAGCAGTTGCAATCAATTCTGATGATGATAATCCTGAGTTTAGTAATTTTGATTTTAAATCAGCAATTTCAGCATCAGTTAATGTATAATCAACAGTTGGAATTGGATCTTGCCAAATCAAATCTTCAGTTGGAGCATCAGCACCTAAATAACGACTTTTTGGCCCTAAATCTCTGTGTGTAAGTTTGAACCATGCTCTTGCAAAAACTTCTTTGAAATATTCGTGGTCTTTATAAAAACGCTCAGAAATTGCTCTGTAAGCAGGATCCATTTTCATAGCCATATCAGCATCTGTCATGATCGGATTTCTTCTTACTCCAGGAATGTGAGCATCAAAAGGTTTGTCTTCTTCTTTGATATTGATTGGTTCCCATTGCCAAGCACCAGCAGGGCTTTTTTTCAATTCCCATTCGTGCTCTAACAACAAATAAAAATAAGATTGATTCCATCTGTCAGGAGTTGATGTCCAAGCTCCTTCTAAACCACTTGTTACAGTATCTTCTGCATTTCCTTTTCTTGTTGGATTTGTCCAACCAAAACCTTGTTCATGAATTTCAGCTCCTTCAGGGCTTGCTCCTAAAACAGAAGCATCTCCATTTCCATGGGCTTTTCCAACGGTATGACCTCCAGCAGTTAACGCTACAGTTTCTTCATCATTCATTGCCATTCTTTTGAAAGTCAAACGAACATCGTGAGCTGTTCTTAAAGGATCAGGATTTCCGTCAACACCTTCTGGGTTTACATAAATCAATCCCATTTGCACAGCAGCTAAAGGATTTTCTAATGATTCACGATTTTTATCATCTGCATAGCGAGTTCTTGTTGCTGCCAAAAATTCTTTTTCACTACCCCAATTGATTTCTTTTTCTGGATGCCAAATATCTTCTCTACCTCCTGCAAAACCGAATGTTTTGAATCCCATAGATTCATATGCCATATTACCAGCTAAAATGAACAAATCTGCCCAAGAAATGCTGTTTCCGTATTTCTTTTTAATTGGGAATAACAATCTTCTAGCTTTGTCTAAGTTTCCATTATCTGGCCAGCTGTTTAATGGAGCAAAACGTTGATTTCCAGTATTACTACCTCCTCTTCCATCAGCAACTCTATAGGTACCTGCTGCATGCCATGCCATACGAATCATCAATCCTCCATAGTGTCCCCAATCTGCAGGCCACCAATCTTGACTGGTTGTCATGAACTCTTTTAAATCAGCTTTCAAGGCTTCTAAATCTAACTTTTTAAAAGCTTCTTTATAACTAAATTCTTCTCCTAACGGATTTGTTTTTGTGTCATGTTGGTGTAAAATGTCTAAGTTAATAGACTTAGGCCACCAATCTGTAACTGAATTTGTTTCTTTTGTGGTGTTTGCTCCATGTCCAAAAGGGCATTTTGCTGCTCCTGATTGATTCATACTTTTATTATTTTGGTTAAACTTTTAATGAAAATTTATATTTAAAATTGAAATCCCTAGTAGATATTTCAATCTATTGAAATTAAATATTTTTCAAAATTAGTAGTTTTGATTGAAGTTTATTTTTCTTTTTATTTTTGTTTTTTTATATCGTAATAAACAAATCTTATACAAAGACGACAAATTAATAAGAAAAAGATATTGAATTTCTTAATTGTGATATTTATCGATTAAAAATCAAGTAAATATACCTATTTTAAAGAGTTTTACAAAATCATTTTAAATACAAAAGAAAGAATTATTCTGATTGAAAGTAAAAAACAATTCTTATTAATTTGGTTCTACATGAATCAACACATGACCTATTGTTGCAATCTTGTTTCTCAAATGATCTTTTAATAAATGCGCAATATCATGACCTTCTTTCACAGAAATCGTGGCAGAAACTGTAATATGCAAATCCACATGATATTTCATTCCAGCTTTGCGAATAAAACATTTTTCAGTATCCAACACTCCTTTTACTTTTAAAGATTCTGATCTAATTTCTTTCAATAAATCATCGTACAAATGTTCGTCCATGATTTCACCCAAAGCAGGTCTAAAAATCAAATAACTATTGTATAAAATAAATCCGGATGCCAATAAAGCTGCCCAATCATCCGCAGTTTCATAGCCTTCACCAAAAATCAACGCTATCGAAATTCCGATAAAAGCCATCACAGAAGTAATTGCATCGCTTCTATGATGCCAAGCATCAGCTTTTAAAGATGAGCTATTGGTTTCTTTACTCTTTTTGATGACAATTCTGAATGAAATTTCTTTCCAAAGGATGATTATCCCCAACACAATCAACGTCCATGATTTGGGAGATTTATGTTGCGTTTGGATATTTTGAATGCTTTCGTGAGCAATAATCAATGCTGAAATTACCAAAAAAGCAACTACCAAAAACGTTATTAAAGGTTCAATTTTTCCATGCCCATAAGGATGATTTTCATCAGCTGGACGTTTGGCATACTTCAATCCAAATAAAACCAATAACGAGGCAAAAATATCTGTAGTAGATTCAATAGCATCTGCAATTAACGCATAAGAATTGCCAAAAAAACCTGACAATCCTTTTACAATTGCTAAAAAGGCATTGCTAACAATACTAAAATAAGTTGTTTTTATAGCTGATTGTTCTTGGCTCATTTTTGAAGGATGATAAAACGGTTATTTTGAAATTGTCCAGAAAGTTGATATTTTGATGCAATATAAGCAACCGTTTTAGAAGAGTATAAAAATACATGTGTTGGGTCTTTGCGATAATACCAATGTAAAAAGTTAGAAACACCATCATGCAAATGAGTCATAATTAATAATCTTCCTTGGGGTTTTAAAATTTGTAAAAGGTTTTCAATTTCTATTTTAGGATGGTAAAAATGTTCAAAAACCTCACAACTAAAAATATAATCGTACTGAAAATTAAGATAACTTTTATCAGGATAAAAAAATGGATCATACAGCTTTATTTGATATCCTTTTTTTTGTAATTGTTCAGAAATCACTGGACCTGTGCCACAACCAAAATCTAAACCCATTTGATTTGGATTGTAATTTTCTAAAATAAAATGGGTAATGGGTGAAGTAAATTTTTGATAACCCTCATCATTTACATCATTATTATGAGCTTCATAACGTTTTTTCTCTTCTTGAGAATTGATATAAAACTGACTGTCTTTTACAAAAGCATCACAAACATCGCAATGAAAATAAAAATCATCTACTTTATTTTCTAATGGATTTTCGCAAAGTGTGCAATGCATCATCATTTAATAAATCTTTTCACTTCTACAAAGTTAATCAATCTATAATTGATAATATTATGGTTTGTAAAATCGATGAAGCACAATCAATCTTTTTTTATATATTCGCTCCGAAAATTGAAAGGAAATGGTGTACTTCCTTACCCAACCGCTTTTAAAAAAAGCTGATGACGCCTGATTAAATTAAAAATAACTTTTAATCGGGAATATTATGCAACAAAATCAACCTTCACTCATCCTTAGAATCAAAAACAAAATTCGTTTTTGGTTTCAAAAATATCCATCTTTTTTTTCAATCTTTCGATGGACGATACTCAGTGTTTTTTTAGGATTATTGATTGGAAGTGCTTCAGCCGGATTTTTACAATCTTTAAATTGGGCAACTGATTTTCGAGAAAGTCATCTTTGGATTATTGCATTTTTACCTATTTGTGGTTTTGGCATTGGTTTGGTGTATCATTATTATGGAAAAGAAGTGGTTGCCGGAAACAATTTATTGATTGATACCATTCATAAACCTAAAAAAACCATTCCTTTTATCATGGCTCCTTTTGTTTATTTAGGAACTATTGCTACACATTTTTTTGGAGGTTCTGCAGGACGTGAAGGAACAGCATTGCAAATGGCTGGAGCCATTGCTGATCAATTTAGCAAACCTCTTAAACTTTCAAAATCAGATAGAAAAATCTTATTGATTGCAGCTGTAGCTGGAGGATTTGGATCAGTTTTTGGAACGCCTTTAGCGGGTGCAATTTTTGCATTGGAATTTTTCTTGATTGGAAAAATTAATTATAAAGCGATTTTTCCAGCATTTTTGACATCGATTTTTGCAGATATTGTCACCAAACTTTGGGATACTCCACATACTATTTATGAAATTGATAGTGTGCCAACAATTACTTTTTCAATGGTTTTGTATGCCATCTTAGGCGGAATTTTATTCGGAATTTGTGCTGCAATTTTCAGTAAATTAAGTCATCAAACGGGTATTCTTTTTAAAACCAAAATTTCATATCCTCCATTTCGTCCTTTGATTGGCGGAATTATAGTTGCTGCAGCCATTTGGATGATTGGCACTACAAAATACATTGGTTTGGGAATTCCTACGATTGTTGATTCTTTTGAAAATCAATTGCCAATATATGATTTTGCTATCAAAATGGCATTTACAATCATAACTCTTTCTGCAGGTTTTAAAGGGGGTGAAGTAACTCCGTTGTTTTTTATTGGAGCAACTTTAGGCAGTGCACTAAGCCTATTTATTCCTTTGCCAACAGCATTGTTAGCAGGAATGGGTTTTGTGGCTGTTTTTTCGGGAGCAACAAATACGCCTATTGCTTGTACTCTAATGGGAATTGAATTATTTGGCATTGAAAGTGGTGTATATATTGCGATTGCCTGTGTCGTTTCGTATTTACTTTCTGGTCATCACAGCATTTACAACAGCCAAAAAATAGGCGAACCAAAACATGTGTTTTTTTCAAAAGAAAAAGGAAAAAGACTGCATGAATTGTAGTCAATTTCCTTAAATTTTGAGGAGAAAATCGCCCCGAAATTTCGGAGGTATCTTAAAGCTCTATCTACTTAAGCTTAAAATAGATGAAAATTTTGTGGAGAAGATCGGGCTCGAACCGACGACCTCTACGCTGCCAGCGTAGCGCTCTAGCCAACTGAGCTACATCCCCAAAATTTACCTTAGTTTTTGTAAAAATTAACGGTAAAATATGACCCAAAAATAATAATAATTTGTTTTTAAAAATTAAAAAAACAAAGAACTAAAATTTAAAAAAATATCAAAAGTCGATAATTATAGTTTAGTTACTTTAACCGCATTCATACCACGCATTCCTTTTTCTAATTCAAAAGAAACTTTATCATTTTCAACAATTTGATCAATCAAACCACTAACGTGAGTAAAATATTTTTCGTTGTTTTCTGCATCAATAATGAATCCAAATCCTTTAGAAGTATCAAAAAATGAAACTTTCCCTTTTCTTACAGGATCTTCTTGTGGTAAATCTTCTTTTTTGGTAACAGAAATCTGAATGTCATCTACATCATATTCAACTTTCATAGTTGGATCTGGTGGTGTATCTGTTAAGTTTCCCAAGTGATCAACGTAAGCAAATTGAATTCCTCCTGTTCCATTTTCTTGTTTTTCTGCTTTTCTAGCATCCATTTTTTTTTGCTTATCTAAACGTTTTTTTAAACGTTTTTTTTCTTTTTCTGTTTTACTAAAGGTTTGTTGCGATTTGGCCATTTAAAATCTAAAATAATCTAATTAATATGCTGCTAAGACAAAATACTTAACAGAAATCGAAATAAACACTAAAGTTATTTTAAGTTTTTGGATGTGAAGTATTTTAATGCTGCAAAGATACTCATAAATATTGAGATTGTAAGGTCTTTTTATTTATGTTAAAAAAAATATAAATTACCATTAAATGATTTGATATGATAGCAATGCTATTATATTTGCAATCAAATATTTTGATAATGAGAAATTTATTGTCTGTACTTAAAATTGCTGTCCCTGATAAAATATTTATCAAGGATCCTGAGACTTCTGATTTAGGTAAAAAAATCATTGAACATAGTATTTATTTAATTGATGAAGTTGGTTTTGAAAGTTTTACTTTTAAAAAATTAGGAGTCAAAATTGGCTCAAACGAAAGCTCTATTTATCGTTATTTTGAAAGTAAACACAAATTGCTTTTATATTTAACTTCTTGGTATTGGGCTTGGTTAGAATATCAATTGGTTATTGAAACTTTTAGTATTTCTGACCAAAAAGAAAAGCTTGAAAAAGCGATTTCCATTGTAACAAGAACCGTGGAAGAGGACTCAAATTTTTCTCATATAAATGAGATTCTGTTGTATAAAATTATCGTAAATGAAAGTTCTAAATCATTTTTAACCAAAAATGTTCAAGAAGAAAATAAAAATGGTTATTTTGAGGTTTATAAACGATTGGTTACGAGAATAGAAGAAATGATTTCAAATGTTGAGCCTTCTTATCCATATGCTTTAAGTTTGTCAAGTACCATAATTGAAGGTAGTTTGCATCAACATTTTTTACAAGAACACTTTCCTTCGATTACAAATTGCGGGCAAGAAGTTTCTCCAACCATATTTTTTACAAATTTAGTTTCTAAAACTTTAGGATATACCAATGAATAAAGAACAATTAAATCCTTGGCAACGCTTTTTAGGCTTGCTTAGATTGGAGAAAAGAGAAATATTTCAAATTTTTTATTATGCAATTTTTGGTGGAGTTGTTTCCTTGTCTTTACCACTTGGTATTCAGGCAATTATCAATTTAATTCAAGGTGCACAAGTTTCCACTTCATGGGTTGTTCTAGTAATTTTAGTAACTATTGGAGTAACATTTTCTGGTGCATTACAATTGATGCAATTGCGAATTATAGAAACTATTCAACAGCGAATTTTTGTAAGAGCGTCATTCGAATTGAGTTATCGTTTTCCAAAAATAAAAATGATGGAATTGCGCAATTATTATCCACCTGAATTGGCAAACCGTTTTTTTGATACGTTAACCATCCAAAAAGGATTGTCAAAAATTTTGATTGATGTGCCTACAGCTGTGTTGCAAATTCTTTTTGCACTGATTTTGTTGTCATTTTACCATCCGTTTTTTATCATCTTCGGATTATTATTACTGCTATTAATATTTGTGGTCTTCAAATTTACTGCTAGTAAAGGATTAGAAACTAGTTTGGTAGAATCAAAAAACAAGTACAAGGTAGCACATTGGATTCAAGAAGTTGCAAGAACTGTTGTGAGTTTTAAACTTTCAGGAACCACAAATTTGGCAGTAACAAAAAATGACGAATTGGTGAGTAAATATTTAGAGGCTAGAGAAAGTCACTTTAAAATTTTGATTCTCCAATTTACACAAATGATTGGTTTTAAAGTAATTGTAACTGCAAGTTTGTTATTGATTGGTGGTGCTTTGGTTTTGAGTCAAGAAATGAATATTGGACAATTTGTTGCGGCAGAAATCATCATTCTTTTAGTAATTGCCTCTGTTGAAAAATTAATTGTTGGGTTAGAATCTTTTTATGACGTACTAACTTCAATTGAAAAAATTGGTCAAGTCGTTGATAAAAAAATGGAAGATCAAGATGGTGAAAAACCAGTTTTTAAAGATGAAATGCTCATTGAACTAGATCATGTTTCTTATGAGGTAAAAAACAGAGAAAAATTCATAGTTCAAGACATTTCCTTAAAAATTGAACCAAGAAGCAGAATGTTAATTACAGGTGAAAGTGGTTCTGGAAAATCGAGTTTATTGCGTTTGATTTCTGGAATTATAGAACCAACTGCCGGTTATATTTACGTAAATAATTTTTCACTAAATAGCTTGTTTTTAAATCATTATAGGTCAAAATTAGGGATGTCTTTGTCTGAAGAAACTCCGTTTGAAGGCACAATCAGAGAAAATCTAATTTTTAGTAATGATAAGTTTAAAGACGATAAAATCTGTGAAGTTTTAGAAATTGTTGGCTTGGGTCAATTTTTAAAAGAACAATCTAAAGGTTTAGAAACCGTGATAAAACCCGAAGGAAAACAAATTTCTTTTACTGTGGCTAAAAAGTTAATTTTAGCAAGAGCTATCATTAAAGAACCTAAATTATTAATTCTTGAAGATCCTTTGGATCAATTCAATTTAGAAGAAACAGTTCGCATAATTGATTATTTGACCGATGTTTCAAGACCTTGGTCATTGATTGTAGTGAGCAGTAAAAAAAGCTGGAAAATGAAGTGTAACAAAATTATTACTCTCGAAAACGGAAAAATTAAATCTATAAAATAAAAACGATGTTAAATATATCTAACAACGAGTTGTACAAAACAGTAGATTTAACAACTTATAAATCTGGAAAATCTATTTTTTCAAAACAATATTACAAAGTACTAAATAAGTTTTTATTGGTATTTGCCATCTTCGTATTGATTATTCTGTTTTTACCCTGGACACAAAATATCACAGGCAATGGTTTGGTAACTACCTTAACGCCTGAGCAAAGACCACAAACAATTCAATCGCAAATTCCTGGTAGAATTGAAGAATGGTATGTAAGAGAAGGTGATATTGTAAAAAAAGGGGATACAATTTTACGCATTTCAGAGATTAAAAGTGAGTATTTTGATGATTTATTGATTGAAAGAACCAATCAGCAAATCAATGCAAAATCATCTTCTGTAAACGCTTACGACTCTAAAGTACAGGCTTTAGAAAGACAAATTGAAGCGTTGATTGAAGAACGAAAATTAAAATTAGAACAAACCCAAAATAAGTTATTACAAGCTAAACTTAAAGTAAAAAGTGATAGTATCGATTTTGAGGCGGCCAAAACGAATATTGCTATTGCCCAAAGACAATACAATCGTACTGAAACCTTAGAAAAAGAAGGAATTTTAGCTATCAAAGATGTTGAAGAAAAGCGTTTAAAATTGCAAGAAACTCAAGCAAAATTAATTTCACAAGAAAACAAATTATTGGCATCTAAAAACGAAGTAATCAATGCTAAAGTAGAAATTTCAACTGTAAAAGCTAGCTATGCTGATAAAATTTCGAAAGCGCAATCTGATAAGTTTACGGCAGAATCAAGTGGCTTTGAGGCTGTTGCTGAAGTAACAAAACTACAAAATACCAATAGCAATTACATTGTTAGAAATAGTTTGTTATATATAACTGCACCACAAGATGGTTTCATCAATAAAGCCATCAAAGGTGGTATTGGAATGACTTTTAAAGAAGGAGAAGATTTAGTGGGAATTATGCCTGCAAATTATGATTTGGCTGTAGAAACTTTTGTAAGACCTATTGATTTGCCTTTACTACATATTGGCGAAAAAGTTCGCGTTCAATTCGATGGTTGGCCTGCTATTGTTTTTAGTGGTTGGCCAAACGTTTCTTACGGAACATATGGTGCTGAAGTAATTGCTATTGAACGTTTTATATCTGATAATGGAAAATACCGAGTGTTGTTAGCACCTGATAAAACTGATCATTCTTGGCCTGAAGTTCGCGTTGGTTCAGGAGCAAGAACCATTGCTTTGTTAGAAGATGTGCCAATTTGGTTCGAACTTTGGAGACAGTTAAACAGCTTCCCTCCTAATTATTATCAACCAGAAGGTAAGTCAAAAGAAGCTGCTAAAGAGAAAAAATAATCCATGAAAAAATATTTTTTACTGTTGTTTTTATTCGTGCTCACTAGACTTTCTGCGCAAGAAAATCTGAATTCTGTAATGACGTTGTCAGAGTTTTTGGGCTATGTAAAAACATATCATCCTATTGTAAAACAAGCCAATTTGGTCATCAATAATAGCGAAGCTAAATTATTGAAAGCTAGAGGTGCTTTTGATCCAAAAATTGAAGTTGATTTTGATAAAAAACAATTTAAAGATACTGAGTATTATAACAAATTGAATGGTGCTTTCAAAATTCCGACTTGGTATGGAATTGAGTTGAAAGCCAATTTTGAAAATAATGATGGTACCTACTTAAATCCTGAGGCTTTAGTGCCTACTGATGGTTTGTATGCAGCCGGAATTTCAGCTTCTTTGCTCCGAAATTTCGTGATTAACGAACGAATGGCGTCTTTAAAACAAGCAAAATTATTCATTAATCAAGCCAAAGAAGATCAGCAAATTTTAGTCAATGAAATTTTGTACAATGCTTCTTTATCTTATTTTGATTGGTTAAAAACCTACAATGAAAAACGCATTTACGAAGAGTTTTTAGAGAATGCTAAAATTCGATTCAATGGTGTAAAGGCTTCATTCATACAGGGTGATAAACCTGCAATAGATACGCTTGAAGCAGGAATTACATTGAATGACAGAAAGTTAAATCTTGAAAAAGCGCGCATCAAATTCATCAAAGCTTCTTTAGAATTGTCAAACTTTTTATGGCTTACAAACAATACCCCAATTGAGTTGCAAGAAAACATCATTCCTGATGTAAATAGTCTTGAAACGGTTGATACCAGTCTTAACATTGCGTTGTTTAATGATGCTGATTTTGATATTAACAATCATCCAAAAATTAAATCTCTAGGATTTAAAATTGAAAGTTTGAATGTTGATAAAAATTTAAAAATGAACAATTTATTGCCAAAATTGGATGTTCAATACAACTTTTTAACGCAAACTCCTAGAGTTGCCAATTCATTGATTGTGGATAATTTTAAAGCCGGATTAACTTTTCAATTGCCTTTATTTTTAAGAAAAGAACGTGGAGATTTAAAGCTGGCCAGAATCAAATTGCAAGAAACCGTGTTTGAAAATGAAGTAACCAAAGTAACCATTAAAAACGAGGTAAATGCGGTACAACAAGAATTGAATTCTTTCATCACTCAAACGAATTTCATCAACGGAATCGTAAAAGATTATGGTACATTGTTGGATGCTGAAAATCGCAAATTTTTTATCGGAGAAAGTTCGTTGTTTTTAGTAAATTCTCGTGAATCAAAATTGATTGAATCTAAACTCAAAGCCATAGATATTCAGAATTTATTTTTTAAAACCAAAGCAAAATTATTCAAAGCTGCTGTAATTTCTATTGCTGAATAAAGGTTTAAACGTTTGCATTTTTCTATTTTTTTTAACCACTGAAATCTCTGGTTTTAGCATATTCAACTCTTTATTTTCAATTCTTCATTAATTTTTCATACATTTAGTCATCAATTAAAAAACTACTAAATTATGACACAAAATTCAAACAAACCTGCAACCTCTTTTTGGGTAATTGGGGTTTTAGCTCTCATTTGGAATGCTTTGGGAGTAATGGCATATCTTGGTCAAAAACTCATGACCGATGAAATGAAAGCCATGGTTCCTGCTGATCAATTAGAAATTATCGAAAACACACCAGCTTGGGCTACAGCTGCTTTTGCAGTTGCAGTTTGGTTTGGGCTTTTGGGATGTATTGTGCTGTTAATGCGAAAAAAAATAGCGACAACGCTTTTTATCATCTCAATAATTGGAGTTTTAACACAGTTAGTGTACAATTTATTTTTAACAAATGCGATAGAAGTTTTTGGCAATCAAAGTTTGATACAGCCATTAGTTACCGTAAGTGTAAGTGTATTTTTAATTTGGCACGCTAAAAAATGTGCTGATGACGGAATTTTATCGTAATCATTCATAAAAAAGCTGCAAAAAGCAGCTTTTTTTATTCAAATAAGGCTGCTAAAAATTCAGCTACACAAGCTGGCTTTTCTTGACCTTTGATTTCTATGGTGCACAAAAAAGTAATTTTAATACCATTCAATCCTAAATCTTCAATTTCTTTGACAGTTGCATGCATTCTCAATTCGCTATTAACTGGAACAGGATTTGGAAAACGTACTTTATTAAGTCCGTAATTCAAACCCATTTTCACACTTTTAATAGTAAATTGTTCTTCTAAAAGTTTCGAAATCATAGATACAGACATGAATCCATGAGCAACTGTACTTTTAAACGGACTTTCATTTTTGGCTCTTTTTTCATCTACATGAATCCATTGTTTATCCAAAGTAGCATTGGCAAAATCGTTGATCATTTCTTGAGTTACCAAATACCAATTTCCTTTTGGTAAAGGCTTTCCAATCATCGATTTGAAATCTTCAAAATCTTCAAAAATAACTGGGTTCATTGTGTTAGTGCTTGGTAAATAAATCATCTTTTATTTTGGGCAATTGCAAATGGTATTTTACTGCTACCCATCGTATAATAAAAATAATTGTTGCCGAAATGACAAAATTAATATTGTTATTCAAATGCAATACATCCAAAGTCAAATAAGATATTCCTCCTAACAAACAAGCAGACGCATAGATTTCTTTTTCAAAAATCAACGGAACTTTGTTTGTTAAAATATCTCTTAAAACTCCCCCAAAAACTGCAGAAATCATTCCCATAATCAACGCAACAATGGGATGCAATTCATAAGTCAATCCTTTTTGTAATCCCAACAACGTAAAAACTCCCAATCCAATAGAATCAAACAAAAACATGGTTTTACTTAGTGGTAAAATCTTACTTTTAAACAAAAAAGTGGTGATGACTGCTGCTAAAATCGTCCAAACATAGTTCAAATCGCCAATCCAATTGATAGGATGTGCGTTGATCAACACATCTCGCAACATGCCTCCTCCTACTGCCGTTACGAACGCAATAATCAGTACTCCAAATAAATCGAAATTTTTATCAGAAGCTACCAAAGCACCACTAATGGCAAAGGCAAAAGTTCCTAAAATATCAAGCGTATAAATCAATTCCATCTTACACAGTTACTTCTGTAAATTTGATTGACAGTTCTTTTTGCAATTGTTGAATTCGTTCTAGTTCCGAAGGTAAAATAAAAGCAATGGATGTACCTGATTTTCCTGCTCTAGCAGTTCGTCCACTTCTGTGAGTATAGTAATCATTGGTTTCTGGCAATTGATGATGAATGACAAATTCCAATCCTTTTACATCAATACCACGTGCTGAAACATCCGTAGAAATTAAGTATTGTAGACTTTCATTTTTAAAAGCACGCATCACTTTATCTCGTTCTTTTTGTTGCATATCTCCTTCTAAAGCCGCTGCTGAAAAACCATTTTCTATAAGTTGAGTGGCTAAATTTTGAGCACCTGCTTTGGTTCTACAAAAAATAATGCCTCTTTGCGAAGTTCTTTTTTCAAGAAACGCAATGATATCATCTGTTTTATCTTTGATCGTGGTTTTTGCAAATTGATGTCTGATGTTTGCATTCACCAAAAAATCTTTATTGATTTCTACTCTTGGCGCATTTGCATCCATATAAGTTTTGATTATTTTCTTAATTTCTTCAGGCATCGTAGCTGAAAATAACCACGTTTTTCTATCGGGCTTGGTCGTGAATTTTAAAATTCTATTCAAATCTTGTTTAAAACCCATGCTCAACATTTCGTCAGCTTCATCCAAAACTATGGTTTTAACATGACTGATATCTAAGGTTCCTCGCTCAATCAAATCGATCAAACGACCTGGAGTTGCAATCACAATATGGGTTGTTCTTGATAAATTGTACAATTGTTTGTCAATTTTTTCACCGCCAAAAACAGCTTCTAAAAAGATTTTTTCTTCAGAAAACTTCGTGAATTTGAACAGTTGTTTTTTTATCTGTTGCACCAATTCTCTTGTTGGCGATAAAATCAATGCTTGTATATGAGCTTGATTGGCATCTATTTGATGCAATAATGGCAATCCAAAAGCCACTGTTTTTCCAGTTCCTGTTTGTGCCAATCCAATAAAATCAGTTTTTGAATTTAATAAAATAGGCAACGCTTTTTGTTGAATTTCTGTTGGTTGCGAAATTCCGAGTTCTTTAAGAGCTTGAATGTACTTTTTATGAACTCCAAGTGCAGAAAATGTGGTCATTGTTTACAAATTTTGTGCAAAGATAGTTTTATAACTCTTAATTAGCGTGATAACGCAATGAATTTAAATGGATTTCCTTAAGAACCAATCCCTAAAATTTTCAATACTTTTTCTCTAATTCTTACTGGTTTTTGGGTCTTAGCATCTAACATTGCCCAAATAGTTTTGGCTGCAACCAACAAAGTATCGCCTTTATAAAACTCAATATGACGCACAGATGTCACGCCTTTGGTCTCTCCTACCCAAGTTTTAGCAATGATTTCATCACCCAAAAAAGCCTGATTTTTATAATCAATCTCGTGTTTCATGACTACCCAAATATATTCAGGCAAGGTATTTTGTTGGGTTAGAAATGCCCAATGTTTGGATGCAACAACTTCCATCCATTGTACATAAACTGCATTGTTTACATGATGTAATGTGTCAATAGCTTCTTCAGTAACTCGAAACTTTACAGAGAAAATCGTATGCATGCTGTTGGTTTTTACAAACTTAAAAAAATTAATATTCGCATAACTATTATTGATATGCTATTTTATAAAAAATCCTGATTATTTCTCATCTTTGCAACTGATTTATGGTAGAATTAGCAAACAATTTAGGAACAGAAAAAATTAGCAAACTGCTCATTAAACAAGCAGTACCAGCCACAATCGGAATTCTAGTAATGTCTATCAACATGATTGTTGATACCATTTTTGTAGGACAATGGATTGGTGTTTTGGCAATTGCAGCCATCACTGTAGTGCTACCAATTGCATTTTTAATTTCATCTATTGGCATGGGAATTGGTATTGGTGGAAGTTCTATCATTTCTAGAGCTTTGGGTGCAGGAAAATCTGACAAAGCCTTTTTAACTTTTGGAAATCAAATTAGCTTAACGATTTTATTAGCCATCATTTTTGTGATTTTGGGCGTGTTTTTTAGCGTACCAATTTTGACACTTTTCGGAGCCAAAGGAGAAATTTTACCCATTGCCGCTACTTATTTTGATGTGATTATTTATGGCGTTCCTTTTTTGGCATTTGCTATGATGGGAAATCCTGTGATTAGAGCCGAAGGAAAACCAAAGTTTGCCATGGTTGCTATGATCATTCCAGCTTTTGTAAATATTATCTTAGATATTGTTTTTATCAAATATTTCCATTGGGGAATGTGGGGCGCAGGATTGGCAACTTCCATTTCGTATGCGAGTTGTGGATTGTTTATTTTGTATTTCTTTTTATCTAACAAAAGTGAATTGAAAATCATCCCCAAAAACTTTATCATAGAACCTAAAATTGTTCGTGAAATTGTGGCTTTGGGTGGTGTAACTGTGGTTAGACAAGGTGCCATAAGTGTATTGATGATTGTTTTGAATTACTCTCTTTTTAAATATGGGGGCGAAATTGCCATTTCTGTATACGGAATCATCAACCGAGTAATGATGTTTGCGTTATCCCCTGTTTTGGGAGTTTCACAAGGATTTTTACCTGTGGCAGGTTTCAATATTGGTGCACAAAAAAAGGAACGCGTAAAAGAAACTATCAAAACAGCCATCGCTTTTGGAACGGTGTTGGGAACCATCATTTTTGTGGGAATTTTGATTTTTAAAGAAGAAATCATTCGCATTTTTACGACGGATACCACTTTGATTGCTGATACTCCTCATGCTTTGCTAGTGGTGTTTTTAGTAACGCCTATTGTGACCATGCAATTGATTGGTTCTGCGTATTTTCAAGCAGCAGGAAAAGCAATGCCCGCTTTGATTTTAACCTTACTCAAACAAGGAATTTTCTTGATTCCACTCGCCTATTTTTTACCCAAATATTTTGGCGTTGAAGGTGTTTGGTGGTCGTTTCCAATTTCGGATGTATTGTCAACGATCATTACCATTATCGTTGTAAAACGAGAGATGAACAAACATCTTACAGTATAGATTCTCCGTTTAAATTGGTAGTTAAAATATCACTGAATAAATCAAAAAACGGACGCAATGCCTTGAAAGTGTTGTCAACTTCAGCGATAAAATTTTCAGATAAAACCTCTTTATCAGTAAAATTTCTCTGAGCAATAAAGCCTTTTTTTCTGAGCAAATCCAATTCAGGATGCTCTTTATCAAAACCTCTTGGTGCTGTTTTTAACTCTTCAAAACATTCAAACTTTCCGCCAAAATACTGTTGATACGTTGGGTCATTTAAAATGGCTTTGATATCAGTAGCATCTTGTGCTATTTCTTGACGAATTCTGTGTAAATCTTCTTTGTTAGGTTCCCAAAAACCACCTGCAACCAAAGAAGCTCCTGGTTTGATTCTGATAAAATAACCACCTCGTAACTCTTTTCCCAAACGCGAAAATGAGTTCGCAAAATGAGGTTTGTACGGAGTTTTATCGTTCGAAAAACGAACGTCTCTGTAAATACGCATCATTTTTGAGGTTTCTATTTGGTCGTGTTTTTGAAGATTACCGTGAATTGCTGCAAAAACAGTTTTGGCATTTTGTTGGGCTGCCAAAAATAGTTTCTTGTGATCGGTAAACCAATCTCGGTTGTTATTTTCAGCTAAGTCTTGTAAGAATTGAAAGGTTGCTTTTTCGATACTCATTTCTATGAATTTAAAACGGTAAATTACAAAATAGATTTGTAATTTAGGGCTTGGTATGCAGCAAAATTCAAAAGAAATTCAAAAAAGATACGAAGGGTTTTTACAAACACCTTTTTTGTGGACAACCACTTTGCATGGATTGAAACCCTTTCTTTGTGCCCCAAAATTTACGAAAATAAACCTTGAGATTGATGAAAATCAACGATTGGGAAAATACATTGAACGCTTTGTTTCTTTTGAATTTCAACAACAAGAATCCATCAATATCATTGCAGAAAATATTCAAATTCAGCAAGACAAACTCACTTTGGGCGAATTGGATTGCCTTCTTTATAAAGACTCAAAACCGTATCATATTGAAATTGTCTATAAATTTTATTTGTATGATGCTACTGTTGGTACAACAGAAATAGCGCATTGGATTGGGCCTAACAGAAAAGATTCTTTGCAAGAAAAAATTACGAAACTTAGCCAAAAGCAACTGCCTTTGCTGTATTCAAAAGAAGCAACCTCCTACTTAAAAACGCTTGGATTAGACAATACTCAATGGGAACAACAAGTGTACTTTAAAGCGCAATTGTTTGTGCCTTTAGATTCAAAATTACCGGAATTCAAATTGTTGAATGAGGATTGTGTTGTTGGATTTTACGCCAAAACCACACAATTGAAGCGTTACCAAAAAGCAAAATTTTATATTCCCAATAAAAAAGATTGGTTGTTAATTCTACACCCTCAAGTTTCTTGGATTTCTTATGAAGATTTTATGCAAAAAGCGGTGGAATATGAACACCAAAAATACGCTCCTTTGTGTTGGCTAAAAAGTGAAACTGGCGAATTGCAAAAGTTCTTTTTGGTTTGGTGGGATACTGCCTAATAAGTCTTTATTGTAATTCTCAATCAACTATTTAAACCTTACGTAAAACCTCAATAAAATTAAGCAGTCGGAATCTTCTCCACCAAAATTTCAGTAGCTGCTTTGTCAAAATAAACACAAGTCATTTGCTGTAAATCTACCACCCATTTTTCTATGCCAGATGCTGCACAATCACTGCAAAAAGTTGGATAATCAGTATTTCCGTTTTGGTGATTTTTTAAATCATTTAAAAACTGATTTTTATTGCTGATTGCTGCAATTTCTAATTTTGAGTATTTTGGTTCGGTTTGAATGGTAAAGCCATTCTTTCCATTGTAAATTGTATGTCCGTCAGCAACAAAAGTTTCATATCCTATTACTCCCATTTGTTTGAGTTCTTTGATGAAATTCGGGAAATCTGCACCGCTTTTTACTTTTGAATGGGTTTCTTTAATTTGATTTATGGTAAACATACAATTAGTTTTTATGGGTTAATTTATATTTTTTTAAAATTGTAAAACACTCGTGAATCACTATTTTATAACTATATCCAGTTGTCTTCCTTCATCCAACGCTTTTTTATCCATGGCTGTGCCAACTGCAATACCAATTGACATGCCTATTGGCAAGCCAATTCCTAAAAACGCCATATTTTTAAGAATCAAGCCAAATACTACGCCCATTGGAATTCCGAAAGCCGACATTCCTAATGCCATCCAAAGATTGCGATAATAAAACTTCGGAACAATTTTGGCTTCTTTTTCAACTTGTTGCATCAATCTAGATGGCATTTTTCTGAGTACTTTTTGAAGTTCTTTTTCAGTGGTCACTCCATTAATTTCATCAATCATTTTGTTGATAGCTACCACCAATGATTCAGTCAGTGCTTTTTTACGCAATTCACTCAATAAATTTTCAAACTGATCAACACGTTGTTGTAGTTGGCTGTTTGTATTGATCTCAGCAATTATTTGCAGGGCTTTAATATCCATAGTTTTTTTTTAAAATTACTCATTAATAACAGTTTACATCATTTTAACTATACCTTTCCTTTATAATTTACATCATAATCTACCATCCATTCAATACCATATTTGTCTCTAAACATTCCAAAATACGAACCCCAAGGACTGTCTGAAATAGGCATTTCAATCTGTCCGCCTTTAGAAAGTCCATTGAACAATCTATCTGCTTCTTCTCTACTTTCGGCACTGATGGCAATTTTTGACCTGTTTTCCTTTTCATTGGTTTTTCCTAAAATTTCAGGAACATCATTTCCCATTAAAACATTGCTTCCTATGGGTAATGCAATGTGCATGATTTTATGAGCTTCTTTTTCTGATACTTGAAAATCAGGACTTTCCAAATCTTTAAAGCGCATCACTTTGGCAAATTGACCTCCAAAGACTGATTTGTAAAAATTGAATGCCTCTTCAGCATTGCCATTGAAATTGATATGAGGATTGATGAGTGCCATGAATAGTTCTTTTTTAAAATACTTTTTTCAATACATAAAAACAGGAAGATTGTTTTCACAAACCACACCAATAGGTTGAGCAGGCGCTGCACAATCACTTACAATTCCCCATTTTATATTGTAATTTTCTTGAGCAATTCTATGAGCTGCTACTTTTTGTAAAAATGGTGTTGTATCTATAATTGTTGAAAATGCAATATATCCCACAGGACCTCCACAAGCCTTACTTCCATAACTTGTAAAATTCCATTGCGACTCATTTTCGCAGGGCACACTGTTTGCCATTGCCTGTATTTCTGTAAATAATTGTTGAATGTATTGCGCTTCTTGCTCTTGAGTAGCATCATTTTTTTCATCACAAGAAAAGAACGTACTTAGCAACAAAAACAGGCCGATGAATGGGAATTTTCTCATAATTTTCAATATTGTTTATGTGAGTTTCTTAATCTTTTAATGAGTACTCATTTTGTTAAAACTACTTTTTATTTCTACAGAATTCCTCGTCGAATGTACTAAAAATTTCATTAAAATTAGGAATCAGTTAGATGCTTTTTTTCAAGTTAAAACCATATTTGTGAAGTTGTTTTAGTACTATACATTTGTTAATTTGACATTTGTCAATCGAAAATTTCATTTTAAAAACTGAAAAATTGATAACAAAACAAGGTAATTATTCAGCATAGCCTAAAAACTACTATAAAAATATATAAAACCCTCTGCAAAGAGAGAAATTAAGTGTAACTATTTCATTTTTTGTTGCTTTTTCCAATCCAACAAATACAAGGTTGCCAACGATTTTTGATGGCCCCACTGCTCAGCAATTGCAAGCATATTGGCTTTGAGTTTTTGTGTTGGATGCAATTGGTATAGCGAAATCATGACTTGTTTTACGTGAAAATCGTCAACAGGAAATACATTGGGACGTTGCAAAGTGTATAGCAATATCATGTCAATAGTCCAAGTGCCAATGCCTTTGATCCCTGAAAGTGTAGTTTTCACCTCTTCATCAGTAAGTAATGAAAAGTCTTGAGTATTGTTGCGCCAAAAGTCTAAAAAAGCCATGAGGGTTTCGAACTTAGACATGGATAATTTTAACTGTGAAATTCCGTGTTTTTCAAACAAATCAAAGGTCTCCAAAGAAACTCGTTCCAAACCTGAACGTTCTAAGGCTTTGGCAAAAATTCGCTTGCTACTTCTATAATGAATTTGTTGTTCTACAATGCAACTAATTACATCATGAAATACATCATTTGTTGTAATAATATGAGGAACAGCAAGTTGCTGTCTTATTTTTTCTAGAATAGAATCAGAAAAAGGTTTGCTCACACTCTTGTTTTATTATCCAGGTTTAGGTCCTTTTGCCAACATATTTCTAACTATACCAGGAAACCAACGTTGCAACCAAAGAATCACTTTTCCATGGGTTGTAAATACATAGTTTCGTTTTCGTTTGATGATGGCATTGACCATTACTTTTGCCGCTTTGTGAGTTGGCCACATCAAATTGGCAGGACGTGGGTCTACTTTATCAGGATGCCAAACACCTTGATTGTCAACACGTGCAATTTCCGAAACTACAAATCCAGGATGAATCGTGGTACAACTTACACCTGTGTTTAATAATTCTACTTGCAATGTTAAGCCAATAGAATGCACTGCTGCTTTAGAGGCACCATAAGCACCCACATACGGATTGGGAACAAATGCACCAACACTGCCCACCAAACCAATGCGACCTTGGGTTAGTTTCAAATAAGGCAAGGCATATTTTACAGTCAGCGCAAGTCCAATGACATTGCCTTGCAGTTGCCTACTCCAATCTTTAGCTGTTAAGGTATCAATGCTGCCAAAAACTCCAAAACCTGCGTTGGCAACTGCAATATCAATTCGCCCCCAAGTTGCAATGATTTTTTGAACAGCACTTTCTATAGCAGTTTCTACTAAGATATCTGTAGGAACCACCAAAGCTTCTGCTCCATTGTTTGTAATTTCGAGTGCAATTGCTTGCAACAAATTTTCGCGTCTTGCAGAAAGTGCTACTTTATAACCCAATCTTGCCCATTCAAAAGCCATGGCTTTGCCAATTCCAGACGAAGCGCCTGTGATCCAAACTACTTTAGGTGTATTGTTCATATGATCAAGTATTTTTGTTTTTGAAAGTGATCTGTATACACTTAAAAAAATAGTAATTTTAGCATCCTAAAGTAGTGATTTTTTTTATATCATGTTGATTGTGAGATTCTCGATTTTAAAATAACTTTTAAAATCCATAGTTATGTTATTAATACAAACTTTTAATGACTTACCTGTTTTGCTAACTGATGTTTTACGTTACCAAACCATTCGTCTTTTAAGATACTCAACACAATACTATCTCTTCTTGTACCATCAGGTCTGTAAGTGTTTTTTCTTAGAATTCCTTCTTCTGTACATCCAATACTTTTCATGGCACGAATGCTTCTTTCGTTTTTAGCATCGGCTCTAAACTCCACACGTTCTATTTGTAAAACTTCAAAGGCAAATGCCAAAAGCAAATACTTGCAATTTTTATTGATTCCTGTTCCTTGAAACTCTTTTCCGTACCAAGTAAACCCCAATTGAAGCGCCGCATTTTCCGTTTGAATATCATAAAACCTGGTACTGCCTGCATATTGATTGGTTCGTTTGTCAAACACTGTAAAAGCATACGTATGTTTGTTTTTTCTGCCCTCTATTGCTTTTTCCAGATAGATTTTCATTTTTTCGGGAGAATTTGCCTGTAGTAATGAATAAGTCCATAATTCAGGCTCCTTGTTTGCAAATTGCAAAAAATGATCATAATCTGATATTTGTAAAGGCGATAATCTAACTAAGTTATTTTCAAGGATGTATTCTTTGGTAAAATCAATCATAGGTGGTTGTGTATGGTGTTTTTTTTCTTACTATTTATTGGTTATAAAAACAGATTCCTAAAAAATAGTCATTTGTAAACTACAAATAAAAACAAAAAACCCCGATAACCAACTGTTATCGGGGTTTAAAGTTATTAGCTACCACCTTGTGGTTTGCTAATTCATAAAACTATCCCTGCTTATTAAACGAAAGGCTTTTCAGCATTTCGCGAAACTTACTCGAAGGTCTAAAAAGAATCTTTGCCTTTTTAATAGCATCCGCCGTTAGTGCGCTTTCTGTAGCAACACCTCCTGAATTGAGTGATAGTTGAAAACTACCTAATTTACCCAAGCGCACTATACGTCCTTGACGCAATTCACGAATGATATTGACTTCTAAAATGCTCAGCACCGCCAAACAATCGGTTGGTGATAAGGCAGACTGTTCTGAGATCATCTCTGCCAAAGTTTCAAAATCTGAGCTACCATTATTTGCGATAGCTGCGTAATATTTCTCAGGTTGTGTTCTGTCCTGAGGGTTTGCTCTTTTTAGAGCCTTATAAAGAATACCCATTTTGTTTATATGTGTATTTGTTTATTACAACATTACAAGAGGTCGTTGTAAAAGAAACCTCAAAGGTACCTACACCAAATTCTCTACAACACGCGTTGCAACGCCCAAGGTACAAACATGAGCAGACCATCAGCAATCTGATTACCAATGAGAGATAAATAGTTGTTTATGTGTTCATTTTGTTTACCAATGCAGGATGTTGGCCTGCTTTAAAAATTAACAATTTTGTTATTGGTAAACTAAAAAAAAGTGTAACTTTGGGCTACCATACACAAGGTTAAAACTTTAATTAGTTTACCAATTCAAAAGGGGTCTTAGATACAACATCGTCTTCGACTCTTTTTCATTTTCAAAGATAAGGTATTATAAACACTAGTGATTTACAAAGTTATCAACAGATTTCTTTAAGTTTTTAACGAATTTTGGTTATTTTTATGTTAGTCAATAATCTTTTACCAAAATAAATAGGCCAATTTACTGAGGTATACCTGCTATTTCCTATAAATAATGGCTATTTTCAACCCTTTTTTTTAAAGGCTACAAAAAAACCCCTGAACCAGTGAAAAAGTCATAGTACTGTAAATAACTAAGTTGTTTTATAAAAAACTGTTGGTTTTATGGGTGTTTTAATGTAAACATTTGTTTTTATACAATGGCAAGAGAGCATACTCCCTTGTTGCTATGTTTAGCCAAGGGAGAATTATGTTTTTTTTATGTAAAGCCAAGGGAGCATGCTCCCTTGTTGTAGCAGTTGCTACTGGGTGGCTGCTTCTACTATGGCAATTTCTTCTGCTGTTAGGCCATACAATTCATATACCATCGCATCAATTTCATTGTCGGTTTTGTCTATTTCAGTTTTTAAGGCAAGGGCTTTTTGTTTTTGCTCATTGAAATATTGCATCCATGCTGCTTGCTCGTTTAAACTCAATACTATTTTTTGTTTGGTAAGTTCTTTTAAAAACTCGCCAAAGGTTAACTGATGCCAGTTTTGGAGTTTGGTAGAAGGCTTTGAGATGTTGCATTTTGAACAAAGCAATTCTGAAAAATTTTTAGTCAAAATATTAAATTCATCGAGTGAGTTAATTATTTTTTTAACTGAATTATTAAAATTCATATTGTTTCTAATATTGTTCGAAATTGGTAATTTTTTACATTGACCTAATTTTGCCTTTGGAAAAACATTATCATCTTCTGAAAATTTATTCTTAAAATAAAACCCCATTAATTTTGAATTTAATATTGCTAACAAACCGAAGATAGAGTATTCTGATTTAGTAATTTTAAATATATGAGCTGTATTTTTTATAGTATACTTCTCAGAAGTATATGAAACTATTAAACCCATTTTGCCAGGGATTTCACGAATTATTAATCTTTCACCTTCAAAAAATATTGAGTTTCGAGGAGCAGCAATCCATTCGCCAAACTTTAAATAATTTCCTTGCCAATTTAAAACAAAACGATTTACATCAGAACCCGAAATGTGCTTTTGATAAGAATCATCTAATTTTACTGTTGAATTAAAAGGTTTATTTATTACATCTTCAGCTGTTTGAGGTGGATTTCCTTTTCCTTTTTCATATTCTTTTATACCACTAGAAGCAACTGATATATCCATTAAAGATACTTTTTCAATCTCTAATTTTGAAACAATTTTTTTTGCTTCTTGTGAAACTAATATATCAAAATCAAAATTTTCATTGTTAGCAAAACTAATAGCATCTTTTGAGTGTAAGTAAATAATATCTTGTGATTTTGCCTCTAAAATTTTTATTGGAAAAACAGTTTTAGTTTTCCTTGCAAAAGTTAAAATAACTGTGTCAACAGTAGCGTCTTTAAAAACTCCAATAGGTGTATTTACAATCTCATAAATTGTTGTTTTGTCTAATAAAAATTTACGGATAGGTTTCAAAAACAAGTTATTCATCCATGCATTAGGTTCAATCAATGAAATAATTCCTTTTTGATTTGTAATTAAAAGACTTTTTTCATTAAAAAGTAGATATAAATCTATCTGATATATAGCACATTGGTATTTCTCAATAAAATAATGTTTTTCTAAATCAGAAAAACTCTCTCCTTTTGAGCTCACATAAGGCGGATTCCCAATCACCACATCAAAGCCACCTTTGTATTCAGGGGTAAAAGCATTGTCATAAGACTGATTCAAAACAGGATGTGCCAATAAAGACGCTAATTGCTTGTTGTTGGGCAACTCATGCTTTGCTCTGTTGGTTTGTATATAGTGTACAGTGTTGTGTAAATGGGCTTCATCTTTTATAGGATTGCAACCATATTTTTGTGTCCACAAACTGTTTTGTTTCTCACCACGCTGCATAGTAGTATCATGTGGCAAGGGAGTATGCATGGGCAAGGGAGCATGCTCCCTTGTTGTAGCAGCAGCAGTAGTAATGCCTTTGGCTATGTTTACTTTTCTGGCTGTTTTGCTTTTGATGATTTGCAGAATACTTGGCAATTCTTCTTCTTCACAAACTAGCAACAAATGGATATGATCACCACAGACATTGTATGCCATAATATTTAGTGCTTTTTCTTGAGCAATGGCAATGATTTCTTGGGTAATGATGAGTTCTTCTTCCGGCAATAGCTTTGTGTAATTGGGCAATGGGTTGGTACCCAAATCTCTGTGTTCGCGCACTTTATAGTCAATCATTCTCTGTGACGTTCTACTATCGTGCAACGCAGTAGTAATATGAAAAGCTTTTTTGTTTTTTTCTTTAAAAATCTCTGGAAATTCGGTTTGCCAATGAAACGCTTTGTCGCCTGCAACTGTAGGGTCATCAATCAAACTGTTACCACATTTTATATTGTTGTTTAGTGAGGTAAGTTTTCTGCCTTTTTGTGCCGTTCGCAACCATAGAGATAGTTTTGCAATATCCACACTTTCTTCATTGATATCTACCCCAAACAAATTGTTTTCTAAAATTGAGTTTTCTACTTCGCTCAAAACCATAGCATCACCAAACAATTTGGCTTGTAATTCATCAATATAACGATGTTCAGCAATCAAAAACTCTAAGGCTTGGTTTAAAAAAGCACCACTACCACAAGCTGGGTCGCAAATGGTAATTTGCAACAACCATTTTCTGTAATCCTCTAGTTTTTGAGATAAGGCTTTTAAAGTAGCTGTTTTACGTCCTTTGCGTTCTTTTTCATATTCGGCTTCTTGTATGTCTAATTCCGTTTTCTTTTCTTCACACAGTTTGCCAACGGTATTATCAACAATATACTTGGTAATGTATTTAGGAGTATAAAAAACCCCGTCTTTTTTTCGTTTGCTTTGGGTTTTAGTCTCACTCCCATTGTTATTGATTTCTGCCTGAATTTCGTCAATATCATTCAACGAATGTTCAAAAATATGCCCTAGGATATTGACACTTACTTCGCTCTCAAAATCGTAATTACTCAAATTGGTGGTGTGTTTGTAGAGTAAATCATCATTTATTTTGATGTTATCTAATACCTCATCTGGAGCAAACAACCCACCATTATAAGCAAATATTTCGTGCTGTTGCCCTTTGTGCCCTGTGTTCATATACCCGAAATATTTTTTAAATCGGTCGTACAAAGGGAAATAAGCATCATAGGTTTCTTTCAAATCCGTCCATTGATTTAGAATGGCACGAATGGAGTTTGGTGGTAATAGCAATCGATCTTCTGCAAAAAAGATAAACAGAAAACGGTCGAGTAATTTTTGCGTTTTTTTGAAAAGCGTTAGTTTGTCATACGCAGGATTTTCTTTTTGGATGGCATCAAAAATTTCATTTCTAAAAAGAGCGTAATCTTTATACAGTTTTTTTGTGATGTTTTCTTCTTGCGTTAACGATTCATCTTTCATCTTTTTCGGAATATCTTTTAACAGATAATCCGCAGAAAGGCAAAGCCATAACAAGTCAAAACGTTCTTTGGTGAGTTGAAAAAGGTTGAATTCCTCAAAATCAACAGCATTGTCAATATAAAACCGCAGTTTTTCAAAGTTGGATGTAATCACATAATTACAGCCAGGTTGGTTATTTTTATAGCCAAAAGCTTGGGTTTCTACTTTGCTTAAATCAGTAGTGTTTGCACCTTTTAGTTCAATAACCGCTAGTGCTTTTTCCAGAGCATCAGGGTCTTTTGACAAGATTGCCCCATCTGTTTTTTTGGAGCCTTTGATGTTTTTTAGTTCGGTAGTAAGGTTAAAGTTTGGGGTTGGATTTTTAGTATAACCCAATACATTTACAAAAAGGTCAATTAAAAATTCGCCTTGATATTGCTCCTCTTTAGAATTTCGGATATTTTCTTGAATAGCAGGATTGTGAAAATGTTGTGTAAACCGTTCATAGGCTTTGTTTACCAACTCAGCCTCTAAGCCTTTTAGATATTTCTTTAAAACAGCATTTTGAAATAAACTCATTGCATTTTTTTCTCAAATATAGCAGTATTTGAAATGTTGACAAAAATTATGTTTGGGGATTGTGTCTATTTGTTCCAGTTTGGGAGCTTTCTGGTAAATTCATGAAAGTCTTTTAACATATCAACTTGTGCTGATTTTTGCTTGTCTTTACCCTCTATAACATAACAATAAATATCAAGAGCATCTGTTTTGTCTTTGATCATTTGGTATGTCCAACCTATATTTCTTGGGTTTTTATCATGATGCAATCCGTTTACAATTTCGTTGTAAAGACCACCCGAACTTGAATACCCAATGTATACTAAATTTATTTTTCCATTTCGAATTCTAATACTTTAAAAACACCGTCTTTATCTTTTGGAGCATTGCAAACTTTCTCTAACTCTTGTTTAGATTCAAAAAAGAAATGATCATTTTCTTTTTATTTTTTTGGTTCTTGAAACATTGTTTGGGTATTTAGTTTTTTGGGTTGGTTTGAGTTTTTAACTTGTTTGTGTATGAAAAGTTGCGATTTTGACAAAGAGGAATTTCCAACGGAAATTCTGAAGTTGGCAAAATCGCAACAACCTTTGGTGAAGTTATAAATAGCAATTTTTTATACACGGTTTAGGCAAAATATTTATTTTTCAAAGTCCGATAAAACAAAATCAAAGTTCTTAATTACTTCTTCCAATTTTTGTTTTGTTTTAGCACTGTCCTTCAATTCAGGTTTCAAACCTTTTTTGATGATTTCATAGTCAAGCTCAAAATATTGTTTAAATCCAATTGTTATTATCTGTGACATTAACAATTCACAATGAGATTTTAATCTATCTATGTCAATTTTAAAAATGTCTTTTTCTATTCTGATTTTTTCATTCCTATTTACATATAAAAAATCCGAATGAAAGGGTTCTTTTACAGGAAATCCATCCCAATGTTTAACACAATTTGAAATGTAGTTTATTCTACTTGTTATTGCAAATTTGTCGTGTGATTTGAAAATATTTATTTTGTATTTCTTTTTACAATATTCCTCAATAGTTAAAAGATTATTTTCTTCATTAAGTTCTTTCAGTAAAAAGTTTGTAGCGTCAATCAATGCTTTTAAATAAGATTCATATTTATGGAAAAGTCCAACGTAACCAAGTCTTACAGTTTCGTAAAGATTCTCCTTTAGTTCGTCTTTTGAAATATTAAATAAATGTTTGTATTTAGATTTTGAAATTTGAGTCCAACTGTCGGCAATTGACCTATTTGCAGAAGGAATATAATAATTCAGGAATAAGGTTTGAAAATTTTCCATCTCCGACGTTGATTTGATTATCAAGTCAAATAGTTTTTTCCCTTCTTCAGAATCTTGAAGTTTATCAAAGTCTTTTACTTTGGCAAAATTATCCGCTAACCTTTCAACAAGTAAGTCAATTGGGTTGTATTTTGGATTTGGTTTTTTCATATTTTGCCTAACGTTTTGCAGCTTTGTGAAGGCGGGGATTTACAGCACTAAACTTCATTATATGCACAAAACTTGGATTTAGCACTTCACTGTCATAGAAGCACAAAACCCCCGCTTTTGCAAAACGGCTGTTACCAGCCGTAGTTCTTGATTTCGTCACCATACTATGTCTTTCCAATATTGTTTTCCACACGAAGTTTTGGCCTTTGAAATGATAGCCTTTTTTTCAGTCGCAGTCAGTAAATCAGACAAAATATTATTTGAGTTTGCAGGGTCAACAATTCTACTGTTCAGAGGGTTGTTTGTGTCTTTTGCTAGTTCTCTTAAAAGAAAAATGAAGTTGTCGCTAAGTTTTGAGGCGTCTTTAGATTTTCCAGATAAGGAACTAATTGATAAATATTCGAGATAGATTGATGGAAAGTCAAGTCCATTTAACTCTCTCCAAATTTTCAGAAGTTTAATTTCATTTAACCTACCACTCCCTGATATATCATTAATATGCTTTTGAATGTTCGTCTGTTTCCAAGTGTCTTGCTTTGAAACATAAAGCCAGTGGTCATTTGTATTTCCAGATTGTTTTCTTGCAGGAGTGATGTCAACTTCCAAGTTGCCAATCTTAATTCTAAAGGAAACGTTTTGTTTTCTGACTGGATTATACTTTGTTCTTAAGTGGTTATACAAACTATCATAAATGCTTTTAAGACCACCGTTATTGGCGTTGCAGTCACTTGTTAATGAAATAAGGTAATCAACATCAGATGCAATGGAAATAGCTGTCCCTTTTGCTCTTGACCCAGAGTTCAATATTGAAATGTAACAAGATGAAGCCCACTTTTGCAGGTCTGATTTTAGAAGTAAGATGTTGAGCGTATAGCTATCCAAACTTCTTGGAGCGTATTTGTTGAGAATTGTTTCTAAATACATATTACTGTCCATCGAAGCTAGTTGTTATTAAAGAGTTTAAGATGTCATTTAGCAGTCGACCTTTGAAGTTCACTACAACTGTATTGCTTTTGTTTGCAATTTCAGCCATCTTGTCGTTAGGAATGGAACCAGCCTTTGCAAAAATGATAACGGCTGTATTATGATTTTTTCTTGCTACAAATATTTGGTCTATTAGAATACCGCTTGTTTCCCAGTCAACGAGTAAAATTGTATGTTCTTTTGCTTTGTCAATATTGTCAATAGGAATATGAATGACGTTTTTCTTATTAAATATATCCGTGTCAGTGATGCAGTCTTTGAGAGTTGAAAATACTTCGGAAGTTCCAATAATTGCAACTTTTCTACGCCAAATTGCTTTTCCAATCCTAAATACTAAGGGCGTTACTCCGAGGGTTATACAAACAACTCTATAAATTATTCCTATCGCTGCAAAAACCACAGTTAGTCCACCTACAATGATGAAAACTGGATGATTAAAAAAGTCAATTATTTGTTGAATTATATTCATATGACGTCTTTATGTTGTTGTCGTCTTACTATGGCTTGTAACGGTCTCGGCTATGAGTAGTTGCGTGGGTTAGCACTTAATTTTGCAAGTACGCACCAAACTGAAAATCCGCGAGGATTTTCAGGAGTAGGCGAGAACAAGCAATTACTTATAGCCATTGTTAGCTGTAGTTTTCTTCTTTTACAGTAATTAATTCAGTCAATTTCTTTGCAATATTTTCCATTGTATCTTCTTGTGTATCTAATCCATTCCTTGACCCTAATAATGGACTCACATCTCTTAATTCATCATATGTTGTATTATGCACAATAGGTACTAGCTGGTCTGTAGCAAGTAAAGCAGATAATTCTTTTTCGGCAACACCTTCATTCTGTACTCTTTTCAAAAAGTTCGGTGTTACTAAAACAATTCCAATTTTAGATTTTGCTAAACCTTTATCGATTTCCCGAAGAAATGAAGTTCCTAATGGTATATCTTTTTCACTGAACCATACATTTACACCATTTGATTCAAGTAAGTTGTATAATTCTAATGCAGATTCTTTTCTGTCATCCCAAGCGTGACAAAGAAAAATATCTCTAATATCAGGTTTTTCAGCTCTTTTTTCTACAACTTTTCTAACAGGTGTAAGTGCATTTATCTCTGCTGACGTATAATAAATTGTTGAACTAGATTTTGACCAAGAAGCTTTTCGAGTTCGACCTTTTGAAATATTATAATTTCCAGATGAAGATGTTCTACTGGTTGAGGAATAATAGTTATCATAAGAAGGGTATGAATATCTAGAACCATATCCGCCATATCTACTACTACACGCAGGACAATTTGCTGCGCCACTTGCTGTTCTATGTCCTCTTGAAGGTGCTGTACATCTTGCCATATTTTTATTTTATTCTTTTAGGTTACTAATTTAATAATTTGCTAACATCTTTATTTACGGAAAGCCTCATTTCAAATATTTGAACATTGTCCGAAATTACAGCTAACTAGTTAATATGCGCAACTTTATGTAACATTTCACAAACTATAGCACATTTTTTCGCACCACAAAATACAAATAAAATCAATACAATCGCCACAGCTATAGCAAATACAGGAAAAACACCCTATGCTTCTTTCAACACAGGCACACCTTGTTTTAAAAACTTTTTCATTTTGGCTGTAGGTTGGTAATTGATATGAAACTTTTGGATGCTTTGGGGTGATTTTAGGTTTTTGGGGTCGTTAGTAGCTTTGCATTGAAATCCCATTTTAAATTTTCCAATATGATCGAGGTCAATGATTTTACCTTGTTGCAAATAAAACTGCATTTTTTTACCCAAAGAAATCAACACTGCTTTGATATCAGCTTCCGACAAACTCGATTCACTGCTGATAATTTCGCTCAGTTCATCCGTATCAATGACTCCTGTATGGATGGCTTGCATGATGTAAATTTCACTATTCTCTTTGATGTTGTTTGCTCGTTTTGTAATGCGGTATTGTAGTGCCATAATTGCTAAATTAAATTATTGTAAATGTATTGTTGCAGCTCCGAAAGTGTGTAGTTGCAATTGCGTACGTACCCAACTGCTACTGCGCACGTAGTGGAGTACCCAAATATAGTATATTTGCTGTAGATAATTAGTACTATTTATCTAAAATACTTCTACTATTTATTAATAGAAATAGTACTATTATTAGGTAGTAGTGCACGTGCCCGTCTGCAACTGCGCACTGACGCGATTGCAGTTGGGTACGTGTGGGATTGCAGGTGTGTAAGACATTACTTTTGTTTTTGCCACATAGAAGGTCACATAGGGGTTTTTTGTGATTGTAGTCGCTTCGCTTTAATTTAGTAAATCATAGCTATGTGGTTACCAATTGATTTATTTATGTAACTAACTTTTATTTCAGCCACATAGCGTACACATAGGGGTTCTTTGTGTTTGTTGTTGTTTTGCTTTTTTATAAAACCCTAAACATACACTTGGTTTGATTTGCATTCTATTGAATATTACTTATAGCTATTAATTATCTCCAAAATCCAATCGCCATAGTCAATAAAGCTGTACTCAATACCTAACGAAATGAATTATATAAAATTCTTTAGTACGACCTCTTCATTCATTTTTAATGCAAGTAATTTTTCAATTTCATAGGCTTCGGTTTCTTTATCAACGCTAGTGGCTAAATCAATGAAATTATCGCTTTCAGATGCGCTTTTCCATTGAAATAACGCAACATACAAACTGGCATAACTTTCTGTAGCATTGTGTTCGATATCCTCTATTTTTTTGTTCAACAATGCCAAAAAAACATCCATAGCGTATGATAGTGAGGCTGTATCTGAAATGGATTTGATTTCTTGATATAGTTCCTGTAATAAAATGCCTAGGTTTTTCAACCCTTCATAGGCATAATGAATTGTTCCTGTACTTGTTGAAAAGGTTTCCCAATGTTGATTGAAAAGGGCTTTTTTAAAATAATATTTACCTTCTTCTCCACACAACGAAAAACCGAGTAAAATACCTGCATTACAATCTGTTGAAGCGACCTCATCACCCAAATCATAGAGTTTTTGGAGTGTGTTCTTTGTATCTTTTAGTTTGCAAACCAAGGCAGGAATAAACTCAGGAAATAAGTTTTCTCCATAACATTTTTCAATGGCTTTTAAGATGGTTTCTTGATATTCATCACAATTGAAATGAAGCAATCCTAAAGCAGCATATTTGCTGATATAATAATCCGTTTTAGTATCTGAATTAAAAAGATACTCAGCTAAGATTGGTTTTATGGGTGCAAACTGTAAATGACCTAAAACTTCTAAAATTTCGGGGTCTGCATTGGGTATTAATTGCTGGTCTTTAATGACAATATCGAACAATTCAGCTGCCATTGAAGCATCACCAAAGGCTTTAAAAACAGGCAAAAGATACGAATAATGAAACTCAGAAGCATTGGGTAAGTACAGTTGTAACAGCGCCTTAGCATCTTGTTTATCACCACATTTTACAACGGCATTTACCAAAGAAGTAATAAGGGTTGTATTTCTTAATGAGGCATCTAATTGGAAATAAGCAATGAGTTTTTGTGTTGATTGAAGCATTTGAATGGTACTTTTTATTGGTATTTTTTCTTCATGGTCATTGTATATAGTACCAAGGTATGTGAAATAGCCCTACTTTTAGGTCAATTTTTATGGTTTGCCCAATTTGAATTTCTTCATATTGACTATTTGCTACTGATATTTCTTCCTTATCATAATGGTGTCCCCAAGGATTAACTTTTACATAATATGTTTTCCTACCTCTTCTCCCTTTACTAATTCTTTTGTCAATTACCTCCGTCTCGTAAACTATTGGTTCAGAATTGTCGAACACACAATTTACCCCATATGTACCAGCGTAACTGAATAGAAAAACATTGAAAATAAGTGATAGGTAAATCCATGTTTTGCTCTTAGTTGTATTATCTATAAGCTTATGTGTTGAAAATAGAATAACTAACATAATTATAAATGTAATAGTCCCTGGCAATATCAAACTATAAAAACTTTCAAACTCAAAATCAATTAAAACTCTTATTAAAATTACCCATGCAGCAAAGTCTATAAAATCTGCAACATCATACTTGTCATCACCATTATTGTCTTTAGAAATTTCAACAAGACTTGCGATACTTGGTCTGCCAGTTAATCCATTAAGTAAAAGTCCAACTACTGGAATACACAAAAGTACCGTAAAAAGAATTGTATAAGGTTTTGGATAAAACAAAAACCACAAACTAAGCCCTATAGTTATATACTCTAACCAGTTAAGTTTATGAAATGTTAATTTAGATAGCGTTACTTTACTTCTCTTTTTATTTTGCTTAATTTCTCTTTTTTCTGTCATTGTTTAGCAATAAGTACTACAATTAGTGTTTCTAACTTTTGATTGTATTTGTTTAGTTCATTTTCATACTCATCTGTGTCTTTTTCTATTGCCTTAATTCTGTGTAATATCCTGTAAATTATACTATTGAAATACTTTTTTTCAAGGGATAATAATTATTTTACATTCAAAGCTTCGCCTACAAAAAATAATGACAAATGTTCGGACATATTACCAGATTTATTAAATAGCCTGATATAATAGGTTCCTTTTTTGGTGATAGGTATTGACAAATTATCATTTGACTGCGTTATTGCAATGATATTATCGTTTTCGTCTTTTAAATTTATATAGCTTTTAACAATGGATTTCTTATTGGAATCTAAAACAGACCAAGTACTTGAATTAATAATCATAAGAAAAAAAGTAGAATTTGGAGACAAATCTTTAGTTAAAACAAATGGAATATCAATGTATCCTTCTGCATTAAATGTAAGATTTGCATAATCCAATTCTTCAAATGTAGGAGCTTCTTTATTAAAGTCAATTGACTGAAAATCGAAACGTTTATCTGCATAGTTAAATTTTCTTCTAAAATTAAGTAAGCTAGAAAATCTTGAGTTACTTTTTTTAATCTGATCCAAATACTCAAATTTTTTGCCGTATAACTCTCCATTTCTCCAATTTCCATTAAATAAAATACCATATTTATTGGTATAGGTACCTGACTCATGGGCTTTATTGTTTTTAAAACCGCCTTCATATTTAGTCTTGTTTGTATAAAAAATAGATCCATACCCATTGAATTGATCATTTTGAAATTGACCTTCATATTTAAAGCCGTTATATTTCTGGTAAACACCTCGTCCGTGATATTTTCCATTTTTAAACTCACCTTCGTATACATCACCGCTCTTAAAATATCTTTTTCCTTTTCCGTGTTGTGTGTCATTCAGCCACTCTCCCTCATAAATTATTTTCCCATCAGTATCAAAAAGTTTTCCTATACCTGACCTTTGATTATTTTTAAATTCACCTATATATTTTGTGCCGTTTGAATAGCGCATCGTAATTGATTTACCATTTGTAAGATTATTTGATGAATTCTTTTTTGAAGTGTTATCTATATCCTCAAATTCATCAAAATCATTAAAATCATCATTTACTTTCTTTTGCACAGTTTGTTTTTGGTTCGTATTAATTTGCTTACTCATTCTATCCAACTTATCATTTTCAAACTCTCTTTTTACCAAACTATACGCTTGTTGTGCATTATTGATTCCGTTGATATAGGTTTTGTTGTATTCGCGAATCACGTCTTTATGTCTAAAAACAAAATTGCATAATTTAACATTCGTAAAACAGTTTGCATCCACTAGTAAATCTGCCAAATCAACCAATCTATCCAAATCAATCAATTGTATTTTTGATCGAAAGTCTTGATACGCTTTTCTTAATTCTGCAGAATTAACACTAGTATTTGATTCATACTCTAAGGTTGATAATAAATTATTTACAGCAACGTATAATGAAGAGGCTGAATCGCTAATTGCTCTAGCTGTTGTTTTAGAGGGTGAAGGCGGAAAAGCATTTAAATCAACTTCAAACTCCTTTGCTGCACTGGTAATTCTGTAATAGCGGTTTTTAACTTCATCAGATTGACTGTAAAGTTTTGTTGTAAAACTTGAAATAAGAAATAAGCCTAGAAAAAAGATTATTCTTTTCATAAAGTTAAATTTTATTTTTTGTTAACCCCATTGTAATCAATAAGGTTTTTAAATATGCTTCTTTTATGATTCATTTAATGTTACAGATAACAATCTGTATAGGGCATTTGTATGATACCAAAATTTGCTTACACAAGCAATTAGATGCTACCAGCCTTCATCTTCATCTTCATTTTTATTTTTATCTTTAAGATCTACAAATCCCCACCCATTAAGATTTAACATCCTTACAAAATTATCTTCATACCCTGTAGGATAAATCAACTTCAATTTATTCATATCAAATATTTTTGATAAACTGAACTCGTTTTTTTCAATCTTTGATAGTGATAATTCTATGAGTTTAGCAGATACCATATTGGGATGTTCAATGGTTGATTTTACAGTATGCACAGATTCGTGTTGAGAGATTTTCGTAACTCCGTTTTTGGTTTGCTTATGCTGTATTTTAAGTCTCACAAATTTTTCATCTGAAGTAGATTTGCTATTGATAAATCCTTTTGTACAAAATATCATGACAAATTCTAAAGACTCATTATCGCCTATTTTTTTAGTACCAAAGTATTCTTTTGTTCTGCATTGTTGATTGTCATATTGGTTCGTAAGAGCTTTGATATTTTTGGTTGTGTTTTCAAAAGCCTTAGATAGAGGTTGATTTGCAACATCAATGTCCTTTTTTGATGCTGTACCAATTAGTGTAGCTGCTAAAAAAATTGTTGTTAAAATTGTTTTCATTTATTCTTAATTTAATTTGATTAATTCTCCTGTTCAAACTCCGGATAAGGCATTTGCTCTTTATCTAGATTGTATAAAAAATCGGTTTTTAGTTCTCCTGTCATCCAATCAATCCAAGCCCAAAGTCCCTCTTTTTTTACAGCTACATAATCTACATAGCTTTGGTAAGTGCTCAATCCGTCATTGACTGTTTTTTCAACCTGGAATATCTTGTATCCATCATAAAGACATTCAACCGTTTGTTTGGCTTTTTTTGAACCGTAAGTCCAAGGTGAAGTGTACAAACCTACTTTACCATCAAGCCAAACACCTGTTAGTTTAGCATTGTATCCAAAAAAATCAATGGAATCATAAGCTGGTGGGATGAGTTCTTTGATATCATGATTTGCATATCCTTGATACATTCCCCATTTGTTTGTTAACTTGTTTTTAGCGATGAAAACCGCATCTTCGTTAGTTGTATCGAATTGGAGTTCTGAAGCATTGGTTTTTTGAAGTAATAAAGCAGTATTTTCTTGTCCTGATAACCATGAACAAGTAAATAATAACACAAGAATTAGCATGTTTTTCATCTGTTAATATTTATTGTTTTTCAATGGTCAGATGTAATGTCCTGATTATCATTTTTGGTGGGTTTGCAACTTTTGTTAATGGACATTTCATACTGCCTGTTTTTATAAACATGCGCATTAAAGCGGACATGTATACATAAAGGGCAAAATCGCCACAACTTTTTTTTGATGGTGTGAAAAATAATCATTTTTTATATATGAAATACAAAAAAATCACTGGGTAAGTTATTTGATTGTCATGTGCTATAAAAAACCTTACAAACGAATGATTTTTTATATGCTAATTTTGAGAAAAATCAATAATGCATCAAAATAAAAAAGCAGTTTTTAAAGAGATAAGTATGGATTTATGTCTTGAAATTTACGAAAATGATGTACTTTTTATAAATCAGACATTACCTTATAACTAGGATCTTCAAGTACATTAACCTCAATAATTTTGTCGGCATTTTTCAATAATTTTTGACAATCTGCACTCAAATGACGTAAGTGTACTTTTTTACCTACTTTTTCATATCGCTCTGTTATTTTGTTCAATGCCTCTATGGCAGACATGTCTACAACCCTACTTTCTTTAAAATCAATGATGATTTGTTCAGGATCGTTCAAAACATCAAACTTTTCGTTGAAAACAGTTACCGAACCAAAAAATAAAGGACCGTAAATCTCGTAGTGTTTAATGCCTTTTTCGTCAGTATATTTTCGAGCACGAATGCGTTGCGCATTGTCCCAAGCAAATACCAAAGCCGCTATAATTACCCCAATTATAACTGCCAATGCCAAATTGTGCAAGAATACCGTTACTAATGTAACTACTACCATAACAAAAATGTCGGATTTTGGCATTCTGTTAAAGGTTTTTAAACTCGCCCATTCAAAGGTTCCAATTGCCACCATAATCATCAAACCAGTTAAAGCTGCCATGGGCAATTGCTCAATTAAACCTGCCCCAAACATTACAAAAGCTAACAATGCCACAGCTGCAACAATTCCTGATAACCTTGCTCTTGCCCCGTTTGAAACGTTGATTAAACTTTGACCAATCATGGCACAACCTCCCATTCCTGAGAAAAAACCCGATAAAATATTGGCTGCACCTTGAGCAACTGCCTCTTTATTACCACGACCACGCGTTTCTGTAATCTCGTCAACGATATTTAAAGTTAACAAACTTTCAATCAATCCAACACCAGCCACAATTGCCGCATACGGGAAAATTACAACCAACGTTTCTAAGTTAACAGGTACATTAGGAATGTGAAATGGCGGAAAACCACCTTGAATAGACGCAATATCACCCACAGTTTTGGTATCAATCCCAAACCCAATTACAATTCCTGAAATGGTTAAAATTGCCATTAACGACGAAGGAATCACTTTGGTTAGTTTTGGCAAACCCCAAATAATCAACATGGTTAATACCACCAATCCTAAAAAAATTGCCAAAGAACTCCCTGTCAACCAATCGCCATTATTGTCTTTAAATTGAGCCAATTGCGACATAAAAATGATGATTGCCAAACCATTGACAAATCCGAAAATCACTGGATGGGGCACTAAACGCATCAATTTTCCCAAACGTAAAACACCTGCTGTAACCTGTAAAATTCCGGCTAAAACAACGGTTGCAAAAATATATTCAGGTCCGTGCGAAATTGCCAAAGCAACAATTACCACAGCTACTGCTCCTGTTGCTCCCGAAATCATGCCTGGTCTTCCACCTAAAATTGAGGTTATCAAACCCATTACAAATGCGGCATACAAACCTGTTAACGGAGATAAGCCAGCTATGAGCGCAAAAGCAACAGCCTCTGGAATCAATGCAATCGCTACTGTTAGTCCTGATAAAACTTCGGTCTTATAATCTACTTTTTGTTTGAAGTCAAAGAGGTTGATGTATTTTTTAAGTTGGATAGGTTTTGAAATCATTATTTTGGTTGAATATTTATAATGAAATAAGAATTATATAAAAAGCTATATATGTTCTTTTTAATTTCATTTTAGAAAGTGGCAAAATTAGGCAATCCTTTTACTTTATAAAACAAAAAAAGGGTTTGATTGTTCTAGATATATTATTTAGTTCGTTACTATACAAAAACACTCGAATTGACTTTGAAAATCGTCGTTTCAACTGCAGCTTGGTTTAGAAAGCAATTTTCAAACATTTTTTAACGCTAGCTACATTATCTTTGTTATTTTTAACCTCATGAATAGAGACTATGATTTATCAGATTTAACGGCCATTGCAACGAAAATAATTGCAACTGTTCCTAAAAAAACACTGTTGTTTTATGGAGAAATGGGTGTGGGAAAAACTACGCTTATTAAAGAAATTTGCTTGCAATTGGGTGTTGTAGATAACATCTCCTCTCCTACTTTTTCATTGGTTAATGAATATCAAACCACTAACAATGAGCGAGTGTATCACTTCGATTTTTATAGAATTATCGATGAAACCGAAGCTTTAGACATCGGAATTGATGATTATTTTTATAACAATGATTGGTGTTTGATTGAGTGGCCTCAAAACATCAAAAATTTACTACCTTTAAACGCGGTAGAAATTCAACTTTCTATGGCAGCAAATGGCAAACGAAACATTCTAATCAAATAATAGACATTTATGAGTTCTTTTTCTCCTTTTAGCAAAGAAGATTTGCTACCCCAAGAAGAAATGTTAGAAGTGCAAAAACGCAAAGGAGAGCTTTTTATAGGCTTGCCTAAAGAAACCTATTTGGGTGAAAAAAGAGTTTGTTTAACGCCAGATGCTGTATCTGCCTTGTGTGCACATGGTCACCGAATTGTAGTTGAAACTGGTGCAGGTTTGCATTCTAGTTACTCAGACAAAGAATACTCAGAGGCAGGTGCAAAAATATCTGACAACGTAGAAGAAGCTTTTAAATGCAATATTGTATTGAAAGTTGCCCCGCCAACAGAAAAAGAAATCGGATATATCAATCCGCAAACCATCTTAATTTCGTCATTGCAATTAAAAACTCAATCCAAAGCCTATTTTGAACAATTGGCTAAAAAAAGAATTACTGCAGTGGCTTTTGATTTTATCAAAGACGAGCATAATTCTTATCCTATTGTAAAATCGCTCAGTGAAATTGCTGGTACTGCATCTATATTAATTGCAGCCGAATTGATGAGCGGCATTAACAAAGGAAATGGTTTGTTGTTAGGAAATATTGGAGGTGTGCCACCATCAAGCGTGGTGATTTTTGGCGCAGGAACTGTGGGTGAATATGCTGCCAAAACCGCTATTGGTTTGGGAGCTAGAGTAAAAGTTTTTGACAATTCTATCAGCAAACTTCGCAAATTGCAAGACTGTTTGCACGCACCAATTTATACTTCTACTGTGCAACCAAAATCGGTAGCCAAAGCTTTGATGCGTTGTGATGTGGCTATTGGTGCGATTAGAGGTAAAAACAGGTCGCCCATTTGTGCTACTGAAGACATGATTAAAACCATGAAAGAAGGAGCTGTCATTGTAGATGTAAGTATTGATAGAGGTGGTTGTTTTGAAACTTCTAACGTTACTACACACAACACACCAACTTTTGTAAAACATGGAGTGATTCATTATTGTGTACCCAATATTCCTGCAAGATATGCACGAACTGCCTCTGTTTCTATCAGTAATATTTTTACGCCATATCTGTTAAACATTGCAGAAGAAGGTGGTTTTGAAAATGCAGCACGATTTGATAGAAGCTTGCGCAATGGCATGTATTTTTATCACGGAATTTTAACCAACAAAACAGTAGCTGATTGGTTCGATTTACCATACAGAGATATTAATTTATTGCTTATTTAACCCTATTTATAGCTTAAAAAAAGTATTTTTGCAGCATAAATTTATACGATGTTACTGAAAAGAATTGGTTATTATTTGATAGGTGTTTCCATTGGAGCCATTGCAGTTTCTTTTATATGGAAAAATAAAAATGCTTCATTTGACTATGGAATGGACGCACGAACCTTAAAAACCATTCGAATTAAAGAACGATTCTATTCCAATGAAGCATTGCAAACTCTTCAAAACAAACAATTGGATACTACTATCATTTCTAAAATACTAAGAAATGCAGATGTAGATTTTAACAAAGGAAAACCAAGACAAAAACCTTGTGCTGAATACTTTATTACGGGTAAAGACAATTTAAAAAACATCAGTTTATACGTTTCTAGATGTGATTCTACTGCAACTATTGAAAAGATAATTATAAATTAGTTTTTTTGATATTGGTCATTCAATCCCTTTTTATCCAAAATCATAGCAATACACTTGTCAACTCTTTTTAGTTTGGTTTCAGATTTTTTCGCTTCAGAAATATAGGTAGCATACTCTCGTTGACAGCTCTTAGTAAGTTGCTGAAAAGCGATTGTTAAATCCTTATTTTTAGAGAGCTCATTTTGAAGTTCAATCGGAATATTTACATTGACATCCTCCGTTTTTCGTTTGATTTCTTTACCCAACTTTATATTTTCAATTGTCTGGGCAATATATTCTTTGATTAGTTCCGTTTGTACATCATCAATTGAAAAAAATCGCCACTGCAACATTGCTTTGGTTTTGCCTTCTTGCGCGTTGATAAAAACTTTTTTTTCGTCATGCAACAAAGCTCCCTGAAAAAACCACAAGCCACAATAATTTTTAAATGCTGCCAATCCAACACAGTTTTTTTGATTGAAAACAAACACAGGTGCACCCCATTTGATGGTTTCTTCCAAAGGGAATTCTGTAATAATTTCTCTTAATTTAGTGAGAATTTCTTTCCATTGTGGATGTTTTTCAATGTATTCCAAAACTTTATCACTCATTTTCTATTTGATTTTGTACTTGTAAATTGAATTCGCTTTACGGTTTTAAATATACTATTTTTGTAGTTATGAAAAAATTAGTCGTTTTAACAGGCGCAGGAATTTCAGCAGAAAGTGGCATCAAAACTTTTAGAGATGCTGATGGTTTGTGGGAAGGTCATGATGTATTAGAAGTGGCAACTCCTGAGGGTTTTGCTAAAAATCCGGCTTTGGTATTGGATTTTTACAATCAACGAAGAAGACAGTTGTTAACAGTTTTGCCCAACAAAGCACATTATAATTTAGTTGCTTTAGAAGAATACTTTGAGGTGCAAATCATCACTCAAAATATCGACGACTTACACGAACGTGCAGGCAGTAAAAATGTGTTGCATTTGCATGGTGAACTCTTAAAAGTGCGCAGTACTAAAAATCCAACTACTATTTTAGAATGGAGAAAAGACTTGATGTTAGGAGATTTGTGCAAACAAAAAAGTCAGTTGCGCCCCCATATTGTATGGTTTGGAGAAGAAGTACCTATGCTTGAAAAAGCGATTGAACTTACTGAAAAAGCTGATATTTTAGTAATTATTGGCACTTCTATGCAAGTGTATCCTGCAGCAAGTTTGGTGCATTATGTGAGTCAAAAAACTCCTATTTATTTTATAGACCCAAATCCACAAATAACTGAAAATCGATTTGCCAATTTGATAATTATTAAGGAGTTAGCAAGTACAGGAACGAGCATTTTGAATGCTATGTTATTACAAAAACAAAAGAGCTACTAAGTAGCTCTTTCACATTTAAATCTTTACACTTGCTTCAAAAAAATCCTTCTCAGTAAAAATTTACACTAAGGGTTTGTAAGGGGTATATAGGGGTTATTCGTTAGGGATGCTTTTTATTATTACTACCTTTCTCTAATTACACTACAAAGATAGGTTCAATTAGATGCTGTTTAGCTTTCTTTTCGATGTGCAACTTTTTAGTTACGATGAATGAATTGATGTATTTCGACGAATGTTTCTAAAACAATTGATCAAAAATTTATAGATAAACGTAAAGAAACCTTTAAATGGATTGGAATGCTAGAAAGAAAAATGTTTAAAAAGAAACTACAGTAAATTGAGACGTTTCATAAGCTCAGGTCTATTTGAACGACTTACAGGAACCACATCTTTTTTAATCAACACACTATTGTCTTCAATATCAATGATTTTTTTGACATTGATGATGAAAGAGCGATGCACTTTTAAAAAAAGGGATGTTGGCAATTTGTCTTCTATTTTTTTTAAAGTAGAATGCACAACATAGTTTTTATCTTCTGTTTTGATGTGAATATAATCGCCTTTAGCTTCAACCAAATAAATACTAGCCAAATCAATTTTTATAAGACGTCTATCAATATTTACATAAAAATCATTTTCAACAACCGTTTCCTTTTCGCTCTTGCTAGCTTTTATTTTCGGTTTTTTAGGGATTGTATTTTTTACTTTTGCAATGGCTTTTTCAAAGCGTGGCAATTGTATGGGCTTTAACAAATAATCTACTACACACTCATATTCAAAAGCTTCAATAGCAAATTGAGGATCTGATGTGGTTAAGATTATTTTTGGCGGATTTTTTAGGGTCTTGATAAAGTCTAGCCCACTAAAATCGGGCATGTGAATATCTAAAAAAATAAGATCTACTTCGTTTTCATTTAAGTATTTAATGGCTTGAATTGCACTTGAAAATTCTTCAACAACGGTAAGGTCATCAAAACTGTTACAAAGAGTTTGTATGATAACTCTTGCCATTTTTTCATCATCAATTAATATGCAATTCATAGAAATTAAATAGTTTTCAAATACGATGAAATTACTTGTAACAATTCCTCAAATGCTTCTGCACCCTCAATATTGTTATCTTTTAGATTTCGTTCATAATCATTTGCTAATTTATAACTTTTTTCGAAACCCAAAATACTTATTTTTGGTTTCATTCTGTGTACATTAGCTGCAAGTAGCTTGAAATCTTTTTGTGCTAAACTTTCGTAATAGGCAATTTTCTCTTCTGGAAACTCATTTTTAAGAACATCAACCAGAAGTTGCTTTACAGCTTCATCTCCTGCTGCTAGTTGATCTATATAATTTAAATTTGGTTGTTCAGAAATCATTTTTTTAAGGTAAAATGGAAAGTAGTTCCAACATTCATTGTGGATTCTAACCATATTGTACCTTTGTAAAGTTCTATAATTTTTTTGACAATTGAAAGCCCAATGCCCGAAGATTTGTCATCGTTTTGCAATTTTTTAAAAGCGATGAAAATTTTATCAAAATATTTGCTTTCTATGCCTTTGCCATTGTCACTTATAGAAAACTTCCAAAAGGTTTCATCTTCGCTAAAATTTAGCGTAATCATGGCAATTTCTTTATCATTAAACTTAATTCCGTTATCAATGATATTGAAAAATAAACGTTCTAACGTATAAAAATCACCCTGAATTACAGGGAGGTTTGCTGGAAGATTGAATTCGTATTTTTTTGAGGTCTCGATTTTTTTTGCTACGTCTGATAAAACACTTTCTAAAGCTATACTTTTAAATTTATTTTCAATTTTGCTAACTTTTGAAAATTCTGAAATTCCGTGAACGATATAATACAGTTTGTCTACATTTTCTTGAATTAAATCTAGTTTTTCTAGGCCATCTTGCTCTAAAGCGTCTTTATAATCTTCTTTAATCCAAGAAGTTAGTGTATTGATACTTTGCAAGGGTGATTTTAAATCATGAGAAACCATGTGTGCATAATAATTGAGTTCTCGATTTTGCTGCTCAACATTTTGAAGTAACTTGTCTCTTTGCGTGTTGAATTCGATGATTTTTTTTGCTTGATGGTTGATAAAATCAACAAGATTATGACTATTAAGTTCTAAATCATCAATGTTTTTAACCCCTTTTATGTTGTAGGTTTTTAGAGTTTCAACAACATTCTGCAACTTTTCAATGATTTTATTTTGGGCATCATATTGTTTTTTTAATAAAATATTTGCCTGAGATAGTTCTTCAGAACTAATTTTTGTAGCTCTTTGAAGCATCACAAATTGGTCATCAAAAGTGTGGTAAGACTTATTTACTGCATCCAAAAAAAGTTGCATTTCTGGATGAGATTTTAATTCATCAGATAAATATTTTCGAATTTGCCTTTTTAAAAGTGGATTCATTGTTCGCTAATTAAGGTAATTGTCATTGTTTGATTGTGTAATTGACAATTATTTTCTCCGTTAAAAGGGGCAATTTCACCATAAGAATACAATCCGCATATGGTGGTTTTATTCCCAACAACTTCAACAACTTCGTCTACTTCTTCTTCAACTCGTTGATCAAGTACTAATTTTCTACCTATACAACTTACTAAAATTGCAAGCTCTGGCACTTTATTTCTTTGGTGATTTGCTTTGTTTGCAGCAATTTCGGCAGCATTTATAATGCTATCAACATTAGTCATCATCAATTGAACTGTGGAGTTTTCGGCAATATCACCCGCCAAAATCATTGAATTTTCTTTTTCGTCAATGTTTAAAATAGTTCTAACAATTGATTCGTTTTCATTACTAGATTTCACTTTTAAAGGAAATAACAACGCTGCTGAAGGCAATTCTTTTGATTTTTCACCCAAATAGGTTTTATACAAATCAAGTGCAGGTTTGTTATCTAATTCGTATAAAATATTGTCTTTTGATTTGGTTACAATTCTTTCAGGTCCAAAAGGTGTCCAACCATCGTTAATAGCAAATGAAACTTCTAAATGTTCACCATACAATCCAATCGCAACAATTTCGCCAGCTTTTGGATTTTCGTTGTACGAACAAATAGTTTTTTCAAATCTTGCAGCATCACTACATAAAGCTCCTGTAATTAATATATCATTGTGGGTAACTTTATTCATACCATTGGCTAATTGACTACCATTAATGACACTTCCATCAGAAATTACCAACACATATTTTAAATTTTCTTGATCAAACTGTTGAATCAATTCATAACCCGCTTGAAAACTATTCACAGCCTGATTTTGATTTTTTACATTGACAGTTTTGATTTCGAAATTACTTTTTTCGAATTCAATTGCAGTGATAGTGATGCCATCATCATCTACAGAATGTGAAGAAATATCACCTGCTGATGAGCCAAAAACGATTTCACCATCTTTAAAAATTTCTCTAACTTCTTGATAGATATCGTTTTTTTCAAGCAAATACCTGCTTCCAAAAACCAATACAAGAGGTTTAACAAGAGGTATATTTTCTCCTAAATATTGCCAATTAGTGTCAATGTTTCTGCGTAGTTGAACTGTTTTCATATTTTTTTTGGTATGGTAAAATAAAATGTCGTTCCTATTCCTTTTTCACTATCAAGCCAAATTTTTCCTTGATATAATTCTACAATCTTTTTTGCAATTGACAAACCAATTCCTGAGGAATCTTGTCTTTTGGTTAATGATTGAAATATCTTAAAAATTTTGTCGTGATATTGTTTTTCAATACCAATTCCGTTAGATTCTAGCGAAGCTTATTGAATGATTTTGTCTACCATTTCTAGACCAAATTTTTGTTCAACCAAATCTAAAAACTCAGTAAAGACAATTCCTTTCACGTGTTAGTATTTTTTTAGTTCATTTGTACTCCAATATGTTAAAACAGCATCCATTTTTTTAACGTAATCTTCGTACTTTAATGGTTTTAAGATGTATCCAGAAATACCTAATTTATAACACTCTTCTAAGTCTGATTTATTGTCTGAAGTGGTTAAAATCACAGTAGGAATATGTCTAAAATCTTCACTCTTTTTTAAAATGTCTAAAAACTCAATACCGCTAATTTTAGGCATATTTAAATCTAGTAAAATTAAATCGGGATATCTTTTACTTCCTTTTAGAATTTCTAAGGCAATTTCTGCATCTTTTGCTTCTGAAAGTGTGTGATTTAATTCTAATAATGAAAGTGTTCTTTTCATTTTCATTATTTCTAGAAAATTATCTTCAATTAATAAAATATCCAATTGCTTGTTCATGAGTTGAATTGTTAACAACTATCAATAATAGTTTATTATCCTCATTTTTAAACATAGAAAGGCTCTATTCACCAAAAAGTATCGATGAATAGCAGAAAAGTGTCGACGAATTGATTATAGAGAATGTTAAAACAGCTTATATAAATCCCTGAAAATACTCGAAAATCTCACCATTAGAAATGATACTTCCTTTTTCTATAAGATCAAAAATTTCTGTATTTCGTTCTGCTGTGTATTGTTTACTTCCTTTAAATATTTCAACAGAATTATCTAACGGATTTTTCATCAACCATTCAAAACCTTCTTGAGTTAATAGATTGATGTCCCAAGTAATTTTAATGGCGATTCTGTGAATTTTATCTGCATCGCATTTAAAAAAATTGGCAGAAGTTTCGGAAAAATGCTCTAAATAGATTGCTTTTGTTAAAACGTCTTCCCAAACAACATCCGAAAAAACTTTCATTTCTTCTAAAGCTACTTCAGGTTTTTGGGTTTTAATTTCAGCCCATTCGTTTACATCAATGCTCTGTGAAGCTAAAAAAATGGCAAACTCTTGGTGCAAACTTTCGAATTGTTCTTTGGTTAACAAACGATATTTCATAAGGTATTGAATTAAAAAAAGCTCGTTATTTCTAACGAGCTTTTGTTTGATAATAGAGTAAATTTATTCAGCAATTACTTCAAAAGTAATATCTGCTACTACGTTTCTGTGTAATCTAACAGAAGCTTCGTATTTACCTAATCTTTTTACAGTACCACCTGTCACTTTAATGAATTTTTTATCCACTTCAGTTCCAGCTTTTGCAATAGCTTCAGCTAAATCAATATTGCTTACAGAACCAAATAATTTGTCTCCGCCAGCTTTTGAGGCAATTTTAATTTCATATCCTTTAATTGTTTCTGCAATTTTGTTTGCATCAGCAATTAATTTTGCTTCTTTATAAGCACGTTGTTTTAAGTTTTCTGCTAATACTTTCTTTGCAGATGAAGTAGCTAAAACTGCTTGTCCTGTAGGGATTAAAAAGTTTCTGCCATAACCGTTTTTTACAGTTACTACATCGTCTTTAAATCCTAAATTTTCTACGTCTTGTTTTAATATCAATTCCATAATATCTACTTCTTAATTATTTTAACATATCACCAACGTAAGGCATTAAAGCTAAATGACGAGACCTTTTGATGGCTTGAGCCACTTTACGTTGATATTTTAATGAGGTTCCTGTTAAACGTCTTGGTAAAATTTTACCTTGTTCGTTTACTAAATACAATAAGAAATCGGCATCTTTATAATCGATATATTTAATTCCTTTTTTCTTAAATCTACAGTATTTATTTTCTTTTTTGGTTTCAATGTCAAGAGGTGTTAAATATCTCACATCAGCAGATTTACCTCCTTTTGATTGTTGTTCAATAGTTTCCATGACTTATTTTTTTGCAGATTTAACACGTTCTCTTCTTTTCTCAGCCCAAGCAGCAGCATGTTTGTCGAATTTTACAGTTAGATAACGCATTACAGTATCATCTCTTCTAAATTCTAACTCAAATGGTGCAATAACTTCGCCTGCAACTTTGTACTCAAATAAGTGATAAAAACCACTTTTTTTCTTTTGGATTGGATAAGCCAATTTTTTTAAGCCCCAATCTTCTTTTGAAATCATTTCGGCACCTTTAGAAACCAAATAGTCTTCGAACTTTTGTACTGTTTCCTTTATCTGAGTATCAGATAAAACGGGATTCAAAATGAAAACAGTTTCGTAATGATTCATAAGTAAATATTTATTGTTTATTTTTAAGGGTGCAAATATAGTAACTTTTTAGGAATTACCAATTACTTATTTTGGTTTAAATTTTTTTATATTGCGAGAACAATTATAATATGAAATGCAAATACCAGAAATACCCAATTTAATCCATTTTGCGATTCCTTTTTTTATAATTACCGTAATTATAGAAGTGATTTTAACGGTTAAAATAAGACTTGAAGAATATGAGTTTAAAGATGCTGCCACTTCAATAGCTATGGGTTTGGGAAATGTTTTTTTAGGATTGATTTCGAAAAGTTTGGTATTGACTGTGTTTTTATTTTTTTATCAATACAGACTCTTTACTATTCCTTTTGCCTGGTGGTCATGGATTTTAGTCTTATTTGCAGAAGATTTTTGTTATTATTGGTTTCATAGAACGAGTCACGAAAATCGTTTGTTTTGGGCAAGCCATGTGGTGCACCATTCTTCTCAAAAATATAATTTAAGCACCGCTTTACGACAAACTTGGTCAGGAAGTTTTTACTCTTTTATTTTTTGGATTCCTCTGATATTATTGGGTTTTCATCCTATAATGGTGTTGGTTCAAATTTCAATTAGTTTGTTATATCAATATTGGATTCACACAGAATTGATAGAAAAATTGCCCAAATGGTTTGAGGCTATTTTTAATACGCCAAGCCATCACAGAGTGCATCATGCAACAAATCCTCAATATTTGGATCGCAATCATGCAGGTATTTTTATCATTTGGGATAGAATGTTTGGAACATTTGAGCCTGAAATTGAAAAGCCAGTATATGGTTTGGTAAAAAACATACATACGTACAATCCTGTAAAAGTGGCTTTTAAAGAATGGATTCAGATGTTTAAGGATGCTTTTACATCAAAAACTACTTTTGTAAATCGATTGAAATACTTGGTAAAACCTCCAGGATGGAAACATGATGGAACAGGTATTTTATCTACTGATTTGAGAAAAGAATGGGAACAAAAAAAAGGTAAATGAAACACTTACCTTTTTTATTAAAATTTATAGAATTTTATGCTTCAAAAGCATGTAATAACTCTTCGTAAACGATTTCACCTTTTACAATGTTCAATCCTTTTTCTAAAGTTTTATCTATGTTGCAAGCTTCTCTCCATCCTAAGTTTGCAATTTTCAATACGTAATTTAAAGTAACGTTTGTTAATGCTAATGTTGATGTGTAAGGAACTGCACCTGGCATGTTAGCCACACAATAATGCACAACATCATCAATAATATACGTTGGATCTTGATGTGTAGTTGGTCTAGTTGTTTCAAAACATCCCCCTTGATCTACAGCAACATCTACAATTACAGTTCCAGGTTTCATTTCTTTCAACATGTCTCTTGTAATCAATTTTGGCGCTTTTCCTCCTTTTACCAAAACTCCACCAATAATCAAATCGTGTGTTTTAATGTGTTGACGAATACTGTATTCATTTGAGAAAGCAGTAACTACATGGTTTGGTAAAACATCATTTAAGTAACGTAAACGTTTCATGTTTATATCCATAATGGTTACACTTGCCCCCAATCCTGCAGCCATTTTCGCAGCTTGTACACCAACAACACCAGCTCCTAAAATCAATACTTTTCCAGGAGCAACTCCAGGAACACCTCCTAATAAAATACCTCTACCTTTGATTGGTTTTTCTAAGTATTTTGCTCCTTGTTGAATTGCCATTCTTCCAGCTACTTCAGACATCGGAGTTAATAACGGCAAGGTTCCGTCTTCATCTTCAACAGTTTCATAAGCAATACAAATTGCTTTTCTACGAATCATTGCTTTGGTCAATTCTTCACTAGATGCGAAATGAAAATACGTAAATATAACTTGATCTTCTTGAATCAAATCATACTCAGATACAATAGGCTCTTTTACTTTAACAATCATTTCACTAGAAGCATACACTTCTTCGATAGTTGGTAAAATAATAGCACCTACTTCTTCATAATCTTTATCTAAAAAACCACTTCCTTCACCTGCAGTTGATTGCACATATACAGTATGATTGTGTTTTTTTAAAGCAAAAACACCAGCAGGAGTCATCCCTACTCTATTTTCGTTGTTTTTAATTTCTTTAGGAATCCCTATTTTCATGATTTTAAATGTGTCTGATTTACGGCCATAAAAATACGTTGATTATTCATAATTCTTAAAATATTTGCAGATTTTAATGTGTTTTTATGTGAAGTTTATTAGAAACTTTAATTAGTTGATTTTTTGGCAATAAATTATCACGAAATCGATTTTTTAACTAATAAAATGAGAAATTTATTGAATTGCTATTTTGCTTAGTATTTTAGCGAGGCTGTTTTAGCAAATAGGGTTTTAGTATTCTCTGCCAAATCTTATATCCTTCAGCTTTCATATGAAGTTTGTCACTTGCAAACAATTCATGACGATAGCCACCATTTGATGTTAGCATGTCTTTATAAACATCAACAAACGTCATATTTGATTCGGTTTCTATATATTTTCTCATCAAATTATTGGTTTGAATCATTTTATTTCTATATAAATCGTTTGCAGGACTTGGTTTTATAGAAATATAAACTACAGGAACATCAGGCATTTTTTCACGAATCATTGATAGTAATTTTTTTGTATTTTCAAAAATACTATCTGATGAATTTACAGGGTATTTTAAATCATTTTCACCTATATACAATACAATCTGACTCGGTTTATAATCAAAAATAAGTTGATCTGCATAACGAATAATGTCCTTTACTTGAGCACCTCCTAAACCCTTATTGATAACCTTGTATTTTTCGAACTTTTTTTCAATATTTTTCCACAATCTAATGGATGAACTTCCAACGAAAACAATGGGATTTTTTGGCGGTAAGTAAATTTTTTCGAAAGTTTTGATTGCTTGAATTTCCTCAGCATAAATAGGTTTAAATTGAGAAAAAATATTGGAAACAGAAACTAATGAACCAATGATGAAAAGAACAACATATTTGTCAATTCTTACATCTATATTTATGCTATTTTTTAAATCCATACTAGAATTTTATGTTTTTATCACCATTATTTTAATGAAAAAGTTGTTGAAAGCTGACTTAAAAACTCGAAATTTAAAGGTTTTTCTACAAAACTCACCACATTTGAATTCATTGCAGATTTATCAACATCATCTTTATTTACTGATGAAGAAAGCATGTAAATAAAAAATGAATCTTTCATTTGAATCTTATTTTGTTCTAACCGCTCTAAAAACTCCCATCCAGTCATTAAAGGCATGTTAATATCTAAAAACAAAAATGTTTTTTCATTTTCTTCTGTTGTATCTGTTGAACTTAAATATTCAATAGCATCTTCAGGATCAATAAATGAAATGATTTTTACTCCTGGAAATTCATCTTCAATTAAAATTTCACTCAGCATATTGTTTATTGCATCATCATCAACTAAAACAAATCGTACCTGACTTTTCATCTTACTTTTTATAAATTAAATTCTATAGTAAATTCTGTACCTACATTCAATTCACTCGTAACAGAAATTTTTCCTCCTAATGATTCTACTTGCGATTTTACCATAAATAAGCCCATTCCTTTGCCCTCAACATGCTTATGAAAACGCTTGTAAAGTCCAAAAACTTGATTGCCACTTTTAACGTTATCAAAACCGAGACCATTGTCTTTGAATTTTAAAATTATTTTCGATGCAACCTTTTCACTTTTAATTTCAATAACAGGAATTTTATCTGCTTGTCTGTATTTGATACTATTGCTTATCAAATTAAAAAAGATACTGTAAAGGTAGCTTTTAATTGTTGTCATAGTATCGATTTGACTAAAATCAACAAGAATTTGCACATTTTTATCAATAATTTCATTAGAGATGGATGTTTTGATTTTATCTACCAAATCATAAAATGAAACATCTGTTTTTTGCTCATTGATGTCTCTTCGCACCTGAAGAATAAGGGTTAAATCTCTAATTACATTATCTAAAGTTAAAACTGACTGATTCATTGCATTATCTAATGCATGTTTTTTATCTTCAGATATATCTTTTTGCATCATGTAATCATTGATTCCGATGATATTGGCAACTGGAGCTCTTAAATTATGAGAAATAATGTTGGTAAATTGTTCTAAATCTCTATTTCTTTGAATCAAATCATTGACAATTTGCTTTTTCTCTTTTTCGATATTTTTCTGAGAAGTAATATTTCTCATGATTTTAGAGGTTGCGATTAATTTGCCTGATTCGTCTAAAATTGGAGAAACCGTTAAAGAAACATCTATTATTTTTCCATCTTTTCTAATACGTTGTGTTTCATAATAATCTAACAATCCATTAGAAGTTATTTTTTCAGAAATTTCAAATTGCTCTGTCCGAATATTTTCAGGTATTAATTGAAATATCGATTTTCCAATAATTTCCTCTTTTTGATATCCAAACATTTTTTCTGCACCTTTGTTCCATGAAATAATTTTATTATCAATTGAAATACTCATAATTGCATCATGACTTGAATTTACAATTAACGAAGCTAAAGCTAGTGCCTCTTCATGTTTTTTCCATTCAGAAATATCACGCCCAATTGCATAAAATTTTCCTGAAAATTCGTTTATAAAGACGTTCCATTCAACCCAAATTGATTCTCCATTTTTTTTGAGCATTTTAGCTGAATAATTTTCAAGAGCAATTCCGCTTCTGAGATCTACTGCTTTTTTTCGCGCATCATCTATAAATTCTGGCACAAAAATTTCATCATATTCTTTTTGTCGTAATTCTTCTTCAGTGTATTCTAATGTATTTTGAAAACAAGCATTTACATATTCAAAATAGCCATCAACATCTGTTACTGCCAATAAATCATTACTTTTCTCAAAAAAATATCGAAATTCATTCAATTTATTTTCAAGAATTTTTGCTTCACTAATATCTCTCAATATAACTTGAATGTATTTTTCGCCCTCTATTTCAAGTTGATTTAGCCTAACATCTGTAGTGAACATTGTGCCATTTTCTTTGCAATGAACCCATTCAAAATGTTGAGAACTTCCACCAGAGGATAACGCTATTTTTTGAAGTGCTCCTTCTTTAGAAGGCGTTCCATCTGGTTGATATTTTGGAAAATAACTAAATAAATTTTTACTCAATAATTGTGCTCTGCTAGATCCAAATAGCTTTATGGCACTTTCATTACAATCAACCCACCTATTATCTTTCAAAAGCAAAATTGCATCATCAGAACTTTCAAATAACGTTCTATATTTTAATTCATTTTCTTTTAAAACATTTTCAGATCGTATTATTTCTGTAATATCTCTATTAACACCTATTATTCGCTGCGGATTTCCGTTTTCATCTTTGATAACTATTGCATCTGATTTAATATGAGCAACTTGACCATCACTTTTAATGATTCTAAAAGTACTATTAAAAGGTTCATTATTCTCGAGTATCAAATAAGATTCAAAAACGGCCCTCTCTTTATCTTCAGGATGTAAAATCTTTTTCCAATCATCGTAATGAAAATTATTATTTATTTTTTCGATTCCATAAATTTCAAACATTTTATCATCAAAAATCATTAGTTTCTCTTCAATAAATCCCTCCCAAACACCAAGGTTTGCAGCAGAAACAGCTAACTTTAATCGATGTTCATTTTCCTCAACTTTTAATCTTGTTTCAATCAATTCCAACTCAATTAATTTTCTTTCAGTAATATCTTGACAGGTTCCAAAAACTAATTTTGGTTTTCCTTCAAAATCAAAAGAAACTTTCCAACGTTCTTCTACATATTTTGTATTTCCTTTTGATGTAATAATTCTATGTTCAATTGAATTGTAAGTTTTTGATTCAAAAGATTTTATAAATGCATTATCAACCATTTCTTTATCATCTGGATGTACAAATTTTAAAAATGATTGATGAGTTGGACTGAATGTTGCTGCATCTAACTCAAAAATAGCATAAGTTTCTGCCGACCAAATTACTTGTAAAGTTTCTAAATCTGTTTCCCAATTACCTGTTTTTGAAGCTTTTTGTGCCTCTATTAACTTTCGCTCACTATTTTGAATTTGTATTTTTGAGCTTACTAACTCTTGATTTTGGTAAGAAATTTTTTTATTGATTTCTTTGAGTTTTTCTTCTGTTTTATATTGTTCTGTGACATCTTTATACAATGTAATAAATTCATTTTCAACATTTTGATAAATACTTTCAATAATTTTAAATGTTCCGTCTTTACAAAGAACTTTTGTTTGAATTGGTTGTGATTTATGAGAATTTTTATGAGAGTTTAAAACCTTTTCTTTCCATTCCTTTTTCACAAATTCTCTGTAGGATTCATCTGGATAAACTTTTTGATACCAAGTTTCTTCATCAGGAACCTCTTCTGGAGTATATCCAATCATTTCAACCAAAGCTTTGTTGAAAAATAAAGAATTACCATCTTCAATACTCAAACCTAAAGGAAGATTTTGAAGAATTTTTAACAATTTTACGTTTTCTTTATGTAAAATTTGGTCCGGGGAATTTTTCATTGTTATTTCAGATAACATTTATAAAATGACATAGAAATACAAAATTACTTTTTTAAAAAAACAAATATTTCTGTATCACTCTCAAAAACATTCCGAATATAATAAATTTTAAGCTTTTATACTAATTTATACACCAATAAATGAACTTATTTATTTGAGAATCAATAAGACAAAATAAGTGTAAATACATTTAATAAGCGTCAACATCAATAACAAAACGAATCGACCTAAACTCTTTCACGGCCTCAAAGGTATTTCGAATTTTTTGTAATTGTTTTTTTGTAGCAGAAAGTGATTGTTTTGGCGGAATTTTAATCACCAAATTTTTAATATGTTGGTTTCTAATTCTTGAAACTGATGGGGCTGAAGGTCCTAAAACATGTTCTCCAAATACGCCTTGCAATGTTTTAAAAAGCCAATTGATTCCTAAATCTACTTTGGTGTAATCTTTATGTTTTAGGGTAATTTTTATCAATCGAAAATAAGGTGGATATTTGAATTTTAATCGCTCTTGCAGTTGCTCATGAAACATTTTTTCATAATCTGTACTAGCAACTTGCTGTAAAATTGGATGCTCTGGATTATAGGTCTGAATAGCAACATTTCCTTGCTTTTGAGCTCTTCCTGATCTTCCAGAAACTTGAACCATTATTTGATATGCGCGTTCATAAGCCCTAAAATCAGGAAAATTAAGCATATTATCAGCATTTAAAATGCCAACTAAAGACACATTATCAAAATCCAATCCTTTAGAAAGCATTTGAGTTCCTACTAAAATATCAATTTCTCGAGCTTCAAAAGCACCAATAATTTTTTGATAGCCAAATTTACCACGAGTGGTATCTAAATCCATTCTGCCAATTACATAATCAGGGAATAACGCTTTCAATTCTAACTCTATTTGTTCCGTTCCAAAACCTTTTGTATCTAAAGTATTGCTTCCACAAGCACCACAACTATTGGGCATTGCACGTTGATAACTGCAATAATGACAGCGCAATTCTTGCTTAAATTTGTGGTAAGTTAACGAAACATCGCAATTTGGGCATTGAGGTGAAAAGCCGCAAGAAGTGCATTCAACAATTGGAGAAAATCCACGTCTGTTTTGAAATAAAATGACTTGCTCTTTTTGATCAAGAGCGTTCTGAATATATTGCAATAAGGTATCAGAAAAATGTCCTTTTAATTGTTTTTTATGCTGTTTTTCTTTGAGGTCTATCAACTCAATTTTAGGCATCTTTACTTCTCCAAAACGTTTATGAAGTGATACAAATCCATATTTTTGTTGTTTGGCATTGAAATAACTTTCTAAAGAAGGAGTTGCTGAACCAAGAATTATTTTTGCTTGATGCATTTTTGCCAACACAATAGCTGCGTCACGCGCATTATATCTTGGAGAAGGATCAAATTGTTTGTAAGATGTTTCATGTTCTTCATCAACAACAATCAATCCTAGATTGGAAAATGGCAGAAAAATCGCTGAACGGGCGCCTAAAATAATTTGGGCTTTAGGTTTATTATCCAACACATTGTGCCATACTTCTACTCTTTCATTCATGGAATATTTGGAATGAAAAACGGAAATTTGATTGCCAAAATACGTTTGTAATCGCGTTATAATTTGAGTTGTCAAGGCAATTTCGGGCAATAAAAAAAGAACTTGTTTTCCAGCTTGTAATTGCTCATCTATCAATTTTGAATACACTTCTGTTTTTCCTGAACTCGTAATGCCATGTAACAATACAATCTCTTTTTCTTTGAATTCATTTTTGATTTCTGAGAATGCTTTTTCTTGAAATTCGTTCAAACTTTTTAAAGAATTTGAGCTTCCATCAAATGAAATTCTATCAACTTGTAATTGATACAATTCAAAAACATTTTTTTCAACCAATGCTTTTAAAACTGCACTAGAAATGCCTGCTTTTTTCTCTAAATCTTTTGCTTTAATAGCTTTTTTTGAGGAATTTAATTGAAAAAAAGTAAGTACAGCTAAATGTTGTTTTTTCGCGTTTGAAAGTTCAGAAAGTAATTTTTGTAATGATTGATCATCTGAATATTTTGCATGTAAACGAACATATTTCTCCAATTTTGGTTTGTATTGCTCGTAAATTTCTTCTTTAATATAGATAACCGATTTTTTAATCAATTGATTGATAATCGGCATTACTTTTTTCTTTCCTAAAATATCAGAAACTTGTTGAATCGTTATTTGGGATTGATGCTGCAATGCTTCAAAAATTAAAAACTCTTCATCATTCAATAAAGATTCATCATCAAAGGCCTGATTTTTGTATATAACTGTTTCACTTTCTAGCAACAAAGCTGATGGTAATGCAGCTCTAAAAACTTCTCCTAAAGAACACATGTAATAAGATGAAATCCATTCCCAATGTTTCAATTGAAATTCAGAAACAATTGGAGTTTCATCTAAAATTTGATGAATTTCTTTAGCTTCATATAGCATTGGTGCATTTTGGTGAATTTCCAAAACAATGGCTGTATATATAGAATTACTTCCAAAAGAGACTGCAACACGCATTCCTTTTTTCAAAAAAGCAGCTTCTTGTTCAGTAACTGCATAAGTATATGCCTTTTGTATAGGAATGGGTAAAACAACATCAATAAAGAAAGGTGAAGTCAATTTGATTAAAATTTAGTCCAAAATTACTCAAAAAATAATTGGTTAAAAATAAGTTATGATATTATTGTATAGATTTAAAAAAAATAAAAAACAATTCACATAGAATATTTTTTAAAAAAAACCGGAAGTTATTTAAAGAAAACTATTAAATTAATGTAAAATAACCATTAAATTTAAAAAAAATATGAGATTGATAGTAATTCTTTAAAATAAAATAGTATATTTGCCATGACATAACATTATTAAGTTAATAATTAATCCCCCGTAAATTATGACTGCACAAGAGTGGAAGAGTTATGGCAAATTCGTTCGTATTAACAACAACGATTTATTTGTCATAGACACAGCAGAAGATGAAACTTCATCAAAAGAAACATTAGTAATCATTAATGGATATCCTTCAACAACTTATGATTACAATAGAATTATCCCAATTTTAAGCGAATATTACAGAGTAATTATTCATGACCATTTTGGATTTGGTTTTTCTGACTTGCCAGATACGTATTGCTTTTCATTAATGGATCAAGCAAATGTGTGTATTGAACTTTGGAGAAAATTAAATTTAAAAAGCTTTACAATTTTAGCAGACGGTTATGGTTCTAAGGTTGCAAAAGAAATCTTATACAAGAAAAATGCTAATTTCATTTCTTTTAACATCAAAAAACTACTAATTTGTAATAGTATATCAAATGATATTTATTCTGACTTAAATACTATTACTTCGCTTATAAACAATAAAAAAATAGCGAAATACAAAGATATTTTAATGAATTACAAGAGTAATCATTTTTATCAACTTTCTGGAGAAAACAACAAGTACAAAGACAAAGAAAAAATTGATAGAATTTGGCAAAAATTCAATGAATTAGAACATCAAAAAGAAGCTTTGGTTTTATGCTGTTATAATGAAGAAAGTTATTTGTATTGGCATAGATGGATGGGTGCTTTAAAAGAAACCAATATTCCTGTCAAGATTTTTTGGCGCAAAGACGACCTTTCTAACATCAAAAATATTTTACTAAACATAGCTTCAAATCATCACAATAATATAGAAATTATCGAAAATAAAAACTGTTTTGTTTTAGATAAAGAACCTATAAATTGGTTGTTGATGGTTTTAAAAGAGCTAGACCAATCAATTTATCATTCTTACAAATACGAATTTGCAACTGCATAAAAGAAGCAAATGAATATTAAAGATTGGTCAACCAAGCATCAAACAATTGAATTGTTAGGGCAAAGGGTATCATTCATAGATACTGTAGTGGGTGAAAAAATAATTTTAGTGATTCACGGTTATGGATCGTGTTCATACGATTACCATAAAGTAATAGATGAGCTAAAATTAACGTATCGAATGGTGATACCCGATTTGGTTGGTTTTGGACTTTCTTCAAAACCAACCAATTATTATTTTTCAATGATTCAACAAGCAGAAATAATTTTAACTTTACTTCAAAAATTAAAAATAAAAGAAGTTTCAATCATTGCTCAAGGTTTTGGTACTGGTGTTTTGTGTGAAATTTTATCTATTATTTCATCAGGATTTTCTTATTTAAAAATAAATAAGATTTGGCTTTTAAATACAAGTCTCTCTATTGAATTGAGTCCTGACAGGCAAACACAAGATTTCGTTATAAAATACATCAATGATACCTTTTTAAAAATTTCAAGTTCATTTGAAATGTTTAAAAAATATATTCGTAAAAATTTTAATGATGAAAACTCTATTAGCGACGAAGAATTAAGTATTTATTGGAAATTACTTACCTATGAAGATGGATTAAAAACATTGAATTTCATAAATTATTGGATTGTTGAAATTCAACAATATTCTAATAAATGGTTAGAGGCTATTAAAAATACAACAGCAACTATCGAAATTATATGGGGAATTGAAAAATCATCAGTAGATAATGAAACACCTAATATAATTAATGATTTTTTAGATATTAAAAAAACACACTTGATAGACAATTGTGGCAAATTTCCAATGCTCGAAAAACCATCAATCTTCATTGATATTCTAAAGGGCGTCTGAATTATTTTTAGACGCTTTTTTAGAACCTTCATACAAATCATAACGCACAAACTTACAATCTAAATCTCCATTTTTTAATGGAATTCTTTTGGATGTTTTTAAACCAACATGTTTGAGAGCATCTATATTTGAAGTAATTAACCAAGCTGTTGAACCTGGATAATTGTGTTTTAAGGTATCTCCTATTTTCTTATAAAACTCAGCAAGTTCAACATTTAAACGCTCACCATAAGGCGGATTGAACAAAATGGTTGTATTGCCAAAAACTTCTTTTTTAGAATTGAAAAAATTTACGTGATGCACACCAATAAATTCCTCTAAATTGGCTGAAATGATGTTTTGCTTTGCTTTTACAATGGCTGAGGGAGCTTTGTCAAATCCCATAATTTTAAAATGAGAACTTCTTATTTTTTTTAACAATGCATCTTGAATGGTAAAATACAAATCCTCGTCATAATCTTTCCAATTTTCAAAAGCAAAATGTTTTCTATTGATATTTGCTGGGATATTATTGGCAATCATGGCTGCTTCAATCAAAATTGTTCCAGAACCACACATAGGATCTATGAAATTTTCATCACCAATATAACCAGACAATAACACCATTCCTGCTGCCAAAACTTCGTTGATAGGCGCAATATTTGTGGCTGTTCTGTACCCACGTTTGTGCAAAGAATCGCCTGAAGAATCCAAAGAAACTGTCAACAAATCTTTTTGGATATGCACGTGAATTTTTAAATCGGGATAATCCAAATCAACATCTGGTCTTTTTTGATATTTATCCCTAAAATAATCAGCAATGGCATCTTTCGATTTTAAAGCAATATAATGCGAATTATTTGTGAAATTAGGAGAATTAACTACTGCACCAACAGCAAAACTACCATCAACCTTTAAAAATTCATCCCATTTTATTTTTTTAATGGCATCATACAAATCTTCTTCATCATAAATTTTAGTGACTTTGATTGGTTTTAAAATACGGATTGCCGTTCTCAAAGCAATATTTGCCTTGTACATAAAACCTTTGTCTCCCTTAAAAGAAACACTTCTTATGCCCTCTTGAACATCTTGGGCACCTAATTTTCGTAATTCATCAGCCAAAACGTTTTCCAAACCGAAAATTGTAGTAGCCACCATTTTAAAATCAGTATTCATATTGCTAAATTTCTATGCAAAAATACATTTTCTAACATCGAAAATTCAGAAAATCACAAATTCATTTTTTCTAATCTAAGATTTGGTTACTTTTACATTACCAAAAAACTCATGAGAACAAAAGATTGGTTTACTGATTGGTTCAATACGCCCTATTATCATATTTTGTATAAAGACAGAAATGATATTGAGGCGCAACAGTTTATGAGAAATATCACCCAATTTTTACCACTTCCTGAAAATGCGTTGTTGTTGGATTTACCTTGTGGAAAAGGACGTCATTCCGTCTTTTTAAATTCATTAGGCTATAAAGTTATTGGTGCAGATTTGTCTGAAAATAGCATTCAATTTGCAAAAAAATTTGAAAATCAAAAATTAAAGTTCATCATACAAGATATGAGAGAACCCTTTGATTTACAATACGATGCAGTATTTAACTTATTTACTAGTTTTGGGTATTTTAAAGAAGATTCAGAAGATATTTTAGTGTTGCAAAACATAAAAAATTGTTTGAAAGAAAACGGATTTTTTGTTTTTGATTTTTTAAATGCTTCTTTTGTAAAAGACACTTTAGTTACCGAAGAAACTAAAATAGTTGATGGAATTTCATTCCACATTCAGAGAGAAATTGTAGATGGTTTTATTTTAAAGCATATTGCATTTTTTGCTGATGGTGAACATCATCATTTTACAGAAAGAGTTAAATATTTAGATCTTCAAAAAATGACTACTTTCTTCGAAAAAGTGGGATTGAACTTACAGTATGTTTTTGGAGATTATCAACTGAACACCTTTGATGAAACCAATTCTAAAAGATTAATTTTAATTGCACAATGACCTATATTTTATTATTACTCTCTGTTTTGCTTGGTGCTTTTTTAGTGATTTTTATAAAGTTACCTAAAAAAATAGTACGTTTGCTATTGGCTTTTAGCGGTTCGTATTTACTTTCTATCACCATTTTACATTTGATGCCCGAAGTTTTTACAGGAGATAATGATTCAAAAACAATAGGACTTTTAATTTTGATTGGCATTGTGTTGCAATCTGTTTTAGAATCTTTTTCTAAAGGTGCAGAACATGGACATATTCATATACATGGTAATGAAAATAAATTTCCATTGTTGCTTTTTATCAGTTTGTGTATTCATGCTTTTTCTGAGGGATTGCCTATTGAACATGCTAATGATAATTTGTTATGGGCAATTATCGTTCATAAAATTCCGATTGCAATTGTATTGACAACCTATTTAATGCACTCCAATTTTGCCAAAAAAACCATATTTATCTATATTTTAGTTTTCGGATTAATGAGTCCTTTAGGGGTTTTAGTTGCAGATAAAATCGACTTTTTTTCCATTTATAACAGAGAAATTACTGCCATAATTATTGGTGTTTTTTTACATATTTCTACGATTATTTTATTTGAAGGTTCTGAAAACCATAGCTTTAACATCAAAAAGTTTTTAGCCATTATTTTAGGAATTGTATTGACAATTTTAACGGTGTGATTTTTTTGAAAATACCTACATATAGGTAGCCGTCTTTGAAAAAATTTTTTTGATATTTACATAAACTAACTAATATCAAATAAATTATGAGAGAAATTAAATTCGAAGAATTAAAAAACCATACTAGAAAACCATTTTACAAACAGAAAAAAAATCTTGATTTAGCTGATAAAGGAAAAAAATTTAGTTATTTAAACTTAAGTAAAAAATATGTTCGATTTGAAATTTTGACTGCAAATGATAATTTTAAATTAAAAAATGTTTTTTTTACCATTCAAAATAATAAAAAATACTTTATTGTTCATATTTCAGACAATACTCCAATCTCAACAAGAAGCCTTGCTTCTAATTATTTGATGAATATTAAAGAGCCTTTAAGTTCAATTCAAAATTGTAGTTCAAGCCCTATTTCACTTTCAGTAAATGAAGAGATAGATGTGATAGTTTTTAATGATGAAAAACAAATATTTTGTTCAATTTTAGACGATATAATTAATTCTTATTCAAAAGAAAAAAACACTGATGAAAAAGATTTGATACAGCCTTCTGAAGCTGGAGGTGGCGTAATTGTTAAAGGGCCTTAGCATGCCAACATTAAAAAATTTAAATTTACAAAAACTACAAATCATCATTTTTTTGATTTGTAGTTTTTCGTATGCACAAAAATCAGAGTTAGATATTGCCTATGATTATTTTCAAAAAGCAACAAAATTTGATAATGAAAATAACCACTTTAAAGCTTATGAAAACTATACAAAATCGTTACATCTTTATAAAAAAGTAAATGCTTTTGATAGCATTGCAAAATGTAATTTAATCTTGTTTGATATTTTGCAGTCTCAAAATGATTTGAATTATGATGCCAAACCTTTTTTAGATGCCTATTATCAATTTGCCTTACAAAAAAATGATTCCCTTAAAATACTTACTTCTTATTTTAGGTATGCTGAATATAATTTTGATAGAAACCCAAGATTAGCATCCAATTTTTATCATAAAGCAATTAAATATACCAAAAAATCAAGTTCAATAGCAATTGCTTATGCAAATTTAGCGCTTTTATATACCCAAACTCAACCAGATTCTGCCCGTTTTTACTTTAAGAAAAATTTAGATTTGATTGATATTACAAATAGCAATGCTTTGATTAGCTTTTATATCAACTATGCCAACTTTTTTCAAAAACAAGGAGATTATAAAGAAGCAATCATTCAATTAAAAAAAGCGGAAGAAATTGAGCCAACTGCATACAAACTAAAATATGATAAAATTTTATATGAAAAGTTTGCAAACTGTTATAAAGGTTTAGGAGATTACAAAAACGCTTACTCCTATTACGAAAAATACAATATAGCAAACGATAGTCTCAACTTTACAGCCCAAAATATCGCCATTTCTGATTTGGATAAAAAATACCAAACTGCCGAAAAAGAAAAACGAATTTTAGAAGTAGAAGCCAAAAACAAAGAGCAAAAAAAATTGATTATTTGGACGGTTGTTTCGCTTTTTTTAATAGGAATTATCTCATTTCTTGCCTTAAAGAATAGTAACAAAAAACAAAAATTAGCCAATCAAGAGAAAGAGCTAGAAAAACAAAAAAACCTAACACTTTTAAAAGAGCAAGAATTGGTGGTAATTAATGCCATGATTGAGGGTCAAGAAAAAGAACGCAAACAAATTGCAGAAGATTTACACGACAATATTGGGAGTGTTTTAGCCACTTTAAAACTGCATTTCGAAAATCTTAAACTCAACAGAGAAAAGAAACAATTTGATCAAGAAAAACTCTATGAAAAAACTGAAAACTTGATTGATGAAACCTATAAAAAAATTCGAGGAATTGCTCATGCAAAAAATGCAGGAGTCATTGCAAATGTTGGTTTGCTGAATGCAGTGCAAATTATGGCTCAGAAAATTTCTGAAGCTGATAAAATCCAAATTGAAGTTGTTCATTTTGGACTCAATCAACGATTGGAAAACAGTCTAGAAATCACCATTTTTAGAATCATTCAAGAGTTGATTACCAATGTTATTAAACACGCAGAAGCCAACAATGTGACCATCAATATTTCTTTATATGACAACATGGTTAACATTATTTTTGAAGATGATGGAAAAGGTTTTGAGAAAAATAAAGTTACCTTTTCCAATGGAATGGGATTGGATTCTATTGAAAAAAGAATCACACATTTAAACGGAAGTTTTGAAATTGATTCTACCATTGGCAAAGGAACAACGTTTGTGTTGAACATTCCAATTGAATAAATAATCCTTATTTGTAGGGATTTTTACGAAAACAAAAATTACTTATTTTTACAAAAAATAGTTTATGATTACACTTATAATGGCAGAAGATCATCAAATGTTGATTGATGGAGTTACTTCTTTTTTTGAATTTGATGAAGAAATCAAAATTATTGGTAGTGTAAATAATGGTGAAGATTTGGTAAAATTAGTCGCTTTAAAACAACCAAAAGTGGTTATTACAGATATTCGAATGCCAAAAATGGATGGCATTGAAGCCACAAAACGCATCAAAAAACAATTTCCTCATGTTCATGTATTGACAATGACGATGTTTGATCAGCCAGAAGCCATCAAACAAATGTTACAAGCTGGCGCTATTGGTTATATTTTAAAAAATTCAGGAATTAAAATGTTGTCAAAAGCTATTTTGACAGTTTCAAAAGGAGAAAAATTTTTTGATCCAAATGTTGCTTTTAATTTTTTGAATGACTTTATAGATGATACTATAACCATTGGAAAAAGTGAAAAAGTTGTCTTATCCAATAGAGAAAAAGAAATTTTACTGTTGATTGCTGAAGGAAAAACTTCACAAGAAATCTCAGAAAATTTATTTTTAGCGAAATCTACCATTGATACGCATAGAAAAAACATGATTCGAAAACTAGAATTATCTTCTGGAAGTGAATTAGTGAAATATGCTATTGATATGAAATATCAGTTTTAAAAGTTTATTTATTATGAAAAAAGTAGTTTTATTATTCGGTTTATTTGTTTTTATTTCATGTACAAATTCAAAATTAATCAGTTATAAAAATAACTTTAAAAAGACTAAAACTCAAGCAGAGTTTGTTTATTTAAAAATAAAAGAAGATTCTACATTAACAGACGAGAAATCAAATAATAAAGCATTTATTGAAACCCTAGTTGGAGCTGAAATTATCAATCAAATAGTGAAAATTCCAGATTATGTTGAAAAAATTATTGAGAACAACAAAGTAAAATATACGCAAATGTATATGGCTCGGAATTCAATTGATTTTCCTTTAATTGACTCAATAAGAATTGAAAAAGGTAAAGAAAGTATATTTGTTAAAAGATTAAAGCTTGGAGAAATTGAATTAATCAGAAAAATATCAATTAATGATTCGATTTTTGATGCAATCAAACTTAATTTCACTCCTAAAAATCTTAATAATGGATTTATGCTTTTTAAATTCAATCCAGAAAACAGTAATATCAATTTCACTAAAGCAAAGACCACAAAATCATATCCATTTGTCAATTTGAGGATAGTTATCAAAGGTTTTTATATTGATAATGATGGAAATGGAATCACAGAAAATGAGGTAGTCTCTAAAGAAATGATAATCCCTTTTAAAAATGCAGCGAATTTCAAAGAATTTTTAAATGGTATTGAAATTTATAGTACACCTTTTAAAATTCAAAATTTAATGGCACTTGAAATTGAAGTTAATGAAACGAATCCTTATCATATAAAACTAGAGGAAATAGATTCAAAATTCGATGAAAACTCGAACGAATTAACAGAAATTTTAAAACGTCTTTTAAAAACTGAGGAAGAATAAACTCAGATATTACATTAAAATTTACGTAAAATATACCTAATTGTAGGGATATTTTCACCTTTAACTTCATAATACATTTGATTAAACTTAAATCAATTATATTATGAAAAACTTACTTTTTATTTCAATTACTTACTTTTTTGCCGGATCTATACTGCTAGCTCAAAATGCAAATCTTACCGCAATTAATCTAAAAGAGGTAAATCTTGGTAAAGAATTTATCAACGATAATAGTTTAGAAAATTTCTCTGGAGAATTTAAAATTCTAGATGGTCAACTTGTATTTATGCCAGATGATTGTTCTATGAGAAATTCTGGAATGCTTTTAAAAGACATAGATGGTGGTGATTTTAAGTCGAAAAAATGGATCAAACAAGTTCAAAAATCAGAAAACAAAATTGTAGATCAAGTTTTAATTGTAGGAGTAAAAGCACCTGATGCACCAGTAATTTTTGTTAAAAAGGCTACAATTCCTTTAAAATCAGCAAAAACTTGGTCAAGTGGATCTGCAAGTTTGTATTTAACATCAGCACAAGAACTTTATCAAAACACTATTAAATTAAGAGAGGATTTTGACATTTTTAGTGTATCAATTGATGAAGTGGAAGACCCTACTTTAGGTAAAATAACAGAGTATACCCTTTTCGATTCGAAATGTAATAAATTATCACCTGATGAAATTAAAAAAATGAGCGATAAAGAGTTAGATGGCTTAAATAATGCACTTAAAATTGGAGGTGATTTACTATTAAAACAAGCTGCTCTAACTGGTTTGGCAGCTTTAAGCACCAAAGAAATTGCTTCAGCAGGTATGTTAGATAAAGCTTTGATGGGAAAAGATGCAATGACTGCAGGAATTTTTCAAGCTGCTATTATTGCGCAGTTGCCAAAAATTGTAAAAAACTTAGAAGAATCAAAAAAATACATTGAGCAATTAAAAGGAGAATAATCAAAAGAATTCGTAAAAATGAAACTACAAACCAAGTACCTTTTTTTTACTTTCATGTTTATTTCTCTTTTCAAAGGCTATTCTCAAACTGAAGAAGATTATAGATTGATTGTTGGTGTTACTAAATTCACCTCATTAGATATTAGGCATGAACAATTTGCAAATATGTTATCTGAGAGAGTCTTGGATGTTTTAAATCAACAAAATAGGTTTTTAGTTATTGATTTAGATGGAACTGCAAGAAAAGAAGTCATCAACAAAGCACAAGAAAATTATAAATCTACAAACTGGATTGAAGCTAATAAATCAATCAATGCTGAATATACTTTAGCAGGAGTTTTAACAAGTGTAAAATTCATTAGACTCAATGCAGGCAAAGGTTATAAAGCAACAATTACTTACACAATAAAAATTATAAATACTGAATCTGGTGAAATAATTCAAAACGGAACAGCCACATTATCATCTAATGAAAGTGAAATTAAATTAACACCAGAAACTGCTCTTGAAAGTGCAATTAAAACAACAATTCCTGAATTAAGTAATTATTTTACTTCCAGTTTTCCCATCAAATTAAACCTGGTTAGAATTGAAAAAGAAAAAAATGAAAAAGCTATTTCAGTTCTTTTAGATGGAGGTTCAAAGGTAGGAGTTCAAGAAAATTTGGTTTTTGAATGTTATTATGTTGACAACTCTCTAGGCAAACCATTGCCAAGAATTATAGGAAAAATTAAAATATCTAAAATTTTAAGTGAAGATTTTTCGGAAGCAAAAGTATCAACTGATGGTAAAGAAATTTATTCCAATTTTAAAGAAGAAAAAAAAATAATCTGTAAAAACATAGAAAAATGAAAACAACAATAAATTACATAATATTACTGATAAGTATATTTTTATTATCTAGCTGTGGAAGCCAAAAAGTGGCATTTTTTCCAACTTCAGAGGTAACTTATCAAAGCTATAATGGCGATGTCTTATCACTTAGAGTTTTAGGTTATGGTGGCAATGAAAATAGTGCTATTGAAGATGCGCAAATGCGAGCAATGGAAACACTTTTCTTTAGAGGAATACCAAATTCAAGTTTATCTAATCCATTAATCGGATTCAATGAAAACGAATTAAAAAGAAGTCATAATAATTATTTTAAAGATTTTTTTGGATACAAAAGATTTTTAACATTTATCTCTGAAACAACTTTTATTGGAGGTCAAAAACAAAAAGTAATTGCTACAAAAATTGACAAAAAATCTGCAAAACAAGACATGGTTGATGCTTTAGTTGTAGCAGTTGATGTTTTTGTTAATGTAAAAACTCTTAGAAAAGATCTTGAAGATCAAAATGTTATCAGAAAATTCGGATTTTAAAATTTAATAACTCATGAAAATACACAAATTAATATTCGTCCTTTTTGTTGTCATAAACACTAGTGTTTTTGCACAACAAGTAGAACAAGTTCAGCCAACAATTATGGTTATGCCTTTTACAAAATCAGGTGAAAATGCTCTAGAATTATTTGAAAATGATTTTAAATGGCAATCAATAATTGCAAGAGTAAATAATGCTTTTCAAGAACGAGGTTTTAGACCTAAAGATCTGCAAGAAACAATCAATCAGGTAAAAAAATCAAAAGCAATAAGCACTTTAAAAAATGCCACATTCAATGTAGAAGAAGCAATTTATATGGAGGCAAGAACTGATATAATTGTCAAAGCATTTATCAATATTCATTCAGAGGATAATAATGTAACTAACAGCGTTCAAGTTTCATTAAAAGCAATTGAAGCTTCTTCAAGAATGGCTTTATATGATTTGCCTACCTCTAGTTCTCCCCCATTTAAAACTACAGATTATGGTTATTTAGTGGATAGAGTTTTGACTGAAGAAAATAGAATTGAGAAATTTATCAATGGAATCAATGATGCTTTTACACAAATTATTACGCTTGGAAAAGCAATTACAGTAGAAATAATTGTAACAGAAGAAAGTGTTTTTAAACTTGATGATGAGAGAAGTGAAAGTAAATTTATTTCAGAATTAATAACAGAATGGGTACAAAGTAATTCTTACAAAAATCAATTTAGAATAAAACAAGATTCTGAAAATATATTGAGTTTTGATGAAGTTCGAATACCATTAAAAACAGAAACTGGAGCCAATTACTCAGTCAATGATTTTGCAAGAATTTTATCTGTTGCTGTTGTAAATATTTGCGGAACTAAAGATGGTGTAAAAGCAAAAAGAACAAGACCATCTGTTTCTGAAGGAACAATCAGAATTATTTTACCTTAAAAATCAAATTATGAAAACAAATTTCTTATTCTCAATAATGTGTTTTTTATCAATATTTAACATAAAATCACAAGAAACGAATTCACTCTTAAATTCAAGAATTATAATTTCTGTTGTCATGCCAGAAAATGAAGAAAAAATTTCAAACGCAAATTTTGCAAAGATAAAATCAAAAATTAAACAGATTATCTCAAAAAATGATGTTGCTGCAACTGATTATTATGCAGATTTTTTAGTATATCCATCAATTGAAATTTATGATGAAGAAAATTTAGATGCTGGTTTACAACCAATTTCAATAATCAGTGGAGAATTTACATTGTTTGTAAAACAATTTTCAACAAACAATCAATTTGGAAGTATAACTGTAAAATTCAAAGGTTCTGGGAAAGATAAATCAGAAGCAATTAAAAATGGCATTTTAAAAATAAATTCAAACAACAAAGATTTTCAAATATTTTTAAACTCTGTAAAATCAAAAATTATAAATTATTATCAAAATAATTGCTCATTAATAATTGCGGAAGCTGATAAATTAAATGCAAGTAATTTATACGAAAAAGCAATCATCCAATTAATTTCAATTCCCTCTGGAATATCAAAATGCGATCTAGAAATTAATAGAAAAATCGTTCAATACTATAAAAATTACTCCAATGCTGTTTGTGAAAAAAATATGATGATTGCCAATGGCTATTTTAGTGAACAAAATTTTTCTAAAACATTAGAAGTCCTAAGAACCATCAATCCTGAATCAAAATGCAAGAATAATGCACTAAGTTTAATGAAAAAAATTGAATCAAAAATTGATGCAAAAGAAAAAGAAATTTTTGATTTGATGATGAAAGTGTATAATGATCAGGTTGCCTTAGAAAAAATGAAAATTAATAGTATCAAAGAGATTGCAATGGCTTATTATCAAAACCAACCTGAAACAAAAATCAATATCATAAAGTGATAAATTACCTATTTATAGGGATAAAACGACTCTTCGATTTACAATAAATTTATCCTAAATAATTTAAAACCAATTACCATGAAAAAAATTAAAACTTTATTTTTTGTAGCTATTACAGCCATTGCATTTTCATTTACAGGTTGTGAAGTTTTTGAAGAAGAAACTACAGATGCAGTTTGCAATATTGATTCTGAGTATAATAGCTATTTAAATGCAGTTACTGCATTTAGCAACAATCCAACAAGAACAAATTGTAACAACATGAAAACAAGAGCAAATGCATTTATTTCTGCAGCATCAAGATGTTCAGGTGGAGTTGATGTTAGCTCTGCTAGAGATATGATAAATTCAATAGATTGTTCAGATTTTTAACTGTATTAATTCATAAAAAAAAGTGGCTTGCGCCACATTTTTTTATGAATTAATTCCCAACTTCACTAATAAACTTTATCCGCATTAAACGTAATTCGTCTTCATCATATTCACCATCAAATTCATCTAAAGCATCCTGAATTTTATCGGTTTTGGCTTCCATGAAATAATCATAAATTTCTTCTTGCTGATCTTCATCCAACAAATCATCCAATGCATAATCAATATTTAATTTAGTTCCAGAATAAATAATGGCTTCCATTTCTTTAATCAGTTCGCTCATTTCCAATCCTTTAGAATCTGCAATATCTTCTAAAGGTAGTTTTCTATCGGTATTTTGAATGATGTATAATTTTATTCCTGAGTTAACTCCTGTACTTTTTACAATCAAGTCGTCAGGTCGTAAAATGTCATTTTCCTCTACATAATCTGCAATAAATTTCACAAAATCATTTCCAAACTTTTTAGCTTTTCCCTCTCCTACACCATGAACTTTAGAAAGTTCGTCTAAATTGATGGGGTATTTCAATGCCATATCTTCTATTGAAGGATCTTGAAATATTGCAAAAGGCGGAATTCCCAATTTCATGGCTGCTTTTTTACGCAAATCTTTGAGTTGTTTTACCAAAACTTCATCAGCAGAACCTCCAGAAGATTTTGAGTTTGCAATGATCGAATTATCATCTTCTTCGTTGTAAGAATGATCTTCAGTCATCATGAATGAAGTAGGTTTTTTCAAAAATTCTTCACCTTCTTTTGCCATTTTAATTACACCATATTGTTCTATTTCTTTTTTAATGAAATGAACTACCATAATTTGTCGCAATAAGGCCATCCAATAAGAGGCGGATTTATCTTTACCAATTCCAAAATAGGGTTGTAAATGTGTTTTGTGCGAGGTTAATAGTGCGTTTTCTTTACCTATTAGAATATTGACTATTTCTTTTGATTTGTATTGTTGTAAAGATTCTTTTATAACTTTTAAAAGTTTTGCAACATCTTCTTTTGCCTCGTGTTTTTTCTTTGGATTACGAGAGTTGTCATCCATATCTGCACCTTCACCATTGATTTCATCAAAATTTTCTCCGAAATAATGTAGCAGATATTTTCTTCTATTCATAGAAGTTTCGGCATAACCAACAACTTCTTGTAACAAAGCATGACCAATTTCTTGTTCTGCAACTGGTTTGCTTGACATGAATTTTTCGAGTTTTTCAATGTCTTTGTAAGAATAAAATGCCAAACAATAGCCCTCTCCATCATCACGTCCTGCTCTTCCTGTTTCTTGATAATAACTTTCTAGAGATTTCGGAATATCATGATGAATTACGTAACGAACATCTGGCTTGTCTATTCCCATTCCAAATGCAATTGTTGCTACAACTACTTCACAATCTTCCATCAAAAACATATCTTGATGTTTTACTCTGGTTTTTGCATCCAAACCTGCATGATAAGGCACAGCTTTGATGCCATTTACTTGCAAAATTTGGGCAATTTCTTCCACTTTTTTTCTACTTAAACAATAAATAATGCCTGATTTTCCTGGTCGCTGTTTTACAAAACGAATGATGTCTTTTTCAACTTCTTTCGTTTTTGGACGCACTTCATAAAATAAATTAGGTCTATTAAATGAAGCTTTGAAACAATTGGCATCAGTAATTCCGAGTGTTTTTAAGATATCTTCTTGTACTTTTTCGGTGGCAGTTGCTGTCAAACAAATTACAGGAACATTATCAATCGTTTTGATGATATTTTTTAGATTTCTATATTCAGGTCTAAAATCATGTCCCCATTCAGAAATACAATGTGCTTCATCAATTGCTACAAAAGAAATTTTTTGAGATTGTAAAAAAGTAATGTATTCTTCTTTAATCAAAGATTCTGGAGCTACATACAAAAGTTTTGTAATTCCGTTTACAATATCTTCTTTTACCTGATTGATTTCTGTTTTATTCAAAGAAGAATTTAAAACATGAGCAACTCCGTTATTTTCAGAAATACCTCTAATGGCATCAACCTGATTTTTCATCAACGCAATTAATGGCGAAACCACAATTGCTGTCCCTTCTTTCATCAAAGCTGGTAATTGATAGCACAATGATTTGCCTCCTCCAGTTGGCATAATCACAAAGGTATTATGATTATTTACAATGCTTTCAATTACTTTTTCTTGTAATCCTTTAAACTTATTGAATCCAAAATACTTTTTAAGAGGACTGTATAAATCCATATTTCTAAATTTTCTAATTAAATATGTATCCGAAAACGGAAACTATTTTATAATTTTTGATGTAACTTATTTTGTAGTAAATTTGTGAACTTTTGTAATATAAAGATATAACAATTTTTTTTAGATAAAACCATAACTTTTGAAAGATTATTCTAAAATTATCACGACAGCTAAAAATACGATACTAACTGAAAGTAATGCTATTGCTAATTTAGCAAATTTTATTGATACAAATTTCGAAAATGCTGTAAAATTTATTTACAATTCAAAAGGTAGAGTGATTGTAACCGGCATAGGAAAAAGCGCAAATATCGCTACAAAAATTGTAGCAACATTCAATTCTACAGGAACTCCAGCTGTTTTTATGCATGCTGCAGATGCTATTCATGGCGATTTAGGTAGTGTTTTAGAGGATGATGTGGTAATTTGTATATCAAAAAGTGGCAACACTCCAGAAATAAAAGTTTTGGTTCCTTTGATAAAAAATTATGGAAATAAAATCATTGCCATTACAGGAAATATTGATTCTTTTCTTGGAAAAAATGCTGATTTTGCACTAAATACTTTTGTTGAAAAAGAAGCTTGTCCAAATAACTTAGCACCTACAACAAGCACCACTGCTCAATTAGTAATGGGAGATGCTTTGGCAGTTTGCTTATTGGAATTGAAAGAATTTTCAAGTGCTGATTTTGCAAAATATCATCCTGGAGGCGCTTTAGGAAAACGTTTGTATTTGCGTGTTTCAGATTTGATTGCAAATAATGAAATACCGCAAGTATCTGAAAATGATTCAGTTGCAAAAGTGATTGTAGAAATTTCAGCAAAAAGATTGGGAGTAACTGCTGTTGTTGAAAATTCAAAAATTATTGGAATTATTACAGATGGTGATATCAGAAGAATGTTGACAAAATCAACTGAAATCAATCATTTGACGGCGAAAGATATCATGAGTAAAAACCCAAAAACTATTCAAGAAGATGCCATGGCAATTGAAGCTTTAGAACGAATGGAAACCAATAGTATTACTCAAATATTAGTGACAAATCACGATGATAATTATATAGGAGTTGTACATTTACACGATTTAATCAAAGAAGGAATTTTTTAATGGCAGCACAACAAAAAGAAATGTCTTTTTTAGGACATTTAGAGGAATTAAGATGGCATTTGGTAAGAAGTGCAGCTGTTGTAATAATTTTAGCAGTCGTTTTTTTTGTATACTCTGAACAAGTGTACGACTATTTTTTATTAGCGCACATTCAGCCAGATTTTATTACTTACCAAGTTTTTTGTGATTTTTTCAATTTTTTTGGAATGGACAGTGATTTTTGCCACGTTACTTTTTCAGATAAAAAATTGCAAAGTATTGAAGTAACATCGCAATTAATGAACTCTTTATGGTCATCAATTATCTTAGGAATTATTGTGGCATTTCCTTATTTATTGTGGGAAATTTGGCGATTTGTTGCTCCAGGTTTAACAGATCAAGAAATCAAACATTCTAGAGGATTTATTTTTATTGCGTCACTTCTATTTTTTATTGGTGTTTTGTTCAGTTTTTATGTAATTGCACCTATATCAATTCATTTTTTATACAACTTTCAAATTTCAGATAATATTGTAAATAGTTTTACATTACAATCGCATATAAGCCTGGTTACCAATTTATTAATTGGAGTTTCTGTCATTTTTGAGTTGCCAGTTGTGATTTATTTTTTAACTAAAATCGGACTTTTAACTCCCCAATTTTTACGAAAATACAGAAAACATTCTTTGGTTCTTGTTTTGATTGTAGCCGCAATCATTACACCACCAGACATTGCAAGTCAAATTATTGTTACCATTCCAATTATGATTTTATATGAAGTTGGAATTTTAGTTTCACAAAGAGTTATTAAAAATCAAGAAAAAAATGCACAAAAAAGTTCGAGAGTTTAACGAGTATCGTCAAAAAATGAATGAAAAAATTTTGGCAACCGATAATAAGGTTATCAAAAGAATTTTCAATTTAGATACCAATACCTATACAGAAGGACATTTATCAGTAAAAACAAAAGAATTGCTTGGTTTGGTTGCATCTGCTGTTTTACGATGTGATGATTGTATTGCATATCACTTAGAAACTGCCTATAAAAATGGCGTAACTAAAGAAGAAATGATGGAAACAATGTCAATTGCAACGTTGGTTGGTGGTACTATTGTTATTCCACATTTGCGGAGAGCTGTTGAATTTTGGGAAGCTTTAGAAAGTGGGAATTAATTGACTTTCTATTTTTAAGAGCAAATTAAGATTCATAAAAAATCAAAATTGATATTTTTACTTTACAATTCAAATATATAGTTAACCAAGTTTTCAAAACATGATTTTAAGAGCAGAAAACACCCAAAAAATTTACGGCAGCAGAAAAGTAGTTCAAGGAATTTCTTTGGAAGTAAAACAAGGAGAAATCATTGGTTTGTTAGGCCCAAATGGAGCTGGAAAAACAACTTGTTTTTATATGATTGTTGGAATGATCAAACCCAATGAAGGTCATATTTATTTGAATGATGAAGAGATCACCAATGATGCCATGTACAGACGCGCTCAAAAAGGAATTGGATATTTAGCACAAGAAGCATCTGTTTTTAGAAAACTTTCTGTGGAAGATAATATCATGTCTGTTTTGCAATTCACTAAACTTTCTAAATCTGATCAAAAAAAGAAATTAGAATCCTTGATTGAAGAATTTCATATTGGTCATGTTCGAAAAAATCGTGGCGATTTATTATCTGGTGGTGAAAGACGCAGAACAGAAATTGCTCGTTGTTTAGCATCAGACCCAAATTTTATTCTATTAGATGAGCCTTTTGCAGGTGTAGATCCTATTGCTGTTGAAGATATTCAAAATATTGTAGCACACTTAAAAGATAGAAATATCGGAATTTTAATTACAGATCACGATGTACAAGCTACATTAGCCATTACTGACAAAACCTATTTGATGTATAATGGTAGCATCCTAAAAGAAGGAACTCCAGAAGAATTAGCTGCTGATGAAATGGTTCGAAAAGTATATTTGGGTAAAGATTTCGAACTTAAAAAGAAAAAAACAGTTTAAGCTTTTTTAATTAAATTATTTACCAATGATAATACTACATAAAAAGTAATTATCAAAGGTACTGCCATGTATTTCAGTAAAACAATCATCGGAACTGAAACTGCAAGAAATACATATTTCACGGCATTATTTTTCAAAGAAAAATCTTTAAATTTTAAAGAAAATAACGGAATTTCCAAATTCATTAAAAGACTTAAAACTACTGCAATTCCAACTAAAAAATTATTATCAAGCAACAACGTTTTCACCATTTCAATATCTGTAGATTGATAAATTAAGGGTAATGAAATTACAAATAAACTCATGGCTGGTGTTGGCAATCCAATAAACGAGTCTGATTGTCTTGTATCTAAATTAAATTTTGCCAAACGATATGCAGCAGCAATTGTCAATAAAAATGCGACATAAGGGAGCAATCCAAATTTCGGTTCAAATTGTCCAAAAGAAATCTCCATTTCTACATTTGGGCCATTAATAACGTTTGTTTTAATCAAAAAGAATAACAATAATCCAGGAACAACCCCACTTGTTACAACATCTGCTAAAGAATCTAATTGCTTTCCTAATTCGCCACTAACTCCTAAAATACGTGCTACAAATCCGTCTAAAAAATCAAAAAGAATTCCAATTACCACAAAAATTGCAGTCATTTCATAAAATCCTTTTACGGCATACATTGTGGCAACTGCACCACAAAAAAGATTGGCAAGCGTTAATAAATTGGGAATGTGACTTTTTATTTTCATTTGATAGTTGATTTTATTGAAAAGCTAAAGTAAGAAATCTATTGAAAGTGCTTTTGTGTTTTCAATCATTTTTTGTCATATTTGTAAAAAATACGTCATATGCCCGTCTTTACTTCCGATTTTTTACCAACAATTCCTTTCAGAAATGGTCATTTTAATACGATGTATAGACCTTTATTTATGAAAGATATTGTTAAGTATAATCGAAAAAGAATCACGACTTGGGATCATGATTTTATTGATTTGGATTTTTCATTGATTGGTTCAGAAACACTTGCCGTTTTAATTCATGGTTTGGAAGGAAGTTCAGAATCTAAATATATGACTTCTACAACCAATCATTTAAATTCTAAAGGTTTAGATGTTGTTTGTTTCAATTTACGTAGTTGTAGTGGTGAGGATAATTTGTTACTTTCAACATATCACAGTGGAAAAACAGAAGATGTAGATTTTGTCATCAAACATATTTTAGCAAATTATTCCTACAAAAACATTGTTATTATTGGTTTTAGTTTGGGCGGAAATTTGACTTTAAAATATTTGGGTGAACAAAGTGATGCCATTTCTCCTATTATAAAAGGTGGCATTGCTGTTTCAGTTCCAATTGACATTGCTTCTGCAGAAAAAGAAATGGAAAAACTAAAAAACAAATTGTATTTAGAAGTTTTTTTTAAAACTATGAAAACAAAAGTTTTAGAGAAAGCACATAAATTTCCTGAATATCAATTAGATAAAGATAAATTATTCAAAGCTACGAAATTCAAACATTTAGAATATTTATATACTGTTCCTGTTTTCGGATTTGAAAGTCCAGAAGATTATTGGGAAAAAGCAAGTTCAAAACCATTTATTACAGCAATCAAAAAACCAACATTATTAATCAATGCAAAAGACGACACCTTTTTATCAAAAGAATGTTATCCTTTTGATGAAGCGCACAATTCTGATTTATTTCACTTAGAAGCTCCAAATTATGGTGGACATTGTGGCTTTATAAATTCTTTTAAAGCATCAGAAAATACTTGGCTAGAAGAACGAATTGCTCGTTTTATCAATGAAAATATCGGAATTACAATCTTGTAAACAATATCTGCTAAAAACGACTGTTATTTTACTAGGTTTTTAGATATTTGTTATAAATTTTTTGATGTCATTGAAATACAAATTTTTACTATTTTTACTATTATTTCCAGTAATTATAAAAGCACAAGCTTTTAGAAATTATTCTAACGAATTTTTATCAATTGGTGTGGATGCAGCCGCTTTAGGAATGAGCAAAGCTGTGGTTGCAACTACCAATAATGTGAATGCAATGTATTGGAATCCAGCAGGTTTAGCTGGTATTGAAGACTATCAAGGTTCGTTAATGCATGCATCGTATTTTGCAGGAATTGCCAATTACAATTACGCTGCTTTTGCCATGCCAATTGACCAAAACAGTGCTTTAGGATTTTCTGTAATTCGTTTTGGTGTGGATGATATTTTGAATACCACAGAATTGATTGATGGTGATGGAAATATCGATTTTAACAGAGTGAGTTTGTTTTCAGCAGCTGATTATGCGTTTAATGTTGCTTATGCAAGAAATTTGATTTTTAAAGATGTAAAATTCGGAGTAAATGCCAAAGTTGTTAGAAGAATTATTGGTGAATTTGCTACTTCTTGGGGTTTTGGCTTTGATGCAGGAATTCAATTTCAACGAAATGATTGGCATTTTGGATTGATGGTTCGTGATATCACAACAACTTTTAATAGTTGGAGTATCAATGAAACAGAGTTTGAAAAAATTAAAAATGCGATTCCAGGTCAAAACCAAGAATTGCCAGAAACCACTGAAATTACCAAACCAAAAGTGCAATTGGGTGTTGCTAAAAACTTTAGAATTGGACGTTTTTTCAACTTGTTATCAGAAGTGGATTTGAATATTCGTTTTGCCAGAACAAATGATGTTATTTCTACAGATTTTGCTAGTATTGATCCTGCCATTGGATTTCAACTGGATTATGAACGTATTGCGTTTTTAAGAATTGGCGTTGGAAATTTTCAAAATACCACCGAATTTGACAATTCAAAATCTTTATCTATGCAACCTAATTTTGGATTAGGTTTTATTTACAAAGGCATTCAAGTTGATTATGCTTTGACAAATATTGGCAGTGTAGGCAATGCGCTTTTTTCGAATATTTTCTCCATAACTTTTGATTATAGTTTTTTTAGAAGATAATTTTTATGATAAAAAAATACGCTTTTCTAATTCTTTTTTCGCTGTTTTTCAATTCATTACAATCGCAAGTTCAATTATCTGTTTACTCAGAAATTAGCATTGTAACTACTGGTCCTGGAACTGAATTGTATGAAGCTTTTGGTCATTCAGCTATCAGAGTAAAAGACCCAATGTTGCAATTGGATTTGATTTACAACTATGGAATGTTTGATTTTAATCAGCCAAATTTTTACTCCAATTTTGTCAAAGGAAAATTATTATACACTTTAGGAAGATATCCTTTCAGCACTTTTTTACAGAGTTATTATCAAGACAAACGCTGGGTAAAACAACAAGTTTTGAATTTAACCCAACAAGAAAAACAAGCTTTTTTCAATTACCTAGAAAATAATGCACTTCCTCAAAATAGCGATTATTTATACGATCCTTATTTTGATAATTGTGCGACAAAATTGAGAGATATTACTTCTTCTGTTTTAAAAAATAAGCTTCATTTTGGTGAGGAAAATCTTCCAAAAAATCAAACTTTTAGACAATTGATGAATCAAGAAATACCTTGGAATTCTTGGGGAAGTTTTGGAATTAATGTGGCTTTAGGAAGTAAATTAGATAAAAAAGCGTCTGTAGAAGGATTTATGTATTTGCCAAAATACATATACTCAATTTTTAAAAACAGTAAAATTACAAATCAAGGAAATTCTGAAAATTTGGTAAAAAATGAAGAAATTTTACTTGATTTTAAAAATTTAGCTCCAAAAACTTCACTTTTTAGTCCCTTTTTAATTTTCCTGATTTTTTCTATTATTGGAATTTACATCACTTTTTCTGATATAAAAAATCAAAAACGAGCAAAATGGTTAGATGTTACTATTTTCTCATTTACAGGAATTGTAGGAATATTGATTGTTTTTTTGTGGTTTTTCACCAATCATTCAACAACACCAAACAACTTTAATTTTTTATGGGCTTTTGCGCCTAATTTTTTAATTGCTTTTTTCCTTTTTAAGGAAAAACCACCAAAATGGATTGCAAAATACGTAAAATTATTAATTGTTTTTTTGAGTTTGATTCCTATTCTTTGGTTATTAAAAATTCAAGAATTTCCAATGGCAGTCATTCCTTTACTTCTTTTATTTGCTGTAAGATTTTGGTTTTTAACTCATAAAAACCTTTATAAATAATTTTGAATTTAAACCTTAGCAATTCACAAATCTGAATGAAAACTCCTTCTTTTGAAATTATCCCATTTGAAAATCAATATGCACAAGATTTTTATGATTTGAATGCAGCATGGCTTCGCTCCTATTTTTATATAGAACCTTATGATGAATTGGTGCTGAGCCAACCAAAAAAATACATTTTAGATTCAGGAGGCTTTATTTTTTTAGCAAAATATCAAGAGGAAATTGTAGGTGTTGTTTCTTTAATCAATCAAAAAACGTATTTCGAATTGAGTAAAATGGCTGTAAAACCAAGTTTTAGAGGACAAAAACTAGGAGAAAAATTAGTGTTACATTGTTTAGAATTTGGTAAAAATAAAGGTTGGAAAAGTATTACATTATATTCAAATTGAAAATTGATTCCTGCAATAACCTTATATCACAAAATTGGTTTTAAAGAAGTTGAATTAGAGAAAACAGCCAATTACAAACGCGCAGATATTAAAATGATTTTTGATTTAGATTATTTTTAGCCAAAACTTTTCAAAGCCAATTCATAGCCTTGCAAACCAAAACCAACGATTATTCCTTTGGCATTTGGCGCAATAAAACTTTGATGACGAAATTCTTCGCGGGCATGAATATTAGATATATGCACTTCAACAACAGGAGTTTGAATAGCTTTTACAGCATCTCCAATTCCAACAGAAGTATGTGTATATGCAGCAGCATTTAAGACAATTCCATCAAAATCAAAACCAACTTCATGAAGCTTATCAATAATTTCACCTTCAATATTTGATTGAAAATAATGTAATTTTAAATGTTGAAATTTTTGTTGTAAAGTATCAAAATACATTTCAAAAGTTTCATTGCCATATATTGTTGGCTCTCTTTTTCCGAGGAGATTTAAGTTGGGACCGTTAATAATGATAATTTTCATAGTTCAAAAATACAATATTATTGTATAAAAAAAACGGAAACTTTTCAGTTTCCGTTTATAATATGATTTTTATTTACTACTATAATCCAAACATTAAGCCAAGTCCAAAGCTGCCCCAGTTTCCACCACCATTACTAACATTTACAGTTGAATATGATGCAGTAACCATCATTTTTTCTGAAAGGTTGTAACCTAACATCGGTTTGTAATAAAAACCTCCATCATTTCCAGAAGGAGAAAGACCAAGAGCGTAACCAAGATCAGCACCTAAAACGAAATCTTCTGATAAATTATATCTTCCAGAAGCTGCAATTGGCAAAAAGGAAGCATTGTCAAAAGGATCTTTTTTGAAGAAAAAATTGATTCCAGCAGTAACACCATAATTAAAAGTGTCATCAGATGTGAACATATAGTTTACTTCACCTCCTAAAACGAAAGAAGAAACCATGTCAGCATCACCAGCTGGTAAACCTAAATTTACTCCAGCATTAAAACTTTGAGCATTTGCAGTTCCTAATCCACAAATTGCAAAAAAAGCAATAAATAACATTTTTTTCATAATTATTAATTTTTAAATTATGAAACAAATATATAAAATAAAATGAATATCGCAATAATTTGTGATATATTTTATTGATATTTAAAAATACTACATATGTAGTATTTTTTTTCACAATTATCTTTTTTAAATTACGAGCTTACGCTTTTTGAAAATAAATTCTAATAAAAAAGGAAGCAAATTTGCTTCCTTTTATAAATATGAATAGTTTTTTTTAGAATCTATACCCCAAACCTAATTGAAAAGTGTCAAATTTAGATGTAACTCCCATTGATGTATCTTGAAATCTATTACTTAATCCTAGCGAATATCTTGAAGCTACAAATACTTTATCAGACAAATCATACCCTAATCCAAATCCTAAACCTACTCCAAATTTATTCAATCCATCAGACTCTTCAGTCACAAAATCAAATTGAGGCCCGGCTTGTAAATTTAATTTTTCTGTTACAAAATATTTTAACATTACAGGAATGATAATTTCATTCAAAGATTCTCCCTCTTGATATGCAGATGCAAAATGAATTTCAGGTTGGATATTCAACTTTTCAGAAACATTGAAATCAGCAAAAAATCCAAGAAAAAAACCAGCTGCACCATCTGAAACTGTAAAACCTCCTGCTGATGCACTGATTGTGACATTGTGAAATCCTCCAGTAATTCCATATTTAGTCTCTTGAGCGTTTACATTTACTATCGCAGATAAAACAATAGAAATTACTAATAATACTTTTTTCATGAGTTATATTTATTAAAAATTAAGGGGCAAATCTAAATAAAATAACCTTTAGTTTAGATTCTATTTTTTTTTATTACAATAAAAATCAAACTTTTTTCTTTAAATGTATTTTAACTATCTTTAGTTTATGAATTGGAATATCGCCATCAAAGATTATCAAACATTTTTAAAAATTGAACGTGGTTTGTCTATCAATACCATCAATAGTTATACAAATGATTTAGAAAAATTAAGCAAATTTCTCTCGGAAAATGAGATTTCTATTTCACCAATTGCAATAGATGAAACCGTCATTCAACAATTTATTTATGATGCTGCAAAAAAAATAAATGCAAGAAGCCAAGCGCGATTAATTTCGGGCTTAAAAAGTTTTTTTGAATATTTAGTTTTTGAAGATTATCGAAAAACAAATCCTACAGATTTAATTGAAGCCCCAAAAATAGGGCGCAAATTACCTGATACACTTTCTGAAGAAGAAATTGATGCTTTGATTGGAGCCATTGATTTAAGTCATCCTCAAGGAGAAAGAAATCGAACTATTTTAGAAACCATGTACAGTTGTGGTTTACGAGTTAGTGAAGTTATTACGTTAAAAATTTCAGATTTATTTTTTGATGAAGGTTTTATTCGTGTTTTAGGAAAAGGAAATAAAGAGCGTTTTGTGCCAATTCATACACAAGCTCAAAAATTTATTCAGTCCTACATTAATGTAATCAGAATTCATGAAAAACCTCAAAAAAATCATGAAGACACGTTGTTTTTAAATAGACGTGGGAAGGGATTAACGCGTCAAATGATTTTTATGATGATTAATGAAAATGCTACTAAAATCAATTTGAAAAAGAAAATAAGTCCACATACTTTTCGTCATTCTTTTGCTACACATTTATTAAAATATGGTGCAGATTTAAGAGCAATTCAGCAAATGTTAGGTCATGAAAGTATAACAACAACTGAAATTTATGTGCATTTAGATAAAAGTTATTTGCGCGAAGTTGTAGAAACCTATCATCCTAGAAGATAAAAGCCCATCCTAACATTCACAGAGGAAAATAACTAATAGTTATTTTGAAAAAGGAATTAAGAACAGCTTTAAAAAGTGAATTTTAACTCTTTTCTAAAACAAAAAATCTTGCTTAAAAAGCAAGATTTTTCTTAAATCATATTTTTAAAAAAATATTTTGTCTAATGAGTTTTAATAACTAATTATTTAGCCACATTGACAGCTCTTGTTTCTCTGATTACAGTAACTTTTACTTGTCCTGGATACGTCATGTCATTTTGAATTTTTTGAGAAATATTAAATGACAATTCAGATGCTTTTGTATCACTCACTTTTCCGCTTTCAACCATTACACGTAATTCACGTCCTGCTTGAATTGCATAGGCTTTTTGGACTCCTGGAAAACCAAAAGCGATGTTTTCTAAATCTTTTAAACGTTGAATATACGAATCCAACACTTGACGTCTTGCACCTGGTCTTGCTCCAGAAATTGCATCACAAACTTGTACAATTGGCGAAATCAAATACTTCATTTCAATTTCATCATGGTGCGCTCCAATCGCATTGCAAACTTCCTCTTTTTCACCGTATTTTTCAGCCCATTGCATACCTAATAATGCGTGTGGTAAATCACTCTCAGCATCTGGAACTTTTCCAATATCATGTAATAATCCTGCTCTTTTTGCCAATTTTACATTCAAGCCCATTTCAGCAGCCATGATTCCACAAAGATTGGCTACTTCACGTGAATGCTGTAATAAATTTTGACCATAAGAAGAACGATATTTCATTCGTCCAACGATTTTAATCAACTCAGGATTCAAACCATGAATACCTAAATCAATTACGGTTCTTTTACCAATTTCAATAATTTCTTGGGTGATTTGTTTTTCAGTTTTTTCAACAACTTCTTCAATTCTTGCAGGGTGAATTCGTCCATCAGTTACCAATTTGTGCATTGCCAAACGTGCAATCTCTCTACGAACAGGATCAAAACAAGATAAAATAATAGCATCTGGAGTATCATCAACAATAATTTCAACACCAGTTGCAGCTTCTAAAGCCCTGATATTTCTACCTTCTCTACCAATGATCCTTCCTTTAACATCATCAGATTCTAAGTTAAAAACAGATACACAGTTTTCAACAGCTTGTTCAACACCAACTCTTTGAATGGTTCCTAAAACAATTTTACGAGCTTCTTGTTCTGCTGTTAATTTGGCTTCTTCTATGGATGTTTGAACAAAAGCCATAGCTTCTGATTTTGCTTGGTCTTTTAAAGAAGCTATCAATTCTTTTTTAGCTTCTTCTACTGACAATCCTGAAATTTGTTCTAGCATGTCTATATGACGACTGTGCATTTTTTCAAGATCGCTCTCTTTCTTCTCTAAAAAATCAAGTTTTGTATCGTAATCTTTTTGTTTGTCTTCAAGAGATTTGGTTAATCGTTTATTTTTATCAATTTCTGATGCAACAATTGATTCTTTTTCACGAACTCTTTTTTCAACTTCTGAAATCTTTTTTTCTCTAGCTAAAATTACTTTTTCGTGTTCTGATTTTAGTTCAATAAATTTTTCTTTTGCTTGTAGAATTTTGTCTTTTTTAATTGATTCTGCATCAATTTTTGCTTCTTTGATAATAGAAGCCGCTTCTTTTCTTGTATTTTCTAGTATTCTTTTTCCTTTTGATTTTTCTAGTGCTTTAAAGATTATAAAACCTATAGCTACTCCAGCTAAAACTCCCAATAAAATGGGAAGAATCATTCCATCCATAATTTAAATTTAGTATATAAAAAAGCCTACATTAGTGGGGTTTATATAAACTCTATTATTACATGATTAGGACTAACTAGCTGATCAAGGATCCATCTAAAGAAACTAGTTCTGATGGCTTGCTTTAGCAACTAAAACTCATCCTCTATAATAGATTTTTGTTGAGTTTATCAAACAAATTACTAACGTAGGCAGTGTGTGTTAATGTATTTTAAAGAACTTACTTTAAATGTTCATTGACCAAATTTGTCAATTCATTTAATTTTTCTATTGCTTCTTTATTGGTGGAATTTTTCTCTAAAGCACTGATTTCTAATTTCGAAGCAAATTGCAATGCACACATAGCCAACACATCTTGTTTGTCGCTAACAGCATAGTTTTGCTCATAAAGGGTTATCAATTTATTGATAGCATTTGCAGCTTTACGCATTCCTTCCTCTTCATTGGTGTTATTTACACTCAAAGGATAGGTTCTGCCCGCAATTACTACATTAATCTTTAGTTTTTCCGCCATTTAAAGAACTTTATTCTTGTAACTGAACAATACATTTATCAATTTCTCGAATCAATGCGTTTATTTTCAATTTTGTATCTTTTGTATCTTTACTACTGCCTTCGATAGTTTTTGCAATTTTAAGCATTTCATATTCTTTCTTTTGATTTGCTAAAAATTGTTCATTTTCTAAGAGCTGCTGTTGTAATTTTGTATTCGTTTGAAGTAAAATCTGGTTTTCTTTTACCAAAAATTCATAATTAGAAAGTAATTTTTGCAACGTAACTTCCAATAAATGAACTGCTTCAAGCGTATTACTCATTTTTGCTTTTTAGAATAAACTATCCTTACAAAGTTAGTAATCTGTTTTTTATTTTACAACTATTAACTGCTTTTTTATTCATACATTACTAACAAAGAATTTACAAAAACCATATTTTTTATTATTTTTACAAAAAATAATTGTCTTTTGAGAAAAATTCTGTTCACTTTTGTGCTGTTTTCCTATTTTTTTGGGATTTGTCAAGCCCCATACCCAAAAGATTATTTTCAATCTCCTTTAAAAATTCCGATCATTTTATCAGGTTCTTTTGGTGAACTAAGAAACAACCATTTTCATTCAGGATTAGATATCAAAACTCAAGGAATTGAAGGACTAGAAGTTCTTGCTGCCGCTGAAGGATATATTTCAAGAATCAAAGTAAGTCAATTTGGTTATGGCAAATCTATTTATATCACTCATCCAAACGGATTCACCTCTGTGTATGCACATCTTAGCAAATTTGCTCCAAAAATTGAAGCTTATTTAAAATCAATTCAGTATCAAAAAGAATGTTATGAAATTGAAGAAACAAGATTAAAAGAAGATTCTTTCCCAATCAAAAAAGGCGAATTGATTGCTTTTTCTGGGGATACTGGAGGTTCTGGAGGACCTCACTTACATTTCGAAATTCGTGATACAGAAAGTGAAAAAATTATCAATCCTTTGCTTTTCGGAATCGCAATCAATGACAGCATACCTCCTATTTTTCAATCCGTAAAAGTTTTTGCTTTAAACAACAATTCTCATATCAATCATCAAAACAATAGTTTTCAGCTATCTGTAAAAAAAATTGCCAACAATAATTATATTACTGATAAAATTATGGCAAATAATACCATTGGTTTTGGTGTTGAAGTGTTTGATAAAAGTAATGATACTTACAATAAATTAGGCATTCAAAGCCTTGAAATGTTCGTGAATGGAAAACGGTTTTACCATCATGATCTACAGTCTTTTTCATTTGATGAAAGCAAATTCATCAATCTTCATATTGATTATGAGCATTTTAAAAAATACAAAACTCGTTTTCAAAAAACATTTATTGATTCTGTAAATACTTTATCAACCTACAAAGACTTGATTGATTTTGGAAAAATCAATATCGAAAAAGATTTAAATTATACTGTAAGTATCATTGCTAAAGATTTTTATGGAAATGAAAGCACGTTAAAAATCCCTGTGATTGGTAAAGAAACTGAATCCATTTTATCTCAAAAAAATTATACAACTTCATTCAAAATAGTTGCAAAAAAATTCCATAAATTCTCTTTGAATGGTGTAACAGTTGCCTTTCCAAAAAGCACATTTTATAGTGATACATATTTAGATTTTAAAGTTGAAAACGGAATTGCCAAAATTTACCCACAAACAATTCCTTTAAATGATCAATTTACACTCACTTTTGATGTTTCTAAATACAGTGATGAAGAAAAAAAACAACTTTATATTGCCAATATTGATTATCCAAAATATCCAAGATATCAATATACCAGGAAAAGGGACAGCACTTTTTTTACAACAACTAAATATTTAGGAAATTACACGTTAGCAACTGATAATCAAAAACCTAAAATACAATTACTCTACGTAAAAGATGGGCAATGGATTTCAAATTCCGAAACTTTAAAAGTAAAAATTAGTGATATTGGTTCAGGGATTGATACCTATAGAGCCACCTTAAATGATGAATGGATTTTAATGGAATACAATCACAAAACAGGAATTCTTACCTACGATTTTACTGATAAAGTTTTGGTTGGTAGCAAACATTTGTTTAAAATTGTAGTTTATGACAATGTGGGAAATACGAACGAGCTTTCTGTTACGTTCTTTAAAAAACAAGTAAATTAGCCTTTGTGAAAAAATTACTCTTTCTATTCCTTTTTTTTCCTACTTTTTTGGTAGCTCAAAAAACAACCATCGTAAAAGGAACTGTAAAAAACAACCTAAAACAACCTATTGATAAGGTCTCAATTACTTATGGAAATACAGGAACAGAAACTGACGAAAACGGAAATTATTCCATCAGAATTCCTGTAAATACTGAAGTTACACTTGTTTTTAGTCATATTTCTTACCGAACTTTATCAGAAAAAATAACTGTAAATAATAGAAATGGCATTCGCTTTTCACCTATTCTAACTTTAAAAACAGAAGAATTAAAAGAAATTGTTATCAAAGACAATAAAAAAGAAGCGCAAGGAATTACAAAAATCGACATCAACAAAGTAAAAAATGTAGTTGGCCCAAATGCAGGTGTTGAAAATATTTTAATGACTTTACCTGGTGTAAATAACAACAATGAATTGAGTACACAATACAATGTTCGTGGTGGAAATTTTGATGAAAATTTAGTGTATGTAAATGGTATTGAAGTATATAGACCTTTTTTAATTCGTTCAGGACAACAAGAAGGTTTGAGTTTTATCAATACTAACATGATTCAAAATATCAATTTTTCTGCTGGTGGTTTTCAAGCAAGATATGGTGATAAACTCTCATCGGTTTTAGACATTACTTACAAAAAACCTACAGAAACTGCCACCACAATTGATGCTAGTTTTTTAGGAGGAAGTGCCACTTTTGAAGGTCAGTTTTTAAATAAAAAATTAAGTACCATAACTGGAGTTCGTTACAGAGACAATAGTTTGTTCGTAAACAGCCAACAAATTGAAGTGAATTTTAGGCCCAAATTTACAGATGTTCAAACACATCTTTCATATGAGTTTTCAGAAAAATTTGGCTTGAATTTCTTAGGAAATTTTTCGTTAAATAATTACAATTACAAACCACTTTCTAGAAGAACTCGTTTTGGAACAGTTGCAAATCCATTAGAATTGATTGTATTTTACAATGGTCAAGAACAAGATAATTATTTGACACTTTTTGGAGCATTTTCTGCAGATTATAAAATCAATGAGAACTTTACAATCACCACAATTGCATCAAGATACAACACGCAAGAAGAAGAATATTTTGATATTGCTGCCCAATACAATTTGGGTGAAGTAGATGCCAATATTGGCTCAGAAAATTTTGGCGAAGTTCAATTTTCACAGGGAATTGGTTCGCAACTCAATCATGCTCGAAACGATTTAGATGCGTTAATCACCAATTTTCAAGTAAGAGGTAGCATTAATAAAGATCAAAAACAATGGACTTTTGGTGCGAAATATCAAAAAGAAGATATTAGAGATCGTATACGCGAATGGGAAGTTATTGACTCTTTAGGATTTTCAATTCGTCCTCCACATCATGCAGGAAATAATCAACCTTATGAGCCTTTTGAAGGTGAAATTGTACCATTTCAAAATATCAGAAAAGATAATGAAGTTTCCATAAATCGTGTTTCTGGCTTTGTTCAGTTTGATGAAAGAACTTTTTGGAACGACCACGAAATTTTTTACAATATTGGCGTAAGAGCGCATCATTGGTCAGTTACAGGAAATGGAATTGCCTCAAAAAATCAAACAATTATAAGTCCGAGAGCGCAATTTGCCATCAAACCCAATTGGGATAAAGACATGCTTTTTAGAATTTCTGGTGGTTTGTATGCACAACCTCCTTCTTATCGTGAATTGCGTGATTTTAATGGAAATATCAATGTGGATGTAAAAGCACAACAGTCCATTCATTTGGTAACAGGAATGGATTACAGTTACGATATGTGGGAACGTCCTTTTAAATTGACAGTGGAAGCATATTACAAAGATTTGAATGATGTAAATGCATATACTGTTGATAATGTGAGAATTAGATATAGAGCAGACAATGCTGCAACTGCTTATGCTTACGGAGTTGACATTCGTTTGAATGGTGAGTTTGTACCAGGAAGTGAAAGTTGGGTAAGTTTGGGTTATTTAAAAACTGAAGAAAATATCAATAATCAAGGTTTTATTGCAAGACCCACAGATCAACGAATTAAATTCGGAATTTTATTTCAAGATTATGTTCCGAATTTGCCAAATTTAAAAGCGTATTTGAATTTAGTGTATAATTCTGGTTTGCCTGGAGGTTCTCCTGCGTATGCTGATGTATATCAATTTCAACAGCGTTTGCGCGATTATAGACGTGCAGATTTAGGAATTTCATACGTTTTTACAGATGCCAATAAACGATATCAAACTGGATGGTTATCTAATTTTAAAGAACTAACAGCAGGTTTGGAATTGTTCAACATGTTTGATATTCAAAATGCCATTACCAATACTTGGGTTCGTGATGTGTATTCTAAAACACAATTCGGAATTCCGAATTTTATGACAGGAAGGGTTTTAAACTTTAAAATTGGAATGAAGTTATAACTAAAAAAGCGTTTTCTAAATTTGAAAAACGCTTTTTTTGTAAAAAGAATTAGACTTATTTTCCTAAAATCTGTGTTGCATGTTCTTTGGTTTTTACTTTTGCAAAAATCTCTTCAATAAAACCATTTTCATCTATTACAAATGTGGTTCTATGAATTCCATCAAAAGTTTTTCCCATAAATTTTTTAGGACCCCAAACACCATAAGCTTTGATTACTTCTTTGTCTTCATCAGCAAGTAATGGAAAAGGCAACTCATATTTGGTAGTAAAACTTTGTTGTTGCTTTGCAGCATCAGCACTTACTCCCACAATATCATACCCTTTTGCTAAAAATACAGTGTAATGATCTCTCAGATCACAAGCCTCTGCTGTACAACCTGGCGTATTTGCCTTTGGATAAAAAAACAATACTAACTTTTTTCCTAAATAATCCTGCAAACGGATGGTATTTCCAATTTGATCTTTTGCCTCAAAATTGGGTGCTTTGTCTCCTTTTTTTAGTGATGTCATCTGTAATTTGAATTTAATTTGAAAATAATTTCAAAAATAAGTCATTTGCCTTATTTAATTTCGAATAAATTCAAATTTAATTTGTGATTAAAAATATCAATTATGAGAAAACGTACCTTTTTAATCACTTTGCTAATGATTAACTCAATTACTTTTAGTCAAACTAAAAAATTCAAAGATATTGCAGAAGTTCAGGCTTTTACTAAAAAAACTGCCAATGATTTTTTAAATATGAATTTTGAAGTTGCCTTTAATGATATAAAACCTTACTGGGCACTTAGTGAAATTGAAGTCGATTCAATAAGAATCAAAACAGAGAGTTATAAAGATTATTTCATCTCTAATTTTGGTAAAAGTGTTGACGTTATCAAAGTAAAAGAGACTAATTTGAAAAATGTACTTTATAAAGAAGTCTATGCGATTCGATTTGAAAATTTTATACTAAGAATGAGAATTAGTTTTTACCAAAATAATATTGGTTGGGCAGTTAAAGGATTTGAATGGGATGATGATATTTATGCAGAATTAGATTAATCTGTTTAAATTTGTATTCCAATCAAATTTAAATTGATGACCAAACAAGAGCGCGTAAACTTTATCATTCAAAAATTACAGGAATTCTATCCAGAAATTCCCATTCCGTTAAATCACAAAGATCCCTACACTTTATTGGTAGCTGTCTTATTATCAGCACAATGTACTGATGTTCGAGTAAATCAAATCACTCCGATTTTGTTTGCAAAAGCAGACAATCCTTTTGATATGGTAAAACTCACTGTGGATGAAATCAAAGAGATTATCAAGCCTTGTGGATTGTCACCAATGAAAAGTAAGGGCATTTATGGATTGTCAAAAATATTGATTGAAAAATATGATGGTGAAGTTCCGCAAAGTTTTGAAGCTTTGGAAGCATTACCTGCTGTTGGCCATAAGACAGCGAGCGTTGTTATGAGTCAGGCTTTTGGAGTTCCTGCTTTTCCTGTAGATACTCATATTCACAGATTGCTTTTTCGTTGGAATTTATCGAATGGAAAAAATGTGGTGCAAACAGAAAAAGATGCTAAAAGATTGTTTCCTAAAGAATTGTGGAACGATTTGCATTTGCAAATTATTTGGTATGGACGTGAATATTCTCCTGCAAGGGGTTGGGATTTAGAAAAAGACATCATTACAAAAACGGTTGGAAGAAAATCTGTTTTGGATGAATATTACAAAGCAAAATCTTAACTAATTATCAGTTCTAAAGTCTTAAAGAAAAACTTTGCGAAAAACCTTTGCGACTTTGTGTTAAAAAAAATCATAAAAAAAGCCTCAACGTTTGTTGAAGCTTTTTCCACTCTTAATTCAAATTCAATTCAATGAAATTTTTTGATTTTGTTTTTACAATAGTTAGCGACTTGGAAAAATTAATCAAAAATTGAACTGTTTCTTTTCTAGGTTGCATCTGAATTTCAGATGACTTTTTGGAGTAAAGTTGCATCATATAGTGAATTTAACGACTTGATTATAAATCCTTAACGATACAATTTTATCTTTATTGTTAATTAATTAAAATAATTTTATGTTTTTCTATTAATTTTCTCATGTTGATGAGTGCATAACGCATTCTTCCTAAGGCTGTATTGATGCTAACACCAGTATTGTCGCTAATTTCCTTAAAACTCATGTCTCTATACATTCGCATAATCAACACTTCTTTTTGTTCTTCTGGCAATTCATTGATCAACTCTCGCACATCATCAAAAATCTGTTCTTGAATAATTTGTTTTTCAGCATTTAAGGAATCATCGCTGATGATTGAAAAAATATCAAACTCATCCGAATTTTTAAAATTTGGCATTCGGTTATTTTTCCTAAAAAAATCAATGATTAAATTGTGAGCAATTCGCATTATCCAAGGTAAAAACTTACCTTCTTCATTGTAATTTCCTTTCTTTAAAGTTTTAATTACTTTGATAAATGTATCTTGAAAAATATCATTGGCAACATCTTTATCTTTTACTTTACTATAAATAAAACTAAAGAGTCTTTGTTGGTGCTTATTGATTAAAATTTCTAAAGAAGATTCATCTCCTAAAATATAATTTTTGACTAATAAACTATCTGAAGTGACATTTGTACGCATCATAACTACTTTTTTTGAAAGAAAATTCTTTCAATTTTGATTAATTTGATATTAATTTTAAAAGTAGTTTTTTAGTATATGCGTCTTGTTTTGTGGTTATTACGTGGTCAAATATAGAATTATTTTTTAGACAAACAAATAATTTTAACAATTAGAAATAGAAACTTTTTTTAAGTAAATGATTTTATTGGTACTTTTATAGTTTATTTTTCGAAGACCATGAAGACCGATTTAGCGACTATAAATCCCAAAGAAAATATCATCATAAAAGGTGCAAAACTCCATAATTTAAAGGATATTGATGTTGTTATCCCTCGAAATAAATTGGTGGTAATTACTGGTTTATCTGGCTCAGGAAAATCTTCTTTGGCGTTTGATACACTTTATGCTGAAGGTCAAAGACGTTATGTAGAAAGTTTGTCATCGTATGCAAGACAATTTTTAGGAAAATTAGACAAACCAAAAGTTGACTATATCAAAGGAATTGCACCTGCAATTGCCATTGAACAAAAAGTAAATGCTACAAATCCACGTTCAACTGTAGGAACTTCAACAGAAATTTATGACTACATGAAGTTGGTATTTGCTAGAATTGGTAAAACCTTCTCTCCTATTTCTGGCAATGAAGTAAAAAAAGATTCGGTTTCTGATGTAGTGAATTTTATCAAAGAATTTGTTGATGGAACAAAATTATTATTGCTTTCTCCTATATATATACCAGAAAACAGAAATTTAGAAACGGTTTTTCAAGTTTTAGAACAACAAGGATATGCACGTATAAAATGGCAAGAAACTGTGTATAGAATTCCTGATTTTCCTCTAGAAATCTATAAAAATGAACCTATATATTTAGTTATTGACAGAATCATCACCAAAAATGACGAAGATTTTTACAACAGATTGGGTGATGCTATTCAAACTGCATTTTTCGAAGGAAAAGGCACTTGTTTTGTAGAAAATTTAGAAACTTCAAAAATTTTTGAGTTTAGTAATAAATTTGAATTGGACAATCTCTCTTTTTTAGAACCCAATACTCATTTATTCAGTTTTAACAATCCTTATGGAGCCTGTCCAACTTGCGAAGGTTATGGAAATGTCATTGGAATTGATGAAGATTTAGTTATTCCAAATACAGGATTATCCATTTATGAAGATGCAATTTTCCCTTTTAAAACAGATTCTTTCAGACATTACAAAGAAGATTTAGTGGCTGTTGCGTATCAATTTGATATCCCAATTCATAAACCTTGGTTCGAATTGACAGAAAAACAAAAAGAATTGGTTTGGAATGGAAACAAAAGTTTTCATGGCATTCACCACTTTTTTGAGGCTTTGGAAGAAAAAAGCTACAAAATTCAAAACAGAGTGATGCTTTCTCGTTATCGAGGAAAAACAAAATGTCAAACCTGTCAAGGAAAGCGCCTGCGAGTTGAGGCAAATTATGTAAAAATAAATGACAAAACTATTACAGATTTGGTAACTCTTCCTTTGAATGAGTTGGCTGCATTTTTTAAAAATTTACACCTCACTATATATGAAGAAATAGTTGCGAAACGATTATTGGTTGAAATCAAAAATCGCTTGCAATTTTTAAATGATGTTGGTTTGAACTATTTAACTTTGAACAGACCATCCAATACACTTTCTGGAGGAGAAAGTCAGCGAATTAATTTAGCAACTTCTTTAGGAAGTTCGTTGGTAGGTTCCATGTATATTTTAGATGAGCCAAGTATTGGTTTGCATCCAAAAGATACTGAGCGTTTGATTGGAGTTTTAAAAAATTTGCGCGATTTAGGAAACACAGTCATTGTTGTAGAACATGATGAAGACATCATGAAAGAAGCTGATTATATTATTGACATTGGCCCTGAAGCAGGAACCTATGGTGGAAATGTAGTTGCTGAAGGAAATTTTGATGAAATTTTGCAATCCAATTCGCTAACTGCAAAATATTTAAATAATCAACTTAAAATTGAAGTTCCTAAAAAAAGAAGAATTTCTAAAAATTCCATTCAAATTTTAGGTGCAAGAGAGCACAATCTTAAAAATATCGATGTTACATTTCCTTTGGAGTGTTTAACAGTAATTACAGGAGTTTCAGGCTCAGGAAAAAGCACCTTGGTTAAAAAGATTTTATATCCCATCATGCAGAAAAAAATAGCAGGTTATGGAGATAAAATCGGGCAACATACTGCTGTAAAAGGAAGTTATGAGTTTATAAAACATGTCGAATTTATTGATCAAAATCCCATTGGTCGTTCATCAAGATCCAATCCAGTAACCTATATCAAAGCTTACGATGACATTAGAACGCTTTTTTCAAATCAAAAATTGGCAAAAATCAGAAATTATCAACCAAAGCATTTTTCTTTTAATGTTGATGCAGGACGTTGTGAAGTATGTAAAGGTGAAGGCGAAGTAACCATTGAAATGCAATTTATGGCAGATGTTCATTTAGAATGTGATGCTTGCCATGGAAAACGATTCAAAAAAGAAATTTTAGAAGTAACTTTTGCTGAAAAAACGATTGATGATATTCTGAATTTAACCATTGATGATGCTGTATCATTTTTTACTGAAAATTCTGCTGGAAAAATTGCACAAAAACTAAAACCTTTGCAAGATGTTGGTTTGGGATATGTTACTTTAGGACAATCCTCTTCTACTCTCTCTGGCGGAGAAGCACAAAGAATTAAACTTGCTTCATTTCTAGTTAAAGGAGCAACCAAAGAAAAAGCCCTTTTTATTTTTGATGAACCTACCACTGGATTGCATTTCCATGATATTAAAAAACTATTAGCCTCTTTTAATGCTTTGATTGAAAATGGACACTCAATAATAGTCATTGAACATAATATCGAATTGATAAAATGTGCAGACTATATTATTGATTTAGGTTTGGAAGGTGGAATTAGAGGAGGAAATATTATTTTTCAGGGAACTCCAGAAGAACTTATAAAAAATAAAATTTCACTCACAGCTCCATATTTAAAGGAAAAATTAGGATAGAATATATTTTTGATTTCAAAAAACGTATCAAAGAAAACTCAATTCTTTGATACGTTTTTTTATTTTGAAGATTTTCAATCAAAAAAAATACTAGAGATTTTAAATTCAGAATTACTCATTTTGATATTATAAAATGAAAAAATCTGCCATAAAATATATTACAAGATTGTCAGATTTATATTCAAACTGTAAGCTTCCCCAAAATTCGGCCATTTAAAAATAGAATTCGACAAGCGACGAAGGAGCGCGTTCAGTAAAAATTATTAAATTTAAAGCCGAAAACTTATGAAGACAACCCAATTTACCGAAAACCAGATTGTTGCCATGTTAAAACAACAAGAGCAAGGAGTTAAAGTTACCGATATTGCCAGAGCCAATGGTATATCCGACAAAACGTTTTATCGTTGGAAAAGCAAATATGGAGGTATGGATGCCACAGAACTAAAACGCATAAAAGAACTAGAAGCAGAGAATTCAAAGCTCAAAAGAATGTATGCCGATTTAGCACTGATGAATCAAGCATTAAAAGATGTGATTGAAAAAAAGCTTTAACGCTTTGCGAGAAAAAAGAACTAGTCACTTACATCACAAGTAATTATGCTATAAGTGAACGTAAAGCGTGTAAAATAGTCACAGTTCCTAGAAGTAGCTTCAGTTACAAGGCGGTTGTTAAGCAAGATGATGTATTTATAAAACAACTTGATTTGCTGGTACAAAAACATGTAACCATTGGTTTTTGGCAAAGTTATCATCGCATACGAAAGTCAGGAACTCTTGTTAATCACAAAAAATTATATCGCATTTATACATCCATGAAATTAAATATAAGAAGACGTTCCAAGAAAAGATTACCTGCAAGAGTCAAACAACAACTATTTCAGCCAACGCAAATGAACGAAGTTTGGAGTATTGATTTTATGAGTGATTCTCTGTGGAATGGTAGAAGAATCCGATTATTAAACGTTATAGATGATTATAATAGAGAAGTATTGATGATTGAAACAGATACCTCATTACCAACACTAAGAGTTATTAGATGCTTAGCCCAAATAGGCGAACGTAGAGGATTACCAAAAATGATTAGGGTTGATAATGGTCCCGAATTTATAAGTGCAAAACTCGATAGTTGGTGCAAAGAAAATGAGATTAAACTCATATTTATCCAACCAGGAGAACCAACACAAAATGCTTTTATTGAAAGATTAAACGGGACTTTTAGAAGAGATATACTCAATGCTTACGTGTTTAAATCTATCCAAGAAGTAAAAGATATAAGCCAAGAGTGGATAAACGATTATAATTACAATAGACCACATAAATCACTTAAAAATAAATCACCAATTGAATACAGATTAAATGAATAAAATTCTATTTTTGAATGGATCGAATTTAAGGGAAGCTTACAAAACGCTGTCAACCTTTTTTAAAAATTGACAAAAATCAGGAAGAATTTGACTTTTTATACTCCACTTTAAGGTGATTTTGAATCAAATTTCAACATCATTTGTGGTATTTTTACCGCAAATCATAAAAAAAATGAAAATATTTTCATTTTTTTTCACTTCCATTGTTAAATTCATGGTAAAACCTGTTAAAATTTATCATTTTTCACATATAATTTCGTTAATTTATTTAATTCAATACTTTATATAATTATATTTAATTTATTATAAATCAATATTATAATTTTTTATATATAAATGATTGATTTAAGGATTGAAGAAATTTTGTATATACTCAAAAAGAAGTAAAATCACTCAAAATTGATTCAAAATATTACTATAAATTACAAAATTTAGATGAATTTATGACTAAAATTGAAAATATTTTTCAGCACTTACATTGTTTGTAGATTTTTTTTACTACATTTGTTGACCCCTTTACAATGAAACGTGCAGATAAAGAAAGAGCAGAAAGAGTAATTATGGTTTTTAATGATACTGGTTTAAATCAAAGACAGTTTTCCGAACTCATTGGAGTTTCTCAACAACTTGTCAGCGCTGTAATCAACTTCACCAAAAAACCAAATGAAACGATTTTGCTCGGAATTATCGACAATATAAAAGAAATAGATCCAATGTGGTTGTTTACTGGCGTTGGAAAGTATAGAAATAACTATGTACCCCTAACTGAAGTTCAATCCCCTATAGAATTTCATATTCAAAGCATAGTTAGAAAACAATTTGAAGAATTATCAAATGGTATTCTTCAAAGACTATCAAATATTGAAGAGTCTGTTAAAAAATCTAATTAACTAAAGTACCCCTAGAGTTAATCAGACAAACAGAACTGTTAAATACAAAGTTCCCTAGCTTTTTATTTAAATTGACATCTTCAATATTTGATATTTTTTTAAAAAAAATCCCCAAAAACAAAAAACCTTCTTGAAAAATCAAGAAGGTTTTTTTGTTGGGTGGAAGACCGGTTTCGAACCGGCGACCTCTAGAACCACAATCTAGCGCTCTAACCAGCTGAGCTACAACCACCGTATATAACTTGCGGGTGCAAATATAATTTATTTTCGAATACTCAAAAAGAAAATCTTAAATTAATTTACTAAAATTTTCAACTGCCACAAAACGTTCAGTTGTAAACCCTTCTGCAGATTCCACATCTATCAATCTTCCTAAATCTCTTGCTCGATATACAATACTGTCTATGAAGTTTTTACTGGTAATTGGGGTTTCTGGCTCAGTACTTTTAGGATCGTAAAATTGAGAAGTATAAGCCATTACTGAAGCTACTTTTTTATCTAAAAAACCTGAAACGTTTACCACAAAATCTGGTTCAATATTTTTCCATTGGATGTAATGATATACTTGTTTTGGGCGCCAACGATCTTGAATCTTGCCATCAACAGTAGTTTTAATCTTTATCAAGCCACTTAAAAAGCAGGCATCTGAAACCAATTTACTTCCTTTTGAATGATCTATATGTCTATCGTCAATAGCATTACACAACACTATTTCAGGTTGGTATTTTCGAATCATTTCAATAACTTTCAACTGATGTATTTTATCATTTACAAAGAATCCGTCAGCAAAATCTAAATTTTCTCTAACACAAACTCCTAATATTTCTGCAGCTTTTGTGGCCTCTTTTTGTCTTATTTCAATAGAACCTCTTGTTCCTAATTCACCTCTCGTCAAATCGATAATGCCTACTTTTTTTCCTAGCCAAATTTCTTTGGCAATGGTTGCACCACAACCCAATTCAACATCATCAGGATGTGCACCAAAAGCAAGTATGTCTAGTTTTATCATAGTTTAATAATAATTATTGTGAATTAAACGATTCTTAAAAGTCATTTTTGAGGACTTTCAATATGTTTTCATTTGTCAAAAATAGACATTTCAAAGAAAGTTTTTACATAAATATCAAACTAATTGATTATGGTTTTTAGAAAAATCAATAATCGATTAAAAGCTTTTAAAAATTCATAAAAATATTGAATTTCAGTGTTTTATGATATTTATCATAAAAATACTTCCTTTAGTAGAGTACTTTTATAACACTATTCAAAGTCAATGAAAACCCACTTTAACCCCTAAATTGACTTTCTTCAATAGCATTAAATAATATCTATGTACTATGGAAACAATCAATCAAATAAAAAAACCAAGTTTACGTCAATATGGTATAAAAAATGCAAAAGTATTTTGGGATTTACCCCCAAATGAATTGCAAAGAATCACGACTGAAAAAAGAATGGGTGTTGAGACAAAAAACGGAACATTAGCCGTTAATACAGGTAAATTTACAGGAAGATCGCCTCAAGACCGATTTATCGTAAAAGACAATTACACTGCTAATAAAGTTTGGTGGGGAAAAATTAATAAACCATTATCATCAGAAAACTTTGATAAACTTCAACAAAACGTTGTTGAATACTTATCAAATAAAGAATTGTATGCAAGTGATGCTTTTGTTTGTGCTGCTCCCGAATTTAAAACTAATATCAGAACCATTGCAGAATATCCTTGGTCAAGTATGTTTGTATATAACATGTTTTTACGACTTTCAGAAGAAGATCATGAAAACTTTCAAGAAGATTGGTTGATTCTTTGTGCGCCAGGTTACATTTGTGAAAATCCTGAAGCATATGGCATTAGACAAGGCAATTTCTCAATTTTAGATTTCACTAAGAAAATTGCCTTGATTGGTGGATCAGCCTATACTGGAGAAATGAAAAAAGGAATCTTTTCTGCTTTAAACTTGATATTGCCAATTGAAAGAAATGTATTGCCAATGCATTGCTCTGCAAACGTTGGTGAAGCTGGTGATACCGCTATTTTCTTTGGATTATCAGGAACTGGAAAAACTACATTATCAGCTGACCCTAAAAGAAAATTGATTGGTGATGATGAACATGGATGGACAGCTGATAATACTATTTTTAATTTCGAAGGTGGCTGCTATGCCAAAGTAATTGATTTAACAGAAGAAAAAGAACCTGATATTTTCAGAGCAATTAAACCCGGAGCAATTTTAGAAAACGTTGTTTTTGATGAGAATGGTGAAGTAGATTTTGCCGATTTTTCTATCACACAAAACACGCGAGTTAGTTATCCTATTTATCATATAGATAATATTCAAGAACCTTCATTTGCAGGCAATCCTACCAATATTTTCTTTTTAACGTGTGATGCTTTTGGGGTCTTACCTCCTATTTCAAAATTAACGCCTGGTCAAGCTGCCTATCATTTTATTTCTGGGTATACTGCTAAAGTTGCAGGAACTGAGGCTGGCATAACTGAACCTGTTCCTTCTTTTTCTGCTTGTTTTGGTGAACCTTTTATGCCTTTACATCCCACAAAATATGCTGAAATGTTGAGCAAAAAAATGACAGAAGCTGGCGTAAATGTTTGGTTGATAAACACAGGTTGGACAGGAGGTCCATTTCGAGTTGGCTCTAGAATTAAATTGAGATACACAAGAGCAATGATTACTGCTGCTTTGGAAGGAAAATTAGATGAAGTTGATTTTGAACAACATCCTATTTTTGGATTGTTTATGCCAAAATATTGTCCTGGAGTTCCTACAGAAATGTTAGACCCTATGAATACTTGGTTGCAAAAAGGAGCTTACATAGGCAAAGCAATTCATTTGGCTCACTTTTTTCACTTGAATTTTGAAAAATTTGCGAATGAAGCTTCTAAACAAATCATTGAAGGAGGCCCATTAATTGACGAACACCATAATTTGTCTGAGCATATTTAAAGTTTGTATTATTAATTATTTGAATTGAAAAGAGCGGTTTTCACCATAAAAACCGCTCTTTCTAATGGTATAATTAAGCTATTTCTTCAGCGTTTTTTCTATAGCAAGTTCAATATCAGCAATTAAATCTTCAGGCTCTTCTATGCCTACTGAAAATCGAATCAACCCATTCTTAATACCTCTTTCCAAACGCTCTTGTTCACTTAATAAAGCGTGAGTTGTTTGCACTGGACTTACAGTTGTACTTTCTAATCCTGCTAAACTCATAGAAGGTTTTATCAACTGTAAATTGCGTTGAAATTGCATGGCATCAATATGACTTTTCAACTCAAAAGATAACATGGCCCCAAATCCCTTCATTTGTTTTTTAGCAATTTCATATTGAGGATGACTTGGCAATCCTGGATAATACACTGCGTCAATATGCTCGCTTTTTTCTAAATATTCAGCCATGATTTGCGCATTTTTGGTTTGTTCTTTTACACGCAAATTCAAAGTTTTCATACTACGCTCTAACAGCCAAACTGTTTGATCACTCAAATTTCCTCCGTAGTTAATGGCTGTTTCCCAAATTTTAGCAATATGTTCTTTGCTTGCTGCAATAGCTCCAGCAGAGATATCAGAGTGACCTCCCATGTATTTGGTGGCTGAATGCAACACAATATCAATTCCAAAATCAGCAGGATTTTGATTGATAGGTGACGCAAATGTATTGTCAATCATGGTAATTATTTGATGTTGTTTCGACAAATCTGCAATTGCTTTCATATCTGTAATTCCCAACAACGGATTAGATGGTGTTTCAATATACATCACCTTTGTATTTGGACGAAGTAAAGGCAAGAAATCTTCAATTTTGTCAGATTCTGTGAACGAATATTCAATTCCAAATTTCTCAAATTCATTCACCATAAAGTTAAAAGTACCTCCATAAATTACTTGTTGCACAATTACGTGATCACCATTTTGCAGAAATGCAAACAACGCTGCTGAAATGGCAGCCATTCCAGAACTAAAAATCAAAGCATCTTCTGTGTGCTCTAAAACTGCAATTTTTTTATGCAACATTTCTTGATTTGGCGTGTTGAAATATCTTGGATAACGTTTGATATCAACGCCATCAAAAGCATAAGAAGTTGATGGATAAATGGGCGAAACTGCGCCTTTAAATTGTTCATCTTTTACTTCGCCAATATGAACACAGGTTGTGTTGATTCCGAATTTTTTAGTGCTTTTCATGAAACTAATTTAGGATGGCTAAATTACTAAATTCCATTGGAATCTTATGAAAAAGCTTTTTTGACTTGAATTAAATTATGACACGAATTACACTAATTCCACAAACTAGAATTATTTTTAATTTCACAAATGGTTGAATAACGGAAATACAATGTTTCAAAGAATTTTTTAAAGGAAAACAGCTAAAAATTGTAATATTCAGTTGCCATACTTCCTATATTTGCATAAAAAAAACGAATGGCTTCAGGAATATTTTCTTTGTTAGATGATGTAGCAGCATTGATGGATGATGTAGCAGCAATGAGTAAAATTGCAACCAAAAAAACTGCGGGTATTTTAGGAGACGATTTGGCTGTAAATGCTGAAAAAGCGATGGGATTTGTATCAGATCGCGAAATTCCTGTTATTTGGGCAATCACTAAAGGTTCGTTTGTAAATAAATTAATAATTCTTCCAGTTGTATTTATTTTAAATGCTTTGTATCCACCAGCTATTATTGTTATTTTAGTGATTGGAGGTTTGTATTTGGCATATGAAGGAGCTGAAAAAATATTCGAATTTTTTGTACCCCATCCAAAAGAACAAGAAACCGAACAAATAACAGAAGTGACTCCTGAGCAAGTGATTGCTTTCGAAAAAACAAAAATTAGCTCAGCCATTCGTACTGATTTTATTTTATCATTAGAAATCGTCATTATTGCCATAGGTACTGTTACAGAAGCACCTTTTATCAAACAACTTTTGGTGGTAACTATAGTGGCTTTAATTGCAACTGTTGGCGTTTATGGCATTGTAGCATTGATGGTTAGAATGGATGATGCAGGATATAAATTGATAAAAAAAGGTACTGATAAAAGTAAATTGTTAGTGTCTTTTGGTAGCATTTTAGTAAAATCTTTACCCATAATTATTCGTTTGTTGGCTGTTTTAGGAACATTAGCCTTGCTATTGGTTGCAGGTGGAATTTTTGCACATCATATAGACTTTTTTCATCACATGTTAACATCATTACCTGCAACGCTAAAAGAATTTATAGTTGGTTTAGGAGTAGGTTTTGTGATATTGCTTTTTGTACTAGCTTTCCAGAAAATTAAAAATTTGGTAACTTCGTAACATGATTTCAATTCTGATTGTTGGAAAAGGTAATGTGGGCACTCAATTGTATGAGGCTTTTAAAAGCATTGAAACACTGAATGTTCAATTGATTTCTTCAAGAGATTTGAATGCTATTCCAAAATCTGATGTTACTATTATAGCTGTTTCTGATGATGCAGTTGCAACAGTTTCCTCACAAATTTCAACTGATTTCGTGGTTCATACTTCAGGAAGTGTGCCTTTATCAGGCTTAAAAAACAACACTCGAAAAGGTGTTTTTTATCCCTTACAAACCTTTAGCAAAGATAAAAAAGTAGATTATACACAAGTTCCTTTTTGTATAGAGGCCACTACTGAAAGTGATGTAAAATTACTCGAAACATTAGCTGGTTTTTTAAGTAAAAAAATATATCATATAAGTTCTGAACAGCGCAAAGCAATACATGTAGCTGCCGTTTTTGCGAACAATTTTACCAATCATTTGTATAAAATTGCTCATGATATTTGCGATACACATCAAATTCCTTTTGAAATATTGCATCCATTAATCAATGAAACTGCTGACAAAATTAAAGTGTTACCTCCTGCCCTAGCTCAAACAGGACCTGCTATAAGAAAGGATGCTGCAACCATAAAAAATCATTTATTTTTGTTGACAGAAAAACAACAAGAAATTTATACAATCTTAACAAAATCGATACAAAATGACGCTTAGTTACAAACAATTATTGGCAAACATCACCACGTTTATTTTTGATGTAGATGGCGTATTGACTAATGGAATGCTAACCATTATGCCAGATGGCGAATTGTTACGTCACATGAATGTGAAAGACGGATATGCCATGAAAACAGCTTTAAACAGTGGATATCGGATTTGCATTATTTCTGGTGGTACTAATGAAGGTGTTCGCAAACGTTTGAAAGTTTTAGGGATTGAAGACATTTATTTAGGTGCACATAATAAAATTGTGCAATACCAAGAATTGGTAAAAAAATACGATTTGAAACCTGAAAATATATTGTATATGGGAGATGATTTACCCGATATTCCAGTAATGCAATTGGTGGGATTGCCCTGTGCACCCAATGATGCAGCACCTGAAGTACAAAAAATTGCCCAATATGTTTCATATCAAAAAGGTGGTGAAGGCTGTGTGCGTGATATTATTGAACAAACCATGCGTGTACAACAAAAATGGAATACCTATTTCGATGCTCAAATCTAATTAATTATGAAAAAAATTCTTTTAACGACATTCTTTTTAATTGCCGCTTTCAGTATACAATCTCAAACAATTTTTGGAAAATGGCATTCTACCAATGAAGAAACAGGCGAAGTTGATTCTGTGATTGAAGTATATGAAAAAAATGGCAAAGCCTTTGCAAAAGTTGTAGAAATCAAAAATCCGAAGCGTAAAAATGCTGTCTGTGATTTGTGTACGGGCGAAAATAAAAACAAACCCATTTTAGGATTGAACATCTTAACTGGATTGGAAAAAGACGGTGAAGAATGGTCAGGAGGTAAAATCTTAGATCCAAGAAATGGTAAAGTATACAAATGCTACATCAAACTTGAAACCGAAAACAAGTTGAAAATCAGAGGATATATCGGATTTTCTTTGATTGGAAAAACAGCCTTTTGGACGAGAGCTTTATAATTATTTAGGTACAATAACATTGATATTTCTTATAGAAGATACAAATGATTATTGTACTTTATTAGAAAATCATGCCTTTTCGAATACTAAAAATGGTTTGTATTTCTTAAGGTCTATGACTTTATAAATTTCAAAAAAAAACAAAAGATTTGGTGTTTAGACTATTTACGAGCACAACTGAAATCACATTAGTGAGCATTTGCAAACTCGCAGGTATACTAATACCTAGCATTTGTGTTATTTTTTAATAAAAAATGCTGTAAATATAAATTTGCCAATCAAACAAACCGTTCCAAAATCAAAAGATTGAAAAGAAAATTAGTATCAACCTGTATTTTTTAAACCACTAGATAACGAGTTTATAATGCTTAATAATTGTGTAAGCATCTTTTCTTTTTCAGGACTGTTGTCATCAATTAGTGCCCTCCACTCTTTCAAATATTTAATGTGCAGTCTGTTTAAAATTTGTAGTTTGTGATCTCTCCAAGTTAAATTATCATATTGTCCTTGTCTTCTAGTAGCTGCATTTTCACCAAAAAGTTCGGCAATTAAGCTAAGTCCATGATGATGATCTGTCAAAATTTTATCCATAAAAATGGTTCTTTGTGCAGTATTATCATCTAAAGCTGCATACATCTTCATCATTTCAACATTCGAAAGAATCAAATTGGTTTCTGTTTGAATCATTAAAAATTTAAAGAATGTCCAATCATTAATGGTCGATTTTAATGCTTCAAATTCAGCCGGTTTTTCCGCCTTTAATTGTTTGAGAGCTCCTCCCAAACCGTACCAACCTGTCAAAGTAATTCTAGAAAGATTCCAACTAAAAACCCAAGGAATTGCTCTTAAATCGTTCAATGTTCTTGTGCCAGTTCTTCTTGCGGGTCTTGAACCAATTTTACTTTTTTCTAACACATCTATGCAAGTAACCTTTCCATAAAAATCTATAAAACCAGGTGTATCAATAAAATCTCGGTAATGTTCAAATGATTTTTTGGCAAGATATTCTATAGTTTCCATTGGAAATTTGCTTTCATTTTCTATCAAAGAATTTTCGATACTCTTTTTAGCAACTCCAGAAGCCAAGGCATTTAAATTATAGGTTGCCGTTAACGGATTGCCAAAAAGTTGTGCAATCGTTTCACCTTGAACCGTAATTTTGATGGTATTATTTACTGTATTCGCAGGCATACTTTCTAAAAAACGATGGTATTTTCCTCCTCCTCTACTAATTGTTCCTCCAGCTCCATGAAAAAAGTACATTTCAGTGTTGTTTTCTCTTCCAATTGCAGCTAGTTTTTTTTCAGCTTTAAACAAATTCCATTTACTTGCTATAGTTCCTCCATCTTTATTGCTATCACTATAACCCAACATCACTTCTTGAATATTATTGACTAAGCTTGCACGTTTCTTAGTAATAGGATGTTGTAAAAATTGAGACAAAATTTCAGAACCATTTTCTAAATCCTCAATTGTTTCTAACAATGGCACTACTTTAATATTGGTGTTTAGCAATTGTGTTTCGCGCATTAACAAGTACACCACTAGCAAGTCACTTACATTACGCGTCATACTTACAATGAACGACCCAATTCCTTCTGAACCAAAAAGATTGATATGATTTCTAATGACTCTGTAACAATCCAACACATTATCAGCTTCTGTTCCGTAAGAAACAGTTATATCAGTAATTGGAGCATTGTTTTCTAACAAAGAATTTAAAAAATCAACTCTTTTTTGCTCATTCCAGTTTTCAAAATCAGTGTCTTTTTCACCATTTGCTTTTAAAATCTGAGAAATTGCTTTATCGTGAAAAGCACTATTTTGTCTAATATCTAACGTTGCTAAATGAAATCCGAAGCAATGAACAGCTCTTTCTATGGGAAAAAGCAAATCTTCTGATAATCCTTTATAGCCATTTTCATTGAGAATTGTTCTTAAAAATCTCAAATCATCTGCTAAATTTTTGCTTGATTTATAGTGTGCATTGGCATCTGTATTTTTGCCGCAAATAGTATTTTCTAATTGAACTAGTAGCAAGCTAACAAACTGTCTCCAAGGTTCATACGGATTTCTTTGAATGGCTTTTTGACCTTCGTCACCCAAAGCAATAGCTTTTTTATGAATAGCTTCTGATAACAAAAAAGGCACAGGATTGCTGATCGCAGAAACAGACAGTTTACTTGCCAAAGTAGTAATGTATGTTTTTAGCAATGAAAGGGCGTTTTTTCGATGTAACAACAAGGTTTCTTGCGTAATTGTTGGAGTTACAAAAGGGTGCCCATCTCTATCTCCTCCAACCCAACTTCCGAATTTGATTTTTGGAAAGTTATCAGGATTTTTTATTTTAATAGGATTCAACCCCATTTCAATCCAAGAACCTTTGAGCTGTTGATCGCTTTTTTTCAAAACATTCGGAAACACTTTTCTCAAATAATGAATGGTATTGGCTCTCTCATCTCTAATGGTTGGTTTTTCTAAATAAATTTCACCTGTTCTCCACCATCTTTCAAGTAAATGAATGATTCTTTCTTTGATATCATTTTGTTCAATTTTACTAAAAGCAGTGTTTTCTCTTTGTACCAATAACAAATACAATTCACGATGAATTTCAATGACAGTAACCCTTTTAGCTTCTGTTGGATGCGCTGTCAACACAGGAATCACAGTTGTTTTTGCAATTGCTTCAAGCATTTTATCTTCGTGAATTCCGTTATCTTTCCATTGTTGAAAAGCTTCACCCCAAGAACCTCTAATGGCTGAGATTTTTTCTTCATTTTCCATTTTTCTTCGGTATTGCGTTGCCGCATTTTCTTCTACCAAAGTCATTAATTGAAAATAAATACTTAATGATTGTATCAATTTTTCAACGGAAATTTGTTCGTTTTCAATGATCGAAAAATCTTCGGGATTGCTTTCTATTAGTTGGATAATTTCAGTTTCATTAATTCTTGACAACATTTCAATATAACAATTGATGATAAAATGCCTGTCATTGGTAATTTTTTGGTAAGGATGATTGTTCATAGTCTTTTATTGAAGTATTCAGTTTATCAATTGATAATGAATTATTCGTTTATAGTACAAGTTTACTCATAAAATGAAAGCTTTCAAAATGTTTTTTGTGAAAATAGTGTCGCACTTTGAGCGATACTTTTTTTGCATTTTAATTTAAAAGAATTAAAGTAATCAAAAAAAATTGGTTGATGTAAAACTGAAGTAAGTTCAAAAAAAATAAATTAGATATTCATTTCATATCATTTTTTTTTGTTCCTTAGGTTTTTATTTAACAACTTGAATTGCTATTCTTTAAAAAAGAAATAAATGAGAAATGAATGCCTTTTAAATTACAAAAAACACCCTTTTTATAAGTCACAATTAATCCTTTTTTTGGGACTAATTATTATTTTTTTATTTGGAATAAATCCATGTATTGCGCAAGAAACTAATTTAGAAACTTTAAAATCATCGCTTTCTAAGAGTAAATCAATCACCGAAAAAGTTGATTTGCAAAACGAAATTGCTTTTTTATTGTATCGAAAAGATTCTGCAAGCACTTTTCAATATCTAAATGAAGCTTATAAATCAGCTAAAAAAATCAATTATGAAAAAGGTGTTTTGACTTCCTTAAAAATCAAAGCTGGTTATTTTATTTTTAAAAACAAAGGTAATCAAGCCATTGTTGCTTTAGAAGAATCAAAAAAAATCTTGTTAAACAACAAAGACGAACTGCAGCTTGCGGATGTTTATAGAGAATTAGGACAAGCAAAAAGCACCATTAGCAAATACAAAGAGGCAATTGAAGATGTAAAGCGTGCTGAAAAGATTTTTATAGCTTATAAAAATGACTCTGGATTAGAAAAAACCTACGAAACATTGGGACTTAATTATGCGGAATTGGGAGATTACGAAACTGCAGTTTCTTTTTTATTTAAATCTTTGGCAATCAAAGAAAAAATAGGAGTCAAAGATGGAATGGCAAGTATCTATAATAACATAGGCAGGCAATTATACAATCAAAGAAATTATGAGGAAGCTATTAAATATTATGATAAAAGTGCTGCTTACAGCAAAGCAGCAGGTGATGAAAAAACCTATGGAATTACGTTGGTAAATAGTGCAAATATTCTTATTTCTCAGAAAAATTATCTTGAAGGAGAAAAGCGTTTGCTTTCAGCTATTGAGAGTTTTGAAAAATTGAAATTTGATAGAGGTGTTCAAACTTGTTACAATAATTTGGGAGCTATTTTTTTGAGGGATGAAAAATATCAAAAAGGAATTGATTATCTTAAAAAAGCACTTATCATAGCCAACAAAAATCAAAATAAACAAGGTGTTCCTCTTATTTTACACAATATTGGTTACGGATATCGTGGTTTAAAAAACTATGAAGAAGCATTAAAATGGTATGAAGAAGCTGAAAAAGTTGCCACAGAAAACACTGCTGATGCTTATACTTTTACGGAGATTTACAAATATAGAGCCGTTTTAGATTCTACCAGAGGAAAATTTGAAAGTGCCTATTTGTACAAATCAAAATATCAAAAACTGTATGAAAAAATGTTGAATGACAAAAGCATTACTGCAGTTAACGAACTAAAAACCAAATATGAAACTCAGAAAAAAGAGAATGAAATATTAAACTTGAGCAAGCAAAACGCTCAAAAAAACTTATTGATTGTAGCTCAAAAATTTGAGTTATCTGAATCTAAATTAAAATCGGCAAAAGATAGTTTATTATTATTTTCACAAAGTAAAGAACTATTAGAAAGCAAATTAGATGCCTCAGTTAAAGAAGAAAAAATTAACAATCTTTCGAAAATTGCACTACAAAAAGAAGTGGCTTTACAAAAAGAAAAGTTAGCAGTTCAATCTAAAAACAGTACCATTTTATTGATTTCTAGTGGAAGTTTGTTGATGTTTTTAATTGGATTTGGATTGTTTCGTAAAAAGAAACTTGAGCAAAAAGCGTTGTTATTGGCAGAGCAACACAAACAAAGAGAATTGCTCACACAAGCAGTTATTGAAGCAGAAGAAACAGAACGCAAACGCATTGCAGCTGATTTGCATGATGGAGTTGGACAATTGTTTAGCGCTGTAAAAATGAATTTAAATGGCTTATTAGATCGCATAGAAATCAAAAAAGAAGAAGATCAATTTTTGGCCGAAAAAACGATGGCATTGGTTGATGAAAGCTGCAAAGAAGTGCGCGTAATTAGCCATAAAATGATGCCTAATTTTTTATTAAAATCAGGAATTGCTGCAGACATCAAAAGTTTTATTGAAAAAATAGACGAAAACTCGCTCAAAATTTCTTTTGAAAGTATCGGTTTTAAAGATCAATTGGAGTTTAACGAAGAAATTATCTTATACAGAATCATCCAAGAATTGGTAAATAATGTAATTAAACATGCTAAAGCCAATGAATTAAAAATTGTTTTAGAAAAAAATGCGCAACAAATTTTAGTTAAAATTAGCGATAACGGAATTGGTTTCAATTACCAAAAAGCCTTAGAAAAAGGAGGTTTAGGATTAAAAAATATGCAGGTTCGTATAGAGTATTTAAAAGGTAATATTCATTTTTCTGAGCTAAAACCTCATGGAACAGAAGTTGAAATTAACATTCCAATCCTATAAATATACTACATATGTATTATTGAATTCGTTTTAGTAATTGAGTTGTTTTGTGGTGTAAATAATTACAAAAATCAAAAACAAATTATTAATTATTAAAACTACCCAAAATGAAAAATGTATTAAAAATTACAGTATTTGCAATCATGACAGTATTCATGGTGAATTGTTCATCAAATGACGATGAAAGTTTAGGAGGAAATATTCCGTCTAACGGATGGAGAATTGGCTCAACCAATTATACAACATATTTATCTATGAGAAATATTGCTGGCGCTAACACTTTAGGTGCTTTTGACAAAATACCAGGTGATGGCACAAATACAGTTGCTGTCATATTCAATAATACTGCAGGTATTTCAGCAGGAACTTATAAAATTGTTACAACAGGTAATCAATCAGATTTATTAGCTGATGAAATTATGATTGGTACAAATATCAACTATAATAATTCAACTGGTCATTATGAAAAAGAATTTGTTCCAGTAATTGGTCAAAATGTAAGTGCAACAGTAACCATAACAGGTGGAAAAGTGAAAGTTGTAATTCCTGAAATAAATATTGTTTCTTTACCAATCTCTGCAAGCTCAACAACAAACACTTTTGCAGGTACCATTATAGAGCAATAAAAATAGTCAATCAAAGATTTAGAACGTTTCTTTAAAAAAATGAAAAAAATTCCAATCGCAATTGTTGATGACAAAAGACTTCTTAGAAATACTTTGTCAGAACAACTTCAGTACAATCAACCTATAGAGGTTTTGTTTACTGCCGAAAATGGAATTGACTTTCTAAAACAAATGGAGAAACGTTCTAAAAATTTACATCCTTTAGTGGTTTTGATGGATATTGAAATGCCAGAAATGGATGGATTGGAAACTGTTTTGATATCCAAAGAAATTTATCCAGACATTCAATTTTTAATGTTGACAGCTTTTAGTGAAGATGAAAAAATTTTTGAAGCTGTAAAAGCAGGTGCAAGCGGGTATTTATTAAAAGATGAAAAAATATCAAAAATTGTAACTTCTATTTTCGAATTGCTTAATGAAGGTACAGTGCCAATGTCGCCAATAGTTGCCAAAAAAACATTAGAAATGCTACGTATTTCAGAAAAACCAACACCAAAAATTTCAGATTCAAACCAAGAAACGATTGATTATTTATCCAGCAGAGAAATGGAAATTTTACAAGAAATCGTCTTAGGTTTGAATTACAAAGAAATTGCAGATAAACTATTTATAAGTCCGCATACAGTTCGTAAACACATTGCAAATATTTATGACAAATTGCATGTATCAAACAAAACTGCAGCTATCAAAATTGCCATGAAAAAGAAATGGTTTAACTAAAATCTCCTCACTAATTCTCATTTTTTTTAACTAAAAAAAATCGCTTATTTCTATAAGCTTAGAAATTCTTTGCCTTCTAAAAAAAACTCACACAATTTTAAAAAAAATACTACGTATGAAAACAATACAATTAATGCTGATTTTATTTGTATCAGCAATCACCTTAAAAGCCCAAAACAACATCAAAGAAAGTAATGTATTTTCTATGGATGGAAATGTTGAAACAATGCGAGTTGCTCCAGGAGGAATGCTTCTTGTAGGAACTTCGGACGGATTAACAGTCATTGAAGCTCATAATAAAAATGTAGTTTTTCAATACAAATCATTGGGAAAAATAAAACCTGAAGAATTAACATTGCTAGAAAATCTTCCTTATGTAGTGTTAACAAGAGGTTACTCAAAAGTAATTTTAAGTTATTTTACAGGAAAAGAGGTTTTCAATTCTTCAAAAGATGGATGGGGTAGCGTTTTTATGGTACGCCCAGATTACACCAATCAAAAAATCTACATGCTTGGTGGCACTGCAAAAGGATATTCATTAGGCGTTTTCGATATGGAAACACTTAAAAATGAAAATACCGTAAGTTTTACTGACAAAAAAACAATGGGTGCTTATATTGATGTCACAAAATATTATGAATCTAATGGCAAATTATTTGTAAGAACTGAAAAAGGAATTGTTTGTGTTGATAAGAATAACTTTACAATTGATTGGGTGTATGATGATTTAGACAAAGCAACTCCTTACATTTCGGTAATTGCTGATAGTGAAAAAGGATTGTTTTTTGTAACAGAAAGTGATGGAAAAAAATCATTATTACACAAAATTGATGGTTCAGGAAAAAGAACAACCAAAAAACCAGAAAAATTAGAAGCAATTCCACAAGCACTTTCAATCACATCAAAAGGACTTTTAGTGCAAATGTTTGATGGAAAAGATTCATTTTTTCAGATGTACGATTTGAAAACTAGCGAAAATAAATGGGAAAAACCGGTGGATATTAGAGGTGGAATTTTTATAGCTCAACCTACTGAAACCAATTTATATTATGCTTCTCATAATGGTTTGATGAATTCTTTAGATTTAACAACTGGTAAAACTCAATTAAAAAAAGAAATCAAGACAGGACCCGTTTTTAAAAATGTCGTGTTGTTAGAGAATGATTTGATTTTTTATATCACAAGTACTGATATGGGAATTGCCAATTTTAAAACAGGAGAGTTTGCAAAAGATCCAACAAAATTTAAAAAAGCGACCAATTTAATTTCTTCGTACGATACCAAAAACGACAGATTTGTGGTTAGTTCAGGGACAGAACTATTTTTTATTAAAAATGACGGAAGCAGCATAAAAGTAATGGATATCGATTTTAAAGAAAATGAAACTCCTACAAAAATTGAGTTTAGAGATAACGGAATTTTATTGGGAGCAAAACAAAATAATTTGTTGGTTTCTTATGATGGAAAACTAATTTATGAATCGTATTTGAAAGCTCCTGGTCAAAGTTTATTAGGTAAAATTGCAATGGGAGCAGTAACTGCAGCTTTAATGAGTCAAAGTGTTAACCAAAATATGGCTAAAAATTATAAAGATGCAAGATATAGTGCTAATGCAGCTACTGGTATGTTAGGTGAAATGAATAAAAGATTTAGTGCAACAAAAGAAAGTAGAAATTATTTATACATCTTAACAAAATTAGAGGATGGTGTTGGTTTGGTAAAATTGAACAAAGAGGATGGTAAAAAAGTATCAGAACTTGTCTTGAAAGATAAAAAACCTGAATATGAAGTAGATGATGATTTTGGAATCTTGTATTTTAAAAATAGTAAAAAGCAAATCACTACATTCGACTTAAGATAATTGGGTAGCTTAAGTGAAAAGGAAATAGCCGTCAATTTGATGGCTATTTTTTTGTCATATTAATTTTTAAAAAGGATTTTTTGTAATTGTTTTTTTTAAAATTATCCAATTGATTTCATTTTTTAATGTAGCAAACAATAAAACTGAAAATTAAAATATTATTTATTTAACTGTATTTCATTTAGTTAACATTTTTTTTACTATTTTTTGAATATGTTTACAGCATTCGAATATTTTATATCTTCGATTGCGATTAGAACAACGATTTAAGAATCTAAATTTTCAAATTTCAAAACAGCCATTTACAATTCAATATGAATTTACAGCTCATCAATTTAAAAACCTTTTTTAAAGAAAAAATAAATTTTATTATAAAAAATCCTTTTAAATCAGCTCTTTATGGATTTTTATCAATCATTTTTTTATTGACATTTATTTTTATACTCACCTATTTGGGTGCTTTTGGAAAAATTCCTAAAGAAGCTGAATTGAAAAATTTAAAAAATCCTATTACATCAACTTTATATAGCAGTCAAAAGACGGTTTTAGCAACCTATTTTTTACAAAACAGATCAAATATCGATAGCACTGAATTGAATAATTATTTAATTGATGCGCTCGTTGCTACAGAAGATGTTCGATTTTACGAACACAAAGGGATTGATTATAAGAGTTATGCTCGTGTAATTATCAAATCGTTATTGTTGCAACAAGGCAAAGGTGGAGGAAGTACCATTACGCAACAAATCGCTAAAAATATTTTTGGTCGTAAAAAACAATATGTTTTATCGACTTTGATTAATAAAATGCGTGAGGTTATCATTGCCAGAAGATTAGAAAGTGTTTATACTAAAAATGAATTATTAGTATTGTATTTCAATACAGTTTCATTTGGTGAAAATTTATATGGTATAGAAAAAGCGTCACAACGATTTTTTAACAGAACTCCTAAAAAACTCTCTTTAGCTGAGTGTGCCACTTTAGTTGGTGTATTGAAAGCGCCTTCCTTTTACAATCCAAGAACACAACCAGAAAGATCAGAAAACAGACGAAATGTTGTTTTAAATCAAATGGTTAAATATGGTTATATTACTGAAAAAGAAGCTGAAAAACAAAAAAAACCTTTGAAATTACGTTATGTTCCGCCAGCAAAAATTTCATCGATTGCAAACTATTATAAAGAATTTGTAAAAAGCGAATTCAATGCTTGGGCAGAAAAAAATCCGACTAAAGAAGGTCATATTTATGATTTAGAATTAGATGGTTTAAAAATTTACACCACCATCAATCCTAGCGTTCAAACCTATGCTGAAAATGCTATGAAAAGAAACATGGACAGACTTCAAAATTTAATGGATTTGTATTGGACAAGTGCCACAACTCAAGGAGGTAAAGAGGCGTTTATCAAAAAACTCATCAATAATCATTCAGAGGTAAAAGCTTTGAGAGCAGCTAACAAATCAGAAGCTGAAATACAGCAATTTGTTTCTAATAAAAAATTAAGAAAATACTGGGAAATTGGTGAGGGTTATCAAAATAAAATACAATCGCTTCAAGATTCTATCATCAGTGCAATCAACAGATTACATACAGGAATTTTAGTTATGAATAGTAGAAATGGTGCTATTTTAGGCTATTTAGGAGGCATTGATTACGGATTTTCACAATATGATCAAATCCAAAATAAAAAACAAGTAGGCTCTACTTTTAAACCCATCACTTATTTAGCAGGTTTGGAAAGTGGAATTGATCCTTGCGATTTTTTTGATAATCAACCAATTACTTATAAAAAATATGACAATTGGAAACCAAGAAATGCGAATGGAAGTTATGGAGGAAGTTTTAGTACATATGGTGCTTTGGCAAATTCTGTAAATACAGCATCTGTAGCAATTCAGTTGAGAGCTGGCACAAATAGAGTTTTAGAACAAGCCAGAAAAATGGGAATTGAAGCTAAAATTCCGAAAGTCCCTTCCATTGTATTAGGCACTGCAGACATCAGTTTGTATGAAATGGTAAAAGCTTACGCATCAATATCTAATGGAGGAAATCAAGTAAATCCTTATATTATTGATAGAATTGAAGATCATAATGGTGTTGTTTTATACAAAGCAACTCCAAAATACAATGGCAGAGTAGCGAGCTATAATAGTATTAAAAATTTACAAAAAATGATGGAATTTGCAACCACAAATGGTACTGGAGCAAGTATTCAAAACTATCAAATTCCGTATAATATTATTGGAAAAACAGGCACAACACAAAACAATGGTGATGGTTGGTTTATTGGTTGTTCACCTGAAATTGTCATAGGAGCTTGGGTTGGTACTTTAGATAAAAGAGTACAATTTAATAGCACTCGTGTTGGTTCAGGAGCAAGTACTGCATTGCCAATGGTGGCAAGTATTTTTAAAAGTATGAGTAGTTGGAGAAATCCAATATTGACCAATTTTACATACGATTTCAAATATTTTCCTTGTCCGCCATTTAGTGAATTTTCTTCGGAAGAATCAAATGCAACGTTTAAAAATGATAGCACCTATTTAAAATCGCTGTTGCTTAGAGATTCAATTCTAGAAGTTGAGAGATTAAGAAAATTGGATAGCATTCAACAATTAGATAGTTTGAATATCAATAAGATTATTGAGTGATTGTTTTAAAAAAATCATACCTATAAATTTTACAAACTCTAAAAATCAATTATTTAAATGAAATTTTGAATTTTATTTCTAATTTTTAGGATTTTATAAAAAACAATTAAAATATTGTCATGTTTTTCAAATAGAATTTGTATAATTGACAAACAAAAAACTATAAAAAACAAATCTATAATGGAAGCACAAAAAGTAGACATGTTCATCATGAGTAATGGAAAATATTTTGAAAGTCATCATGTAAATTCAATCAGAAATAGTTTGATTGCTGCTGATGATTCTAAATGGCCTATGTTATCAGTTACTCAGTTTAATGATCCTTCAACAATATTGATTGTTTCAATTTTTGCAGGGCAATTGGGTATTGATCGTTTTATGATTGGTGATACAGGTCTTGGTGTTGGAAAATTATTGACTTGTGGTGGTTTAGGAATTTGGGCAATTATTGATTGGTTTATGATTCAATCTGCTACAAGAGAAAAAAATATGGAAAAAATCCAACGAATTTTAGCATAATGTCACTGACCAGCAACAAGTTGTATGTGCTAATTACTACAGCATGTATTGTTGGTTATGTTTGGTTGTTTTTTCATATTTCAGCAAATTATACTGATTTTAGTAATGTTAAAGTCTGTTTGGTTAAAGAAGTCACAGGCATACCTTGTCCGTCTTGTGGTACTACAAGAGGTGTAATTTCGTTAACAAAAGGCCATTTTTTGGAAGCGATTCAAACAAATCCTTTCAGTATTTTGGTTGCAATGATCATGATTTTTGCTCCAATTTGGATTGGTTTTGATATAATAACCAAAAAAAGAACCCTTTTTTATAATTATCAAAAAGTGGAAAAACAGCTAATAAAACCTAAAATTGCCATTATTTTAATTGTACTTGTGCTATTAAACTGGATTTGGAACATTGCAAAAGGCTTATGATACACATCAAAAAATTTAGTTACGAACCTGGAGATCACGAAGCTGAAAAAGCTTCTAACAGTTATTTAATGTCATTAATTGCCATTATTTCAGGATTGCCTTTACCAATTATAAATTTAATTGCCACTTTCATTTTTTATGTTGGAAATAGAAAATCAACCTATTTTGTTCGTTGGCATTGCACACAAGCATTGGTATCGCAAGTTTCTATGCTATTTATCAATAGTGTAGCTTTTTGGTGGACAATCGGAATTATTTTTGGAGAAGAAACATTGACAAATAATTATTTTGGCTATATGTTTACGGCCTTTATTTTTAATTTCACGGAGTTTATCGCAACAATTTACACTGCAATCAAAGCACGAAAAGGAGTTCATGTAGAATGGTGGTTGTATGGCCCATTAACAAATTTAATTTGCAAACCATGACAGAAAAAACACTCACGCAATTACTAATCACTGTATTGTTATTTTTTGCGACTTTGTTTGCTTTGCAACAGGTTGATTGGATTTCGCTCTTTAAAGTTGAACAAATTACTGATAAAACAGAAGAGAAATTAGGAGACCTTTTATGGGAATCTTTTAAAGCCTCAAATACTGAAAATAAAGATGTTTTTTTAACAAAATCGTTAGATAGTATTGTAACAAGAATTAGTGATGCGAATGAATTTGACAAAGATTTTTTCAAAGTCCATGTTTTAAATTCTGATGAGGTTAATGCATTTGCATTGCCTAATGGACATTTGGTTATTTACTCAGGATTGATTGCAGATATTGAGCATCAAGATGAATTGGTAGGTGTGATTGGTCATGAAATGGCACACATTCAGATGCAACATGTTATGAAAAAGTTGATCAAAGAGATTGGTTTTTCGGTTTTGATTTCAATAACAACAGGAAGTGCTGGAGGAGAGATTGTAAAACAAGCTGCAAAAACACTTTCATCATCTGCTTTTGATAGAAGTTTAGAAAAAGAAGCTGATATAAAATCAGTAGATTATTTGACAAATGCCAATGTAAATCCTGCTCCTTTTGCTGATTTTTTATACAGATTGTCTTTGGCTGACAGTCAATTACCATCCATTGTTTCTTGGATTAGTACGCATCCTGACTCTAAAGAGAGAGCAGCATATATCATTGAATATAGCAAAGATAAAAAGACAGATTTTATGCCTATTCTTTCTGAAAAAACTTGGAAAAAAATACAAGAAAATTTATCATTTAATGTTGAATAATTTTTCAAATTTACAACCTCACGTTTGTAATTGCTTGATGTTTTTAGGAATTTGAATAAAAAAAGTAGTCCCTTTTTCTTCTTCCGATTCTAACCAAATTGAGCCACCTAAATATTCAACTTGTCTTTTAACTAATGACAATCCGATTCCAGTTCCGGTAAATTTATCATTGTTGTGAAGTCTTTGAAAAATCAAAAATATTTTGTCATGATAGTTTGGATGAATACCAATACCATTATCTTTTATAACAAATATAAAATTACTATCATCTTCCTTATAACTTATTTCTACAATAGGAGGACAATCTGTTTTACTATAATTTAGAGCATTATCTAGAAGACAATGAAAAATTTGTGTTAAAGGAACTCTATAGGATTGTATTGTAGGTAATTGATCATAAACTAATGTTGCCTTTTTTTCTTCAATAATTTTTCGTCTTAGTTCTTTAAATTCGAATAGTAACAAGTCTAAATCTACATTTTCTCTAACTTCATTAGTTCTTCCTGCTCTTGAATATTCTAACAAATCGAGAATTAAATTTTTCATTCGTTTTGCTCCATCAGTAGCAAAATTTATGTATTGCTGTCCCTTTTCATCAATTTTATCAGCATATTTTCGTTTTAATAAATCCATAAAACTAGATATCATTCTTAAGGGCTCTTGCAAATCATGTGATGCCACATAAGCAAATTGTTCTAATTCTTCATTAGATCGTTCTAGTTCAAGAGTATAACGTTTTAGCAACTCTTCGTTTTTAGCTTCTTGCGAAACGTCAAGCAAAATAGAGTTAAATTGTATTGTACCGTCAGCAAGAACATTAGGTGTTCCTCTTCCTAAAAGAATTTTTAATTCGCCATTTGGCATTACATATTTAAAACGACATGACCATTTTGTTTTGTGTTCTATGGATTCTAAGATAGTTTTTTGAACTTTTTCATAATCTCCTACGATTTTAATTCTATCCCAAACCAATTGGTTATTGTCCATAACTTCTTCAGGCTCAAACCCCCAAACTTGTAAAGAACCTTTAGTTACATTTTTCAATGCATCAGTTCCGTTTGTATAAATAAAGTATTGAAATACAACACCAGGTAAATTATTCGCCAATGATTGCAGTCTAATTTCGGCTTGTTTTCTGCTATCTATATCTTGCAACCCTCCGTAAAGTCGAATGCATTTTCCATTAATAAATTCAGCATTTCCAATAGAGCGAATCCAAATTTCTTTTTTCTTAGCAGTAACAATTACAGCTTCAAAATCCCAACCTTCACCAGTATTTACAGCATTTTCAATACTTGATTCTACCATATTTCTAAAATCAGCTCTGTAAAAATTGGTCCCTTCGTGTAAGTTTGGTTTGTATGTTTTTGAATCCGTTTCATGTAACTCGTGAATCTGTTCTGACCAGAAAACTGTTTCTTTCTCTAAATCAACACTCCAGCTTCCAATTTTTACCATTCTAGCCACTTCACGATTTAAATCTTGTAAATATTTTTCTGTAGTAATATTTTGAATGATTCCTCTTTTACCTATGATTTCATTATCATCATTATAAACAGGTTGCACTACATTTCTGACAAAAATTTCTTCGTTTTTAGAATTAATCATTCTTAATTCTAAATCATAAGGAGTGCCATTTTTGATGAGTTCTTTGGTTGCTTTGATAATTTTTTCTTGAGATTGACTATCAAAAAATTCTCTAGCATCTAAATATTTAATATTGTTTACTTCAGGAGATAAATTATACAATTCATAAATATAATCTGACCAAGTAAGTTTGTTTGTAATAAAATTGTGTTCCCAATAACCAATTTTAGCCAATTTACTTGCTTGCTCCATTGCATACTGGCTTTTCTCTGCTCTCTCTTTTGCGTCTCTTAATTCATTTTCTATGATTACTCTATCAGTAATATCTTGAGTAGTTCCTCTAAAAGCAATTACATTGTGGTTTTCATCAAAAATCGGTTCACCAATAGTATTGACTTTTTTGTAAGTATCATCAGGACAAATAAGTTCTAATTCCATTTTATAAGGAATACCTTTTTCTGTAGCATTATTGATAACTGAATTGAAACGTTCCCAATCTTTTGGATGGACTAATTTTTTATGATCAACCAAATCAATTTCAGTATTTTCGGGGTATAATCCCCAAATACGATAAGTTTCTTCAGACCAATTCGATTTTTTATTAATTACATCATAATACCAACTTCCTAAATTAGCCAGTTTTTGAGCTTCTTTCATTTTAAGCTCATTTTCTTCTGCTATTTCTTTGGCTTTAATTAAATTTTCTTCTATTATTTTGCTTTCAGTAACATCTCTTTCAATAGCAATCCAATGCGTATACCATCCTGTTTCATCTGCTACAGGATTTATTTTAAAATTTACCCAAAACTCTTCGCCATTTTTTTTGTAATTGATTGTAGTTATCTCATATGACTGCCATTTTCTTAATGCCTCTCCAAGTTTTCGCAATTCTTGATAGTTAGATTTTGGTCCTTGAAGAATTCTGGGTGTTTTCCCAATAACCTCTTCAGCAGTATAACCTGTCATTTTTGTAAAAGCCTCGTTTACATAAATGATTTTTGGCCCTGGATTATCAAATGGTTCTGCTTCTGTTATTAAAACAGCATCATGTGTATTAGTAATTACACTTTCTAGCAACTTTAAATGTCGCTTTTCTTGAATAATTTCTTTGGCATCTTTAGCAACTGCATATCGTAATTTTGTAGCTGAATCGAATTTTGCTGACCATAAATTATAAGCTGTACTGCCATCTTTTTTTCGATAGCGATTAAAAAATGATTTAACTTCATTGCCATTTACAATCTCAGAAATTGTTTGATTGGTTTTCTTTGCATCATCCTGTAAGATAAAATCATGAATTGAATTTCCAATCATTTCTTCTGGTAAATATCCCCAATTTTTATAGGAAGCTGCGCTTACATAGGTAAAAAAATCATGTTCATTTACAACACAATATACATCAATAGAAGTATCAAGTAATTTGTTAGATTCAAATTTTTGATAAATAGAAGTTTTGCTTTCTTTTGATTGGCACGCTACTGCTATAATTTTTTTAGCATCATCAAAAATGGGTTTAAAAGAGATACGTAGTTCATGTTTATCAATGGCTTGATGATGAAAAAAATCTTCATCAACTTCAAAAGTTTCGCCATTGAATGCTCTATTATAATAGGTTTTCCATTTTTTTATGAAATGATCATCAAACCCTTTCGAAAAAACAGTTTCTGCTATTTTTTTTTCATCTCCCAGAATATCAGATGTAAAAGAAAAATAGGCTCTGTTTGCATATACCAGACAAAAATTTGAATCAACCATCCAAATAAGTTCGTTTGATTGGTCTAAAAATTGACTTGAAAGTTGACTTGTTATCATTTCGTTTGAAAACTACTCTAATAGTACAAAAATTAAAATACTCTCACAAATTTGCTCCCATTAATTTTAAATTTGATATTCGGAAAATCATTTTAAATTATTGAAATACTTATACAATTATTGTCAATTATCTTTAAACATTAATGTTGATGATAATTAAGAATTGTACATAAAGCTATCTTGTTTTTCATGATTTATTTGAATTGAGTTTTTAAAATATTTAATTGACTGCTAAATTTCAAAAAAACGCTGCTGTAATTTAAATAAAAATCTCATTTACAATGATTTACAATTATTTTACAAATGATAATTTCACGTTACATAACTTAAAAAAATATTCTTAACATCATTTTAACTAAAACAAGATAAACTAAGTTGGAAATTTGCAGTCAAAATAAAATAACCCAAAAACCAAATCGTTTTGACTAAAAAATATTCATTTTTGATTTTTTGTCTTTTTTTGACAACGTTCTTATTTTCTCAAAGTCCCTCTTCAACAAATAAAGAAATTACTCTCTCAGGAAAAGTTATTGATGAAGCAACAAAACAACCTTTAGAGTATGCAACTATCATTCTAAAAAATACCAAAACTCAAAAAATTTCTGGTGGTATTACTGATGCAAATGGACTATTTAGCGTGCAAACTGCTGCAGGAAATTATGCTATCAGCATTGAATTTATTTCATTCAAAGCAATTAAAATTCCAGCACAAAATTATACAACTAACAAAAACTTAGGAACTTTTCAACTTAAAGACGATACCAATAGTTTGGATGAAGTCGTAATAATTGCTGAAAAAACGACAGTTGACATTCGATTAGATAAAAAAGTATTCAATATCGGAAAAGATTTATCAATTCGTGGTGGAAACGCAAGTGACGTTTTAGGAAACGTGCCATCTGTACAAGTAGATGTAGAAGGAAATGTAAGTTTGCGTGGTAATGACAACGTAACAATTTTGATTGATGGAAGACCGAGCGCACTTGTAGGAATCAATGGTGCTGAAGCTTTACGTCAAATTCCAGCTGAGGCTATTGAGCGTGTTGAAGTAATTACTTCACCATCTGCAAGATATGATGCAGAAGGTACTGCAGGTATTTTGAATATTATTTTACGTAAAAATCAGTTGAAAGGATTTAACGGTTCTATGCAATTTGATTTAGGAATTCCTGAACGCTATGGAAGTGCTTTAAACTTTAATCTACGTTCAAAAAAATGGAATTTCTTTACCAATACAGGTTTTAGATACAATGCTGTTCCTGGAAATGCATTCAACGATTCTGAATATTTTGATTCTGATGCGCAAAATGCAAAAGTAGTAGAAACCAGAAATTTTGATAGATTGGGAAGATCTTTATTTACAAGTTTTGGAACGGAATATTTTATTAATGATAACTCAAGTATTGTAGCAAATATTGTTTACAATTTGGGTAATGATGATGATGTAAACACTAATACAATTAATAGATTTGATAGCTTTGGCAATATCAACGAAGCAACACGTCGTATTGAAAATGAAAGTGAAGATGAAAAAAGAGTACAATACACCTTAGATTATGTGAATAATTTTGATGGAAAAGGTAAAAAGCTTACAGCAAGTTTGCAGTACTCAGCTGAAGTAGAAGATATTTTAAATGAAATACCTGAAACTAATACTCAAATAAATTTTGTAGATGAAATTGAAAAAGTTATAGAAAGACAGGATGAAAATAGTGCCTTATTGCAAGTAGATTATATTCATCCAGTTGGAGAAAATATTCAATACGAAGCAGGTTATAGAGGAAATTATAGAGACATTTTTAATGGCTTTTTTCTTGAACAAACCGATTTTAAAAATAACAAGCCAACTGAAATTCTAATTGATAATAATTTCAATTATAAAGAATTGGTAAATGCTGCTTATTTTCAATACGGTCAAAAATTTAATAAAATTTCTATTTTAGGAGGATTGCGTTATGAATATACTTCTGTTGAAATTGATCAAATAATTTTAAACTCTCCCGCCAAAAAAAACTATGGGAATCTATTTCCAACAGTTAATATCGGAATTGAGACCAAAGAAGGTGAAAATGTAACTATTGGTTATAACAGAAGAATCAGACGTCCAAGAGGTCGTTTTTTAAATCCATTTCCAAGTCGTTCTAGTGAAAGTAATATTTTTAGTGGAAACGTAGATTTGAATCCTGTATTGACAGATGCTTTTGATGTAGGCTACCTAAAAAGATGGGAGAAATTCACACTAAGTACGTCTATCTATTACAATATTAGTAACGACAATTGGGAGTTTATTCAAGAAAACACGGGTGAACTTACAGACAATGGTGACGCTGTTTTAAGAAGATTTCCTGTTAATTTATCAACCTCTGAAAGAGTTGGTTTTGAATTTACATTGAATTACAAACCTTTTAAAGTTTGGAACATCAACAGTGATTTTAACCTGTTTCACGTAACTACTGATGGCGATTACACAAATCCAACTACAGGTTTTACTCAAAATTTTGATTTTGAAAACACTTCCTATTTTATCCGATTGAATCAAAAAATTTCATTGCCAAACAAAACAGATATCCAAATCAACTCCAACTATAGTGGTCCTTCACGAAATGCACAATCTAGAAATAAAGGAATTTTTAGTATGGATTTTGCCGCAAGTAAAGAAATCATGAAAGAAAGAGCTTCTATAAACTTTAATATTAGCGATGTTTTTAATAGTCGTAAAAGAATGAGCACTACATTAATTCCTGGTTTTACAGAACAATATAGTGAATTTCAGTGGAGAGAGCGTCAAATTAGTTTGAGTTTCATTTATCGTTTTAATCAAACAAAAATTGATAAAAAGAAAAACGGAGGTCAAGATTACAATGGTTTAGATGAATTTGAAGGTTAATTATTGAAATTTTAGTTATAAGTTTTTAGTTGTGAGTTAATAAATCTGGCAACTAAAAACTTTCAACTTTAAACCATTCAAATAAGAAACATAAAAAAAGCTCGCAATTTGCGAGCTTTTTTAATATGTATAAAAGAAAAACTATTTTTCTTCAGCAGCTTCAGCCGCTTTTTTAGCTTCTTTTTTTAATTTCATGTTTTCCCAAATAGTTCCTCCAATCCAATAAGGAACAACAAATGTTAGTAAAAATAATAACAACCAAAAACCTGCTGTGAAAATAAACATGAACAACACTAATCCTGAAAATTGCGAAAAATCTAACATTGTATTCTATTTGATATTTTAATAACGCAAAAATAAAAAATATATTTTCAAATTTTACTATCAAATCGATTAATTTTATATTAAAAAGCAAATTTCTTATCAACAATTCATAAAAAAATCAACAAATACCTGTCACAGTTTTAGAACTTTCCTTCACTCTTTTGTTCGAGATTTTGTAAATTTGTACCTCGAAAAAAACTTCCTTACATAATGACACAATTCAGAATTGAAAAAGATACTATGGGACAAGTAAATGTTCCTGCTGACAAATATTGGGGCGCACAGACTGAACGTTCTAGAAACAATTTTAAAATAGGTCCTGCAGCTTCCATGCCTTTGGAAATTGTATATGGATTTGCTTATCTAAAAAAAGCAGCTGCTTATGCAAACTGCGATTTAGGCGTTTTATCTGCTGAAAAAAGAGATTTGATTGCTAAAGTATGTGACGAAATTTTAGCCGGAAAATTAGACGACCAATTTCCATTGGTAATTTGGCAAACAGGTTCTGGAACACAATCAAACATGAATGTAAATGAAGTGATTGCCAACAGAGCGCAAGAATTGGCTGGAAGAAAAATTGGTGAAGGTGAAAAAGCTATTCAACCTAATGACGATGTGAATAAATCACAATCTTCCAATGATACATTCCCAACAGGAATGCACATTGCCGCTTACAAAAAAATTGTAGAAACTACCATTCCTGGTGTAGAACAATTGAGAAATACTTTACAAGCAAAATCAGAAGCTTTTAAAAACGTAGTAAAAATAGGACGTACCCATTTGATGGATGCTACTCCCCTAACCTTAGGACAAGAATTTTCAGGCTATGTTGCACAATTGAACTTCGGATTGAAAGCTTTGAAAAATACTTTAGCGCATTTATCAGAATTGGCTTTGGGAGGAACTGCTGTTGGTACAGGATTAAATACACCTGCTGGTTATGATGTCTTAGTTGCCAAATACATTGCCGAATTTTCAGGAATGCCTTTTATTACTGCCGAAAATAAATTTGAAGCGTTGGCGGCTCATGATGCTTTAGTAGAAACTCATGGTGCATTGAAACAATTAGCAGTTTCATTGAATAAAATTGCCAACGATATTCGTATGATGGCATCAGGACCTCGTTCAGGAATTGGAGAAATCATCATTCCTGCAAACGAACCAGGTTCATCCATTATGCCTGGAAAAGTAAATCCAACTCAATGCGAAGCCATGACAATGGTGTGTGCACAAGTAATGGGAAATGATGTGGCTGTTACTATAGGTGGCACACAAGGACATTATGAATTGAATGTTTTTAAACCAATGATGGCTGCAAATGTGTTGCAATCCGCGCAATTGTTAGGAGATGCTTGTGTTTCTTTTGATGAAAATTGTGCTATCGGAATTGAGCCAAATCATCCAAGAATCAAAGAATTATTAAATAATTCATTGATGTTGGTAACTGCTTTAAACACAAAAATTGGTTACTACAAAGCGGCTGAAATTGCAAATACAGCTCACGAAAATGGAACTACCTTGAAAGAAGAAGCTGTACGTTTGGGTTATGTAACCCCTGAAGAGTATGATGCTTGGGTAAAACCTGAGGATATGATTGGGAGCTTAAAGTAAAAAAAATATTAGAAGTACGATTTTAAATATTAGAAGTTTGATAATTATTATATAAAAAATCCAATATTGCAATTTTAATATTAAAAAAAGCAAAAGTTGAAAATCAAAAAATGACTCACGAAAACTATATGACCGAAGCTGTAAATGCAGCTCTGCATGGAATGCAAAACAACGAAGGAGGTCCTTTTGGATGTGTTGTTGTTAAAGACGGAAAAATCATCGGAAAAGGAAATAACAAAGTAACCTCAACCAACGATCCAACTGCACATGCTGAAATAACGGCTATCAGAGATGCTTGTAAAAATCTAAATTCCTTTCAATTAGATGGTTGTATAATTTATACTTCTTGTGAGCCATGCCCTATGTGTTTAGGGGCTATTTACTGGGCTAGACCTGCCAAAGTTTTTTATGGGAGCAATCAACAAGATGCAGCAAATATAGGTTTTGATGATGCTTTTATTTATAAAGAAATTCCATTGCCATACGAAAAACGAAGTATTCCTTTTAAACAAATTGGAAGAGAAATTGCCTTAGAGCCTTTTGAAAAATGGACAATAAAGCAAGATAAAATTGAATACTAAATAGGTTCAAAATTTCGAGTTTGAGGTTTAAAGTTAGATTTTGAACTCGAAATTTTGAATTTTAAACTTTATAAGTATCTTTCTTGCAGCACTTTTAAATGATGCATTTGGTGTCCAGAGCACAAAAAACCAATAGCTCTTACTGACATATTTTTGCCTGACCCAGAACCAATTCTAAGCAAAGCTTCATCCGTAAAACTATTAAAAAGAAGGATTGTTCCTTGTCTAACAACACGCATTTCATCGAGTAAATCATTCCAATTACGGGCATTTGCATTGTCATTTGTCACAAACAGATCTTGGTCAAAACCTGGTAAAGCTGTTTTATCATTTCTTGCAAAACATAACGCTCTGTAACAAAAAACTCGCTCTGTATCAATGATGTGCTGCACCACTTCTTTTACAGTCCATTTTCCAGAATCATAAGCAAAAAGCTGTTTTTCTATGGAAATATTTTGTAAGGATTGTTGAAAATTATCTTGAGAAATTACTAGATTTTCTACAATCGATTTTCCGTTTTGTGCCAATGGCTGAATGTAGCCTTCATAATAAGGTGCATATTCGTGTGATGAAATCATATCAATGAATTGTTTGTAGGTACGAAAATAGTGATTAATATTCAAATCCTACAAGTCCCAAAATTTCGGGATAAAAACCTTATAAGTATTGATTCCTAAAAAATAGATGCTACTTTTGCATCTTAAATAATTGTAGAAAGCTTTTAAAATTTAAAAATAAATATTATTGTTTTTCAAACTCATTTCAAGAATTCGTTTTTTAGTAAATTCTACCAATCAACATGGAGTACATTCTCCTTTTGTATTTGATTTTGTTACCAAAGGGTTGTATCAAAAGTTACCAAAATCAGTAGCTACCAATGATTTTTTAGCAACACAAAAGCTTCGAAAAAAAGAACAAAAAATCCTTTTAAAAATCATCAATTACTTTCAAATTGATACAATTTACACCACTGTAGATGAATTAGAAAATACTTTTGACAATAATTATAAATTATTATTTATCAATACTATAAATAAATTTAATTTCGATACAATTTCAGTTACATCCTCAAAACTAATTGTAGTATTTCAAGATATTCACTCAAACAAAGTAAATCAAGAAAAATGGGTAACATTGTGCAAAAACCCTAAAGCTACAGTAACGATTGATTTGTTTTATTTCGGAATGATTTTCTTCAGAAATGAACAAGCAAAAGAGCATTTTAAAATTCGAGTTTAACAATTTTTTAGAGAACAATCTTTGTAACTTTGACAACACATTCTATCAAAGAAAAAATGAAAATATATACAAAAACAGGTGATGAAGGAACTACAGGACTTTTTGGCGGTACAAGAGTTCAAAAAAACAACTTGCGCATAGAAAGTTATGGAACTGTTGACGAATTGAATGCATATATTGGCATGATTAAAGATCAAGAAATTAGCACTGAAATAAAACAATCGTTATTAAAAATTCAGCATGATTTGTTTACCCTAGGTGCTATGTTGGCAACACCTCCTGAAAAGGAAACTTTAAAAAATGGCACTGATCGCTTGAATATTCCAAAAATTGATGAGAACTCCATTTTGTTTTTAGAAAACGAAATTGATCAAATGGAAGCTACTTTGCCACAAATGACGCATTTTATTTTGCCAGGTGGTCACACTACTGTGTCATTCTGTCACATTGCAAGATGTGTTTGCAGACGTGCTGAGCGTTTAACAGTGGCATTAAACGAACAAGAAAGTATCAATCAAACTATTTTGATGTATTTAAACCGACTTTCTGACTACCTTTTTGTGTTGGCACGAAAGTTGTCTCATGACCTATCAATAGAGGAAATCAAATGGATTCCCGAAAAGTTATAGCACGTTCTTTTTTTATTATTTTATATTTCTTAAAAAAGACTTGCGTAATTGAGTAAAAAAATTATTTTTGCACAAAATTAAACGATAAGAAATGTATTGGACATTAGAATTAGCATCTTATTTAGCAGATGCACCTTGGCCAGCAACCAAAGACGAATTAATAGATTATGCCATTAGAACTGGTGCACCTTTGGAAGTTGTAGAAAATTTACAAGATATCGAGGATGAAGAAGAGCCTTACGATTCTATCATTGAGATTTGGCCAGATTATCCTTCTGAAGAAGATTATCTTTGGAATGAGGATGAATATTAAAACATAAAAACAAAGTCTCTCAAGAGGCTTTTTTTTTGTTACATAAAATAACAACAAACCGTATTTTTCAGAAAAGTTTTTTCTGAGTACTAACCATAAAATTCAGCCAAGAAAACAGCTGAACTAAAACATACGAAATGAATATTTTAAATAATCTTATCAAACTTTTTGTAGGAGACAAACAACAAAAAGACCTAAAAAGTTTACAACCTATTATAGATAACGTCAAAAAATTTGAGGCCGAAATTTCGAAACTTTCCCATGATGAATTACGTGCAAAAACAGTAGAATTCAAAGAAAGAATTGCTGCAGCCACTAAAGAGTTTGAAGACAAAATCAATATTTTAGAAGAAGAAGCAAAACTTGCAACAATTGATCGTCAAGAAGAGATTTACACCGAAATTGACAATTTAAAAGATGCTTCTTATAAGGCTTCAGAAGAAGTGCTATCTGCGATAATGCCTGAGGCGTTTGCTGTGGTAAAAGAAACTGCCATTCGTTTTGTAAATAACGAAGAAATTGAAGTTACTGCAACACCTTTTGATAGAGAATTATCTGCCATTAGAAAACACATCACTTTAGAAAATGACAAAGCATATTGGGCAAATTCTTGGGATGCTGCTGGGAAACCAGTTACTTGGGATATGGTTCATTATGATGTGCAATTGATTGGGGGATCTGTTTTGCATCAAGGGAAAATTGCTGAGATGATGACTGGTGAAGGAAAAACCTTGGTATCTACTCTGCCTGTGTATTTGAATGCTCTTTCTGGTAAAGGAGTTCATGTGGTTACTGTAAACGATTATTTGGCAAAACGTGATAGCGCTTGGATGGGACCAATTTTTGAATTTCACGGTCTTTCTACAGATTGTATTGATTATCATCAACCCAACTCTGATGCCCGAAGAAAAGCCTACAATGCAGATATAACTTACGGAACAAACAACGAGTTTGGTTTTGATTATTTACGTGATAACATGGCCAGCTCAAAAGATGATTTAGTACAAAGAGCACCTAATTATGCCATTATTGATGAGGTAGATTCTGTTTTGATTGATGATGCAAGAACGCCATTAATAATTTCAGGTCCTGTGCCACAAGGAGACAGACACGAATTTAACGAACTAAAACCTTTAGTGGCTGATTTGGTAGATTTGCAACGCAAACATTTGGTGGGCGTTTTGGCAGAAGCTAAAAGACTAATTTCAGAAGGAAAAGATAAAGAAGGTGGATTTTTATTATTAAGAGTCTACAGAGGTTTACCCAAAAACAAAGCTTTGATTAAGTTTTTATCACAAGAAGGTGTAAAACAATTGTTGCAAAAAACCGAAAATCACTACATGCAAGACAACAACAAATTGATGCCAGAAGTGGACGAAGATTTGTGGTTTGTTGTTGAAGAGAAAAACAATCAAATTGATTTAACCGATAAAGGAATTGCGCATTTATCTGAAATCACTAAAAACGATAACTTTTTTGTATTGCCAGATATTGGCGTAAAAGTGGGCGAAATTGATCAATCTAATGCATCTGCTGAAGAAAAAGCTTCTTTAAAAGAAGAATTGTACCGCGATTTCAGCATTAAGAGTGAGCGAATTCACACCATGAATCAATTGTTAAAAGCCTACACCGTTTTTGAAAAAGACGTAGAGTATGTAGTGATGGACAACAAAGTGATGATTGTTGATGAGCAAACTGGCCGTATTATGGATGGTCGTCGTTATTCAGACGGATTGCACCAAGCCATTGAAGCCAAAGAAAATGTAAAAATTGAAGACGCTACTCAAACTTTTGCTACAGTTACCTTGCAAAACTACTTTAGAATGTACCGCAAATTGGCAGGTATGACAGGTACTGCAATTACTGAAGCTGGCGAATTTTGGGAAATTTATAAACTTGATGTTGTTGAAATACCCACAAACAAACCAGTAACTAGAGAAGATAAAGAAGATTTAGTGTACAAAACTTCTCGCGAAAAATACAACGCGGTTATTGAAGATATTGTAAAATTGGTTTCTGAAAAAAGACCCGTTTTAGTTGGTACTACTTCTGTTGAAATTTCGGAATTGTTAGGAAGAATGTTGCAAATGCGCAAAATTCCACACAATATTTTAAATGCCAAATTACACAAACGCGAAGCTGATATTGTTGCTGAGGCAGGAAAACCTGGTGTGGTAACCATTGCAACTAATATGGCAGGACGTGGAACAGACATCAAACTAACTGAAGAAGTAAAAAAAGCAGGTGGTTTGGCAATTATTGGTACAGAACGTCATGACTCAAGACGTGTTGACAGACAGTTACGTGGACGTGCTGGACGTCAAGGAGATGTGGGTTCATCACAATTTTATGTAGCTTTAGATGACAACTTGATGCGTTTGTTTGGATCTGACAGAATTGCCAAAATGATGGACAGAATGGGTTTGAAAGAGGGCGAAGTGATTCAGCATTCTATGATTACAAAATCTATTGAACGTGCTCAGAAAAAAGTAGAAGAAAACAACTTTGGTATTCGTAAGCGTTTGTTAGAGTATGATGATATTATGAATGCACAACGTGAATTTGTCTACAAAAGAAGACGCAATGCTTTAGACGGAAAACGTTTGCAAGTTGATATTGCTAACATGATTTATGATACTTGCGAATCGATTGTAACTAAAAACAAAGCTGTAAAAGATTTTCAGAATTTTGAGTTTGAATTGATTCGTTTTTCATCCATGACTTCTCCTATTAGTGAAGTAGATTTTGAAAAATTATCAGAGAAAGAAATTACTGATAAGTTATACGAAATTGTAACGGCTCATTACAAATCGAAAATTGAAAAAAATGCAGTGTTGGCTTACCCTGTAATTAAAGGTGTTTATGAAAACGAAGGTGATCGTTATGAGCGAATTGTAGTGCCCTTTACAGATGGTATCAAATCATTGCAAGTAGTTACCAACTTAAAAGAGGCTTATGAAACGCAAGGAAAAAGTTTGATTACCGATTTTGAAAAAAACATCACCCTAGCAATTATTGATGAAAATTGGAAAGAGCATTTGCGTAAAATGGATGATTTGAAACAGTCTGTACAAAATGCCTCTTACGAACAAAAAGATCCATTATTGATTTATAAATTCGAAGCTTTTGAATTGTTTAAACTTACGGTTGATGAAATTAATAAAGAAGTTTTATCATTCTTGTTTAAGGGAGAATTGCCTAATCAAAGCGTAAATCAAATTTCGGAAGCGCGTCAAACAAAAAGAGAACGTTTAAATACCAGCAAAGCTGATGTTAAAAACAGTACTGAACAAGCCATTGCCAATTCAAGACAACAGCAACAAGCACCTGTTGAAACGATTGTAAGAGAGCAACCCAAAATTGGTAGAAACGAAAAAGTAACCATTAAAAATGTAATGACTGGTGAAGAAAAAGAAGTAAAATTCAAGCAAGCCATTCCGTTGATAGAAAGTGGTAGTTGGGTAGTAAAATAAACCACAACTTATTAAAATAGATTTACAATCCGCAAAGTAACTTCTTGTTTTGCGGATTTTTTATAAATCGTAAATTTGTAAATTATTGAAAATGTGTTTATTGAATAAAATTTCATAAAGTATTTTATAGATTTTTTTATAAATAAAATTCAACAGTTAAACTTTTACAGATTTCAAGGGTCTAAACTGCGTACTCACTCACTTAACCCATTTATAATGAAAAGCGTCCATCCAGTTTTTTTAGCGATTGCAGTTATAATTGTAAGCACCCTTTTGTCTTGTAGTAAAGAAGAAACTTATACTGCTATTGAAGAGAGCCCTTTAAATCTCCCCTCTACTCCATTTGATTACATCAATTTAAATTTACCAAGCCATTTTACAACCAATGTTCCTGGGCAGCCCTTACCAACATCCATCAATGGTACTGACAATACACCTACTAGTAATCCAATTACCAATGAAGGTGCAACTCTTGGACGCGTGTTGTTTTATGATAAAAGTTTGAGTGCTAACGGCACTGTTTCTTGTGCTTCGTGTCATAAACAGGATAAAGGTTTTTCGGATGATGAAAAGCTAAGTATTGGTTTTGAAGGCGGATTTACAGGACGTCATTCCATGACATTGATCAATGCTCGCTTTTATCAAAGAGGACGTTTTTTTTGGGATGAAAGAGCCAGCACTTTAGAAGAACAAGTATTGATGCCTTTTCAAGACCCTGTAGAAATGGGAATGACTTTAGAGGAAGTTGTGAGCAATGTAGCAAAGCAAACTTACTATCTTGACTTGTTTGAAAGTGCGTTTGGATCAAGAGAAATAACATCAGACAAAATTTCGAAAGCGTTGGCACAATTTGTAAGAAGTATTGTTAGTTTTAATAGCAAATACGATCAAGGCAGAGCATTAGCTGCAGCTCCAGGTGCAAATTTTTCTAATTTTACTGCACAAGAAAACATGGGTAAAAATTTATTTTTTCAAACAATTCCGAATGGTGGTGGTGCGTGTTTTGGTTGTCATACTACAGAGGCTTTTATTAGTGCAAATCCTGGACCTCAAAATAACGGATTGGATGTCAGCTCAACAAACGATTTAGGTGCAGGTGCTGTTTTTCCTAATCCAATTTTTGTGGGACGATTTAAAACATCAACTTTACGAAATATAGAATTGACTGCGCCTTATATGCACGATGGACGTTTTGCAACTCTAGAAGAAGTTGTAGAACATTACAATAGTGGTATACAAGCACATCCTACTCTCTCTCCAGCACTTACAGATGCCAATGGAAATCCAATTCGCCTAAATTTTACGGAAACTGAAAAAGCCGCTTTGGTGGCCTTTTTAAAAACATTGACAGATACTAGTATTGATACTAATGCTAAATGGAGCAATCCTTTTAAATAATTATTTTTTCTTTGATAAATTGAGGATTTAATTTATTGAAATTAAAATATAAAGTATATAAATATCTTCAAAAAAAATATGAATATAGTATTGTTGGGATTTTTAATTGTTACTTAAATTTACAACTCCCTTTTTGCCAAAAAGCAAAAACAAAATCCCTTCAATTTTATCGCCAATCGAGGATCTTAATATAGCAAATGCTTTGGTAATATGAGCCTCAACAGATTTTATGGAAACATTCAAATATTCAGCAATTTCGATATTGGTGAGTCCTTCTTCTTTACTTAATAAAAAAATTTCTTTGCATTTTGGTGGTAAATTTTCAATCTCATTTTTTACGATTGCTACCAATCTTTCAATCGATTTTTCATCCTCTTCTTCTACAATATACGTTAAGGCTTCAATATGCTTTTTTTCGAGTGAAAGTACTGCTTTGTTTTTTCGATATTGGTCTATAAACTCATTGTAAACAGATTTATACACGTAACTTTTAACGACAAAATCTTCTTTCAATTTGCGTTTAGATTTCCAAATATTCATGAACACATTTTGTACAATATCTTCTGCTAAATCATTATCATTTGTAAGACTAAAAGCATAGACACACAATTTTTTATGATAGGTGTTTACTAAAAAATTATAGGCATTTGTATCGCCCTTTTTAAGAGCTGCAATCAAATCTATGTCATTTAAATAAACAACCTTCATTTTTGAATATTATATTTTTTTGAAATTAATAATGCGAATGTAGAAAAAAAGTACCTAAAAAAGTTAGGGTATAGCAAAATTGTAACGTTTTAGTAATATAATCTTAATAAAGATGACTTCAGAAAAATTTCAAAATATTATTATAAAATATCTTAATAAGCAGGCTTCTGTCATGGAATTAGAAGCTTTGGAAAAGTGGTTGGAAGAAGATGCAACTCATCAAAAGTATTTTATCAATTATGTAAAAATAAATTATTTGATTGATTTAAACTTGAAAGAGTTTGATACCCATTTGGCTCAACAAAAATTAGAAACTTTTATCAAAAAAGAGAAAAAAGTACGCAAATTGAAAAGAACTTCTGTTTTCATTTCTTATGCTGCAGCAATTGCACTCTTATTATCTGTGGGATATTTCTATTTCAACACAAACGAATTAACAGAAAATACCATCGAAATTCCTTCTGAAAAAATAACATTAACCTTAGAAAATGGGAATATAAAAGTGTTGGAAGAAGATGGTTCTTTTACGATTCAAGATGCAAAAGGAACAGTTCTTGGAAACCAAAAAGGCAATGAATTGGTGTATGAAGCAAAAGACGGTATTGAAAAACTTGTTTACAATACCTTGAAAGTTCCTTATGGAAAACGTTTTGCTGTTGTTTTGTCTGATGGAACAAAAGTTACCTTAAATGCAGGAACTTCTTTGAAATATCCAGTTCGATTTTTAAAAGGTCAAAATCGACAAGTATTTATAGAATCAGGAGAGGCTTATTTTGATGTTACTAAAGACGAAAATCATCCATTTATTGTTCAAAACAACAATGTAAATGTAAGAGTTTTAGGGACGCAATTTAATGTAAGTGCCTATCCTGAAGATGCCACAATTTCAACTGTTTTAGTAGAAGGAGCTGTAAATTTATATGCTACAGATGTAGCTTATGATGTAACAAAAGCCACTTTATTAAAACCCGGATTTAAAGCAGATTGGAATTCAAAATTACAAAAAGCCACAATTGAAAAAGCTGATATTGAAATACATACAGCTTGGATTAATGGTAAAATTATTTTGAAACACATGAAATTTAATAGTATTATCAAAAAATTAGAAAGACATTACAATGTTGAAATCACTAATAATGATAGTGATTTAGGTGAAGAATTTATCACTGCAACTTTTGATACAGAAACTATTGATCAAGTTTTTGATGTAATTAACGAGATTCATCCTATCAACTACCAAATCAATGGAAACAAAATACTAATCAATAAACTTAAAAAATAAAATTCTATGACATAACAATTTTACACCTACAATCAAAGTCATAAAATTGAAAAAAAAATCGAAAGATGCTGGAACACCTTCCGATTACATTTTGTGACTACAACTAATTAATCACTTAATACACTACAAAAATATGAAAAAAGTAATTAGGATGAGAGTTCATCACTCTTTTCCGTTAAATCTCACTACAAAAATGAGGATTACTACGCTATTATTGATTTTAATATCTCTTTTTCAAGTTTATGCGACAGATCTCTATTCGCAAAAGACTAAAGTTACCTTAGATTTAGAAAACGTAAGTTTAGAAACGGTATTTAATAAAATAGAATCTGAAACTACTTTCAAATTTATTTACAAAGACAAAGAAATTGATTATCAACGAAAAACAACTATCAAGGCAAAAAATGAAATGCTTTCGGATGTTTTAAAGAAATTATTTTCAAATTCGTCTATTGTATTTTCGGTTACAGGAAATCAAATTATTCTAAAATCTAAAGAAACTACTGTTATTGTTCCCCCGATTTTAGACAATAATATACAACCAATTAAAATTTCAGGAATTATTACTGATGAAAATGACATTCCTTTACCAGGAGCTTCAGTTCTTATAAAAGGAACAACCAAAGGAATTCAAACTGATTTTGATGGTAAATTTTCATTAGAAATTGACAATGAAAACACCATTTTAGTAGTTTCATTTTTAGGATATTCTAGCAAAGAAATTGCAATAGGTAAAGAAACTTTTTTCAAAGTTGTGTTAAAAGAGGATGCCAGCCAATTGGATGAAATTGTAGTTGTTGGTTATGGAGCTGTAAAAAAAGCAAATCTTACAGGCGCAATTGAATCTATTAACGAGCGTCAAATAGCCAACAATATTGGTACAAATACCAGTCAAATTTTACAGGGAGTTGCTCCAAACTTAAATGTTACGCTAAGTAATGGTGGTATTAATGAAGAAGCAGATATTAATATTCGTGGAATTGGCTCTATAAATGGAGGAAATCCACTTATTTTAATTGATGGAATTCAAGGAAATTTAAACAGAATTAATCCAAGAGATATTGAATCTATTTCGGTTTTAAAAGATGCTGCATCAGCTTCTATTTATGGAGCTAGAGCAGCTTTTGGGGTTATTTTAATTACAACCAAAGGCGCAAAATCAGGAGATATAAAAGTAAATTATAACACCAATTTTGGTTGGAGTTCTCCAACAATTAGAACCGATAATTTTATTACTGATGGATTGGATTGGGCAAGATTGAGTGATAAATTGAGTCTTTTAGAAAATTCAAGCACCTATCTTGGCTATACTCAAGAAGATTACGATTATTTAGAAGCCAGAAGATTAGACCCAACTTTGCCATCAGTTTTGATAAAAACAGTTAATGGTGCTGAACGTTATGTGCATTATGGAAATACAGATTGGTGGAATACCATGTTTAGCAATATGCAAGCTTCACAAGAACATAATGTGAGTTTATCTGGTGGAAATGAAAAAATGAAATTTTATTTATCAGGGAGATATTATGCTAGAGATGGAATTTATAAAATCAATAAAGATGTTTTAAATACCTATAATATCAGAGCTAAAATTGAAGCAAAACCAAACAAATGGTTGAACGTCTCAAACTCCATCAATTTATTTAGTAAAAATTATACAGAACCTGCAACAAATGCACGAAATGTAAGTGGAGCAAGCAATAGCGAAGATTGGCGAAAATTTACCTATCACGCTTCGCCACTTTATTTGCCTAGAAATCCTGATGGTTCTTTAATTATTAGAGGTGCTTATACCAATAACAGAGATATTGCAGACGGAACTTTTGCAGATTTATTATATGGAAAAAGTGGTGCTGAAGAAAACGATTTTGAAGTTTTCAACACAAGTACAGTATCTATCAATATTATTGAAGGCCTTGAAGTAAAAGCAGATTATAGTTTTAGAAATAGAAGTCAAAGTGAATGGGTTCGCATTATTTCTACTCCATTTACAAATCAACCAAATGGAGCAGGCATTGAACTTTACAAAGAAAATACACAGATTTACAAAGAATTAGAACGAAGAAGCTTGTATCAAGCAATCAATGCTTATGTAGATTACACATTTAATCCAATAGAAAATCATACGTTGACAGCTTTGGTTGGTTACAATCAAGAATGGGAAACTTTTAAACGAAATATTGCTAGCAGAAATGGAAATCTTTCAGACAATTTAAACTCTTTCAATTTAGCTACAGGTACTAATATTTTCTTAAATTCAGTTGAAGAAGAATGGGCAATTAGAGCTGGTTTCTACAGATTTAAATACAATATTTCCGATAAATATTTGATTGAATTTAATGGTAGATTCGATTTATCATCTAGATTTCCCTCAAATAACAGACTTGGATTTTTTCCATCAACCTCAGCAGCTTGGAAAATTAGTGAAGAAAAATTCTGGACAAAATTTAAACCATATATTGATAACTTAAAGTTAAGAGCTTCTTTTGGATCTTTAGGAAACCAAAATGTAGGAGCTTATGATTACATTTCTTCCTTATCTATCAACCAAAGTAATTATATTGTTGATGATGCTAGAATCAATTATTTTTCTTCGCCAAATCCTGTTTCATCAAACTTTACTTGGGAAAAATCAGAAACACTGAATTTTGGTATCGATTTTTCATCATTCAATAATAAGTTCAGTACAAGTTTTGATTGGTATACTAGAGATATCAAAGATATGCTTACACAAGGCGCACAATTACCATCGGTTTTTGGCGCAAACGAACCAGATGAAAATGCAGCCGATTTAAGAACAAAAGGATTTGAACTTTCTATAAAATGGCGTGATCAATTTGAAATTGGCACAAAACCTTTCAAATATAACTTGGCTTTTTCTTTGGGTGATAGTAGAACACACATCACCAAATTTGACAATCCAAATGGCGATTTTCAACAGTTTTATATTGGCCAAGAAGTTGGTGAAATTTGGGGATATACTGTAGAAGGTTTCTTTCAAACAGATGATGAATACTTAAATCACGCTGACCAAACTAGGGTAAATGAGCGCATTAGAAACAACTATTTAATCAATCATCCTGTTGCAGGTGATATTAAATTTGCAGATTTAAATGGAGATGGGATTATTTCTTCAGGAGATAGAACATTGAATAATCCTGGAGATTTGAGAAGAATCGGAAATACCAATCCAAGATACAACTACAACTTTGTGATTGGAGCAGAATTTGGAGGTTTTGATTTGAACATTTTTGCACAAGGAATTATGCAACGTGATTGGAATCCTGGAACTGATAATGGCTTTTTCTGGGGACCTTTTTCAAGACAATACAACAATTTTTATCCAAAAAGTATCGAAAGTATGGCTTGGACTCCTGAAAATCCAACAGCCTATTTTCCAAGATTGGCAGTATATGCTGAAAGAGGTGGACCTTATGAAGGTGCTCAATTAGGAGTAAATTCTGATAAATACCTACAAAATGCTGCGTATTTGAGAATCAAAAATATCACACTTGGATATACGTTACCAGACAATATTGCAAAAAAACTTCATGTAAGTAGTTTGCGTTTGTATGCAACAGGAACCAATTTGTTTACATTCTCTCCTTTGTATAAAAACAATCCTGATAGAACAGTTGACCCAGAACAATTAGGAAATGGCAATGATTATCCATTTACAAAAACCTATGTTTTTGGACTTGACATCAAACTTTAAAAAATATAAAATGAAAAAAACAGCGATTTTATTTACGTTATTGATTTCTTTTTCTGCGTGTAATGATGAATTTTTAGATCGATTTCCATTGTCTGAAATTTCTCCTGAAAACTCATTTAATACAGCAGCAGATTTAGAATTATACACCAATAGTTTTTACAATGATTTACCAGGTTTTGGTGGTGTTATTGAAAGCGATAATTTAAGTGACAATGTTCTTTTTAATGGAGTTCCATTAGAACAAACAGGACAAAGATTAATTCCTGCAGAAGCTGGAAGTAGTGGTTGGAGTTGGGATGATTTGCGAAAAATAAACATCTTTTTCGAAAACTACGAACGTTGTACAGATGAAGCTGCTAAAAAAGAATACAGTGGTGTTGCCTACTTTTTTAGAGCTTATTTTTATTACAACAAACTAAAAAGATTTGGAGGCGTGCCTTGGTATGACCAAGTAATTGGAACTGGAGATACTGAGCTATTATTAAAACCAAGAGATTCAAGACAATTTGTTGTAGAAAAAATTATTGAAGATTTAGACAAAGCAATTGAAAACCTAGGTATTGAAAAAGCATCAGATAGAGTAAACAGATGGACAGCTTTAGCATTAAAATCACGTGTTTGTTTATTTGAAGGTACTTTTAGAAAATACCATACTAATTTAGGACTTTCTGGAGCAAATGAACTGTTGAATTTGGCGCAAGAAGCTGCAAAAAGAGTGATTGACGAAGGACCATATCAAATATATTATACAGGAAATACTGCAAATGATTACAGAGATTTATTTGCTGCTGATGATGCAATTGAAGATGAAATAATGCTTACAAGAAGATATAGTTTAGGTTTGAATGTTATTAACAGTATCAACTATTATTTCACCTCTCCTACTCAAAGTGATGTAGGTTTAACAAAATCTATTGTAGATTCTTATTTGCTAAATAACGGTCAACCTTTTACCTCTTTACCCAATTACCAGACATTTCGATTTTTTGATGAAACAAGAAATAGAGATCCAAGAATGTATCAAACAATTCGTACTCCAGGATACAGACGTATAGGTTCTAATACTGCAGTTTTACCAGATTTTTCAGCAGCAATCAGTGGCTATCAAATTGCCAAATTTGTGGCTGATGTTTCACAAGATGGTTTTCAAGCAGGATATCAAGATTTGCCTATAATTCGTTATGCAGAAGTATTGTTAAACTATGCTGAAGCAAAAGCTGAATTAGGAAATATTACTCAAAATGATATTGATATTTCTATCAAAAAATTAAGAGATCGTGTTGGCATGCCTAATTTAAGTTTAACTACTGCAAACGCAACTCCTGATCCAATTTTACAAGCAACATATCCAAATGTAAGCAGTGGAATTATCTTAGAAATAAGAAGAGAAAGAAGAATAGAACTTGTATTAGAAGGTTTTAGGTATGATGATTTGATGAGATGGAAAAGTGGAAAACTTTTAGAAAATTATTTTAAAGGAATGTATTTCAGTGGTTTAGGAGCTTTTGATTTGGATAACAATGGATCATTAGACATAGAATTATACAGAGGTTCATCATCAACTTCTGCACCTCAAAAAGTAGAAATTGGAGGCGTAATTACTTTATCAAATGGTAATAGTGGCAATTTAGTTCCTTTTGCTGATAGGATAAAACTGTTCAATGAAAGCAGAGATTACCTCTATCCTATTCCTTTAGGTGACATTCAATTAAACCCAAACTTAGTTCAAAATCCTAACTGGTAAATCATTATGAAAGAAATAATTTTAAATATTGTAAAACAATCAAAAGTCTTTGTCTTTCTTCTTTTAGTTGCTTGTTCAGCAGATGAAACGATTGTAAATCCAGGAACTGTTACTGTTTCATTTTCGGTAAACAGCGAAGATATTTTTGCAGGAGAAAGTGTACAGTTTACAAATACTTCTACTGGAACAATTGATGCCGTAAACTGGGATTTTGGTGATGGAAATAGTTCCAATCAACAAAACCCATCACACAGCTTTACAACCGTAGGAAATTATATTGTAAAATTAACTATTACCTCTTCAGGTCAGCAAAAATCAGTTTCTAAAGAATTGGCTGTGTCCATTTCAAGCGACATCAATGGAAGAGTAACCTTGAAAGACAAACTGAATTCATTGAATGGTAAAATGATGGTTTGTGCTCACAGAGCAATTGCAATAGACAAACCAGAAAATTCACTATCTGCAATTCAGTCATCTATAGACAATGCCATTGAAATGATTGAAATTGACATTCGTCAAACCAAAGATGGTCAATTGGTTTTAATGCATGATGCCACAATTCAAAGAACCACAAACGGAACTGGAGATGTAAGTAATTTCACCTTACAAGAATTGCAACAGTTCAATTTAGAAAAATCAAATGGTACTTTAACGAATGAAAAAATTCCAACTTTAAAAGAGGTATTTACCAAAACAAGAGGAAAAATATACATCAATCTTGATATTGATAACAAAGCACCTTTTACAAAAGTTTATGATTTGGCTAAACAATATGGCATGTTAAAACAAGTACAGTTTTATACCAAAGACAATAATCTCATAAGATCAATGATTGCAAAAGATGCTACTATAGTTGTGCTTCCTTTTATTGATAATGAAACTCAATTCAATGCATACAATACCACAAACTTGACTACTATTCATTATTCTGAAAACTCTTTTAATGCAACATTAATTGACAAAGCCAAAGAAAAAGGATGGGCTGTATATGCAAACGTTTATGTAAACACAAGTGTAACTCCACAATCTAATAATAATCAGTTGATAGATCGATTTATTTTTTTAAAAGGAAGTGTTGTACAAACAGATCATCCTGCCTATATCAAAAACTATTTACAACAAAAAAATTTAAATTAACGAATTATGAAAAAAATTATAAAAACACTTCCGTTGATTATGGTCATTTTCATGTTTGGAATGATTTCATGTACTCATGACAATGATGTGATAGATACCAAACCAGTAGCAGCATTTTCAAGTGAAATAAGAATAGTTAACAATAACACTGCAGTTTTGGGTATTTTTAAAGATGCTTCTTTTGACCAAAATGGAAAAATTGTTTCTTGGCATTGGGATTTTGGTGATGGCACAACTTCAACAGAACAATCGCCAACTCATACCTTTGACTTAGGTAATTATACAGTGGTATTAACAGTTACTGATAATAACGGAAACGTAAATGTCAATGAATTTTTTAAAGTGTTGGATTTAACTGTAGTTGTTGAACCAATTCGATTATGGTCTTATGATTTACCCGGATCAATTTCATACTCCTCTCCTGCTGTTTCAGATGATGGAACTGTTTTTATAGGAATTACAGAACCTAACAGAGCTGCTGGAAATCCTAACTTTTATGCTTTAAAAAATGGTTCGGAAGTTTGGAAAACATTACTCCCAAATGGAGCGCAATCAGACCAAATACAATCTTCTGCATCTATTTCAAATGACGGATCTATTTATATGACAAGTTTATTTGAACGCTTTATTTACAAAATAAATGCAGGAAATGGAGCAATTGAAAATAGTTTTAAAACCAATTCAAGAATACGTTATTGTGCACCAACTTTTGGTTTAGATGGTTCTGTGATTATTGGAAATTACAATAACAATGACAGAGGTGTCAGAAATTTGAACCCTGATTTAGCCACTGAAAATTGGATTTTTGGTGTGGGAATCAATTTCAATGCAACTGCAACCATTGCAACAGATGGCACTATATATATTGGTGCTATGAACGGATTTTTATACGCAATCAATCCTGATGGTACTGAAAAATGGAATGTAAAATACGGAACTTGGACAGCTACCACACCTGCAATTGGTGCAGATGGCACTATTTATTTTGCGGGTGAAGGAAATGCTGATAACCCAACATTCAAAGGAATTTTATCTGCTTACAATCCTGTTGATGGTAGTTTAAAATGGACAGTTGGTTTAACAGAAAAAGTAAATCATGGAGGACCAGCTATTGCTCCTGATGGAACAATTTATTTAGGTGGTCATGACAAACAAATGGTTGCATACAATCCTGATGGAACTCAAAAATGGGTATATCCTGTTGATTCTCCAATTGAAGTTGTGCCTGCCATTGACAATGATGGAAACATCTATTTTGGTGATACAGGAGGATCATTTCACGTAGTTTCTCCAGAAGGAGAAAAGAAATGGAAAGTCACCAAACTGGGAGATCAAATAACTTCTGCTGCTGCAATTGGAAATGATGGAACTATTTATGTGGGCGCAAACCAAGCTGGCATTGGAAAGTTATACGCATTAAAAACAAATGCTACTGGTTTAGCAACAAGTGGATGGCCAATGTTTGCTAAAAACGCTAAGCATTCAGGTAGGTAAACGAATATCACAATTTACTAATTATACAATCATTGATGGTTCTCAAAAAGAGCTGTCTTAACAATCAACATTCTAAACTTAATTTTTAATTTAATACAAACAATCATGAAAAAAAATTACACTTTACTAGGATTATTTTTTACACTATTCGCTTTTGCGCAAACTCCAACAATAGTTTGGAATTATGCCTTACCTGAAAAAATTGACAGAACAAATCCTGCAATTGCATCAGATGGAACCATTTATATTGCTTGCGATTACACCACGAGAAATACACTTACCTATGCCACAACACCAAGAAATATATTTGCCATAAATCCTAATGGAACTTTAAAATGGGAAGCACCTGTAAATGAAGGGACATTGCTTGATAAAGTTGATCAAATACAATCAAGTCCTTCTGTAAGTGCAGATGGTTCAATTTACATTGGTGGACATTTTAGCAGAAGAGTTTTCCGTTTTAATGCAGCAACTGGAGATACTTTACGAACAATGAACATTGGTTCTAGAATTCGTTATACAGCACCAGCCTTTGCAACAAATGGTGATGTTTATGTTTTAGGAAGAAATAATAATGACAGAGGAGTTCGAAATTTAAAAGCTGATTTGACAGCACAAAATTGGGTTTTTGCTGCTGGAATTGATTTTAATAGCACTCCTGCAATTGCCAAAGATGGAACCATTTATGCAGTAAGCACAAATTTAAGTATTTATGCAATTAATCCTGATGGAACTCAAAAATGGACTGCTGTATATGGAGAAACTGGAGGTTATGCTAGTTCTGCAATTGCTTTAGGAAATGATGGAACTGTGTATGTATCAGCAAAACTAAATACAGCAGGTGATGGAGTATTAAAAGCATACAATCCAGTAGATGGAACTGAAAAATGGTCAGTAACTTTAACAGGAACGAATGTTGAACAAGGAGGACCATCAGTAGCAGCAGATGGAACTGTATATTTAGGAAATACAGGAGGTATTTTGAATGCATATAATCCTGCAGATGGTTCAGTAAAATGGTCTTTTACTGCAAGTGGAGGAATTGAAGTAGTACCTGCAATTGACAATTTTGGCAGGATTTATTTTGGAACTACAACAGGAAATTTTTATGTGTTGAATAGTAATGGTACTGAAGCCTATGATATGTTAGACTTGGGAGATAAAATCAATTCTTCTGTTGGTATTGATAAAGATGGAAAAATTTATGTTGCAGCTACTGATGCAGGTGTAGGAAAATTGTATGCTTTAACAACCACTGCAACAGGATTGCAAGCTGGTGCATGGCCAATGTATGGTGGAAATGCAAGACATACATCAAATGCAAATGATGCTACATTATCTACTGTAAACATATCTGCTATTGATGATTTTAATGTGTATCCAAATCCTGTAAATAATGGAGGATTTTATATTTCAAGTAGTTTAAATGGTATGAAATCAATTGAAATTATAAATATGCTTGGTAAACAAGTATTTTCAAAAAATATTGAAAACAACGAACTAATTAGTACAAGTAATTTAAATGCTGGTATTTATATTTTAAGAGTAACTATTGATAATAAAGTAGCCACTACAAAATTGATTATCAAATAATTATACTATAATTCAACACTAAAACAGAAGCAATACATTGGTTTATTGCTTTTGTTTTTCTAAAATTTTTAACAAAATTCATATTTCTTTATGAAACCATTTTACCTTCTTTTTTTTAGTTTGTTTTTACTAAATGCAGGTTGTAAATCCAATCAACCTAAATTTTTATCTGAAAAAAAATCATCTATTCAAGAAAAAATAGACAACTTGAAAGATTCCAATAACAATCAAGTTATTGTTGTTTCCCACAGAGGAGATTGGCGAAATGCTCCTGAAAATTCTTTACAAGCAATACAAAATTGCATAGATATGGGAGTTGATATGGTTGAGATTGACATTATGGAAACTAAAGACGGTCATTTGGTTTTAATGCATGATAAGACTATTGATAGAACTACAAATGGTGTTGGATATGTAAAAGATTGGACTTTAGATTCTTTAAAAAAACTTTATCTTGTTGATGGATTAGGAATGGTTACTAAACATAAAATTCCTACTTTAAAAGAAGCTTTACTTGTTTCAAAAGACAAAATATTAGTAAATCTTGATAAAAGTTATCCCATTTTTGATAAATGTTATGAAATTATTTTAGAAACAGGAACACTACAACAAGTGGTTATCAAGGGTTCTAAAAAACTTTCGCAAGTAAAAGCAGAATTTGGTGAGTACCTAAATAAAGTACATTTTATGCCCATATTAAGTTTACCAAATAAAGAATCTGAAAAATTTGTAACTGAATATTTGAATTCTGAATATCCACCAATTGCATTTGAGTTTACTGTAAAAACAGATACTATCAAATTTCTAAAAGAGTTTAAAAAAATTAGAGAGAAAGGTGCAAGTATTTGGGTCAATGCTTTATGGCCACAACACAATGCTGGTCATGATGATGAAAGCGCAGTAAATGATATAAAAATATATGATTGGTTTATTAAAAATCATATTGATATTATTCAAACAGACAGACCTCAATTACTTCTTACATATTTAAGAAGTAGAGGATTGCATCAATAATTATTTTAGTGAGTATTAATTTGAGTTAATTTAACACTAAGGATGTGACAACATAGTTGCATCCTTTTTAATTTGAAAAAAATGATACAATATTTCAAAAAATCAATTCCAAGCGCAATTATTGGTTCTGAATCAGAACAGTTAAAATTATATAAATCACTAAAATGGCAAGTTTTTATCTCTGCAACTCTAGGTTATGGACTGTATTATGTGTGCAGATTGAGTTTAAATGTGGTTAAAAAACCTATTGTTGATGCCGGAATTTTAACAGAAACAGAATTAGGAATCATAGGCTCTACCCTATTTTTTGCATATGCAATTGGTAAGTTTACCAATGGTTTTTTAGCTGACCATAGCAATATTAAACGATTTATGGCAACAGGACTTTTAGTTTCTGCTTTGGCGAATTTAATCATGGGATTTACCAGTTCTTTTTTGTTTTTTGCTGTTTGTTGGGGAATTAATGGTTGGGTACAATCTATGGGTGCTCCAGCAAGTGTGGTTTCATTATCAAGATGGTATAAAGATGCTGAAAGAGGCAGTTTTTATGGTTTTTGGAGTACTAGTCATAATATTGGTGAAGCATTAACTTACATTTTAACGGCTGTTGTTGTTTCTTATTTTGGTTGGCAATGGGGTTTTAGAGCTGCAGCAATTGTGGGCTTATTGGGTGCTTTGATGATTTCAATCTTTTTTCACGACTCTCCAGAAAATAAAGGGTTACCTCCTGTTAATAAAGATTTTTCAAAAGTTAAAACTTCCACATTACAAGAACAAAAAGACGTTTTAAAAAATCCTTATGTTTGGATTTTGGCTTTGTCAAGTGCTTTTATGTACATTTCTAGATATGCTGTAAATAGTTGGGGGCCTTACTATTTTGAAACTGCAAAAGGATATTCACTCACACAAGCAAATAGTTTAGTGGCTATTAGTGCTGTTTGTGGAATTTTAGGAACAGCATCTTCAGGATTTGTTTCTGATAAATTTTTTAAAGGCAGAAGAAATAAACCTGCCCTATTTTTTGGATTACTAAATGTTCTGGCTCTTTGTCTTTTCTTGTTAGGTCCAAAAAATTTGTGGTGGCTAGATGCTTTTAGCATGGTTATCTTTGGTTTAGGAATTGGTGCCTTAATTTGCTATTTAGGTGGTTTAATGGCTGTTGATATTGTCTCTAAAAAAGCCTCTGGAGCTGCTTTGGGTATTGTTGGAATTATGAGTTATGCTGCTGCAGGAATTCAAGATATTGCTAGTGGTTATTTGATAGAAAATAACAAATCATCAGTTGATGGTATTGTCATTTACAATTTTGATACCATTTCTATTTTTTGGATTGGAGCAGCAATCACATCAGTTGTTTTAGCATTGTTTGTGTGGAAAAAAACATAAATTTTATCAACTTTTATGTTAATTACATCAATTTTTAAATAGTAATTTTGCAACTTAAAATCAACCTTTTGAAAAAACATATTTTAGGACTCCTTCTTTTTTGTACCTGTTTTTATAGTATAGCACAGGAAAACAATGACATCAAATTATCTGCATTACCTTATTACAGCTTTGGAAAAGGAGTTGGAATTACCTCTCCTGATAGTATTTTTCAATTAAATATCCGTTTTAGGATGCAAAACAGAGCTTCCTATATTGTTGATGAAGATACAGATCCTGCTTATGAAGCTGCCATCAGACGTTTGCGTTTGCGATTTGATGGTTATGTTGGTGATCCAAGATTTATTTATGTGATTCAATTATCTTTTTCTCCTAATGATGTTGGTGCTATTGAAGATGGTCAAAACTTAAATGTCATTAGAGATGCCATTGTTTTTTACAGACCAAACAAACATTGGAATATTGGTTTTGGACAAACCAAATTACCTGGAAATAGACAGCGTGTCAATTCTTCTGGGGCTTTGCAGCTAACAGATAGATCTATCAACAATGCCCGTTTTAACATTGATCGTGATTTCGGATTGCAAGTGTATTATTTAAATGAATCTAAAAATACATTTTCTTACAATATAAAAACAGCTATTAGTACTGGTGAAGGTAGAAACTGGACAAGAGAACCTGATAATGGTTTAGCTTATACAGGAAAATTAGAATTGTTTCCTCTTGGAGTTTTTAAAAATGACGGTACTTTATATGAAGGTGATATCAAGCGTGAATCAACTCCTAAAGTAATGCTTTCTGGTTCATTTCATTTCAATGAAAAAGCCAGAAGAACTCAAGGTACCTTAGGGAATAACCTTTTTGAAAGTCGCGATATGACTTCTATTTTATTGGATGCTATGTTTAAATACAAAGGATTATCTTTCCAAACTTCTTATATGGAACGTTCTGCTAAAGACCCTATAACCGTAAATCCAAATAACATTAATGAAACACAATTTGTCTTTGTAGGCAATGGTTTTGATACTCAATTGAGTTATATTTTTGATAATAATTATGAAGTTATAACACGATTTTCTCATCAAAAACCTTTTCAATCTATCGAAAATTTAACGCCAAAAAGCAATCAATATACACTCGGAATTACCAAATATATTTGGGAGCATGCTTTTAAAATTCAAGCTGAATTAACCAAAACCAATTTGAATTTCTTTAATAATACCAAACAAGAAAATTGGTATTTGCGTTTTCAAGTGGAAATTGGGATCTAATCATATTGAAAATCTTATATCAAAAAAACAATCGCTACAATTCCCTTATTTTTATTTCTGCCTACACAAAGCTATTTTGTACCTTTGTTGCCGATTAAAATAAACCATGAGATTACACAGAAACTTAACCTTCGCAGTTATTGATAGCATTCGTGATATTTTTAATGCAGGTGAATATGCAGACAAAGCTGTTGAAAAAGCCTTGCAAAGAGACAAACGTTGGGGCGCAAGAGATCGCAAATTTGTAGCTGAAACTATTTATGATATTGTTCGTTGGAATCGTTTGTATGCAGAAATTGCTGAAGTAAAAGTTCCTTATGAGCGTGATAATATTTGGCGATTATTTTCTGTTTGGTGTGTTTTAAGAGGGATTCCTTTGCCAGATTGGAATCAAATTGGTGATGTTCCCGTTAGAAGAATCAAAGGGAAATTTGACGAGCTGTCAAAAATCCGAAAATATCGTGAATCCATTCCTGATTGGATGGATGAATTGGGTGCACAAGAATTAGGTGAAGCACTTTGGACAAAAGAAATTGCAGCACTTAACAAACAAGCAGAGGTGGTTTTACGAACCAATACGTTGAACACCACCAAAGAAATGTTGCAACGAAAACTTAAGGTTGAAAATATTGAAACTGAGAGTATTACTGATTATCCAAATGCGTTAAAATTGGTTGAAAGAGCCAATGTTTTTACAACTGAATCATTTCACGAAGGTTTGTTTGAAGTGCAAGATGCTTCTTCGCAATTAGTTGCTGCTTATTTGGATGTTGAACCTGGAATGAAAGTAGTAGATGCGTGTGCTGGTGCAGGAGGAAAAACCTTGCATTTAGCTGCTTTGATGCAAAACAAAGGGCAAATCATTGCTATGGATATTTATGAAAGTAAGCTCAAAAAACTCAAAATTAGAGCTCGTAGAAACAAAGCTCACAATATTGATTTACGCGTGATTGACTCAACAAAAGTCATTAAAAAACTGCATGAAAAAGCAGATAGAGTTTTGATTGATGCACCTTGCTCAGGATTGGGAGTTTTGCGAAGAAATCCTGATTCTAAATGGAAATTACAACCTGAATTTATTAATGAAATCAAAAAAACACAGCAAGAAATTCTTCAAAATTATTCCAAAATGGTAAAACCTGGTGGAAAAATGGTGTATGCAACTTGCTCTATTTTACCTTCTGAAAATCGTCAACAAGTTGACCTTTTCTTAACATCCGAGGCTGGAAAATGTTTTACCTTTGTAAAGGATAGTAATATTTATGCACATCTTTCAGGTTTTGACGGATTTTACATGGCGCTACTAGAAAAAAAATAATGTTTTACATCATTTTTTGTAAAACAAATTGCTTAGAAAAAGAAAACGATTTTATTTGATAATTCAAACATTTATAAAATGAATATTCGTTTTACTTTTTTACTATTTATCGCATTTTCATTACAAATCCTCTCTCAACAAGCGTATTATAATGATGTGAATTTAAATCTTACAGGACTAACTTTAAAAGAGGAATTAGCCGTAAAAATCATCAATACACATACAAGAACCTTGTTTTATGACCAAATTTGGAATGCAAGTAAAGCTACTGATGTAAATCCAAGCAATCCTGCACAAGTTTTATTGATGTATGGTTGGGAAAATGGAACTGATAATGATGTTACAAATGACAGGTCTAGAGGAATTAATGCAAATGGTTCTGCTACAGGAACTTGGAATAGAGAACACGTATATTCTCGATCATTAGGAACTCCAAATTTAGGTGAATCTGGTCCTGGAGCAGACGCGCATCATTTAAGACCAACTGACGTTCAAAGAAATTCATCTCGCGGAAATAGAAAGTTTTCTAATGCAACAGGAAATTCAGGTGCAACTTCAGAAATTTATACTGATCCAATTGATGGGACAAATTCTGCAGGATGGTATCCTGGAGATGAATGGAAAGGTGATGTCGCAAGAATGGTTATGTACATGTATTTACGCTATGGAAATCGTTGTTTACCTTCTAATATTGGTCTTGGAAATAATGCGAATACTGGAGATGATATGATTGATTTGTTTTTAAAATGGAATGCTGAAGACCCTGTTTCTGATTTTGAAAGACAACGAAATACCTATCATGAAAATACCAATAATCCTGAAGCTCAAGGAAATAGAAATCCTTTCATTGATAATCCAAGATTGGCAACACGAATTTGGGGAGGACCTGAGGCTGAAGATACATGGGGAATTTATACAAGTTCAGATGTTGAAATTCCTTCTGTTCCAACAAATCTAACTGCAACTAATATCACTACTTTTTCTGTTGATTTGTCTTGGTCACCATCTACAGACAACGTTGCAGTAACCAGTTATGATGTTTTTGTGAACGGAAATCTGTATAAAAATACAACAACTACGCATTTAACTATAGATGGATTAAATTCTGATACTGAGTATAGTTTGAGTGTTTTGGCTAAAGACATTGCTAATAATAGTTCTGCTCAAAGTACAGCAATCAACATTAAAACATTGATTGATGATCAAGCTCCCACTACTCCAACCAATATTGTCATTAGCAATCAAACAACCACTTCTTTTGTAGTTACTTGGGATGCTTCAACGGATAATACTGCTGTAACTGCTTATGATATTTTTGTAAATACGGTTTTAAATGGTACAACTTCTGAAACAAGTTTTACTGTTTCAAATTTAACAGCTTCAACAACGTACAGCGTTCAAATTCGTGCCAAAGATGCGAAAAATAACATCTCTAACTTTTCTACTGCTGTTGATGCAACCACAGCTGATATCAATCAAGTTTCTAGTGAATTATTTTTCTCTGAATATGTTGAAGGTTCATCCAATAATAAAGCTTTGGAAATTGTAAATAATACAGATGCTGATATTGATTTGACAGGATTTAGTATCAAACGTCAAAAAGATGGTGGTGTTGATGGTGATGTTTGGGAAAATGAATTACAACTTTCTGGAACCATTTTAAAGAAAGATGTATATGTTATCATAAACGGAAGTGCAAGTCTTCAAAAATTAAAAGATGAAGCTGATTTTGTTCAGCCCAATGCAAGTGAAACTAATTTTGGCGCACCCATTAATTTCAATGGAAATGATCCTGTAGGATTGTTTAAAAACGGGGTTTTAGTAGATATTATAGGAACTTACAATGGTGGTAGTGCCAACTTTGCGATTAATAAAACGTTACGCAGAAAAAGTGGAGTTTCAAAACCAAATTCTACTTTCAATTTGGTGAATGAATGGGATGAATTTCCTCAAGATTCTGTTGATGATATAGGAACTCATAGTAGTATTTTAAATGTTCAATCTTTTGAAAAATCAGGTTTTATAGTTTATCCAAATCCAGTGACATCGAAACTATTTATCAAAAACACTTTTGAATATGAAATTTCAGAAATTTCAATTTTCAACGCTATTGGTATAAAGGTTTTTGAAAGTAACCAAACTTCAAAAGATTTAGATGTACAGTATTTATCAAAAGGAATTTATTTCATAAAAATTTCTACTGAAAAAGGTATCTTTGCAACGAAATTTGTGAAAGAATAATGTATAAAAAATTACTATCCCTACTCCTATTTTTAGTTTTTTTGGTTGGATATAGTCAACCACCAACTAATTATTATAATAGTGCTACAGGAACTGGTTATACTTTAAAAACTCAGTTAAAAAACATTATTAAAAATGGTCATATTGATCGTGGTTACAGTGCTTTGCTAGATGGTTACATCAATACCGATTCAGATATATTTTATGAAAATGACAATTCAGTTTTGGATATGTATTCTGAGAATCCAACTGGACAAGACCCTTACAATTTTCAACACAATCAACGAAATTGTGGAAATTACAATTCAGAAAACGACTGTTACAATAGAGAACATATTTTTCCTCAAGGATATTTTAATGAAGGTTTGCCTATGCGTTCTGATATTCATCATGTTGTACCAACAGATGGTTATGTGAATGGTAGAAGAAGTAATTTTCCTTTTGGTGAAGTTTCAAATGCAAGTTGGACATCAAATAACAATTCAAAATTAGGAACAAATACTTTTGACTCATTCAGAGGAACTGTTTTTGAGCCAATCAATGAATTTAAAGGAGATATTGCACGAATGTTGTTATATTTTGCAACACGTTATGAGGATGAAGTTTTAGACGGCACTTGGGATAATCACGATAGTTCTGAAAGCAATCCTTTGAATGGTACTAAAAACCAGTTTTATGAATCATGGTATATTCGTTTGTTATACAAATGGCACGCTCAAGACCCTGTAAATCAGCGTGAAATTACAAGAAATAACGAAGCTTATCAGTATCAAGGAAATAGAAATCCATTTATTGATCATCCTGAGTTTGTTGCTCAAATTTGGAGTAATGTACTTTCTACAAATAACTTTACCTTAATTGATGCTATTGAAATGTACCCAAATCCTGCAGACGGAAATACCTTATTTTTTAAATCAAAAAACACCATTTCTGTTCAAATAGTAAGTATTTTAGGAAAACAATTAATCAATCAAAAATTAGAAAATACTGCATCTCAAATCGATATTTCATCTTTGAAACCCGGAATTTATTTGGTGAAAATTTCTTCTAATGATGGAACTTCGACTAAAAAATTGATTAAAAAATAGCTTTTCTTAAATTTCTTTTTTACTGACTTACGAACACGTGTTCGTAATGTTGATATCTTTTCTTTGTAAATTATAATCTTGAAAACTAGCTTTATACATCAGAATTTATAAGCTTTTTCATGAAGAATTTATTCCGTTTTTTAGTTTTCTTTTTTACTTTTTCCCTTTTTTCACAGGTACATACAACTTATTTGTGGCATATGCAGCAACCTATTTATTGGCCTGAAAAAAGTGTATCAAATCCTTTTGAATATCAAAAAGTTTGGGAATCGAATTTTTTGAAAAATAATGGAGGAAATTTATATGCAAGTGGACTGCATCATCCTTTAAATAATTTAGAGGAAATTTTTGGAAAAGCAGACAGAGTAAATGCATATCAATGGGAAACTAAAAATGCAATAAATTCTATTAGACAACATATCAATGCTGGTGCGCAAGTAAATTATGGAGCTTGTTTGATTGAAAACATGAATTCTTTGGCCGAAAAAAATGCTTGGGGATATGTGCCAAATTGGCAAAACCACATCAAAGAAGCACAAAACTGGAAAACTTCTGGAGGATTTTCAAGAATGGAGATTACAGGTTTTTCTTGGCATCATGTGTTGAGTCCTTTAGTAAGTGATCGTGTTTTGAAAAAAGAAATTCAAGGTCATAAATACATCATTCAACAAAATTTTGATGGCAGTTATTCAAAAGGATTCTGGCCTGCAGAATGTTCATTTTCTGAGCGAATTATTCAAGTATTGGTTGAAGAAGGATTTGAGTGGTCTGTAATTGCCAATAGTCATTTAGCACGTACACTTAATGATTATCCAAATACAAATTTTGGAACTTCAGGAGTAAACACAAATCCACCAAATAAGGCAGATAAAGTATCAACAAATGGCATCAATTGGTGGAATGGTCAAATTGATGGAAGAGGAGGCACTTTTGCAGCTCCTTATTCTTATCAGGCTCACAAAGCCAAATATGTTAATCCAGAAACTGGTAATGAGTATAAAATTACAGTAGTTCCAATGGCTGATTTGTTAAGTTATAAAGATGGTTTTTCTGAGCAAAGTACCCAAGATATTGACACGCATATTGCACCTTTTTCAAATGCAAATCATCCTTCAATTATATTATTGGCTCATGATGGAGACAATGCTTGGGGAGGAGGAGCAAGTTATTATAAAGAAGCTGTAAAAAATTTCACGAATGCTGCTGCCAATAAAGGATATACTCCAAATACAATTCAACAATTTTTAAATGATAATCCTGTACCAGAAACCTCATTGGTTAAAGTTGAAGATGGTTCTTGGGTAAATGCTGATAATGACTGGGGAAGTCCACAATTTATCAATTGGTTATGGCCTCTTTACACATCTAATTTTGAATTTGATCCAAATGGTTGGACAGAAGATGCAAGAAATTGGGCTGTTTTAACAGCTGCCGAAAATTATGTAATCATGTCCGAAGATTTAGAAGGCATTTCATCCATTGAAAACATTGTTCGTCCAACATCCAACTCCAAAAAGTCAGCATTGGCTTGGAATGCACTTTTGCCAGGTTTTACAAGTGGTTATATGTATTATGGAAAATCAATTGATATGGAAATAAAACCAACAATCGCCTCAAATAATGCCATTTCATATGCCAAAGAAGTAATTGATGCAAATCCAAATACCGATACTACAAAACCATCTGTTTTTATTCCGCAAAGATATCCTTACAATCCTGGTGAGATTGGTTTTGGCCCCACTTATGGTTATAAACAACACTTAAATTCTGCCGATTTTACAGTTTGGACATTTGCTTATGACGTAAGTGGCATACAGTCTGCAATACTAAAATTTAGGGTTGACAAAGACGGAAAAAATCCGTTAGATAATAATGATAATGAAACTTATGCAGGAGGAGAAAGTGTAGAAAGTTGGCAAAATATTTCAATGACAGAAAAAGTATTTCCAAAAGGAAATATAACTAATGATGCAGAGATTAATTTCTTTGTGCTTCCAGAATCTATTGCGAATTTATACTATGCAAAAATTAAAGGACTTTCAGAAGTTTTAGTTGATTATTATGTTGAAATTACTGATACAAAAGGCAATATTACCAAGTCTAAAATTCAACATGTTTGGGTAGGAAAAAATTTAGATTTAGCACCAAAATTAACTTTCACTCCTGAGAGTAATTATTCTCAAAATGCAATTGAAGTAACCATTTCAGCTGAAGACGCTTTAGATGAAAACCCTAAAATTTATTACACTATTGATGGTTCTACTCCAACTTTAAACTCAACTTTTGCCTCAAAAACAGTGAGTATTTCAATTTCTGAAACTACTACAATTAAAGCTTTTGCGATTGATAGTGAAGGAAATCAATCAGATATTTCCACAAAAACATATACTATAGGTTCAATTCCAAATATCACAGTTTATTTTAAACCTCCTACTAATTGGTCTGTTACACCAAAAATTTATTGGTGGAATGCAGCTCCAACTGGAAGTTTATCAAATCAAACTTGGCCCGGAATTAATATGGAAGTTCATGATAATGAATGGTTTAAACATACTTTTTCAGGAGTTACATCCATCAATGTAATTTTCAATAATAGTTCAGGTGGAAGTGGAAATCAAACAGAAGATATTACAAACGTAACCCAGGATATTTGGTATCAATGGGGATCAGGAATTTTATCAACAAATGAAACAACTGCAAAAAAAGTAACTGTTTATCCAAATCCAGCAAGTAGTTTTTTAAGAATTGATAGCGATTTTGAAGTTGATTCTTATAAAATTTATGATGTGCTAGGAAAAATAATTCAAGAAGGACTCATTCAAAATCAACAAATTGATATCACAAACTTGACAAAAGGAATTTACTTTTTACAGTTTCAAAAAAATAATGTAGCACTTAAAACCGTAAAATTCATTAAATAAGAAAAGTTGTTTACAACATCGTGAATAACTCCTAAATTTCTTTAAAGTTATGTCTTAAAAATCTATTGAAAAAAAGTAAATTTGCACTTTATTTTTAATCAAATTAGCAACCCATGATTCATTTCTTTGGTGACCAAAAAACAACTGTATTTGCTGTTCAATCAACACAAGAATTTTCTACTGAAACTATTTCTAAATTAACTTGGTTATTTGGCAACCAACCCAAAATAAATGCGGCGTCTATTGACGCCTTTTTTGTTGGCCCAAGAGCAGCTATGATTACTCCTTGGAGTACAAATGCCGTTGAAATTACTCAAAATATGGGCATTTCAGACATCATCAGAATTGAAGAATTTTCAGCATGTACTGCTGATTTTTCAGGATACGATCCTATGATTTCTGAAAAATTTAAGGATTTGCATCAAGCAATTTTTACAATTGATATTCAGCCTGCAGCAATTTTAGAAATTGATGATATTGCTGCTTACAATACGCAAGAAGGCCTTTCTTTGAGCGATGAAGAAGTTACGTATTTAGAGAATGTTGCTAAAAAAATAGGAAGAAAACTAACTGATTCTGAAGTTTTTGGATTTAGTCAAGTAAACTCAGAACATTGTCGTCATAAAATTTTTAATGGAACTTTTGTGATTGATGGAGAAGAGCAACCTACTTCCCTATTCAAAATGATTAAGGAAACTTCTAAGAAAAATCCCAATGAAATTGTCTCTGCTTACAAAGACAATGTTGCGTTTATAAAAGGTCCTAAAGTGGCACAATTTGCGCCAAAAACTGCGGATAAACCTGATTATTATCAAACATCATTATTTGATTCCGTTATTTCTTTAAAAGCAGAAACGCACAATTTTCCAACTACAGTTGAGCCTTTTAATGGTGCTGCAACTGGTTCTGGAGGAGAAATCAGAGACAGATTGGCTGGAGGAAAAGGCTCAATTCCATTAGCAGGAACAGCTGTGTACATGACTTCATATTCACGTTTAGAAGATAATCGTCCTTGGGAACAAAAGTTCGAAGCCAGAAAATGGTTGTATCAAACTCCGTTAGACATTTTGATAAAAGCCTCTAATGGTGCATCTGATTTTGGAAATAAATTTGGACAACCGTTAATTACAGGTTCCGTTTTTACTTTTGAGCACGAAGAAAATCAAGCTTCAAGTACTGCAAAAGCACGTAAATTAGGTTTTGATAAAGTAATTATGCAAGCTGGAGGAATTGGTTACGGAAAAGCAGCTCAAGCCTTGAAAGAATCACCAAAAGTAGGAGATAAAATTGTTATTTTAGGTGGTGAAAATTATCGAATTGGAATGGGTGGTGCTGCTGTTTCATCAGCTGATACTGGTGAATTTGCATCAGGAATTGAACTAAATGCCGTACAACGTTCCAATCCAGAAATGCAAAAAAGGGCTGCAAATGCCATTCGTGGAATGGTAGAAAGTGATGAAAATTTTATTGTTTCTATTCACGATCATGGTGCAGGAGGACATTTGAATTGCTTATCAGAATTGGTTGAAAATTCAGGAGGTTTGATTGATTTGGATAAATTACCTGTTGGTGATCCAACGTTATCTGCAAAAGAAATTATTGGCAACGAATCTCAAGAAAGAATGGGATTGGTAATTGCTGATAAACATTTAGAAACGCTTCATAAAATTGCAGAAAGAGAACGTTCACCCATATATGATGTTGGTGAAGTTACAGGAAATGAACGTTTTACTTTTCAATCAAAATCAACAGGAATTAAACCTATGGATTTTGCTTTGGAAGATATGTTTGGTTCATCTCCCAAAACTGTTATGACCGACAAAACTGTGGTTAGAAATTATAAAAACCCGAGATATAAAACTAAAAATTTATACATTTATTTAGAGCAAGTACTTCAATTAGAAGCTGTTGCGTGTAAAGATTGGTTGACAAATAAAGTGGACAGATGTGTTGGCGGAAAAGTTGCCAAACAACAATGTGTGGGTTCTTTACAAATTCCGTTGAATAATGTGGGTGTAATGGCTTTGGATTATAACGGAAAAGAAGGAATTGCAACTTCAATTGGACACGCTCCAATTTCGGCATTGATTCATCCTGAAGCCGGAAGTAGAAATGCGATTACAGAAGCATTGACAAATATTATTTGGGCGCCATTAAAAAATGGTTTGCAATCAGTTTCTTTGTCTGCAAACTGGATGTGGCCTTGCAAAAACGAGGGTGAAGATGCACGTTTGTACAAAGCTGTAAAAGCTGTTTCTGAATTTGCTATTGATCTAAAAATCAATGTTCCAACAGGAAAAGATTCGCTATCTATGAAGCAAAAATATCCGAATGAAGAAGTAATTTCTCCTGGAACTGTAATTATTTCAGCAGCTGCAAATTGCAGTGAAATCAGCAAAGTTGTAGAACCTGTTTTGCAAATTGATGGTGGAAAAATTTATTATATCAACATTTCTCAAGATAATTTTAAATTAGGAGGAAGTTCTTTCAATCAGATTTTAAACACCATTGGAAATGAAACTCCGGATGTGAAAAATGCTACTTTTTTAAGTAATGCATTCAATACAATTCAAGAGTTTATCAAAGAGGATAAAATACAAAGTGGTCATGATATTGCTTCTGGTGGATTGATTACCACGTTGCTAGAAATGTGTTTTGCAGAAGTAAATTTAGGGGCTGATTTTGATCTTTCTGAATTGAATGAAATGGATTCTATAAAGCTATTATTTTCAGAAAATGCGGGAATTGTTTTTCAAGCAGATGAAACTATTGAAGCAATTTTAATCGAAAAAAACATTGAATTCTTTACCATTGGAACTTGTAATAATTCTGGAAAAATCAACATCAAAAACCAGGAAGACACCTTCACTTTTGATGTGACTGAAATGAGAGATATTTGGTACAAAACATCGTATTTATTCGATCAAAAACAAACTGCCAATAATTTAGCTGAAGCAAGATATCAAAATTATAAAAATCAACCATTAACCTATAAATTTCCTACTCATTTTACAGGTAAGTTAGAAGACGTCATTGCGAACGAAGTGAAGCAATCTCGTCCAAAAGCAGCCATCATCAGAGAAAAAGGTTCAAACTCTGAAAGAGAAATGGCAAATGCCATGTATTTAGCGGGTTTTGATGTGAAAGATGTCCACATGACCGATTTAATTTCAGGTCGTGAAACCTTGGAGGACATTCAGTTTATTGGTGCTGTTGGCGGATTTTCAAATTCGGATGTTTTAGGCTCTGCAAAAGGTTGGGCTGGCGCATTCAAATACAATGAAAAAGCAAATACTGCTTTGCAAAAATTCTTTCAAAGAGAAGATACCTTATCAGTTGGAATTTGCAATGGATGTCAGCTTTTTATGGAATTAGAACTCATCAATCCTGAGCATGCTGTGCATGGAAAAATGGTTCATAATGATTCTAAAAAACACGAAAGTTCCTTTACATCAGTGAAAATTCAAGAAAATAATTCAGTGATGTTATCCACATTAGCAGGATCAGAATTAGGTGTTTGGATTTCTCATGGAGAAGGAAAATTCCAGTTGCCAGAAGCTGAAGAAAATTATCATATTGTTGCAAAATATGGCTATGAAGGCTATCCAAACAACCCTAATGGATCTGATTTTAATACAGCTATGCTATGTGATAAAACTGGGCGTCATTTGGTAACTATGCCACATATTGAGCGTTCTACGTTTCAATGGAATTGGGCAAATTATCCAAAAGGAAGAAAAGACGAAGTTTCTCCTTGGTTAGAAGCCTTTGTAAATGCACGAATTTGGGTAGAAAAGCATCGTGAATAATGAAGTTCACAAAAGAAGAAAAAAAGTTTTGGCAAACGCATTATCATTTTGACAAACCTTCTCAGCTTCATGAAAATTGGCAACAAATTTGGTCTGTTGATGGCAATGAAGATGACGACTTTTTTTACTTTTTTACCAAAAGAGTGACTACAATTCAGGATGTGTATTTGAAAGATACTTTAATCACAGACAAAGCTGTGGAATATATGCTGCAATTTAAAGAGTTGAAAAGTCTCTTTTTAAGAAGACATCAAACCATCACAAAAGCATGCATTCCTTTTATCAACCAAATGCCTAAGTTGGAAAGTTTAAATGTTACAAAAACAAAAATTACACTTTCTGATTTGTGTGATTCTTTGGATACTCAATCTCTCAAAGAAGTTTTTTTAGATTCAGAAGAGGATGAAAAAAGCCTTCTTGAAAAAGGTTTTCTGTTGAAAGAACGAATGCCAAATTGTGCGATTTACGTAAATTGTTCTTCTTCTGATGATACTTTTGGAAGTAAAGTAAAACCAATTTTTTGATTAACTAAAACAACTTTTAAAGGTTTTTTCGATTTACAAATAAATTACTACATTGTCAATCTCAAATCTTGAACAATGTCAACATCCATTTCTCGTGTTTTTGATTTTGCTTATCAACAATTGCAAAATCATCCTTCTGAAAAATGTTTTAATTATAAACAAGATTCCATTTGGGAATCAATTTCTACTGAAAAGTATCTTTCAGATGCTCAAAAAGTAAGTAGTTCATTATTACATTTAGGCATCAAACCAACTGATAAAATTGCTGTAATTGCATCAAATAATCATCCTAATTGGCATATTTTAGACATTGGTATTTTACAAATTGGCGCACAAAATGTCCCTCTATACGCTACACTTTCCGAAAAAGATTATGCCTATATTTTAAATCATTCTGATGCGTTGTTTTGTTTTGTGACCGATAAAAATTTATATGAAAAAGTTACTTCAATTAAAGACAAAACATCCCTAAAAAGAGTTTTTTATTTGCAAGATTTTCAATCAGATGATGATTGGTCAACTTTTTTAGAAATAGGAATATCTCACAATTATACTGATGAAATTAACACAATAAAAAATAGCATTCAACCAAAGGATTTAGCTACAATTATTTATACTTCAGGAACAACTGGAACTCCAAAAGGTGTTATGCTGACACATGAAAATATTGTTTTTACAGTTTTAAAAACTGCACAAAGAATCGATTTAAATCACGGTAAAAAAAAGATTATCAGCTACTTGCCTATTTGTCATATTTTTGAAAGAGCTGCTTGCTATTACAATCAAATGATGGGTTTTGAAGTGTATTTTGCAGAAAGCTTAGAAACCATTGGTGAAACTATCAAAGAAGTAAAACCTCACTATTTGGCTGTTGTTCCTAGATTATTAGAAAAGATTTTTGACAAAATTGTCGATAAAGGAAGTCAATTGTCTGGAATCAAAAAAAGGTTATTCTTTTGGGCGATTGAAGTTGCTGAAAAATTTGAACCCTATCAAAAAAATGGTGCTTTTTATCATTTTCAATTGAGCATTGCTAAAAAACTAATTTTCTCTAAATGGCAAGAAGCTTTGGGAGGAAATTTACAATTTATGATTTCGGGAAGTGCGCCTTTACAAGAACGATTAATTAGAGTTTTTACAGCTGCTGGAATGACTATTTTTGAGGGTTATGGTTTGACAGAATCTTCACCTGCAGGAACTTTAAACGAACTAAAAAATAATGGTTTTAAGATTGGTACTGTTGGAAAACCACTAGAAAATGTTGAAGTAAAAATTGCAGAAGATGGCGAAATTTTAATCAAAGGAAAAAATGTCATGCTAGGCTATTACAAAAACCAAGATTTGACGAATGAAACCATCAGAAATGGATATTTGCATACAGGTGATATTGGTATTATTGATGCTGATGGATTTTTAAAAATTACCGATCGAAAAAAAGAAATTTTCAAAACTTCTGGAGGGAAATACATTGCTCCTGCAGCACTTGAAAGTGAGTTTAAACAATCACGTTTTATCGAACAAATTATGGTTATTGGTGAATCAGAAAAAATGCCTGCAGCTTTAATTCAACCAAATTTTGAGTTTGTAAAAGAATGGGCAAAACGCCATAATCACTCAATTATTGATGTGACTGCTGATCAAAATGTTCTTAAAAGAATTCAAAAAGAAATTGATTATTACAATCAAAAATTTGGAAAATGGGAACAAATCAAAAAGTTTGAAATTACGCCTGACGAATGGTCAATTGAGGCGGGTCATTTAACCCCTACTATGAAAATGAAACGAAAAGTAATTCAAGAAAAATATAAAAACTTAGTCCAAAAAATATATAATTCATAAAAATATTCACTTTAATTTTCTATTTGTAAAATCAAAGGAATTTCACTAATTTGGCGTTCTTCAAAATAAAACTTTATGCAATCAGGAATTAGTAGATTATTTGATTTCCCCTATTATCAACTTGAAAAATATCAATTACAAAAAGCATTTTCAACCAAATACAATGGAAAATGGGAATCAATTTCTTCTCAAGAATATGTTGATTTATCAAATAATATGAGTAGAGGTTTGTTGCAATTGGGTGTTAAACCAGGTGACAAAATAGCCATTATATCAACTAATAACAGAACAGAATGGAATATCTGTGATATTGCAGCTTTGCAATTAGGCGCTCAAACTGTACCAATTTACCCAACAATTAGTAAAGAAGATTATGAATACATAATCAATCATTCTGAATCTATTTATTGTTTTGTTTCTGATATTTCTGTTTTAGAAAAATTAAATCAAATTAAGCAAAATACACATCTAAAAGGTGTTTTTACTTTTGATGAGATTCAAGGAGAGAAAAGTTGGAAAGAAGTTTTGAATTTGGGAATAGATGAAAGCAATCAAGCTGAAGTTGAAAACATAAAAAATGTAGTAAAACCAAGCGATTTAGCAACAATTATTTATACTTCTGGAACTACAGGAAAACCAAAAGGCGTACTTTTAACACATGATAATATTGTAAAAAATGTAATGTATTCCAAAGACAGAGTTCCTTTAGAATATGGAAATTCAAGAGCATTGAGTTTTTTACCTGTGTGTCATATTTTCGAACGTATGATTTTGTATTTATATCAGTATTGTGGGGTTGATATTTATTTTGCTGAATCTATTGAAAAATTATCAGAAAATGCACAAGAGATAAAACCAAACGTTATGACTGCTGTGCCAAGATTGTATGAAAAAATCTATGATAAAATCGTCTTAAAAGGAAAAGACTTAACAGGAATTAAAAAGAAATTATTTTTCTGGGCTTTGGATTTAGGGTTAAAATACGAACCTTATGGAGCCAATGGTTGGTGGTATGAAAAACAACTAGGCATTGCAAGAAAACTTATTTTTTCTAAATGGCAAGCAGCTTTAGGAGGAGAATTAAAGTTGATGGTTTCTGGAAGTGCTGCTTTACAACCAAGATTAACTAGAGTTTTTGCGGCTGCAGGAATGCCAATTATGGAAGGTTATGGTTTAACAGAAACATCACCTGTTATTTCTGTAAATGATCAAAATAATGATGGTTTTAGAATTGGAACTGTTGGGAAAATTATTGATGGAATTGAAGTAAAAATTGCAGACAATGGCGAAATTTTAGTGAAAGGTCACAATGTAATGCAAGGGTATTACAAAGATCCCGAAAAAACTGCTGAAGTAATGAAAGACGGCTATTTTCATACGGGTGATAAAGGCGAATTCGACAAAGATGGTTTCCTAAAAATCACAGGAAGAACGAAAGAAATGTTTAAAACTTCTGGAGGTAAATATGTAGTGCCACCATTATTAGAAGGCGAGTTAAAACAATCTTTATTTATTGAACAAGTGATGGTTGTTGGCGAAGGTCAAAAAATGCCAGCTGCCATAATTCAACCTAATTTTGAATACCTAAAAGAATGGGCAAAATTGCATGAAATTACTTTTTCTACCAACAAAGATCTAATTGAAAATCCAAAAGTTTTGGAGCAAATTCAAAAAGCAATTGACAAATGCAATGAAAACTTTGGTCAATGGGAACAAATTAAACGTTTTGAATTGACTGCTAATGAATGGTCTATTGATGGTGGTGAATTAACTCCAACCATGAAAATGAGACGCGATGTAATTAAAGAAATTTACAAAGATTTATACAACAAAATATACAATAACTAAAATTGTAAAATTCAACAAACAAAGAGCGGCTACTAGTTTTATACAATTTAGTAGCTGCTTTTTATTTTAAGAAACTTATTTAGTGTAAAATCTTAAATATTAGTTCTTTTAAAATATCTCCCTCATTTTGATTGGCTCCAACTCCTTTACTTTTCATATCTGCATCTCTCAAAAATGACAAGACACTTGTTACTTTTTGAATGGGATAATTTCTTGCCGCCAAAAAATATTCATCTGCAAAATAAGGATTGATTCCCAAAGCTGAAGCTACTGATTTTTTTGATTTATCTTGCAAACCATGAAAAAAAAGTAATTGTGTAAAAAAACTGTTCAGCAATGAAATGGTTACAATCAGGGGATTCCCTTTGGGATTTTCAGCAAAATAATTGATAATTCTATTCGATTTTAAAACGCTCTTCTCTCCTATTGCTTTTCGCAACTCAAAATTGTTGAAATCTTTTGAAATTCCGATATTCTCTTCAATATGTTTGTCATTGATGATAGTTCCTTCAGGTAAAATAATCATCAATTTATTTAATTCATTGAAGATTTTACTCAAATCTGTACCTAAAAATTCAACCAACATCAATGCAGCTTTTGGTTCAATTTGGTATTTTTTCTCACTTAAAACTCTACGAATCCAATCAGAAACTTGATTTTCATACATCTTTTTACTTTCAAAAATCAATCCTGATTTTAAAATATCTTTGTAAAGCTTTTTTCGTTTATCTAAGGTTTTGTATTTGTAATTGAATACTAAAACAGTAGTAGGTTGCGGATTCTCTGCGTATGTAGCTAACTTTTCGATAGTTTTACTTAAATCTTGAGCTTCTTTTACAATAATTACCTGTTTATCTGCCATCATAGGATAGCGTTTTGAAGCAGCAATAATCTCTTCAATAGTTACATCTCTTCCATACATTATTTGCTGATTAAAACCCTTTTCAGATTCATCCAATACATTTTCTTCAATAAAATTGGAAATCTCATCAATATAAAAAGGTTCTTCACCCATCAAAAAGTAAATTGGCTTTAGGATTTTCCTTTTTATATCAGCTTTTATATTATTAATTTCAGTCATTTTATTACTTTTGATTGATGCAAAAACTCAATCTTCCATCCTATTCGTTCAATTTCAAAAATACGAAAAACAAGACGCTTATTTTTGATAAATTCCGAAAAAAATATGTGGTATTAACTCCCGAAGAATGGGTTCGTCAACATGTTGCTCATTTTTTACATGAAGAGAAAAAATACCCAATTTCATTGATTTCTATTGAAAAACAGTTACTTATCAATAATTTAAAAAAACGAACTGACATTATTATTTTCAATGCTTTTGGAAATCCTGAAATCATGGTGGAATGCAAAGCACCTACAATAAAAATTACACAAAAAACTTTTGATCAAATTGCACGATATAATTTAAAAATAAAAGCAAATTATCTCTTTGTAACCAATGGTTTAGACCATTTTTATTGTCAGATGGATTTTGAAAATGAAACTTATATTTTCTTGAAAGAACTTCCTGATTTTATTAAGAAAACTTTATAATGAAACTCATTTTTAAAGTGTAAATTCGCACCTTGTGAAAATAGCGATCGTCATATTAAATTGGAATGGTAAAAAACTGTTGGAAACATTTCTTCCTTCCATTGTGAATTTTAGTTCAGAAAAAGCTGAAATATTTGTTGCAGACAATGCTTCAACGGATGATTCTATTTCTTACGTCAAAAAACATTTTCCGTCTGTAAATATCATTGAAAATGCCGTAAATGGAGGTTATGCAAAAGGGTATAATGATGCTTTGCAAGCTATTGAAGCCGATATTTATTGCTTGATAAATTCGGATGTTGAAGTTACAAAAAATTGGTTAGCACCAGTAATTGAAGTTTTTGAAAAAGAGAAAAATGTAGCCATCATTCAACCAAAAATTTTAGATTATAAAGAAAAATCTAGCTTTGAATATGCAGGAGCTGGAGGTGGATTTATTGATTTTTTTGGATATCCATACTGTAGAGGACGTGTTTTTAATTCACTAGAAAAAGACACACAACAGTTTGATGATACTGCTGAAATTTTTTGGGCTTCAGGCGCTTGTTTTTTTATTCGTTCAAAAGTTTTTCGCGATCTTAATGGTTTTGATGAAGATTATTTTGCACATCAAGAAGAAATCGACTTGTGTTGGAGAACTCAAAATTTAGGTTTTGACATCAAATATGTTGGGACATCTACTGTTTTTCATATTGGTGGTGCAACTTTGCAAGAAACAAATCCGCATAAAACCTATTTGAATTTTAGAAATAGTCTGTTAAATGTCGTTAAAAATGTACCCAAAAGATGGTTTTTAATTGTTGTTCTTTCAAGGTTGATTTTAGACGGAATTGCAGGAATCAAATTTTTACTAGAATTAAGACCCATTCACACATTTGCCATTTTAAAAGCGCATCTCAGTTTTTATAAAAACCTACCATTATTCCTTAAAAAAAGACGGAAAATTATCAAAAAACAAACTTATTTTATCCACATTAGTATTGTTTGGCAATATTTTGTGTTGGGAAAAAAGAGGTTTCAAGATTTGGATTAAAGTTTATAAGATATCCAAACTCCCTTTCCCTTCCCTGATTACTGTGGGTTCAGAAGTAGTCAAATCAATAATTGTAGAGGCATAATTATCTCCATAACCTCCATCAATCACAACATCAACCAAATGTTGCCATTTTTCAAAAATCAATTCTGGATCTGTAGTATATTCTAAAATATCATCATCATCTCTGATTGATGAAGATACTATTGGATTTCCAAGATTTTCCACAATCGTTCTTGCTATATTGTTATCAGGAATACGAATTCCGACAGTTTCTTTTTTCTTAAAAACTTTTGGTAAATTGTTACTTCCTGGTAAAATAAACGTGTATGGTCCTGGTAAGGCACGTTTTAAGATTTTAAAAGTAGGAGTATCAATTTGTTTTATATAATCTGATAAATGACTCAAATCATTACAAACAAAAGAAAAATTTGCTTTTTCAAGTTTTACTCCTTTAATCTGAGCAATTCTTTCAAGTGCTTTGATATTGGTAATATCACATCCCAAACCATAGACAGTATCTGTTGGATAGATGATTAATCCTCCACTTTTCAATATTTTAACAACCTTATCAATTTGCCTTTGATTCGGATTTTCGTTGTATAATTTGATGAATTCTGCCATGATTTAAAAATACAAAAAACTCTAGATGTAATAACAAATAGAGTTTTGATTTTTTCTGGGAAGTTAGGATTTTTTATGATTTATCAATCAAACGAAATCCTTCTCCATGAATGTTTAAAATTTCTACATTTTCATCATCTTTTAAATATTTACGCAATTTTGCAATGTAAACATCCATACTTCTAGATGTGAAATAATTGTCATCTCTCCAGATTTTTGTCAAAGCCAATTCGCGAGGCATTAAATCGTTTTTGTGAATTGCTAACATTCGTAACAATTTACTTTCTTTTGGCGATAATTTAATTGGTTCTATTGCGGATGGTGATGATAAATAACGCAATTTAGAATTGAACGAAAAACTTCCGATTGTAAATTCAAAAATTTGGTCAGATTCTGAGGTTTTGTCTGATTCTTTACGTTGTAAAATAGCTTTAATTTTATGCAATAATACTTCTGAATCAAATGGTTTATTTAAATAATCATCTGCACCAACTGCATATCCTTTTAACACATCTTCTTTTAAAGTCTTTGCTGTCAAAAAGATAATTGGAATTTCCTTATTGGTTACCCTAATGTCTTGCGCTAACGAAAATCCGTCTTTACGAGGCATCATAACGTCTAAAATGCACAAATCATAATCGCTATTTTTAAACATTATTAAGCCTTCAATTCCGTCTTTTGCAAGTGTAACATTGTAGTCATTTAAAGACAAATAATCTTTTAAAACGGTTCCAAAGTTTGGATCGTCTTCTACTAATAAAATTTTTTTACTTCCCATTGTATATTAATTTAAAGGTAATTTAACTGTGAATATGCTTCCTTTTCCTTTTTCACTCTCAACAAATACTGTTCCATGATGTTTTTCTACAATTTCCTTAACATAAGCCAATCCTAAACCATGGCCTTTTACATCATGTATGTTTCCTTTTTGCTCTCTATAAAACTTATCAAAAGCCATTTTTTGAGCTGCTTTACCCATTCCAATTCCTTCATCTTTTATTTTAAAAATGAAAAATTTATTGGTGCTTTCTGTATAAATATCAATTTTTGGAGCGTCAGCTGAATATTTAATTGCGTTTTCTAACATGTTTACAACAACATTCAACAAATGAAATTCGTTCCCCGATATTTCTGATGAAATTGCCTCAAAATGTTTTGTAATACTTCCTCCTCTATCATCAATCAATAAACTTACATGATTGATTGCGTCTTCGATAATGTCGTGAACATCAACAGTATCCTTACTGATTGTTAATTGATTTTTTTCTAATCTAGATATTCGTAATACATTTTCAACCTGCGAATGCATTCGCTTATTTTCATCGCGAATCATTTTTACATATTGCAATACTTTTTCACTATCTCCGATAATTTTTGGATTTTTTATAGAATCTAAAGCCAAATTGATAGTCGCAATAGGTGTTTTAAATTCATGAGTCATATTATTGATGAAATCAGTTTTGATTTCTGATATTTTTTTCTGCTTGATTAGTTGATACAGTGAACTTGAAAAAGCGATTATAATGACAAAAATGAAAAATACAGACAACAATAAAATAGATGAAATTCCGGATAAAATATGTTCATTTTTTGATGGAAAAGTGACAAATAAATTGTATTCAGGTTTATTTTCTGAATCATACAAAAGCGGATATTCGTAACTTTCGTTGATATTAATTGTGTAATACCCTGATTTTAATTTAGTTGCTAATCCTTCATTGGTATAAACACCGTATTTAAAATCTAAATGGATATTATTTTTTATTAGCTCTTCTTTTATAGTTGCATTCAGTTCTCTATTACTAACTCTTTTATTTAGAGGATTTACTCTTTTAAAATCTTTCATGATTTGAGCAAACTGACTTTTCTCAAGGCTTTTCATTCTGCCCAAAAAAGAAAAACGTTCAACATCTTCAGCATTGAAAAGATTGTCTTGACTTTTTATAAATTTACTTTGAAAAAAATCTTTTTTTCCAGTTACTCTAGTAAAAATTATTTTTTCGTCGTCTAAAAAATCTAAGGGAATTTCAAAGTTTTCCTCTAAAACTGTTGTTCCAAAAGTTATTTTGGTATTATTTGCAGTGTCAATTTGCTGAAAAAGGTAGTTTTTAATTTGTGCGTTGTCAGCAAGTGTTTTATGCTCTAAAATATCCTGAATCTGAATTTCAATAAGCCTTTCTTCCTTTTCATTGATTCTCTCTGCAACACGTCCTAAAGATTTTTGAACATCATTTCTAAACTGTTCTTTTCTACTTTCAACAGCATTATTTATCCAATAGAGTTGAACAGCAATAATTCCTATTAAGGAAATGCTCATCAAAACAACAATGAAAATAAACATCTTTTTACCCACGTATCAAAGTTACGTGATAAAAGAATTGAAAATTAAATTTTCTAATAAATATTAACTGAAATAACTTAAATTTAAGAGTGTTTTAACAAATTCATTACAAATACTCAAATAGTAATCCTTTTTTCTGTTAAAATATTATGAATATTTTTTACTTGATTTTGGGTATGTAATAGAGTGTCATTGTTAATGATATAATTAGATTGTAGCATTTTTGCTTCTTCACTCATCTGATTATTAATTCTATTCATGACAGCTTCTTCAGTACAATGATCTCTTTGCATAACTCGCTCAACTCGAACTGATAAAGTTGCAAAAACCGTAATTATTACATCGCAAATTAGATTGCTTTTACTTTCAAATAAAATGGCGTTCTCGTAAAAAACCAACGATTTATCTTGATTTATTTTTATAAAATCTTGGAAATGTTTTCGAACTTCAGGATGTACTATTGCGTTAAGTTTTGCTAATTTTTCGGGATTTTGAAATACAATTTTTGCTAAAAAATCTCTTTGTAATTTCCCTTTTTGATACGTTTCATTTCCAAATTCAAAAATTAATTTTTCAGCAATTATTTTAGATGAATTCATCAACTTTTTTGCTTCTTCGTCAGCAATATAAATTGCTGTATTTGGGTATTTTGCAAAAAGTTTTGCAACTGTAGATTTTCCACTTCCAATGCCACCTGTTAAACCAACAATCATCATTTATTTCTGTATTAAAAAATCAATTTTTGTGGGAATTATCTTGATATTATCAACAAAATCAGGTTTTAAAACTATTTTCGGAATCAAATATCCTAACTCATTTTTGGTAGACATTTCATAATCGCATTCAATTATAAAGGAAGCTTCTGAAACTCTAGAAAATTGTGACAATGCAACCACAAAAGTCACCAAAACCGTTTCTGAAAGGGTAGTTATTTTTATATCCGTAGGAACATTTGTTATTTTAAATGGCACCTGTAAACTTCCTTCTGTAAACTTATCAACTTTTGCAGAGATTAGTGCTTTTGAAGCAGTTAACTTTATACTTTTACTTTGCGAAGGTTTTAAAATTGCTACTTTATTTGAAAAATTGCCTTTAACATTGGTAAGTTTCAAACTTTCTAAATCAAGAAATTGAATTGATTTTAATTGATTTTCATCCCCAGAAATTAGAACTGAATCTGGGGTTACTTTCACATCTCCCAAAAGATTGTATCCTACTTGAAAATTGATATTCAAATTGGGTTTTAAAGGAACTTTTTTAGTGTGTAAAAACCCCATTTTTACGTAAAGTGTATCTTTTAAAATATTCTCAATTTCTACACCAGACATCAATTGCTCTTGAATATTTGACAATTGATTTTTTGGTAAAACATACGTTTTATTTTGTGAGGTTTTAGCAAATTTAGATACATCTAATTTGATTTTTTGATCAAAAAGTTGTGACCAAAAAAGTCGAAATCCAGAACCACTCACATAGCTAGCTATTTTTTGTGGGGTCGTTTCTAAAAGGATGTTTTTTTGAGGGATATTTATGAAATTTACCTCATACTCAATAACGGTTTTATACTCTTTGGAAAAAGTAATGAGCACCCAAATCAAAAAAGAAGCTCCTAAAAATCCTAAAAATGATTTTGATATGGTTTGTGAAGTTTTCAAATGCAAATTACGATTAGTACCTTCGAATATACTTATTTTTGCATAAAAAAAGTGAACATTTTCAGAAAAAAGAAAAAGTTCACTTTAATATTTTGTTTTATAAAAAACTAACTTGCGTCTGAGTTGTTGTATTTTTTGCTCAATTCCATTGAAATTGCAGATCGCTCAAACTTGATTTTTCCTGCAGCTGTTTCAATAGTTACTGTATTGTCAGATTCGTGAATATCAGCAATTTTTCCGTGAATTCCACTAGAAGTTACTACCCTTGCACCTCTTTTAATACCCGCTTGAAAAACTTTTTCTTTCTTTTGACGATTCATCTGCGGACGTATCATAAAGAAATACAATACTAAAATCATTGCTAAGAAAGGTAGCATACTTGCTAAACCTCCTCCTGCTTGTAAAAAAATAATTGAAAACATGCTTAGTTTGTTTTTGGAATTACAGAACCTTTCAAAGTTAAAATTTCTCTTCCTGATTCAGTATTGGTTGTTAAGGTAATGGTTTTATTTTGTCTGTTTGGTTTACCAGAAGTGTTGAATGAAACTTCAATGTCTGCTGAATCTCCTGGTTTTATTGGTTCTTTTGGCCAAGTTGGCACTGTACATCCACAAGATGCTTGAGCATTAGTAATGATTAAATCTGTTTTACCAGCATTGGTTACTTTAAAAGTTGTCTCTACAATTTCGCCTTCATTTACCGTACCAAAATCATACTCAACTTTATCAAAAGCAATTGTTGCTGCTCCTTTTTGAATTTCGTTGTCTCTTGATTTTGCTTCTTCTAAATTTTCTTCATTTATTTTTGCTTTTGCGTCGCTAGTTGTGCAAGAAACTGTTACAAATAATGCACTAAAAAAGATTGCTAAAATGGCTGTTTTTCTCATGATTTTAAAATTTTTGTAAAAGTAACAAATATTTTTTTCAAATAAGTATTTATAATAATCCTCTTCCTATTTTAACTATTTTTTTGTTCTTTTCGAACTCTTTCGAAATTTTATCTAACACACCATTGATAAAATAACTACTTTTTTCAGTTGAATAATCTTTTGAAATTTCAATATATTCATTGATGGTAACTTTTACAGGAATTGACGGAAAATTTAAAAATTCAGTGATTGCCATTTTAATTAAAATCATGTCAATATCTGCGATTCTATCAGTTTCCCAATTGGGAGTCCTTTCTGAAATTTCTTTTTCATACTCACTCAATTTTAAAATTGTTTTTGTAAACAATTTCGAAACATACTCTTCATCATCTTTGTCTTTGTAAAGACTACCTAATAAAAAATTATCATTATTTTTAGATTTGCTCAATGACTTTAAAACCCAAGTATTTACAAACGGAATATCATCTACCCAAGTTATCATTTTATCTTCAAAATACTCAGCTAATTTTTCATTAGGAGCAATGATTTCTCTAAAAAAATCAATTACAAAAGCACGATCTACATTGAAAGAATCTTCAACAGTATCTAAATAATTTTTATAAATCTTGCTGTTTAGCAATTCCTCGTAAATTATTTTTACATATTCATCGTCAACCTCCCAATTTTTTAATTTATTGATTTCACAATAACTAATCAAACTAACACTTTCTTTTATTGTGTTGATTAATTTGTTGTTTAAAAATTTGGTATTGGGTTTTAAATCTTCTTTTGTAGCAAGAATTTTCTTTTTAGAAAGCGCAATTTTTTTTGCTGCAAGTTTCTGTACTTCAATAATTAGTAAAAGATTAAGAACGTACAAATCAAACATTTTAAGAATGCTAAGCTTTAAAAATTTTTCCTCTTTCACGAGATCATCGCTTTGAGATTGTTGCATAGCATAAATAGATTGCATTACTTTAACTCGAATATGTCTTCTGTTTATCATCTAAAAGAACTTAAATAAGATGCGTTTTTCGCGATGCAAAAATAGCACTATTTTCTTTTTTTGAAGGAAATCTTTTAATTCTTTTTTAAGAATTCAATTTACACTGAAATTGGTATCTTCGTGCTCTATTTTATCAAAAAACACTTTTGAAAGCACTACAACATTTAAACAAATATTTAGCGAAATATAAATGGCGAATTTTAATTGGATTGTTAATTACAGTTCTCTCCAAAATTTTAGCGCTTAAAATCCCTCAAATTATCAGACAATCATTGAATGTTGTTGAAGAATATCAACAAGGAAAAATAACTGATTTAGTTCTTGTAAAAAAAGAATTATTGTGGAATATTTTTATCATTATCGGAGTTGCTTTATTAAGTGGATTTTTCACCTATTTAATGAGACAAACTATCATTGTTACATCAAGATTGATAGAATTTGATTTAAAAAACGAAATTTATCAACAATATCAACGACTTTCCCTGAATTTTTATAAGAAAAATAGAACTGGTGATTTGATGAATAGAATCAGTGAAGACGTTTCAAAAGTGCGCATGTACGTAGGTCCTGCTATCATGTACACCATGAATATGTTGGTTCTTTTTATTGTTGGTTTTGCACAAATGCTAAAAGTAGATGTAAAATTAACGTTATACACTTTGATTCCTTTTCCTTTTTTAGCAATTTCTATTTATTTTTTAAGTACCATTATCAATAAACGGAGTACAATAGTTCAGCAATATCTTTCAAAATTAACCACGTTTACACAAGAATATTTCTCAGGAATAAATGTTGTAAAATCATACGGAATTGAAAAATCTATTATCAAAGATTTTGATGCAATTGCTGATGAAAGCAAAGAAAAAAACATTGATTTACAATTTGCAAATGCGCTATTTTTTCCTTTAATGGTGCTGTTAATTGGCATTAGTAATATCATTGTAATTTATGTAGGAGGAAATTTATATGTCGAAAATAAAATTCAAATTGGGGTTGTTGTTGAGTTTTTATTGTACGTAAATATTTTAACTTGGCCTGTAGCAGTTGTTGGTTGGGTTACATCTATGGTGCAAGAAGCAGAAGCCTCTCAAGCAAGAATTAATGAGTTTTTAGAGGAAGTTCCTGAAATTGAAAACTACAGCAATGAATCCTTAGAAATTGAAGGAAAAGTTACTTTTAAAGACGTTACTTTTACGTATGAAGACACCAATATTACAGCTTTAAAAAACATCAATTTCACAGTAAATTCAGGTGAAACTTTAGCGATTTTAGGAAATACAGGTTCAGGAAAATCGACGATTATTGAATTAATTTCACGATTGTATGATGTTACTGAAGGATTGATTTTATTAGATGACAAACCTATTAAAGAACTGAATTTGAATGAGGTAAGAAATCAAATTGGTTTTGTACCTCAAGATCCATTTTTGTTTTCAGATACTATTGAAAACAATATCAAATTTGGCAAACAAGATGCCACTGAAGAAGAAATTATGGAAGCTGCAAAAAATGCAGTAGTTCATGAAAATATCATCGATTTTGCAAACGGATATAAAACTATTTTGGGCGAACGTGGTGTAACGTTATCTGGAGGACAAAAACAACGAGTTTCCATTGCAAGAGCCATTATTAAAAATCCAAAAATTTTGATTTTTGACGATTGTTTATCGGCAGTTGATACAGAAACTGAAGAGCGAATTTTAGCGAATTTGGAAAAAATATCAAAAAGTAAAACCACATTTATAATCAGTCATAGAGTGTCATCAGCAAAAAATGCTGATAAAATTATTGTTTTAGAAGAAGGTAAAATTATACAACAAGGAACTCACAATCAATTGATAACCGAAAATGGCTATTATAAAAACTTGTACGAACAACAACTTTTAGAAAAAGAAATATAAACTTTATGAGTATCAAGTAAAATATTTTATTAGATTTGTGCAAGTCAAAAACGAAATTATAACACTATTTAAAAGAATTATGGCAGAGAGAGTTGAACAGGAAGAAATTTTTTCACAGGTTTTAAGAGCAGGAAGAAGAACATATTTTTTTGATGTAAGATCTACAAAAGCAGATGATTATTACTTAACAATCACTGAAAGTAAAAAATTTACACACGATGATGGTTCTTTTCATTATCAAAAGCACAAAATTTATCTTTACAAAGAAGATTTCAATGATTTTCAAGAAATGCTAACAAAAGCAACAGATTATATTTTGAATGAAAAAGGTGATGAAGTAATTAGTGAGCGTCATCAAAAAGACTTTAAAAAGGAAGATGAAGAAGAAAATGAAAACGAAGAAATAAAATCTTCAAGTAGTTTTACTGATATTTCATTTGACGATATTTAAAGAAAAACATCAATTTTGCCCATAAATCAAATGGCAAAATTTTCTAAAAATTTTTAATTCAAGTTTTATTTACACTAAGAAACCGTAGGCATTTTGTTTGCGGTTTTTTTATAAAACCAATTTCATAGTTTTACTCTTAGAAACGGTTTCTTGCCACTCTTTTTCAGGATTACTATCTTTCGTAATACCACCACCAATGAATAGATTAGCAAAATTATTTTCGATTTTCATACAGCGTAAATTCACAAAAAGTTGTGTTTTATTCGATTTTGATTCTTTAGAAATTACATTCATTTCTCCCAAAAAACCTGTATAAAATTCTCTATTGTAATTTTCGTTTTCAAGAATGAAATTTTTAGCAATATTTCTTGGCAATCCACAAACAGCTGGGGTTGGATGCAAACTTTCAATCAATTCTTTTAAAGTTGATTTTGAAGGATGTAAGGTTCCAGAAATTGCCGTTTTTAAATGAAATAAATTACCAGCTTTTACAGTTTCAGGATTGCTAATTTGTAAATGTTCAACTTTATTTTTAAGCTGACTTTCAATAAAATCAGTAACTAACGATTGCTCTTCCAACTCTTTTTGTTGCCAAATTACAGCTGCTAAATTGTCTGCAACTTGTGTACCAGCCAAAGACATGGTTTCAAAATGAAGATTTTCAACAGTTAAAAGCGTCTCTGGAGTTGCACCTAACCACAAACCTACTTTTGGATGAAACCAAACATACACAAAAGCATTTTGATAATTTTGAAGTAATTTTTTATAGGTTAAAACTACATCAAAATTTTCTAAAGGAATTGATTCTTTTCTAGAAATAACTACTTTTTTAAAGCTTTCTTTCTTGATTTCATTAATGGCATTTTCAACAATTTTTTGATGATTTTCTTTTTGTATTTCAGTTTCAGCAAAATTGTTGTTTTCAATTGGTACGTCAATAAAATTGATGTTTTCTGAAAAAAAATCAAATTCGTCGAACGGAAAAAAAATAGGTTTTTCAACAGCATCAAAAGGCGCAAAAACAAATCCACTTTCAGAAAAATCCTCTAAAAGAAACAAAGAATCATTTTTAGAAAATAACGCCAAAATCTCTTTTGTATTCGGTTTTCTGTAAACAACAAAAGGTTGATTTTCTTGGTAAGAAGTTGCTATTTTTGAGAATATTTTCAATTCAAACAAAGGATCAATTGTTCTCTAATAAAATCAAATCTATTCCAAATAATTCCATGATCACCTCTTCTAATTTGAATCAACTCAAATTGTTCTTTTGGAAATTGAGTTGCCAATTTTTCAGAATTTGCATACGGAACTAAATGATCATTCTCACCATGGATGGCTAAAATTTCATTAGAATTCTGATTCCATTTTTTTTCAAATATTTTCAAATCACTTTTGTGTGAAAGCTTTTCTTTTGCAGCTTGTTTCCAAATTGGAGGAACCAACCAACGAGTAACTTTCCAATTATAAAGATTTAATAACCAAGGCATTACTTCTCTATTACTAAAAACTGCAGGTGCTAACAAAACTGCTTTTTTGTAACGTGTTGTATCTGCTAAAACGATGGGTCCTCCATACGAATATCCAACAACTACTGTTTTGTTTTTAGGTAAATCTTTGGTGATGCTTTGCAACATATCTCTTTCAAAAGCGATAGATTCTTGCACATCATTTGCATCTTCGTAATTGTAACCAACTCTGTCATAGCTTATAAAATTCGCTTTAGAGTAAATCATAGGATCTTTCATATAGCTTATAAAATCAATGCACGATCCTACAGTACCATGCACAAAAACAATAGTTGGTAAAACAGTATCGTTTACAATTGATAATTTTCTGTATTTCAGATTTTTAAAATTGTGATATGAAATTTTTGGAGTTAATGCTACATCTTCAAATTCACTTAAAATAGCTTTGTCAGATTTTGGTGATGTGTAGAAATAAAAAAGTGCATAAATTATGGTAAACAAAATGAATACAATAATTGAGAAAACTTTTAAAAATCTTTTTAAAAAACCGGTAATAAACATCCTTTACTTTTTATCCAATACAATATTAGTGAGTTTACAAATAGAAATGAGTTGTTGTTCATCATCAAATACCTTAATTTCCCACAAATGAATTGTTTTACCTTTGTGGATTTGCTTGGCAACACCATAAACAAAACCCTCTTTAACACTTTTTAAATGATTGATGCTCAGTTCAATTCCTTTGATAATTTTCGTTTCATTATCAATAAAAATTGCTGATGCACAACTTCCAACTGTTTCAGCTAAAGCAGCAGTTGCACCTCCATGTAAAATTCCATAAGGCTGATGAACACTGCTATTTACTGGCATTTTTGCAGTCAAAGAATCTTCTGTTACATCTACAAACTCAATTTGCAAAGTTTGCATTAACGTATTTTTGGAAAGACGATTACAAGTATCAAGAATTTTTTGCTTGTCCAATCAATTTGAAATTTAAAGACGTAAAAATACACATAATTTATCGTATTTTTGTTACGTTTTTTATAGAAGTTTATGTACAAAATTCGCGCAATCTTAGATACACAAGAAGATATTATCAGAACTATTTTGGTTGATGATACTATTAATTTAGAAGAATTACACCTAATTATTGCAAAATCTTTTGGTTTTGAAGGTCATGAAATGGCATCATTTTACAGAGCAGATGAAGATTGGAATCAAGGAGAAGAAATTCCGTTATTTAACATGGCTGAAGCTGGTGAAGATATCTCAATGGAAAATTGTATTTTAAATGAAACGTTACCTGATGAAAATGACAAATTGATTTATGTGTATGATTTTTTAAATATGTGGACTTTTTATGTTGACGTTGTAGAAATTTCTAACGAAAAAAGAACTGATTTACCGAAAACAATTTTAGCTGTTGGTGAAGTACCAAAAGAAGCTCCTCAAAAACAATTCACTGCAGAGGATTTTGAGGACGAATTTGACGAATTTGGAGATGATGATATGATTGATGAAGATTTTGATAGTTTTGATGACATTGAATACCCTGAATACTAGAATTTAAGAGTTTTTCTAATAGTTTTTCGGTTTATTTGTGTAACAATATGATTCTTAAATCGTCCTAAATATACAACTAACTAAAAAACTACTTTTTTTGGAAACAATACTTTCGATCAAAAATCTTGACAAAAAATATGGTGCTGTTCATGCCGTTAATAACCTTTCTTTTGATATCAAAAAAGGAGCTGTTTACGGAATTTTAGGACCAAATGGCAGTGGAAAATCAACTACTTTAGGAATCATTTTAAATGTTGTCAATAAAACTTCAGGAGAATTTTCTTGGTTTGATGGCAATCTTTCTACGCATGATGCTTTAAAAAAAGTGGGCGCTATTATTGAGCGACCCAACTTTTATCCTTACATGACTGCTACTCAAAACTTAGCTTTGATATGCAAAATCAAAGGAATTTCAACCGAAAAAATCGATGAAAAATTAAAAACAGTCAATCTTTTTGAGAGAAAAGATAGCAAATTCAAGACATTTTCTTTGGGAATGAAACAGCGATTGGCAATTGCATCAGCTTTATTAAATGATCCTGAAATTTTAATTTTAGATGAACCAACCAATGGATTAGATCCTCAAGGAATTCACGAAATTCGTCAAATTATAAAAAGTATCGCTGCAAATGGCACTACTATTTTATTGGCATCGCATTTACTAGATGAAGTTGAAAAAGTATGTTCGCATGTGGTTGTTATTAGAAAAGGAGTAAAACTATACAGTGGACGTGTAGACGAAATGACAGCATCAAAAGGTTTGTTTGAATTAAAAATTGAGAATAATAAAGAAAAATTGATTCAGATTTTAGAAAATCATGAAGCTATTGATCGAATTACTCAAGATCATGAAACCATCATTGCAACTTTAAAAAAAGATATTTCTGCGACTGAAATAAATCAATATTTGTTTGAAGATGGACTCGTTTTATCGCATTTAGTAAAACGAAAACCAAGTTTAGAACAACAATTTTTAGACTTAACAAACAATAATTAATTTCCAAAAAAACGCGTTATGTTTAGACTATTATCTATAGAATTTCACAAGTTAAAATACAACAGAGCCAGTAAAGTTTTATCTATTATTTACTTTGGACTATTAACTTCAATTGCCCTAATTGCCGCAATAAAATTTGAATTTGGTAATTTTAAATTGCATTTAGCAGAAGCTGGAATTTTTAATTTTCCTTACATCTGGCATTTCAATACTTTTATTGCAGCCATCTTAAAATTCTTCTTATTATTGGTAATTGTATCAATGATGTCTAATGAATATAGCTATAAAACACTGAAACAGAATTTAATAGATGGTTTGAGTAAAAAAGAATTTATACTATCAAAATTTTATACAGTTATTGCATTTTCTCTGATTTCTACTGTTTTTGTTTTTGTGGTTTCATTGATTTTAGGATTTTTTTATTCAGATTACAATGAATTTTCTATCATTTTTTCTGATTTAGAATATTTATTAGCATTTTTTATAAAACTCCTTGGCTTTTTCTCTTTTGGATTATTTTTAGGAATTCTCATCAAAAGATCAGCCTTTGCTGTTGCTGGTATGTTGGTTTGGTTCATTGGTGAAAGTATTTTCAAAGGATATTTGTATTGGTCTTTTAGAGGCGAGAAAATTCCTAGTGAAAAAGTAGATAGTATCATGCAATTTCTACCCTTAGAAGCAATGAGTAATTTAATAAAAGAACCATTTTCTAAATTAGGAGCAATTAGAAGTGCTGCAAACACTATGGGAGAAGCGTTTACAAAAAGTTATGACGTAGAATTTTTAACGATTTTAATTGTATTATTTTGGACTTTCATTTTCATTTTTTCATCGTATAAATTACTTGAAAAAAGAGATTTATAATTCTTAACTATTACAAGAAAACAGCTTTAAAGAAAATTCTTTAAAGCTGTTTTTTTTATTAAAGAAATCATTTACAAATTTGAATGTTAAAAAAAGTAAGGCTCAAATCTTTTTTAAATATCTTTGAATTTTATGAATCCATTAAAATCAGGCAAATATCCATCAGGTTCTATTATTAATGTATAAAGGTTTCAAATTTTTTATCTTCTTATTATCATTATCAATGTTCTCTCAAAATGAAACTAAGAATTGGTATTTTGGAAATAAAGCTGCCATTAAATTTGAAAATGGAAGAGTTATCAATCTCGATGATAGTGAAATGGATGCTCCTGCAAATTCGACATCAATTTCTGATGAAGAAGGAAATTTGTTATTTTATTCTGATGGGGCAACAGTTTGGAATCGAAATCATGAGATTATGGAGAATGGTTCTGGGCTTTTTGGTGAAAATACACTACTTCAATCCACAATAATTATCCCTAAACCAAGAGATAAAAATAGTTACTATTTAATTTATGCGAGGCAAGTTGTAAGCCAAAATCTACAACAAGCAATTGGAATTTATTACGCTGAAATTAATTTTAGTACAACTTTTCCTTTAGGAAGAGTTACAGAAAAAAATATTTCATTAAGCTATAATTCACCATCCGAAAAAATAACTGCTGTTCATCATAAAGATGGAGAGAGATTTTGGCTAGTTACTGTTGAAGGATTGGATAATGACATTTCAAAATCAAAGAAAATTTTTAAAGTTTTTCAAATTGACACAAATGGTTTGAATAGAGTTCCAAAAGAAACTCCTGTTAGTTTTGAAATTGAAAATTTAGGAACAATGAAACTTTCTCCATCAGGAAAAAAATTACTTATTACTTCAAATACCGAAAATAATTCTCTAAGATATCTTCATGAATATAATTTTGATACTGAAACCGGAAATCTAACTTTTGTTACTCATTTTCCTCTTGAAAACACCTTTGCTGTTTGGCCCTCAAAAGGAATTGAATTTTCACCAAATGAAAAATTTATTTACATAAGTTATAGTAATGGCGCTAGAAATGGAATTATTCAATATCAACTCGAAGATATTGAAGATTTTGATGAGGCAAGATCTTTTTTATATTCAAGTAATGCAATTAAAATAAACGGACTTCAAATAGGAAACGATCAAAAAATTTATGTGGCTTTGGATGACGAAGCTGATGGCCATGATTACCTAGGAGTTATTGAAAATCCTAATGAAAAAGGCTTTTTAGCAAACTATAAACACAATGCAATTCGCCTTTCTCCAAATACATCAAAAAGAGGATTGCCAAATTTTATTCAATCGTATTTTGCATCAAAAATTATCACAGAAAATGTTTGTTATATCGATGAATTTTCATTTTATGCGGAATCATTTGCTCCAATTTCAGGAATTTCTTGGGATTTTGGTGATGGAAATACAAGTACAGAAATCAATACCAAACACACTTATAATTCTCCAGGAACTTATATAGTTACAGCCATTTTATCTGTTGCTAATAAAAATATCACAGTTACAAAATTGGTAAGAGCTTTTGAGTTGCCTATCATTCTTCCGAATCAGGAATTGGTAGAGTGTGATGAAGATTTAGACGGACTTACAACTTTCAATTTAGAGAACATTAGAGATAAAATTTTAAGAAGAGGAGCCACTGAAAACATAGATTATTATCTTAGTTTGAATGATATTTCAACAGATACTAAAATTCCTAATCCAGAAAATTTTCAGAATACCATTTCCAATCAACAGATATTTATTAAAGCAACGAATGAAAATGGATGTTTTGAGATAGGTTCCTTCACTATTAGAACTCGTTTTGTGCAATTGGGTAATATTCCAACAATTTTTGTCTGTGAAAATTCTGATGGAATTTCTGGAAATGCAAAAGGTCAATTTAATATTTTAAATTTAGAATCTCATATTCGAAGTCAGTTAACAATCCCAGCAAATTCAAGACTTTCATTTTATCCAACTTTTGAAAATGCTCAAACAAGCACCAATAATTATACAGGTTTATTTTCAGAAACCTCCAAAACAATTTACCTGAAAATTGTTGAAGCCGATCAAAGTTGTGGAGGAATCAAGGCTTTTCAAATCGTTGTAAATTCTGAACCTATTATCAATCTACAAGAAGAATACACCATTTGTTTTGACCCTAGTTTAAAACCTCCAATTGTACTTTTTGGAGATATTAGTAATGAAAGATTTGAATGGAGAAATAGTAATGGCGTTATAATTAGAAGTACTCGAAATTTTGTTCTAAGTGCCGTTGGTGAATTTTCGCTTACGGTTTATAAAACTGAAAATAATTTGGAGTGTTCAAATACAAAAACATTTAGAGTTGTCAATCCAAATCCTCCAGAATTCTCAGAAATTTTAGTGAATACTGAAGATGAAACAAACAATATTATTGATGTTTTAATCAATGGAAATAGCAATTATGAATTTTCATTAGACAATATCAATTTCTCAGGAAATGGAAATTCTTATACATTTTCAAATGTAGCTGCAGGATTACAAACCATTTTTGTAAGAGATGTAAACTCTTGTGAACAACAGATTCAAAGAACAGTTTCTGTAATTGGTTATAATAAATATTTCACACCAAATGGTGATGGAATTAATGATTTTTGGAATATTAAAGGTTTAGATAGCAATTCATTTAAATCCATAAATGTCAGCATTTTCGATCGTTATGGAAAAGTTATTCATTCCATAACTGATTTTACTTCTCTAGGATGGGATGGTAGTTTCAACGGAAAAAACTTACCCGAAAATAATTATTGGTTCAAATCTGAAATTATTGATAAGAATGATAATTTGATTAAAAAATCTGGAAATTTTAGTTTGATTAGAAATTAACAACGGTTTTCAATGCGTATTTTTGCAGTATGAAATTTACGTTAGAATCCAACTTTTTACCAACTGGAGATCAACCAGAAGCTATCAAAGAATTAACTCATGGAATTCTCTCAGGAGAAAAATTCCAGACTTTATTAGGCGTTACTGGTTCAGGAAAAACATTTACGATTGCGAACGTTGTAAAAAATGTAGAAAAACCAACCTTGGTTTTAGCTCACAACAAAACATTAGCTGCGCAATTATATTCAGAATTCAAGCAGTTTTTCCCAAAAAATGCTGTTGAATATTTTGTTTCTTACTATGATTATTATCAACCAGAAGCTTATATTCCTGTAACTGGAACCTATATAGAAAAAGATTTATCTATCAATGATGATATTGAAAGATTGCGATTAAGCACCACTTCTTCCCTACTTTCTGGCAGACGTGATGTGTTGGTTGTTGCCTCAGTTTCTTGTTTGTACGGAATTGGTAATCCTGCAGAATTCAAAAAAAATGTCATTCCAGTTGCCATTGGTCAGCAAATTGCACGTACCAAATTTTTACATCAATTAGTAACGAGTTTGTATTCACGAACTGAACACGATATCAAAAGCGGAACTTTTAAAGTAAAAGGTGATGTGGTTACTATTTATCCATCTTATGGCGATTTTGGGTTCAGAATTCATTTTTTTGGGGATGAAATAGAAGAAATTGAATCCTTTGATTTGGAAAGTAATGCCATTGTTGAACGTTTTCAAGAATTGACAATTTATCCTGCAAATCTGTTTGTTACGTCTCCTGATGTGTTGCAAAATGCCATTCATCAAATTCAAGAAGATATGATGAAACAAGTGGATTTTTTCACTGAAATTGGGAAACATTTGGAAGCAAAACGTTTGAAAGAACGCACAGAATTTGATTTAGAAATGATTCGTGAATTAGGCTATTGCTCAGGAATTGAAAATTATTCTCGCTATTTAGATGGACGTGAACCTGGCACAAGACCTTTCTGTTTATTAGATTATTTTCCTGATGATTATTTGATGATTATTGACGAAAGTCACGTTACAGTTCCGCAAACGCATGCCATGTATGGAGGAGACAGAAGCAGAAAAGAAAATTTGGTGGAATATGGATTTCGTTTGCCTGCAGCCATGGACAATCGTCCTTTGAAATTTGAAGAATTTGAAGCCTTGCAAAACCAAACAATTTTTGTAAGTGCAACTCCTGCAGATTATGAATTGCAAAAAACGGAAGGAATTTTTGTGGAACAAGTAATTCGTCCAACAGGATTGTTAGATCCAATTATTGAAATCAGACCAAGTATCAATCAGATTGATGATTTGATTGAAGAAATTCAACTTCGAGTTGAAAAAGACGAACGAACTTTGGTAACAACTCTTACCAAAAGAATGGCTGAAGAACTGACAAAATACTTAACTAGAGTTGATATTCGCTGTAGATATATTCATTCTGATGTGGACACTTTAGAGCGAGTTGCCATCATGCAAGATTTACGAAAAGGCTTGTTCGATGTTTTGATTGGAGTTAATTTATTACGAGAAGGATTGGATTTACCAGAAGTTTCGTTAGTTGCCATTTTAGATGCTGACAAAGAAGGATTTTTACGTTCACATCGTTCATTAACTCAAACTATTGGTAGAGCTGCAAGAAATGTAAATGGTTTAGCGATTTTGTATGCAGATAAAATAACCAATAGCATGCAAAAAACGATTGATGAAACTGACAAAAGACGTGAAAAACAGCTTATTTACAATCAAAAAAACAACATTACTCCTACTCAAATTTCAAAAAAAATAGACGATACATTGTCAAAAAGTGCGATTTCGAGTTATCATTATGACAATGCCATTCAAAAAGTTGCCGAAAATTCATTAGAATATTTGCCAAAAGAAGAAATTGAAAAACGCATCAGAGAAAAGCGTAAAGAAATGGAAACAGCTGCAAAATCATTGGATTTTATTGTTGCTGCAAAATTGCGAGATGAAATTGCAGCTTTGAAAGAAAGTTTGTGAAAATTTAAAATAACTCAAACAAAAAAGCCTCATTTTTCAATGAGGCTTTTTTAATTATAAACTTAAAAATTTAAGCACTTAATACTTCTTGTACTTTATCAGCAGCTTCTTGAAACTCGGTAGCTGAAATAATTTTCATTCCTGAATTGTCAATCAATTCTTTGGCTTCTTTTGCATTTGTTCCTTGCAATCTGCAAATAATTGGCACTGTAATTTTATCACCCATATTTTTATAAGCATCAACTACTCCTTGAGCAACTCTGTCACAACGTACAATTCCACCAAAAATATTAACCAAAATGGCTTTCACATTTGGGTCTTTCAAAATGATTCCGAAAGCAGTTTCTACTCTTTGAGCATCTGCAGTTCCACCAACATCTAAAAAGTTTGCTGGTTCTCCTCCTGATTCTTTAATTAAATCCATTGTTCCCATTGCCAAACCAGCTCCATTTACCATACATCCTACATTTCCATCTAATTTAACATAATTTAAACCAGCTGCTTTTGCTTCAACTTCAATCGGATTTTCTTCACGCAAATCACGCATTGCTTCATAATCTTTATGACGATACAAAGCATTTTCATCCAAAGAAACTTTTGCATCTACAGCCATAATTTTATCATCCGAAGTTTTTAAAACAGGATTGATTTCAAACATAGAAGAATCCGATTTGATGTAAGCTGTATATAAAGCCGTTACAAATTGTGTCATTTCTTTAAAAGCTGTTCCTGATAAGCCTAAATTAAATGCAATTTTACGAGCTTGGAAAGGCATAATTCCTAATAAAGGATCAATTTCTTCTGTAAAAATTAAATGTGGTGTTTCTTCAGCAACCGTTTCAATATCCATTCCACCTTCTGTAGAATACATAATCATATTTTTACCAGTTGCTCTGTTTAACAAAACAGAGATATAAAACTCCTCTGGTTTAGAATCACCTGGATAATACACATCTTCGGCAATCAATACTTGATTAACCAATTTTCCCTCTGCAGGAGTTTGTGGTGTAATCAACATCATTCCTAAAATTTCTCCAGAAATACGCTCAACATCAGCTATGTTTTTAGCCAATTTAACTCCTCCTCCTTTTCCACGACCTCCAGCGTGAATTTGTGCTTTAATCACATGCCATCCTGTACCAGTTTCTTCTGTTAATTTCTTAGCAGCTGCAACAGCTTCAGCAGGAGTACTTGCTACAATTCCTCTTTGAATTCTTACTCCAAAACTACTTAATATCTCTTTTCCTTGGTATTCGTGTAAATTCATTTGTATCGCTTTTAAAACGCTTGCAAAAATACAAATTCAATCACTAAAATTCCTATAATATTTTATAAAATATGAGGTTAAAATGATGAAAATTAAAATATTTCCAATTGACGTCCATTCTTTCTCTTTAAAAATTGATAAAAACAAAATACTTTTAAAAAGTCCGTTTGATTTTTTATACTTTCGTTAAAAATTTTGATACTAATTATGATTGTTGCAGAAAATATTCACAAATATTATGGTGATGTTGAAGTGTTAAAAGGTGTGAATTTACACATCAAAAAAGGAGAAATTGTAGCGATTGTTGGTCCTTCTGGAGCTGGAAAAACAACCCTTTTACAAATTTTAGGAACTCTTGACAAACCTGAAAAAGAAACTGATTTTCAGCTTAGCATCAATGATATTTCGTTAAAAAAATTATCCGATAAGCAATTATCTGAATTTAGAAACAAACATATTGGTTTTATTTTTCAATTTCATCAATTATTACCCGAGTTTACAGCCTTAGAAAATGTGTGTATTCCTGGATTTATAGCAAAAAAATCGAAAAATGAAGTCGAAAATGAGGCTAAAAAAATTCTTTCTTTTTTAGGATTGTCACATAGATTACAACACAAACCAAATGAACTTTCTGGGGGTGAGCAACAAAGAGTAGCTGTAGCAAGAGCATTAATTAACAATCCTGCTGTTATTTTGGCTGATGAACCTAGTGGAAATTTAGATAGTGAATCTGCTAAAAATTTACACGAATTATTTTTTACTTTGAGAGATGAATTTGGACAAACTTTCGTTTTAGTTACACATAATGAAGAATTGGCAAACATGGCAGATAGAAAATTGACCATGATTGATGGAAAGATGACAGAATAAATGACGCAAACCGAACTCAAAGAATTCCTAGACGAAAAGGCGCGTTTTTACAACAATCCTTCGTTTATTGAATCTGATCCTATTCAAATTCCGCATCAATTTTCTAAGAAAGAAGACATTGAAATTGCAGCATTTTTAACGGCAACAATTTCTTGGGGAAATCGAAAAATGATCATTCAAAATGCTTCAAAAATGATGGAATTGTTAGAATTTTCTCCTCATGATTTTATTCTGAATCATCATGAAAATGATTTAAAATCGTTTGATAAATTTGTTCATAGAACTTTTAATTCTATTGATTTCCAGCAATTTATAAAATCATTACAACATATTTATTTAAATCATGGTGGATTGGAAAATACATTGTTGATTTCAGATAAATCAGATACCTATCAAAAGGCAATTCATCAATTTAAAAAACTTTTTTTTGAAATTCCACACTCAAATAGAACACAAAAACACATTTCAGACCCAATGAAAAATTCGGCCGCAAAACGTATCAATATGTTTTTACGTTGGATGGTTAGAAACGATACTAGTGGAGTTGATTTTGGAATTTGGAAAACCCATAATCCTGCGAATTTATCTTGCCCTTTGGATGTTCATTCAGGGAATGTTGCACGAAAATTAGGCATTTTAAAAAGAGAACAAAACGACTGGAAAGCTTTATCAGAGTTAGATAAAAAACTTCGAAAATTTGATAAAAATGACCCTGTCAAATACGATTTTGCACTTTTTGGATTAGGCGTTTTCGAAAAGTTTTCATAAGAAATCAACAATCCTTTTGTTTTCATTTTAATTGTGATATTTTAGACTGCTAAATTTTGAATATCATGAAAAAAATAGTTTTCTTATTTGCTTTAATATCACAAATATTATGGTCTCAAGATCCAAGAATCCCTTTAGACACCATGGTTGTTACTACAAATTCTGTTGTCATCAAAGGAAAAACAGTTCCCTATAAAGCCACTACTGGCATGCAACCAGTTTGGAATGAAAATGGCGAAATTATTGCTGCTTTATATTACACTTATTACAAAAGAACAGATATTAAAAATGATGAAGAAAGGCCTATAATCATGTCATTTAATGGTGGTCCTGGTTCTGCATCTGTTTGGATGCACATTGCTTACACAGGTCCAAAAGTGTTAAAAATTGATGATGAAGGATATCCTGTACAACCTTATGGAATCAAAGATAATCCGAATTCAATTTTAGATGTTGCTGACATTGTCTATATAAATCCTGTAAATACAGCATATTCAAGACCAGTTGTTGCTGATGGAAAGAAATTAGATAAATCATTGTTTTTCGGAATCAATGCAGATATTACCTATTTAGCAACATGGCTTAACACTTTTATTACGAGAAATAATCGTTGGAAATCTCCAAAATATATCATAGGCGAAAGTTATGGTGGTACAAGAGTAATGGGTTTAGCCGCTGAATTACAAAATAAACAATGGATGTATTTGAATGGTGTAATCATGGTTTCGCCAGCAGATTATAAAGTTTTACGCACAGAAAGTTCAGTTGATTATGCTATAAATTTACCCTATTTTACAGCTACAGCTTGGCATCACAAAATGCTTTCACCTGAATTACAAAATAAAGATTTACTAGAAATTTTACCAGAGGCTGAAGATTTTGCTATCAACAAATTATTACCAGCCATTGCAAAAGGCGGATTTATCAGTGAAATTGAAAAAAATGACATTGCAGAGAAAGTAGCATTTTATTCAGGATTATCTAAAAAAGTAGTACTTCAAAATAACTTAGAAATTTCTCCAAATTTCTTTTGGAAAGAATTATTAAGAGATAAAACCGGACAAACTATTGGAAGATTAGACTCAAGATATTTAGGCATTGATAAGCGCGAAATTGGCGAAAATACCGATTATAATCCTGAATTGACTTCATGGTTGCATTCATTTACACCAGCAATTAATTATTACATTCGTGAAGAATTGAATTTTAAAACAGATGTAAAATATAATCTATTTGGCCCTGTTTCTCCTTGGGATAATTCGAACGATAATGTTAGAGAAGGTTTGCGTCAAGCAATGGCTCAAAATCCATATTTAAAAGTGCTTGTTCAATCAGGATATTATGATGGTGCAACCACCTATTTTAGCGCAAAATATACCATGTGGAAAACAGATCCAAGTGGAAAAATGAAAGATCGATTTACATTTAAAGGATACAGAAGTGGACACATGATGTATTTAAGAAGCGAAGATTTACAAAAATCGAATGACGATTTGAGAGCATTTATTCTACAAAGTTTATCAAAAAATAAATCTGCAAAATACTAGTAAATGCAATTTAAAAATCCGGAAATTTTATACTTTTTGTGGCTGCTAATTATTCCCATTTTAGTCCACCTTTTTCAGTTGCAAAAATTTGTAAAAGTACCTTTTACAAACGTTGCTTTTTTACAGAAAATAATCCAAGATTCTAGAAAGAGTTCAAGGCTAAAAAAATGGTTAATTTTAGCCACAAGAATGCTATTACTTTCAGCGATACTTTTTGCATTTTCACAACCTTTTTTTAGTGATGACAAAAGCACCAAAAATGAGAAAATAATTGTTTATTTAGATAACTCATTAAGCACACAAGCTAAAGGTGAGAAGGGTTTTTTATTGCAAGTTGCAGCCAAAGAAATCATAGAAAATGCGCCACAATCAAATACATATTCTTTGTTAACCAATGATGAATTTTACGATGATATTTCATTTTCTGAGCTTAAAAAGCTAGTATTAGAACTAAATTATTCCTCAAAAAAGCCTTCTTTAAATAGTATTTTATTAAAAATAGATGCACTTTCAAAAAAACAAACAAAAACTTTAAATGAAACTATTTTAATATCTGATTTTCAGAATATATACAATAATGAGTTTACAAATGTAACACCCCCTTTTTCAGTAATAAAATTGACTGAATCTCAAAAAAACAATATTTCTATAGACAGTGTTTTTACGAGTAACTCTATGGATGAAACTACGTTACATGTTGTTGTAAAAAATCAAGGATCATCAAAACAAAATGTTCCAATTGCGTTGTATAATGAAAAAGAATTATCAAGCAAACAATCTTTTTCAATTGAAGAAAACTCAACAAAAACCATTTTATTTTCCATCCAAAAAAAAGAAGCTTTTAACGGAAAAATAAGTATCTCTTCTAGCGATACTTTTTCTTTTGATAACACCTTTTATTTTCATCTAAAAACTGCTAAAAAAATTAATGTTTTGGCTATCGGAAATGAGGTTGATTTTTTATCAAAAATATACACTGAAGATGAGTTTAATTTCACTCAAAATTTATCTGAAAATATCAATTATAATTTGATACCAAAACAAGAAATTTTAATACTCTTTGAGTTGGAAAAAATTTCAGAAATTTTATCAAAAAGTGTACAAGATTTTATTTCAAAAAGTGGTAGTGTTGTAGTGATTCCAAATCCAAATTCCGACATAAATTCTTACAATCAATTTTTACAAAAATTTTCTTCTTCAACTTTTTCAAATAAAAATATCGATTCTTTAAAAATTACAAACATTATTGAAAGTCATCCTTTTTTTAAAAATGTATTTTCAAAAAAAGTAGAAAATTTTCAATATCCAACAGTCAATCATTTTTATGAAATCAATTCAAAAAATGATACCAAAATGGTCACTTTCGAAAACAACTCATCTTTTCTAAGTCAAATAAATATTCCTTCAGGAGCTTTGTATGTTTTTACAAGTGCTATCAACAAAAAAAATAGTTCGTTTCAGAATTCTCCTTTAATTGTTCCTATTTTTTACAATTTCGGGAAATTTAGTTTTTTACAATCGCAATTGTATTATTTTTTGGATGATGAAAATAAAATTGATGTTGATATTCAACTTCAAAAAGATGAAATTTTAGAGATTTCAAATACAACAACTACTTTTATTCCTATTCAACAAACTTTTCAAAACAAAGTAACTTTAACAACTAAAGAAAATCCTTCTGAAGCTGGTTTTTACAACATCAACAAAAAAGGTGAAATAATAGAAACCATTGCTTTTAACACACCAAAAGAAGAAAGTTTATTACAATTTTTAGATGTTGCACAACTAGAAAAAACAAATCCAAATATCACAGTTTCTGATGCTGTTTCAACTGTTTTTAAAAACATCAAGAAAAAAAATGAAGTTCAATCACTTTGGAAATGGTTTTTAGCGTTGGCAATTGTATCTTTGTTTTTAGAAATTTTAATTTTGAAATTCTATAAACCATGAAAACACTTCTTAAAAACGCAACAATTATAGATACTGAAAGTCAGCATCACCTTCAAAAAAAAGATGTTTTAATTGTAAATGGAATTATAGAAAAAATTGAGAATTCTATTGAAGTTTCTTCAGATACTAATTTAGTAAACCTAGAAAACTTACATATTTCTTGTGGTTGGTTTGATACAAGTGTTTGTTTTGGTGAACCTGGTTTTGAAGAACGAGAAACCATCAAAAATGGTTTGCAAGTAGCTGCAAAAAGTGGGTTTACGGCTGTTGCTGTCAATCCGAATACTCATCCTGTAATTGACTCTAAATCAGATGTTGAATTTCTCATCAATAAGGCTTCAAAATTTGCAACAAAATTATTTCCAATTGGAGCATTGACAAAAAACTGCGAAGGCAAAGATTTGTCAGAATTATTTGACATGCAACAATCAGGAGCAATTGCTTTTGGAGATTATACAAAATCCATTTCAAATGATAATTTGATGAAAATTGCCTTATTGTATGCTCAAAATTTTGATGGTTTGGTATTGAGTTTCCCTAAAAACAATTCAATTGCTGCAGAAGGAATTGCAAATGAAGGAGTCAACAGTACACAATTAGGCATGAAAGGAATTCCGGCTTTGGCTGAGCATCTTCAAATCACTAGAGATTTGTTTTTATTAGAACATACAGGAGGCAAATTGCACATTCCAACAATTTCCACTTCTAAATCTGTTGATTTAATTAAAGAAGCCAAAAAGAAAGGATTGCAAGTAACGTGTAGCGTTTCTGTGCATCATTTGGTGTTGACAGATGATGAATTGCATGGTTTTGATAGCAATTTTAAAACAACTCCTCCATTAAGAACAAAAGAAGATGTAAAAGCTTTGCAAACAGCTGTAAAATCAGGAGTTATTGATATGATTACTTCTGATCACAATCCGATTGATATTGAGCATAAGAAAGTTGATTTTAGTGAAGCCAAAAATGGTGTTATTGGTTTAGAAAGTGCTTTTGGAGCATTGAATAGTGTTTTAGATTTGACAGATTTCATTCCGTTATTAACCTCAAAACCAAGAAGTATTTTTGGAATAGAAAAAACAAGCATTAAAGAAGGTGCAAAAGCTGATTTATCCTTATTTAATCCATCAGAAAAAATTGTGTTTTCAAAAAAAAACATCCTTTCAGCTTCAAAAAACAGTCCTTTTCTTGATAAAAACCTACAAGGAAAAGTGTATGGAATCTTTGCAAATAATCAACTTGTTTTATCCTAATAATTAAGTTATTTTAATTAATAAAAATCTTCTGTTTAAATAAAAATCATGAGTTTACAATACTTAGTTAGAGTTCCTAAAAAAGTAATAGAAAATCCGCCTTTATTAATTTTATTACATGGTTATGGAAGTAATAAAGAAGATTTATTTTCATTCGCTGATGAATTACAAGACGAACTTTTAATCATTAGTGCAGAAGCTCCTCATGAAATGGGTTTTGGAGGTTTTGCTTGGTATGCCATTAATTTTGACGCCATCAATGGAAAATTTTCAGATTTGGATCAAGCAAAAAAATCAATTGATATAATTGCGAATTTTATTGATGAAATCAAAGAAAAATACCAAACAAATCCTGATAAAACCTTTATTTTAGGATTTAGTCAAGGTGCTATTTTAAGCTATTCTTTGAGTTTCTTTTACCCAAATAAAGTACAACATGTTGTTGCTTTGAGTGGTTATATCAATCAGGAATTATTACCAAAGGAAATTTCAAAATCAATCAAAACTGATTATTATTGTTCACATGGAACTGTTGATCAAGTTTTGCCAATTGAATGGGCAAGAAAAAGCAGCCCTTTTTTAACAAACTTAGGATTAAAAAATGTGTATTTTGAATATCCTGTAGGTCATGGAGTGGCACCTCAAAATTTTTACAGTTTAAAATCTTGGATACAAGATAGATTGTAATATTTTTAAAAGATTACACTTCAATTTTCAAGCCATCATAGGCTAAGAAAACATTTTTTGGCAGCTTTTTAGAAACTTCTTCATGAAAGCCAAGTTTGTGGCTAATATGAGTAAAATAGGTGGTTTTTGGTTGAATTTCAGCAACAAAATCCAAAGCTTCTTGCAAATTAAAATGTGTTGGATGTGGTTCAATTCTTAATGCATTTACCACCAAAACGTCTAAATTTTTTAATTTCTCTTTCTCTATTTTAGCTATTGACTTAACATCAGTTAAATAAGCAAAATTCTGAATCCTATATCCTAAAATGGGCAAATTTCCATGCATTACTGAAATTGGCAAAACCTCCAAATCATGAAAATAAAAAGGCTTATTTTCAACCAACACAGGAAAAACACTTGGTGCACCAGGATATCTATTTTCTTTGCTAAAAACATATTCAAATCTCCGCTCTAAACTCTGTAATGTTCTTTTATTCAAATAAATAGGCATCTCTCCTATTTGATAGCAAAATGGTCTTAAATCATCAATACCAGCTGTATGATCTGCATGCTCGTGTGTAAAAAAAACTCCTTGAATAGACTGTACTTTTTCTCGCAACATTTGTTGTCTAAAATCAGGACCACAATCAATTACAATTGTAAAGTCATCAAAAGAAATCATGATAGATGAACGCAATCGTTTGTCTTTGAAGTCTTTTGACAAACAAACAGGATCATTACTAGCAATCATAGGAATTCCCTGAGAAGTGCCCGTTCCCAAAAAAGTAATCTTTAACAGTTTTTTAGTAGTGTTCATTAAAACAAAAATAAGATAAAATTGATGAATAGCACCCTAATTTTGTACATTTGTAATTACTTAAAAAAACTTTAAAATGGCAATTTCTTTAAAGGGCGATCAAGAAATTAGTAATGTTTTAGACACTAAAAGCAAAGCGCTAAGAATTAATTTAAATAGAGATATTTACGGAACTTTTGCAGAAATTGGTGCAGGACAAGAAACTGTAAGAAATTTTTTTAGATCTGGTGGTGCTTCTGGTACAATTGCAAAAGCAATGAGCGCGTATGATAAAGATTTTTCTGATTCGATTTACGGAATGGAAGAAGACGGTAGATACGTTTCTCAATCTCGATTGCAAAGAATGTTGCGTCATGAAATGGATTTAATTGAAGACAGATTAAGTCGAGAAAAACATCCAAATAAATTATTTTTCAGCTACGCAAATACGGTTACAACTATAGATTTTGCTAGAACTTTTAAAGGTCATGGTTGGGTAGGAATACGTTTTCAGCTAGATCCTTTAGAAGGATATAATGAAATTGTTTTGCACCTTCGGTTTAAAGAAACTGATGCTCGATTACAACAAGAAACACTGGGTGTTTTGGGAGTAAATTTGATTTACGGAGCATTTTATCTGAATGACAATCCGAAAGAATTGGTAAAGTCATTTTACGATAATTTAGGAAGTCATCAGCTAGAGATTGATATGGTGAACTTCTCTGGACCTAGATTCATGTACGTTGATAACAGACTCATGAGTTTAACTTTGTTAAAAAATGGCATGACAAACGCTGTTATGTTTGGTCCTGATGGCAATAATTTGTTACCAGCACAAGTACTTTACAAAAAAAATATCTTAGCATTAAGAGGAAGTTTCAGACCTGTAACCAAGGTTAATATGGACATGTTTGAAAACTCAAAAAAACTCTTTTTATCAGAAAAAAAAGTTGATAAAGATAAAACTCAAATCATTTTTGAAATTACACTAAGTAACCTAACTTCTGAAGGAAAAATCAATGAACGTGACTTTTTGGATAGAGCAGAATTGTTGTGTTCATTAGGCCAAAATGTAATGATTACAAACTTCCAACAATATTTCAAATTAGTTGAATATTTCAGTGAATTTACCAAAGAGAGAATGGCTTTAGCTATGGGAGTTTATAATTTAATTCAAATTTTTGATGAAAAATATTATCGAGATTTGAGTGGAGGAATATTAGAAGCTTTCGGAAAACTGTTTTTTAGAGACTTAAAGGTTTACATGTATCCTTATCACGATCCTGATACAGGCGAATATATCAATAGTGAAAACCTGAAAGTACATCCTAGAATGAAAGAATTGTACAAATTCTTTAAAAATAATGGGCGCTTGGTTGATATCAAAGACTTTGATAAAAGTAATTTAGATATTTTCTCAAGAACAGTTCTAAAAATGATTATGGATGGTGAGAAAGGATGGGAAGAAATGTTGCCTGAAGGAATTGCTGAAACCATCAAGCAAAAAAGATTATTTGGTTACTCAAAATCAAGAACTAAAAAATAAGTTTCTGGTAATTAAACCATTTTAAAAACTTTCAGTCTTATAAGAAATTCTTATTTTTTTGATAAGCGAAATTACTTTAATTGAACAATTAAAAAATGCCTCAACAAAAAATGATGCATTCAGAGAATTGGTGAAACAATACAAAGAACGATTGTATTGGCACATCAGAAAAATTGTAATTTCACATGATGACGCTGATGATGTACTTCAAAATACTTTCATAAAAATTTTTAAAAATATTGAATCTTTCAATCAAGAATGTAAGTTATACTCTTGGATGTATCGAATTGCCACGAATGAATCAATAACATTCATAAACAAAAGAGCCAAAGAAAAAAACATTGATATTGCTGATGTTTATAAAGAATTAGCTGGTTCTTTAGAAACTGATGATTTTTTTTCTGGCGGAGAAATTCAATTAATTTTACAAAAAGCGATTGCAACTTTACCTCAAAAGCAACAAATTGTATTTAATATGAAATATTTTGATGAAATGAAATATGAAGAAATTTCTGAAATTTTAGAAACATCAGTTGGCGCATTGAAGGCTTCATATTTTCATGCTGTCAAGAAAATAGAATATTATATTAAATCAAAAGCTAATTAAACCATTCCATAAACTAAGCGTCTAAACAAGTATGAAAGAAGATTTAAAAAATAGTATTGATTTTTTGAACAAAAAAACAGAAAAAAAATCGGGTTTATCTGTTCCAGAAAATTATTTTTCGGAAGTAGAGGAATCAATTTTTGCTGAAGTTTCAACTTCGTCTTTACCAAAAGATACTGGTTTTACGACTCCAAATAATTATTTTAATGACTTTGAAAACAATATTTTATCCAATCTAGTACCACAAAAAGAATCAAAAATTATTCATTTTAAGAGCAGAATTTTAAAAGCTATTCCTTTTGTTGCTGCAGCTTCTATTGCGTTGTTTATCTCATTAAATTCCTTCTTTTTTGAAAAATCTACCACATTTTCTCTAGATTCAATATCACAAAATGATATCGAAAATTGGTTAGATTCAAAAAGTTTTACTAATACTGAAATTGCTAATGCAATAGGAGATGACTTTTTAAACATGAATGATTTTTCATTTGCAGATTTAAAAACAGAAAATTTAGAAGATTATTTAACAACTATTGATACTCAAGAATTATTGAGCGAAATAAATAACTAAAATTACATGAAAACACTAATAACTTGTCTTTTTTTAACAATAACTTTCGGATTTTCTTCTATTGCACAAGAACGAAATGAGAGCAGAGAAAAAATAAAAGCATTAAAAATTGCTTATCTAACTGAGCAACTTGCACTTACAACTAACGAAGCAGAAAAGTTTTGGCCTATTTATAATGCTTTTGATAAAGAGCAACATGAATTAAGAAGCAAACAACGTTTTGAAATGAGAAAAGCTTTAAGAAAAGAGGGCGCTTATGATGCAATGGATGAAAAAGAAGCTGAGAAATTAATCAATCTAAAATTGGCTACAGACAAGCAATTGCATGAATCTGAAAAAGAATTTATTCAAAAAATAAGTAGTATTATTTCTTTTAAGAAAATCATTAAATTACAAATGGCTGAAATAGAGTTTGGTAGAAAACTTCTTAAAAAATACAACCAAAGAGATAAAAAAGAATAAAAAAGGGAGCAAAAAGCTCCCTTTTTTATTTGACTAATGTCATACAAACAAATAATTCAGGTTTGTTTGCCGTAAATTCTTTCAACCAGATTGTCAATTCTTTGATTTCGTAAGGCAACAATCTTTGAAGGGCTTTTTCTAATTCTCTGCAAAACAATTCTGAATTAAAACTCACTTTTTGTAACACAGTCTTTGTGTACTCAAACATTGCTCTAGCCATATTTATATATGTATTTAATTAATCTTGAAATGATTTTCGAAATCGATTTCAATGAAACAAATCTAACAAAAAAGACCAACATTTTTAAAAATGTTGGTCTTAAAATTTTGTTGATTAAAAGTTAATATTACAGACTATTGATTTTTTCAATCAAATGATTTGCTTTTGATTCTAACTCTTGGTTTAACATTTTAAAATGTGCTTTTTTATCTTGAACTTTTTTAGTGTTAATCTTTGCAATTAATTCATCAAAAATAACGATTGCTTCGTCAATAATTTCATTACCTTTTTTAGGTTGATTTTTCAAAGCAGCAACATCCAGTGCATACTCAATTACGTCACCTAAAACATAATTGATATCTTTTTTTAAATTTTTAATACTTGCCATAATTCGGTTTTTAACGAGTGCAAAGATACTTTATTTCTTTAAAAAAATGGCAATACTTCTTTGATATTTAATACTGTATGAAAATTTTTATCAGATGTATCACTTTCCGAAACCTCTTCATGAATCCAAGTGGTATGAAATGGAACGTGAATTGCTGATGCACCAATTTCTAAAACTGGCAACACATCTGATTTTAATGAGTTTCCAATCATCAAAAATTGAGAAGAATCAATGTCCAAATGTTTGATGAGTTTTTGATAATCTGCTGCTTTTTTATCAGTCATTACTTCAATATGATGAAAATATTGCGCCAAATTCGATTTCTCTAATTTGCGTTCTTGATCTAACAAATCACCTTTAGTTGCCAAAATAATTTTATAATTTGGCTGTAAATTTTGCAATACTTCCTCTACTCCATCCAACAATTCTATAGGTTTATTTAACATTTGCTTACCAATTTCTAAAATATCCTGAATTACTTTTGGATTGATTTTATAATTGGATAATTCCAACGCACATTCAATCATTGACAAAACAAAACCTTTGATTCCATAACCATACAACTCTAAATTCCGAATTTCGGTTTTAAACAGTTCTTGGTCAATAGTATTTGCAGTTTCGTATTTTGCTAACAATTTTGCAAACGCTAATTCGGCTTCTCTAAAATAGGTTTCATTAACCCAAAGTGTGTCATCAGCATCAAAAGCAATTACTTTGATATTTTTATGCATTTTTTAAAAATTGAATAGCTTTTTCTAAATCTTCAGGAGTATCAATTCCAATACTTTCCACATTAGTTTCAATAATTTTAATTTTCTTCCCAACTTCTAAATATCTGATTGCCTCGATTTTTTCAGCAGCTTCTAAAGGCGTCATTTCTCTTTTATAAAAATCAAGCAAAGCTTCTTTTCTGAAAGCATAAACACCTTTGTGTTTGTAATATTTTACATCAATTTCTTGATCCCTATGAAAAGGAATAACGCTTCTAGAAAAATACATGGCAAAACCAAAATTATCTGTAATAACCTTCACATTATTGGGATTTTCAATATCCTCTTTGTTAGTGATTTGAACTTTTAAAGAAGCTAAATCAATGAGATTTTCAGTATCATTTTTAAAAGCTTCAATTAATTTTGATAATGAAATTGCATCAATAAAAGGTTCATCACCTTGCACATTAATCACAATATCTGCCTCCATAAATTCAACAGCTTCTGCAATTCTATCAGAACCACATTCGTGTTCTTTTTTGCTCATAATTACATTTCCTCCAACAGTTTGAATAGCTTTTGCAATAACATCAGAATCTGAAACTACATAAACCTCTTGAAATAAATTGGTTTGCAAAGCGGCTTCATATGTTCTTACAATGACAGGTTTTCCTCCTAAATCTTTCATCAATTTTCCTGGAAAACGAGTGGCACTGTAACGTGCAGGAATCATGGCAATTATTTTCATAAATGTATTATTTGATATAAACTTCTAACAATTCTGATTGATTTTCAGCAACAATTTCTATATTTTTAATAGATGCAGGAATCAAAATTGTTTCGCCCATAGCAAGTTTTTCTGTTTGATTTTGATATGTAAAAGTAGTTGAACCCTCTACACACATATAAATTACAAAACTATCTTTATCGTTGTGATTTACATTAATTTTTCCTTTTAAAGGAAGTACATTTGTTGTAAAATAAGGGCAAGAAACAATTTCTGATGATGCGTTTTGATGTTTTGAATACGTTGTTTTGTATGATTCTTTTGCGGAATAATCTATGGCATCAATCGCTTCATCTGTATGCAAATCTCTAAAAGTTCCATCAGGATTTGCACGATCCCAATCATAAATTCGATAGGTAATATCAGAAGTTTGTTGAATTTCTGCCAATAAAACTCCAGCTCCAATTGCATGCACTCTTCCAGTTGGAATAAAATATACATCGCCTTTTTGCACTTCATCAATATTTAAAATATCTGTCAAGGTTTTGTTTTCAAGATGATGCAAATATTCTTTAGGAGTTACCTCTTTTTGAAAACCTACAATTAAATTGGCTTTTTCGTCTGCTTGCATTACATACCACATTTCCGTTTTTCCAAATGAATTGTGGCGCTTTTTTGCCAAATCATCATGAGGATGCAATTGAATACTTAATGCTTCTTTTGCATCAATATATTTGATTAAAAGCGGGAATTTTTCTCCAAAATGATTGTAAATTTTAGTTCCAACCAAATCACTTTTGTATTCAGCAATCAATTCTTTTAAGTTTTTACCTTTCAAAAATCCATTCGAAACTACTGATGTATCTCCTTCAACATCCGATATTTCCCAACTTTCGCCAATATCATTTCTCTGAGAATTTTTGTGTAACAAGGTAGATAATTTTTCTCCACCCCAAATTTTATCCTTTAAAATGGGCGTAAATTTTAATAATTGTAAATCTTTCATTTTTATTTTTTTCAGTGCAAATTTACGATTTATAAAACATTATGGTAAATACTTAAAAAATAATTAACTTCGATAAAGTAACTAATTTGTTAATTATAATAAAAAAATGACCATAAGTATTATTTTATTTGTACGCTTAGGAATTAGGCTATTGAAAGAGTATTTTAAAAACAAGTAAAAATAAAATTAAGATATTTTTATATAACTTATAATCAATAAATTAAATCAAAATAATTACATTGTTATAAAGTTAAAATCTTATGATTAGTATATTTTAAAATATTATTTTGGTTATCTTTCGGCCGTTTTCGATTTTTTTGTGGGGAAAAAACTATTATTTATTATTTTATTATTGACTTCTTGCCTATTTTATGGCTTAGAAAGGACTTTGTACGTTGATAATTTTAATGAAATTTTGGGAAGTCCTATAAAAGAAGACAAACTGCTTTCTTTTGCCCAAAAAAACAATATTAAAATATTGATTTTATACGAATTAAATAAAATAAACAAACGAATTTCATTATCAGATCCAAGAAGTAATAATATTCTTTCCGAATTCATTCACAAAGCAAAGCAAAAGTATCAAATAAAAAAAATAGGAGTTTCAGGTGAATCTGCTGATTTTTTTGTGAAAATCATCAATGTTTATAACAATTCACGTCAAAAATCAACTGAAAAATTCGATATTTATAATCTAGAATATGAATATTGGTCTTCCAAAGCATCAGGAATTGATGGCTATTATTGTGTAAATTATTTAGAAGAAAATGGCATTCCTTGTGGAAGAGAGGGCTCGTTTAAATTTTTTATTGACAATTTAAAAAAATTAAAAAATCTTTCAAAAGGAAAATCTCACAAAGTAGAAGTTGATGCTTATGTAGGTTATTACACTCAAAACGAAATTATTGAAATTGCCAAAAACTGCGATCGTTTAGTGGTACAAGCTATAGGAAAAGATCCTAAGTTTTGTTTTGAAACTGCAAGAAATAATTTAGAGTTGATTTTTAATGCCAATAGCGCAATAAAAACTACCATTTTATTTTCAACAACTATGAAAGACCTAGGTTATTGGTTAAAATTTGATAGTTTAAACAAAGGTGAAACATTATTTTTAGCTGAAATGAATAACAAAAACAGCCAGTTGAAAAAGAAATTAAATATTGAAGGATTTACTTATCATACATATACTTTTTTAGAAAAATCAGTGAGTTATTATTCTTACAATAAAAACTAACTCAACTTATTTTTATCAAAAAATTTATAAACCCGTTAATTGAAAGTTTTAAAAAAAAATAAAAATCAAAAAAATTACATTATTTTTGGGTATATAATTTTAAAATATGAAGCTAAAATCTAAATTCTTGCTTTTCTTTTTTCTATTATTTTTCCTACAAATTTCAGCATCAAGAATCATGTATGTTGATAATTTTATGAATATATTAGGCTCATATACCAATGAAACAAAATTATTTGAATTTTGTAAAGAAAATAAAATCAATAGTATTATTCTTTACGATTTAAATAAAGTAAATAAAGTGTATAAATTGTCTGATAAAAAACAGAATGGAATTTTGGCTAAATTCATTTCTAAAGCAAAAACAGAATATGGCATTAATCAAATAGCTGCATCAGGAGAAACATCAAAATTTTTTATAGACGCAATTGTTCCTTACAATAATTCAAGAAAATCATCCAATGAAAAATTTGATATTTTTAATATTGAATATGAATATTGGAATTTAGAATCAAACAAAGAAGATGGCTATTATTGTCAAACTTATCTAAAACAAAATAAAATTCCTTGCACTAGAGAAGGAACTTTTTCTTATTTTATGAAATCATTAAAAGAAATGAAATCTCTAGCAAACAAAAGTAAACATAAGGTAAAAGTTGGAGTTTATGTAGCTAATTACAATGAAAAAGAAATTAATGAAATCGAAAAATATGCTGACAGAATTTCGGTTTATGATTATACTACTTATCCAGATAATTTATTCCATTACATTAAAGAAAGGTCGGACCTTTTAGTTAATTATAAATCAAAAGCAGATATTTATATACTTTTTTCTTCAGAAATGAATTTTATAGGTAAATATTTATCAAATCATAGTTTGGATGACATCGAAAAATTATTTAAAAAAGAGTTGTTATCTGAAGAACCTGGATTAGAAAATAAAATAAACTTAAAAGGATTTACTTATTATAATTATGGCTATTTGGAAAATAGTTTTAAACATCATTTCAATAAAAAATAGTTTTTATACTTTTAAAATAAAATTTAAAGAAGTTAAATTACAAATTTTTAAAAAATAGTCCTTATTTTAAAAAATATTGTATATTTTTAACAAATAAATAAAATAACTAATATCTAAATAAGTATTTCTAATAATAATAAAAAATTAATATAAAATTTTTTTTGAATCTTGTAATATGGCTATTATTTATTAAAATTAAAAATCATGACTAGATTTATAGTTAAGACTATATTTTTTTTACTATTTACCACAAGTCTAATAGCACAAAAAAAAGAAAATAGGCATAGAGCCTTTTATATTGATAATTTTAACTCAATATTAGGTAGTTATAATTCAGAAACAGAGTTATTAAAATATTGCAAAGACCACAATTTCAATGCTTTAATTATTTATGATCTAAATAAGGTAAATAAATCAACACCGTTAGCTGATAAAAATACCAATAAAGTTTTGGCAAATTTTATTTCGAGAGCGAAAAAGGAATTTGGAATTGTGGAAGTTGGCGCATCTGGAGAAAATGGTAGTTTTTTTATCAATGTCATTCACAAATACAATCAATCTAGAAATTCTTCTTATGAAAAATTTGATGTCTACAATTTAGAATATGAATATTGGAAAGAAAATGACAGTGCTCCAAAAGGGTATTATTGTGAAGAATATTTAAAACCCAATGGAATTCCTTGTACAAGAGAGGGAACTTTTGCTTATTTTATGGAGTCTTTAAACATCATGAAATTACTTGCTAGCGAAAGTAAACACAAAATTAAAACGGAGGCTTACGTAGGTACTTTTAAAGAAAATGAAACTGAAAAATTAATCAAATACGTTGATAGACTTTTAATTCATGCTTATGTTCAAAGTCCTCAAAGTGCATACCACTTTGTAAAAAAACGGCTGAATTATTTGGCTTCAATAAATGCAAAGACAAATGTTTCTATACTTTTTTCAGCTGAAAACAAATTTATGGGTAAATATTTTGAAAAGAATTTACCTGAAACAGCTGAGGCTGAATTCATCAAAGAAATGGAAAAAAATGATCCTGAAATATCAAAAAAATTAAGCTGTAATGGCTTTATTTACTACACTTATAGTTATTTTAAAAAATCGCATAGTTACTATAGCTACTTAAAAAGTCAAAAAGGAACTAATATTGACGATTAAAATTTAATTAAAAATTACCCTGAATAACTAACAAAATTTCTTGGAGTCTCGTACAATGTAATTTTCAAATCTAAGGTTTTTGGTAAATGTTTACGTAATTTATCATACGTAACTACACAAATATTTTCTGCAGTTGGATTTAATTCCTTGAATTCTGGAACTTCGATATTCAGATTTTTGTGATCAAAACAATCTTCGATTTCAGTTTTAATCAAATTCTTTAAAATCCCTAAATCATACACATAACCCGTTTCTGGATTGATTTCTCCAGTTAAAGAAACAATCAATTCGTAATTGTGACCGTGAAAATTTGGATTGCTACATTTGCTAAAAATCTCAAAGTTTTTTTCATCACTCCAATCTTTTCTGTAAAGTCTGTGCGCAGCATTAAAATGTGCTTTTCTATGAACGGTTACTTTTGGCATTAGCTAATTTTTCGTAAGATTTATTAAAAATAATTTGAAACCAAGCAGTATAAATTTGTGGATTGTTTTCAATGTCTGTTTTCACATCTTCTAAAGGCATCCATTTATAACTTTCAACTTCCTCTTTATTGATGTTTGGTTCACCATCAAAACTTCCAACTAAAACGTAATCCAATTCGTGTTCAGTAAGTCCGTTGTCAAAAGGAGCTTTGTAAATAAAAGAAAAAATCTCTTGTAAATCAGTTGAAAAACCCATTTCTTCAAACAATCTTCTTTTTCCTGCTTCAATATTGCTCTCACCTGCTCTTTGATGCGAACAACAAGTATTTGTCCATAAAAGAGGTGAATGATATTTAGTAGCAGCTCTTTGTTGAATCATCAAATCGCCATTTTTATTGAAGACAAAAACAGAAAAAGCTCTATGAAGTAATGCTTTTTCATGTGCTTCCATTTTAGGCATCAACCCAATCTGATTGTCATTTTCGTCGACTAAAATTACCAATTCTTCCATATTTGGCAAAGATAAACCAAACTACTTGCATAAAAAACTTAAAATTCCGCTAAAACAATTACATTTTTCTATTGTTTTATTTTGATGTCTTATCTTTGAAAGTCAATTCGAAACTTTTAAAAGTGAATTTATTCTACAGAACTCTCTTATTAATTATCCTTGCTTTTTCAATTCAATGCAATTCAAAAACTTCTGAAAAAGAAGAGAAAACTATAAAACCAAACAAAAATTTAGTCGAAAAGAAGATTGAGAAAAAAGTTGAAATTGATGAAGACAGTTTGAATAATAAAAATACCGAAATCTTTTTAGAAGCTTATGGTAAAGAAAATCTAGAAACAAAAGTCATCATCAAAACAAGATTTGGAGATATTAAATTGCGCCTTTTTGAGGATGTGCCAATTCACAGAGCAAATTTTATTTTCTTAACAAAAATGGGCTATTTCAACTCTACTGTTATTTATAGAGTAGCCAAAAATTTCGTGATTCAAGGAGGAAATTCTGATAATTTATTGACGAGAAAACAACGAAGTAAATACGGTAACTATTTGCTAAAATCTGAATTTAGAAAAAACCGGACTCACAAATATGGAGCACTTGCTGCTGCAAGAGAATGGGAAGACAACCCAAAAAAACTTTCCAGTCCTTTTGAATTTTATATCGTCCAAAAAAAATCAGGAGCTCATCATTTGGATGGAGAACATACCGTTTTTGGAGAAGTAATTTCTGGATTTGAAACAATGGAAAAAATATCCAATGTAAAAGTAGGCTCAGACGAGTGGCCTATTGAAGAGATTAAATTAACGATTGAAATTTTAGATTGATAATTGCCAATCTAAACTGTATCTTTGCACCTCAAAATTTGTAAATGAGTTTTTTAGAAGAAATACAACGCAGAAGAACTTTTGGAATTATTTCACATCCAGATGCAGGAAAAACGACTCTAACAGAAAAATTATTACTTTTTGGGGGCGCAATTCAAGAAGCAGGAGCTGTAAAAAATAATAAAATTAAAAAAACAGCCACGTCCGATTTTATGGAAATTGAACGTCAACGTGGAATTTCTGTAGCAACATCGGTTTTAGCTTTTATCTATAAAGATAAGAAAATCAATATTTTAGATACACCAGGTCATAAAGATTTTGCCGAAGATACTTTCAGAACACTCACTGCAGTTGATAGTGTAATCGTAGTTATTGACGTTGCAAAAGGAGTAGAACCACAAACCGAAAAATTGGTAGAAGTTTGTAGGATGAGAAGTATTCCTATGCTTGTTTTTATCAATAAATTAGATAGAGAAGGAAAAGATGCCTTTGATTTGTTGGATGAAGTTGAGCAAAAATTAGGATTGCACGTAACCCCAATGAGTTTTCCAATCGGAATGGGTTATGATTTTCAAGGAATTTATAATATTTGGGAAAAGAAATTAAACCTTTTTTCTGAAAAATCAAAAACATCCATCACAGAAAGTATCGAATTTACGGATGTTTCTAATCCTGAGTTAGAGAAAGCAATTGGAGAAAAAGCTGCAAATACTTTACGAGAAGAATTACACTTAATAGAAGAAGTATATCCACCTTTTTCTCGAGAAGAATATTTGAGAGGCGATTTACAACCTGTTTTTTTTGGCTCTGCATTGAATAATTTCGGAGTAAAAGAATTGCTAGATGCTTTTATAGAAATTGCACCTTCGCCTCAACCAAAAAAATCTGAAGAGAGATTAGTAGATTCTAAAGAAGAAAAAATGACAGGATTTGTGTTTAAAATTCATGCAAATATGGATCCAAAGCACAGAGACAGACTCGCTTTTGTAAAAATTGTTTCAGGAGTTTTTAAAAGAAATTCTCCTTATTTGCATGTTAGACATGGAAAAAATCTAAAATTTTCGAGTCCAAATGCCTTTTTTGCTGAGAAAAAAGAAATCGTAGAAGAATCGTATGCAGGAGATATTGTAGGATTACATGATACTGGAAATTTTAAAATTGGAGATACTTTAACTGAAGGAGAGGTTTTGAATTTTAAAGGAATTCCAAGTTTTTCTCCTGAACATTTTAGATATGTAAATAATGCAGATCCAATGAAAGCCAAACAATTATTCAAAGGTTTGGATCAATTGATGGATGAAGGAGTTGCGCAATTATTCACCATAGAAATGAATGGTAGAAAAGTTGTAGGAACTGTTGGTGCGCTTCAATACGAAGTAATTCAATATCGTTTAGAACATGAGTATGGAGCTAAATGTACTTATGAACCTTTACAAGTTCACAAAGCTTGCTGGGTAGAAGCAACCAATCCAAAAAATGAAGAGTACAAAGAGTTTTTAAGAGTAAAACAACGATATTTGGCTAAAGATAAGCAAGGACAATTGGTTTTTTTGACAGATTCTGAGTTTACGATTCAAATGACTTTGAGTAAATATCCCACAGTAAAATTACATTTTACGAGTGAATTCAAATAAAATTTCTATGAAAAAAATTATTTATTTTATCTTTTTTATAATAATCAATAAAAGCTTTTCACAGACGTATTCATTTTCAGAAATTAAGGGTAGAGAATTTAAAAATTCAATTCGATTAAATTATATTTTAGTTCATCAACCAACTGATAAAGTAAATTACAGCCTAAAGCCAAGAATGGGTTTTGTGGGTTTAAATTATAATGTACCTTTAAATGACTGGCTTTATACAGGAGCTGGATTTCATACGGCAATAACAGGAGATCAAGGTGGTTTATTTACATTAGGTGTAAATCTTGGAGTAAATACTCCTATTTATAAGAATCTTTTTTTTGATGCTAATGTTCATTTTGGTGGTGGTGGTGGTTTTAGAAGTTTGGTAAATGGTGGTGGAATTTTATATCCAAATGCAGGATTGCAATACAAAGCAGATGGTTTTTCATTTGGAGTTCAGTATGGATATGTGAACTTTTTTACAGGAATTCAAAAAAGTGATAATGTATCATTTTTTATAGAAATTCCTAGTTTACTTAGAGCAAGTTCATATAAAAATGCACAAAGGACATTTGAAATCAATAACATAAAAACAGATAGTTTTTGGGAAAAACCCGCTGTAAAAAGTGTTCAACAAGTTACTTTTGATTACTTTTTTCCTGTTGGAATGTCAAGAACGGATGCTAGTACAAATCCTCCATACACGACAATCAATAATACATTGTCAATTTTAGGTTTTGAATATCAACGCTATTTAAATAAGAACACTTTTATTTTCGCTCATGCTGATGCAATGTATAGTGGATTAGTTGCAGGATTTATGGATGTTTTTTTCGGAGTAGGAAAAAATTTTATAGAAACAAAACATATAAACTTCTTTGCAAAAATGGGAATTGGTGCAGCAGGAGGCAGAATTTTTCCTGAAAATGGTTTAACGATGTATCCAAATGCTGGTTTTGATGTAAAGCTTTCAGAAAAATTCGGAATTAGTTTTCACGGAGGATATCACAGATCAATTGGAGGAACTTTTGAAGCTTACACTGCAGGATTTAGTTTAAAATACTACAACTTAAGTGGAGGAACTTCAGATCCCTTTAGCAATGAGAAATTTACTAAAATAAAAACTCAAGGAATACAAATTTCCGCACAAAATCAAACATATTTTGATGTAGCAAAATTTGGAATTCCTGACAGTGATTTAAATTTGATTGCAATTAAAATAAACTACGATTTGAATCATAGATATTATTTAGCTGGTGAGGCATCTTTTGCTTACGAAGGTGAATCTGGAGGTTATGCACTCGGCATTTTTGGTATTGGAATAAAAAGTAACAAGTTTTTAAATGAAAAATTTTCAACATTTTTAGAATTATCAGGAGGTGTAGCTGGTGGAGGAAGAGTTGATTCTGGAGAAGGAATTTTAGTAAGACCAACTCTTGGAATAAACTATCATTTTAATGATGATTTTTCAATTCATGCTTCAGGTGGTCAAATGTGGTCTCCCTTTGGAAATGTAAATTCATCAAATATCAATATAGGATTATCTTATGGATTATCCATTTTAAACTCAAGAAAATAATAGAAACCATATAAAATTAAGATATGAACAACGGAATTTACGCAAAATTCACCACCGAAAAAGGTGAAATTTTAGTACGATTAGAACACGAAAAAACACCAGGAACAGTAGGTAATTTTGTTGCTTTAGCTGAAGGAAATCTTGAAAACAGCTCCAAACCACAAGGTACTCCATACTATAACGGATTAAAATTTCACAGAGTTATTGCTGATTTTATGATTCAAGGTGGATGTCCCTTAGGAACAGGAACTGGAAATCCTGGATATAAATTTGACGATGAATTTCATCCAGAATTAAAACACAATGCTCCAGGAAAATTAGCGATGGCTAATTCAGGTCCTGCAACAAACGGAAGTCAATTTTATATCACACACGTTCCTACTCCTTGGTTAGATGGAAAACATACCGTTTTTGGTTCAGTAGTTGAAGGGCAAGATGTGGTTGATGCTGTTTCGCAAGGTGATACCATGACTGTCGAAATTTTAAGGGTTGGGCCTGAAGCAGAGAACTTCAATGCAGTTGAAGCTTTTAGAAATTTTGAAGGGTTAAGAGCAAAACGCGAAGCTGAAGCTAAAAGAAAACAAAAAGAAATTTTAGATACAATTGCTGCTGGGTTTAATGAAACACAAAGTGGTTTACGTTATCAAATTATTCAAAAAGGTAATGGAAAAAAAGCTGAAAAAGGTTCAAAAGTTTCAGTTCACTACAAAGGTCAATTATTAGATGGAACCGTTTTTGATTCGTCTTATAAACGAAAAGAACCCATTGATTTTACTCTTGGAATCGGTCAAGTAATTTCTGGATGGGATGAAGGAATTCAACTTTTAAAAGAAGGTGATAAAGCAAGATTAGTTATTCCGTCTGATTTAGCCTACGGAGAACGTGGTGCAGGTGGTGTAATTCCACCAAATGCAACTTTAATTTTTGATGTTGAATTGATGAAAGTTAAATAAATTATATAATTGCAATATACTTTTTAAAACCATCTCTTTAAAAAGAGATGGTTTTTTTTGTAAAGTAAATTATAGATTTTGTATATTTAAAAACCTATTAGCATTTTAAAAATGTCAGATTTTTCCCAAAAAAGAATTCAACTTGTTTTTACACTCTCTTTAGTTACTGCGTTTTTTGCTTTGGTATATTTTTTTATTGGTTTTTTCATAAATTATAAAATTTTAAGTTTATATCATCTTGCCAGTGTTTTTATATTAATTTTCTGCGCTTTCATTGTCGAAAAAAGAAAACTTAATGCCTCAAGAATTATATATTTTATCACTTTTGATCTCTCCGTAACTTTAACAGCTTCCTACATCGGAAAACCTGGAAGTGTTGAATTTTTATTATTATTTGCTTTTGCACTTCCGTTTTTAATATTTTCATTTAGAAGAGAAAAAAAATTTATTGCTATTTTTTCAACATTCGCGCTACTATTGTGGTATTTATTATTTATTACAAAATTCAACTTATTTACAACCGAAAAATTAGATCCAGAAATTGCATCAAAATTCATTTATCCACTCTCTTTGGGTACAACCCTATTCTTAATCACCTTTCAGTTGGCATATTTTTCATATCTAAATAGTGCTCACTATAAAAGAATATACTTTAAAAAGCAACGAGCCCTAGAAGCATCCACTGCTAAATCAAAATTTTTAAGCATGATGAGTCACGAAATTAGAACACCTTTAAATGCCATTGTAGGATTATCACATATCTTGGCAGATACAAACCCAAGAGAAGATCAAAGACAAAATATTGAAGGCTTAAATTATTCAGGAAAAATTTTATTGAATTTATTAAATAATGTGCTTGATTTTAGTAAAATGCAATCAACTGAAATAGCTCTTGAAAATATTCCCACAAATTTATACGATGGTGTAAAGCAAATTCAAAAAATTCATGAAGCAAATTGTAAGAAAAAAGGCATCAAATTAATCATAGAAATTGATGATAATTTACCAATTGTATTATTAGATATTGTAAGATTTAATCAAATAATCAATAACCTATTAACTAATTCTATAAAGTTTACTGACAAAGGAGGAATCACTCTAAGGATTCGAAAAGGAAGCCAAACAAATACTACTGTTACCGTAATTACAGAAATTATTGATACAGGAATTGGAATTCCAAAAGAAAAACTACCAGAAATTTGGGAAGCATTTACACAAGCATCATCTACAACTAACAGACTTTATGGTGGTACAGGATTGGGGTTGCCAATTGTAAAAAGTATTATTGAAAAAATGGGTTCTAAAGTAAAAGTAGAAAGTGTGGTAGGTAGAGGAAGTAGATTTTATTTTAAATTGGTATTAAACAAAGCATTAGATTCAGATCTGAAAAAAGAATCTATCAAAAATACGTATAATTTTGAAGGAAGAAAAGTACTTTTAGTAGAAGATAACCTTATCAACGTTATGGTTGCTAAACAAATTTTAGAAAAAGAAAAACTTACTGTAGAGGTTGCTAATAATGGTGAAATTGCTGTACAAAAGGTAAAAGAAAATTTCTATGATGTTATTTTGATGGATATACAAATGCCTGTAATGGATGGATATCAGGCATCCATAGAAATTAGAAAATTTAATAAAGAAATTCCAATTTTAGCACTTTCTGCTTCCATTTTTATGGAAGTAAAAGACAAAATCAATGAAAGTGGAATGGATGGATTTATTTTCAAACCTTTTGATCCGAAAGAATTATTAAAGGAAATTGATTCATTTATCAATAAAAAAAACCTCTCAATTAATTTAATTAGAATATGAAAGAATTTTCAAAAAGAAGAATCCAATTGGTTTTTGCCTTGGCTTTAGTAAGCATTGGGTTTTCCATTTTTTGCTCTTTCATTGCTCATAAATACAATTTTTACTGGCTTAGAAATTATCTGGCTTTCAATATTATTCTTTATGGAGTTGTAGCATATTTAGCAAAAAAAGGACTTTTAACAATTGCAAGACCTTTTTATTTATTGACAATTAATCTTGGGATTACCATAATTGCATCCTTTGTTGGACGACCTGCTGGAGTTGAGTTTGTGTTTATTTTTACCATTGGATTGCCCTATTTTATTTTTTCTTTTACAAGGGAGCGTTTGTATGTAATCATTTTTGCTATACTTCCCATATTGCTTTGGTTTTTACTTTTTTTAACCGATTTTAATTTATTTACAAATCAAAAATTTGATACAAAAGTAGCTGACGAAATTATTTATCCAATTGCGATGGTAAGTACGGTTTTGCTGGTTCTTTTTCAATTGATTTATTTCTCAGTTTTAAATACTCGTTATGCATCAAATGTAATTATTCAGCATGATGACGCTTTTCAAGCTTCTAATGCAAAATCAAAATTTTTAAGCACAATGAGTCATGAAATTAGAACACCTTTAAATGCAGTCATAGGGCTATCTCATATTTTAGCTGATAATAATCCTAGAAAAGACCAATTAGAAAACATTAAAGCCTTGAATTACTCTGGTAAAATTTTAATGAATCTATTAAATAATGTGCTAGATTTCAGCAAAATGCAATCTAGTAAAGTAGAATTAGATGAAATTCCAACAGATTTATATATCGCCATAAAACAGATAAAAAAAATTCATGAGACTAGTTGTTTACGAAAAGGAATTTTAATGAATTTAGACATTGAAAAAGGAATTCCTTTAGTGCTTTTAGATGTAGTGAGATTTAATCAAGTTATCAATAATTTAGTAAGTAATGCTATTAAGTTTACCGATAATGGAAGTGTTACACTGAGAATTAAAAAAAATATTGAAACTTTTAAAACTATTACAATCACCACAGAAGTTATTGATACTGGCTTAGGAATTCCTGAAGATAAACTTTCTGAAATTTGGGAAGATTTTACACAAGCTTCAACATCTACAAACCGATTATATGGTGGTACAGGTTTAGGATTGCCAATCGTAAAAAGTATTGTAAAAGCGATGGGATCTGATGTTTTTGTTGAGAGTAAAATTAATCAAGGAAGTCGTTTTTATTTTGATGTAACTCTAACAAAAGCTACTGAAGTTGACTTGAAAAAAGAAGCAGATCATAAAGTATATAATTTTGATGGAAAAAAGATTCTGTTGGTTGAAGACAATCAATATAATATTTTAGTGGCAAAACAAATTTTAGAGAAAGAAAAATTACTTGTAGAAGTTGCAGAAAATGGTATTGAGGGCATGAAAATGGCTGAAAAAAATAAGTATGATGTAATTTTGATGGATATTCAAATGCCTTTTATGGATGGATATGAGGCTACTAAAGAAATTCGTAAATTCAATAAAACAATTCCCATTTTAGCTTTATCAGCATCTGTTTTTTCGGAAGTTAAAGACAGTATCAATCAAAGTGGTATGAATGGATTTATTTTTAAACCTTTTAATCCTGATGATTTACTTTTTGAAATTAATAAAGCTTTAAAAAATAAGTAACCAATAAAAAAAGCTCTCAAAATTTTGAGAGCTTTTTTTATAATTCAAATGAATTAAATATTTTTCGCTAACCAATCACCTACTTCTTTTGTTCCAAACGATTTTCCACCATCAGCTAAATCTTCAGTAACAACTCCTTCTGATAAGGCTTTTTCAACAACATCTCTAATTGCTTTGCCTTCATTCATCAAACCAAAATTTTCGAACATCATAGCTGCAGATAATACTGTTGCCATCGGATTTGCAATATTTTTTCCAGTAGCTTGCGGATATGACCCATGAATTGGCTCAAATAAACCAATTTCTGATCCAATTGAAGCACTTGGCATTAATCCCATAGAACCTGAAATCACTGAGGCTTCATCGGTTAAAATATCTCCAAATAAGTTTTCTGTAATTAACACATCATAACTGTTTGGCCATTGTACCAAACGCATGGCAACTGCATCAACAAACTCATAAGAAACCGTTACTTCTGGGTAGTCTTTTTCCATAGATTGTACAGTTTCTCTCCACAATCTAGAGGTTTCTAACACATTCGCTTTGTCTACACAACACAATTTTTTACTGCGAGTCATTGCCAATTCAAAACCTTTTCTTGCCAAACGTTTTACTTCTTCTCTTGTATACACACAATTATCAAAAGCAGTTTCTCCATCATCTCTTCTACCCTTTTCGCCAAAGTAAATTCCGCCAGTTAATTCTCTTAAAAAAACCAAATCTGTTCCTTCAATTCGCTCTCTTTTCAGAGGAGATTTATCTAATAATGATGGAAAAGTAAAAGTTGGACGCACATTTGCAAACAATCCTAATTTTTTTCTCATTTTTAACAAACCTTGCTCAGGACGAACTTTTGCTGATGGATCGTTATCATATTTTGGATGACCAATTGCACCAAACAAAACAGCATCAGAAGTTACACAAATTTCATGAGTTTCATCAGGATAAGGTTCACCAACAGCATCAATAGCTGCTGCACCAGTCAATGCAGGTCTCCAAGTAATTTCATGTCCGAATTTTTTGGCAACTGCATCAGAAACTTTTACTGCTTGATCAATAACTTCAGGACCAATTCCATCTCCTGCTAATAGTGCTATTTTTAATTTCATTATGTAAGTTTTTAGACAGTAGTCGTTAGACTTTAGTAAACTGTCGAATTCAATTTTTAGTTTCTATTTTTAATTTTCAACTGACTACCGTCTGAAGACAAAAGTCTATATAATATTCAACATTTTTTCAGTGGCTTTGATTGCAGAAACAGTTTGATCTGAATCTAAACCTCTAGTAATAAATTCTTTAGTTTCACTTTTCCAAGTGATGATGGTTTCACACAATGCATCAGAATTACTTCCTGGTGGAATTCTAACGGCATAATCAATCAAATTTGGAAGTGATTTTTTACTATGTGTTTTGTATAATTTTTTTAACGCATTCATAAAAGCATCAAATTGTCCGTCACCTTGTGCATGCGCTTCATATAAAACACCTTCTACTTTTAGTAGTAAAGTTGTAGAAGGTTTTAATCCTTTTGCATGTCCTAACACATAATTTTCAACACTAACTTTTCTTTCAATAGCATCACTGTCCAAAACATCAGAAATGATATATGGCAAATCTTCTTGAGAAACAACTTCTTTTTTATCACCCAATTCTATAATTCTTTGGGTAACTTTTTTTAGTTCTTCGTTGTTTAAGCTGATTCCTAAATCTTGTAAATTTTTTTGAATATTGGCTTTTCCAGAAGTCTTTCCTAGTGCATATTTTCGCTTTCTTCCAAAACGTTCTGGCATCAAATCATTGAAATACAGATTGTTTTTATTATCTCCATCTGCATGAATTCCTGCTGTTTGTGTAAAAACATTTGCACCAACAATTGGTTTGTTTACAGGAATTCTAAATCCTGAAAAATTTTCAACAAGCTTGCTTACTTTGTGAAGTGCATTTTCTTTTACAGTAATTTTTACACCTTTTAAAAAGTCATTAATTACTGCAATTGTACTTGCAATGGGTGCATTTCCTGCACGTTCTCCCATCCCATTTACCGTTAAATGCAATCCATTTACTCCTGCTTTTACAGCTTCCATTACATTGGCAACTCCTAAATCGTAATCATTATGACCATGAAAATCTAAGTGAATTGTAGGAAACTTTTCTCGAACTTCTTTGATAAACTGATAGGTTTCTGAAGGAGTTAAAATCCCTAAAGTATCTGGCAATAAAATACGTTCAATAGGTTGTGTTGCCAAAAAATTCAGATATTGAAAAACATATTCTTTTGAATTTCGCATTCCATTTGACCAATCTTCTAGATAAACATTTGTTTTGATGTCATTTTTAGAAGCCAATTCAATGGTTTTTTGAATGTCAGAAAAATGTTGTTCAGGTGTTTTTTTTAATTGATGAGTGAGGTGATTTAAGGAACCTTTCGTTAATAAATTCTGAACTTTTGCACCTGTTGACAACATCCAATCAATAGATTTTCCTTCATCAACAAAGGTTAAAACCTCAACTTTATCTAAAAAATGATTTTGAAAGGCCCACTCAGTAATTTTTTTAACAGCTTGCATTTCACCATCAGAAACTCTTGCAGACGCGATTTCAATTCTGTCAACTTTGAGTTCTTCTAACAATAATTTTGCAATTGTTAGTTTTTCGGGAACAGAAAAAGACACTCCAGATGTTTGTTCTCCATCACGAAGTGTGGTATCCATTATTTCAATTTTCCTAGGTTCCATGAGCTAAAAAAACTTAAAAAGGTCTTGTTTGTGCGAAAGTTGTAATTTCGTTTTCGATATTTTTTAGGTAATCAATATCATCAAAACCATTCAACATATTTTCTTTTTTGTAAGAATTGATTTCAAATTTTTCTGATGCTCCTGTTGACAAAAGTGTTACTGTTTGTGAAGGTAAATCCACTAAAATTTCTGTTTTTGGATCTGCAAAAATGGCATCAAATAATGTATCTGCAAAAGCTGCAGAAACTTGCACTGGTAAAACGCCAATGTTTAAACAATTATTTTTAAAAATATCTGCAAAAGCGGATGAAATTACACAACGTAATCCAAAATCATACACAGCCCAAGCTGCATGTTCTCTTGAAGAACCTGAACCAAAATTTCTACCTCCTACCAAAATTTTACTTCCTGAGTAGATTTCTTTATTCAATGGGAAATCAGATTTTGGAGTTCCATCAGCATTGTAACGCCAATCTCTAAAAAGATTATCTCCAAAACCTTCTCTCTCGGTTGCTTTTAAAAAACGCGCTGGTATAATTTGATCTGTATCAACGTTTTCAATTGGTAATGGATATGCTGTGCTTTTTAATGTTACAAATTTATCGTAAGCCATATTATTTTGAGTATTCAGTTGCCAGTTACAGTTGGCAGTTGTTATATCTTAAATTTATTATTAAACAGTCTACTGAAAACTGAGACTGTAAACTTTTTTTACCCCACCATCAAAACTCTTGGATCAGTAACTACACCTTCTACTGCAGAAGCTGCTGCCATTAATGGTGATGCCAACAATGTTCTTGAACCTGGTCCTTGACGTCCTTCAAAATTTCTGTTTGATGTTGAAACTGCTAATTTTCCTGCAGGAACTTTATCATCATTCATTGCTAAACAAGCAGAACATCCTGGTTCTCTTAATTCGAAACCTGCATCAGCAATGATGGTATCCAAACCTTCTGCTTTGATTTGCTCTACCACTTTGTGTGATCCTGGAACTAACCAAGCAATTACATGAGGAGCTTTTTTACGACCTTCAATGATGGAACAAAATGCTCTAAAATCTTCAATTCTTCCATTGGTACATGAACCTAAAAAGACATAATCGATTTTTTTACCAATCATACTTTCGCCTTCATTGAAGTGCATATAACCTAACGATTTTTTGTAAGTCTCAACGCCACCTTCAACTTGAGCAGCATTTGGAATTGATTTGGTAACTCCCATTCCCATTCCAGGATTGGTTCCGTAAGTAATCATAGGTTCAATTTCGGAAGCATCGTAATTGAATTCGATATCAAAAGTGGCATCTTCATCCGTAAACAATGTATTCCAATATTCCATGGCTTTGTCCCAATCTTTTCCTTTCGGAGTTAATGCACGTCCTTTAATATATTCAAACGTTTTTTCATCTGGAGCAATCATTCCACCTCTTGCACCCATTTCTATGGATAAATTACACACTGTCATTCTTCCTTCCATAGACATGTCTCTAAAAACTTGTCCTGCATATTCCACAAAATATCCTGTAGCACCTGAAGTAGTTTGTTTAGAAATAATAAATAATGCAACATCTTTTGGAGTTACTCCCAATCCTAATTTGCCATTGATATTGATGCGCATTTTTTTAGGTTTTGGTTGCATAATGCATTGTGTTGACAACACCATTTCAACTTCTGATGTTCCAATTCCAAAAGCAATTGCACCAAAAGCACCATGAGTAGATGTGTGAGAATCTCCACAAACAATAGTTGCTCCTGGTAATGTAATTCCGTTTTCAGGCCCAACAACATGCACAATTCCGTTGTTTTTATCTCCTAAACCCCAATGTGAAATTCCGTGTTTTGCGGCATTTCTTTCTAAAGCGTCTAACTGATTTGCAGAAAGTTTATCTTCTACAGGTAAATGTTGATTGATTGTTGGCGTATTGTGATCAGCAGTTGCAAAGGTTTTTTCAGGATATAAAACCGAATTTCCTCTACTTTCTAATCCTAAAAAAGCAACAGGACTTGTCACTTCGTGAATAAAATGACGGTCTATAAAAAATACATCAGGACCTCCTTCAATACTTCTGACTACGTGTGAATCCCATACTTTGTCAAACAATGTTTTTGCCATATTTCTATAATTTTCTTTTGTAATTGCTACTAGCTTTCAAAAGTAACCTTTCTGTTATTTACATCAAGTTGACTACTATTTAATACATTATATCCAACGTTCAATCATTAATGTAATTATCTTATTAACAGATTATTACATAGTTTAAAACTACGATGTCTATTAAAATTTGTTCTCTTTATTTTTATCTTGAAAATTTATTTCAACGATGAGTTACATAAAAAAAGCATCCAAAAATGGATGCTTTGTAATGATATTTATTTTGAATTACTTACTCAAATACATTTTTCTTCTTGAGTACAAATTATAGAAATCGTCATCTTTTAAGTTTTCTATAAATAGGATACTTTCTCCTGTTGATTTCATTTCAGGTCCTAATTTTTTATTCACATTCGGGAATTTATCAAACGAAAAAACAGGTTGTTTGATGGCATAACCCTCTAACTGTGGATTGAATTTAAAATCAGTCACTTTATTGTGACCCAACATCACTTTTGTAGCATAATTTACATACGGCTCTTTGTACGCTTTTGCGATAAAAGGTACCGTTCTTGAAGCTCTTGGATTGGCTTCAATGATGTAAACTACATCGTCTTTGATAGCAAATTGAATGTTGATTAAACCTACTGTTTTTAAGGCTCTTGCAATGGTATGTGTATGATCTATAATTTGTTGCATTACCAAATCTCCCAAATTAAAGGCTGGTAAGGTAGCATTTGAATCTCCTGAATGAATTCCACATGGTTCAATATGCTCCATGATTCCAATGATGTAAACATTTCCATCAGCATCACAAATCGAATCAGATTCTGCTTCAATAGCACCATCTAAATAATGATCTAACAACAGTTTATTATTTGGAATTTTACGCAACAAGTCAACCACATGTTCAACCAATTCTTCTTTATTGATAACAATTTTCATGCCTTGACCACCTAATACATAACTTGGTCTTACCAAAATTGGAAAATCCAATTCATCAGCCAAAGCCAAAGCTTCATCTGCAGTTTCTGCTACTCCAAACTCTGGATAAGGAATGTTATTTTCTTTTAACAAAGTTGAAAACCGTCCTCTATCTTCAGCAATGTCTAAAGCTTCAAATGAAGTTCCTATGATTTTAACTCCGTATTTGGTTAATTTTTCTGCTAATTTCAAGGCAGTTTGTCCACCTAATTGTACAATGACACCTTCTGGTTTTTCATGACGAATGATGTCGTAAATATGTTCCCAAAAAACAGGCTCGAAATACAATTTATCAGCTGTATCAAAATCCGTAGAAACCGTTTCAGGATTACAATTAATCATGATAGTTTCATAACCACATTCTGCTGCTGCTAAAACTCCATGCACACAACAATAATCAAACTCAATTCCTTGTCCGATTCTATTTGGACCAGAACCTAAAACAATAATTTTCTTTTTATCAGTAACAATACTTTCGTTTGCAATGACAATTTCTCCATTTGTAGTTTCAATTTCGTTTTCGAAAGTAGAATAGTAATAAGGTGTTTTTGCTGTAAATTCAGCCGCACACGTATCAACCAATTTGTAAACACGCTGTACTTTTAGCTCCTCTCTTTTTTTATACACTTCACTTTCGTAACAATCTAACATGTGTGCAATTTGTCTATCACCATACCCTTTTTGCTTGGCTTCTAGTAACAATTCCCTTGTGATTGTATCAATATTGTAAGTTGAAATTTCTTTTTGCAATTGAAATAACTCTTCATATTGTTTCAAATACCACATATCAATTTTTGTGATATCATAAATTTTGCTCAATGGAATTCCGATAGCAATTGCATCATAGATAGCAAAAACACGATCCCAACTTGCATTCGTTAATTTGTCTATAATTTGGTTATAATCTGTATATCCTTTACCATCTGCACCTAAACCATTTCGCTTAATTTCTAGTGATTGTGTAGCTTTATGCAAGGCTTCTTGAAACGAACGTCCAATTCCCATTACTTCTCCAACTGCTTTCATTTGCAATCCTAAAGTTCTATCTGAACCTTCGAATTTATCAAAATTCCAACGTGGAATTTTTACGATGACATAATCTAAGGTTGGTTCAAAAAGTGCTGAAGTTGATTTGGTAATTCCATTTTCTAATTCATCCAATGTGTACCCAATTGCTAATTTTGTAGCCACTTTAGCAATAGGATATCCTGTTGCTTTTGATGCCAAAGCTGATGAACGAGAAACTCGAGGATTGATTTCAATCGCAATAATATCTTCTTTTTCATCAGGAGAAACTGCAAATTGCACATTACAACCACCTTCAAAATCGCCAATAGAACGCATCATATGAATCGCCATATCACGCATTTTTTGATAGGTTTTGTCTGATAATGTCATTGCTGGCGCAACAGTAATTGAATCACCGGTATGAATTCCCATTGGATCCATATTTTCGATAGAACAAATAATCACCACATTGTCATTGCGATCTCTCAATAATTCCAATTCATATTCTTTCCATCCCATCATGGCTTTATCAATCATTACCTCATGAATAGGTGATGCTTCTAAACCTCTTCTTAATAATTCATCAAAATCTTCAGCTTTATAAACTATTGAAGCTCCTGCTCCACCCAAAGTATAGGAAGAACGAATTACCAAGGGAAAACCAAATTCTTGTGCAATTTCTTTTCCTTTTAGGAAAGAGGTTGCAGTTGCTTGAGGAGCCATGGGAACTCCAATTTTCAACATTAATTCTCTAAATTGTTCTCTATCTTCTGTAATGTTGATGGCGTTTATATCCACTCCAATTAATTTCACTCCAAAATCTTTCCAAATTCCTTTGGTATCTGCTTCAATACATAAATTTAAAGCGGTTTGACCTCCCATTGTTGGCAACACTGCATCAATTTGAGGATGTTCTTTTAGAATTTTAATGATTGATTTTGTAGTAAGTGGCAATAAATATACATGATCTGCCATAGAAGGATCAGTCATAATTGTTGCTGGATTCGAATTGATTAATATTGTTTCAATTCCGTCTTCTCTTAATGAGCGTAAAGATTGTGAGCCAGAATAATCAAATTCGCAGGCTTGTCCAATAACAATTGGTCCAGATCCGATAATTAAAATTGATTTGAGGTCGTTTCTTTTTGGCATGATAAGTAGTTGTAAATTATGAATTTGTAAAAATAGTTACTTGATAGGTATAAAAAAAGGTGTTACTAGAAAAAGTAACACCTTATATATTAACAATTGTTAATCATTTATTTTTTTGGTCTAGATTCAGATGAAACAGTTAGTTTTTTTCTTCCTTTAGCTCTTCTACGTGCCAACACTTTTCTTCCATTAGCAGAAGCCATTCTTTCTCTGAAACCATGTTTGTTTCTTCTCTTTCTTTTTGATGGTTGGTATGTTCTTTTGCTCATTTCTTTTTATCTTAAATGTCTTCTAAACTAATTTTATATGCCATAAACGTACCTCGTTTAAAGCGTGGGCAAATATACAACTGTTTTTATTTTTGACAAATAGTATTTGTAAAAATTTTAAAAATATTTTTTACCTATTCAATCCTTCTCTTTTTTGAATGTTTTTAGTGTTTTTTATTTGTAATAAAACCTTTAAATAGTACTTTTGCGCAAACCTAACAATACCATGCAAAATACCAAATACGTTTTTGTCACAGGAGGCGTAACGTCATCACTTGGAAAAGGAATTATTGCAGCTTCTTTGGCAAAATTACTGCAAGAAAGAGGCTTTTCTGTAACCATTCAAAAATTAGATCCTTATATTAATATTGATCCTGGAACGCTAAATCCATATGAACATGGCGAATGTTATGTAACTGATGATGGTGCTGAAACCGATTTAGATTTAGGTCATTATGAGCGTTTTTTAAACATTCCAACTTCTCAAGCAAACAATGTAACAACTGGTAGAATTTACCAATCTGTTATCAATAAAGAACGAAAAGGGGAGTTTTTAGGAAAAACTGTGCAAGTAATTCCTCATATTACTGATGAAATCAAACACCGAATTCAAATTTTAGGAGAAACTGGTGATTATGATATCGTTATCACTGAAATTGGAGGAACTGTTGGTGATATTGAATCTTTACCTTATGTAGAATCTGTTCGTCAATTATTATGGGAAAAAGGTGAAGAAAATGCCATTGTAATTCACTTAACTTTAGTGCCTTATTTGGCTGCTGCTGGCGAATTAAAAACAAAACCTACACAACATTCTGTGAAAATGTTGATGCAAAGTGGAGTTAGCCCAGATATTTTAGTGTGTAGAACTGAACATCACATTTCGGATGATATCAGACGTAAATTGGCGCTTTTTTGCAATGTAAAAAAAGAAGATGTCATTCAATCTATTGATGCAAAAACCATTTATGATGTTCCAAATTTGATGTTGGAAGAAGGGTTGGATGAAGTTGTTTTGAAAAAATTACATTTATCTACAGAGAAAAAACCTGAATTGAAAGCTTGGAACGAATTTTTAAGAAAGCACAAAAATCCAACATCACAAGTTGAAATTGCGTTGATTGGGAAATATATCGAATTGCAAGATTCTTATAAATCCATTTCAGAAGCATTTATTCATGCTGGTTCTTCTCACGAAACCAAAGTAAATGTGAGATGGGTTCATTCTGAAAGTTTAACGGCTGATAATTTTGAGGAAAAATTAAAAGGAGTTAATGGAATTTTAGTTGCTCCAGGTTTTGGCGATCGTGGAATTGAAGGTAAAATAAATGCTGTAAAATATGCAAGAGAAAATAATATTCCGTTTTTTGGAATTTGTTTAGGAATGCAAATGGCCGTAATTGAATTTGCCAGAAATGTATTGAATTTGCCAGATGCATTTTCAACAGAAATGAAAATTGATTGCGCAAGTCCTGTAATCAATTTGATGGAAAGTCAAGAAAATGTAACTGAAAAAGGTGGAACCATGCGTTTAGGAGCTTGGGATTGTCAGTTGACAAAAAATTCAAAAGCTTTTGAAGCGTATCAATCAGAAATGATTAAAGAGCGTCACAGACATAGATATGAGTTTAATAATGAGTATTTACAACAGTTTGAAAACGCTGGAATGATTGCCACAGGAACCAATCCAAAAGCTGGTTTGGTTGAAGTAATTGAGATTCCAAATCATCCTTGGTTTGTGGGAGTTCAATACCATCCAGAATATAAAAGTACGGTTTTAAAACCTCATCCTTTATTTGTTGATTTTATCAAAGCAGCTTTAAAACAGTCTAAAAAGTAATTTAGGAATAGTATTTGAAACAAAAGTAAAAAAAAATATATAACAACAAAAAACCTTCATAAACTGGGTTTTTACCTACATTTGTCGCGCTTTTATCAATTCGTTTTTTTGATATACTGACAAATTGACATTTATACAAACACATGGAAGAAAAAAAATTCGACTACAATTCGCTAATTGGTATGATCCTTTTAGGAGCAATCATGCTTTGGTATTTCAACACAAATGCACCTGAAGTTACGCCTGAGAAACCTTCAACAAAAAAAGAAAAAGTTGTTAAATCAAATACAGCAACTAAAAAAGCTGAAGAAAATTTAGCACCAACTTCATCCAATGATTCTTTAAAACAAATAGCATTGACCAATAAATTTGGGGCTTTTGCCTTTGGGGCTTTGCAAGCAAAAGAGGGTGTTACTGTTTTAGAAAATAATTTGGTAAAATTAACTGTTGATAATAAAGGCGGACAAATTGTAGAAGTTTTATTAAAAAAATATAAAACATACGACTCTTTGCCTTTGTATTTGATCAAAGATCAAAATGCTTCTTTCAACATCAATTTTGGTACCACTGACAACCGAATTTTAAATACCAAAGATTTATTTTTTGAGCCAACTTTCTCAAAAAATGGTAAAAGTCAAGTGTTGACTTTGAAATCAAAAGTTTCTGATTCGCAGTTTTTAGAATACAGATACGAAATGAAACCAAATGAATATATGGTTGATTTCTCAGTACGTTCTACTGGTTTAAATAATGTTTTCAATACCTCTAATCCAATAGTGTTAGATTGGAAATTAAATGCTTACAGAAATGAAAAAAGTATTCGCACTGAAAACACCATGTACTCTTATTTCTATTTTAAAGCTGAAGATGAAGTTGATTATTTAAATGCTGGAAAATCTGAAGTTTTAAATAATGTGGATTGGGTTGCTTATAAACAACACTTTTTTACATCAAACTTGTTAACAGACAAACCTTTTGATAAAGCAACAGTTACTTCTACTGATTTAGTTTTAAATGAAGAAATTGACACTGTCTTTACCAAAAAATACGAACTGAAAACGCCTTTGGCTTTGGCTGGTGGTGAGTTGAATTACAACATGAAATGGTTTTACGGACCAAGTGATTATAATTTATTAAAAAATTATGAAAATACAGATTTAGCTGAAATTTCTGATTTAGGTTGGGGAATTTTTGGATTTTTAAACAGAGTTGTTTTTTATCCAGTTTTTAACTTTTTGAAAGGATTTTTATCCAATTTCGGATTGATAATCATTTTGATGACCATTGTTGTTCGAATTTTAATGTCGCCTTTGGTATATAAATCGTATTTATCAAGTGCCAAAATGAAAGTAATTCGCCCAGAATTAAATGCACTTTTAGAAAAATATCCTGGCAAAGAAAATGCTATGAAACGTCAACAAGAAACTATGGCAATTCAACGAAAAGCTGGTGTAAGCATGCTTTCTGGTTGTGTTCCTGCACTTTTACAGATGCCTGTTTTCTTTGCGTTGTTTAAATTTTTTCCAACAAATATTTCCTTAAGACAAGAAGGCTTTTTATGGGCACCAGACTTGTCTTCTTATGATACTATTTTTACCTTACCATTTTCAATTCCATTTTATGGTGATCACGTAAGTTTGTTCCCGATTTTGGCTTCAGTAGCTATTTTCTTTTACATGCAAATGAATCAAAGTCAGCAAGCAAATATGCAAATGCCACCTCAAGAAGGCATGCCTGATATGGCTAAAATGATGAAAATCATGATTTATTTATCACCAATCATGATGTTATTTTTCTTTAACAATTATGCAAGTAGTTTGAGTTTATACTATTTTGTTTCGAATTTATTAACGATTTTCATCATGTTATTTATCAAACATTTTGTTATTGATGAAGAAAAAATTCATGCTCAAATTGAGGAAAACAAGAAAAAACCTGTCAAAGTAAGTAAATTCAGACAACGAATTGACGATGCAATGAAACAAGCACAAGAACAACAAGCTAAACAACAAAAGAAAAAGAAGTAGGCTTTTCGCTTTTTAAAGATTATAAAAAACCCAAAACAATCAAGTTTTGGGTTTTTGGTTTTGTGATTTTTCCTTTTGATTTAATCGTTTTAAAAAACTAGCTTTGTTTTAAATTGATTAAAGTCAAACAATTACCTTAGATTTTTTTAGTTAATTTGATTCATAAAACGAAACTCTTCTCCCCTTAAACCACCCATAAAACAAAATATACCCATAGCAACCAATTGTCAATAAAAAGGCAGTTTTAAATCCAAAGTTATCAATCAAATTTCCAAATGCAAAAGGAATGATGGCTCCACCTACAATTGCCATACACAACAATCCTGAAGCTTGCGCTTTTAAATCTCCCAAACCTTCTAAACTTAGTGTAAAAATTGTCGGAAACATAATCGAATTGAACAATCCAACAGCTAAAATAGCCCACATAGATAGCAATCCAGAGCTATTTATAGAAATCAAAATCATGATAATTGCCATTGTTGCAAAGATGCTCAACACTTTTGCTGGCGCAAAAATTCTGGTTAAATATGCCCCAACAAAACGTCCAATCATAGCTCCTCCCCAATAAAAAACGACAAAAATTCCCACTAAAGATTTTGGATCAGAATTGGAAAATGATTTGTTAAAAGTACTAGCAATGGTGTTTGCGATGTTCATCATCAATTGATTTTCAGAGACAATTGCAGGCAAATTCATCTCTACAAAATAATTTACTAAAAAACTCCCAATAGCCACTTCTGCACCTACATACACAAAAATTCCTCCAACGCCCATCAACATCAATTTGTTTTTTAACAAAGAAAGATAACCTCCTTTCGGATTTTCTTGCATCACTTTTGGCAAATTGATGAATGAAAAAATCAATGCCAAAATCACAATAAAAAACGAAATCATCAAAAAAGGCGTTTGTACTGTTGCTGCTTCAGCAATGAAATAATCGGATTTTTCTACTTCCGTTAACAAATTAATTTCTTGTGATGTTTTGATGGAATCGCTCAACAAAAACAACGCACCAATTATAGGCGCAATTGTTGTACCTAAAGAATTAAAAGCTTGAGATAAATTCAAACGACTGCTTGCTCCATCTTCATTTCCCAACAAAGCAACATACGGATTTGCAGCCACTTGCAAAACTGTAATTCCTCCAGCCAATAAAAAATACCCTGCTAAAAAAATTCCGAAAATTCTAAATTCTGCTGCTGGATAAAACAACAAACAACCTGCAGCCATGATTAACAATCCCAACACAATGCCTTTTTTGTATCCAATTTTGGATAATAAAAATCCTGCAGGAACTGAAAATACAAAAAATGCCATGAAAAAAGCAAATTGTACCAAAACCGTTTTTGCATACGACATTTCAAAAACATCTTTTAATCTTGGCACCAAACTATCAACCAAAACTGTGATAAATCCCCAAAGAAAAAAGAGTGTTGTTAAAAAAATAAAACCACTTTTATACGATTTTTGATTGACTTTTGACATGGTTATCCTTTGTTATAAAAATCTGATTTGATGTTTTTATTTTCTCCATTTTGATATACATTGTAGCTAAACCATTCGTGAATGGAATAACCACCAATTTCGCCTTGTTTATTTAAAGCAATATAACCCACTTGAAAATCCTTGAAATTTTTTCCCGGTTTTTTCACTATTCTATCAATCGCAATTTCACAGGCTTCTTGTGGCGATTTTCCTTGACGCATCAATTCTACAATCAAAAAACTGCCCACTGTTTTCAAAACTTCTTCTCCCAAACCAGTAGCTGATGCGCCACCAATTTCATTATCTACAAACAAACCTCCTCCAATTATAGGCGAATCTCCTACTCTACCAGCCATTTTATAAGCCAAACCACTTGTAGTGCAAGCCCCAGAAATATTGCCATCTTTGTCAATTGCCAACATGCCAATCGTATCATGATTTTCGATATTAATGATAGGTTTGTATTCGGATGTTTCTTTCCATTTTTCCCACGCTTTTTTGGAAGCTTCTGTCAATAAATCTTCTTTCTCAAAGCCTTTTGAAATGGCAAATTGTTGAGCTCCTTCTCCAACCAACATCACGTGAGGTGTTTCTTCCATCACTTTTCTAGCCACAGAAACCACATGTTTGATGTTTTTTACCGCCAAAACCGCTCCATAATTCCCTTTAGAATCCATAATACAGGCATCTAAAGTGACATTCCCATCTCTGTCTGGCAAACCACCTTTTCCTACAGATTGTCCTTTTTCATTGGCTTCTTCAATTCTGCAACCTTGCTCAACAGCATCCAAAGCTGAGCCTCCATTTTCCAAAACTTTTGCAGCAGTTTCAACTGCCAAAGGTGTATCCCAAGTTGCAATTACCAAAGGTCTGATTGGTGTTGAAATCAAAGCAGTTTTTTTTGCCGGTTTTTCATCACAACTTGACAAAGTATTGGAAACTGCCATCAAACCAACAGTAGTTGCCAAACTATTTTTTATAAAATTTCTACGTTTCATGTTCTTAATTTATTTGAATTTCATCTATAAACAACCAACTTCTTCCATTTTCTTTAAAGCCTAAATGCCAAGTAGGAAGTGTACCTAATTTTTTCGCAATTACTTTTACGTAACGTGCATTTCCTAATTTTAATAATTTCATAGATTCTATAGTTACAATTTCTTCATTTTTAGGAATTGGAAAAGAGAAATTATCGATTTTTTTAAAAACTTTTCCATCAATGGAAGTGTAAATTTCTACTGATTTTGGTAAGAAAATCCAACTTCTTTGATCTTTTAAAAAATTGATTTGGAGTTGTTGAATTGGTTTTACAGCACCCAAATCAACAATTGCAATTATATCTGTATCAAAATACCCTTGCCAAGTTCCCGTTCTAAAATCTTCTGTTCCTAAAACGCCATCAATCAAGGCATTATCACCACCTGCATTGTATTGATTTGCATATTCAGATTGCAAATCAATTTTGATATTTGGATTGATTTTGTAAAATTCGGTTTTTATTATTGCACTTTTTGAGGTTCCTTTTTGAGCAAATACTTTAAATGTTGCTTTTTCAGAAATGATAAATGGCTTTTTATATTGTTCAAATCCATTTCCCAAACTATAATAAATCTGAGAATCTTTTTCAGCAATAGCAAGCGTAATAGTCGTCTTTTCTTTAAACGCAATATCACCTTTTGCAATAAAAGGTGCAGCAACAATTAAATGTTCTTTAATTTCTGTTGATGGAATAAATGCATCTTTTGTTCCCCAATTTGTAGGTTTGTTGGTCATTTCAAAAATCAAGGTTCCACCATTGATAATGTCTTGATGATTTAGGTAAGAATACTCATAATTTTTACCATTTAATTTTATTGATTTGATGTATTTATTTTCAGCTGAATTATTTTTTGCTTGAATTGTAAAAGATTTTCCATTTTCTAAATTGATGGTTGCTTTATCAAACAACGGACTTCCAATAATATATTGATTAGAGCCTGGAGTTACAGGATAAAATCCCAAAGAACTGAAAATATACCAAGCACTCATTTGTCCACAATCTTCATTTCCTGAAATTCCATCAGGTGTATTTTGATACATTTCTGATAAAATTTGACGCACTTTTTCTTGCGTTTTCGAAGGTTTATTCACGAAATTATACAAATAAGCCATGTGATGACTTGGTTCATTTCCATGTGCATATTGCCCAATCAAACCTGTAATATCTGCTTGATCTCTTCCTGAAGTTTCCTTTTTTGCAGTGAATAGTTTATCCAATTGATTTTCTAATGACTTTTTTCCTCCCAATAAATTTGCAAATCCAGTAATATCTTGCGGAACATAAAAACTGTATTGCCAAGCATTTGCCTCAGTATAATTGAAATTTACTTCATAAGGATCAAATGGCGAAAACCAGGTATTTTTAAAACGACCTCGCATAAATTGCGTTTCGGGATCAAAAACGTTTTTATAATTCTGAGCTCTTTCAATAAAGATTTTGTAATCATTTTCCTTGCCCAAAGATTTTGCCATTTGCGCAATTGTCCAATCATCATAGGCATATTCTAGGGTTTTTGAAACAGATTCTGATTCTTTCTCCACAGGAATAAATCCGAATTTTTTATAAGATTCCAATCCCAATTTATCTTGCATTGCAGAATGTTTCATCGCTTCAAAAGCCTTTTCTGCATCATAATTTTTGATTCCTTTCAAAAAAGCATCTGCAATCACAGGCACTGCATGATAACCAATCATACACCCTGTGTAATTTGCGGCTAAATCCCAAATGGGCATGATGCCACCTTCATCATATTTTGCTAAAAAAGTGTTGATAAAATCATTGGTTCGTTTTTGCTCAATGATGGTGTATAAAGGATGTGCTGCTCTGTAAGTATCCCACAAAGAAAAAACGGTATAATATTCAAAATCAGCTGTTTGATTAATTTCTAAATCCATTCCTCTGTATCTTCCATCTACATCTTGATACAAATTCGGAGCAATCATTGTATGATATAAAGACGTATAAAAATTGATTTTATTGTTTTCGTTTTTATCTTCAACAACGATTTTTCCCAATTGCTTTTCCCAAGTTTCTTGGGCTATTTTTTTTACTTCATCAAAAGATTTATTTCCTATTTCTTGTTCTAAATTTTTCGCTGAACCATCTATATCAACCGCAGAAATTCCCACTTTTACTTCTATAGTATTTCCATCATTTTCATCAAATTCGAAAGCAGCTTTGACTGATTTTCCTTCCGTTTTTTCATTCAAATAGCTAATATTTTTGATTTTTTTCGAAAATTTGATGGTATAAAATAACTGTTGATTGGTTGCCCAAGCTTTTGAATGTCTATAACCTTGAATGGTATTTTCATCTGTAACTAGTATTTTAGAATCCAAAACTTCATCACGATGTTCCAAATCTAGAATGATAATTTGTTTTGAATTTTTAGGAAATTGATATTGATGAATGCCACTTCTTTTGGAAACTGTCAAAGCAACATCAATATTAGTATCATCCAAATGCACTTTATAAAAACCAGGTTCTGCAATTTCTTTGTTGTGAGAAAACTTAGATTTATAACCTTCTTTTCCATCTGCTCCATTGTTAAAAATAATTTTATTAGTGGGCATCAACAAAATATCTCCATAATCAGAAACGCCAGTTCCACTTAAATGTGTGTGTGAAAAACCATAAATCTCACTATCAGAATAATGATATCCTGAGCAGCCATCCCAACCATCCAAACGTGTATCAGGAGAAAGTTGCATCATTCCAAAAGGCATAGTCGCTCCCGGAAAAGTGTGACCATGACCACCTGTCCCTATAAAAGGATTCACATAATCAATTCGTTTTTTGATTTTTTTAGCAATTGTTGATTTTGAACCAGAATTACAAGAAAAAAACAGCAATAGCGAAACTAAAATTGCATAAAATTGTATTTTCATGGAAATAGATTGTTACTTTTATGCACACAAGATAGTAAAATGAAAATTCACGGTTATTTAAAATTTATAATTCTTTTATTTTTCTTTGGATGTACCTCAGAAAATGCAAAACCAATAGAACCCAGCATCATTCCCAAACCACTTTATCAAAAAATTACTGATGGATTTTTTTTATTGGATGAAAATTCTTCCATTGAAAGTGAAAAATCATTCACAAAAATTGCTGATTTTTTAAAAAATTCTTTGAAAGAATTTCATAAAATCCGATTATCATCAAAAAAGGATGCAAAAAAAATAGTTTTTAATTTCGATTCAACTATTAAAAATGAAGAAGGATATCATTTAGAAATCAATAAAAATCAAATAAAAATAAGCGCAAAATCAAGCAAAGGTGCATTTTACGCTGTGCAAAGTTTATTGCAATTAATTCCTTCAAAAACAACATCAAAATCCATTGCCATTCAGTGTTTAGAAATAAAAGATGAGCCAAAATTTGCATACAGAGGCATGCATTTGGATGTTTCTCGTCATTTTTTTTCAGTTGATTTTATCAAAAAATACCTGGATTTGATGGCAATGCTGAAAATGAATACGTTTCATTGGCACTTAACTGATGATCAAGGTTGGAGAATTGAAATTAAAAAATATCCAAAATTGCAAGAAATTGCAGCTTTTAGAAAGGAAACTTTGATAGGTCATTATTCTGATGAACCACAACAATTTGACGGAAAAAAATATGGCGGATTTTACACACAAAAACAAATAAAAGAAATTGTAAGTTATGCCTCTGAAAGGCAAATTACAGTAATTCCAGAAATTGAAATGCCTGGCCATTCACAAGCAGCAATTGCAGCTTATCCTGAATTAGGCTGTACCAAAAAACAAGTTGAAGTTGCCACAAAATGGGGAGTTTTTGAAGATATTTATTGTACAAATGAAAACACTTTCGAGTTTCTTGAGGATGTTATTGATGAAGTTATTCCTTTATTTCCAGGAAAATATATTCATATTGGTGGAGATGAAGCTCCAAAAACTCGATGGGAAAATTGTGTACAATGTCAAAAAAATATCAAAGAAAAAGGATTGAAAGATGCTCATGGATTGCAAAGTTATTTTATAACTCGAATGGAAAAATACATCAATTTTAAAGGAAAATTAATTATTGGTTGGGATGAAATTTTAGAAGGTGGTTTAGCACCCAATGCAACTGTGATGTCATGGAGAGGAAATCAAGGTGCTATTGATGCTGCCAAACAAAAACACACTGTAATTTTAACTCCAAATTCGCATTGTTATTTTGATTATTATCAATCTGAAAATGAGGATGAACCTTTGGCAATTGGCGGTTTTTTACCTTTGGAAAAAGTGTACAATTTCAATCCAATTCCTGATGAATTGACAGCAGAGGAGGCCAAATATGTGTTGGGCGCACAAGGAAATATTTGGACAGAATATTTATCAACTCCTGAAAAAGTAGAATACATGGCATTTCCAAGAATGGTTGCTTTGAGCGAAGTTGTTTGGAGTGATGCTACCAAAAATTATACAAATTTTGTAAAACGTTTAGAACAATTCAATAAAAAATTGAAGGTTTTAAAGGTAAATTATGCCAATCATTTGTATGAAGTTTCTGGAAAATTACAAAATGAAAATGGTAGGTTGAATTATCAATTAGAGACAATTACCGACAAGAAAATTGTGTATACTTTAGATGGAAAAAATGAAAATTTAGTTTATAAAAATCCCATTCCTATTGAAAAATCAACTTCTATAAAAGCATTTGTGGTTGATGAAAATCAAGAAAAATTAGGGGCTGTTTTTGCACAAAAAATCAATTTGCACAAAGCAGTTGGGCAAAAAATAACGCTAAATATTGAACCTCATAAAGCATATAATTCAGGAGGAAAACAAGCACTCATAAACGGAATTTCTGGAAATAACAAACGATTTGGAGATCGTGAATGGTTGGGTTTTTCAGGTGAAGATTTAGAAATTACTATCGAATTTAACAAACCCACTGAAATAAATACGATTTCAACACGCTTTCACAATGGAAATGGTCAATGGATTTATGCACCTAAAGAAATCTCTATTGAGTTTGATAATGAAGAAAAAAGAAGTTTTGTGCTTAAAAATAATCGTGATTTGTTGGTGAATTTTAATGAAAAGTTTGAACAAAAAGTAATAAAAAAAATAAAATTAACCATTCCAAATTACGGAATTATTCCAGAAGGAAAACAAGGCGCAGGAAACAAAGCTTGGACATTTATTGATGAAATAGTTTTTGAATAATGATATTAGAAATTTGCGCAAACTCTTATGAATCAGCCATCAATGCTCAAATTGCTGGCGCTCACAGAATCGAAATTTGTTCAGAATTATCAGTAGGTGGCATCACTCCAAGTGTTGGATTGTTAGAAAAAATCTCGAAAGAAATTTCAATTCCTGTGCATGTTTTAATTCGACCTAGAAGTGGTAATTTTTGCTATTCAAATTCAGAATTTGAACAAATGAAAACTGATATTTTACTATGTAAAAAATTAGGTTTTCAAGGAATTGTCTCTGGTGTTTTAACTAAAAATCATGAAATTGATATTGAAAAAACCAAACAATTGATTTCCCTTTCAAAACCACTTAAATTCACATTTCACAGAGCTTTTGATGTAGTTGTCAATCCAAAAAAAACAGTTCAAATTTTACAAGATTTAGGAGTAGACAGAATCTTAACTTCAGGAACCAAAGAAAAAGCTTCAGATGGGATTGATTTACTAATTGAACTTAAAAAAATAACAGAAAATAAATTGATTATTTTACCAGGAAGTGGCATTAATAAAGATAATGTGACACTTTTTAAAAATGCTGGTTTTGAAGAGATTCATACTTCCGCATCAAAAATAATTACCGATAAAAAAAGTATTTTTTTCGATAAAACAACGCAAACAGTCTCAGATATTGAAACAATTAAAACGATTCTTAAATCAATCAATAATGCATAAATTTTTACTTTTTCTCTTAGTTTTAGCGATGTTAAGTTGCGAAAATAAAAATTTACCTGAAAAAATAGCAATTACAACAAATTGGGAATTCAAAGGAGTTGACACTTTAGATTGGCAGTCAGCAAGAGTTCCTGGTAATATTTTTTCAGATTTACTAGAAAAAAAAATGATTCCAAATCCATTTATAAAAACGAATGAAGATTCTGTGCAATGGGTTTCAAAAAAAAATTGGGAATACAAAACCACTTTTTCACTTTCCAAAAAACAACTACAAAAAAAGAATATCGAACTTCATTTTGAGGGTTTAGATACCTATGCAACCATTTATTTGAATGATTCTATCATTTTAAAAGCTAACAATGCTTTTAAAAAATATACTATTGATATTAAAAAAAGTGCCAAAGAATCCAATAATTTACGAGTTGTTTTTGAAAATTTTAATGATATCGAACTAAAAAAAGAAGCTGAAATTTGGTATAAATTACCAGTACAAAATAGAGTTTATACGCGTAAAGCGCAATTTCAATATGGTTGGGATTGGGGACCAGTTTTAAATTCTTACGGAATTTGGAAAGAGGTTTCTATAAAAGCTTGGGATGATGTTATCTTCTCTGATATTTATATCAAACAAGATTCTTTGACAGTAACAAAAGCGGTTTTATCAGCCGATATTATTATTGAAAGTAACATCGAGAAATTTGTAGAATTAGAAACTTGGATTAATTCTGAAAAAATACTCACAGGAATTCACCTTAAAAAAGGAGAAAACAAACTTACAATTCCCATTAAAATTGATAATCCTACACTTTGGTGGACTCACAATTTAGGAAAACCTTATTTATATCGATTTGATTTTAAATTGTTTCGAAAAAACAAATTATTAGATCAAAAAATCATCAAAAAAGGCATCAGAACTATTAAATTAATTGCTGAAAGAGATACTATTGGTCAATCTTTTTATTTTGAATTGAATGGAAAACCAGTCTATGCAAAAGGTGCAAATTTAATTCCAATGCATAGTTTTCAGGATAAAGTAACCAACGAAAAATATGAAAAATTACTTTCGCATGTTGTAACATCCAACATGAATATGCTGCGCGTTTGGGGAGGAGGCATTTATGAAAACGACATTTTTTATGATTTGTGTGATGAAAAAGGCATTTTAGTTTGGCAAGATTTTATGTTTGCTTGTGCCATGTATCCTGGAGATGCAACTTTTTTGCAAAATGTTTCAGAGGAAGCTGAATATCAAGTAAAAAGATTGCGAAATCATACATCAATTGCTTTGTGGTGTGGAAATAACGAAAATTCTGAAGCTTGGAAACGTTGGGGATGGCAAGAAAATAGAGGTGAAAAAGAAAAGCAAGAAATTTGGGATAATTATTTGATGCTTTTTGATTCTATTTTACCATCCATTGTTGCAAAAAATAGCAATACTGATTATTGGGAAACATCGCCAAAATATGGCAGAGGAAATCCAAAATACATCTCAGAAGGTGATGCACATGACTGGTGGATTTGGCATGATGAATATCCATTTGAACACTTGCAAGAAAAAGTTCCAAGATTCATGAGTGAATTTGGTTTTCAATCTTTTCCAAGCTTTGAAACTGTAAAATATATCAATCAAAAAGATGAAATTGATTTAAAAACTAACGCAATAAAATCACATCAAAAACATCCAAAAGGTTTTGAATTGATAGAAAAATACATGAAGCGTGATTATAAAATTCCGACTTCTGATGAAGATTACGTTTATGTAAGTCAGTTGTTGCAAGCAAAAGGAATTGTAATGGGAATTGAAGCTCAAAGAAGAGCAAAACCTTACAATATGGGAACATTATATTGGCAGTTAAATGATTGTTGGCCAGCTATTTCATGGTCAAGTATTGATTATTTTGGCAATTGGAAAGCATTGCAATACAAAGCAAAAAAAGCTTTTGAAAATGTGTTAATTTCAACTGTAAAATCAAAAAATGGATATGAAATTTATATCGTAAACGATCTTTTATTAGAAACAAAAGGAACTTTACAAATAAAAATCATGGACTTTTTCGGGAAAGAAATTTGGTCAGATACATCAAGAATTACTGTAAAAGCTGATGCTAGTCAGCGAGTTTATCAATTGTTAAAAACAGATGTTGATCATACAAAACATTTCCTTTCAGTTACATTTAATAACTCATCATCCTTCTTTTATTTCGCAAAACCAAAAGATTTAATGTTACCAAAAGAGCCAATTGAACGAACTATTTCAAAAACAAAAAACGGCTTTTCAATTACGTTAAAAAGTAATGTTTTGCAAAAAGATGTATTTTTATTTACATCAGAAAAAGGGCATTTTTCAGATAATTTTTTTGATTTATTACCCAATACTTCTAAAACCATTCACTTTAAAAGTAATTCAACTAATTTACAACAACTATCCATAAAGAGCTTACAATCCATTCAAGAATGAGTTGATTTATTGAATAATCAACCTCCAAGAAGTTCCATTTGTGTTTTTTAATACATAAATTCCAGCAGCAAGCGATTGAAATTTAAGAATCGTTCTTTGTAAGCTTTGAGCAAAATATTGTTGAATTTGAATTATTCTCCCATTGATATCATACAAGGAGAAAGTATCTTCCATTGTTGTATTTGTAACAACGATTTCATTGGATTTGACAACTGGATTTGGGAAAATAATACTTCTATTTTGAATATTATTTTCTACTTCTGAAGAGAGTGATGCTTTTTTTGTAAAGTATGGAACTGCATAATTAAAAGCCTCTACGCCTACTTTTACACCAATCAATCTTCCTGGAATATCATCTGCAGGAGGGTGAATTCCTCCCCAAATTCTAGACAAACTACATTGATCTGAAGCATCTCTATAAGTTGCCCATTGTAAAGTTACATCAACTGAAGGTCCTTCTTCAAAGACTAAAAATTCATTTTTTTTAGCTTTAAACTCCCCTATTCCACCTGGAAAAAAAGCATCACCAGTAAGCAATGTCATTACCTCAGCAGCTGCTCTAGAAAAGGTTGAATGCCCTGAAACAAATCCTGCAAATGGAGGTGTTACAAAACTAGGTCTTTGATAAGGCCACCAGTTTTCGGCAAGAATCCAACCAACTCCTGCTTGATCTGTATTGGTATCTCCAATTGCTTTGTGACCTCGCCAAGTAAATAATTTTATTTTTCCAACATTCTCAGGATTTCTAATGGCTAAAGGATCATTTTCATTTACCAATTCAATATATCCAGGTTCTAAAAGTATTCCATTTGGATGATAGTTAGGCAAAGAGGTATCTGAACTTTGACCTAAATCAGCCAAATAACGAATGGCAGAAATTGGTCTGATATAATCATACCAACCTTTGATACTCCAAGCTGCCACAGCAGCATCATGCATGGCTCCTCCTAATATAAAATAAGATTTTACGTCCCATTCTAAATGATTTAAAGCCTCTCCTTCTCCTGCAAGTTTTTTCTCAAATAATGAATGATCATTAACATAATTTAAAATTGTAAACCAATGTCCAGGTGGTGTTTCTGAGTGAGGTCCATCTGCCCAAAATTCCGCTAAAACTCTGGTATAATCTCCTCTTGGAACAATTTGAGGTTGATACGATTCTTTGGTAATTGGATTTACAGAATGCCCTTTTCCAATATCTCCACCTTCTAAAAACTTGTAAAAATTGGAATATTCAGTAAATGAAGTTGGCAAAACATCTTTAGAAATATTCCCAATTGATTTAGGAGAAATATCCCATAAAACTCCATCTGAAGAATCTAAATGGCTGGCCCAAATAGCCACTTGTGCAAAGCCTTTTTTATAGGCGTCTGATAAAGATTGATCAGGAGAATCTAAAAAAGGAGGTGAAGAAGGATCATGATACACATGATAATCAAACCCATTTCTTTGATAGGTTTTTTTATGAGAATCTTTCATGGCGAAAGTCCAAACATTTCCCCATTCAGGACTTAAAAAATCAATATCTTCACCTTCAATGACGTTGCCACTTTGATCAATAAAAGTATCTAAACTGAGTGATTGCCATCTGTTTGGATTGCTTAATGTAGGATTTCCTGGAATCTCTGGGGCTAATGCAATGTTTACAGGAGCGTAATGTGCATTATCATATCCAAATTGTTCTCTTGCACCATCTAAATTTCCATAATCAATAATTGTTTTTGCTATATAATTTCCTAAAGCCCTTGCATCTCCATTTTCATAATTCGTACTTGTAAAAGCGGAATCAAACCCTAATTGATTCATCAAAATATCAAACTTTGCTAAAGTTGATGTTGCATTTGGTGAGTTTTTAAATCTATAGGATAATAAACGGTAAGCAGCATAACTAATGGCTTTTTTTCGGGATAATTCTATCTCTTCTTGTGGAACAAAACTGGATAAAGTACTTGTAAAATTATTTATGTTGTTGCCCATAAGATATGGTAACGCATTATTACTGTATATTGCCCAAGCATCGTACATGGCAATACTTGTATGAAATAGATTTCTTGCATGGATTGTTGGTCTTGCAAAATCGCCTCGAATTGCTTCTAAAAGAGCTTCATTCCAAATTCGTGCTATGGATTTGTTTTCAGCAATATTTTGTACACTAAGATTGATTAATTTTGAAATTTCTTTGCTTTTACATTGGCTTGTAGTAACCACAATGGTTATTTTTCCTTGTGTGGCAAAATCCCATTTTACAGAAATATTTGGAGTTCCCTCACCTGAGATAATTTCTCCACCTTCAACTCTCCATTGAATTGAATCACCATCATTTAAATTATACGCATAATTAGTAATACTAAAATAACTCACTTTTTGAGGACCTGTAATAATTTCACTTACTTGAGCATATGTACACGATCCGTCACTAACTGTTGCATTTGGATTAAAATTACAGGAATTTGGATCAGTACATCCTACCCTTTTTGTTGCAGGACTTATGGCTAATTTTTGATAAGATGAATTTTCAATAGCTTTTGCAAAAGTATTGATTTCTAAATCTTTATAAACATCAACATGACCTGAAGGCCATTCAATTTTGAGTTCTAAAATTGTTGTAGCATCTGCTAAACCAAAATGAACAGGTTTTAAATTTTGCCCTAAAAATCCGACACCTGTATAAAATCTTATCAATTTGTCTTTATCTGTTTGCACTGTAATTTTGGTGCCAATTGCATCTCTATTGGAAATTGTTCCTTGTAAGGAAAGTTGAAACCAGTTATTATTTTGCGAACCAAAAGTATTGATGATGGTATTTTCGTAGAAATAGGAGTTGTGTTGAGAATTGGATATAAACACATCTAAATCTCCATCATGATCAAAATCAAAATCTACTACTTCAACGCTTACAGACAGCTCTCCTAAACCTTGATCATTTGTATTTGAAAAAGATGAAATTCCGTTATTGAATTTATTTTCAAAATAAAAGTTTACCTCTTCATCAACAATCGCATTTTGAAAACCATTTACAACGATTAAATCTTCATCACCATCCAAATCAAAATCTCCGAATTTAGTTCCCCAAGACCAACCTGTTCTTTTTACCAACATTTGAGAGGCATTTTCATCAAAAGTGCCATCAGATTTGCCTGTTAAAAGAGAATTATTTGCAATTGTTGAAATAAAAAAGTCAAAATATCCATCTTTATTGTAATCACTTATAGCAATTCCCATATCATTAAACCTCATATCAGCTTTGAAAAAATTGGCTCGTTCAGTAAAAGAAGTTCCATTATTATTGATAAAAAGTTGATTAGGTTCTCTAAAATCATTGGTAAGATATAAATCCATCCATCCATCTTTATTAAAATCAAAAGGAAAAGGATTATATCCTGGCAATCCTATGGCTGAATTTATTGAAACACTTTGGGTAACATTTACAAAGGTTCCATTACCATTATTTTTGTATAAAGTATTTGATTTACAGCCTTTCCAATCAACAATGTAAAGGTCTAAAAAAGAATCTTTGTTGTAATCAAACCAAACTGCTCCAGTATTATTACAGTTATTTTTACCAAGAATTCCTGCTTCATTTGTTACGTCTTTAAAAGTTCCATTGCCAAGATTTTTAAAAAGTTGCACTTTTGTTAGGTGAGTGAAAAAAATATCTGGAAAACCATCATTATTATAATCTCCCCAATAAGCTCCAAATTTGAATCCTTTTAATCCTAAAAAATTATTGTAAGAAGCATCTAGTTCCGAAAATTCAAGTAAATTTTCTAATCCTGATCCTTCAGTTACATCCGTAAATGTTCCATCATTATTGTTTCTATAAAGTTTGCTATGTGTTTTGTCTTTTCCAATTTCATCTTTCCAAATCGAAACCACCAAAATATCAAGATCAAAATCTCCATCAAAATCAGCTACAGAAACTCCATTGTTTTCTGCTAAATCTCCAAACCCTGAAACTGTTTCAATATGCTTAAAAATCTTTTGAGCGCTAACAATTTGAGAGTAAAATACCAACACAAAGAGCAAAGAAAGTAATGATTTTGACATGCTTATTGAAAGTGTATTTTAGAAAAATAATTTTGAGACTTTACAATTTAATCATCAGTAAAAATATAAAATTATTAGTATAACTGATGTAATATTGATTCTAATAAATTTACGATACACCAATGATTTACATCATGTTAACTGTGATTTTAAGAAACCCAAACCATAGCCATAAAATTGGGTAAAAGTTGTTATGATACTTACAAAAGCAACTTTCAGATTTTTATTTTGGAAAAGAGAATCTAAAAAAATGAGTAAGAAATAAAAGGCATAAATCAACATTAATTCAGGAAAACCAAAAATTAATAAAAAGATGCTAATATCAAAACCAATAATAAAAATACTTGGAAACCAATAAGTTAACTTTGCACTTTTCGGATATTTTTGATTCAAAAATGGTCTTGCTTTTCCGAATTGAAAGGTTTGATTGAAAAATTGTTGCAGTGAAGTTCGTCTTTTATGATAGACAAAAGCTGCTTCAATTAACTGAGTTTTAAAACCATGTTGCCACAATCTAAACGTTAAATCAATATCTTCTGCGATTTTCATTGCTGAAAAACCCTGTGTCTTTTCAAAAGCAATTTTAGAAATTCCCATATTAAAACTTCGAGGTTGAAAAGTACCCACAGCATTTTTCTTTCCACGAATTCCACCTGTTGTTAACAGAGAAGTCATGGAATAATTGATGGCTTTTTGCAGCAATGTAAAACTTTTGTGTGCTGCATCTGGACCTCCAAAAGCATCTGTAAAGCTTATTTCCAATTGATTTTTAACTGCTGATAGATAGTGATTTGGAAGAATCACATCCGAATCTAAAATGATAAAATAATTTCCAAAAGCTTCTTGCATACCAAAATTGCGAGAATTTCCAGCACCTGAATTTTCTTTGAAAAAATAACGAATATTTAAATCTTCTTGATATTTCTCAACAACAACATCACACTTTTCTGAGGAACCATCTTCAATAATCAACACTTCAAAATCTTCATGAAAATCTTGTTTTGATAGACTCTCTAGCAATTCGTCAATTTCGTTTGGACGATTATATACAGGAATGATGATAGAGAAATTGAGTTTCAAAGGAAAATTATTCTTTGTAATTGGGTTCAAAAATAAGAAATAAAAAAGTTGAAAAACAATGAATGCCTTTCAACTTTGATTTACTTTTAAATTTAGCGTTTTCCTAGGGTTGGCAAACCAGCTTAGCCCTGATTGAGCGGTTTGTTTGAGCTCTTTTTTGGTACAAAAAAAGCGAGTAGCGAAAGCAGGAAATAGCTTCCTAAAAAAAATTATTTTTCATCTACAAATTTACTCATTACAGCATCACTAACTCCCATATTTGAGAATCCACCATCATGAAATAAATTTTGTAAGGTTACTTTTTTCGTTAAATCAGAGAACAATGTCAATGTGTAATCTGCACATTCTAAAGCAGTTGCATTTCCTAATGGACTCATTTGATCAGCGTAAGCTAAAAATCCGTCAAAACCTTTTACGCCACTTCCAGCTGTTGTTGGAGTTGGAGATTGCGAAATTGTGTTGACACGAACCTTATGATCACGTCCAAAAAAGTACCCAAAACTACGAGCAATACTTTCTAAATATGCTTTATTATCAGCCATGTCATTGTAATCTGGAAACACTCTTTGAGCAGCCATATACGTCAATGCTACAATACTTCCCCAATCATTCATGGCTTGTTTATTGTATAAAACGTTCATTGTTTTGTGAAAAGAAACCGCAGAAACATCCCAACCTTTTGTAGTGAAATCGTAGCTAGGATCTGTGTAATGTTTGCCTTTACGAACGTTTACAGACATCCCAATTGAATGCAACACAAAGTCTAATTTTCCACCTAAAATTTCCATAGATTTCTCTACCAAATTGGTTAAATCTTCCATAGAAGTTGCATCAGCAGGAATAATTTGAGAACCTGTTTTTGCAGCCAAACCATTCAATTCTCCCATTCTCATTGCAATTGGCGCGTTTGTTAGCACAAATTGTGCTCCTTCTTCATGTGCTCTTTCTGCTACTTTCCAAGCAATTGAATGCTCGTTCAATGCCCCAAAAATGATTCCTTTTTTTCCTTTTAATAAATTGTACATATTGTTAGTTTTTTGTTGTTGATTTTAGTCTTTAGACTTTAAACTTATAACTTTGAATTTTAAATTTTGAACTTTAAACTATTTTGCAAATATAAACTTTAATTTAATAATTCTTTTGCATGAATAATGGCTGATTCCGATAACTCTTTTCCACTCAACATTTCTGCAATTTCTTTGACACGTTCTTCTGAAGCTAATTTTTTTAATTGCGTGGTTGTTTCTCCATCAATTTCTTCCTTGAAAACCTTGTAATGTTGTGTTCCTTTGGATGCTATTTGAGGCAAATGTGTAATGGTAATTACTTGCATATGTTGACTCATCAATTGCATAATTGCTGCAATTTTATTAGAAACTTCACCAGAAACGCCTGTGTCAATTTCATCAAAAATAATGGTTGGCAATTGGGTATTTTCTGATAATATTTTTTTGATTGAAAGCATGATTCTTGACAATTCTCCACCTGAAGCAACTTTTTTCAATTCCCCAAAATTGCCCCCTTTATTAGCAGAAAATAAAAAATCTAACTCATCTTTTCCATTGAAAAAATAATTTTTAGTTGGTGTGATTTTGATTGAAAAACGTGCATTTTGCATTCCTAAATCAGCTAATAATTCTTCTAAACTTTTTTGTAAATCAGGAATTACAGTTGTTCTTGCTTTAGAAATAATTGCTGCAATTGCATCTAGTTTTGAGGAAACTTCTTGAATTTCTTTCTTCTTTTGTTTGATAAACTCGTCTGCATTTTCAACTTGACTTACTTTTTCTGACAATTCATCAAGCACTTCTAATAATTCAGCAATAGAATTTACGGCATGTTTTTTTTGAAGATTGTAAATCAGTTGCAATCTATCATTGATTTGTTCAGCTTCTAAAGGATCAAATTCAACTTGCTCGTTGGCATTTTCCAATTCTGTAACAATATCATCCAATTCAATCTTTAAACTGTTGATTCTGGTAAATAATTCTTGATATTCTTTGGAAAAAGGAGCAATTTTCGACAAACGATTTTCTAAAATAAATACCAAATTTTGAATCCCAATTTCATCATTGATAGAAATTGCCAACACTTCAGACAAATTGAGCTTGATATCTTCGATATTATTCAACTTTTCCAATTTTTCTTCCAAGTCTTGTTGCTCGTCAATTTGCAATTTGGCTTTTTCTAATTCATTGAATAAGAATAAATTATACTCATATTGCTTGGTTGCTTCTTGTTGATTTTTCTCTAAGTTTTCTAAGTCTTTTTTCAGTTTAGAAAGTGTTTGCAACTCTTTAGCATACAAGTCAATATTTTCGTGGTTTTTAGCCAAAGCATCAATCACTGAAAACTGAAAATTGGTATCAGACAATTGCAGGGTTTGATGTTGCGAATGCACATCAATCAGTTGCGATTTTAGGTCATTTAAAACCATCAAATTTACAGGAGTATCATTCACAAAAGCTCTTGATTTTCCTGAAGGTAAAATTTCTCTTCTGATGATCGTCAGATTTTCATAATCCAACTCTGCAGCTTCAAAAAATTCGTATAAGTTGTAGTTTGTGATGTCTAATTTTGCTTCAACAACACACTTTTTGGATGTATCTTTTAAGGATGATAAATCAGCTCTGTTTCCTAAAACCAATCCTAAAGCACCCAACAAAATGGATTTTCCAGCACCAGTTTCACCAGTAATGATAGACAAACCCGAAGAAAAATCAATATCTAATTGATTGATTAAAGCGTAGTTATTGATGGATAAGTGTGTGAGCAAAATTCGTAAATTTTAAAGAATAAAATTAACAAATTCTTTTCATTGATAGTAGTAAAATCTTACTCTAATTTTCGCCATTTAGAACTATTTGTTGGAGAAATTTTTCTGAGTGAAGTAACTAACCTAGCTGCATTTCTGGTTTTAGGTCCATCTGCATATATGTTTACTATTTCATCAGCTTTGGCATCAAAAAAAACTCTGATTAGATAATTTCCAACAGTTTTATTGAACAAAGTTTCCATTTTTAAAACACTATCTTCAATGGTTTGCTTTGCAAATTCTTTATTAGCAGCAAAATTATCCATGCCTTTGATATGATATTCGTACATCACATCTCTGAATGTTTTTAAATTCGGAGATAATAAATCGTCAATCAATAAAAATCGATTTTGTTTTCCAACCACATTTTGCCAAGCTGCAATACCACTTTGTTGTGCTTGTAACATGGCATTTTGTGCTTCTTTCAACTCAAATTCTCCTCCATATTTTGAAAAAGAATCTGCATCAACACCTAAAATTGTATACACATAAAATACGATGGTAGAAACCAAATTGCTATCAAAAGAATTTCGATTGTAAATTAACGGATCAAATTCGTTGTAACGAAAAGTAAAATCGTTGTCTTTGATATTTAACAAAGGTGTTGCATATGTTGAGCCAAAAACGGGTCTTGAAGATTGAATTTGTAAAGTACCTGTAAACGTATTGTCTTCTCTAGTTGTGATGATGATATTGATAGCACAATCAACTCGTTCTTCGGGTTTTACAACTCTATTTGTCCATTTTGTTTGGTTGATAAACTCTGTCAACGCTTTTTCTAAAGTTTGAAAAATTTGTCTATTTGAACCTCCAATCTGTTCATAATTGATTTTTACCAAACAATTTACTTCTTGTGAAACTAAATTGAAACAGCCTAAAAAGAAAATAAAAATTACAAGTTTACGCATCTAATTTTTGTATAATTTTAGTGATAATATCTTTGGCAACAGCTGTTTTTGATTTCAAATCGAAATCAGTACTGTTCAAATTTTTATCAATAATAGTAATTTTATTTGTGTTAGTAGCAAAACCTGCGCCTTTATCTTGCAAAGAATTTAAAACAATCATGTCTAAATTTTTACGTTGTAATTTTGCTTTTGCATTTTCAAATTCATTCTCCGTTTCTAAAGCAAAACCAACTAAAAATTGCTGATTTTTAATTTTTCCTAAAGAAGCTAAAATATCTTTGGTTGGTGCTAACTCAATAGTTAACGAAGCATCCGTCTTTTTTATTTTTTGAGTTGCAACATTTTTTGGTTTGTAATCTGCTACTGCTGCTGATAAAATTGCAATATCAACTGTATCAAAATATTTATGAGCTGCTTGATACATATCTTCTGCAGAAATCACGTCAATTCTATGAACCAAAGAGTGATTGATTTTTTCATTAGATGGTCCTGAAATCAAAAAAACTTCTGCGCCTAAATTTGCTGCTTCTTTGGCAATTTCAAAACCCATTTTACCCGAAGAATGATTTCCAATAAAACGCACAGGATCAATCGCTTCATAAGTTGGACCTGCAGTAATTAGTACTTTTTTTCCACGCAAAGACAATGTTGACAATATATCATTTTCAATGAAAGCAACAATATCCTCAGGTTCAGCCATTCTTCCTTCACCAACTAAACCACTAGCCAATTCTCCTGAAGTTGCAGGAATCATCCTATCGCCAAAACTTTGTAATTTTTGAAGATTTTCTTTGGTTGATGAATGTTTATACATGTCTAAATCCATTGCTGGTGCAAAATACACTGGGCATTTTGCTGACAAATAAGTTGCCAATACCAAATTATCGCAAGTGCCATGTGCCATTTTTGACAAGGTATTTGCAGTTGCAGGAGCGATTACTAGATAATCTGCCCATAAACCCAAGTCAACATGATTGTTCCAAAGTTCGTTGTCGTTTTCTGTATCGTAAAATTCAGAATGAACAGGATTTTTGGAAAGTGTAGAAAGTGTAAGAGGTGTTATAAAATCTTTAGACGCAGGAGTCATAATAACTTTGACTTCTGCGCCTAATTTTATAAATAATCGAACTAAGTTTGCTGATTTATAAGCGGCAATTCCAGCAGTAATGCCTAAAAGAATTTTTTTTCCGCTTAAAACAGACATTATTCCGAATCTGGAGTTCTAAAATAAACTTTTCCTTTTAACCATTCTTCAACAGCTAATGCAGTTGGTTTTGGTAAACGCTCATAATATTTAGAAACTTCTATTTGCTCTTTATTTTCAAAAACTTCTTCTAAGCTATCATTATAAGTTGCAAACTCATCTAACTTATCAACCAATTCAATTTTTAAATCAGAATTGATTTGCTCAGCTCTTTTGGCAATGATTGAAATCGCTTGGTAAATATTTTTAGTAGGCGCTTCAACTTCGTTTCTGTCATAAGTTACTGTACTTATTGCAGCTTTTGTATCTTTATAATCCATTTTACTATTTTTATTTTGAATCTTCTAATTCTTTTGATTTTTCGATAAGATCATCTATTCTTACTTTTTCATTTTGCAATCTTGTAACCATTTTATCCACTTCCGTTTTATACTTTGTATCTGGATAATTTCTGATTAATTTATCATAAGCTTCCATTGCATCTTTGATACGCTCTGGTTTTCTTCTGTCGTAACTTTTAAAAGTAAAATCATGTGCTGCTTTTAATCGGTAATACAACGCTTCTTCTTTGAATTCTGAACCTAAGTAATCTTCTAACAAATTATCAAAAGCTTGAATTGCAGCCTTGTAATTTCTCATATCATAATCTGCAGTTGTATAATAGGTTTTTGCAATTTCAAAGTATTTTTTCTGCAATTTATAACGCAACTCTTTGTAATGCTTGTTTGCCTCTTCTAGTTTGTCAGAATCTGGAAATGCATTGATAAAAGTCTGAAAAGCTTCTAATGCCTTATTTGTATCTGTTGGATCTTTACTAAATTCTGGTGAAGCTAACTTATAACTCAACGCTGAAGCAAAAGATGCTTCTTCTAATTTTGAACTTTTTGGATAGTTCTTTGCAAAACGGTCAAAATAATATCCTGCAGTTTGGTAATTTTTTTCGTTAAAATTCGATTGAGCAACCATAAACTGGATTCTTTCCATTTGTGGTTTTCCTCTGTATGCAGGTGTTACTTTTTCGAACAAACGAATGGCTTTCCCAAACTTTTGAGATTCGTACATTTTTACTGCCATTTTATACTGGTCTTCAACAGTACCTTTATTCAACACTTTTTGGTATTCTCCACAAGAGAATAACAAAAGGCTGATTGCTAGTAAATACGCTAAATTTTTAATTTTTTGCATTCGGCAAAATTAGGAATTAAATATGGATTAGTAAAATGATATTTTACAGATAAAAATCGAATATAAAAACGTTTACATCTTCAATAATAACGGTAAAATTTAAGCTTTATTTGCTGCTGTTATTAATAATTTGATATCATTGTCAAACAAATAAAAACCTCCTTTATCATCGCCAATCAATTTAATTTTATCTAAAATATTTCTGGCAAGTGCTTCTTCTTCAATTTGTTCTGATACATACCACTGTAAGAAATTATGAGTTGCGTAATCTTTTTCAGTCAAACAAATATCAACCAAATCATTGATACACGCTGATACTTTTACTTCGTGATTGAACAATTCTTGAAACATTTCTTTAAAAGAACCAAATTGTGTTGGAGGCGCCTCTAAAGCAGATATTTTTGCATGCCCCCCTCTTTCGTTGATGAATTTTACCAACTTTAACATGTGCATTCTTTCTTCATCTGAATGTGCATACATAAACTGAGCAACGCCTTCAAAACCAAGAACTTCTGCCCAAGAAGCCATAGCTAAATATATTTGTGATGATTGTGCTTCAACGGTAATTTGATTATTTAAAGCTTCTTCAATAACTGGTGATAACATAATTTGAATTTTGTAATTTTAACGAAAAACAAAAATACAATTTTTATAGAAGGAAATCTCTTAAAAAATCGGTAAAATTGAAAGAACTGAACTGTTTTTGATAATTAAGAAATGAAAAAAAACAAAAGTTCACGATTTTATCTAATCAATAAATTCATGAACTCTTGGTTTTAAAATCTAAAAAAAGTTATGTGTATAAAAATCTAAAAATTCGAAATGAAATTCTTGATTTTGTGATGTAAATTTTCACTTGCTGAAACTAAAGGCAAACGAACTTTGTTTGAACAAATATTGAATTGAGATAACAATACTTTGATTCCTGCTGGATTATTTTCTTCAAAAATAAGATTGATAATATCCATCAATTTATAATGAATTTTATAGGCTTCTTTGTTTTTTCCTTCCAAACCTAATCGAATCATGTCCGAAAATTCTTTTGGAAACGCTTGTCCAATCACAGAAATTACTCCTGAACCACCAGCTAAAGTTACACCCAAAGCCAAATCATCATCACCAGAAATGATTAAAAAATCAGCAGGTTTGTCTTTTAAAAGTGTGTAATATTGTTGTTGATTGTTGCCTGCTTCTTTGACAGCAACAATATTTTTGAAATCTTTTGCCAAACGTAAAGTAGTACTTGGCTCCATATTTCTGGCTGTTCTTCCAGGAACGTTGTATAAAATGATTGGTTTTTCTGTAGCTTCTGCAATCGCTTTGTAATGTTGATAAAAGCCTTCTTGAGTTGGTTTGCTGTAATAAGGTGCTACTGATAAAATTCCGTCAAATTGTGATAAATCTCTGGTTTTTAATTCTTTTACAACTTCCAACGTATTATTTCCTCCAACTCCTAAAACCAATGGCAAACGTTTGTTATTGGCTTTGACAATTACATCAATAATCAACTCTTTTTCTTCTTTAGAAATGGTAGCACTTTCGCCAGTTGTACCATTGACAACCAAATAGTTAGTGCCATTTTCGATATTGAAGTTCACTAATTTTGTAAGCGCGTCAACATCCACAGTAAAATCATCTTTGAAAGGCGTTACCAAAGCTACACCCATTCCAATAAATTGTTGCATTCTGTTTAAATTTGATGGACAAAATTACGATTTAAAAGTGAATCAAATCGTCAAAAAAGAAGTTCGTAAAAAGAATACACAACTTTTTCGTTGTCGTTTAATTTTTCATTTTCTTTAAAATGACCAAATACTTTTTCAATTCATTTAAAAAATTATCAATTTTACTAGGAATTTCAGCAATTTCCATATCATACAATTGCTGATTTACCTCTGAAAATCCTACTTTAAATGTTGCTTTTGATTTTAAAACTGCCATTTCTAAAAACACATTGTTGGTGTTGAAATATCCAATTAATAAATCTAAAGGTTCGTTTAAAAAATCTCGTAAAGCTGTTTGTTGAAAAGCGCCACTCCAATCCACATCTTTGTCAGAATAATAAAATTGTGCGTGGTGATTTTTTTTATCATAATCTAAAAAAGTAACCACTTTCACATTTTCAAATCCCAATGTTTTTTTTATTTCTTCTTCGATTTGTATGAAATTAGAAATTTTTTGGGATGCAATTACACCAACAGAAACGATTTCTTTGTCAGAAACCACTCTTGTATTTTCTTTGTCTGCAAGAAGTTTAAAGAACTTCTTTTTTAAAAAGGCTTTTTTAATTGCTAAAATGACGTTGAATTTTTAAAATTGAGTTTGTAAAAATACTATTTATTTGTTTTTATTTCCAATAAAATCAATTGATTTAGTTGTTTTCCATACAATTGAAAATTATCATCAGCCACTAAAATCAAGGATTGATTTCCGTTTTTTAATTTGGGACCCAATGAAATTCCCTCAATATTATCAATAATTCCGTCAGTTAAAAACTGTTTTACGGTATCAAAATCAAATAACAGCCTTTTTTTTAAAGGCGTAAATGGCGATTTTTTTAAGGATTCAATGTTCAAAATATCAGTGGTATTTTTATCTACAAACGCTTCAAAAATACGAATCGTATTTCCATAACTTCCATAATTATTTTGATAGGCTCTTTCTACAATTAAAAAATGATTTCTTTCAATTTCAAGCAAGGCAGTTACTCCTGTTACATTTACATTTCCTTTGTAAGGTTTTGGAATTCTTTCTAATTGATAGGCAAATTGTTTGGTAGCTTGTTTGGTTTGAAAATCGAAATAAGTAATTCTGATTGGAGAAGAAGTTTCAGAACCATTTGGTTCTTCACCATCTGCAACCAATGGCGCTTCTACTCCAACCCAAAAACCTTGATTATCAATACTTTTACACGAAGATTCAAAAACACCATTGTGTTTAAAATTTTCAATTTTTGAGAATGTTTTTGGCAATTGATATTGATAAATAAAATTGCCATTTGCATCGATTTTAAAAATTGTTGGTGGCTTTTTCTTGTTAATTTCACCCTCACTTACCAAATGAATTTCGTTTGTTTTTTCATCTACAAAAATGGATTCTAAATCGAGTACATTTTCTTTAAAAAAAGTATTTGTAGCATTATTTAAAAAGATTACTTTTTTAAAATCAACAGATTGAAATCTATCATTTTTAATGTCGATTTTAGCACTTACAATTCTTGGATTATTGGAATCGTCAATCACAAAATAGAAATCATTATTCACAACATCAATTCCTGATATACCTCCAATTGTTTGATTTTGAAATTGTAACGAATCTGGAATGATGTATTCATCTATGTAGCTTAGAGTGAAGTTTCTCTTTGTTGCACAAGAAAATATTAATAGTAAAAGCAGTAAAAAAAATGATTTTTTCATTTTCAGAAAGTTTTTACAAAGGTATTTTTTCTGATTTAAAAAAATCTAAAAAAATTAAATAACAATCACTTCATCAATTTCTCAATTTCCACTAATAAATCCTCTTCATATTTAAATCTTTTTAACACAATTCCTTCAGGGCTAATCAAAAAATTTGAGGGAATTTCGCTAACTCCATATTTGAAAGCAACTATACTTGTTGATAACCTTTTATTGTCGGAAATATTAATCCAATCAATGTTCAAATCAGTACTTGATTTTAACCAAGATTTTTTATCAACATCAAATGAAAAACTGATGATTTTAAAATTATCAGATTTGTATTTATTTTTTAAAAGTGGCAAAGTTGTTTTCATTTCTTTTATACATGGCATGCACCAAGAAGCCCAAAAATCTAATAATACATAATTTCCTCTGAAATCTTTTAAGTTGACTTCATCTCCCTTTACATTTTTAGCAATAATCTCAGGAGCAATTTCACCAACTTTTACGCCATCATAAGTAAAATAATCATGTAATGCTTTTCCTTTTGGCGAATCTTTAAGTTTTTTGGATAATTTATTATAATAAATTTTCAAATCCTTTTTAGGTATTCCTTCTCTATAATTAATCATTTGAGATAAAGAAAAATAATTATTTGCATTTGAATCATTCTTAAAAAAAGCATTCACATTTTTGAATATGGTGTCAATTTGATTTTGAAATTCTTTTTCTGAAATGACACCTTCTTTCATTTCCTTATATTTCAATCCCTTTTTATTCTGTGAAGGCTCAATATATTTATTGAATTTCAGATTCATATCATTAATTACACCTCCTTTTATAATTTCATGATATCCTAAATTAGATTTTTTTAAAGTTTGCTTATCAGTACTAATGGAAATTTCTCCTTGTTCAACCCAAAATGGTATCATTAACCATTCATCATCAATTGAAATAGCAGCTTCATAAGGGAATTCTATATTTCCCTTAAAATAAAATTTTCCATTTTTGATAATTGTAGAATCAATTACTTTTTTTTCATCATAGTTAAGTAATACAACTTTTGAGTTTTCTTTAACTCCTTTGATAATTGCGTTTATTTCAAAATGATTACTTTTTTGTTCATTTTTGCAATTCGAAAAAATGAAAAGTAAAAGTGTAATGATTGCTAAATTTATTTTTTTTGTTTTCATAATTCTTTTTTTAAATGGATGATTATTGGATAAGTATTTACAAGAAGATCATATTTTTTAAACTTAATTTTCTATAATTTTTACAGCTTCGTTAATATATAATTCTGTGTCAAAATTTGAAACGCTACCTTTAATTTCATAATCTATTTTTAGACCTTGCCTTTGCAATCCTGTTCCATTAGGATAAAATGCTCCAAGACCTGTAAAATAAAACTGTTGATTGTCTGGTAATATTGAAGATGAAATATTCATGACAGCACCAGCAGTTTGTTCTCCTATAGTAATACAATTTGGAGATTGTTGTATTAACATGCCTAAATATTCTGCTTTACTTCCTGTTTTACTATTTACTAGTAGTAAAACTTTACCTTTATAATAATTTGAATTTTTACTTCCTGCTTTAAATGGATCTAATATAATCTTGAGGGGTGTATTGCCATTAAGTTCGCCTAATGATGGATTATTTTTCACAGGGAATAAAACATCAACAAATAACTTTCTTTCAGGATATAAGTATTTTGCCAAATCTGAATTTGTAATATTTTTAGGATAATTTCTTAAGTCCAAAATTATTCCCTTATCATTATGAGCTTTTGTAAAAGCAATACTTAATTCTTTGCTTGTAATGTTATCTAAATTTATGTAAGTAATAGTAGGCTTTATTTTTTTCCAATGATCTTTTTTATTATTATATAATGTTTCAAAATTATCTGAGGTATATTTTTCATACAACTTTATAGACTTTGTTTCAATTTTTCCAAACTTATTAATAACCTCAATTTCTAATGAATTTTTATTACTTGAAAATAAGTAACTATTTTCTAGTCTGCCATTTAAATATGTTCTATTAGAAGAGGAAATAATGGGGTCAAATGTTTTATCTATATAATTCTTAATACTTAATCCTTCAATACCAACTATGATATCTTTTAAAGCAATAGAATCGTTTTGTGCTAATTTTTTATTATAAATTTTTGTAACGATTACAGTGTCATTTAATATTTCTCCAGAAAATACTGGGTGTTTATTAAATAATGTGCTTTTAAAAAAATCAGAAATTTTATAACTATGTGAATCATTTAACTTTGCAAACATTTTTAACTTAGCAATTTCATAGTTATATGTAGTAGTAGCGTTAATAAATTCTTCCGTCAACTCCTCTAATACTTCTAACCATTCTTTATCAGTTAAGTACTTATTTACATTCCAATATTGTATAATATTCCAAAAACTATAAAACTCTAACAATCTATAATTTTGTAATGATGAGTTGAAATCTGGCATTCCTTTTTCGTTACTGAAATCCATCATTTTACTCTTATCAAGTGAAGCATAGTAATCACCCAAGTTTCCATTTTCCTTTATTTTATTCAGTTCGTAAGTTAGCTCCACACCAAATAAAGAATCTTTTATCCATGAATAATTTATGTTTTTTTTAAATACTTTATCAAAATCGATGTTTATTTTTTTTGTTTTGAAATCTGCACCTGAATTAAATTTTATTATAAATTTCAATAATTTGTCATTCAATGTTGTTTGACTAATATCTCCTTTTATTTCTTCGGTAAGTTTTATGAATTCTAAATTCCAATCATATAAACCATAACTAATTTTAGGATGGTGATATTTTAATAACCCCCAAATTAAACCAGTCTGTTTAAATTTTTCAACTTCTGACAATTTAGATTGTGAGAAAGTATTTATGTTAGCTAAAAATAAAATGAACAATATTTTTTTCATTATTTGTAAATTAAAGTGATAAAAATAAAACCTCTTCAGTCATTATTTTCTCATTTATAAATTTAAAATGCACTATTTAACTTTATTGATTTCTAAAATCTTATTCACTTCCTTCAAATCACTTGTGCCACTTTCTTTAAAAAGTATATTCATTTCACTATCAACCAATAATAATGTTGGATAAAATATAATACGAAGATCACTGATGATACCTTTCCCATTATTTCTATGATAGAAATACTGTGACCAATTCATCTTGTTTTTGGCTGTATATTGAATTACATCATTCAAATTTTTATCATAAGCAATACTTATAATATTAATTTGGTCTTTGTTTTTATCGTAAAATTCCTTTAAAGTTGGTATTTGTTCTCTGCAAGGTTTGCACCATGTTCCCCAAAAATCAATGATGGTATATTTTTTTTTCTTCAAAACATCAGCTAATTTTTCTTTTTTTAAAGTAAGGGTTTCTAGTTCAAAATTTTTTAATTTCTGACCAACTTTATTCCCGTAAACAAAGTATTTACCTTTAATTTCTTTGATTTTTAAATTATTTAAGTCATTAGAGATTTCCTCTAATACAAATATTTTATTCCCAAGTTTTATAGAATCTTTTATTTCGTATTTATAATTTTGATTTATTGTTGGATTTTTATCATCAAAATTTTGAGTTGATGGTTTTATATAAAGCGAAAAATCACCCTTGAAACGCCCCTGAATTACAAAAGTATATTCAACATCATCAAAAACAGCTTTTGCCTCCCAATAATCTTTGAACTTTAATAACAGTCTAGATTTTTTTGAAATCTCATCATCTGGATCACCATAAAATCTATAATCATTTAAAGAAGGATAAATAATTGCTTTTCGTTTAAAACGAGTTATAACTCCTTCGTGTTCAGCCCAATAATCATAACTTATTTCAGGTATGCCTTTTAAATTAACACTATCAGAATCATGGTTTCTGAAATCAGATTTAAAAAAAATGGGGTTTTCGTCTTTAAAATTTCCATTTTTATTTTGATCTATGTACAATATTTGATGATCATTTTTAAATTGAATACCTACTAAAAGTTTGTTGTCTTTTGGAGCATTTTGATATTTTAGAGAGTCAATTCCTTTTCTTATAAATTCTTCTTTACTTACAAAACCCTTTTTAAATTGTTCAAGGATAAATGAAAAATAGTTCGTTTTTAAAGTAGCAATAATGAGTGAATCTTTTGTGTCAAAATCAGAATTACTCAATAAATCTTGATAATATTTTGGGTATTTTTCATGTTGTGATGAGAATTGTATTGTGTTTTCAATAGGTTCAAAAAAAGAATAATCGCCTTTTTTTAGTTCTAATTTTATAATAGTTTGCGCTTTTTGAGTTTGATTATTTTTACTATTACAAGACAGTAAAATAAAAAATATTGAAAGTAAATTAATTGGTTTCATTTTTATAAAAATTAATGGTTCATCAACCTTAAAATTTCTTTTTCAATTAATTGATTACCATCATTATACCCTAAAAAAGATTTGACAATTACTCCATTCTGATCAATCAGAAAACTATTTGGAATTGCTGAAATATTGTATTGTTTTGAAATTGGGTCATTGAATCCTTTTAAATTTGAAATATTTACCCAAGTAATACCATCATTTAATGAAGCTTCTTTCCATTTCTCTTTGTCTTTGATTTTATCCAGAGAATAGCTAATGATGACCAAATGATCTTTTCCATATTTTTTGTGAAGTTGTGAAAATTCCTTTTGATTTTGTTCATGACATGGAACACACCAAGAAGCCCAAAAATCTAAAAGCAGTATTTTCTCCTTAAAATCAAAAAGTGATATTTCTTTATCATTCAAGTCTTTAGCTGTAAAATTCTGGATTATATCTCCAACTTTTAATTTTTGAACCTTTTTCTGCTCAAAAAGAATTTTTCCTTTTTTGGATGATTGCAAATTTGTATCTAACAGATTGTAAAATGATTCTAAACTGTCTTTAGAAACATTTCCTGACAATTTTATCATTTTAGAAAGTGAAAGTAAATTATTGGGGTTTTTGAAAATAAAATCTATTTGATCCTTTTCAATCTTTTTTACATAATTATCAAAAATTGAATCCTTTTCAGCATCAGTTTTAGCTTTTAAAGACTCCTTTTCGTAGTCAATACCATACTTTTCTAAAATAACATCAAATTGATATTGAATGTTATTTAACTCACCACCTTTTACTCTAATAGATTGTAAATCATTCAAATTTCCACGAACAACAATATTCTCATTCTCAAACCATACAGGAAGGTACAAAACAGTTTGTTTTAATGAATCATTGACGATTTTAAGCTGATAATGAATAGTATTTTTACTAAGAGGGATTTCAAATTTATGAAGATTTGAACCTTTTAAAGAATCTACTTTAAAAGTGTTATTCTCAAAATCGATACTATCGAGTTTGATAGAAAAGTTTTTATCAATTCCAACAACATCAATTGTTATTGATTTTGAATCATCCTTTTTTTTACACGAAAAACCAAGAATGATAAATGCTAATAAGAATGTCTTTTTCATTTTATTTTGTTAAAGTTTACAAAATTTATAATAATCATTTTTAGGTTTTACTTTTTTTAAAATCTTTTAGCATATTCTATTTTCAACACAAATCATTTCATCAATTTCTCAATTTCTACCAATAAATCTTCTTCATTGGTAAATCTTTTAATTACAACACCATTTGGATCTATTAAAAATCTAGTTGGCAATACTTTCACCCCGTATTTAATGGCAACAGGATTTATATTTGCTTTAATATTGTTTGAAATATTATCCCAATTCATGTTTAATTCAGTACTTTTTTTAAGCCAAGATTCTGTATCATTGTCAGTTGAAAAACTAATAATCTTAAAATTATCAGATTGGTATTTTTTATATAAAATTGGCAAAGTTGTTTTTATTTCTGCAATACAAGGCATGCACCAAGAAGCCCAAAAATCTAATAAAACATAATTTCCCCTATAATCTTTTAAACTGATTTCTTTTCCATTTACATTTTTAGCAATAATTTCTGGAGCTATTTCACCAACTTTCACGCCATCGTAGGTAAAATAATCATATAATGCTTTTCCTTTTGGTGTGTTTTTAAGTTTTTTGGATAATTTATTATAATAGATTTTCAAATCTTTTTTTGGAATTCCTTCTCTGTAATTGATCATTTCAGATAATGACAGATAATTATCTGCGTTAGATTCATCATTGAAAAATTGAAAAACCAATTTATAAATTGTATCAATTTGTTGTTGAAAGTCTTTCTCAGAAATAATTCCTTTTTTCATTAGCTGATATTTTTCACCTTTTTTATTTTCAGATGGTTTCATAAAAGTATTATATCGTTGATATAAAGGATTGATTTCATTTCCAGTTGCAAAATATTTAGAACCATCTTCTCTAAATTTTAAAATAGTCTGCTTGTCAGTATTTATCAGTATTTCCCCTTTTTCCACCCAAAATTGGATATCAAACCAATCATCATCTACAAAAACAGCTGCAAAAAATGGAAAATCTACTTTTCCTTTAAAACGAAATTTACCATTTTTAATGATAGTAGAATCAATCACTTTGTTTTCTTCATAGTTAACTAATGTAACTTTTGAGTTTTCTTTAACTCCTTTAATTGTTGCATTTATTTCATAAAAATTGGATTCATTCGTTTTATCAGTTTTGGTACAATTGATAAAAACTAAGAATATTATTGAAAAAATCAGGAAATTTATTTTTTTATATGTCATAATTAATGAGGATTATAATGTATTAATCAGTTCAAATTTTCTAAAATAATTTTTTTAAGTATTTCGTCACTTGGAATAGGAGCATTATCAGAAATTAAAATGCCATTTTTATCAAAAAGCATATATCTAGGAATGGTTTCTATTTTATATTTTTTGACTATTTCAGACTCTTTATGATTAAGCAACAAAAAACTATTTTCTAATAATTTTTCTTGTTTAACAGCCTTTTTCCAAGAAGATATTTTTTCATCAATTGATATGGAAATAATCGAAAAATTAGAATTCTCTAATTCTTTTTTAATTAGTCTTAAATTGGGCATTTGATTTCTACATGGCGCACACCAACTAGCCCAAAAATCAATTAAAAGTAAATTTCCTTTATTTGATTTTATAATCTCATCAAAACTTGTTAGGACCTGATTAGTTTCATCAAATTGAAGTAATTCAACATTTAAAGATTTTAAATTTCTTTTTGAAGTAATTTCTTCATTTTCTTTAGCGATAATATTTTTGTACTTTTTATTTAAAACAAATTGATTTGATTTTATTAAAGATTCTAATAAATAATCTAAATTTTTTCTTTCATAAAGATATATTGATGATAGTAATTTGTCGTTAACTAAATATTCTAATTTATTGTCAAATTTAAAAGGTCTATTTTCTAATAAAAATTGCAAAACTTTAGCATCTTTTACATATAAACCTTCATTAAAAAAATGCTTATATCTTACTGAATTAATCAAATAAGTAATGTAATTACTGTTTGAAGAGAGTTTTTTAGTGTCTATAATTTTTTTTAAATTTATTTCTAAATACTTTGTTTTTGTTTTAAGAGCTTCTTCTAATAAAAAGTTTTCTTTGTAATATTCCAATTCAAAAATTTCATTTTCATAAAAGTCTTTTGAGATTAATTTCTTAGATAACAAACTATCTGCTGTGTTTTTTGTGTTTTTTTCAACTTCTGCAATAGTAAACTTATGTAGTTTTTTGTCAAATATTGAATTCATCAAATGAATTTTATAACTATTTCTTGTTGGAGTTTTTGAAATAACATAGAAATCGAAATTTAATTCATATTCATTTCTATTTTTAATAAAAAAGAATGGGAATTTTTGGATTCTTTTATTTTGCTTAAAATCTTTCATTGAAATTAAAACGGAGTCCCCTTTTTTGAATTGAGCTTTAGCTACATAAAATTTATTTCCAATAACAATATCAAGAATACTATCAGTAGGAATGACTATTTCATTTGATTTTTCCTGATTCCCTAAAGAAATTAAATCAGGCTTTACTTGATCTTTTTCACTAATTACATTTATCGATATCGGACTTGATGAGTTATTTAGTGATAAATAAACCTCATCTTTAGGTTTTTCGATTTTAACTTTTTCAATTGATTTATGATTTTCATTTCCCTTATTACAGCTTAAAATAAATACTAAAAAAACAACTACAATTCTTATTTTCATTATTTTTAAATTTTTAAATATTAACTCCAAATTTTGACTCTTCCTAAAATTTGACTACAGGTTAAAATTGGATTAAGCTTATAATTTATATACGTATTTGATGATTTAAGATCTGAAAATAAGTGTAATCTTATTTCTTTTTAATAATTCATTTATAATTTCTGATAATAGATTTTTTACCATTAAATAATAATTATTTACTCAATAATACGTCATAACAGATTGTATAAAAAACTTTATATATCAAGATTTATAAATAACGACATGTCATTTATGAATTTTATAGCAATAACTAAAATTTAAATTACTGATAAATAAATGGTTAGATTTATATTTATGTGGATGTTATCCAAAAAATGGCTAAAACCTCTAATTGTCAACATTAGCATATAAATTAAAGTAAATGACAATATTTTTTTTAGTTTTGAGTAAATTTAATTCTTAAGGGTACTATTTTTTAAAATAAGCGACCTCTAATTTTTTCAAGGAATTGAAATAAATCCTTGATGATTAAGAAATCAAAACTAAATACATTAGAAATGGCAAATTGTAAAAAAATATACTTTTTTATAGTAATTTATTTTTTCATTTCTAGCCATGTTCCATTTTTGGGTCAAACTCAAAATGATACCCTTAAAAATAAATCATTAGAGGAACTATTCAATCTTTACAGCAACTCTTCTTTAAAAAATGAGCAAATAAAATACATAAACGCTTTTGTATATGTTGCCAAAAAAAAGAATATCAAAAAAAGAGTTTTATCAGGGTATCAAATACTTTCATCATTAAATGATGATGAAAAAAAATTACTTTATTTGGATAGTGTTATCAATTTATCTAAAAATGCTCCACTAAAAAACTATCCAACTGTTGCTTACAATACCAAAGCTATTTATTATCACGAAAAAGGGGATTATAAGAATGCATTAGAAAATTACCTACAATCAAACAAATTCGCAGAATTAGAAAAAAACGACCAACTAATTTTTTTAAATACCTACAGTATTGGAACTATTAAAAGAAAAATTGGCGAATTTGACGAAGCATTACTTCTTTATAGATTTTGTTTGTCATATTCAAAGAAAGATTTATCAAAAAATAGTTATACATACTTACTTACATTATTGGCGATGTCTAATGTTTTTTATGAACTGAAAGAAGTAGATTCTGCAAAATACTATAACAGACTTGGTGTAAAAGAATCTTTAAAGCAACAAGATATCGAAAAATACCATCACTTTGCTGCGAATCAAGGTATCATTCATTTTATTGAGAAAAGGTATGAAACTGCTTTAGACAGTCTTTTAAAACACACAACTTATTTTGAGAAAAATAAGGATACTATGAATTTGGCTTACATCTATTTTTATTTGGGCAAATTATATGATTCAAAAGCAAATAAAAAGGAAGCTGTAAAATATCACAAAAAAATTGATTCACTTTTTAATCCAAATTCAAAATACACTAAAGAATTCAGGGAATCCTATGAATATTTAATAAGCTATTATAAAGAAGAAAACAATTTAAAAAAACAGTTATTTTATATAGATAAACTGATGTATTTTGATAGTATTTTAAATGCTACAGAAAGCTATCTAAGTAATAAAATGTTTAAAGAATATGACATTCCCAAATTAAAAAAGGAAAAAGCATTGATTCAAAGTGAAATGGAAAACAGCAAAGTAAGGTTGAAATCCATTATTACTTTATTTACATGTATTGTTTTAGGATTACTTTTTTTATTGTATCATCAATTCAACAAAAGAAAAAAATACAAAAAAAGATTTCTCCAAATACTAAATAATAATGATCAGAATGATTGCGATACAAAAGGAAATTTAGACAAAAACAAAATAGATGTTCCAGAAAATATCGTCAACGACATTCTAGCAAAACTTGATGAATTTGAGAAAAGTAAAAAATTTACATCCAATAAAATTACATTAAATTCTTTGGCAAAAAAACTAGATACCAATACAAATTACCTTTCTAAGGTGATCAATCATTATAAAAATACCTCTTTCTCAAACTATATAAATAATTTAAAGATAGAATACATAATATCAGAAATTAAAGTGAATCCTTTACTGAGAAAATTCACACTACATGCATTAGCCAAGGAAGCTGGATTTAATAATACAGAATCATTTTCCAAAGCCTTTTTTAAGTTGAAAGGCATAAAACCATCTTACTTTATGAAAGAGTTAGAGAAAAGAAATCAATAAATGTAACAATTCTTTTAGTATGGATAAATTGTTGTCAATAAAAAAACCTCTCATTTCAATAGGTTGAAACTGTGAGGTTTTTTCAATAAATCTTTAAAATCTAAATCTTAATTCGATTATCATCAGATTGTGTATCAATCAATTTATTGTATGGATCAACACCAACTTCCGATGGTTTTTTATCAACAATAATGGTTATTTTATTGAAAATTTTAGTGATTTTATGTTTCTGCAAATAGAGTTCTTTGGTTTTCTTTTTTCCATTTACGGTTTCTTCTGTAAAAATTCCGATGTCAATATAATCTTTCAATGGCACAGACAAAACTGGTTTTTTCATCTTGTCATTTTTATAGCTTAAGGTATCTCCAACATTTTCACCATAATAGATTTTTCCTTGATTGTCATTGCGATATTTTGAAACTTCAAACTCAATATCTACTTGATATTTTCCGTTTTTCAACTTTGTTGATTTCGCTTTTACTACTCTATTTCTGTACAAAGTGATGGTTTCAAACATGTCGTGAATTAGGTATTGCAAAGAATCTGGAGTTACTTCTTTGATGTGATTTACCATATCAATAGAAGTTGTATAAGGTGGATTTTGAAATTGTACTTTTTCAACATATTTTTTCAAAGCTCCATTTAGCTTTTTTTCTCCAATATAATCGCTCATGGCATACAAAACCATAGATCCTTTTTGATAATGAATATAACCTTGACCATCATTATACATCAATGGATTTTCGCGTTTTCTTTCAAAAGTTCTTTGCGATAAATAATCATCCAACGCTTTCTTTAAAAAAGTGCGCATTTTTTCTTTTCCTTGTTGATGTTCCAATACTTTTAAAGAAACGTATTCTGACAAACTTTCAGATAACATGGTTGCTCCCAAAACATCTGCTCCAATTACTTGATGTGCCCACCATTGATGCGCCACTTCATGCACTGTTACTGCAAAAGGATAATCAACTCCATCATTATTTTCATCATCAACATCTGCAATAAATCCGATACTTTCTGAAAACGGAATCGTATTTGGAAACGATTGTGCAAAGGTTCCTCCTGTTCTTGGAAACTCAATAATTCTAACTTGTTTATGTTGATATGGACTGAAGTTTTTAGCATTATAATCTAAAGAAGCTTTCATTCCTTTCATCATTCTGTCTAAATTAAACGTGTGTGGTTTGTGGTAATAAATTTCTAAACTAATGCCTTTATACAGTTCTTTTTTTACTTCATATCTCGCAGAATTGAATGCATAAAAGTTTAAGATTTTTGCATCCATTTTGTAATGAAAAAATCTTCTGTCACCTTCCATCCATTCTTTTTGCAAATAACCTGGAGCAATTGCAATTTGGTCTTTGGATGTTGAAACGGTTGCTTCAAAATCAATCCAATCTGCATCTTTTGAAATGTAAGTATTACCTAAAGCAGTTGAATCTGAAGGATGAGGGCGCAAATCATTTTTAGGCAACCCATATTTTTTTCGAGTTTGATCGTCTGTCAATTCGCCATTTGAAGAATATCCTAAAGAAGGAAACATTGAAAAATTATTGATGAATGTTCCATTATTTATCACAGGAGAATTTTGCCTGTATGTAGTATTCTTTTTACTATCTACAGTAACAATTAACTGCAAACTATCTCCTGGCATGATTTTATTTTTGAAGTAATAAATATCAAAATTATGAATGGTATCCTCTAAAACCAAAGTATTTGCCTTGTCAAAAACAAAAGTACTTTTCAAAGAATTGTGATTTAAAAAGATGCTATCAATTGGCTGATCAGTTTTGTTAACCATTTTAAAAATGGCAGTCGCATCAAAAAATCGCTCTTTTGGATACATGTTTACTTTAGCTTTTACACCTACAATTCTGGGTTGCGCATAGTTTTCGAACTTTTTATATTTTTTCTCCCACTCTACACTTCTAAGTTCAAATTCTTTGGAAGAAGTTCTTTTTGATTTAGTGCCTGTTTCTTGATAAATAGAAAATCCTAAACCTAAAAAAGCAGCAAAGAAAATTACAAAACATACCACATAAACACCTTTAAATCTTGAAGTTGCAATTTGAATTCGCTCTTTGAAAGAATTCGGAATTCCTCTAACCCAAAACATTGCTGAGAGAATTAATAAGGTAAATCCACACAAAGTCCAATACAATTTATACACTAAATAGGGTGTTAAAAATCCGTACGAATTCATATCAGAATAACTAAATCCTGGACCTTCATTGTATTTAAAAATTTCTTGTTCAATACCTGCCAATGACAAAAATGGAATTCCGATAGAAAGTACCAACAATAAAAACAAGCCTAAATAGGGGTTTCCAATCAATGTTTGAATGAAAATCGCCAACATTGCCCAAATAAAATAATTCAGAAATTCTAGTAAAAATAACTCTACAATATAATGACCAATTTCAAAATTATAATAGCCTTTATAGATTTGGAATAACATTCCTGAAACCATAATTAAAGCTAACAAAACGAATTGCATTTTTACCAAAGCAAGCACTTTTGAAAACAACAAAGTCCAATTTGGAATTGGAGTTGAATCGACCAAATGATTCAAATTGGAGAGTTTTGCTCTGTGCACCAACATTCCTGCGTATAAAAAAGTACAGATTATGATTGACAATGAGAAAACGTTTCCGATATTCAACATTTTCCAAGTAACTGGCAGTGTGGGAGTTCCAAAAATATCTCCAATTTCTGATAAGCCAACAATCATCAACACCAAACCAACCAAAACAATCGAAATAAATGGCCAACTTTTGATGATGTATTTAAAATCGATATTGGATAATTTCCAAAGTGTTTTTAGGTTTTGGAAAAATGAAAAATCATAAGAAACTTTGGGTAAAGAAATGGATGTAATTCCACTGAAATTGGTTTTGATAACCCTTTCTCCTTTCGATTTTTTAAACGAAAATGACATCGCATTTTGACTGAATGTAAAAAAACGAAAAACCAATCCAAAGACCAAACTAGCAATTGCCAACCACAACAAACGATTGTAAATTATCATTTCTTCAATGGGTATTTGCAATTCATTTTGTTCAGATGGCGTCCAATATTTGGTGTAATAATTTACAGAAGCCGCTCCAAAAGGATCTAAAATTGCCAATAAACCTCTTTGCTCAGGCTCAGAAAGTGAACTTTCTAAGACGCCTTGTACAAAAAGCAACACAATTACCGTGATAAATCCTGCAGCAATATTTCTAGAAAAAGTAACGACTGCAAAAACAATTGCTCCAAACAATAAAATATTGGGCAAAATAAAAACAACATACGCTTTTAAATAGGTTGACAATTGTAAAGGACCTACCAAATCCGGATTGGTTCCTGGAAATCGAAAACCAACCATCATTCCAATGGCAATTGACAATACAATGATGGTAACAACTACAATTCCACTGAAAAATTTGGCAAATAAGTAATTCGCTTTTGTAAAAGGATAGGAATATAAAATGGTGTGCATTTCGCTTTTAAAATCCCTATGAATGGAAACGCCAATGATTGATGGAAATAAAAAGAAAATAAATATGGTAAGACCATTCAATAAATTATTTACTCCAATTGGCGAATTCACAATTCTTGATGAACCTGTGGTTGCTGTAATTGAATCAAAAAAACCAGCTGCTGCTGCAGATAAAAAGAAGGATAATAAAAAAAAGATGACCAAATAAATGTAAAATGCTGGCTTGTTAAACCAGTATTTAATTTCTTGTTTGAATATTGTTGAAAACATACGTTTTAATATTTGAAGTTAGATGTTAGAAGTGAGAAGTGAAACTTTGAACTTTAAATTTCGAACTTTAAACTGCTTGCGGTTCATCTTTTTTCAAAGCAATAAAATACACATCATCCAATTGAGGTGCAACTGACACAAAATCTTCAGAAGGTTTTTCTAAAGAATGCACTCTAATATTCAATGTATTATCTTGATTATAACTTGATGATAAAATATCAAATTGTTGTTGATTTTCTTCTAAATCTTCTCTGTTGATTACTTTTTTCCAAATTGTTCCTTCCAATTCAGCAGTCGCTTTTTGTGGAGTGGTGTGATTTAAAATATTTCCACCATTTAAAATGGCCATTTCATTACACAATTCCTTTACATCATCCACAATATGCGTTGAAAATATTACAGTACAATTTGTGCCAACTTCACGCAACACATTCAAAAAACGATGTCTTTCTGCTGGATCCAAACCCGCAGTTGGTTCGTCAACAATAATCAATTTTGGATTGTTCAACAACAATTGTGCAATGCCAAAACGCTGTTTCATTCCACCTGAATAACCAGCTACGTATTTTTTACGAACATCATATAAATTCGTGATTTCCAATACTTCTTTTACCAAAGCTTCACGCTCATTTTTATCAGAAACACCTTTTAAAGTCGCAAAATAATCTAACAAATCTACTGCTGACATTTTTGGATACACTCCAAAAGATTGAGGCAAATAGCCCAACACTTTACGTAAAGCCATTTTATCTTCCAATACATTAATGTCGCCAAAATAAATTTCACCAGCATCAGGACTTTGTAAAGTAGCAATTGTTCTCATCAAAGATGATTTTCCTGCGCCATTTGGTCCTAACAAACCAAACATTCCCGTTCCAATTTCGATACTTAAATTATCAATAGCTTTTACGCCATTTGAGTAGGTTTTTGTTAAATTTTTGATGACTAATTTCATTTTGTTGGTTTTATGAAGATTTTAAATCGTTGTTATTTGTGTAAAAATAGGGTATTTTGTTACAATTTTTTGAGATTATTTTATCCAAAGTCTTGAAAAATCGTTTTATTTTTACAAAAAAATTAAAATAAAACATGTCAAATACATCTATACTTACTGAAAATTCGCTCAAATTTTTAGAAAAATATTTAAACAACGCTGCTCCAACAGGTTATGAATGGGAAGGTCAAAAAATTTGGATGGAATACTTAAAACCTTATGTAGATACTTTTATCACAGATACTTATGGAACTGCAGTTGGAATCATCAATCCTGATGCTCCTTACAAAGTTGTGATTGAAGGTCATGCTGATGAAATTTCATGGTATGTTAATTATATTTCAGACAAAGGATTGATTTATGTGGTTAGAAATGGTGGAAGTGATCATCAAATCGCACCAAGTAAAATTGTAAATATTCATACCAAAAATGGCATTGTAAAAGGTGTTTTTGGTTGGCCAGCAATTCATACAAGAGAAAGAGCTACTGAAGAATCTCCAAAACCTGAAAATATTTTTATTGATTGTGGTTGTGCTACCAAAGAAGAAGTTGAAAATTTAGGAGTTCATGTTGGTTGTGTAATTACCTATCCTGATGAATTTCATATTTTGAACGGTAACAAATTCGTTTGCAGAGCTTTAGACAATAGAATGGGTGGATTTATGATTGCTGAAGTTGCGCGTTTGTTGAAAGAAAACAACATCAAATTGCCTTTTGGATTGTATGTAACGAACTCTGTTCAAGAAGAAATTGGATTGCGTGGCGCAGAAATGATCACACAAACCATCAAACCAAATGTAGCCATTGTAACTGATGTAACGCATGATACAACAACACCAATGATTGATGTTAAAAAAACAGGACATCAAGAATTGGGCAAAGGTCCTGTAATTGCGTATGCACCTGCAGTACAACAAAAATTACGCGATTTGATTACGCAAACTGCTGAAGAAAACAACATTCCGTATCAAAGAAATGCGTTATCAAGAGCCACAGGAACTGATACTGATGCATTTGCGTATAGCAATGGTGGTGTGGCTTCTGCATTGATTTCATTGCCTTTGCGTTACATGCATACCACTGTTGAAATGGTTCACAGAGAAGATGTTGAAAACGTCATCAAAATGATTTACGAAACCTTGTTGAAAATCAAATCTGGAGAAACTTTTTCTTATTTTAAATAGTTAACAAGTTATTGCACAGAGCTACACAAAGAAAGCTCAAAGTTTCACAAAGAAAATTATACTAATCATTTTTGCTTTGTGTTTTTTGTGTCTTCTTTGTGTTTTTTGTGTAACAGTTTTTTCATTAAGATTCTTTTTATGTAGCTACTACAAATAATAAAATATGGACGAACTCATAGATATTTTAACTCCAGAAGGAAAACCAACAGGAAAAGTTGCTTTAAAATCAGAAGCGCATAAAAACGGTTGGTTTCATGCCACAGTTCATATTTGGTTATACACAAAAGACAATCAGATTTTATTGCAAAAAAGAGCGCTTACCAAAAAAGTATTTCCTGGTTTGTGGGACATTTCTGTTGCTGGTCATATTGCAGCTGGAGAAAGCATTTTAGAAGCAGCCATCAGAGAAGTTGATGAGGAATTAGGATTAAAAATCAATGCTTCAGATTTGAAAAAAATCGGCACAAGAATTCATCAAGTTTCGCATGCAAATGGTATTCAAGATAATGAACATCATCATGTTTTTATATCTGAATTAAAAGTCCCCATCAATCAATTAAGCATTCAAAAAGAAGAAGTTGATGCTATTCAATTGTTTGATTTGACAGTTTTAAAAAACACAAAAAACCTCGAAAATGTATTGCTTTCAAGATTTCATGAATATTATTGTAGTGTTTATGAAAGCATCGTAAAATACATTTCTTAGGAAAACAAAATCACTGTAAAAATTTCATTTTGATAAATTATTAGCGTAACTTTCAGCAGTTTATCAACAAAAAAATGAATACAATTTCTTATAGAATCAAGGATTTTTTAAAAGAGCATCATCCTTTTTCATTTTTGCATGCTGATGAACAACTTGAAATTGCCAAAAATTGTTCCATCAAATATGTGGAAGAAAATGAATCGATTTTTGATATCGAAAAACCTCTTTTAAATCACTTTTTTTTGGTAAAAGATGGTGCAGTTGGTTTGTACAATCAACAAAATCAACTTCTTGAAAAATGTGATGAAGGTGATATTTTTGGCTTAAGAGCCATTATTAGAAATGACACGTATAAACTTTCAGCTAAAGCCTTAGAGGAGTGTATTTTATACACTTTTCCATCTGAAATTTATGATGAAATTTTAAGTAAAAACAACGATGTTGTTCAATTTATCATCCGAAATTTCGCGAGCACTAATTACCTAAATGTTAATGCTTTTGAAAATCAAAAAGCAATCATTACAGAAGAAAAACTGACAATAAATTTTTCAAAAAATCCTGTTACTTGTAAAAAAGAAACGAGTATCAAAGATGCAGCTCAGCTAATGACTGACAAAAAAGTGGGTTCCATTCTGATTGAAGAGCATAATTTTCCAATAGGCATTATCACTGACAAAGATTTTAGAACCAAAATTGCGACTGGAAAAATAGATATTTTATTGTCTGTTGAAAAAATCATGTCTTCGCCAGTGATTTGTGTTTCTGATAAAATTTCGATTGCTGAAGCTCAAATTGTGATGCTAAAAAATAAAATTACTCATTTGTGCATTACAAAATCTGGAATGAAAAATGAAGAAATCTTAGGCGTTTTATCTGAGCATGATATTATTTTAATTCGTGAAAACAATCCGTCTGTTTTGATCAAACAAATCAAACGCTCCCTGACAATTGATGAATTGAAAAAAATACGAATTCAATCCTTTGATTTACTTAAAAAATACCTTTTTCAAGATTTAGATATTGATTTTATCAATAAAATAATTTCGGAAATTACGCACACACTTACAGCAAGAATAATTGATCTGGCAATTGAGCAACTTCAAGAAAAACCTCCTGTGCCATTTTCTTGGTTATCCTTAGGAAGTCAGGGAAGAAAAGAGCAATTATTACTTACAGATCAAGACAATGCAATAATTTTTAGGGATAGCAAAGACAATGAAAAAAACAGAGATTATTTTTTAAAACTCGCCAAGATAGTTACAACTCAACTTCATGAAATTGGCTATGAATATTGCCCTGCAAATATGATGGCATCTAATAAAGAATGGTGTTTGAGCACTCAAGAATGGAAAGAAAAATACGCCAATTGGATCTCAAAACCAGTTCCTGAAAACATCCTTTTTTGTACAATTTTTTTTGATATTGAAACCATTTATGGAGATGAAAAATTAGAGGTTGATGTAACGCATTCCATTTACCAAAATATTTCAAAAAATACTATTTTCTTGAATTTTTTAGCTTTAAATAGCACTCAAAATCCACCTCCACTCGGATTTTTTAGGCAGTTTTTATTAGAAGCTTCTGGCGCGCAAAAAGAACAATTTGACATCAAAGCAAGAGCCATGATGCCTTTGGTTGATGCTGCAAGATTGTTGAGCATTCATCAAAAAATTGATGTAAAAAATACGATTGAACGCTTTGCAGCTTTGATTTTGAAAGAACCTCAAAATGAAGAAATTTATACGCAATGTTTGAATGCTTACAAAACATTATTGAAATTCAGGACAAAATACGGATTGCAAAACAATAATTCTGGAAGATATATTGATTTAAATTCATTGAATAAATCAGAAAAATTAACGCTGAAAGAGTGTTTTAAAGCAGTTAAAGAAATCCAAAGTTTGATTATAAATAGATTTCAACTGGCTAATTTTATGTAATTTTTTATGTTTTTCAGAAAAAAATATCCGCCATTTTGGGAAGAATATCTATCGCATTTTAAAAATGATTCTAAAAAAACATTTTCGGAAATTCGCTTTGTTATTCTAGATACAGAAACTACTGGTTTGAACATAAAACATGATAAAATTCTTTCAATAGGTGCAATCGCTGTAAAAAATGAATCAATTAATGTGGCAGACAGTTTTGAATGTTTTGTAAAACAAGCCATTTTTGATAAAAATACTGTTGAAATTCATGGTATTAGAAAATATGATTCGCAAAAAATAGCCGAAGAAAAAGCCATTCAGGATTTTTTGAAATTTATAAAAAATGCTGTTTTAGTTGGACATCATATCAATTTTGATATTGAAATGCTGAATAATTCACTCTCAAAAATGGGTGTTCCAAAATTGAAAAATATTCTGTTAGATACAGGAAATCTGCATAAAAAAACGTTGCTTGATACAACTGATCATCATTTTTCATTGGACGAACTCATCAAAATGTACAAAATCACTCCACATGATCGTCATAATGCATTGGGTGATGCTATGATTACAGCACAATTATTCTTGAAAATCACCAAGAAATTATCAAAAAACAATACGCTTAGCATTGCTTATTTAAAAAGACCTGCTAAACATATTGGATTGATTTAAAAATACTTACAAAACATTATCCATAATATCTTGCACAACTTCAGGATTTAAAAGCGTACTTGTATCTCCTAAATTCGAAGTGTCTTTACAAGCAATTTTACGCAATATTCTTCGCATAATTTTTCCTGAGCGTGTTTTTGGCAAACCTTCTGTAAATTGAATTTTATCCAATTTTGCAATTGGGCCAATTTGCTCGGTAATCATTTGGTTAATTTCTTTTCGTAAATTATCATGATCTCTGGATTCACCAGTTTCTTTTAAGGTTACATATCCATACAATGCATTTCCTTTGATATCATGAGGAAAACCAACAATAGCTGATTCTGAAACTGCTGGATGTTCGTTAATTGCATCTTCAATTGGAGCTGTTCCTAAATTATGTCCTGAAACAATAATCACATCATCTACTCTTCCTGTAATTCTGTAATACCCAACTTCATCGCGCAAAGCACCATCACCTGTAAAATACATATTTTTAAAAGTTGAAAAATAGGTGTCTTTGAATCGTTGATGATCACCCCAAATTGTTCGTGCGATTGATGGCCAAGGATATTTGATACACAATTTACCATCCACTTGATTTCCTGTGATTTCATTTCCATTTTCATCCATTAAAACAGGCTGAATTCCTAAAAAAGGTAAAGTTGCATACGTTGGTTTTGTGGGTGTTGAAAATGGAATTGGCGTTATCATCACTCCACCAGTTTCAGTTTGCCACCAAGTATCTACAATAGGTGCTTTCTTTTTACCAATATTATCATCATACCAGTGCCAAGCTTCTTCGTTAATTGGTTCTCCAACCGTTCCTAAAACTTTGATACTAGTCAAATCGTGATGATCTACAAAATCAACTCCTTCTTTTGCCAAAGCTCTTATGGCTGTTGGCGCTGTATAAAATTGATTTACTTTGTGTTTTTCTACAATTTCCCAAAATCTTCCGTAATTTGGATAATTAGGAACACCTTCAAAAAGTACAGTTGTTGCACCATTTGCTAACGGACCATAAACTATATAACTATGCCCAGTAATCCATCCAATATCAGCAGTACACCAATACACATCTCCTTTTGTATACTGAAAAACATTTTTAAAAGTATAGGCTGTGTAAACCATATAACCTGCAGTTGTATGCACCATTCCTTTTGGTTTACCTGTTGATCCTGAGGTGTATAAAATAAATAACGGATCTTCTGCATCCATAATTTCTGGTGCACATTCTTTAGAAGCTTCAGCTAATAATGGTGCAATCCAAAAATCTCTTTCAGGTTTCATTTCAATTTCTGAATTGATTCGATTTACAACCAATACCGCTTCAACACAAAGACAACTTACCAACGCTTCATCTACAATTCCTTTTAAATCGATTGTTTTTGCACCTCTGTAAGAACCATCAGAAGTGATGACCATTTTACATTCGCTATCATTTATCCTTGTTGATAAAGCTGTTGATGAAAATCCAGCAAAAACCACAGAATGTATTGCACCAATTCTGGCACATGCTAACAAAGAAATCGCTAATTCAGGAATCATAGGCAAATAAATGCAAACTCTATCTCCTTTTTGTATTCCTTTTGATTTCAATACATTAGCCATTTGATTTACACGTTCGTGAAGATCTTTGTAGGTGATGTGTTGCGCTTCTTCATCAGGATTATTTGGCTCAAAAATGATAGCAGTTTTATGCGCATTAGTATATAAATGACGGTCAATACAATTTTCTGTGATGTTTAATTTTGCACCTTCATACCATTTTATCTCAGGTTTTGAAAAATCCCAACTTACCACTTTATGCCATTTTTCTCTCCATAAAAAATGTTCCTCTGCTATTTCTTCCCAAAATAATTCGGGATTTCTAACTGAATTTCTATAAACGTGAAAGTATTCTGGGAAATTTTTGATGTGATAATTACTCATAATTTTTAGATTTTTAAATGATATTAATTTTGAAGCAGTAAATTAATTTCTGCGATTATTTTTTTTGTTGAAAATGGTTTTGTAAAATATTGATCAACACCTAATGAAAAGCCTTTTTCAATATCTTCTTTTTTACTTTTTGCAGTTAAAAAAACCACTTTTACATCTTTTAAATTTTCATTTTGTTTTATTAATTGCAATGTTTGATAGCCATCAACCTTTGGCATCATAATGTCTAAAAGAACCACATTGGGGTGTTCTTTCTTTAAAATTTCAAGAGCTTCACTGCCATCTCTAGCAATAAAAACCTCGAAATCTTGTTTTTTAAAAGCATATTCTAATGCCATTAAGATATTGGGTTCATCATCTACTATTAGTATTTTTTTCATTTAGTTCAAAGGCATTTTTATGTGAAACTTTGCACCATTTTTGTAGGAATTGTCTAACCAAATAGCACCTTGATGTTTGTCGATAATTTGTTTGCAAATCGCCAATCCTAATCCTGTCCCTATTGGTTTTATGGTATTTTGATTTTTAGATTGAAAAAACTTATCGAAAATAAATTGCTGATCTTGTTCTGGAATTCCTTTTCCATTATCAGTAACTGTTATTTTTAGCTGTTTGTCTTCAAAAAGATATTCAATCGTAATAAATCCTTCATTGGGTTCAACAAATTTTATGGCATTTGCAATCAAATTTGTGAAAACTTGAATCATTCTATCTTCATCATAATTGATTGTTACAGAATAGGTTGACTTTTGAATGATTGCACAATTTTTTTTTGCAGCCATTGTTTGTAAAGAAGCAATTGCCCTTGCAATGGTTTTTGAAATATCATTGGTTGATTTAGTAAGTTGATGATGCTCACTTGATAATTTTTCAAAATCTAAAATTGTATGAATCAATCTTGATAACCTTTCAGCATCTTGTAACATATTGTTTAAAAACTGCTCTTTCATTTCAATAGGCATTTCTGCATCATCCAACAATAATTCAGTGGTTGCTCTAATCCCAGTAATTGGCGTTTTTAGTTCGTGTGCAACAGTATCTAAAAATTCGTCTTTCTGTTTGTCTTTTTCGATAAGTTTCAAATTGGCTTCTTTTAATTGATTTGCCAAATTTGATAATTCTAAGGATTTTTCTTTAAAAGCTTTGCTTTTTGCAATTGCCTCTTTCGATTCTTCTAAAATTCGAAGTACCTCAACCAAACTAATTTCTTCCTCTTTTACAACACTTTGAATTAAAATTTTTGAAGAAGCTGAACCAATGGAACCTGTTAATAATTGCTCTGAAAAATGAATCAATTTAGCGTCTGCAAACTGCGTGTTTCTGGGCAAATTGTATTTTGCAAAAAAGATATTTAAGGCTCTTGTCGCTTTTTCTTGTCCTAAAAATCGCATTAAAACTTCTTTAATATCACTCACATAAGCCTCACCTTTCCAAACAAAAGCATTGTCTTGTAAATCCGTAAAATTTTTACTGTCAACAAACATTTCAGCATAATTTCTCTCTCTATAATTTCCTTTAGAACTTAAAGAAAAATAAACATAACAAAAACAATTAACAGTAAAACTCCAAAAAAATGCATGCGTTGGAGGGGTTAAAAAATCAATTCCAAATAAAGCATGAGGTTTTAACAAATCAATTGAAAATAATCCTTCTTCTAAAAATTGTGGATGTAACGAATTCGCTTCTAATAAAAAAGGCACTAATAACGTAAAAAAAGTAATCAATAATCCCATGAGAATTCCAATGATTGCCCCTTTTGATGAGCCTCTATTCCAAAATAATCCGATAAAAAACGAAGGCGCTAATTGAGCAATAACAACAAAGGATATCAATCCAATTGAATACAAAGACATTTTAGCAGAAAAGCTATAAAACAAAGAATATGAAACTATTATGATAAAAAAAATAGCAACTCTTCGAATATTTTTGATGAATTTCTCATTTTTTTCAGGTTCATTTTTAACAAATTTTGATAAAAAACCATATGGAATTATCAAATTATTACTAATCATGATTGAAAGAGCCAAAGAAGAAACAATTACCATCGATATTACAGCTGATAATCCTCCTAAAAAAACCAACATTGCTAAAAAAATATTTCCTTCAGAAAGTGGCAGTAACAAGGTAAAATATTCAGCATTGACATCATTTCCAAGTCTAATTTTTCCAGCCCAAGCAATAAAAATCACAAAAATATTGAAAAGCAATAAATACAAAGGAAAAAGCCAAATTGCCGTTTTCAAATGCTTTTCTCTATTATTTTCTAAAACCGCCACTTGAAATTGTCTTGGTAATAAAAAAATAGCTATAAATGACAACATTATTATAAAAAACCAATTAAAACCACCTTCAAAACTTCCTAAAGTAACTAAACTTTCGAAATTGGGTTGGCTTTTAAATTGATTAACAATATCTGCAGTACCATCAAATAAAAAATAGGTACAATAAATACCGATAATGATAAAAAACAACCATTTTATCAATGATTCAAAAGCCACTGAAAAAATAATTCCCCTTCTTTTTTCGGAAGCATCTGTAGTTTGTGTTCCAAATAATGCAGCAAAAACTGCCAAAATCAAAGCAATGTAAAAAGTGGAATCCGTAAAAATTGAATTTGATTTCATCAAACTCTTTTGTGTCATAATTTCGAAAGTTTCTGAAACCGATTTTAATTGTAAAGAGGTATAAGGTAAAATTGCCATCAGACAAACAACCGTTACAAGAGCTCCTAAAAATCGGTTTTTTCCATAACGCAGAGAGATGAAATCTGCCAATGATGATATTTTATGCTGTTTAGAAATCCGAATTACTTTTCTTAACAAAATGATCCACAAAGGAGCTGCAATAATTGGCCCTATATAAATGGCTAAAAAACGAACTCCTTGTTCTGCTGCTTCACCAATACTTCCATAATACGTCCAAGCTGAGCAATACACCCCAAAAGAAAGTGTATAAACAATTGGATTGTTTACCCATTTGCTACGCTTGTTTTTTTCTGCGAAAAATGCAATCAAAAACAAGAACGTCAAATAGAGAATTATGATGGCAAATAAGACAAAACTACTCATAGAACTTTTTTAAAATCACAAAAGAAATAATGACAGAAAAAAAACAAATTACTCCGATTGAAAAATAAAAAATAGGAATCCCAAGAATTAAACTTGATGAATTGAACAAGAAAACAAAGGGCATATTTAATATGAGCAATAGCACTATTGCTTGTAAAATGAGTTTTTGTTCGTGCCTTTTTTTCAAAATGAAAATTTGTATTTGATGAGGCAACTTTAAAAAGTTGCCTCAATGATTATTTATTTTAATGAGAAGTTGCTTCTCCAGCTCCTGAAGGAATTCTGATATTTTCAACAATTTCAACGACTTCTTTTGGTGGTGCTTTTGTAAATCTTGATACTACAAAAGAAACAACTACATTGCACAACATGGCAATGGTACCAAAACCTTCAGGTGATGTTCCAAACCACCATTCACTGCTTGGTAAAGGTTCCATAACCCCAATCAAACCTGTTTTGAAACGAATCATGTAAAACAGCATTAATGTAATTCCGACAATCATTCCTGAAATAGCACCTTCTTTATTCATTCTTTTGTCAAAAATCCCAAGAATAATAGCAGGAAAAAAAGAAGCTGCTGCCAATCCAAAAGCGAGTGCAACAACAGCTGCTACAAATCCAGGAGGATAAATTCCGAATAAACCTGCAACCACAATAGCAACAAAAATGGATATTCTTGCCCACATCAATTCTGCTTTATCAGAAATATCTGGTTTTAATTGTTTTTTAATTAAATCGTGAGAAATAGACGTTGAGATCACTAACAAAAGACCTGCTGCTGTAGAAAGAGCTGCTGCCAAACCACCAGCAGCAACCAAAGCAATTACCCAATCAGGAAGACCAGCAATTTCAGGATTTGCTAAAACCATGATATCATTATCAACATATAATTCATTATTTTCAGCACTTGAATTAGCAATTAAACGTTCACCTGAATCGCCTCTAGTTTCTTTATAAATTGGTTTTTTTCCGTCAAGAGCATTGCCACTTACATATTGAATTTTTCCATCGTTATTTTTATCAATCCAAGCAATTAAACCTGTATTTTCCCAATTTTTAAACCATTGAGGAATAGCTACATACTCTTTTTCGCTGACCGTTTCAATTAAATTTGTTCTAGAAAATACTGAAACTGCAGGAGCTGTAGTATATAAAATAGCGATGAATAATAATGCTAAACCAGCAGATTTTCGGGCATCTTTTACTTTTGGAACTGTAAAAAAACGAACAATTACGTGAGGCAATCCTGCTGTACCAACCATTAAAGCTAGTGTTATCGCGAAAACATCCCAAGTGGATTTTGTTCCTGATGTATATTCTTTAAAGCCCAATTGTGTATGAAGTGAATCCAATTTATCCAACAAATAAGTTCCGTCTTCAACAGTGCCTCCCATTCCAATTTGAGGAATAATGTTGCCTGTCATTTGAAAAGAAATGAATATTGCAGGCACCATAAAAGCAAAAATCAATACGCAATATTGCGCAACTTGTGTGTAGGTAATTCCTTTCATTCCACCTAAAAATGCAAAAACAAGTACAATTACCATCCCAATTATTACTCCATAAACAATATCAATTTGTAAAAATTGAGAGAACACAATTCCAACTCCACGCATTTGTCCTGCAACATAAGTGAAAGAAACAATCAATGCACAAATTACAGCAACTGTTCTAGCTCCATTTGAATAATAACGGTCACCAATAAAATCAGGTACTGTAAATTTTCCGAATTTTCTGAGGTAAGGAGCTAAAAGTAAAGCCAATAAAACATAACCACCAGTCCAACCCATCAAATAAACTGAGCCATCATAGCCAGCAAAAGAGATGATTCCTGCCATTGAAATAAAAGAAGCTGCACTCATCCAATCAGCAGCAGTTGCCATTCCGTTTGCTAACGGAGAAACGCCTCCACCTGCCACGTAAAATTCTTTTGTAGAGCCAGCTCTTGCCCAAATAGCTATCCCAAAATATAGGGCAAACGTGATTCCGACGATAATCCAAGTCCAAGTTTGAACATTCATAATTGTAAATTTTAAAGGTTAGTATTGATTACTTTTCGTCGTAACCGTATTTTTTATCTAATTTATTCATCAATCGAACATAAACGAAAATAAGAATAACGAATACGTAGATTGAGCCTTGTTGTGCGAACCAAAAACCGAGTTTAAAACCACCCAATCTAAATTGATTCAACTCCTCTCGGAATAAAATTCCACATCCATAAGAAACTAAAAACCAGATAATTAGTAATACTGAAAGATATCTAATATTTTCTTTCCAATATTTTTTTGCATTGTTTGTATTTGACATAGTTATAAATTTAAAGGTAAATCATTGCTTGAAGTGTTAGTGTATTTAAAGAAGAAACACCAAATTTTTGATGTTGATATTCTAGTGTTACTTTAGAATTGTGCCCATTAAAATAAGCGTTTGCGCCAATTCCTAAAATATTTCTGTTATCTTTAGTAGCATCATATGAATTCTTTGCAAAAGAAACATAAGGCTGAAATCTAGTTTTTGAGGTATCACCAGCTAATGTATACCCCAAATGAGAGTATATCATTGAGCCTGTTCCATAAGCATTGAATAAATAATTTTTTCCATAATTGTTATTTTGATACACTGCATATGCTGTAATTGAACTTCCTTTATCAGAAAGTGGAGCATCGTAAAATGTATCAACTGCAAAAATTGATACATTTTCACCAGAAATGTTTCCAAGATTATCTGCAAATACAGCACCATTTGGGTGTGCAAAAAATCCAAAACCAAGGTTGAAAACTCGTTTTTCTCCTAAATAACTTCCAACTTTAAATGGTAATAAATTGGACTCTTGATCTAAAAAATGATAGTCAAAATATCCTGCGAAAGTTTTACCTGCTTCTTTTGTACCTAATAATCTTGCTCCACCATAAACAGCACTTCCGTTGTTTGTAGGAGATCTTAGATCTAATCCATTAACAATAGCATCATTAATTGCCAATCTGTATTGAAGTTTTTCAAAATTACCTTTAAAAAAAACTCCTATATGTCTAACAAACTGGTCTGATAATCCTAAAGTAGCCCAAGATTGCCTGTTATTATCAAGTGTTAAAAAGTTTAAAGTGCTCTGATTATTCAGTCTAGAAATACCATTAAAATAATGCAAGCCTGCACCAACTGTATGATTTTTTGCAATTTGATATTGTACCCAAACATCATGAAAAAATAGTTGAGAAGCCTCACCTTTTCCGATTGGAGACATATTAGAAGAATTCAAACTATTTAATCCGAAGTGAGTAAGAATTAAAAATTTGCTATTAAGTTGTGCATACATTAAAATTCGTGCGCGTCTTAAATTGAAACTGGTATTTGATTCATTATCTGCAACTTGATCAGCGTAAGAAGCTTGAACCTGAGCCCAAGAAATAATCCGAATATATTTTTTACCATCTTTGTTTAAAGTAACTTTGATTCCTCCATCATAATTTGGTGATCCTTGAGAAAACACTTTAAAAGAAATTGATAGTAAAAATACAAGTAGAAAATTATGAAGATTTCTCATAAGTTTTTAATTGATAAATTTTGGTTGTGATTGATTTAACTTCCAACGAATGTCAATAAAAACTTATCTGAAAAAAAATAATATATAGTTTTATGTAAATTTAAAATAGTTATTCTTTAAAACGCTCCCATTTTATTAGCATAAATTTATCTCCTAGTTCAGTAACCACAACTCCTGCTCCTTTTAAATTTTCTGCTTTTTGAAAGTAACTTGATAATTCTAAAGCATTTAAAATTTTATACGTTGGATGATAATTTTTATTTAAAGGTCTTTTGATTCCATATCTTTTTACCCAGTTTAAAATACTTACGTGCGATATTCCTAAAATTCGTTCAATCTCCCTATAACTCAATCCTTCCAGATATAATTGGAGTGCTTTATTAACAAAATAGTCATCAATCTTTTTACCTAATTTATTTACAGTAAAATAATAATTGCATTTTTTACACTTAAATCTTTGACGCTCATTAATAACACCACTTTTAATATACTCTTCAGATAAGCAATTTGGACAGGTATTTAATTTCATATATATTTTTTTAGCATAGATATATTAATTTAGCAATAATAATAAAAAAAATAATTAAAAACATTATAAAATAGTTTTTGTATAGTAATATTGTTTTTGATTTTAGAATGAATATGTTAGACATTTTTATCAACAATTGGCATTTGGTGTTATTATTTTTTACAGTTGCATTACTTTATGCCTCAGTTGGTTTTGGTGGTGGATCAAGTTATTTAGCCATTTTAGCATTATCATCCATTGCTTTCACAGAAATGAGAGCAATAGCTTTATTCTGTAATATTGTTGTAGTTAGTGGAAATGTTGTTTTATTTTATCAAGAAAAAATAATTGATTTTAAAAAGATATTACCTCTTGTTATATTTAGTGTTCCAATGGCTTATTTAGGAGGATATTTAAAAATAACAGAACAACTATTTTTTATTCTTTTAGGATTCACACTTTTATTTGCGGCTATAACCATGTGGATTTCAAAAAAAATTTACACTGAAAATAATTTTTTAGAGAAAACTAATTTTGTAAAGAATATTGGTTTGGGTGGATTTATAGGTTTTATTTCAGGAATGGTTGGAATTGGTGGTGGAATTTTTCTATCACCTATTTTGCATTTAACAAACTGGGATACTCCAAAAAAAATCGCAGCAACATCCAGTATTTTTATTTTAGTTAACTCATTAGCTGGTTTGGGTGGTCAACTTTCTAATCCAAATTTTAAGGTAAGTTGGCATTTGACATCAATTCTTTTAATAGCAGTTTTTATTGGTGGTCAAATCGGAAATAGGCTTAGCTCAAAATTCTTATCTCCTATTTTATTAAAAAAAGCTACAGCAATTTTAATTGCATTTGTAAGTATCCGTATTTTGTTAAAATATGTAATTTAACTTTTGTTTATTTTTTTTAACTTTTAATTAAACATTTTGAATTTGATTTAGTTCTAAGTTTGTATCGAACTTAAAATCTAAATCATGTTTATTAAAAAAATTATTCCATTCGTATTAGTAACAGTTATTTCATTTTCTACAATAGCAAATACAACAAATCCTGACGAGGATAAAAAAGAAACTACTAAAAATGCAACTGTTCAAGAAACTATTGTTGGTGTTGCAGTAGGAAATGAAAATTTTTCAACTTTGGTAGCCGCAGTTAAAGCTGCAGGATTAGTTGATGTATTAAATAGTGATGGACCTTTTACAGTATTTGCGCCAACAAATGCAGCATTTGCTAAGTTACCTGAAGGAACAATTACCACATTATTAAAGTCAGAAAATAAAGAATTATTAACTGCAATTTTAACATATCACGTTGTTGCTGGTAAATTCGTTGCAAAAGATGTATTGAAAGCTATCAAAGACAATAAAGGTAAGATTGAAATTAAAACTGTTCAAGGAAATACATTAACTGCATCATTAAAAGGAGGAAAAGTAATATTGACAGATGCTAAAGGAAATGTTTCAACAGTTGTTATGACAGATGTAGCTGCATCAAATGGTGTTATTCATGCAATTGATACAGTAGTAATGCCAAAATAACTAATTGTTTCATTTTTTTAACATTTTGTTAAACATATAATCCATATCTTTACAACGTAATTCAGTAAAATATTATAAAGTAAACACTTCTCATAGTTATTTTGCATTTTGTGCGAAAGTTTAAAAGAAGTTTTTTGGTTGATTGATTGAAACCACTACTTAGGTAGTGGTTTTGTCATTTTAAAAAAGTATCTTGAATTCTTTGAACTGTGATTTGAATGATTCGTTTGTGAAATTCAGAAGTATTTGAATTGTAAATTTCAAACTCTTCTGATGAAAAATGACCAATAATGATTCCAAAAATCAAGTGTTTGAAATTGATATCTTTCTCAAATATTGATTTAATTTTATCTTTTGCCTTATGATTTTCAAGGGTTATTATATCAATTTTCTTCTTTTGAACATAGCTTTGAAACAATGCTAAAATCAAATCATGCTGCATTTTAATGACTGGACGTAAAGTAGCATTTTGAAATATTTCAAAAGTCAACGTAGTATCTGAAATAATATTTTTTATAATGGGTCTTTCTTTAGGCATTTGTAATGTTATCAAGTTCTATTTGAAAATCATATTGCAAATCTTCATGCAACTTTTCAATGGCTTTCGTCGCCATTTTTAGCTGTGAAAAATATACATTTTCTAAGCGTTGACTTTGATGAATTGAAGGTTTCATCAATTTTAATTTTTTACAAAAATGTAATAAAAGTGAAGCTTCGGTTTCTTTATTTTTTGAATAACGAATGTATTTTTTTGTTTGGGTAAGAATTTTACGAACTGTTTTTCTGATAAAAAAATAGTTTTTTGTATTAATTTCCTCAAATTGATCATCCATTTGAGCCTTTATAGATGCAACGTAACTTTCTTCATTATGAGACTCAAACAATAAATAGGTCAATAATTCTTTGTTTTCCTTTTTAAATCTAGACAAATGCAAACACAACTCTTTCAATTCATTGGCAGATTTATGAGAAAGTTCGTCTTTAAGTTGTTTGAGCGTTACTGCTTTCATTTAGATAGAAAATCCATCACATTTTTTTCAATTCTTGCTAACACATCATCAGTAGTTGCTTTGACGAATTTTTCACCTGTGATTTGTTCAAACAATTCAATATATCTGTTGGATATTTCAGTGATTTTTTCATCATTCATTTCAGGAATTTGTTGCCCTTCTTTTCCTTGAAAACCATTTTCTATCAACCATTGACGCACAAATTCTTTGGATAATTGTTTTTGTGCTTCATTGTTATTTTGTCTTTCTTGATAGCCATCTGCATAAAAATAGCGAGAAGAATCTGGTGTGTGAATTTCATCTATCAGAACAATTTTTCCATCATTTGTTTTCCCAAATTCATATTTTGTATCGACCAAAATCAACCCTCTTTTAGCCGCAATTTCAGTACCTCTTTGAAATAATTTTCGAGTATAATCTTCTAATACCAAATAATCCTCTTCTGATACAATTCCTTTTGTTAAAATATCTTCTCTTGAGATATCTTCATCATGATCACCATTATCTGCTTTTGTAGAAGGCGTAATCATTGGAATAGGAAATTTGTCATTTTCTTTTAATCCTTCTGGCATTTCCACACCACACAACACTCTTTTTCCAAGTTTGTATTCACGAGCTGCATGACCTGATAAATATCCACGAATCACCATTTCAACTTTAAAAGGTTTACATAAATGACCAATTGCTACATTTTCATCAGGAGTTGCTATCAACCAATTTGGAACAATATCAACAGTTTCGTCCATCATTTTAGTAGCTATTTGATTCAATATCTGCCCTTTAAATGGAATTTGTTTTGGTAAAATCACATCAAAAGCAGACAATCTATCAGTTGCTATCATTACCAAAAGTTCATCATTGATATTATATACTTCTCTTACTTTTCCTTTGTAAACTGATTTTAAGTTTGGGAATTGGAAGTTTGTTTCGTTAATTGTGTTCATGAAATACTTGTTATTTTGGCAAAAATAGGGTTAATTTTTATGAAATCATTTTCTTAGTAGTGAAAAATTACCTGTAAATATTTGTCCTGAATCTGTTACAACTTTAAACCAATAATTTGATGATGGTGCGGGATTTCCATTAAAATTACCATCCCAAAAACCTGAATTGCTTGAGATTTCTTTGATAACATTTCCAAAACGATTGTAAATTAGAATTTTATAGTTATCAAAAGGGAAATCTTTCAAACGCCAAAAATCATTTTCTCCATCGTTATTTGGAGTAAAAAATGTAGGATATGTTTTTACAAAAACTTTTTCGGAATAAAATTCACATCCATCAACACCTCTTACATAAACTGTTTGCTCACCACCAACAACATTATTAAACACATTATCTAATTGATATTGAACACCATCCAAAGAATATTCATATTTTCTTGTACTGAAAACAAACACTTGAATTTGGTTATTTGTTGCTGAAAAGTCATTGACATTTACAGTAACGTTTGTTAAAGGATTGTCTTTTAAAACAACAACTTCAATTGTAGCAGTATCAATTCCGCAACTACCATTATCAACCGTATACGTATAATTACCTGATAAATTTATTGAAGGATTAAAAATTCCGTTTGGTAAATTTGACGACCAAGTTCCGTTTATATCTGGATTTCCTGTAAGAAAATCAAACAAATTGATACTTGGAGAAAATTCACAAATTTCAATTTTTGTTCCAATTCCTGCATTGGGTTTTGAGCTTTTTTTAAGAGTGATTTTTGATGAAATTCGTCCACAAAATTCATCATTAATTGTATAAGTATACACTCCAGCTTTATCAATTGTGGGATCAAAAATATTTGTTTTGCTTGCCAACTCAGGAGACCAAGAACCTCCTTGAGAGGGATTTCCATTTAATAAATCAAATAAGTTGATCAATCTTTTTTCTTCACAAAGAGTAATTTCTGTATCTAAACCCGCATTTAACGTGGAGGGAATTTCAACTAACACTTGTGCAGTTCTTTCACCACAATTCAGTGTTTTGTTTGTATGTGTGTATGTGTAAATTCCTGCTTTGTCAACAAACGGATTAAAAATCCCAGTACCACTTTGTAAAGCTGGTGTCCAAAATCCACCTGGTTCAGGATTTCCATTTAAACCATCAATCAAATCAGTTTGTGGAGAATTTAAACAAATTTCAATTATTCCGTTTTTTCCAGGATTCAAGGTACTTTCTTCTTGAAAATCAAAAGTTCCATTTGAATTTGCATCCAAAGGAGTTGTATATCCTGAAGAAACTAAAATAACTTTTCCGTTAAAATAAACATTTGTAGGTAAATTTCCTAAAATTCCATCACCATTATCATCCTCGAAACCAGCTTCTATAACATCAAAACAGTTATCATTATCAGCATCTAAATCCATTGAATCAGGAAAACCATCATTATCAGTATCAATCAAACCATTTCCTTCGTCAATATCTAAAATTCCGTCATTATCATCATCTAAATCAATGACATTTGCAATGCCATCATTGTCAAAATCTTTATTACAATTTTCTATTGCTTTTGAAGCATTTAGGCAACTTCCTAAATTATTTTGTATTATTAAATTCCCAGTAATTTTTCCGTTATTTAAGATATTACAAAGCCATGAACAATCATTTAATTGAGGATTATTTTTAACCTCTAACATCCCCTCAACAAAAATGAATCTGCCAAAACCACGAACTTCGTTTAAAATTGGATTTTCTGAGATGATAAACCAATCTTCTAAAAAAAAATCATCACCAGTTTTTAACAAACTATTGAAACCATTAATGCTCTGTAAACTTGTATTTTGAATTCTAAAACCAGCACCAACTTTCTCAAGATTATTAAAACTTGGGATTTTTTCAATACCATTTCTGAAATCTAAATAACGATTCACAAACCTAAGATTATCAAATCCATGAATCTCTTTTATAAATTCAATATTCAAGTCATTGCCGATAACCCGTAATTCATTGAACCCATCAATAGAAAATAATTTTGGATTTGAAGTTAAATTCAAATCACTAAAAATTTCTATCAGCTTAGAAAATGATGGGATTTTCTGTAGTGCTTCATTATTACTAATGTTTAACTCGCCTTTTATTGATGAAATATTATTGAATGCCTGAATTTCTTCTAGTAAATCATTATTACCGATTTCAATACTACTCTCTAAAGATTCGATTTTTTGAAAACCTTCTATAATTTTAAGTTGTGTATTGTTAGCAATTACAATTCTTCTTGCAAAAGTCAAATTGTTAAAACCATTGATCTTTTGAATTGAAGATGAGCTAGTTATTTCAATATCTCCTCTAACACTAGTCAACAAATTAAATCCAATAATTTCAGATGCATTAATAGTAATTGTTAATGATCCATTGATAGATTTCAGAAAGTCCAACCCTGAAATGTCTGTAATTTCAGAAGCTGCAGGATTATCTGTATTGACACCAGTAAGTTTTGATAAAAGTATTAAATCACCCGAAATTCCATCACAAGTTCCACTGTAATCAGCAACAAATTGATCAACTTCTTCTTGAGAAGAAAGCACAATTTCACCTGGAGGTGGACATTGGGAGAAACCCAAAAAACTTACAAGAAAAAATAGTAATTGAAAAAAATGTTTCATTAAAAACAAAAATACTGAATGATTTTGAAAAAATTCAGCGTTAATATGTTAATAGAACACAAAAAATCAATGTTTTATCTATTCTGTTTCAATGCTTTTGTATGCGTGAATTATTTTTTTCACTAAACGATGTCTTACCACATCTTTATCATCTAAATAAACATGTGCAATTCCCTCAATATCTTTCAATGCCAATAAGGCTTCTTTCAATCCTGAAACCTGTTTTCTTGGCAAATCAATTTGACCAGGATCTCCTGTAATAATGAATTTTGCATGCATTCCCATTCGTGTCAAAAACATTTTCATTTGATTGTGAGTAGTGTTTTGAGCTTCATCTAAAATTACAAAGGCATTGTCTAAAGTTCTCCCTCTCATAAAAGCCAAAGGCGCAATTTGAATAACTCCATTTTCAATGTAAGCTTCTAATTTTTCATGCGGAATCATATCGCGCAATGCATCGTATAAAGGTTGCATATAAGGATCTAATTTTTCTTTTAAATCTCCAGGTAAAAATCCTAAATTTTCTCCTGCTTCAACTGCGGGTCTTGTTAAAATAATGCGCCTAACTTGCTTTTCTTTTAAAGCTTTCACAGCTAATGCAACTGCTGTATAAGTTTTTCCTGTTCCTGCAGGACCAACAGCAAAAAGCATATCGTTTTCATGCATCAGTGACACCATTTTACGTTGGTTTTCAGTTTGTGGTTTTATTAATTTTCCACTTACACCGTGTAATAAAACATCTTTTGAATTTTGTGAAGCAATTGATTTTTCATCCTCTCCATTAGATGTTAAAATTCGCTCAATACTGTTTTCATCTAACTTATTATAGCGATTAAAATATTTTATCAAACGGTCTAATCGAATTTCAAATTCATCTAAAATTTCTGGTTCTCCATAAATTTTTAATTTAGATCCTCTTGCAACAATTTTAATCTTAGGAAAGTACTTTTTTAGTTGTTCGATAGTACTGTTTTGTGTGCCAAAAAAATCTTTTGGACTTATTTCCGTTAACTCTATGATTCTCTCGTTCAAATGATTCAGTTTAGGATTATAGTGACTAGAATTTATATTTTAAAAATAGTAATAAAAAGTACTTATTTTAGTAGATTTGCGTTAAATAGTTAACAACTTTTACACAATTAATTAACAACAAAAAATAGAATGTCTTTTATTACATTAACTACTGATTTTGGGACAAAAGACCACTTTGTTGGTGCAGTAAAAGGGGCTATTTTATCGCAACTTCCAGATGCTAAAATCGTGGATATTTCGCACGAAATTTCACCTTTTAACATTGCAGAAACTGCTTACATTTTAAAAAATTCTTACAAAAGTTTTCCGAAAGGCACTATTCATATTGTGGGTGTAGACTCTGAGTTAAGTGATGACAACAAACACATTGCATTAGAAATTGATAATCATTTTTTTGTGTGTCCTGATAATGGTTCAATATCAATGATTGTCTCTGAAATTCAGCCTACAAAAATGGTGGAAATCAATATTCACGATCGAATTGAAACTAGTTTTCCTGTGTTGGACGTTTTTGTGAATGTAGCTTGTTTTATTGCTAGAGGAGGAAATTTAACCGTTATTGGTAAAGAAATTAAAGAGATTAAAATAAATACCGAAATCAAACCAAAAATAAATGAACTTCAAAATCAAATTATTGGAGGGGTTTTGTATGTTGATAATTTTGGAAATTTAATTACCAATATTAGCAGAAAAATGTTTCAGGAAATTGGTAAAAATAGAAAATTTACTGTGAGCGCGTCAAAACATAAATTCACTAAAATATTCAATAAATACAATGAAATTACTGGAGAATATGGCACAAATTCAACCATTTTTGATGGTGAAAAATTAGCGCTATTCAACTCAGCAGACTATCTTGAATTGGCTATTTTTAGAAGTAATTTAAAGTCGTTAGGTGGCGCATCAACTTTATTAGGTTTGAAATATAGAGATAGAGTAACCATTGATTTCCATTCAGAAAATGAACCTGAATTTTCACCTTTACAATAAATTATGCTGGTAAGAATCGTAAAAATGAGTTTCCATTCAAAATTTATTCCTGAATTTTTGGAAATGTTTGATGAAAAAAAATCGCTGGTAAAAAAATCTGCAGGATGTTTGTTATTAGAATTATATCAAGACAAATCAAATCCTGAAATCTTTTTCACTTATTCTCATTGGGAAAATGAAAGTGATTTGGAAAATTATCGAAATTCTGAATTATTTATTGAAACTTGGGCACAAACCAAAACGTATTTTAATGATAAACCACAAGCTTGGAGTGTTAATAAATTATGAGTTTTGAATTTTGAATTGAAATTTCCAAAAATTAAAACTAATCAGCAAACAAAAAAAACAACAGAAACAAAAAATAAACCCTTCAAATGAAAGCTATTCTGATTAAAGAAATCAATTCCTTTTTCACATCGCCCATTGCCTATTTAGTCATCGGATTTTTCTTGTTGATTAATGGTTTATTTTTATGGTTTTTTGATGATGATTTCAACATCTTAAATGCTGGTTTTGCTGATGTTACTCCGTTTTTTTACCTCACACCTTGGGTATTGTTATTTCTAATTCCTGCAATAACCATGAAAAGTTTTGCTGATGAAAATAACAACAGAACCATAGAACTTTTAAAAACTAAACCAATTTCTGATTGGCAAATTGTTTTGGGTAAATTTTGGGCATCATTACTTTTAGCTGTTATTGCAATTATTCCAACAACAACATACGTTTACACTGTTTATGAACTAGGAAATCCTGTTGGAAATATCGATTTTGGAAGTACAATTGGTTCTTATTTAGGAATCCTTTTTTTAGCTTCAACATATACTTCTGTTGGATTATTTACATCCACATTATCTAAAAATCAAATTGTGGCTTTTATTTTGGGAGTTTTCATCACATTTTTACTTTTTTATGGTTTTGATGCCGTTTCAAATTCGTTTGGAAATGATGCTTTACTAATTCAAAAATTAGGAATCAATGAGCATTTTAAAAGTATTTCAAGAGGAGTTATAGATACAAGAGATTTGATTTATTTTGTAAGTGTTACAAGCTTCTTTTTATTCATCACTAAAATCCGATTAGAAAATGACTAAAAAGATTCAAAAAATCGGTATTTTTTTGGGGATTATTATTTTGTTAAACATTGTAAATCAATACGTTTACAAACGATTTGATTTAACTGCTGACAAGCGATTTACACTTTCAGAAACTACAAAAAATATCCTTTCCGAAATCAAAAAACCTTTACATATCACCATTTATTTAGAAGGTGATTTTCCATCAGAATTCAAACGATTACAAACTGAAACTAGACAATTTTTAGAAGAACTTTCATCCGAAAATTCGAACATAAAAATCCATTTTGAAAATCCTGATGATCAACGTGAAGCTTTGATCAAAAAAGGAATGATGCCAAGTCAGTTAACGATTCAAGAAGAAGGAAAATTTTCTGAAGCCATTATTTTTCCTTGGGCTGAAATCAATTTTGATGAAAAAACAATGCTTGTTTCTTTGCTGCCAAATGCAATCGCAGTTTCACAAGAACAGCAACTAGAAAAAGCCATTGAAAATTTGAGTTACAGTTTTAGTAATGCCATTCATACTATTTCTCAAAATAAGACTAAAAATGTTGCAATTATTACAGGAAATGGAGAATTACAGGATATTTTTCAATACAGTTATTTGAGCGAAGTTGCTAAAAAATACAAATTAGCCAAATTTACACTAGATTCTGTTGCATCAAATCCTGCACAAACTTTGGAAGATTTATCCACTTTTGATTTGGCAATCATTGCAAAACCAACAGAGCAATTCACTGAAAAAGAGAAGTTTACCTTAGATCAATTCATCACAAATGGTGGAAAAACTTTGTGGATGATAGACAATGTACAAGCTGAACAAGACAGTTTGAGTAATGGTGGAAAAATGCTGGCATATCCTTTAGATTTGAATTTAACGGATTTATTATTTTCATACGGAATTCGAATTAACACATATTTGATTAAAGATTTGTATGCAGCAAAAATCGCTTTGGCAACTGGAAATATTGGCAATCAACCACAATTTCAAAATTTTGATTGGTTTTTTCATCCACTTGTAAATGGAAATCCAACTCATGCAATTACAAGAAATTTGATGCCTGTTCGTTTGCAATTTGCAAATCAGATTGATGTTTTGCAAAATAATCTAAAAAAAACGGTGTTGTTGCAAAGTTCGGTTTTGACAAAAAAAGTAGGAACTCCCTCAATTATTGAGTTACAATCCATTGCTGAAGAACCCAAAGAAGAAGATTATAAAGATGGAAATCAGTTGTTTGCCATTTTATTAGAAGGCGAATTTACATCTGCTTACAAAAACCGAATCAAACCTTTTGAAACAAAGCTTTTTAAAGGAAATTCAAATGACAACAAAATGATTGTAATTGCTGATGGAGATGTTGGAAAAAATCAATTGTTAAAAGGAAATCCCTATGATTTATCAAGAGATAAATGGACCAATGAAACCTTTGGAAACAAGGATTTTTTACTAAATTCTATTGATTATTTATTGGATGATGTTGGCCTGATGCAATTGAGAAATAAAACCATCAAAATTGCACAATTAGACCAACAAAAAGCCTATAAAGAAAGAACTTTTTGGCAGTTTTTCAACGTAATTTTACCTTTGGTTTTATTAGCTGTTTTCGGAATAATTTTCAATTATTTGAGAAAAAGAAAGTACAGTTAAAATCTTAAATTTCGAATTCAGAATCCCAAAGCATATTATCCACTAAAAATTGATAATTCAACGTTTTTTGTAATTTTTCAGAAGAGATAATTTTCCAATTCAGTGTCTCATTTTCCTCAAAAATTGGTGGCTCAAAATTTTTAGTTTTTCGAGCATTTTCATAAAAATCTTTTCTTGTTGGATGATGATTTGAACACGCATTAAATGTTTCTCCAAAACAGTTTTGTTGTATTATTTTTTCAATAATAGCAATGCAATCAGTCAAATGAATCATATTTACAAATCCATTTGGTTGAGGAATTTTTCGTCCGTTTTGAAACCAATTTGCAGGATGTCTTACACCTCCAATCAATCCTGAAAAACGAATGATGGTGGTTTTAAAATGGGTATTTTCTCGAAATAAATTTTCAATAATTGCTAAAGGATGCTCTTGTGTGGCATCATTTTCGGTCATTATTTTATTGAGACTTGGATATACAGAAGTAGAACTGATAAAAATTACTTTTTGAATGTTTGCTTTCTCAATTTGTGAAATCAATCTTTTAAAATCCGATTCATTCTTTGAAGTGATTGCGATGATTAAAACTGATGCATCTAAAAAATCTTTACTGATTTCTTCTTGAGAAATATCAACCAAAAACGGAATGATATTTTCATCAGCTAACCATTTCAATTTTTCTTCAGAAGTTGTTGAACCTTTCACTAAAAAACCTTTAGAAATCAGAGAAATCGCCAATGGTTTTCCTAACCAACCACAACCTAAAATACTTACTTTTTGCATCTAAAAATCATTGAATAATTGCAAAGATACGTCGCTTTTTTTTTATGTTTTTATTAACAATTGCTCCATTATGAAATCGTAATTTTGATTCACTTAAAAAAAACATACATCATGAAAAAAATTATATTAAGTCTATTTATTGCCGTTGTTGGATTTAGCACGAATGCACAAATCAAAACTCCACAACCAAGTACTGCTCAAAAAATTGAACAAGCTGTTGGTTTAACAAATATTACATTAGAATATTCAAGACCAAACATGAATGGCAGAACCATTTTTGGGGATTTAGTTCCTTATGGATCTGTTTGGAGAACAGGCGCAAATGCAAACACAAAAATTACATTTTCGACAGATGTTACTGTTGATGGAAAAAGTTTAAAAAAAGGAACATATGCCATTTTTACAAAACCAAATGAAAAATCTTGGGATGTAATTTTTTATTCTGATGCTACAAATTGGGGAGCACCAAGAACTTGGGACGAATCAAAAGTTGCGTTGCAAACTAGTGTAAATGTTCAGGAAATGCCTATGAATATTGAAACTTTTACCATGACTTTTGATGATATTACAAACGATTCAGCTGTAATCGGAATTCTTTGGGAGAAAGTGTATGTTGGTATAAAATTTGAAACTCCAACTGATATGATGGTAAGTTCTCAAATCGAAAAAATGATGGCAGGTCCATCAGCTGATGATTTTTATGCTTCTGCAGTGTATTATTTGCAAGCAAATAAAGATATTAAACAAGCTCAAGAATGGATTGACAAAGCTGTTGAAATGACTAAAGACAAACCAAGATATTGGTTTTTACGTCAACAATCATTGATTCATGCAAAAGCAGGCAACAAAAAAGGCGCAATTGCTGCTGCAAAAGCTTCTTTGAAATATGCTGAGGAAGGAAAAAATCCTGATTACATTAAAATGAACAAAGATTCTCTGAAAGAATGGGGAGCAATGTAATTTGATTTTCATTTTATAAAAAAATCCCAATTGAAAAATTGGGATTTTTTTATTCTCTAATATGTTAATCCAATACAATTTCTGACTGTATCTAAAGTTTTCATTAATGATTTTGAAAACTCAAAAGTCATCAAATCACTTTCTTTTTTATTCGATTGCAACAAGTTGTTAAAATGCTCGATTTCAAAACTATATCCATGTGTTGAGTAGTTAAAATCAATCGTTTCTTCAATATTATTTTGTAAAATAGTTACATTACTTGGGCCGTGAAAAGGTCTATTAATGGTAAGTGTCGCTTTTTCAAATTGAAAAATGGCTGTAATTGGTGTGTTTTCTAAAAGCGTACTTTTCAAATAGGCTTTGGCATTTGCATATTGAAAAAGCATGTTGCAAGATGAGTCAACACCATTTTCAAAAAACGTAGCTTTTGCCTCAATTTTTTCAGGAATTCCTAACGTAGAAAGTGCTGCAAAAATGGGGTAAATGCCAATGTCTAGCAAACTTCCTCCTCCAACTTCTTTTCTAAAAACCCTGTTTTGCAAATCATAAGGTGCATAAAATCCGAAGTCAGCTTCTAATTGTTTAATTTTTCCATATTTTTCAGATTTTACAACATCAATAACAAACTGATAATGAGGTAAAAAACGTGTCCAAAGTGCTTCCATCAACAAAGTATCATTTTCTTTTGCTGTTTGAATCATTTCAGAAACTTCATCAAAATTCATTGCAAATGCTTTTTCACAAAAAACTGCTTTTTTGTGTTGCAAACAAAGTATGGATAACTCTTTGTGCAAACTATGGGGAGTTGCAATGTAAATAGCATCAATTGCTGGATCTTTAGCTAATTTTTCATAGGAATCATAGGCAATTTTTGCTTGATAGATTTGTGCAAATTCATCCGCTTTTTCTTGATTTCTAGAAGCAACTGCATACAATTCGCATCCAGAAACTGTTTTTAAATCCGAAGCAAATTTATGGGCAATTTTTCCCAAACCTAAAATTCCCCATTTGATGGTTTTAGTTGTTGACATAATCCGTAGTTTTTTGTAAAAATTGGAATAAAATGGCAATTATCATCACTAAAATACATCCTAATAAATTGAGCCATAAATAAGGCAACCAATCCAAATACCACACAATAATTATCAATATTTGAGTAATAATTGCTGCTATAAAAACCGCATTTCCTTTGACATATTTGATAAAAAATGCGAGTAAGAAAATTCCCAATACATTTCCATAAAAGATAGAACCAATAATATTTACTAATTGAATCAGATTATCAAATAAATTAGCAACACAAGCCACAGAAATTGCAATAATTCCCCACAAAAGTGTAAACCATTTGGAGGCTTTTACATAATGAGTTTCACTTTTTTCAGTTTTGTTGCTTCGTTTGTACAAATCCATGGCAGTTGTACTTGCTAAGGCATTCAATTCTGAAGCAGTTGAAGACATAGCTGCTGATAAAATTACGGCCAACAACAAACCAATCAAACCTTTGGGTAAGTTATTTAAAATGAAGTGAATAAATACATAATCTTTGTCATTAGATTCTATTTTTTCTAACGGATTTTCTAAATTTATTTTATCAATAATTTCTTTTGAAGCGACTTTTAAAGTCGAATCTTTTGAGTTTAACATTTGAATTTCAGCCACTTCATGCTTTTGAATTCCGTCAACTAATAATGCTTTTTTGGTATTTTCAATTACAATGTGCTCTCCATTTAATTTTTGATAATCAGCTTTATAACTTGATTTTTGAACAACTTCATTAGCTTTTGGATTGAAATTTAAAGGAGATGAATTGAATTGATAAAACACAAAAACCATAACACCAACCAACAAAATAAAAAATTGCATGGGCACTTTTAACAAACCGTTGAAAACCATTCCTAACTGACTTTCTCTGACAGATTTTCCTGATAAATAACGTTGTACTTGACTTTGATCTGTTCCAAAATAAGACAACATCAAAAAAGTTCCGCCAATAAAACCAGACCAAACTGTGTATCTATTATTCAAATCAAATGAAAAATCAAGAATTCCCATTTTGCCAGAAGCTCCAGCAATTTCAAGCGCTTTTGTAAATGTAATATCTGTAGGAAGTTGATTTACAATCATCCAAAAAGCAATGAACATTCCTAAAAAAATGATAATCATTTGTTGCTTTTGAGTAACATTTACCGCTTTTGTTCCTCCTGAAACTGTATAAATAATTACTAAAAAACCAATGATGATATTTAGCGAAAGTAAATCCCATCCTAAAACTGCACTCAAAATAATGGCAGGAGCAAAAATGGTAATTCCTGCAGAAAGTCCTCTTTGAATCAAAAATAAAATGGCTGTGAGCGTTCTTGTTTTTACATCAAATCTACCCTCCAAAAACTCATAAGCTGTATAAACTTTTAACTTATGATACATTGGAATAAAAACTACACAAATGATAACCATAGCAATAGGCAATCCAAAATAAAACTGAACAAACCCCATTCCACTGTGAAAAGCTTGTCCTGGTGTGGATAAAAAAGTAATGGCACTTGCCTGAGTTGCCATCACAGAAAGACCAATTGTCCACCATTTTGTATCATTTCCACCTTTGATATAATCCTGAACATTGGTATTTTTCCTAGTTACATAGGTGCCATAAACAACAATAAAAATCAGCGTTATTGAAAGAACAATCCAATCAATTGTATGTAAGTTGGGTTGGATTTCCATGAGCTAAATTATAAAAAGTTGCATCAAAAAATAGCATACAAGAATATAAATTAGGTTGGCTAGGAGCACAATTGCATATTCTTTACGCCCTATATTTTTGGGTTGATTCATACTTTTATTTTTCAAAAACTAGTTTTTTATTGCTGATTTTGTTTCTACATTTTTTGGTAATGATAACATATTTGCAAATAATTTATACGCTCCTGAAACTCCTGAAGGCAATTCTCTAAAAAAGCTTAAACCTGTGTAAATGTAATTTCCTTTACCTAATTTTGCGACTAATAAACTTCCTTTTTTGGGAGTTTCACCTTTGTCATTCATTGAAAAAATTGGGGTAAATTCTTCGCCCCAAGAATTAGGAAAATACAAACCTCTTTCTTGTGTCCAACCTTTAAAATCATCCTGCGTTATTTTGTTTGGAAAATTTAAAATTGGATGAGTTTCATCTAAAAAAACAACTTCAGATGATTCATCAGTAACTCTGTCATTAGACAATTTCAACATGAAAGGCGCAGCAACATCTACACCTCTATCAGTATTGTATTGTACAATTAAATTCCCTCCATTTTCAACAAAATCTAGCAAATATTTTTGTTTAAATTTCAATTCATCAATCACATTATAAGCTCTGATTCCCAGTATAATAGCATCATACTTTTGAAGACTTACTTCAGTTATTTCTGATGGAATAATTTCTTCAACTTTATAGCCAATTTGACGTAAACTTTCAGGAATTAAATCACCTGCACCTTTGATATATCCAATATTATTTCCAGATTTTTCAATGTTCAATCGTACAATTTTTGCTTCAGAATTTAATAATATAGATTGTTTGGGAATGTGGTTATAATTGATTTCAATCAACTCTTTATCGAATTCTTTTTCATTAATAGTTGCCACCACTTTAAGCATTGCTTCTTGCTGATTTTTTGGTGGAAAAACTAAAAACTCTACTACTTGTTTGTCATTTTTTTGTAAAATATCAAAGTGATGATTTTCTGGTTCTATTCTCCAGTTTTGTGGAACTTTTAAAGTAACATTTCCATTGATGTAATTGGTTCCTGCACGAATTTCAACAGCTACTTTTTTAGGAATACTATCAGAAAAAATAAGCACTTTTTCAGTAAGTTTGGTGGTTACTTTAGGTAAAATTTCAAAAGGTTCGTAAATTTCACCTTTATCACTTTCTGCATATCTTCGAATGATATTTTTTGTAATGATTATCGGAATGTAATTAATCACCAAATTAAATTCGATTTTTGCTTCTCTTGGAGTGACTGGTTTTCCAATCAATAATTGATTTTCCACATTATACAAACCTAACGTTGGTTCGTTTTTCAACCAATAAGGTGACGTGAAATTTGATGTTTGAATACCAATTGTTTCTTTAAAATTCAATCTTTGATTATGTTTCAAATCCAACCCTTTAAAAGTGGTTTTATCATCAAGAGTACTTTTGATAGAAGTTAGCATAATTGGAATTTGACTTCGATTGATCAACTCGAAATTTACAGATATTTTCTCATCAGGAATGGCAGTTGATGAATCTGCAGAAACCTCTAAATACAAACCTGCACAAGCTTCAATAATTTCCAATAATTGTTTTTGTTTGATTTCTCGCCAATAATCATCTTTTAGCAAAGCAATTTTTTGATAGGCCTCTAACAATTTTGGTAGATGATTAGACGGATTTACAAAATCAAAATTTTGTTCAATTTTTGATAAAATTTCGCCAATTTCACTACCTCCTTCTACCCTTTTCCAAGTAGTATCAATTCCTGAAAAAATATCGTTTTTAACTGATAAAGAATCCCCTTTTAAAAATTCTAAATATTCGTTTTCACTGCCTCTGGTTGTGAGTCTTCCAAAACCTTGACACAAATGCTGACTACTTGCCATTGAAGCTAACTCGTTGTTAGACAAACCTTTTAAAGGATAAAAAACGCCTACATCAACCTTTGAAAGCTCTTTTGTGGCGTTTTCAAAATCATCAGAATTTCTATAAAACCAAGATGAAGTATTAAAAAATAATCGTTTTGGTTGCCACACTTTTGTAAATTTCAATTGCTCTGAAAATTGATTTTCATCAGCCACCAAATCAAAAGCTTCTACACTCAACATGGCAGAAGTTGTATGATGACCATGTGTCGAACCCGGAGTTCTGTGATTGAATCTGTTGATAATTACATCGGGTTTAAAAGTTCGAATTGCCCAAACTACATCACTCAACACTTTTTCTTTTTCCCAAATAGCAAGTGTTTCATCAGGATGTTTTGAATAGCCAAAATCATTAGCTCTTGTAAAAAATTGTTCTCCTCCATCTAAATTTCTGGCTGCTAAAAGTTCTTGAGTTCTTATGACTCCTAATAATTCTCTAATTTCAGGACCTATCAAATTTTGCCCTCCATCACCTCTTGTCAAAGACAAATATCCAGTTCTTGCTTTTACATGATTTGCCAAATACGAAATCAATCGTGTATTTTCATCATCTGGATGTGCTGCAATGTATAAAGCAGTTCCTAAAAAATTGAGCTTTTGAATTTTCTCATAAATTTGATTCGAAGAGAGTTTTGCAGGCTTTTGCCCTAAAGACACTATTGAAATAAACAGTAATGAGATTGATATAAAAAAAGTTTTATTCATGTAATACTATTTTCAAAACGAACAAAAATACCTTTTTTATTTTCTTGTGAACTTTCATTAACATAAAAATAACGTAAAATCGTTAACAAAATAGGGTAACCTGTTGATAAATTAATTTTTAAAATGACATATTTAGAATATATTTGTAAAATAAACTAAGAAGAAAATTTAATGAAATTTATTGTATCTAGTTCTCAATTATTAAAGCAATTACAAGTATTAGGTGGCGTTATTAATAGCAACAATACACTGCCAATTTTAGATAATTTTTTATTCGAATTGTCTGAAAATCAACTAAAAATATCTGCATCAGATTTAGAAACCACTATGAGTTCTGTGGTTGAGGTAGAAAGTGATAGTTCAGGATCTATTGCAGTTTCTGCTCGTTTATTAACAGATACTTTAAAAACTTTTCCTGATCAGCCATTAACTTTTAAAACTGACGGAAGTAGTAAAATTGAAATAATTTCTGATCAAGGAAATTATGACATGGCATATTTTTCAGGTGATGAATTTCCGAAAGCTGTAAATTTACCTTCACCGAGTAAAACAATTGTTCCTGCTCATATTTTAGGAACAGCGATTTCAAAAACTATTTTTGCGGCTGGAAATGACGATTTACGCCCAGTAATGAGTGGTGTTTTCTTTCAATTTAGTTCTCAAAGTTTGACATTTGTAGCTACAGATGCTCACAAATTGGTAAAATATTCAAGAACGGATGTTACTACTGATAAAACAGCTGAATTTATCATGCCAAAAAAACCTTTGAACTTGTTGAAAGGAATTTTAAGTGGCTCTGATAGCGAAGTAACTATTGAATATAATGACTCAAATGCGAAATTTACTTTTGATAATGTTGCATTGGTGTGTCGTTTAATCGATGGAAAATATCCAAATTACGAAGCTGTAATTCCTAAAGAAAATCCGAATAAATTGACTGTTGATAGAGCTTCTTTCTTGAATTCTGTAAGACGTGTTTCTATTTTTTCAAGCAAAACTACACACCAAATTCGATTGAAAATGGCTGGAACAGAATTGAATATTTCTGCTGAAGACATTGATTTTTCTAACAAAGCTGACGAACGTTTGAGTTGTGATTATCAAGGAGATGACATGAAAATTGGATTCAACTCGCGTTTTTTAAGTGAAATGTTAAGCAATCTAAGTTCAAACGAAGTTTTAATTGAAATGTCATTGCCAAACAGAGCTGGAATTTTAACCCCAATTGATGGAACTGAAGAAGGAGAACAAATTACCATGTTAGTAATGCCTGTGATGTTGAACAATTAAAAACAACTATAATTTACAATAAACCACAATGATCTAGAGTAACTCAGATTTCATTGTGGTTTTTTTGTTACTTTTAACGAATGAATTTTCTCGCGCATTTATATTTATCTGACAATAATAAAAATATCATGATTGGTAATTTTATAGCAGATCATATCAGAGGAAATCAATTCAAGCATTACAATTTAGAGATTCAAAAAGGTATTTTTTTACATCGAGAAATTGATACTTTTACTGATGCACACGAAATTGTAAGGAAAAGCAAACGCAGATTGCATGAACGTTACAGGCATTATGATGGTGTAATTATTGATATTTTTTACGATCATTTTTTAGCAAAAAATTGGGCAACCTATTCAACTATTCCATTGCAAACTTTCGCAACTAGTGTTTATGAAATCCTGCAAGAAAACAGTGAAATATTGCCTGTAAAATCAATCAATTTTATAAAATACATGATTGATCATAATATTCTCTACAATTATCAATTCGAAAATGGCATTGAAATGGTTTTGAAAGGTATGAATCACAGAACCAAAGGAAAATCTCAAATGGATTTAGCAATCGAGGATTTGCAATTATTTCAAAAAGATTTTGAAAACGATTTTTTGAATTTTTTTGAGGATTTAAAATTTCATTCAGCTAATTTTCTTATAAACTATCCAATTCAGTAACTTTAAACTTTTAAACAATTAAACCCGTTTTTATGATTCAACCATTTCACATCGCAATTCCTGTTCAAAATTTAGAAAAATGTCGCACTTTTTACAGAGATATTTTAGAATGTAAAGAAGGTAGAAGTGATACACATTGGGTAGATTTTGATTTTTTTGGACATCAATTAGTAATTCATCAAAAAGATGATTTTGTTGCACAAAAAATATCAAATCCTGTTGATGGTCATGATGTTCCTGTGCCACATTTTGGGGTTGTTTTAACTTGGGAAGATTGGCACAAACTGGCAGAAAAACTAAAAGCAGCCAATACAAAATTTGTGATTGAACCTGGCATTCGTTTTCAAGGAAAAGTAGGTGAGCAAGCCACAATGTTTTTCAATGATCCTGAAAATAATGCCCTTGAATTCAAGGCATTTAAAGACATTAGTCAGTTGTTTGCGAAATAAATGAATTCATTTTTTTCAATTAATTCAACTTCTCTAAATAATTACCTAACTTAGCTTCCGAATTTTTAATTGATAAAAATGAAGATGCTTTTTAAATTTTTAGGAGTTGTATTATTGCTCATGATTGCTGCAATTACTGTTTACTATTTTGTAAATAACGAATCACTTCCTCAAGGAAAAAAAGGAAAAGAAGCTGATGAACTTGCTCAAAAAATGTTGATTGCTATCAATCATGAAAATTTTAAAAATACCGAAATTTTAGAGTGGACTTTTACAGGAAATCACTCCTATAAATGGTACAAACAAGAAAATATTGTAGCAGTTTCTTGGGATAAAAACAAGGTAATTCTTCATTTAAAAAACCCAAAAAAATCAACAGTTTATGTTGACAATCAAAAAGTTGAAAATCAAAAATTGGTTCAAAAAGCAACTGATTTTTTCAATAATGACTCATTTTGGTTGATTGCTCCACATAAAATATTTGATGCTGGAACAGAAAGAAGTATTGTAAAACACGAAGGAAAAGAAGCTCTTTTGGTCACTTATACATCTGGAGGAAGTACTCCTGGAGATTCTTATTTATGGATTTTAGATGAAAACCACTTCCCTACTTCATATAAAATGTGGACATCCATCATTCCTATTGGTGGAGTTTCTGCAAGTTGGTCTGATTGGAAAAATACAGAATCAGGATTTCAATTACCAACAAAACATACCCTTTCTTTGTTTGAAATGGAAATTGATATGGGTAATGTAAAAGCTTACAATGAAGGAGCTAATATTCTTGCAAATAAAATTTTAAAAGCAATAAAACACGAATCTTATCAAAAAACGACATTTTTAGAATGGAGTTTTAGAGAAAAAAGATTCTTTAAATGGAATAAAAAACAACATATTGTTGATGTTTCTTGGGACTCTATTCGTGTGAATTTACATCCAAATCATATTGAAAAAAGCACTGTTTTTATTCATGAAAGTTTGCAAAAAGATGCTGATGAAACTCTTGTCAAAAGAGCAGAAGCTATTTTTAACAATGATTCTTTTTGGTTGGTTGCGCCTCATAAATTATTTGATAATGGCACTATAAGAACCATTAAAAAAGTAGATGGAAAAGACGCTCTACATATAAAATATACTTCCGGAGGTTCAACTCCTGGAGATTCATACACTTGGATTTTAGATGAAAATTTCATTCCGAAAAGTTTTAAAATGTACGTTCCAAGTATGAATATGGAGGGTTTAGATGCAACTTGGGAAGATTGGATTACCACAGAAAGTGGAACCTTATTACCTAAAAATCATTTAGTTGCAGGAAAAACTATTTTATCTATGGGTAATGTAAAAGGTTATAACTGATGGAATCAAAAACAATTTCAAACGGAATTTTAAGAGCAATCGCAATTCTTACTGGAATTTCGTTTTTGCTGTATTTTTTATACTTAATTCAGGCAGTAATTATTTACATACTAATTTCTGGAGTTTTATCATTAATTGGACGTCCTTTCATTCTTTTTTTAAGAAGAAAACTAAAAATGAATAATACTTTAGCAGTAATTCTAACGATGATCATCATGCTAAGTTTTATCATTGGCATTGTCATTTTGTTCATTCCGCTGATTATTGAACAAGGAAAAAATTTATCCTTATTAAAAGTTGATGAACTAAATCAAAATTTGCAAAGTATTTACAATCAGATTTCTAGCTATTTTTCATCTCAAGGAATTGACTTGTTAGAAAATCTAAAAGAAATCAATATTGCCAGTCATTTAAAAGAAATTCCAGCGATTTTTAATGTCATTTTGGGAGGTTTAGGAGATTTTAGTGCGGGACTTTTTTCAGTTTTATTTATTTTATTTTTCTTTATGAAAGATAGTAGATTGTTAAAAAATGGCATCATTACAATTATCCCAAAAAATACAGAAACTCGTTTTTCAGATTCTCTAGAAAAAATCAATAATTTACTTTCTAGGTACTTTATTGGACTCATTTTACAAATCAGTATTTTACTCATTTTCTATACAATTATATTGCTCTCATTCGGAATTTCAAACGCACTTGTAATTGCATTTTTATGCTCATTATTAAACCTAATTCCATATATAGGTCCATTAATTGGAGGAATCATCATATTTATTTTATCCATGACAAGTAACATTGGGCAAGATTTTCAAACACACATTCTTCCAACATCATTGTGGATTTTATGCTGGTATTTTTTAGCACAATTATTTGATAATTTGGTAAGCCAACCTGTAATTTTTTCAAAAACCACAAAATCACATCCGTTAGAAATTTTTCTCATCATCATCATTTGTGGCATATTATTCGGAATTATTGGAATGATGGTTGCAGTACCAAGTTACACTGCATTAAAAGTGATTTTAAAAGAATTTTTATCTGAAAATAAGATTGTAAAATCTTTAACTAAAAATATTTAATCCACTTGAATGCCAATATTTTACTTGAAGAATCACAACAATTTATAAAAAATCATTTATACGATGATCTAACTAAATTGATTTTTAAAGGAAGTCCAATCGCAGGAGTTTCCATTCAAGAATTGGCAAATCAAATTGTAGCGAAAAACAAATCAGAAAAAAAATTACCCACTTGGTTTTCGCAAGAAAAAATCTATTATCCTGAGAAAATTAGCATTGAACAAACTTCATCAGAAATCACTGCCAACTACAAATCAAAATTAGTTTCAGGAAAAAAATTGATTGATATTACAGGTGGATTTGGAGTAGATTGTTACTATTTTTCTAAACAAATTTCAGAAGTATTTCATTGTGAAATTGTCCCTGACTTATCAACAATTGTGGCGCATAATTATCAACAATTAAATGCAAAAAATATAACCACAATTTCGGGTAATGGAATTGATTATTTAGAAAAAACCAATGATTTTTTTGATTGGATTTACATAGATCCATCAAGAAGAAACGATCACAAAGAAAAAGTGTTTTTATTGAAAGATTGTTTGCCTGACGTTACAAAATATTTGGATTTTCTATTTACAAAAACCAATCAAATTCTCATCAAAGTTTCTCCGATTTTAGATATCACAAACACCATAAATGAGTTAAAATTTGTTTCAGAAATTCATATTATCGCTGTTCAAAACGAGGTAAAAGAGTTACTTTATTTGATTAATAAAAATTCAACTAAAGAAATTAAAATATTAACTATCAATATTTTAAATACCGAAAATCAAAAATTTGATTTTTTTATCAACAATCAAATAACAGCAAAGTATAACTTACCTCTCTCCTATTTATACGAACCAAATGCAGCTATTTTAAAGTCAGGTGGATTTGACCAAATTGGCACTGAATTCAATCTTTTTAAACTACATAAACATTCACATTTATACACTTCAAACTCATTGATTGATTTTCCTGGAAGACGTTTTAAAATTGAAAATATTTTTAAATACGATAAAAAGATTTTTAAGAAATTGATTCCAGAAAATAAAGCAAATATTACTACTAGAAATTTCCCAAAAACTGTGGCTCAAATTCGAAAAGAAACCAACCTAAAAGATGGTGGAAATTTGTATCTTTTTTTCACAACAGATATAAACGAAAAGCTAATATGTTTATTAACAAAAAAATGTTAATAAATTAACAAGATTTAAAGAATAATTTTCGATTAAAACAATTTAAATTAAAAAAAAGTATTATATTTGCATAACTTTATGTGTTTTATTTTTAGGGGTATAAAACACTAAAAACATAGTCTCGATTTCGTATCGAGACTTTTTTTTTGGCTACACTTTTTTCACTAAGTTTGTATAAAATGCTGTAATATTTTATGCAATCACACATTTATCAAGGAATAAAAATCACAAGAAATTCTCATCAAGTCTTTGAAGATGAATTGGTGGTTGAAGCGCCTCTTCAAATAAACATCAACAATGAACCTTATACGGTCGTAATGAGAACTCCTGATGATGATATGGAATTGGTTAGAGGATTGCTATTTGCAGAGGATATTTATAAAAGTGTCGTCAATTTTAATTTTTCAATTATTGAATCTCAAAACTCAATTCCAACAATTGTAAATGTTACAATTCCTGATAACAATCTTGGAAAAGGGTATTTAAATAAAAGAACACTTCTTTCCGTTTCTTCTTGCGGAATTTGTGGTAAAAAAGAATTAAAAGATATTGAAATTTCTGGAGAAAAATTTGAGAAAAATCAAGCAATTTCTCTTGAAAAAAAACAAGAAATGTATTCAAAAATGAGTTCATTTCAACATAATTTCAAAAAAACAGGAGGAAGTCATGCTGCTGCAATTTTTGATGAAAAAAACCAACTTTTAAGCATCAAAGAAGATATTGGTAGACACAATGCAGTTGACAAAGTTATTGGTGATTTACTTCAAAAAAATCATTTAAAAAAAGCTCAATTTTTATTAGTGAGTGGCAGAGTTTCCTATGAAATTGTCACCAAAGCTTTTATTGCAAAAATTCCTATTATTGTAGCAGTTTCAGCATGTTCTTCATTAGCAGTTGATTTTGCAAAAGAATTTGGAATTTGTCTAATAGGTTTTACAAGAGAAGATAAAATGACAGTGTATGCGAATCCAAATTTAAAAACTACGTAAGATGTCAAAAAAAATTCAAGCAACACCTCCAGAAAAATTGACAGGAATTGAACTCACAGAAATTCCAACTTCTGCTGCTGGTTTTAAGGCAATAACGTCTGTTTTTAAAACCATAAATAACGAAGTAGGACTTTTAAAAGGCATTGGATTACTCAAAAACTTAAATCAAAAAGATGGTTTTGATTGTCCAGGATGTGCTTGGCCTGATCCTGATGAAAAAAGAGCATTTTTGGCTGAATATTGCGAAAATGGCGCAAAAGCAATTGCTGAAGAAGCCAGTAAAAATATAGTATCTCCTATTTTTTTTGAAACACATTCTATACAAGAATTATCTGAAATGTCAGATTTTGAATTAGGAAAAAGCGGACGAATTACACATCCAATGTATTTGGCAGAAGGTGCTGAACATTATCAAAAAATCGAATGGAAAGATGCTTTTGAATTGATTGGAAAAGAATTAAACGCCTTGAATTTTCCTGATGAAGCCATTTTTTACACATCAGGAAGAACCAGCAATGAAGCTGCATTTTTATACCAACTTTTTGTAAGAGAATTTGGTACCAATAATTTACCAGATTGTTCTAATATGTGTCATGAATCTAGTGGTGTAGCGCTTTCTGAAACATTGGGAATTGGAAAAGGTTCTGTTACTTTAGATGATTTTAATCATGCAGATTTGGTCATTGTAATAGGCCAAAACCCAGGAACAAACCATCCAAGAATGTTAACAGCATTGCATGAAACCAAAAAAAATGGTGGAAAAATAATCACCATAAATCCATTGCCCGAAGTTGGTTTGATGCGTTATAAAGACCCTCAAAATCCCTTAAAATGGGTTGGTTCAGGTGAGAGTTTAACAGATATTTTTCTACAAGTTAAAATAAATGGTGATGTAGCTTTGTTGAAAATCATTCTTAAATTGATGAAAGAGCAAGAAGAATTGCATCCAAATTCGGTATTTAATTATTCATTTATTCAAGAAAAAACAGCTGGTTTCGATGATTTTTTGAATGATCTAGATCGTTATTCTATAGAAGAATTATTACCTCAAACTGGCATTTCGTATGAAAAAATTAAAGAAGCAACTCAATTAATCATCAACAATGAGAAAATCATTATTTGTTGGGCAATGGGTTTAACACAGCATAAAAATGCGGTTGATAATATTAGAGAATTGGTCAATATATTGCTTTTAAAAGGAAGTATTGGGAAAAAAGGTGCAGGAACTTGCCCTGTTCGTGGACATTCAAATGTGCAAGGAGATAGAACTATGGGAATTTGGGAAAGACCCAAAAAGGAATTTTTAGATAGTTTGGAAAAAGAATTTGGATTTAAAACTCCTAGAAATCATGGCTATGATGTTGTTGATGCTATTGAAGCAATGCATCAAAAAAAAGCAAGTGTTTTTATAGGAATGGGAGGAAATTTTATTTCAGCAACTCCCGATACTAATTATACAGCAACCGCTTTACAAAATTGTAATTTGACGGTTCAAATATCTACAAAACTAAACAGAAGTCATTTGATTCATGGAAAAAAAGCATTGATTTTACCTTGTTTAGGACGTTCTGAAAAAGATATTCAAGCTTCTGGTGAACAATTTGTATCTGTTGAAAACTCAATGGGAATTGTACATCAATCAAAAGGTCATTTAGAACCTTGTTCAAAAAGTTTGTTTAGTGAGGCTGCTATTGTTGCAGGAATTGCCAATGCAACATTGAAAAATTCAACTACAAATTGGACAAATATCATCTCAAATTATGATTTTATACGCAATAAAATTGAGGCAACAATTCCGGGATTTGAAGATTATAACAAACGAATTCGTCAAGAAAGCGGATTTTATTTACCAAACAATGCCAGAGAAAATAATTTTTCAACAACCAAAACAGGAAAAGCAAATTTCAGCATCAATAAAACTTCAGAAATTGATCTAAAAGAAAATCAATTTTTAATGATGACCATTCGAACTCATGATCAATATAACACAACTATTTATGGTTTAAACGATAGATATAGAGGCATTTTAAATGAAAGAAGAGTCATTTTTATGAACAAAGAAGACATGAAAAATCTTGGTTTACAAAAACTAGATTTGGTTGATTTAACCAGTCATTTCAATGGAGAAGAAAGAAATGCCCATCAATTTTTAGTGATTCCTTATGATATCCCTAAACAATGTACCGCAACTTATTATCCAGAAACAAATGTTTTAGTACCTTTTAACAGTGTAGCAGATATCAGTAATACGCCCACTTCAAAGACAATTATAATAAGTATTAAAAAATCAATTAAATGTTTATGAAAAAAATTATTTTAGTAGTTGCCTCATTATTTTTAGCACAATTATCTTATTCTCAAGAAAAAGAAATTCCAGAAATGAAGTTTCAAAAAGGGTTTGCAAAAATGGATTTCCTACCAATAAACATGCCTAATAACGAGGCAGATATGGGTTTTACAGGAATACATTACAACATATTTTTAAATGACTACGCTTATGCTGGTTTAGGAATTTATGGAGCCGTTTCAGGTATAAGAGGTGGATTTTTTACATTGGGAGTAAATGCTGGAATCAAAAAATTCATCACTGATAATTTGTACACCGATTTTGGGTTTCATTATGGTGGTGGTGGTGGTGCAGGTGCTCCAGATGGTGGTGGAATTTTTGTAAAACCTCATGTAAACTTAGGATATCAATTCAAAAATTTCGGAATCAATGCAGGATGGAGTTATGTGAATTTTTTTGATGGTGGAGAAATTAAAAGTCATCAATTGAATGTGGGTGTAGAAATTCCATTAAACTACGAATATGCTGATTATGATGCCTCAGAAAGTGAATACAATTTTGAAGGTTTACAAAAATCAGGTTGGAATATCCCTTCTAAAAGAACTTCATTCATGCTACATTTTAATAATTTAAAAATTAGTGGAAATGACGATAATAGAAATGTAAGATTATTAGGAAGAAATACAATTCGTCTAGCTGGTTTTGAATTTGCAAACTATTTTTCAAAAAATTGGTTCGGATTTGTAAAAGTTGATGGAGCTTACGATGGCATCAAAGCTGGTTATATGGATGTTTTTTTAGGTGCTGGTTATCATTATGCATTTAATAAAAATCGCACCAATATTTTGGTGAAATTTGGAGCTGGCGCAGGTGGTGGTGGTGGTGTTGATAGCGAAGGAGGTTTTTTAATTTATCCTGATTTATCAATTGAACAGCGATTATTTGAAGACACTTTTATTGCTATTAACAAGGGATACGTCATGTCACCTAATTCACATTTTTACACCTCTTCTTACGGTATTGGTTTAAAATATTATTTAGAAAGAAACGGAATTATTGCTGATGAAAAATCATTCTCTTCAGGAAAATTCAAAGGCCTTGAAGTAATTACCAAACACGATATTTACTTTGATGCAGTAAGAGATGGTCAACCAACGGAAGATTTACATCAAATTTCACTTCAAGTTAATTTAAACCTCAACAAAAACATCTATGTTGCAGGGCAAACATCCTTTGCAATTTATGGAAATGCAGGTGCTTACGCAGAAGGAATTGTTGGTTTGGGAGTAAAAACCAATCCTTTCATGAATGATAGAACTACCCTTTTCTTGCAAGGTTTGGCTGGTGCAGCTGGTGGTGGTGATATAAGTACTGGTCAAGGGCTCATCATAAAACCAAGTGCCGGTTTGAATTATGAGGTTACAAATACCTTAGGATTCAGGGTTGAAGGTGGCTATGTAAAAGCAAAAGGGGGAAATTTAAGTAGTCCAATGTTTAATTTTGGAATCAATTACAACATTTCATTTTTAAAAATGAATCAAAAATAAATTCATAAATGAACCCTAAAAATTCGTCAATATTCATCCTTTTATTGTTTCTTAACATTTTGAATCTAATTTCTCAAAACGATGTGATTATACCAAAACCAAATGAAATTTCTTTTAGGAAAGAAACTTTTCAAATTGATCAAAAAACTATCATTTTATCTAATGAAAAGACTTATAAATCAGCCTATTTATTAAAAGAATATTTTAAAAATTCATTTGATATATCATTGAAAATTTCAGAGAAAACCATTCAAAAAACGAATGTAATTCAATTTCAATTTGATGATAAAATTGCTGATGAGGGTTATAAATTAACAATTGTAAACGGAATTATAAACATTGAGGCTTCCTCAGAAAAAGGTTGGTTTTATGGCATTCAAACACTAATTCAAATTTGTGATTACAATGCTTTTTATTCAAAAGAATTAAAAAGTTTAAAACTTAAGGAAGCCACCATAAATGATGCTCCAAGATTTAAATGGCGAGCTTTTATGTTGGATGAAGCACGTTATTTTAAAGGAAAAGAACAAGTAAAATTACTGTTAGATGAAATGGCGCATTTAAAAATGAATGTATTTCATTGGCATTTGACAGATGATCAAGGTTGGAGAATCGAAATAAAAAAATACCCACGTTTAACCCAAATTGGAGCAACAAGAAAAAGTACTCAAATTGGTCCTTTAGAATGGGATAGCCCCATTCAATCAGGAGAAGTTCATGAGGGTTTTTACTCACAAGAGGATATCAAAGAAATTATTGAGTATGCAAATGAAAGACACATTACCATTGTTCCTGAAATTGAAATGCCGGGTCATTCTTCAGCAGCAATTGCCGCTTATTCTTGGCTAGGAACTTCAAAAAATGACATTGAAGTTCCCATCAAATTTGGCGTTGGAACTGATGTTTATGATGTTGCTGACCCAAAAGTCTATCAATTCTTAACGGATGTTTTAGAGGAAGTTATGGCGCTTTTCCCATCAAAAGTAATTCATATTGGTGGTGATGAAGTGAAATACAATCATTGGAAATCATCAAAATCAGTGAATGAATACATGAAGAAAAACAACCTAAAAACCCCTGCTGATTTACAAGTTCATTTTACAAATAATATTTCAAATTTTATTCAAAGTAAAAACAGAAGAATGATGGGTTGGAATGAAATTATGGGACACAATTTGCATGATTATCAACAAAAAAATGACACAAAAACTTCGCAAATGCTTGCTAAAGAAACTATTGTCCATTTTTGGAAAGGAGATATTGAATTAGCAACAGCTGCAGCAAGTAATGGTTATGAAATCGTAAATTCGTTTCACAATTTTTCGTATTTAGATTACCACTATAAAAATTTACCTTTATCAAAAGCGTACAGTTTTGACCCAATTCCTGAAGATTTGGATGCCAAATATCATGATAAAATTATCGGTTTAGGTTGTCAAATGTGGGGAGAATGGATTCCTACAAGAGGAAATATGCATTTTCAAGTTTTTCCGAGAATTGCTGCTTATGCCGAAATTGGATGGACAAAAAAAGAATTGAAAGATTTTGATTCTTTCAAATCAAACTTATCATCATTAGAAAAAAGATGGACTGAAAAGGGTATTTATTTTGCGCCAAATGCTGAAGTTGAAAAAAATTAAATTTTTTAAAATTGGATAAAATACTTTCAATTGCACCAGGAAGAACTTGCCTATTTGGGGATCATCAGGATTATTTAGGTTTGCCAATTATAGCCTGTACAATCAACAGGCACATCACTTTAATGGCTGTAAAAAATAATAAAGATTATTTTTTTCTAGACAAACCAGATATCAAAATAAAAAGAAAAATCTATTTTAAAAATGATATTATTTTACCTGAAAAAGCAGATTTTTTCCTATCAACATTACAAGTTTTAAAAAGATATGGTTGCATTCCAAATTGCGGTTATGACATAAAAATTACAGGAACAATTCCAATAAATGCGGGTACATCAAGCTCGTCAGCAGTTGTAGTTGCTTGGGTACAATTTTTATTGAAAGCATTTGGTCCACAAGAATTATTATCTCCAAAAAGTATTGCTCAAATTGCTTTTGAATCGGAAGTTTTAGAATACAATTTTCCTGGTGGAAAAATGGATCAATTTAGTATTTCTTTGGGCAATATAATTTATTTAGAAACTGGACATGATTTTTTGGTTGATGTTATAAATTCGCCTTTAGATGGATTAATTATTGCTGAATCTGGAGTAAAAAAAGATACTATTGGATTGCTAAAAACACTCAAAGAAAATTCTTGGAAAGCCATTAAAGAAGTTGAAAAACAGATTCCAAATTTTTCAATAAATGATGCTAAAATCGAAGATTTAAATATGTATTTTGATTGTTTGACAGATGATTTAAAACCTTATTTTGAAGCAGCTTTAGGAAATTATGATGTCACCAAAAAAGCACTTCACGAATTTAAAAAAGAAACTTTAAATCTCGAAAAAATAGGCAGTTTGATGAATTTACATCACCATTATTTAAAAAATCTCCTAAAAATTACCGTTCCAAAAATTGACGATATGATTGATGCTGCTTTAAAAGCTGGAGCATTAGGAGCAAAAATAGTTGGTTCTGGTGGTGGTGGAAGTATTGTTGTGCTGTCTAAAAAAGAAAATGAACAGCAAATTTTAGATGCAATTTTAGCTACAGGAGCCAAAGATGCGTATGCAGTTTCTGTTGATAGAGGTGCCAATGTTCATTTTGTAAATCACTTTTAACAATAAAAAATGCACGATAATCTGATAATTTTAGCTGGTGGAATGTCTTCCAGAATGAAGAAAAATTCAACTTCTAATTCTTTGTCAAAAGAAGAGGAAATTCAAGCCAATGAAAGAAGTAAAAGTTTGATAAGTGTAGGAAATAATGGCAGACCGTTATTAGATTATCTGTTGTTCAATGCTAAAAAAGCAGGATATAAAAATATCTATATTGTCATCAATGAAAAAGCAACACTTTTCAAAGAATTGTATGGTCAAAAAAAAGAAAACAATCCATTTCACGGTTTATCAATTTCTTTTGCAATCCAATATATTCCTGAAAATAGAGAAAAACCATTTGGAACAGCAGATGCTGTTTTTCAAACAGTTGAACAGTTTCCTGAGTTAAATCATCAACAATATACCATTTGCAATAGCGATAATTTATACTCAGAAAAATCTTTGAAAATCTTAAGAGAAACTCAAAATAAAAATGCGTTTATTTCTTATGATAGAGATGCTTTACATTTTTCAACTGATAAAATATTAGGTTTTGCTGTCATGAATTTAGACTCCCAAAACTACTTGAAGTCAATTATTGAAAAACCATCTGAAGCAATTGCCAATAATCATAAAGATTCTTTAGGAAAAATTCGTGTAAGCATGAATATTTTTAAGTTTGATGGTGAAAATATGTTTTCATATTTGAAAAATTGCCCTGTAAATCCTGAAAGAAATGAAAAAGAATTACCAACAGCTGTGTTGAATTGTGTAAAAGATGATGCAAGAGCTTTTTTGGGAATTCCGATTTCAGAGCATGTTCCTGATTTGACTTCAAAAGAAGATATTAGCATCATCAAAGAATATTTAAAAAATCATTACCCAGAAAATTTGAACTGGTAAAATTCAATATAACAAACATTTTTTTGAACTAAAAATAACTTATGATTTCACTCAATACTTTTGATTATATTTTGATAATTGGCTTTTTTGCTCTTACTCTATTCATTGGAATTTATGTTTCAAAAAAATCTAGTAAAGATTCTACTGAATATTTTCTCTCTGGAAGAAATATGCCTTGGTGGCTTTTGGGAGTTTCAATGGTTGCCACAACTTTTTCTACAGATACACCAAATTTTGTAACAGATATTGTAAGAAAAGACGGAGTTTCAGCAAATTGGATGTGGTGGGCATTTTTAATAACAGGGTTATTAACTGTATTTGTATATGCAAAATTGTGGCGAAAATCAGATTTAAAAACAGATATTGAGTTTTATGAATTGCGTTATGGAGGAAAACCTGCCAAATTTTTAAGAGCTTTTAGAGCCTTATATCTAGGGTTTTTATTCAACATTTTTGCAATGGCCGGCGTTACTTTGGCTGCTATAAAAATTGGTGGAATAATGTTAGGGTTAGAACCTTGGGAAACCATTATTTATGCAGGAACAGTTACAGTCATTTTTAGTACTTTAGGAGGATTTAAAGGCGTTGTTTACACTGATTTTATTTTGTTTTTCACAGCTATGGCTGGTGCAATTGGTGCCGCAATTTATTTAGTAAATATTCCTGAAGTTGGCGGAATTCAAGCGTTATTATCTAATGAAAATGTTACTGATAAATTATCCATTCTTCCAGATTTTTCAAACACTGAAGCTATCATCACATTACTCATTATTCCGCTTTCTGTTCAATGGTGGAGTTCATGGTACCCTGGAGCCGAACCAGGAGGAGGTGGTTACATCGCACAAAGAATGTTGGCTGCAAAAGATGAAAATAATGCTATTGGAGCTACTTTTTTCTTTAATATCATGCATTATGCTTTGCGCCCATGGCCTTGGATATTGGTGGCTTTAGCTTCGTTAGTAGTTTTTCCAGATGTTGCAAGTATTAAAGAAGCTTTTCCGAATATTGCCGATAATAAATTAGGACATGATTTGGCATATTCTGCAATGCTTACAAAATTACCGAATGGACTTCTTGGACTTGTATTGGCATCGCTAATTGCTGCTTACATGTCCACTATTTCTACTCATTTAAATTGGGGTTCATCTTATATTGTCAATGATTTTTACAAGCAACATATCAACAAAAATGCATCAGAAAAAGAATTGGTATTTACAGGAAAAATTTCAACAATAATTTTGATGATTTTTAGTGCCTTATTTGCATTATACCTTCAAAATGCCAAGCAACTTTTTGATATCATCATTATGTTTGGTGCAGGAACTGGATTGATTTTTATTTTAAGATGGTTTTGGTGGAGAATAAATGCATGGAGTGAAATATCAGCAATGATTGTTTCTGGAGTTATTTCTCTATTATTTTCGTCAGATGTTATAAACGAACTATTTTTTGGAGCGCAAGGATTTTTTCCTAGTTGGGCAAAATTTCCTTTAACTGTTTTGATAACTTCCATAATTTGGATAGTAGTTACTTATCTTACAAAACCAGAAAATGAAGAAACTCTCACTAATTTTTATAAAAAGACCATTCCAGGTGGACCTAGTTGGAAATTTTATTTTACCTCAATTGTAAAAGAAAAAAATATTGATATTAATTATGAAAAAAGTTGGAATCTATCCTCTGAAATCAAAGCAATATTACTAGGATGTTTATTGATTTACTCCATACTTTTCGCAACTGGCCATTGGATTTATGGAAATACCAAAACTGCAATTTCTATAACACTGTTGGTTACAATTTCAATTTACTTATTATCAAAAATTTGGAAAAAGTTAAAAAATAATTTTTTATAATTCTTTTGAAAATGAAAATAAATTTTGATTTGTAAAAAATATTTGTATTTTTGAAAACTATTAACCCCTTATACCCCTACAGAATGGATAAAGATACCATGAAACAAGTATTTATGCTTGTAGTTACCTCAGTGCTCCTTTACTTTTGCGGATCTTATTTGACTACAATTGGAGAATTAAAAAGTTTATTTGATGGATTGGTAGTAATGATTTTTTTCTTTTCATTATTCCCATTTTTAAGTCTTTTTACAATTTTCGTTATTAGATTTTTAAAATCTTTATTAAGTTTTAGAAACTATTAATTTAAAGGACTGAAGTAAAAATTTATATTTTGTCGTTAAAACAAAATAAAAAAACTTGAGGAATAATTTCTCAAGTTTTTTTGTTTTATATTAAAATAAAAACATCTTATAAACAAAAAAGAACTGAAAATCAACAGATTAACAGTTCTTTATGTGATCGCGCCAGGATTCGAACCTGGGACCTACTCATTAGAAGTGAGTTGCTCTATCCAACTGAGCTACGCGACCTAAGTCTTTAAAATTTCAATCTTGCTTTAAACAAGAAAACCTTATAATGTCGGGGTGGCAGGATTCGAACCTGCGACCTCCTGCTCCCAAAGCAGGCGCGATAACCGGGCTACGCTACACCCCGAAAGCAATTTAGCGGAGAGACAGGGACTCGAACCCTGGCGACCCAAAGGTCGACAGATTAGCAATCTGCTGCATTACCACTCTGCCACCTCTCCTTACATTTAAAATCCGAAAACTTTAAAAATAAAAATTGCGAGTGCAAATGTACTACTCCAAAAACAATTTAGCAAGACTTTTTATTCTTTTTATAATTCTTTTTTTATTCAGGATAATCTACTCGTAAATGATAAATATTCATCAATTTTTTCTTAATTACTTTTTTAATTATTTTAATTTCTCTGAAAGTAATATCGGAATTTAAAAACTGATTATCAGCCATTTGTTTTTCAATAATTTTATCTATTAAATCACTTATAGATTGTGCTGTTGGGTTTTTAATACTTTTTGAAGCTGCTTCTGATGAATCACACATCATTAAAATGGCAGTTTCTTTAGAAAATGGTATGGGTCCTTGATATTGAAATTGCTTCATATCAACTTTTGAATCAGGATTTAACTCTTGTTCTTTTTTATAAAAATAGTATGTAGTTGTTGTACCATGATGTGTCCTAATAAAATCTATTACTCGATCAGGAATATTGTGCTTTTTTGCCAATTCTATACCTTTTATAACATGATCAAGGATGATTTTCGCACTATCTTTTGGAGATAAATCACTATGTGGATTTACTCCTGTAGTCTGATTTTCAACAAAGTATAAAGGGTTATACATTTTTCCAATATCATGATATAGTGCTCCAGTTCTTACTAACATTGAATTTGCGCCAATTTCATTTGCTGCAGCTTCTGCTAAGTTGGCAACTTGCATGGAGTGCTGAAAAGTCCCTGGTGCTTTTTCATTCAATTCTCTTAATAATTTTGTGTTTGTGTTTGAAAGCTCTAATAAAGTAACATCCGAAACCAATCCAAATACTTTTTCGTATAAATAAATTAGAATTATTGACAAAAAAGATAACAATCCATTTGCGGCAAATAGAGTGAAATAATCAAAATTTAATTGCGATGCATTGCCTTCTTTAATGACCGAAAAAGCAAAATAAGTAAGCATGTAAATAAATGTAATTTGCGCAACAGAAATAAATAAATTGGCTCTTTTGTATAATTCTGAAACCGTTAAAATTGTTACAATTCCAGCAATAATGTGCAAATAAATAAACTCAAAACTGTTGGGAACAATATATCCCAAAAGTAATACTGTTAAAACATGAGTAAATAATCCTAAACGCGCATCAAAAAAGGCTTTTATAATTATTGGCAGAATACTTAATGGAACAACATATAAATAATCTGCATTGTATTTAATAACCAATGTTTGAACGAATATAATCGCAAAAACATTGAAAAATATAAACGTTACCTTGTTATTGTTGTTGAAAATTTCGATTCTATATTTATGAAGAAATAACAACAACATCAGCAATGCCAATGAAACTAGTATTGTATAACCTAAAACAATCCAATTGTAGTTAGATTCTGTCCATATTTTCGATTCAGATTCTGTTTTTAAAGAGTTCAGCATGGCTAATTTTTTACCTTCAACAATGCCGCCTTTTAAAATAATTAATTCTCCAGATGCAACTTTTCCTTGTGTTAAGGAAATATTTTTAAGTTGATTATTGATGATTTTAGCAGTAAATTCTTCATCATAAAAAACGTTTGGTTTTATCGAATTCACCAAAATATTCAACAATATTTCTTGTTTAAAATCGTAAGGTTTTTTTCCAAGGTTTGCATTAATTATCGATAAAATATCTTTGGTAGTAAACAAGTTTTTAAACAGTACATCAGAAACAACATTGTCTTTTTTTAATGCAACAATCTCATCATTTTTAAAAGAAACATCCGTAATTAAATCCTCTAAAAATCCTTGCTCATAAACTTTTTGTAACACCTTTTCACCAATTCTTCTGAGCGATTTTACATCTTCATCACTCAAAGAATCTTTTGATTTAATTGAATATATCTTTTTTACAAATGTTTCATTTACCTCAGTAACAATTTTTGTGTTATACTCAAAATATTGCGTTGCATTGGCAATGATTTCATTTTTTTCGGTAGCAATTTCATCAGCCGTTTTTTGAATGGCAAAATCAAAAGGAGCATACAAGTTATCATATTTCCAGAGTTGTCCATTGCTAAAATCATATTTAAATTGTCCTCCTTTAGGAAACAAGTAAACAATTGCAATTGTGGTAAGTATGAATAGGATTATTTTATAAATAATCGAATTATTTCTATAAAGTTTATTTACTAATTCGCTCATAAATGTTGGCTAATAACAACAAACTTAGCATAAAATTATGAAGGTTAAAAATTAGACATCTATAAAGATTTCATTTTGATTAAAAATGGTTAATTTTACGCTACAATTTATTGATAAAACAAAATCTAAACAAATGAAAGAAGTCGTAATTGTATCTGTTGCACGAACTCCAATTGGTAGTTTTATGGGAAGTTTATCTACAATTCCAGCACCAATATTGGGAGCTACAGCAATCAAAGGAGCTTTACAAAAAATAAATTTAAATCCTAGTTTGGTTGATGAAGTTTTCATGGGAAATGTAGTTTCTGCAGGTTTAGGACAAGCTCCTGCAAGACAGGCAGCAATTCATGCTGGAATTCCAGATACGGTTCCTTGCACTACAATAAATAAAGTTTGTTCATCAGGGATGAAATCAATCATGTTAGCAACACAATCAATTGCATTGGGTGATGCAGAAATTGTGGTGGCTGGTGGGATGGAAAATATGAGCTTGATTCCTCATTACCAACATGCAAGAGTAAGTTCGAAATTTGGTTCTATTACTATGGAAGATGGTATGCAAAAAGATGGTTTGGTAGATGCTTACGAAAAAGTTGCCATGGGTGTTTGTGCAGATGAATGTGCATCAACCTACGAATTTACAAGAGAAGACCAAGATGCGTTTGCCATAGAATCTTATAAACGTTCAGCTAATGCTTGGAAAGAGGGCAAATTTGCTAACGAAATTGTACCTGTTGAAATTCCTCAAAGAAAAGGCGATCCAATTCTTTTTTCAGAAGATGAAGAATATAAAAATGTATTTTTAGATAAAATTCCTTCTTTGAGACCTGCATTTACAAAAGACGGAACAGTTACAGCTGCAAATGCCTCAACAATTAATGATGGTGGTGCTGCGTTGATTTTAATGTCTACAGAAAAAGCAGCTGAATTAAACCTGAAACCTTTGGCAAAAATATTGAGTTATGCTGATGCTGCTCACGAGCCAAAATGGTTTACTACTGCACCCGCAAAAGCATTGCCAAAAGCCCTTGCCAAAGCAAATATCACTATAAATGATGTTGATTATTTTGAGTTGAATGAAGCTTTTTCGGTTGTTGGTTTAGCAAATATGAAAATTTTAGGATTGTCAAAAGAAAACGTAAATGTAAATGGTGGTGCAGTTTCTCTAGGACATCCTTTAGGTGTTTCTGGTGCTAGAATCGTTATTGCATTGACATCAATTTTAGCACAAAATAATGCCAAAATTGGGGCTGCTGCAATTTGCAATGGTGGTGGTGGCGCAAGCGCTATTGTAATAGAAAGATTGTAATTATAATCAACCATTTAAAATATCAAATTTGTTTTACGGAATTTGTAATCTTAGTATTGTTGCTGTTCGTTTTGAAGCTTCAGAAAAATCAGAAATGGTTACGCAATTGCTTTTTGGTGAGCACTTTACAATTCTTGAAAAACATAAAAATTGGAGTAAAATAAAGATTTTTTCAGATGGTTATGAAGGATTTGTAGATAATAAACAATTTGAAGAAATTACTGAAGATTACTTTACAAAGCTTTCAACTTCTGAGCCAATTTACTCAGGAGAAATTATTGATTTTATTTCTGACTCAAATAATGATTTTACCACAATTCCTATAGGATCGAGATTGCCTTTTTTTTTCAAAAATGAATTTACTATTAACACCAAAAGATACATTTATGATGGAAAAGTCTATTCTGAAAAACTTCCTAAAAAAGAAATTATTCAAAAGGCATTTATTTTTTTAAACACCCCTTTTTTATGGGGAGGAAAAACTCCTTTCGGAATCGATTGCTCAGGTTTTACACAAATAGTCTATAAACTATGTGGATACCAACTTTTGAGAGATGCAAAAAACCAAGCCACTCAAGGTGAAGTTTTAAGTTTTATTGAAGAAAGTGAACCTGGAGATTTGGCTTTTTTTGACAATGAAAATGGCGAAATTACCCATGTAGGAATCATCTTAAAAGATTATCATATCATTCATGCTTTTGGAAAAGTTAGAATTGACACGCTTGACCACAGTGGAATTTTTAATGCTGAACTTCAAAAGCATACGCATAAATTAAGAGTTATCAAAAAAATGATATAAAAAAAGCCGAAATCAAATTTGATTTCGGCTTTTTTATGTAAGATTTAAATACTATTCTCTCATTTTTTTATAGATAGCTCTTAATTTATCAGCTTTATCAGTGATTTCTAAGATATCATAAATATTCATTAAAGATCTAACAGTATCTTCAGTTCTTGCTAATTCATCAGCTTTTTCAATATAAGGCAATGCTTTTCTATACAACTCTTTTTGTTGCTTCTCTAACTCCTCATATTTTTTGTTATTCGATAAATTTTTATTCATCTCATTAACAATTGCTTCTTCACCCGCTAAAATTGCAACAGCAGTATTCATATAAGCATCTGCATAGTCAGGTTTTAATTCAATGGCTTTTTTGTAATATCCAATAGCTTCTTCAATTTTCTTTTCATTTTGATTTACAACACCTAAATTGAAAAACAACGTTGGATTATTTGGATCTAACTCAATAGCTTCTTCCATCAATTTAGCAAACTTGTCCATTTTTTCTAATTTAATGTACAATTGAGCTTCATTCAAAATTAGATTAATGTCTTTTGGATCAGATTTTCTAGCTTCCTGCAAAGCAGTCATAGCCTCTTCTGTTTTTCCTTCAGTAACATAAATATAAGCAATATTTTTGATGATATCTGCTCTTTTAGATTTTGTAACTTCAGTAGTTGGATCAGAATACTGACCTAATTTAACCATAGTGTCTCTATTTTGTTTAGAACCAAGATTTTCTTTAGCACCTGAAGCTTTGTTAACTGCATAATAAACAGTTTCAATTCCTGTATAACCCAATTCTTGAAGTTTTTTGTAATACTCTAAAGAAGTAGTGTAATCTTTCGCTAATGATGAACTTATAGCTGCATTATATAAGAAAGAAGTATCTTTAGGACTTAATTGATAAGTTAAATAAAAATTTTCAGAAGCTGCTTTATAGTCATTTCCTGAATTGTATTGATCAATGGCTTTTTTTGATACAAAAGTTAATAAATTGTTCAACTTTGGCTCAGCCTCTTTGGTATATTTTTGTTTACCAATTTGTTTTTCAAAAGCTGTTAATTTATTGTAAGCCTCTGCAGCTTTTTTAACATCTCTTGTACCATAAGCTTCTCCTTTTAAGAAATAATATTGAGCTTTGTATTTATCATCCATTGTATCTTCCATACTACTCAAAGATTCAATGATAGCAAGAGCTCCTTTAAAATCTCCCCCTTTTATAGCTTTTTCGGCATCTTTTAATTCGTCCTTTTGCGCAAAAGTTCCAATAGTCATGAATCCTAAACATAGCGCTACTAATTGATTTTTCATTGTTACTTAATTTAGATTAAAATTATTCTTGATTTTCGTTTGATTCGTTTTCAATATCTGTGCCATTTTCAATTTCTGAGTCACTTTCTGCCTGTGTTTCGTTTTCATCTTCATGAACAACTCTTGCTACAGCAGCAATTGCATCATCTTCTTTGATATTTATCAAACGAACTCCTTGTGTTGCACGCCCCATAACTCTTAAATCTTCCACTGCCATTCTGATGGTTAATCCAGATTTATTAATAATCATCAAATCATTTTTATCATCCACATTTTTGATGGCTACTAAACTACCTGTTTTTTCTGAAATGTTTAGTGTTTTTACACCTTTTCCTCCTCTATTGGTAATTCTGTAATCTTCTAAACTCGAACGTTTTCCATAGCCTTTTTCAGAAACCACCAAAATATCTGAATTCAAATCATTCACAGCAACCATGCCAATTACTTCATCATTTTCATCTTGAAGGGTTATACCTATAACTCCAGAAGCAGTTCTTCCCATAGGTCTTGTTTTAGCTTCTTCGAAACGAATGGCTTTTCCAGATTTTAAAGCCAACATAACTTGGCTATCTCCTGTTGTTAATTTTGCTTCTAACAATTCATCATCTTCTTTGATTGTTATCGCATTAATTCCGTTTGCTCTTGGGCGAGAATATTGCTCTAATGATGTTTTTTTAACTTGGCCCTTTTTAGTTGCCATGATGACGTAATGGCTATTAACATAGGCTTCGTCTTTCAAATCTTCGGTAACTAAAAATGCTTTCACTTTATCATCTTGCTCAATATTGATGATGTTTTGAATAGCTCTTCCTTTAGTGTTTTTTCCTCCTTCAGGAATTTCATACACACGCATCCAAAATACTTTTCCTTTTTGAGTAAAGAACAACATGTATTGATGATTGGTTCCTACAAATAAATGTTCTAAGAAATCTTCATCTCTGGTTGTTGCTCCTTTTTGACCACGTCCTCCTCTATTTTGAACTTTATATTCGTCTAAATTGGTACGTTTTAAATACCCTGCATTTGAAATGGTAATTACAACTTGGGTATCAGGAATCATATCTTCAACTTGCATATCACCACCAGCATATTCTATGGCTGATCTACGTTCATCTCCGTATTTTTCTTTGATGAGTAATAATTCGTCTTTAATGATTTGATAACGTCTTGGTTCATTGGCCAAAATATCTTTGTAATCAGCAATTGCAAGCATAATTTCTTCATATTCAGATCGCAATTTATCTTGTTCAAGACCCGTTAATTGACGTAAACGCATTTCAACGATAGCTTTCGCCTGAATTTCTGTCAATGAAAAACGTTCCATTAATTTTTCACGAGCTTCATCAGCATTGTTTGAACCACGAATAATGGCAATTACCTCATCAATATTATCAGATGCAATGATTAAACCTTCTAAAATATGGGCTCTTGCTTCTGCTTTTTTAAGTTCAAACTCTGTTCTTTTTACAATTACTTCATGTCTGTGTTCAACAAAATAATGAATTAATTGTTTTAGGTTTAATTGTTCAGGACGTCCATTAACCAATGCAATATTGTTTACGCTAAATGACGTTTGAAGCTGGGTGTATTTATATAATTTGTTTAGAACGATATTCGGAATTGCATCACGTTTTAAAACATAAACAATGCGCATTCCATTTCTATCAGATTCGTCTCTGATATTTGCAATTCCATCTAATTTCTTTTCATTAACTAAATCAGCTGTTTTTTTAATCATTTCAGCTTTATTCACTTGATAAGGAATCTCAGTAACAATGATACAATCTCTACCCTGAACCTCTTCAAATGCTGCTTTAGCACGAATTACAACTCTTCCACGACCAGTTTCAAAGGCTTCTTTAACACCTTCATAGCCATAAATTATACCTCCTGTAGGAAAATCGGGAGCTGTAATGTGTTGCATCAACTCTTCAACTTCAATATCTCTATTATCAATGTAAGCTACAGTTCCGTTAATTACCTCTGTTAAATTATGAGGTGCCATATTTGTTGCCATTCCAACTGCAATACCTGATGCACCATTAACTAATAAGTTAGGGATTCTTGTTGGTAAAACTGTAGGTTCTTCTAAGGTATCATCGAAGTTTAATTGAAATTTTACAGTTTCTTTTTCAATATCAGCTAACATTTCTTCTGATATTTTTTGCATACGAACCTCTGTATAACGCATTGCAGCTGGAGAATCACCATCTACAGAACCAAAATTTCCTTGGCCATCAACCATTAGATAGCGAACACTCCAATCTTGTGCCATACGCACCATAGAATCATATACTGAAGTATCTCCATGTGGATGGTATTTACCTAGTACCTCTCCTACAATTCTTGCTGATTTTTTATACGCTCCTGTTGCTTTAATTCCTAATTCATGCATTCCAAAAAGTACTCTTCTGTGAACTGGTTTTAAACCATCTCTTACATCTGGTAATGCTCTCGAAACAATCACTGACATTGAATAATCAATGTAAGCTGATTTCATTTGGTCTTCAATATTAATTGGAATTAACTTTTCACCTTCTGCCATAAATGTATTTTTACTATTTATTGTTGATTTTTAAAACAAGGCAAGATACAATTTATTACCCTTTTGACAAAGCTTTTAAAGCGCTTTAACCCCTTTAGTTATCAACATTTTTTAATAAAATTTAACATGTTTATATTTACTTGATTTTCAGTAAATTCGCTTCATAAAAAACTTGCCAACTTGTCAGTTTTTTTTATTGGCATTTTTTTTGTCTAAATTTTGAAAAAAAAAGACTTAAATTTACATCAATATAGATAAAAGTATGGACGATAATTTTTCACCAAAAGTTAGAGATGTAATTACTTTCAGTAAAGAAGAAGCTTTAAGATTAGGGCACGAATTTATTGGAACTGAACATTTATTATTAGGATTGATTAGAAAAGGCGATGGAAAAGCCATTGAAATACTCACTGCATTTGATGTTGATTTGAATTTATTGCGCAGAAAATTAGAGCAATTAAACCCTTCAAATCCAACATTTGTAGACAATGCTAATAAACCTAATTTACAACTAACAAGACAAGCAGAAAAAGCGCTAAAAACGACATTTTTAGAGGCTAAACTTTACCAAAGTGAATCTATTGATACAGCACATTTGTTGTTGTGCATTCTTAGAAATGAGAACGATCCAACCACAAAGTTAGTTCAAAAATACAATGTAAATTATGATGATGCTAAAGCATTATACAAACAATTACATGTTGAAGAAAATGATACTGATAATGACCAAGATTTACCCTCAAATCCTATAGCAGAAACTCCTTCTGATGATGATTATTCATCTGAAAGAAGCAATCCATTTGATCAATCTCAAAGAGGTAAAACCGTAAAAAAATCAAAAACTCCTGTTTTAGATAATTTCGGAAGAGATTTAACTGTTTTAGCTGAAGAAGGAAAATTAGATCCAGTTGTTGGTCGACAAAAAGAAATTGAGCGTGTTTCACAAATTTTAAGTCGTAGAAAGAAAAACAATCCCATGTTAATTGGGGAACCTGGAGTTGGAAAATCGGCAATTGCTGAGGGTTTGGCACTTAGAATTATCGAAAGAAAAGTTTCCAGAATTTTATTCGACAAACGTATTGTTTCTCTAGATTTGGCAAGTTTGGTTGCTGGCACAAAATACAGAGGTCAGTTTGAAGAGCGCATGAAAGCCTTGATGAACGAGTTGGAAAAAAATGATGATATCATTTTATTTATCGATGAAATTCACACCATTGTTGGTGCAGGAGGTGCAACCGGTTCTTTAGATGCATCAAACATGTTGAAACCTGCTTTAGCAAGAGGTGAAATTCAATGCATTGGTGCTACAACTTTAGATGAATATCGTCAAAATATCGAAAAAGATGGTGCTTTAGAACGTCGTTTTCAAAAAGTAATTGTTGACCCAACATCTGTTGAAGAAACCATTCAGATATTGCACAATATCAAAAATAAATACGAAGAACATCACAATGTTAATTATACCAATGAAGCTATTGAAGCTTGCGTAAAATTAACAAATAGATATATGACAGACCGTTATTTACCTGACAAAGCGATTGATGCTTTGGACGAAGCTGGATCTAGAATTCATATTACAAATATTGTGGTTCCAAAACAAGTTTTGGAATTGGAAGCTCAATTGGAAGTAATTCGTGAACGCAAAACGAAAGCTGTAAATGGTCAAAAATATGAAGAAGCTGCCAAATTACGTGATGATGAAAAAAATATGGAAGCCGCATTGCATTCAGCTCAAAAACAATGGGAAGAAGATTCTAAATTAAATAGAGTTGTTGTAACAGAAGATAATGTGGCTGAAGTAGTATCTATGATGACTGGAATTCCTGTTAACAGAGTTGCAGAAGCAGAAAGTCATCGTTTATATGAATTACCCCAGTTAATTAAAGGAAAAGTAATTGGCCAAAATGAAGCTGTAACTAAGGTTGTTAAAGCGATTCAAAGAAATAGAGTTGGATTAAAAGATCCAAACAAACCAATTGGTTCGTTTATTTTCTTAGGACAAACTGGCGTTGGAAAAACGCAATTGGCTAAAATTTTAGCCAAAGAATTATTCGATTCTGAAGATTCTTTGATTAGAATTGACATGAGTGAATACATGGAAAAATTCGCAATTTCTCGTTTAATTGGTGCACCTCCAGGTTATGTTGGTTATGAAGAAGGAGGACAATTGACTGAAAAAGTAAGAAGAAAACCTTATGCAGTAGTACTTTTAGACGAGATTGAAAAAGCGCATCCTGATGTTTTTAACATGTTGTTACAAATTTTAGATGACGGATATATTACGGATAGTTTAGGAAGAAAAATCGATTTTAGAAATACGATAATCATCATGACATCTAATATTGGTGCTCGTCAAATTAAAGATTTCGGAAGTGGAGTTGGATTTGGTACTGCAGCTAAAACTGCTCAAACTGAAGAATATGCTAAATCTGTGATAGAAGGTGCTTTAAAAAAATCGTTTGCCCCTGAATTTTTAAACAGAATAGATGATGTTATCATTTTCAATGCTCTTGAAAAAGAAGACATCCATGCTATCATTGATATTGAGATGAATAAATTATTGCGAAGAATATCAGATTTAGGATATACCTTGCAAATAAGTGATAAAGCAAAAGACTTTATCGCTGATAAAGGTTTTGATAAAAAGTATGGCGCAAGACCTTTAAAAAGAGCCATTCAAAAATATGTTGAAGATGCACTTGCAGAAGAAATTGTAAACTCAAAACTCTCTGAAGGTGACACTATTACTATGGAATTGGATGAAGAAAAAAGTGAACTTTTTGTAAAAATTAGAAAAGGCTCAAAAAAGACAGAAACAAGAACAGAAACGGGTTTATAAACCTAAAAACCTCAAGCGAAAGTTTGAGGTTTTTTCATACTTTTTTGTTGCTGAATGTCTAATAAGTTGTGCATACTTTTAAAATGATTTTAAATAAAAACAAATTACATACTATCGCTTTTTGGGCAAGCGTTTTAGGTTTTCTTGCCTTTATCATAGATTTTGGATTTGCTCAAAATACAGTTTATCAACAAATTATTGATGGATATTATTTTATAGTAATCACCTTAGGAATTTCATCAACAATTGCAAGATACCTTACTAATAAAACGCTTTTCAAAAGAAAATTATTCTTTTTTGATTTTATAACAATTAGCTACTCTCTTTACATTCTTTTCTTATACATTTTTATTGGAGAAGCCTTTAAAACCGATTTAATTTTAGCCAATCCAACATGGGTAGTTTTGGCGGTAATTTTATCATTTATAAGAGAATTTTTTGAATTAAAATTAAATTTAACACGTACTTATTTTAATCCTGCACAATTATTTATATTTAGTTTTTTATCAATAATTTTCATTGGTTCTTTATTATTGATGCTTCCAAAAGCAACCTATAACGGAATTTCATTTATTGATGCTTTATTTACATCCACAAGTGCCGTTTGCGTTACAGGACTTATTGTGGTAGATACGAGTACTTATTTCACTGTATTTGGACAAACTATCATCTTATTTTTGATTCAAGTTGGCGGTTTGGGAATTTTAACTTTTGCAAGCTATTTTAGTTATTTTTTTAAAGGTGGTACAACCTACGAAAATCAACTTACACTCTCAGAAATGACCAATTCACAAAAAATTGGAGATGTATTTAAAACCCTAAAACATATTATTATTATAACAGTTACTGTAGAACTTGTTGCGGCAATTTTACTTTTTTTTACACTTGATAAAAATTTAATAGAACGTTTTTCAGACAGGGCATTTTTCTCTATTTTTCATTCAATTTCTGCATTTTGTAATGCTGGTTTTTCAACACTTACAAACAGTATTTACGAAGGTGATTTTCGATTCAATTATCCTTTACAACTAGTAATTATAGCAACCTTCATTTTAGGTGGACTAGGATTTCCTATTGTGGTAAATATTGTAAAATATTGCAAACACAAACTCACTAATTTATTTCGATTTCAAGATAATAAAAGGGTTTACAAACCTTGGATAATTAATTTGAATAGCAGAATAACTTTGATAACAACTTTGACATTAACATTTATAGCATTCTTTTTATTTTTAATTTTAGAATTCAACAATACCTTAGCAGAACACTCGTTTTTTGGAAAGTTAGTCAATGCTTTATTTGGTGCTGCAACCCCAAGAACTGCAGGATTTAATACTGTTGACATGACTGCTTTGGCAACCCCAACTATCATGATTACTGTTTTACTAATGTGGATAGGTGCCTCACCTGCTTCAACTGGTGGTGGAATTAAAACAAGTACTTTTGCCATTGCCACTTTAAATATTTTAAGCTTGGCAAAAGGTAAAAGTAGGATTGAAATTTATAGAAGAGAAATTGCTGACATTTCTGTAAAAAGAGCTTTTGCAACCATTTCATTGTCATTAGCAGTAATTGGATGTGCTATTTTTTTAATCACCACTTTTGATCCTGAAATTGAACTTTTAAAAATTGCTTTTGAAAGTTTTTCGGCATACAGTACTGTTGGCTTGAGTTTAGGAATTACTGCCAACTTAAGTACAGCCAGTAAATTCATCCTAATAGGTGTCATGTTTATTGGAAGAGTCAGTATGCTATCTATCTTTGTAGCATTTTTTAAGAAAATAAAGCATAAAAATTATCGCTATCCAACTGAAGAAATAACCATCAACTAAATGAATAAAATGAAATATATAATTATTGGACTTGGAAATTTTGGCGCTTCTTTGGCAATAAAATTAACTTCTCAAGGAAATGAGGTCATAGGAATTGATAACAATATGACCAAAGTTGACGCATATAAAGAAAAAATTACCCATACCATATGCATGGATTCTACTGATGAGTTTACTGTATCTGGTTTGCCATTAAATGAAACAGATGTGGTGATTGTTGCCATTGGCGAAGATAAAGGAGCAAATGTGATGACCACTGCATTATTTAAAAATTTACAGGTAAAAAGACTAATTAGTAGAGCTATTGACCCTCTCCATGAAAAGGTTTTAACCGCAATTGGTGTTCATGAAATTGTACATCCTGAGGAAGAAACTGCTGAGCGTTGGGCAAAAAAATTATGCATGGCTAATGTGGTAGATTCTTTTGAATTGAGTGATAACTATAGTATTATTGAAATCAGTATTCCTAAAAAATATGTAGGAAAAACAATTCTCGAAATCCAGTTACGCAAAAACTACAATATTTTAGCCCTTACTACCATCAAAAAAACTGAAGTAAAAAGTGTCGTTGGAAAATCTAGAAATGAGGATAAAGTGCAAGGAGTTGCCTCACCTGATACAATTCTTGAAGAAAATGATATATTGGTTATTTACGGAGAAAATAAAGACTTGAAAAGATTTACCAATCAATAACTTTGAACCATTTCATTAAAATAATTCTTCGTTATCAATTTCTAAATTTTCTATAAACTCAGAAGCTTTTACAATATCATAATGTAATACTCTATCTTCTTTAACAAATGATATTTCTTCTCTAAAAGCATTGATAAATGTTTCTAAAAAAGGGGATGTCTTTGCTTTTGCAAAATGCAATGCTTGCGAGGCTGTAAACAATTCGATGGCTAAAACAGTTTGTAAATTATCAACCACTTTTTTACATTTTGTAGCGGCATTTGCGCCCATTGAAACATGGTCTTCTTGACCGTTGCTAGATTCTATCGAATCTACACTTGCTGGAGTTGCATATTGTTTGTTTTGACTTACAATACTTGCAGCTGTATATTGTGGAATCATAAATCCTGAATTTAAGCCTGGATTTGAAATCAAAAAAGGAGGTAAATGTCTGTGACCCGAAACCAATTGATAGGTTCTTCTTTCAGAAATATTTCCTAATTCCGATAATGCAATGGCTAAGAAATCCAATCCTAAGGCTAAAGGTTGACCATGAAAATTTCCTCCAGAAATAATTTCATCTTCATCAACAAAAATATTCGGATTATCAGTAACTGAATTAACTTCTGTTAAAAAAGTATGGGTTACAAAACGAATAGTATCTTTTGATGCACCATGAACTTGTGGCATACAACGAAATGAATACGGATCTTGAACATGTTGTTTTTCTTGTGCAATCAATTCACTTTCATCTAATAATTCCCTTATTCTTTCTGCAGTTTTTAATTGACCAGAATGTGGTCTTACCAAATGAATCAATTCATTAAATGGCTCAATTCTACCATCAAAAGCTTCCAAAGAAATTGTTCCAATTACATCAGATAAATACGATAATTTGTGCGCTTTTAACAGACAAAAAATTCCAAAAGCAGTCATAAATTGTGTACCATTTAACAAAGCCAAACCTTCTTTTGATTGTAATTTTATGATATCCCAAGAAAAAATTTCTAAAACTTCTTTGGATGATTTTTTTTCGTTGTTGTAATAAACTTCACCCAGACCAATCAATGGTAATGACAAATGAGCTAGGGGAGATAAATCTCCTGAGGCACCTAAAGAACCTTGTGAAAAAACAACTGGAATAATATCGTTATTATAAAAATCTACCAACCTTTGCACAGTTGTCAATTGCACTCCAGAATGACCATAGCTTAACGATTGAATCTTAAAAAGCATCATCAATTTTACAATTTCTTTTGGTACTTCTTCCCCTGTTCCACAAGCATGACTTTTCACCAAATTTTCTTGTAATTTTTGCAAATTATTTTCTGAAATTTTAACATTATACAAAGCGCCAAAACCAGTATTAATACCATACAAAGGTTTCGCAATCGATTTCGTTTTTTGATCTAAAAAAAGACGGCACTTGTTAATACTATCTATGGCTGAAGTTGATAGGATAAGTTTTTTATTTTCAACAATGATTTGTTGAATTTTTGATAAATCTAACGGATTTGTATCTATTAAGTGAATGAAATTCATATTGATTTGATTGAACCCCAAAAGTGCAAATTCCCAATTGTATATGCAAACGATTTTAACAATATTATGCGTTTTAAAAACTATATATTTGCAAAAATTTATATAAACATCGATGAAAAATATTAGTATTCTTTTTCTTAGTATTTTACTCTTAAGTGCCTGTAAAAACTCTGAAAAAAAAGATTTTGTAACCCTCTCAGGAAACATTGAAAATAATACAGATTCTATTATCAGAATTTTTAACAGAGAAGGTATTGTAAAAGAATTCGCTATCAATAAAGACGGAAGTTTTAAAGATACACTAAAAGTGAAGGAAGCAGCAATTTATAATTTTACCACAGAAAGCAACAAAAATGTGCCAATTTTCTTAAAAAATGGATATGATATTTCGATTAAGGGCGAAGCATCAGACTTTTTTGAAACTTTCGTATTTTCAGGAGAAGGTGCTGAAAACAGCAATTTTATCATCGCTCAAATAAAACAAAGCAGAAGTTTAGGAGATCCAAAAGATATATTAGCGTTAGAATCTTCTGAGTTTCAAAAAAAACTTAATCAAATCAAAAATTCGTACGATAGTATTTTACATTCTTATAAAAACTTAGATAGTACTCTTTTTGTAAATGTTAAATCTCAAAATCAGCAATTGATTGGTTATTTTGAGAGTGCTTATGCAAAAAATCAAATTATGGGAGAAGGAAAGCCTTCACCAAAATTTGAAAATTATGTAGATTACAAAGGTGGTAAAAAATCACTAGATTCATTCATAGGTAAATATGTATATATTGATGTTTGGGCAACTTGGTGTGGTCCTTGTATTGCACAATTTCCGTATTTAAAAGAGTTAAAAACAGTTTATAAAAATAAAAATATTGTTTTTGTGGGAATTTCAACAGACGAAGATTCAAGAAATGGAGGCTCTTGGGAAGCTGCTGAAAAAAAATGGCGTGACTTTGTAAAAGAAAAAAATCTTGGTGATGTGCAACTTTGGTCAGGAAGAGATTTTAGTTTTCAACAAGCTTATGAAATCAACGCAATTCCAAGATTTATTTTGATAGATCCAGATGGAAAAATTGTAAGTGCTGATGCTCCTCGCCCTTCTGATCCAAATTTAAGAACATTGTTAGATTCATTTGATTTATAAATCAAATGAATCTAATTTTATATTCTTAGAAACTTAAAATTTTGATTAATTTGCTTGTCAATCTTGTAAAGAAATTGATGAAAAGAATTAATGAACTAAAAAACACCATGATAATTCCGAAATCTAAAAATGATTCTACGTCATTCAAATTCATTAAATATTTTCCAGCTTTCATAATGATGTAAAAAGTAATAAGGAAAAAGATAATTTGTTGAAAAGTGCTCTTGTACATAATTTAAGTTTTAGAGGGTTTATATTAAAATTATACCCCAAAGTTCTACATAATATTGATTTTAAAATTTATTATTAGTTAAACTGCAAATAAGTGTCGATAAACGGAAATATTTTTTAGACGAACTAGTTTCGGTTTTCTAAAATTAAGCAAACAAAAAAGGCAAAATTCAATTGAATTTTGCCTTTTTTGTTAATGTTTGCAATAAGATATTATTCTTTATAAACACCCATTTCTGAATATTTATCCATTCTTTTCGCTACTAAATCAGCATCAGACAAATCTTTTAATTCATCAAAAGCTTCCAATATTTGAGCCTCTACTGCTTTAAAAGCCCCTTCTCTATCTGTATGTGCACCACCTATTGGTTCTTTAATGATGCCATCAATCAAGTTTAACTTTTTCATATCAGCACCAGTCAATTTTAAAGCCTCAGCAGCTTGCTCTTTAAACTCCCAACTTCTCCATAAAATAGATGAACAAGATTCAGGAGAAATTACAGTATACCAAGTATTTTCCATCATATACACTCTATCTCCTACTCCAATTCCTAAAGCACCACCAGAAGCTCCTTCACCAATAACGATGGCAATAATCGGAGTTTTTAAACGTGTCATTTCAAAAATATTTCTGGCAATGGCTTCACCTTGTCCACGTTCTTCTGCCTCTAATCCAGGATATGCACCAGGAGTATCTAACAAAGTAACAACTGGAATTCTGAATTTCTCAGCCATTTTCATTAAGCGCAACGCTTTTCTATATCCTTCAGGATTTGCCATTCCGAAGTTTCTATACTGACGAGTTTTGGTATTGTATCCTTTTTGCTGACCAATTACCATGAACGATTGATCACCAATTTTTCCTAAACCACCCACCATTGCTTTGTCATCTTTTACGTTTCTATCACCATGAAGTTCCATAAAAGTTTCTCCAAAAATTGCACGGATATAATCCATGGTATAAGGTCTGTTTGGATGTCTTGACAATTGAACTCTTTGCCAAGGAGTTAAGTTTTTGTAGATATCTTTTCTAGCTTCCGCTAATTTCTTTTCAATTTTTTTACAAGTTGCAGTAACATCAACATCGCTTTCTTCGCCAATTATTTGACATTTTTCAAGTTGTTCTTGAAGTTCTTTAATTGGCATTTCAAAGTCTAGATATTCCATTTTGTAGGTATTTTGAATTCATTATTTGATGTAACAAACATACTATAAAAAATACTCTTTTCAGAAAAAAAGTTACTTTTTTAGCTGTGTATGTTCTTTAAACTTTTGTTTGATTGTTGCCTGGTTTTTAATAATGCCATTTGCTAAAACGACTCCGAAAACAATTAAAGCTCCAAAATAAAATGCTGGATTCATTTTTTCTTTCTCTCCAAAAATTATTAAAGCTAGGATAATTGCATAAATTGGTTCTAAATTAATAGTCAACATTACTGTGTAAGGAGATAGATATTTCATGACTTTTACAGAAGCAATAAATGCATAAGCTGTGCAAACACTGCTTAAAATCGCTAGGAAAACCCAATCCATAGTAGGAATTATAAAGAAAGTTGATGAAAATCCGTTTGAAAAAAATAAATAGATTGCTACGAAAACTGTCCCAAAAAAAAGTTGATATAACGAAATACTATTAGCATCATATTTTTTAACGAAAAGTCCGTTGAAAACTGCAAAAAGTGATCCTAAAAAGGAAGAAAGCAATGCATACATAATTCCTAATTGATACTGGCTTTCAAAATTAAATATGATATACAATCCTGCAATTACTAATAATCCCAAAACAATTTCAAGGAATTTTATCCTCCTTCTAAAAAAAACAGGTTCAATTAACGATGTAAAAAAAGCGCCTGTGCTCATGGTAACTAAAGCCACAGAAACATTAGATACTTTGATTGCTTTGAAAAAGAAAATCCAATGAGTTGCAATGATTATTCCAGTTAATAAAAATTTTACAATTCCTTCTTTGTCCAGTAAAAATGACTTTTTTTTATATAAAAAAAACAAGAAGATAAAGAAAACTGCTAATCCCATTCTAAAAAAGACTAGTGGAATTGCTTCTAAAGAAATCAAGGCACCTAAAATTGCTGTAAATCCCCAAATAAAAACGATGAGGTGTAATAGAAGATAATTCTTCAGTTTATTTTCTAGCATGATAAAAAAGATAAGATGCCACAATTGCAAACATCATATTTGGCATCCAAACGTATAAAAGCGAGTTTACGCCTGCAACTGCTCCTAAAACTTCGGATATTTTCAGTAAAAAAACATACACAAACATCAAACCAACACCAATTGCCAAATTAACACCTGTACCTCCTCTTCTTTTTCTGAAAGCCAAACAAACAGCTATCAAAGTTAAAATATAAGAAGCAATGGGCAGGCTTGTTCTTTTATGCAATTCAACCAAATAGGCATTGAGGTTTTTAACACCTCTTTTTTGAGAAACATCAATAAAATTGATCAATTCAGGAGATGGCATTTCTTGAGATAATGCCGATTTGTATATCAAATCTTTAGGTGTAAAATTAAAAAGTGTGTCTATTTTATTTCCTGAAGAAATGAAATCTCTTTTGTCGTATAATTTTCTCAATCGCCAATTTGTCAATGAAAAAACAGAATCTTTTGGATTGAATGTGATATAATCAGCTACCAATTTCGATTTCAATTGTAATCCATCATACACTTCTGTGGTGAAATCATACCCAGAATTATTATCTGTATTAAAACTTTTGATAAAAATATAGGTACTATCTGTAAGTTGTAAACTAAAATCATTTACAAATTTAAATTCTTGTTGTTGAGTATTACTAGCAAGGTATTCTTGTTCGAATTTTTTCCGTGTTTTACTACTATTGGGTACCACAAAATGATTCATCAAAAGTGATAAAAATGTGACCAAAGTTGCGCCAACGAAATAAGGATATAAAAAACGAACAAACGAAACTTTTGCATTATTAATTGCTATGATTTCTGTGTTATTAGAGAGTTTTGTTGTGAATAGAATTACTGCCAAAAAGAGTGCCAATGGCATGAATGTGTTGGTATAGTAAATCGTAAAATTGATGTAATAATCATTCACAATTTCTGATAAACCCAAGTTAGGATGTTGCAAAAAATTATCTACTTTTTCTGCAATATCAATGGCAATCGCAATAGGAATCAATATCAATAAGGTAAACAAAAAAGTTACCAAAAAATTCTTTAATATGTACCTATCTATAATTTTCAAAACTACAAACGTTTATCCATTTGAATGACCATTTTGTCTTTCCATTCTCTAAAATCGCCCGCTAAAATATGTTCTCTAGCTTGTCTTGTCAACCACAAATAAAATCCTAAATTATGGATGGTTGCAATTTGCTTTCCTAACATTTCATTTGCAGCAAATAAGTGACGAAGATAGGCTTTTGTGTATAAAGTATCTACATAAGTTATTGCCATTTCATCAATTGGCGAAAAATCATTTTCCCACTTTTTATTTTTGATATTTATGGTTCCATGTGCCGTAAAAAGCATTCCATTTCTGGCATTTCTTGTAGGCATTACACAATCAAACATATCAATTCCGAGTGCAATATTTTCTAAAATATTGATAGGTGTGCCAACTCCCATCAAATATCGAGGTTTATCTTCTGGTAAAATTGCGGTTACAATTTCGGTCATTGCATACATTTCTTCAGCAGGTTCACCTACTGAAAGTCCGCCAATTGCATTTCCTTGAGCACCAGCATTGGCGATATAATCTGCAGATTGTTTGCGCAAATCCTTATAGGTACTTCCTTGAACAATAGGAAAAAACGTTTGTTCATAACCATATTTGAATGGCAATTTTTCTAAATGATTGATACATCTATCCAACCACCTGTGAGTCATATGCATAGAACGTTTTGCGTAATTGTAATCACAAGGATAAGGAGTGCATTCATCAAAAGCCATGATGATATCTGCACCAATTTCACGCTGAATTTCCATCACATTTTCGGGAGTAAAAACGTGTGTTGAGCCATCAATATGACTTTTAAACTTTACGCCTTCTTCATTAATTTTACGATTGCTTGACAAAGAATACACTTGATAACCGCCAGAATCTGTCAAGATATTTCGATCCCAATTCATAAATTTATGCAAACCTCCAGCTTGTTCTAAGATGGATGTTTTAGGACGTAAAAAAAGATGATAGGTATTTCCTAAAATAATATCAGGATTGATCTCGTTTTTCAATTCAGTTTGATGCACACCTTTTACAGTACCAACTGTTCCAACTGGCATAAAAATAGGTGTTTGAATTTCGCCATGATCAGTAGTGATAACTCCTGCTCTGGCTTTACTTTTTGGGTCTGTGAGTTTTAAATCGAATTTCATTGTCGGCAAAGATACCAATATTGTGAGAAGTGAAAAACTAAAATAATTTTAAAGATACGTGTTAAAATCTTCGCTTTGATTTTGATGAAAAGCCAGAATTATTCTTTTTGTTTTTTGGAGAAGATTTTCTAAAAACACTGCTTTTCTTATTGAAATCATCTTTCAAAGAAGTGAGTTTCTTTTTAGGTTTGGTACTTTTTTTTGGTTTTTCTTCTATTGAAGCTTCCTCTGTTTTTGATGAGGTTGCTATCATTTTTTGAATTTCAGAAAGCTCATTTTCAGTGAGTTCTCGCCAATCACCCAATTGTAAATTGCCCAACTCAACATTCATAATTCGAGTGCGTTTTAGCTTTACAACTTCGTAATTCAAATATTCACACATTCTTCGAATTTGACGGTTCAAACCCTGAACTAAAATAATTTTAAAGACTTTTTCTGATATTTTTTCAACCTTACATTTTTTGGTGGTGGTTCCTAAAATTGGGATTCCATTGCTCATTTTTTGAATGAACACATCATCAATAACTTTGTCAACAGTCACAATATATTCTTTTTCGTGTTGATTTCCAGCACGTAAAATTTTGTTGACAATATCGCCATCATTTGTCAAAAAAATCAAGCCTTCAGATGGTTTATCTAAACGTCCAATAGGAAACAAACGTTCAGGATGTTTGATTTCTTTTAAGATGTTATTTTTCTCTTTTGTATCCGTAGTTGAAACGATTCCAACTGGTTTGTGGTAAGCAATGTAAAGTGTTTTTGGTTTGAAATTGACAACACGTCCATCCAATTTTACCACATCATTTTTTGAAACCCTATTGCCTAATTTTGTAGGATTTCCATTGATGGTAACTCTTCCTTCTAAAATAAATTTTTCAGCTTCTCTGCGTGAGCAAATACCTGTGGAACTTATAAATTTATTAAGATTAATTGAATCTAGAGTCATGATTTTTTATACAATTCAGTTGCAAAAATAGGCAATCTATTAACGTTGAATGGTTCTAAATGTTAAATTAATTCTAGGAGAAATCACTTTTTTTGAAGGAGGCAATCTGTGCAACCAATGTGTTTGTGTTTCTCCCTTCATCACCAACAAACTTCCGTGTTCTAAAATTACATCAACTCTGTGATTGTTTTCTTTATGTTTGAACGAAAATTTGCGAGTAGCCCCCAAAGAAACTGAGGCAATTGCGCCATTTTTTTTCAACATTTTTTCTCCATCTGAATGATATGCCATGCCTTCTTCCCCTGAATGATATAAATTTAGCAAGCAAGAGTTATAGGTTTCCTCAGACTCTTTTTCAACAATTTGTTTTAATGCTAGTAATTCATTCGTCCAAATATTAGCCTTTTTGGTTATTTTGGAATAAGTATAATCAAATTCTTCGTCACCAAACCAAGCTACTTTTCGTTTTGTAGTGATGATTTTACCAAAAATAATGGCTTGATCATGTTCCCAAGGAATGGTTTCAAAGAAATTCTTATAATAAAAATCGGCTTCAATTTTTGTTAAAAAAACACCGTGATTATTGGTAATACCGTCAAAAGGTAAAATATTGATGACTTTTTCAGTAGTAAATAAATCCATTGCATAAAAATAGTAAAAAATGAGATATTGACTCTTTTCCTACAATCAATTTTACTCTTCCAATTCTAAACCTTCTAACTCTTCAATTGCCTCTTCTTCAGATTGTTGCTCTTTTTGCTCTAATTTTTTAGTATCAGTAACCTCAGATTTTGTAAAAAAAACTTGGTATGAAATGATGCTTAATGAAACAAATAATAAGAGAACCAACACTTTAAGAGAAATTGAATTCGAATTGTTTTTATGATTGATTTTCCACAAAATAAACGCACAAATAATGCCAATTGCTGCAGGAATATAAGCGATTATGAAAATGGGAAGTAATGATAAAATTAATGCTAAAATAGCACAAGTAAAAGCAAAAATACTTACAATTTTTTCCATGATATTTATTTTAAAAGTCCGGTTGCAGATTTAATTTTTAGTTCACCTGTTCCAATGGCAATTTTAAATTTTGCCAAAACAGGAATTTTTACCACATCAGCAGAAAGCCATAACAAATTATCATTCGCTCCTTTTAACGAATTGTCATTTTTTAAACTCACTGCCAGTTTGTAACATTCTTTTTTTCCTAAATTGGTACTAATCGTTTCTTTTCCAAGATATTTTATGATCATAAATTTTTCTTTCGCATCAAATAAAAAAGAAAAACTTTTAGATTCTCCCGTTTTTAATTTAGAAAAATCAAGATTTCTAACGTTGTATATAGTAGCTACTAAATCTCTTGTATTTCCAGTATTCGGAACAGTTAATTTGTCTTCAAATTCACCATCTTTTTGAAACTTACGAATTACACAATCAATATTTTTATCTTTGTGATTGAACTTGTATTGCTCCATTTTTTTAAATCCACCTTCCGCTATGTCACGTTTATATAACAGAGGAGTTAAGGTTTTTGGATTTACATAACTCTCATATAAATCTCTCACTTTAAAAAAGTTATCAAATTTACTAAAGGTTGTAGCAGTAAATTTTAATTTCAATAAAGTGGCAGTTGATGTTTTTACAGGACTGGTTTCCAAAGAAATTTGTGCAATTTCGGTTAACAATCCTGATAATGTGTAGGATGCTGTGTATACTAATTTTTCATTTGTATTAACTGCCGTATTTTGCGAGAAAAAAACATTTGAACTTGCAAGAAAAAGAAAAAGTGAAAAACAATAATATTTCATTTTTATAGGTGTTTAAAACGGCTCAAATGTAGGTAAAAAACCAATTGAAAAAGCACCGAAAATTTGCTGAAATTAGTAAATCAAAAATGAAATATAATTGGCAGTTTGAAAGCAGAAATTATGAATTATTTTGACATTAATTAACTAAAAATTTATCCTTTTTACTGACTCTACATTACTTATTCCAATTCGATTATTGCTCTAAAAGCAGCAATAAAATATAATTTAGGCTAGTCTTTAAGTATTATATTACCAGAATATGTAATGGGTATGGTACGATATAACCCATAGTAATTTACGCTATAACTACGCTATAACTATGCTATAACTACTATTATGACCCGTCCTAAAATAACTATATGACCCGTCCTAAAATAACTATACAGGTTATTAAATAAATCCTATTATAGTTATACAAATATAAATTTTAATCCTAAACGAACTATACATCTGTTTTTTCATGATTAAAATTTTTATAATATTTTTTCCATCGTTTGTTTAATTTCTCTGATTGCAAATGTGCTTGATTCGGAGTTAAATAATCACAACTTGCATGAGGTCTTAATTCATTATAAGACTTTATACTTTTGTTAACTTGAGACCCTGTTTGTTCAAAACCTAAGGAACTAGCGTAAAGATTAAACTCTGTTTTAATGATCCCATTTACTCTTTCTGCCAATGCATTTTCATAGGGATCTCCATTTTCGGTCATGCTAATACCAATGTTGTTTTTTAGTAATAAATCAACATAATTGTGTGAACAATACTGTGAACCTCTATCAGAATGATGAATGATTGATTCCTTATACAGTCTATTATTCAGAGCCATTTTTAATGCATTTATACATCCCTCTGCTGCTAAGTCCTGACGAAAACTATATCCCATTATTTTTCTAGAATTAGCATCCGTTATTAAACTTAGATAGCCCCATTGGTTGGGTAATCGAATATAAGTAATATCACTAACCCAAACTTGCTCTGGTCTTGTTATATCAACCTCTTTTATTAGATTACTATACTTTCTCATCCAATGTCTAGAATCGGTTGTTATCGCTTTTCTTTTTCTTTGACGAATTAGCAATTTATGTTCTGACAATAAATCAAATAAATAATCTCGACCAAAGGTTATTTGATGTGACGTCAACTTGTTTTGCAATACATAATGTAATTTTCTCGTTCCTAGCCTTGGTAAGTGTTTCCTTATGTTAAGTACTTCCTGAAGGATGATATCTTCTTTGACTAAACTACTTTCTTTTCGCCATAAACAATCGTAATAGGCATGCCTTGTTTTGCCAAACAATCGACATAAAACAGCTATTCCTAACTTAGGAAAGTCTTGTTTCATTCTTAAGACTGTTTGGCACCAGACTTTTTTCTAATCTCAATTTTGAGTTGTTCTTCAGCCACATCAATGAGCGTGTTCAGGGCTTTAATTTTAAGCTCTGCTTCTTGTAAAGCTTTTTGCAGAGCTTCTTTCTCTATTTCATTTGAAGATGATCTATCTTGAGTCATTGCAGAAGTATTTGCAGTACAAATCTCGACTTTTTCTGATTTAAACTGTAGAATCCAGCCACGAATTATTTTTTCTGTTTTAATATTATAAGCTATTTTAGCTTCTTTTACATTGAATCTACCCTGTTCTATAGCACTTACAATGGTACGTTTTTCAAGCTTTGTATAACTTCTTCGTTTGATAGTTTCTTGATATTTGTTCGAGCCATACTCGCGCATCCAGGAACTTATGGAATTCTTACCTAAGTCATAAATCCGGGTGGCTTCTTTTCTGGGCAAGCCATTTTCAACTTCTTGTACAATCTTTAAAATTAAACGCTTGTCATAACGACTTTGTTTGTTGTCGCGTTTTGCATAAATCTCTTGTTCTTCGTGTTTCATATACACTCGTTTTATGTATAGCTATTTTAGGACAAGACACAACAAAAATAAACCACAATCATTATTTAAGAATCAGACAATGCTGTTGGCAATTCTAATATTTAGAAAAGAATGAGAGTCAATTTCAATAAATTTTACATTTCAAATATTATACAAAGGTAAAATATCTACATTTTTACTCTTGAAAATCATTTCGAAGGTCATTTTTTACTATTTTTATTCTCGAAAATATAACGAAGGTAAATAACCCTAAAAATAACCTTCATAAAATAACATACAATGGTAGCAAATTATGATTCTAAAAAACCTTATAACGAATTACCGTTTTTACCTCCTAAAGCTGATATAGAAACGAAAGTAATTTTAAAAAAACTTATTACTTCCAGTAGAGCTTTATCCGAACTAAAAGGAGCGATAACTAATTTACCAAACCCAACACTGTTTATTGATAATATCAGTTTTTATTTCTATATGTGAATTGAATATAATTTTATCTGAAGATTTAGATAAAGAAAATTATATAACCATAAATAAAAGACGTGAACGTGTTTTAAAAGAATTAGCGCTTGAGATATCTTCACTTTTAGGTATTTCAAAAGAATCGGTTTTCTTAACAAGAAATAATGAGTTTGATAAGAGATTGAAAGAAATTAAGCTGAATATTTCTGTGAAAGTTATCAGTTAGTTTTTAATTAAATCAGCTCGCTATCTGCTTACAACTTATAAAAAAAATATATGGGCTATATGTGGGCTTAATTCAATTTTAAAAAATATATTTTTGACAATGAAAAATTTAGTTTTATTATGATAAAAAAATTACTTACCATTTTATTTGTTATCACTAACCTTGCAATTTCTTCACAAAACTTTACAGTAAATATTGAGAACTTGAAAGAAGGTGATTCTGTAACAGTAATTGCAATACAAAGTTCAGATAAGTTTTACAAAAAATGGGTAAAAAGTTCAGATACCCCAAATGCAGCTACTTTTAATTTATCTACAGGCGATTGGGCTATTAAAATAGATGCGACTGGTTACACCTACCCTTCGCAAAAAGTAGTTACTATTCCTAATGATGTATCGGCAACGTTTGCTTTAACAGAAATGATGGGTGGTAACTATACATATAATTGGGTAGATGATGATTCTGCTGCAGGCCATGCAACACAATCTTACATTGCAGAACCTACGGAGATTATAGTTTTAAATGATACGATATCTGTACCAACAGATTTTTCTTCTATAAAATTAAGGACTGAATATGGTGTCATATTGTCTGATGATAAGGAAAAGTGGACGAATGAGGATGCATATAGGTTATACAAAATGTTTTCAAATTTACCTTATCATAAATTTGGAGAGGGAAGCACTTTAGATTATATTACAGGCACAAATATTAGAGGTGTATTTTATTTATCTAAAGATGAAATTTACGAAGATATTTCTATTGAAAAAAAAGAGGGAATTCCGCATGCAACCGTTAGTCAAAGTGCATTTACCTATGCAGAGCCACAAATTGTTAAAATAGATGGTATACGAGGTAAGTTTTTTTCTAAAAGATTGTACCATGCTGTGGTAAACTTTATTACCGATTTTGCGAATAATGAGGAAGTTTTAAATTGGTTGGCTAGAGAGCGTTTTGGAATACAATTTTTAAAACCATCTGATTTTAGCGGAGCTTTTCAAGAAGAAAATGGAACCTTTATGGGAGATGATAAATCCAACTTTCAAGAATTTTATAAGACCGAAAAGTTAGAGATTTTAGCCATGTTCGAAGAATTACCAGAAGGTTTTCACAAACAAGAAGGACTGCAATACCTTGCAAGAAGAATCGATGGTCAAGACCATCCAGACCCAGCGTATAGAGAAGCTGCTGCTATTGCTTGGACAGGCTTAAAAACCATAGAATTTATGAGCAAAGCCTTTATCAGTGGTAATTTAAGTGATGTAAGACGTTTGATACTTCATGAAAAAGCACACTTTTTATGGGAATACACTTTTGATGATAAAACAAAAGATGATTGGGCTGAGATTGGAGGATGGTTTCAAGACCCTACTTCTGCCTCTGGTTGGTCTACTTATAATACCACCGAGTTTGTTTCTGCTTACGCGCACTCAAAAAACCCAAATGAAGATATGGCCGAATCTATTGCCATTTATTTGACCAACCCTGATAGACTTATTAATGTTTCTCAGAAAAAATATGAATTCATAAGAGATCGTATCATGCATGGTACACGCTACATATCTCTTATTAGAGAAGATTTAACCTTTACCGTATACAATTTATACCCAGATTATACTTTTCCAGGAAAAATTGTAGAACTTGATTTAGTAGTTGAAGGAGGATCAGAGGAAGATAAAAAAGTGACTATGAAAATTCGGTTAAATTCTAATGACCCTGCCATAGATGGAGCAAAACAAGGTTATGTTCGCTTTTCATCTTCCATAGGAACTGTTTTTGATATTGGCTTACATGCTCAAAACGGAGATTTAGACTCAGTTTTAGTTGGTTCTTCAACGTTGAGTAAATTTGCTAAATCTGGTTATTGGAGTTTAGCTAGTTTAAGAACTTGGGATAAAGTGGGCAATCAAAGGTTTGAAAACACCTCAACAGTTGGAGCAAAATTATTTATAGAAAACCCTTTAGAAGATATAGTACCTCCAAAATTTTTAGAATTTAAAATGTCAGTTATAGATAGTACTTTTAATTCTAATAAAGAAATAGACCCTAGTGGAGAACTTGGGCAAGCTATAAAATTAGAAGATAAATGGGAAGAGCCTCTCTTGGTTAGTGGCAATGGAGCAACTTACAGAATAGACTTTCCTAACCCAGATCAAGCCGAAACTTATTTCAAAGAATCGAGAACTGTAATGAAAGAACCAGAAGCATTAATTAAACAAGGAACTGGGTTCTTCTTTATAGAAGATTATTATCCTTCTGGTTATTATAGTGTAACAAACGCTTATACAGGAGATCAAGCAGGCAATCTTAGTTGGGTAAATTTTTCAAATGACCCTGCTAATAATGGCTGGGCTAATGGGATTAATAGCTTTTCTGCTTTAAAAGACAGTGTTTATGTATCAACCAAATATCCAGATATTAGAAAACCAGAAATAGACCTAAACAATATTAAAGTAATTGCTGAGCCTACCAACCCACAAGCACCCAATGGAGAAACAAGAGTAGATATTAATTTTAATGCAAGAGATTTGTCTGATTTTCCAGGGCATGAGGCAGGGGTTTATCTAGTTGATCTCACTTTAAGAGATCCTCAAGGCAAGAAATTTGGTTATCAAACGGGCAATTCAACCATGAATCATCCTGATCTTAACCCAGGAGATACAGAACCCGTTTTAGATTCGCTATGGCGAAATTATCGGTTTGACTTAACATTACCAGTAGGCTCTGCACCAGGCTTATGGGGGATTTCTGATATTGTTATCCGTGATAAAGTAGGAAATACAAAAAGTTATAATTTTGAAGAATATATACGATTTGACATTATTGCTTCTGACATTGTTTTAGAGGTTCCTTTAGAGGTAGAAATTATCGATAAGGTGATTAATGCTGGAAATGTGGACTCCGTAAAAGCAAAAATGTCCTGCAAGCCTTGTATGAATCTAAATTATGTTGCAACTATTTATTCTCGTTTTGGAGGAGGATCAGTAGTGAGAAGTGAAGGAGTATTAAGTGCAGATGAGGTTATAGTAGAAAACTTAAATACTACTGGTATTTTAGATGGAGAAGTTAATTTAACTGTACAACTTACAGATGCTGAAGATAGATTAGTAGCTACAAAAACGACAGCATACACAAAAGATGTAATTTACCCAAAAGCCTATTATTCTAGAACAAATTTAGAAAATAATGGCAGTAGCTCTTTAGACGATTTTGTTATTGATGTAGTTGTGGAGTCTGTAGATGTTGGAGGAAGTTATCAATTAAATATAAATAACAATAATTCCCCTAAATCCAATTCTCAAGTCAATGAATTACAATTAGAGGGAGTTCTACTTGCTGAATCAAACACAATAGAAAATATAGCGTTAGAAACTTTAGAGAATGGTGTTTATAAGTTTGAATTGATAGTTACTGATCCAAATGGTAACGTAGGTGAACCCGAACTACTTTATTACAAAAAAGAAGGGAATTTAATTACTCTTTTAGGATCGGTTTTAAGTACAGATGATTTCAGTAGTATTGGTTTTAAAAGCTATCCAAACCCATTTAAAGATTATATTATTATTAATAGCTCTAAAACATTTCTACTTGAAGTATTTGATATTTCAGGAAGGTCTATTATGAAATATCAAATTATAGAAGGTATAAATACAATTGATGTGAATAAGTTATCTAAAGGTTCTTATATTTTTACATATACCAATTTAAACTACTCAAAAAATCAATTACTTATCAAAAACTAAACTTCTTGTTATTACAAACTAAATATTGATAAGAAATAACTATGAAAAGATTATTAAAGTTTTTAAAAATCATTCAATTATTTATTTTATTACCATTTGAAATCTCGAGAGGATCAAAGAAAAAAGCCTTCATAAGAATTAAAAAAAGAATGATTAATTTATTTTTCCTATAACTAATACTAATTTCACTAAAAACTCATTGCATTAATGCAATGAGTTTTTTTTAGGCAGCTGATACTTATTGATAAGTTTATAAGAAGCAAACTTTACTTCTTCTAAAAAAATATTTTAGTAAAAAATCTTATTGTTTTACTTAACACTGCCTTGTATTTGATTTCAATTAGTTAGCTTTTTACTGTCGATTTACAGTTCTTAAATTATTTTATGTGGAAATTTAATAAATTAGAGTGAATCTCTTGTAGAATTGAATTACGGGTATCCTCTTTGTTTTCAATGGTATCAGGCCAAAACAAATTCCAGTAGTAATTTAATAATTCAAAAACATCATCCTTTTCTTTGGCAACTCGAAAAAGATATAAATCATATCGTTCAGAAAAATAATCATCATCAAATTCGTCATTTGTTTTACTTAATTCCCTATGAACAAAAGGAAATCCATCAATTTCATATTTATTGTCCTCGCAATAAGTAATTAATAATTCATTGACTGCTTGTTCAAAATATTCAGCATTTTTAAAATCACTTAAACTCTCTCCAACAGATGACCATTTTTTATGCAGTTCAATTATTTCTTGTTTGATTTCGTCAATTGATTTCATTTTTTTGCTTGATTAATTTTAAATATTTTGACCAACAAATGATTTTATTCTAACCAATTAAAGTAAGTTTCTTGGGTAAATAATGGAATGGCATTGTTTATACATACCCTTTGTGTATGACCTGTTCCACCTTGCATTGGATTATTTAAATCTTCGTAAAACAAACCAACTGAAATAGGTGGTATCCCAGCTTGTGTTCCAATCACTTTTATAGTGTCTCGTAAAATATAAGCCGCTTTTATGGCATATTTATCTTTGTCTCCTGCTACATATTTTTCAACCAATGATTTAGTCCCTTTATGATTCTTTGAATGATACACAATATCGGGTTCATTTAATAAATCAATGGAATCTAAGTCGAAGATGGTTTCAGCTAAATTATATTTTTTACGGTGATTCACATAAGGAGTTATTACTTGCAGTTGTTTAGGACTAACACAAGCAACTCCTTGAGAAAAAAAATAATCACTACCATCAGCATTACCACTTCTAAAAGTGGCATGTGGCATTTTTTCAGCTAATAATTTACCGATTTCAATCAGTTTTATTTTATCTTTTTCAGGAACATTTCGCTTACCCTCCAATAAAATAATACCTTTTGCATATAATTCACAAAAAGAATTCAAATCCATTTTAATTAAATTGTAAGTTCTTTTAAATGCTCATAAATCATCACCATAGCAAGCGTATCTAATTCGCAGTATTTTAATAGTCCAGCTGTAATTTCACCTCGCTCCTTTTCGGTCATATCTTCGTATTGTAATTTTGCATATGCTGTTAATGCAGAACCACCATCTGCAATGTTTTCAATTTCCGAAACTGTATCTTCTATTTCCTCAATATCCCAGCCTTCATAAAGTGGAGGTAACATTTTATATGGGTTAATTATTTCATTGTTTTTTATTGATAACCAAATATGGTTTCCACTAAAATTTTTGCTACTCACATTAATTTTTTCTAAACAATTTTCATATTTCTTTTTTAAAAATTCACTAGAATTTAAAGATGCTGGTAAAACTGCTTTTATGGAATTGGACCCTTTAGTATATGGATTATAATAGTAGTCCTTTACAATTACATTCAAATCAATCATTTTTCGATCTCCATCCCAAGATTCAGCACTATCTTTTTTAGATACTGTTATTGTTTTAAGAAATGAAATCAACTCCTCTTTATCAGCTTCACTTGAATTTTTAAGTTGTTGAATAATAGCATTTAATATGGAGTTTTCGTGTGTTGCAAATCGAAAAATACTTCCATCATCATGGATTAACGCCTCTTTAAGTGCTCTTGCAAATATAAAATTTGGAAACTCACCAGGTGTATTACTAATAAATTCTGTTCTGTGTTCAATTGTACCATCTTCATGATAAACATGATGTGAAAATTGGAAAGCTACTTGTTCATAAGGATGTCTATCTACTGTGAAAGGAAGCGCCACAGTACTCGTTTCAAAATCAATAAAGTGTAATGGAAAAATCCATCGCTCCATTTCGGCTTTTAAACCTTCTTTTTCAACATAAACCGATGCATCTGCTGTTCTTGCTTTTTCAACTTGAATCCATTGTCTTTCACTTGGAGAAATTTTATTGGCAATAGGCGTGACTTTCAAATCATCTTCAGTTAAATCATCTAAAAATAAACGGTTCTCTTCTATCAAATTCCCACCTCTATAATTCCAGATTTCCATTGCATTCGGTCTTTTAAAATCCGCATCACTCCAGTTTAATTGCTTTTTAAAACAATGCTCAAATCCAGATTTCAAACCCTGTTGCTTTTCTTCTTCAGAAGTTTTAAACTCACAGGCTTTACAATTGCTAAATTTTAATGGCCAATTTAAGTATTTCTTTTGTTTATATGCCTCCCTAAACAGCAACATTGCCTCTGAAAAATTTAAATTTTCATAATACGAAAATTTATTTTCAAGGATAGAATTGATTATACTATCTACATTTATTTCAGATAATACGGATTTACCAATTTCTTCAATTTTGGTTACTCTTTTAACGATTTCTGTTCTTGGATTGCCATTTTTTGGAACTCTAAAAAGTTGATTTAATCCATCAATTGATGCCTTTTTGGTTTTATCAGCCATCATCAAATAAGCTTCCACCTCATAACTTGGAAATGCCATTTGAACCACTTTCTTTTGAAAGGCTAAATCAAACAAATAGGGTTTCCAACCGCTGACTAATTTACCGTTTTTGCCAATAAAAAGATAATCATCTGTAGGATTAAATGATTTGGCTTTCACCTCAATCAAACGTATTTTGTTACCTTTCTTTTCAATGATATCACAACGTACATAATAATCATTTACTGAAAAAGCTCCTTCATAAATAATCACATTATCTTTCAAAAGAGCTTTATTAGTCAAATCTACTGGTTTGTTGTATTCAAAAGATTCAGCATCAATAAACACCCCATTTTCATAATGCAAACGAGCTAATTCTTCTACTTGAAAACCACCTTCTGCCAGCGATTGTAAAAAGGTATCTTCTGACTTTTTATTTGCAAATGTTTTATCGTTTGTAAAATAGAGTTTGTTGGGACATTCAAGGCCTAATTTGAATAGTGATTTAGAGAGAACTCTCATTTTTTTTTAATTCACAATTTAATTCCTAAATTATCAATAGCATTTTCAATTTCAAGGCCTAATCTTCTTTTACTCCAATCATCAATTCGACCAATAAAACCTGATAGAACGATTGTGAAAGTATGTCCTTCAAAAGTTGATTTGTAGGACCCAACAGATTTAATTGATTTAATTGATAAGTCATCTGGAGAAAAGAAATTGAAGATAGATTCAGATGTATAAGAACCGTTACAGATTAGAAGTAAGGGTTTATGTATTAAAAGTTGATTTTTCAAGTGTTCAAAACAATTATTAATTATCACATTTGTTTCTTTATTTGAAAGTTTTTTTGATGTTACTGGATGAGCTGGAGGAAATGAAGCAGAGCCACATTTGACCAAATCTGTATGTGCTATTTTTGAATTTTTGCTCTCCCAATTTTCATAGAGTTTATTCGATACTTTTTTAAAATCCTTGAAGTAACTGTGGTTACTGGGTTTGAAATTTCTTAAATCATCAAATGAAGGATCAAATATTTCATTTTGATTTGTTTTTGGATTTAAGCCAATTATCCAAACTTTGGCATCTAAATTTCCTTCAATAAAATCTGAAGGAGAATTTAAATTTGAGTTGTTGTATTCTAACCCAAATTTAGAACATTTATTACATATTATCATTTTCCTATATTTTAATTAACGCTTATTTTATTTGTTACTTTTTAAAACTTTTTTATAATTTACTATTAAGCCAACCAAAAGTTTGAAATTTATTAATACTTTCATTTGAAAAAATATTTTTAATAAAATTTAATTTCATAATTAGTATTAAAAATCCAAGCTATTTTCTCAGAATGAAATCTTTCGAGATTATGATGTGCAACTGATTCGAAGAAAGAACTATTGTTATAAGTATTTATTTGATTTTTCATTGTTTTTTTGATTTTTTAAAATTTAATAATCTTTTACAACTATTTGTAATAATTTTTTTACTTATGTGTAGAATATAAAATTTCATTATTACTTATTGGTATCATTTCCTAGAACTAAGTATTCTTCATGGCTACATTATAAAAACAAAAATTACAATTAATAATGTAACAAATTTTTTCATGCTTTTTTTGTGATTTTATTTGTTGAATATTTACAAATATATAATTCTAGTTTATTAACTTAGCCCAATTACAGCCCATTTAAAAATTCACATGTTAGACAACTATTCTCAATTATTAATTGATGTTCAAAAAAAAGCAAATATTGTTGTTAGTAATATTTCAGACATTAAGTTTTTAAAAGAGGAAATTGAGATTGAAACAACGAATAACATTGGCTTTAATACACTACGAAGATTATTTGGTTTTTTGGAGAAAACCAAACCTTCGATTAAAACATTAAATACGTTAGCTGCCTATATTGGTTTTAATTCATTTTATAAATATCAGAATCATCAATTAAATTATGACGAATGGTATTTTCAACAAAATTTAAGACGTATACAATTGTTAAAAAAAATAACTGTTGATGATGTAATTTCTATAAATTTTGGCCTTCTAAATGATACAAATATTGTTTATTTAGCTTATTTCTTATCCTTTCAAATTCAAGAAAATAATTTACAAATTCTGGATTTTATTTTTAAAAATGTGAATTTCAAACCCATAACTGGTACAAATTTTCATAAATTTTCAACAATAATATCTTCAACCCTTTTAAGTGTTTCAGAAAAAAAAGCACTTTTTATATATGAAAAATTAATGGTTTATGATGTTTTTAAAAATAATGTTCCTTTGTTGTATATAGATTATACCAACTTAAATGGTAGGTATGGAAAAATTCTAAATATTGTAAAAAAAACAAGCAATAATCCTTCAGATTTATTTTTTTTAGAATTGATGAGAGCCTACAGTAATTTCTATATTGAGGTTAATGAGCTATCAATTTTAGATATCAAAAAGCCTAAAGAATTTGAAACTTTTCATGTTGTGCTTAGAGGACGATTTTATGGATATTGTATTTTGAAAAGTAAAAAATTAGATTCAGATTTAACAAAAGAGATCCTTAAAATTTGTAAAAGTGTAAGAGTCGATAAATTTTTACAGGAAATAGTTCCCGCATTAATTATTAAAGAAGAATTTGCTTTTTTAGAAGAATTGATATATCTATATTATGAGGATTTATTTGAATCTGATAGATGGGATCATGTGACATCAACAGCTATATATTTAATTGCTTTAGCAAATGTAAATTTTATTAATAATAACATTAAATCAGCTATTTCTAGTCTCGAATTAGTTGAATTGGATAAAGTAGAACTTAGTTATGAAAACTATGTTTCTCTATTTTATTACCTTATTAAACTTAAGGTATCACTTTTAGAAAATAATAAAGTAAAAAACAAACATTGTTTTGAGATGATAAAAAAAATAGTAAAAATTACTGGATTTAAAAAATTCATTTCAGAAGCTAAGAAATACTCAATCAAATAGTTGTTAAAAGATGATTTATATTGTACTCGGTGTTTTATTATTTTCTTTTAATAATGTTTTGTGGAAAAAAAACTTAACTAACACTAATGTGTCCTTTTTAGTTTCATATCGAGCATTTTTTACTAGTGTTTTTGCTCTGTTAGTTAGTGTGCTTTTTTTCTCTAATCAACAATTAACTTTTGTCAATTTTATGAAGATTTCTTTAGGGTCTTTATTTGGAGTTCTTGGATTGTTTTCCATGTTGCATGTCATTAAAAAAGAATCTCTACAATGGCTAGGTATTTACAATTTAATAGGGATTGTATTCACGGCAGTATACCTTTGGATTTTTGAAGATTTAGATATCTATAAAAGTCTTTTAGGTTTTTTAATTATCATTTTAGGTTTTACTTTTTATGTATTTGATAGTTTAAATACTAATCTTAAAATTACTTTAAAGCAACATTTGCTTTTATTGACTATGATACTCTGCTTTACAATATCTTCTTTGATACATTGGAAAAATTTAACAAAAGAAATTGAACCAATTTTTATTATTGCCAATCAAGAATTTTTAGTTTTTATCGTTGGTTTAAGTGTAACAATGAATCAATATAAAAAAGTTGATCTCTTAAAGTTATTAAAAAGTCGGTTTAAAAATACCATCATTATGAGTATAGTAATTTTATGTGCTCTATTGTTTAGTTTTTTAGGTTTAAAGATTACAAACCCTTTAATTTCTGGGTTGTTTTTTTTAGCTAGTCCATTAACCACTATTTTATTTAGTTCTCTTTTCTTTAAGGAAACTATTTCACTTAAAAACAGTTTATCAATTACAATAATTTCAATAGGCGCTTACATTTTGTATTTACAAACAACTTAAATAATTAGCTCCATTTTATTAAATCGGTAGCAAAAAGTAGACTTATTTAAAAATAAAACTAGAGAGTCTTTTCAAAATCGTAAGTATTCCAATTTTTATTTTTAAAATCTCTCATGAAAACCAATTTAATTAGATTAAGTATCCTATAAACTAAGCATTTTTCTTTTCTATAAAATAAATCATAGATAAAATGTAAAAGCCACTACCAATATAATATAAGTAATAAGGATTGTGTTTTTTTTAATTTAGTTTGAACTTAATACTAAAATATTTTCAAAATCAAAATAGTTTTCAACAATTAAAAAATTTATTTCTTACGGTAATTAAAGTATTATTCTGTTTACAATTTAAAGATTTATAAATCAATTTGGTATATCTGGAAAAGAAAAAACCCTTTAAACGTTGAGTTTAAAGGGTTTTGATTCATTTTGAAATTGTTTTCGCGGAGAAAGAGGGATTTGTCATCCATTTCTAACCGATTGATATTGTTGATTTTAATATCTTTTGAATTCCTAGGGTCTCGCTTTTGCATCTATAAATGACGTGCAAATTTTTCGAAATCTTATAGTACAAATCTATGAAAATTAGATGATTAAACAAAGTGATTTACTGAAATTATTGTTCATTTATTGAACTGGTTATTACTGTAAAAAGTATGTAGAATGAAGTTTAATAATTGATACATTTTTTATAAACCTCATCCGATAATCAAAGGTTCTACTTGTTCAATCTTTAAGCTAGTGTAGTTACAGAACTCCTCAACTGATACAAACTCATTTTCAAGCTTATTCAGGTCACTTCTTATCTTTTGCAATAATCTTGCACTTTGTCTATAACTCTTTCCTGTAATGCGTTGTATGTCCTTTGGGTAGATACACAACCTCTTTTTTTCAATTTTCATACTTTATCCATGCCTTTGACTAGGCTTTGAGTTACCTAAAACCTATCTGAATTAAACACTTGAAGCCATAAAATTAATCATTCTTTGAACTGGTTCAGAAACGATTAATGAACTTGTTGTAATGCCTTTTGTGTAGATTATGGTCATCTGTGTCATAAAATGACAATCGTTTCTTTTTGTATATAATCTTGTTTCAAATTTGCTTTAAATCATTCAAGAATAGTTGCAACTGATGTATAGAATGAAGGAGATTTTAGATGAATGTTTAACAAAATTTTGATGTTATGGCTAGACAGAAAGGCATAATTAAACTAAAAGGTACTATCGGAGATATTACCTTTTACAAAACGCAAGATGGTCACTTAGCAAGAGAAAAAGGTGGAATTGACGCGAGCAGAATTGCGAGTGATCCTGCGTTTCAAAGAACTCGTGAGAATGGTTCCGAGTTTGGTAGAGCTGGTAAAGCAGGAAAAATGCTTAGAAACGCTTTACGACCATTGCTTTTAAATTCTGCGGATGGTAGAATGGTGAGCAGATTAACGCAAGCAATGATGAAGGTTATTCAAGCGGATTTGGTTAGTGAACGTGGTTTACGTAACGTGATTGATGGTGAAGCAGAATTGTTATTTGGTTTTGAATTTAATATTCGTGGAAAACTTGGTACTACTCTGTTTGCTCCTTTTGTAGCAACTATTGACCGTGTGGCTGGTGAAATTACTGTGGATTTGGCATCATTTATTCCTGCGAATATGATTGCTACTCCAAGCGGAACAACTCACTATAAAATCATTTCTGGTGGAGCTGAAATTGATTTTGAAGCTGAAACGTATGTAGTTGCTACCTCGGAAACGGCAATTTTGCCATGGGACGGAACTGCTACTGCTCCAATTAATCAAGTGAATGCGGTTACACCAGCTAGTACAAAACCTTTGTTTTTGGCTTTAGGTGTTGAGTTTTATCAACAGATTAATGGGCAAATGTATCCATTGAAAAATGGTGCTTTTAACCCATTATCGATTGCAAAAGTTGATAGCGGTGTATAATCAGTATTCAGTCACAGTTGACAGTATTCAGTAATGGTACTTTTATTAACTAGAACTTATTTCCCTGATGGAACCAATGGTAAACTCGAATACGAAGGTAAATTGATTTGTAATACAATTGAATTGACTTGGAGAATGAACCGAAAGAGAGTTTCCTGTATTCCGGAAGGGAAATATTTTATTAGAAAGCGATATAGTAAGAAATTTAGATGGCATTTAGAAGTGGTAGATGTTGAAAATAGAAGTTTGATTTTATTTCATCCTGCTAATAATGCTATGAAAGAATTAAATGGTTGTATCGCTCCCGTTACTAAGCTTTCTGGACCAGGTTTAGGTTTACTATCAAGAAAAGCTTTTGAGAAGCTTAAAACTTTAGTTTATACAATCTTAGACAGACAAGAAGTTGTTGAATTATTAATTATTTCTAAATTATAAATTATGAAAAAGATATTGAATCGAGTTTCTGCTCCTATACCAAAGTTTTTTAAAGTGCTTCGAACTGTTGGTTTGACTTTGGCTGCTGTTGGTGGAACTATTTTGGCTGCTCCAGTTGCTTTGCCCACAATTGTTATTACTATTGGTGGATATGTTGCAGTAGCTGGTGGAGTTTTGACAGCTGCAAGTCAGTTGACCACAACGAATGACAGCGAATAACCATACTTTAATGGGTACAGCTGGAGGCACATTTTTAAGTATTGTTCCGAATATTCAATCTGAAGATATTGCCAAAACGGTTATCTTAGCTACCGTTGGAGCAATTGTTAGTTTTACAATTTCGTTACTGCTTAAAAGCCTTAACAGGAAGCACAAAAAATAAGTTTAGCCCTAGTTGTGGTGACCTTTGGGTTAAATAAAATGAAGCCTAGTCGTAAGACCAGGCTTTATTTATTTATTTATTGCAATAGCGGTATAAAATTACCCTACGCATATCGTTAATTAGATTGATGTTTTGATGAAATTGATTTTCTTTTTGTTCTAAAATTTTCAAAGCTTCAACATGTTTTACATGCTCTTCATGTTCTGCCATTAATGCTTTAGATTTTGGGAAAAATTCTTTTTTGAAATCAGGTAACCTTAAAAATGGAATTACTGAACCTACTAAATATTGATGCCAAAACTTTGTTTTCCATAGACTATAAGCAATGAAATATACATTTTCTAAATCTTCATCATTTTTAAAGATAATAACAAAGCTGTTTGTAAATGGTTCTTTTTGAGGTTTTCCACTATTTAACCCTTTGTTTAGAATAAATAGATGTGGTTGTGGGTAAAACGTTCCTTTCTGATGGGTTTTAATAATAAAGTTTAGCATGACTTCCGATTTTAAATATTAGCTTCTCTTTTGCTCTTATTTTCATCTGAAATACTGGATTGCTTCGCTACGCTTCGCCCATTAAAATTTTTTCGCCAAATGTTATTTTAAATTGGAAGCGAAGAATATTCATTTCAAAAGAAAAAAAGAAAAAAAAGAAAGCCATTCGTCTAGTGGAGGGTTTCAAAAAAGCAAGTTTTTTTTAAAAAATACTACCACCCTAATTCGTCCTTTGGAAGTCGGAATTTGTTGCTTGGTAGAAAAGTTGTTTTGAGAACGTATGGGTGGTGGAGATTTTTTAAAAAACCCGCAGGGCTTGAACTTGCTTTTTTGTAAACCTGGAACTTACCTTTGCTCTCTTTTTTTTATTTTATTTTTTTGATCACGGAGCAGGATTTTCTTTTGAGGGCGGATTTTTTTGTTACAGAGTTGGGGTCGTCTTGCAAGGGTTTCAAATTTTGGGGCTGGAAAAAAAACAAAAAGTCAATTATAAACGCTTTTGTCCAGAACCGAAATTTGAAACTCTTGCTGCACTGTTTGATTTTTTGGGGTGCGTGGAAGTGTTCAGTATGCACAAATAAGTGTTCTGACCCGTCCTAAAAAAAGTTTACAGATTTAACTTTTATTTATTGATAGTCCTGAGACAAATTTACACTTTAAATTTAGTCCTAAAATAGTATTACATTTTTTTTGATGTACTCGTGAAGCTCGTTCAGAGTAATCTATGTTACAGTTTCGCATTTTGAGTACGTTCGATAGTAGTTTTTCCATAATCGTTTTATTTCCTTATCCGTAAAATTATCGTGTAGTTCAGAGGGAGTTGCATTCCCAATGCTCGAATGAGGACGATCCTCGTTGTATAGCTTGACAACCGATTTCAGTATTTCTTTTGCTTTTGAAAGTGATTTTATTTCGTAATCAAACAAATATTCTCCTTTGATTATTCCGTTAACACGTTCTGCTATAGCATTTTCCAATGGATCTCCATTTTCGGTCATTGATATCTTTATGCCTTTGTTCTTTAATGTTTTCACATACCCGGAGCTGCAATATTGAGAACCTCTGTCTGAATGGTGTATAAGTCCTGTCGCTTCTGGGGTCAGCGTTTTTATAGCCATTTTTAAAGCTGCAATGCTTTCTATAGCCTCCATAGTATCTGCAACATGATAACCAACGATTTTCCTTGAATATGCATCTGTGATAAAGCTTATATAATAATGACCGCCTTTTGTCTTCCAATACGTTATGTCACTTACCCATATATGGTTGGGGCCGAGTGGTTCCAGACCTTTAATCAAATTCGGATACTTCTTCATCCAATGGTTGGAGTTTGTTGTTATATGATATCTTTTACGCTGTTTTATGAGCAAATTATGCTCTCTGAGTAGGTCGAAAAACGCATCCCTACCCATTTTTATATTATGTTCATTCATAAAATCTTCTAGTTTATAAAATAATTTTCGCCCACCTAAACGCTTATGATCTTTACGAATATTACTGATTCTATCAAGCAATATCTCCTGCTCAATTAAGTCCTGTAAAACGCGTTTTTTACTTTGGTAATAAGCCTGTCTTGTTACACCAAACCAAGAGCATAAGTCGGCTAAACCTATGCCCTTGAAGTTTTCCTTCATTGTTTCTATGGCTTGGTATTGTGCTTTTTTCTAATAGGAATATTAAACTCTTTCTCAGCAATATCAACCATTGTCGAAAACGCAATAGCTTTCATCTCTGCTGTTTGAAGTTGTTTTTCTAGTTCAGCTATTCGCTTTTTGAGTTTTAGCATCTCAAAATCATCCGAACTTTCCTCTTGTTGTTTTTTTTTCTTTGACATGCTAACAAAATTAGTGTTTTTCACAAACTTATCTTCAATACCAAACTTGCGCATCCACATCCCTATTTTACCATTTTCTGTTGGATAGCCCGTATAACGCTTATAAATCGATTGTTTAGTCTCATTTCCAGACAAATAATCATCGATTATTAACTTTTTTTCATGATCTGAAAAATACAGCTTGTTGTTGCGCCATTGTCCTAAAATCACTTTGCTTTTTTCTTTCATTTTTACACTTTTTGTGTAAACCTAATTCAGGACAAGTCATTCAGTTGTTTCGGAGATGTGAAGCACCTCAAAAAACAATGCAAATACTACCGAGTGCGTTGGCAGTAGCGAAAGCAAGTATGTGGTTTTTTTGATTTGTTTGCACTTACTTTCTGATTGCTTTTTTGGGTGCAGATGCTTCACTTGTCATTGAATAGAAAGGCTTGAAGTTTGAATAATTTTCTTAGAAATTCTAAAAACATCAGCAACCGGAAAGCAATTACTACTCCATATTCTGACAAATCAAAAAACCACACTCTTGCTGGGCAATTTTATCTTTTGAGGGTGCTTGAAAGTGTTCAGTATTCAGATTATAGTGTACAGTTGTTTCGTAGATGGGAAGCACCTTCAAAAGATAATGCAAACACTACCGCTTTAAACACACAGCTGATAAAAACAATTGATGGATTTCCTACGAAGTATTAAATTTCTTTTAAAGTATAAACGTTCTTATGAAAACCCGAAGGGTGACCCGCGAAGCCACGTGTTTTTGGTAGCTGGGTGGTGCGAGGAAAGCTGCCAAAAATGTGTGGCTGGAGCGGGGCACTTGAGCGTGGGGAGAGCGGCTTTTTTACATAATGTTATTATAGGGCAATGCACCATCTTGATTTGGAGCACTCTTTTCTTTATTGCCCTATAATGCCACATTATGTAACTAAGCTTTGGGAAAAGTTTTTGTTGCCTTGCACTATTTATCTATCGGAGGGATAAACTTCTGGCATACAAAAACTTTTGGAGCGTTGGGAAGGAGTGGCAATTGCAAAGGGGTTTTGTACTTTAATATTTCGTAATTTTGCAATTCTAAAAGATTGATATTATGAATGAAGATGAAATTTTTAAACTAAAAGTTCAACTAACAAACGAATACTTAAGAAGTGGTGGTACTCAAAAAATAGAAGACCCATATTTGCTACAAGATATAATTGATTTTGATGAATTGAGACCAGAAACTACTACTAGTAGAATGAGAGCTTTTATGAATTTGCAGTTAAATATGCATTCACGACCGCCTTTTTTTTTCAGAACAATCAGTTTCAGAGTATAAATCGCTTGTTCAAAAATCATTTTGTTTTGACCAATATGCTATTGATACAAAAGAGCAGTTTGATGAAATCTATGAAAAGTATAAAACGTCAGAAGACATTCTGTTTCGTGGTCAACGTGAAGCAAGTTGGCGTTTATACAACAGATTGCAAAGACAGTGGATTATAGATAACCTTTATGAGAAAGGATATAGTTATCAAGAATTATTGTCAAAGTTTGTTATTGATGGAAAAGCTGATTTTGAAGAAATGATTCTTGGAATTCTAGATGTTCATCATATTGATGTAATAAATAATATTTCAGTACTTGGCTTTTTACAACATCATGGATGTCCGACACCATTACTAGACTGGACCTATAAATTTCAAACAGCTCTCTATTTTGGATTAGATAAATTAGAAGAAAATACTGGATCTCGTGAAATTGATAATTATTTTAGTGTTTATTTTATCAACCAAAAAGATATGGAAGGTGGTGGGATGAGACAAGTAATGGATGACAGCCTTGATGTGTTTGATGAAGAACACTCTGCAGAAATGATTGCGAAGTATTCTAAGGATGAAGCTCAACGCTTAGAAATGACAGAACATTTTAAGGGAAGGAAGATCTTTGATAAAGATAGAATTCCTGGTTCTGGTATGATAGAATACGTAACGAGGGTTGAACATATGATAGAATTTCCACTTAGTTTCTTCAGTGACAAGGATGCGAATACTGGTTTTATATTTTCGTTAAATAATAGCAAAAATATATTGAACCAATCTGGAGTATTTGTTTGGAATGCAAGTCCGAGCAAACCTTTGGAAGTTGTTGGTGCAGAGCTGTATTTTGCAGATAAAGAAAATGCGAATCCTGACGAGTACAGATTTTGCGAATGCTTTAATATTAACAAAGAACTTGCATCATATATTGAGCAAAAGCTTGCTGAAGATGGAATTACTAAAGATTATATTTACCCAACACTAGATATTGATACGTGGGGTGTTTATGAAAAAAATGTTTAATACAATTTTAATTTTCACAAATAGAATGACTTGTATATGATTAAAAAAGTGCTTGAATTTTACTTTGTAAAATATGGATATAAAACCATTATCAATTTAAAATATAATTCTATCTTTTTTAAAAGTTTTTTTAGTCAATGAAATTAGCGAAATGAAGCAAACAAAGAATTGGCTTTAGGAAAACTTGGACTAAAGACGGTTTTTGTGCAGTCTGAATGAGATAATGAATTTTTAAATTTGCTGGGATTGCTAGGATACTTTCTAGATTCCTATTTCGAAAGTACTAAAAAAATGTAATCAATTTTAATTTGTTTTCTTCTGGTTGATAATGAAGTGTTATTTGACATTTGACTTTTTCTTTTGAATATAGAACCTCTAATTCAATAATCACATTAAATTTAATTACTTTATATTCTCTTAACTCTGACATTTCGTAAATGTAGTTATCTTTTATTTTTTCTTTTATTAATTTTTCAAAATCTTTGATTGTATAGTTTTCTAATTGTGCTTTTTTGAGTTTACCACCTTTTGTAGTTATAAGATAATCAAACTTTTGCTCTTCAATTTCAATATTGAGTTTTTCTAAATCGGTAACAATGGGTGTTATGGCATTTAAAGCAATTTTAGTGTCTAAACTATATCCTTTTAAATCCTCACGTTCAATTTTATAAGATAAAAACAAATCATAGTAAAGACTTGGAATACTTTTGATTGAAAAGTTATTGCTGTCAAAAGGTAATCCTTGGGTATTTTCATTTGTTTCCCAGTCCTCATCTTCATAAGGAAGAATTACTTCTTTATTGTTTACAATGGCTACTTTACATAAAATGAATGACAACATTGTTTTAAGATTCGTCTGAGTAGTTGTATCAAGAAATCCAACATATGGTTCATAGTAACTTAATTGATGATGAAATTTATTAAAAAAAGTGTTTGAAAGATTATTAATATAAACTATATAGCAGTCATTTATGTTTAAGAAATTTGTATTCTTTTCTGATATTAATTCCTCAAAAAAAACATCTTTCTAATAGTGAAAATTTTGATCAATGATTAAATCCCCTGAAAGAATACTATGTTTTGTCTTTTTATCAAATATTGGAATTACTTTGTCAAAAACTTCATAACCATACCAAGCGGATTTTACTTTTGAACTATCAAAAACAAGAGCGATTTCTTTTTTGTTGATATTGGGTGTTAATGCATTCCTTAAATCTTTGTACTCTATTCTCTTTTTTGAATGTAAATTTTCAATGAAATGATTAAAAGCTTGCTGAATAGCCTCATACATTTGCTTATCGGAAAGTTTGAAATTTTCTTTCATAACTTCCAAATAAAAATTTTCTCTAGATTCTAAAGTAAAGATTGTTTTGTTTGACATAACCTGTTATCCCTCCGATGTTGTAAAATAACTTTTATATCTGGCCACCAACACCTTTAAACTTCTCTACAAAAGCAACAATTTTTTGAAAAACACTTTGCTTTTTAGTCAAATATTCAGGATTTAAACGGCTCATTTTTGGTAATAAATTGCTTAGTTCTGTTCCGTTTTCATTTGCAAATTCTCGCTTCAACGATGCTGCAATGTATCGTTTTGCTTCTTCCTCATTTAAGTTCTCCTCCGTAATTAATTCTGAAGCTTCTTTTTTCTGTTTTTCTTGAGCATATTTGAAGAATGAATCTATAACATTTGCTTTATCTTGAATAGTTTCCAAGTCAGTTTCATTAATAAAATCTACCACTAAACTTTCTTTTGCTCTATTGCCTATACTTGCACGAATCACTCTGCGGATTTCTTCTATTAAAGTAGCTTTGTCTTTGTTCTTTTTGTTATGCTCAAAAATTAATTCAAGAATATAATCAAGGTTAATTTCTTGTGATTTTAGTAGGTCTATTTCAAAGACTACATCGTCCCAGTCGATTGTGGATTCTTCTGATTCTTTGCCACTTTTTTCACGTCTTAACCAATCACGGATGTCATTATAAGTAGAACGATAATCTTGAATTGTTCGTTCCGGCAATAGACTTATCTCTTGCATTATTGCAATATCGTTGTCTGATACAAAGTAAGCTTCTTTAAATTCCTGAAGAGCTTCCGCATCATTTATATCAATAGTTTTAAACGCTTTGAGATTGGTAAACTCATCGTAATTCTGCAAGATATTTTCCACTCGTAAATACTCTCCAAATAATTTTGAGAATTCTTTTTTATCTTTTTCCGTTACAATTTTATCGGGATTCGGGAACTTTCCATTTAAGTCATTTACTACCTCTATGAAACCTCTACGTGCATGTCCTGTTGCAATGTCTGTAAAACCTTCTAAATATTCTTTGTAGCTTTTTTCAAGTACTACGTTTTTAGTGTTTTTATCACCAAACAACGTTATGGCATCTACAGTAGCAGTTTCTAAATCTCTGAAAGTAATGATGTTTCCAAAGGTTTTTGTAGCATCATAAATACGATTAGTACGTGAAAAAGCTTGCATTAAACCATGATAACGCAGGTTCTTGTCTACAAATAAGGTATTCAATGTTGGAGCATCAAAGCCAGTAAGGAACATACCCACTACAATAATCAAGTCAATTTCTTTACTTTTCACACGTTTTGCAAGATCACGGTAATAATTTTGAAACTCTTTACTTTCGACTCCAAAACTAGTTCTGAACATCGTGTTGTAGTCGTTTATTGCTGCCGTTAAAAATTCTTTGGCACTGCTATCCAATGCAGTTGGTTCAAAATTTTCATCGACAATTTCACCAATAGCACTTTGCTCTTCATTGGCAGCATAAGAGAATATCGTTGCTATTCTTAATGGTTTTTCACTTTCTTTTTGTAGGCGATTTAATTCTTCGTAATAACATTTGGCCGCATCCACACTACTCACCGCAAACATGGCATTAAAACCTTTGTTGGTACCTTGATTTCTATGCGTTTTAATTCTAAAATTCTTAAGAATGTATTGCGAAACTTCTTTAATACGTGCAGGATGTAAAAATGCTTTTTTATTTTCTGCAGCCGTTAATTTCTTTTCATCAATCTCTGTTTCTATGCTTTTAAACTGTGGACGAACATCATTGTAATCTACTTTGAATTTCAATACTTTTTCATCTCTAATCGCATCTGTTATTACATAAGAATGTAACTCACGACCAAATACACTAGCTGTAGTTTCAGCACCTAAAGCATTTTGAGGAAAAATTGGAGTACCTGTAAATCCAAATTGGTAGAATTTTTTGAACTTCTTATTAAGGTTTTTTTGAGCTTCTCCAAACTGAGAACGATGTGCTTCATCAAAAATGAAAACTACTTGTTTTTCATAAATAGCCAAATCACTCTCCGTTTTCATAAGATTGTTGAGCTTTTGAATAGTGGTGACAATAATTTTATTATCGTCTTTCTCTAAGTTTCTCTTTAATCCTGCTGTACTATCTGAACCGTTAACACTATCCGGTGAAAAACGTTGGTATTCTTTCATGGTTTGAAAGTCCAAATCTTTACGGTCCACTACAAAGAATACTTTATCAATGAAATCTAATTCAGTGGCCAAACGAGCCGCTTTAAAACTAGTCAATGTTTTTCCGGAACCTGTTGTGTGCCAAATATAGCCACCGCTTTCTACCGTAGACCAATTTTTAGCTTGAAAGGAACTTTGAATTTTCCATAACATTCTTTCAGTAGCTGCAATTTGATATGGTCGCATAATCAGCAAGGTATCACTTGTGTCAAAAACTGAATAGGTTAGCAATACGTTTAACAACGTGCGTTTTTCAAAAAATGTTGTCGTAAAATCTTTAAGATCTTTAATCAGTGTATTGTCGGCTTTTGCCCAGTTCATGGTAAAGTCGAAACTGTTTTTGTTTCGTTCCACCGTATTCGCAAAATAGCGGCTGTCCGTTCCGTTGGAAATTACAAAAATCTGCAAGTATTTAAAAAGAGAATTCGAACTATTTAAACTCTCCTTGGTATAACGATGTACTTGGTTAAATGCTTCACGAATGGCTACGCCTCGTTTTTTTAATTCTACTTGCACCAAAGGCAAGCCATTGACTAAAATGGTCACATCATAACGATTGGCATGCGTTCCTTTTTGTTCAAACTGTTTAATGACCTGTACTTTATTACGAGCTATATTTTTTTTATCTACCAGATAAATATTTTGGATATGTCCATCGTCAAAAACAAAATCGTAGATATAATTCTCATGAATTTTTCTAGTTTTCTCAATCAAATTATCGCTTGGCTTGTCTAAGTATTCTTCTAAAAAACGAGTCCATTCGCTATCTGAAAACTCCATGTTATTAAGTGCTTGCAATTGCACTCTAACATTTGCCAACATGGCTTCTATATTAGTTATACTTGGATTTTCATATCCTTGATTGAATAAGTCTTGGATAAATTCTTTCTCCAAAGCGGCTTCCGTTTGATAAACCGCAGGTGGTTCATTTACCTCTGAATATTTGGTATATTTATCTAAAACAATAAAATTATTCGATTCTGCTATGGTTTTAAATTGTGTCATGTTTGTTTAGTTATTGAGCCTATTTTATTCATTTTCTTCATAATAGTATGAATAATCTATGCCTTTCATATACATTTCTCTGCTGTTGATGTTGGTGGTAAGTGCTGTTTTGAGTAGTGAATTTAAAATGCTGCTATCTACCGAGCTTATAATCATTGCATTCATATAATTAGTTTTGCTTATTTTGCTCCAATCTACGCATTTTTTTAATTGCTTTTTCAATATCAAGTCTAACCAAATTCGGGTACTTCTGCCGTTACCTTCCATAAATGGATGGGCTTTGTTCATCGATACATATTTTTCTACAATTTCATCAAAATTGGTTTGTGGCATACTATCTATTTGTAGCAAAGTGCTATTTAAATAGTTTGCATACTCAAATCTGTAGCCCCCTTTGGCAATGTTTTTGGTTCTTATTTGCCCTGCAAAATCATATAATCCGCCAAAAATGTAGGCGTGTATTTGTTGTAATCCTTTGGCTGTGCCTACTTCAATGCTATCTGCAAAACTGGTTTCAAATAAGGCATACGCCTTGGTTTTACTTTTACCATCTATGCTTTCTGGGCTATACGTAAACCATTCTATAAATCGGTTGGCAGTTTTGCTGGGAAATTCTTTTCCTAAGGTTATAATGCCTTCGTAGTCGAGCATATCAGTCAAATAGCATTTGCCATCATTGGCTACTAATTTCAGTTGGGTAGTGCTACTAACCAACTCACTATTTTCTTTTTTAAGTTTGGCTTTTAGGTATTTCCAATAGTTTCGGTTTTTAGTATAATCGTCTTGGTTTCGCAATACCGCTACAATATCTAATACCGAGAACCTCCATTTGGAATTTTCATCGTCCCAAACGGCCCGTACTTCGCGATCATCAAAAAAACGTATGGAAACCTTAGACATACGGTTTACTTATTAAAAGTTAATAACAAATCTCTATAATACTCATATTGTTTTTTTCTTAACTCTATTTCTTTGGGCAAACCTTTGCTTAATGAGTTGGTAAGCGTGTCGAAATTATCTAAAATTGTAGCTATGCGTTCTTGTTCTTCTTTGGAAGGAACAGGAATTTTAATTTTAGCCAAATCATCAGCGTTTACACGTCTGACTTTTGTTCCTGTAATAAAAGGTCTTTTTTGTTTCTGAAATTGTTCTGTTTGAAAAAAATAGGCAACGTATTTTGGATTCAAATTATGTCGGTAAAAACAAGCATCACTGCTTACAGCTATTTCTTCATCTCCAAGCCATGCTAATGCTTTACAAACATCTTCATCGGTTTCACTAGTGGTTGCTATTACTAAATCTCCACATTTTGCCATTCTCGCTTTCTTAGCAAATTCTTCTGAAACAAATGATTTAGTTTTATCTGTATATGTCCCATAGTAGGTATAGATTTGTCCATAGTGAATACAACCAACTCCTGTTTCAGTAAAGTCTTTTTTCTGTAAACCACCACCACGAATAAATTTGCCGATATTTTCATTTCCCAAAGGTAAATATTGTACTTTATTTTTATCTAAGGAATACAACTTTTCTCTATAATAACTATATTGCATTTTTCGTGCTGTAAGCTCCGCTGTAAGCTCCGCTGTAAGCTCCGCTGTAAGCTCTGTAAATGAATCGAGAATTGCAACTATTTTTTGTTGTATTTCAAGTGATTTTTTGGGATTATCTGGGCATGGAATTGGGATTGTCAGGTTTGCTAAATCTTTTGCATACACATGCGGAACACCAGAACCTTTCTGTAAATTATGAATCCATGTCTGGTTATTTAATAAAAAATGATAAACATACCGAGTATTTAAAACTGAAGGATAAGGTATAACCGAAAAAGCGTCTGAAACAAATATCGGTTCATTCCAATACATAACAAAACCAGCATAAGCACCACTACCCGCTACTGTGATTGTTTCACCATCTCGATTATGTACAGAGTTATAGTATGCTGGTTTTTGACCACCACTAATTACAGGAATATTGCCGTCGATTTTTGTTTTTGCAGTGATAGTCGTACCTCGTTTAAGCTCGGTGACTTCACCCAATGGTTTCCATTCTACTTTAATACCGTTTAATAATTTTTCTAGATAACTCATGCTTCAATTTCTTTTATGATGGCATTAATATCTGTACGAAGTTTGTCAATTTTTTTTACAGTTTTGGAAACTTCGTTGTTTAATTCCTCAATATTAATTTTCACTCTATTGTCTTTGGCTACCACATAGGAACTAACGGATAAGTTGTAATCGTTTTCTGCGATTTTAGAATTGTCGATTGAAACGGCTACATGAGGAACATCTGCTTTGCTATCAAATAGCTCCATTATCATATCAATATGATCATCTGTCATCATATTGTTATTGGTTACTTTCTTGAAGAAATCTTCACCACTTGCATCAATAAATTGAGTTTTAGTATCGGTCTTATGCTTTGAAAGTACCAGAATTGTTACCGCTATAGAAGTACCATAAAACAAATTCGGTGCTACTGAAATAATGGTTTCTACAAAGTTATTATCAACTAAGTACTTCCTAATTTTTTGTTCGGCACCACCACGATAAAAAATTCCAGGAAAACAAACAATGGCTGCTCTTCCTTTACTGGATAGATAACTTAATGCATGCAATACAAAAGCAAAATCAGCTTTCGATTTTGGAGCTAAAACTCCTGCAGGAGCAAAACGGTCATCATTTATCAGCGTTGGGTCGTCATCTCCAATCCATTTTACCGAATAAGGAGGATTTGATACAATGGCGTCAAAAGGTTTATCGTCTATGAAATGAGGATGATGAAGCGTATCGCCTAAAGCTATATTAAACTTGTCGTAATTGATGTTGTGTAAAAACATGTTCATACGAGCCAAGTTATAGGTGGTATGGTTGATTTCTTGGCCAAAGAAACCCTCTTCGATGATGTGGTTATCGAAATGTTTTTTGGCTTGTAATAATAATGAACCTGAACCTGCAGCCGGATCATAAATTTTATTCACTTTTTCTTGTTTGTGCATTGCCAATTGAGCAATGAGTTTAGACACGTGCACAGGTGTAAAAAATTCACCACCTGATTTTCCTGCATTGGCTGCATAATTGCCAATTAGAAATTCATAGGCATCACCAAAAAGTTCTATTTCACTGTCTTCAAAATCACCAAAATTGAGTTCTTCAACACCTTTCAAAACGGCAGCTAAACGACTGTTTTTGTTTTCAACGGTGTTTCCAAGTCGAGTACTGGTAGTGTCAAAATCGGCAAATAAGCCTTTTATATCTTCTTCTGAAGGATACCCATTTGCAGAACTTTCGATTGCATTAAAGATGGCTTTTAAATCTGTATTAAGGTTTGGATTAGTATTAGCAGTTTTAGCAACATTTACAAAAAGCTGGCTAGGGTAAATGAAATATCCTTTTGTTTTAACAGCATCATCAATTATCTCTGGTGTTATTACTTTGTCTAATATGTTAGCGTAATCAATACTATCATCACCACCTTCTATATATTTTGTGAAATTTTCACTGATAAATCGATAGAAAAGTGCTCCCAATACAAAATGTTTGAAATCCCATCCATCCACAGAGCCTCTTACATCGTTAGCGATTTTCCAAATTTTATTTTGTAATTCTTGTTTTTGAATTATGCTTGTCATTATTTTTCTTTTGTTTATTTCGTTGGTTATACCATAAAATTTTTAATCTTTCTGTTCACTTCTCTTTCCACTTGTTCAAAATCGGGTAAATCTTTGATTTGGTCACTCATGGATTTTTGCCATCTTGCTTTGTATTGTGGTAGTTTTTGCTCTAGTTTGGCATGAAAATCTTCGGGTTTTAATTCTTTACTGATGCATTTGTTCCGGAACTCATTGGTGTAATATTCTACCTCCATTTTTTCTACTTCTACTAAATACCAGATATCATAATAGTCTCTCGGTTGTGTGCGTTGCATAGTGCAGCGTAATTTTTCGACTAATAGTTCTTCTAAAGGATAGCATACTAGTTTGTAATCCTCTAAATCTGAATAATCTACAATAGCATTTTTTACTACTGGTTCAAACTCTAATTTTTCACTTCTGGAGATGTCTACTTTTACTTTTTTGTTGTTACCGAAACCACCCAATGGACCTACATAACCTATATAAAAATTGATGCCTCCATCTTCGTGCTCGTTATCATCAATTATTTCTAAAGGAATATTGGATTCTTCCTTTATTTCTTCGAAAGTTTCTTTGAACCATTCAAAAATTTGTTCGTTTGAAATTTCATTATTCAACAATGTAAAATCTAAATCTTCTGAGAATCGATAGTCTTCAAAATATACTTTCTTTAATACGGTTCCTCCTTTGAATACTAATATTTTTGAAAGTTGTTCGTGATTTGCTACACCCCAAAGTATCCAGGATAAAATGTAATCTTTCTCGATTTGTTGGTCGCGAACTCCAACTTGGTTGGCTTTCTTTTGTATTTCGCCCGGTTTAATCATGTGAACATGGCTGATTTAATGGTTTCTATGTCTAAATTTTGTTGAATACTCCAACGGCTATTTCTTTTACCAGTCTTAGGTAATTCGGTATCTAAAACTACATAAGAAGCGGTTTTTAGTTTTTGTAGTTCTTTGATTATTTCTGTTTCTATTTCAAAGAGTTCTAAAATATACCCTAGTCTTTTTATTACTGCCTGAGAATCGAATTTTATGGTGTATTCTAAAAGCTTCTTATAATCTAATTTCTCTTTTGTACTATAAATTGCTCTTGCCACCTCTACAATTCCTCCTGCGTAATCCGGTTTAAAAAGGCAATCTATTATTGTTTTTTCTATATCAGAACAGCTTACTTTATTGAAATTATCAATCCATGTTTTCTTTTCTCCAAAAAAGTGACTTTCGTTATGATAGATAAATTGAAAAGTGATGTCTTTGATTTTTATTTCAGAAGGCCTGATTTGTTTTGCCACCACAATTTGTTCTTTTAATGATGGTTGTGTTATTAGATTATGGATTTGTAATGCAGAATAATAGCCTATGTAATGCTTGGCATCTTTAACTAAATACTTTACCAATATATGCCAATCGGGCATAAAGGTTTCTGCATTTTCTTCGTAAGGGATAATGTAATACACACCGTCTTTAATACGCATTAATAAACCTCTTTTGGTCATGTCGCTTAATAATTCTCTAACGGTGCTTTCTTTGGCATCAGGAAACGCTTTTAAGGCTGTTTTAGACTCAAAACACACTTTCCCTTTATCATTGAAGTATGATAAAAGTTCGTTTGACTGTGTTGAGATGTATTTATGCTTCATAGTCTTATTGTCAGGATTAACCTGACTACAATGATACAAAATATAATTATAGTTTGTATCATTTGTTTTAAATTTATTCTTTATAGTAGCATTGTCAGGATAAACCTGATTATTTTACTACGAAACATCATTTTTATTAATAGTATCAATGTAAAACTGTAAATCATACAATTCAATCAACTCCTCTGTGTTGGTTGGTAAACATGCTAATTGCACAAAGTTAATATTCTGATATAATGATTTTTCTCCCAATAGGTCTTGCATGATGATGTAGATTGCTTGGTTCCAAGTTTTGGTATCGCAATGGATGTTGTAGTTTTTTAAATACACTATGATGTTGAGTTTTTTTGTTTTTTCGTCGTAAGCTAGTGGCAAAAATTTTATTTCGCTAGTTTTTATAGTTATTTCTTGAAATACATACGGCTCGTCTAAACCATCCATAATTTTTTCAATATGTACTGTAGGTTGAATAAATGCTGTGAATTTCCAATGTTTGAGTACTGGAGCGTGTTTTATTAATTCGGTTACCCGTGTAAAATATTCAGGATTTCCGTTTGCCGTAATGATTAGTTCGGTTTTTTCGGTTGGCTTTTTGGGGAATATAATCATGTAATCGAGTTCTTTGCAATAGAAACCTAAACGGTGTTTTATCCAATGGCTGATTTGCTTTTGCGATTTTGGTGTTTCGTTGAGGAAGTTTTTTATGGTTTGGTTGTTGTCTTGGAACCAGTTCCAGAAGGTGTTTATTTTTCTCATAGTTTGTTTTATTTAACCGCAAAGAGCACAAAGATTTTCGCAATGTTCGCAAAGCAGTTGGATTATATTAATTTAGCGTTTGTCTTGTGTGGTTTTATCGAATGCGATGAGGTTTAACATGGCTCGTAATCTTGAGCGAACTCGGTTGCCGTACATCGTTTCGATTTCTGAAGCTGATAGGTTGGTAGTGATGTGTGTTATAACTTTTCTTGAGATGAATAGATCATATCTTGAGAGAATTATTTCTGCCATCACATTGCATTCATTTCCATAATATTTTAAATTGCTTTCTACTCCTAAATCGTCAAAGCAATAATTTTTGTATTGGGATTGAGAGTAACTACCACGGCTGTATCGATGTATGATTTCGTAGCCTTCTTTTATGAATTCAAAACTTATATCGCGACATGTTCTTATAAAGAATTTATTTTCTTTTTGGGTTATGTATTTCATTATTGTCATTAATGAGGTTTTACCCGAGCCTACCGGTCCAGAAAGAAGAATTCCTTTTGATAGATCAATACCAAATCGACTTGTTGTTCTCTCATCTTTTAAAAAATAAGCTATCAGTTTTGTAATGTTTTCCATATCGTCATCGATGAAATGAAAATTTGGGCCATACTCTTGTTTGGCTTTTGTCTCTAACCATGTTAGGATTTCTGGATAGTTGTATTGTGAGCCCATAGTTGAAAGTTAACGGTTACCAGTTTACAGATTGTTTGTAATATGAACAGATCCTGAAACAAGTTCAGGATGACAAGATTGTCACAATGGTTCTGCATAATTTTTGTCTTCTACAACTTGTAAATGTTTCGCTTTTGGTTGTTCTTTAACTTGATTATTTTGAGGAAGATTTATTGTGAATTTTGCGGTATTTAGCATCCAATTCCGAGCTGCTGCATTCCAATCTATCATTTTTGTTTTACCACCAATAAGCCAACCGTTGCTAGTGTAATAATTATAAAATCGTTCGGCTTCAAATTCTGAATACTCTTCTTGTTTGAAATATTCTTTGACTTGTTCGATTGATGGATTTTCTATTTCTCTTTTTTTCGCGGAACTTTTTTTCTCTTTTTTTTCAACTTCTAAAAATTCACCTTCATTAAAAATTTTAAAATTGGTGTCTATAGATATGTTTTTATTGTTTTTAGATGTTTTGTTATTGTTATATATATTGGGTTCATTGACTTGTTCAGTGACGTTACTATTAGCTTGGTTATTTATTGGTATGGTTTGGACAATAATTGAACTGGTTTGACTTTTAAAAACCGCTTTTCTATCTGATAAATCATGTAGAATTACTTCAGAACCTGAATACGGATTATATGAAGGTAGATAATCAATAAATCCCATGTTTTGCAATTCTTTTATGCATTTGTGATAAGTAGCTTTGGAAGCTATGCGACTGGTTTTCATCATTTCATCACGAGAAATTGCAATTGGGTTCTTAAACCGATTGATGTTCCAACTTTGAAATAAAGCTAGATATAGACTTATATGTGTTGGATAAATGGTTTCTTCAGATGCTATGCGAATGAAGAAACCGGTTAGGTGTTTTATGTAATTCATTGCTGAAGTATTAAGATTGGAGTATTAAGTATTAAGACAAGAACCTGTCCTTCGTCAAGCTCTGGATTTAAGTTCAGGTTGACAAAGCACATTTATTTGAAAAGTGTAGGCAAGGCATTTACTTTATTGCCGTGAAGGAGCTTTTGAATGTCTGTATTGTCATAATACATAATCCCACCAACTTTGGTGTAAGTTAGTGTTCCATTGATACGGAGGTTTTGTAAAGTACTTGAAGAAATGTTTAACAGTTTACGGACTTCATTGGATTTGAGCCACTGTTTTGTTTGTTGTGGTTTGGATTGAATGATTTCTTTTAAATCATTCAAAAGAAGACTACGGAATTCGTTTAAATCTTCGATAGTAATAATTTGTACTGCCATAACTGATGTTTTAGATTGTTATGGTACAAAATTGTGGCGTTTGATTTATTTTCTTTCACAACGGGGTTCATGTTGTGAACGATTTTTATTTAAAGTACCTCATCTGAATTGTTCATCCTAGTCAATAATTTTTCATTTAAAGTTGTTATAAACTTTGTTCTATCATTCTTACGGGCTTTAATTTCAAGGAATGTTCTACGATATTGCCCTAAATCAATTTCAAAAATATGCTCAAAATATTCAGCAATATCTTTAAGGTCTGCAGCACCATTATTAAAAGCTCCTTCAGTATGTAATGCAAAAAGAAGTTCAGTTAACGCTACTTTTGAGCCTGTCCACATCATTTTTATGTTCGGTTGGCGTTGTGATTTTTCAGTAGTTCCTTTATTTTCAATCATAATTAGTTTATTTTCAAGATATAATTGAATTAAGTCATTAGCTAATATTTTTGCTACTTTATAATCATGAGAAGTTGAAAAATTAGTATCTGTTTCAAAATAATAGCTATTTAATGCTAATTTCACATCAAACTTCCCTCTTAGAAAATATTTGTAATCCAAATAATTATTTCCAGAGCGAAAATATTTGTAAAATTCTAATTCATTATCAAAAAATGATTTAAGTTTTATAAGTTCATTATTGTAATATTTTTTTAAAATACGATTGCCTCCATTTGGCTTTTTCATTTCAATTTTAAGGATTGAATTGTAATAAATAATCTTTGATGTAAATTGGGGTTTAATTTCCTTAAAAAAATATATTTCTTCATCTTGACTTTTGAATTGACTTTTAATAACTACATTTTTTAAATTCTCTTTAGCTTTTAAAGTTATCTCAATAGCCTTTTCACAACGCTTAATTTCATTGTCTATTTCAAGATCAATGAAATTAAGTTGTTCATTTAGGTCTGTTTGTAGATTTATTATTTTTTGATTCAAAGTCTTAAAATATTTAAGGATATAGTTTTAATAATTTGATGAGTTCCTAATCGAATAAATATTTATATTTTATAAAGTTCCTTTACTTCATTCAGAATTTTTACTATTCTATCAGATGTAATCTGCATTTTTTCTAATACAATTTTATTTTCATAAAGTTCTTTAACTAAAATTATATCTTTAGAAATAAGAGTTGTTTTTTCGTCTTTTGAAAGATTTATTAAAGTAGTAATTGGATAAAGATCAAATGAATCAATATTGTCTTTAATTCCGTTATTTAACGGATAATCCCAACTAAGTAAAGTTAAACCAACGCATTTCGCATAATTTATTGCATCAATAGTAAACCTGGTATTAGTAACCAACCAGCCTTGTTTGAGATGTGTAGTGTTTTTAGAATTAGTATTCCACTGTTTTTGGATGTCTAAAAATCTTGAATTAATGTATAAAGGAATTTTTACATTACTAACTGCATTAGCGTCAGAATGAAATTTGCATTCAATTGCATAAACGCTTCCTTCTTTTTCAGCTAAAACATCTATTTCGTGGGTAACGCATTCGCCATTTAAAATTACACTGACCGAGGTTTTAAATCCTTTTTCTCTCAATAATGCTGCAACTAATCTTTCAAAAGGATAACCTGTTGGACCTAAATCAAAAATGGCACGTTTTAGACTATATCGAGAAGCAGATGTTCTGTTTGATTTTTTTAAATAAGCAAACACTTTTTTATATATTTCAATTGAAGAAATACCATCATAAATTTCAGTTTGTATTTTTGAAATAATGTTTTCAATTTCTTCTTCAGATGCACCACTACGTAGTAGTGAATGTTCTAATTTTTGAGTTGAAAATGGTTCAACATCAAAAGAATTCTTTTTAATAAAAATTGGTTTTTGTTTCATAATTAAAATATTAAAAACGTAAAGTTTCTGTCATTATACCAAATCTTATTGAGCTGATTTGATGTTGAAAATAAATATTATAATAATCCATACCATGATAGAATTGAACAAAAAATCCAATATCTTCTAAGAATTTTGGGTGATAATAGAGAATTAGACTTGCATTTAATCTTTTGGCGTCAAAATAGTTCCAATTATTAAAATTATCTAACATTATTGTCGTTTCAGCTTTAATTGAGAAGTTTGCTCTTTGTTTTTCGTTTGGAAGTGGATTTGTTTTCATAGGAAGTTTATAAGCTAAAAAGGTATTGTGCCATCGCAATCCACTATATTGACCTTGAAGTTCTTCTAACATCCAACTCTTTGGGTGGATTTCAAATGAGCTTTTTATAAATTTGAAAGCTTTCAAGTTTTGACTATATGATGATTGTAAAAATCCTAATTCTAAATAATTTGTTGCAAAATTTCCGGATTGTAAATTGACTTTTCCATCATCTGTATAAAAATTACCATCTTGACCATTAGAGTGATGTGCAATTTTACCAAATAAAGTTAATTTATTGGCTGCATCTTTATGTCCTGTTAAAAAATAGAACGCAATTTGAGGTATATAACTTGGTGTTTTTACAGGATATGAATATTCATCAAACATTCTTATAATAATTTGAGAAGTTAACACTGCCATTAATCTTGAATCTTTACGTTCTCTGATCTTAAAATTAGGACTAACATTTGCCTCAAACATTAAAGGTTCTAAATTCCCAATATCAAAGGGAAAAGTAACATAACTTTCTCCTTGATTTACTTGTGTAATTTTATCTAAAGATAGAATTGCTGTTGTATCTACTTTAGTTTGAGCTGAAGTTATGGTCGTTATTACAATAATAAAAACTAATACTATATTCTTTTTCATATTTTATTGCTAATTCGTCTATATTTTCAGATATTTTACAAGAAAGAAAATAATATTTTTCTACATTTTAGTATTAATTAAAAAGACATAGACAAGAATTGTTTTATTTTTCTAAAAACCACCATTTTGGTTTATATTGTTTATTTACTAACCCAAATTTTTTGATTGCATGCGTTTCAAGATGTGTAATTAAATCAGGAATAGAATCAGTTACAAAAAGGAGCTTCATATCTTCTGGACTGATGCTTTCATTTTCAAGCATAATTTTAATATGATGACAAAGTTCTTTATGATAATCTGAATCAAAAATAATTATCGGAAAGTTTTTAATTACTTTAGTTTGTATCAATGTAAGTGCTTCAAATAATTCATCTAAAGTACCAACTCCACCTGGCATCACTACAAAGGCATACGAATATTTTATCAAAACAACTTTACGAACAAAAAAATAAGGAATATCTATCCATTTATGTAAATATGGATTTGGTTTTTGTTCTCTTGGCAATACAATATTGCAACCAACAGAATAACCATCATTTTCAAATGCTCCTTTATTTGCGGCTTCCATTATTCCTGGTCCGCCACCTGTCATTATTGTAAAACCTAATTTAGAAATTTCTGCACCAATTTTTTCAGCATTTTTATAATGTTCTGATTCTGGTGTAAACCGAGCCGAACCAAAAATAGTTACACATGGACCAAGGAAATGTAATTTTCTAAATGCTCTTATAAAATTAATTTGAACCCTAAATGTGAACATTAGCTCTTTAAATCTCGATAGTGGACCTCGAAAGAATAAAGATTCATTCGTAACTAATTTATTACCATTCATTTTTAATACCTTTTAAAAACTTAAACTTCTAATTTGATTTTTTATAACTCCAAACCGCCATGCCGTTTACAAATACTGCAAATCCGGTAACAATTAATAGGTTTGGCAATACTTCATAAAATCCGGATCCTTTTAGTAGAACCATTCTTATGAACTCTACAAAGTATCGAATAGGGTTTAACAATGTTAAGCTTTGTGCCCATTTTGGCATACTTTCGATAGGTGTAAATAAACCACTCATTAATATGAAAATTACCATAAAAAACCAGGCAATAAACATGGCTTGTTGTTGGGTTTCGGTATGATTAGATATGTACAGTCCGAAACCTAAAATTAAAAGTAAATACACCGATGTGAAGCCATAAACAAGGAAAATATTACCTAACATAGGAACATTAAAAACAACTTTGGATATTACTAAACCCACCGTTAAAATCACTAATCCAAGCACCCAAAACGGAAATAATTTTCCAATAATAAACTGGTATTTTTTTATGGGTGTTACATTTATTTGTTCTAATGTGCCCAATTCTTTTTCTCTAACTATATTCATTGATGACAGAAATAAAGTAAGCATGGTAACCAATAAAACCAAAATACCAGGCACCATAAAAGTTTTATAATTTAAAGTATTGTTGTACCAAAAAGAGGGAATAACCATTATGTTTTGGGGGACTTCTTTATTTTCAGAGAAGTATTTTGACTGCATTTGAATGTTTTGATTGTAGGAGTTTAGTATCTGTGTTACATATACATTTTCAACGCCAGCCGTTGCGGCATCAATGGCATTAATACTTACTGAAATGCTCGCTTTTTGGTCTTTTTGCAGGTCACGATTGAAGTGAACAGGAATATTTACAATAATATCGGTTTTCCCTTTTTGCATTTCTTGGATAGCTTCTTTTTCAGAAAAATGAGGTGCTGTAACTTTAAAATAGGTTGAGGATTTAAAAGCATTTATTAAATCTCTTGATTCCCGACTTTGGTCATTGTCAACAAAGGTTATTGCAATATTTTTAACATCGAATGTAGCTGCATTTGACAAAATTAATAATTGCAAAATGGGTAATATAAATATAAGTTGAAGCATGCTTTTATCTCTAAAAATTTGCTTGAATTCTTTTTGTATGATGAATAATATTGTTTTCATATGTAAATATTATTTGTTTTTTGGTGCATATGTATCGCTTTTTTCATTGGTGTTTGCTTGCGCAAACTTTTGTTAATGGCGATTTCATAATTTATTTTTATATCCCAATGATTGTTTTTAAACCTTTACAGTAATACTATTCTTACTCTAGTCTAATTTTATATTTTTTGATGCTCAATGTTATAAAAAACACAGTCATCCCTATTAATATAAGGGTTTCTTTCCATATATATTGAATTCCGACACCTTTGAGCATAATGGCTTTTACAATAATAATGAACCATTTTGCAGGTATGATGTTACTGATTACTTGCATGGGTAAAGGCATACTATTTATAGGAAATATAAATCCTGATAGAATAATTACTGGTAGCATCAAACCCATTAATGATAACATCATTGCGGTTTGTTGAGAATTAGAAACGGTAGAAATTAATATCCCCAATGAAAGAGCAGAAATGATAAATAATATACTTTCAAAAGCTAACAAAAAGATGCTTCCATTTATAGGCATTTTGAACACAAAATAGCCTAATGTTAATATTACTATTGCATTGATAATTGAAAGAAAAATATAAGGAAATACTTTTCCAATAATTACTTGAAATGGTTTTAATGGAGAAACTAAAAGAATTTCCATAGTGCCTAATTCTTTTTCTCGTGTGATAGAAATAGAGGTCATCATAGCTGAAACAAGCATTAGAATAACAGTCATTACACCTGGAACAAAATTAAAAACACTTTTGAGTTCAGGATTATAAAACATTCTCGATTGTACTTCAACCTTTACCGGATTACTATTGGATTGTTTTTTTTGCGATTGATAATTTTGTATAATTGCTGAGGTATAATTTGCAATTGTGTTGGCAACATTAGGTTCGGTCGCATCGGTAATTGCTTGAACTACTGCTACTTTTTTGGTTTCTAGATTTTTACTAAAATTTGGTTCGAAAATAAGAACTGCCTTGATTTTTCCTTTTTTAAATTCTGATTCTATGTCGCTTTCTTTTTCAATTTGGTTTGCCACATTAAAATAGGGTGATGCTTTTATTTTATAGATAATTTTTTGTGTTTCTATATCATTTGATTGGTCTAAAATGGCAATGTCAACATTGTTAATTTCATTTGTTATGGCAAAACCAAACAATAAAATTTGGGCAATCGGCATACCAAACAGAATAAACAAAGAACGTTTATCTCTGAAAATATGGTAGAATTCTTTTTTTACAAATCCGATAAATCTTTTCATAATTGTCATTGCGAGGAACGAAGCAATCTTCTCCTCTTTTTTAATTATTTATTCAATATTCCGCGCTAATTTTAAAAACACATCATTCATAGAATCTACTTTGAATTGTTCTTTCAAATTTTTTGGGGTGTCTAAAGCTTCAATAGAGCCGTCAACCATAATAGAAACACGGTCGCAATATTCTGCTTCATCCATGTAATGTGTGGTTACAAAAATGGTAGTACCTTTATAAGCTTGTGTATAAATCATTTCCCAAAATTGTCTTCGGGTTATTGGGTCAACGCCTCCTGTTGGCTCATCGAGAAAAACAATTTTTGGCTCGTGCAGTAATGCAACTGAAAACGACAATTTTTGTTTCCAACCCAATGGTAACGAACCTACTAAATTATTGGCTACTTCTTGAAGTTCTAATTCTTCTATTAATTGTGCGATTTTTTGTTTGATTTGTATTCTTGATAATCCATAAATTCCACCAAAAAAAGTAATGTTTTCTTTAATAGTTAAATCATCATACATTGAGAATTTTTGACTCATATAACCAATGCTTTTTTTTACCATATCGGCTTGTGAGTGAACATCAAAACCTGCAACATTGGCTTCACCTGAAGTAGGATTTGAAATTCCAATCAACATTTTCATAGCTGTTGTTTTCCCTGCTCCATTGGCTCCTAAAAAACCAAAAATTTCTCCTTTATAAACATCAAATGAAATGCCTTTTACAGCAGTAAAATGACCAAACTCTTTCGTTAAATTTTTTACAGATATTATTTTTTCTCTTTCCATTTTTTTGTTTATAAGTCCATGAAAACATCTTCAATGGTTATTGTAGCAGGTTTAATAATTATATCCGTATGATTTTTATTTTTCAAATAGGTTTGTAAATCGTTTGGATTGAAAGTTGCATTTTTATCTATGTAATGTACAAACTCACCAAAAGCATAAACACTGTATTGATTAGGATAATTTTTTAAATCGTGAATCAATCCGTGTGTGTTTTTTGCTTGTACATCATAAATTACTTTTTCGTAGTTGTTAATGATATTTTGAGGTGTATCTATTTTTAAAATTTTGCCTTTTTGAATTAATGCAATTCTATCGCAAAGAGAAGCTTCATCCATATAAGGTGTTGAAACTAATATTGTAATGCCTTTTTGTTGCAATCTTTTTAGCATTATCCAAAATTCTTTTCGAGAAACGGGATCAACTCCTGTAGTTGGTTCGTCAAGAAATAATACTTTTGGAGCATGAATTAACGCACAACATAATGCTAATTTTTGTTTCATTCCGCCCGAAAGAGCACCTGCTCTTCTGTCTTTGAATGGTTCAATTTGAATGTATATGTCTTTAATTAAATCATAATTTTCCTCAATTGTGGTTCCGAAAATAGTGGCAAAAAAATGTAAGTTTTCTTCAACAGTTAAATCTTGATATAGCGAGAATTTTCCTGGCATATAGCCAACAGAGTTTCTGATTTCTTTGAGTTGTTTGACTACATCATATCCAGCGACTTCTGCACTTCCTTCATTAGCAACTAAAAGCGTAGTTAGTATTCTGAAAATAGTTGTTTTCCCTGCACCATCAGGTCCAATTAAACCAAATAATTCTCCGTCATTTACCTTAAAAGTAATGCTATCGACAGCTTTTAACTTTTTGTAAGATTTTGATATGTTGTTTACAGCAATACTCATTATTTCATCAATAAGAAATTACTTTCATCGATTGCTTTTACAGCGTGTTTTACATTTTCTTCAATCATTACATAAGTGCCAGAATTGAGATTAATGACTGTTCCTTTTTCATTTGTAAAAACAGCATTTCCTGAAATGCAAACCAACAATGCTGGTATTTTTGAAATGTGCTCTTTAAGTGTTTCTCCTTTTGCTATTTGCAATGAAATTACTTTAGCGTCTTTTGGTTCAAATAATAATTGTGTTTGAACTGGTTTATTTTCGGTATGTAAGTTTTTTAAAATCATTTGAAATATTGATTAAATGTTAGGAACGAATTTTGAATTTCTGTAAACTGATTTGCTGATTTTTCTTTAGAAAACGAATCGACTAATTCTATATATGGAACTAACCATTTGTGAAGTTCGTCATGAGCTTGTCCTTTCATGGTACAATTTGATGTTAGTATATCAATATTTGTCTTTAATTTATTAGCTAATAATGAATAATTAGTGCCTTTTTCTTGGTCAAAATGGACTACATCTTTTTCCATATTACGAATGTGTAGCATCATATTATCATCTACCTTCCATTTTTCACCATTGTTTAATTGAATTGTTTCGCTTTCAGAATGTTGGTGTTCTTCAGTTTTAATTTCAGTAGTTTTTTCTTCTTTTGATTTCGTGTTACAAGAGAAAAGGAGTAATACAACTGTAGCTAAAAAGGCAATTTTTATTTTTAACATTTCTTGTAATTTTTTAATTAATATTAATTTGTTTCTTCTTATTGATAGTGAAATAAGCAAATGCAACAAAGATTATGGTTACGACAATTCTAAAAATCATTGCTCCGATTGTTTTGGTTTCATACACTCCGTCTGCGTTGATATAAATAATAAAACCTATGAATGCATTTACGAGAATTAGTGCCGAAATTCCTAAAATAGTTGATGTCCAATTTTTGTTTTTAATGAAACCATAACTTGCTACTAAATAGATTATGCTACTGATGAAATTTGTCCAAACTATGAACAAAACATAATTTCCTTCTTTGGCTCTAATTCCAAATAAGTCAAAAATTACTGAAGCACTCAAAAACATAGTAAGTAAACCAAAAGTAGCTAACAATAATGCGATTAGATAATGAAGCTTTTTTTTCATAATTATTAATTATTTAATCTCCATCTTTAATCCACATTTCTGCAGGCATTCCTATTTTTAAACTACCGTCATTTTTTACTTTTACCTTTACGGCATAAACGAGATTTACTCGTTCTTCTTTTGTTTGAATAATTTTAGGAGTAAACTCTGCCGAAGATGCAATCCATGAAATGGTTCCTGGATATGATTTCATATCTTTTTCAGCATCAATTTTTACCGATACATTTTGTCCAACTTTTATTTTTGACAACTGTGTTTCGCTTACATAGATTCGCAAAGTCATTTCAGAAACATCAGCTATCTTGTATAGTGGTTTTCCAAATGCTGATATTTCGCCTGGTTCTGCATACTTAGTCAAAACAGTTCCATTAATAGGATTAATAATTTTACTTTTTGCTATTTGGTCATTGATTTTAGCAATTTGTACATCTATCGATTTTAAGTCATTTAAAATAGGTGCGTTTTGAGTTCCGACACTTTTAATTTGCTCTTCGATAACTTTTACCTTTCCTTCAATTTCATCTACTTGTCGTTTAGTTGCAGCATTTTCAGCATACATATTACGGATTCGGTTTTTCTCTAATTTAGCTGTTTTTAATTGTTCATTTAAGACGCTTTTTTGTGATATTATATTTGCGGATTTTGACGACACGGTGCTTTTAGAGGCAATTAATTGTTGTTTCGCAAAATGTAATTGTAATGTATCAACTAATCCTACTTGTAATTGAGATTTTAATTCATCTCCTTCTTCGACTTTTAAAAACTCTATTTTACCGTTAGCTTCTGAAGAAATAGTTATTTCAGTTGCTTCAAAGTTCCCATAACCGTCAGCTTTGTCGTTATTTTTGTTACAAGAAATTAACCCTATCGTTGCTAAAATTATTATGCTTATTTTTTTCATTTTTTTAAATTTTTCGGGTACTATTTTATTTTCCTTTAATTATTTCGTAATTTGATTTAGCTGCTGCTAATTGAACTTCATGCATCTTTAAAGTGTTTTTTGCTTCAAATAAATTGGTTAATTCTATAAGATATTCAGACGATGTTATCACACCATTTTTTAATTGGGCATCTGAGGATTTAATAACTTTTTCACGTATTTGAATTATTTCGGTATCAGAAAGCAGCAGTTGTTCTAATTTTTTAATTTCAAAATCTTGCTCTTCTAATTGTATTTTGTTATTTAATTCAAATGTTTCTTTCTCAGATGTCACTATTTCTTTAGATATATCCAATGCTTTTTTATCTGTTTTGGTTTTGCCCCAATCAAAAATATTCCAATTCGCTTTTAGGCCAACAACATAAAATGTTTGAAAAGAATTGTCTAACATGTTTAATCCGGGATTACCATAACCCGCTTGACCAAAAGCATTTATTTTTGGAAGATTTGATTTAGATAGAACATTTTTTGAGAACTCTAATTGCTGATTTTGTAAATCATAAAAAGCAATTTCGGGCCTTGTTATATTTGTGCTGTTTGGATATGAAACTGGTTTTATTAAAGTTGTTTCGGTATCAATATCAGAAAAAGTTAATTCAGAAAGATTATTTAATAATTTGATGTTTTCGAATTTAATTTCTATTAATTGCTGGTCTATTTTAATAATTTCTGCTTCTAAAACCAGTTCTGATGACGGAAGAATTGCTCCAAATTTGACTCCCGATTTCACTTCCTTAACTTTGGAAATTAATAACTCTTTTTTTGAAGATAGTAGTGCTTTTTTTTCTTGAAGTAACAAAATAGAAAAGAAATATTGACTGATTCGAGTTTTTATTTGGTATAAACTAACTTCTATTAGTTGTTGTTGTGTTTTGGTTTGTGCCTCTTTTAATTTTGCATTTGCATCAATTATTCCACCATTGTACACTAATTGATTTACATCTAAAGTTGCTCTATATTGATCTTTATTTAAAGATTGAACCCCTGGAAGTGAAGTAGGTAATCCAATCACATCAGATTGATAAGTTGCTTGTGCGTTTACATCGATTTTTGGTAATTTTCCTTTGCTTAATGCGTCAATTTCATAACTTGATTTCTGTTCTAATAAACCTGTTTGTTTTGATAAAGGATAATTTTTTGTAGCTAATGAGTAACAATCTTCCAAGGTTAAAGTCTGTTGTGCATTTGCATATATTGATATAAACAATACTATCAGTATGATTAACTTAGTTTTCATAATTTATATTTTTATTGAATTAATGATAAACTCAGCCACTTCCGTTTTTCTATTTTCTAGTATTTTATTGTAGCTTTCTTTATCCACATTAACAAGCGCCATCAATAGCGGTTCTCCGATAAAAGGAAAAATATTTAAAGAGATAATATTGATAAATAACTGTTCGGCTTCGATTGGTTTAATAATTCCTTGATTTATAGCATCACTTACTTGAAGTTTAAATTTTTCAATGGAAGGAAAATTTTTTTCAGAGCGAAGCTTTTGAACAAATTCTGGGTTTTTATTTAATTCTTGTACTACAAAATTTGGTAAATAGGGATGTCTGATTACAAACGAGACATAATTTTCAGTAAATTTTCTTATTTTTTCAAATAAATCGCTATCATCATTTAGCACTTTATTTAATTGTGGTGCTAAAAGCGAAAAAGCACTTTTGAAAACAGCTTCAAATAATAATTGTTTGCTCCTATAATAATAATGCAATAATGCTTTATTAATTTTTGCTTTATCTGCTATTTCTTGCATTCTTGCACCTGCCATTCCTTTTTGCTGAAAGATTTCTTTTGCTGCTATTAATATTTCAGTTTCAGTATTTTCAGTTTTAATTTTATCCATATTGTTTAATTATATAGTTTAACTATTTGGTTAACAAATTTACTAAAATAAAATTACTAAAATAGTATTTATGCTTTTTTTAACAAATAATAAAGTCTTAATAGCTTTAAATAGCCTTGATTACTAGAAATTTTTAGTTTGTGACTGAAGATTTTTTCAATATATTATTGTCTAAAATTGAAAATTTATCTTTTAAAATCTTCATATCATCACTAACTTTCCGATACAATATTTAACTACCTTTGTATTCATTGGTGCTATTGTATTTGGGCAACAAATAGCATACAAAAAATGGATAATAAGAGAAGATTAGTAACAACTATTAATAAATAGAGCAACAAATATAGCATAAAAAAAACCGCTCGATTAGAGCGGTTTCCAAATAAAAACACCAAGCATTAATTAGCTGTACCAGAGCCTAAATAAATACTGTTTGATACTTGACTACCATCAGCAGAAATAAAAGCCATAAATAGCTCTACTGTATCTCCTGCATAAGTTGTTGGGATTGGAATAATTTGAGAACCTACTGTTCTGTCTGCTCCATCAAGTAAAGAAATGGATTCCTTTTTTGAAGGATTGTAAACCAATAACATCGCCTTGTCAGTAGCATTTGCGTTACCTTCAGCAGAGTTATCATCCCAACCAAACGTTACTTCTCCAGCAGTTGCTAAATCAGTCGTTGGGTTTAGCACACCAGATAAACCTCCTCGACTTACTAAAGCGTTTGGATAGTCAACAACAAAGTTAGGTTCAGTACCTGTAATCGCATTATTCAATACATACGACATTGCAGCATTAAATTCTGTTTTCTTAACAGCTAACCCTTTATATCCTAACTTAATAAAAGGCTTTACAGCCTGTAAAAATTCTAAAGTGGCAGTAAACTTGGTTCTTTGGTTTACTTGACCAACAGTTCTTGGATTGGCTACACTTGAAGGTTTAATTCTAATGTAATCAATTCCTTTCCAGCTTCCACCGATAACGTTACCAACCTTACCTGAAAGACCTCCTAAAATACCTTGAGCAATTTTACCCATAACATAAATAATTTAAATGAAACATAATTTTCTTCGGACTTGGTACGGACTTAACACGAAGTTGTACCTTCCGCTGAAATATATGGCAAGTTTTATGCTATTCTTTTGATATGGATTTTATTGCTTTAGATTGCTTCTTTTTGCATTTTAGAAAATAAACTTTGAATATATGATACTTTCAAATCTCCCATTTTTGAAATGATTTTATGAAGCTCCTTTTCCTTTTTATTAATTGCTGACACAATATTAATATGTTTTTGCAACTGAATTGCATCATAAAACAATGAGCTGTAGCTGTTTTTCAAAGTGTTCCTACAATCATCTATTGAAATAAACGGAATAACACTACCTTTTAAATAGTAAGCGTAAAAACCGCCTATTTGCAACATCATAGATAAGTGAAAAAGTGTGTGTTTTACCTCTTCTGTTGTAGTAGTGACAACGAAACAGTTAGCACAGGATTTTAAGAGTGGTTTTCCGCTGTTTAGACCTTTATTTAGAATGAAAAAATGAGGGTTCGAGTAGGTTCTTCCGATTTGGTGTGTTTTTAGTTCAAAAGTTGACATAGCTATCCAATTTAAAATTGCTTCGCTACGCTTCGCGCCATTATTTTTTTTGAAAAGAAAAAAGATAGCTATAGTTGTTGTGGCGTGGGTAAGGCTGTCAAGGTTTTTGGATAAAAGTTTTTTGAGTTGAATGTCTAAATCAAAAGAAAAAGGGTATTGAAAAAAGTTTTATTCAAAACCCGTAGGGCTTGACCTTTATAGCCTTGTGCGGTTGGCAGAGGTAGCCACATATATTTGCCATCTTTTTTTATTTTAATATTTCAAATCGGTTTAAACTTGATTCAATTTACTTTTAACTTTTCTGGGGAATTAACACTTAAAAAAATAGGTTTCAGTTCGTATTTGAGCGTTGGATGAAGCGTTTGTATATGTAGCGTTTTAAATAGTTGTTTGATAAAACAGCATTTAAACAAGCTACTTATACAGGACTTTTAGACAATAGCTTATTGCTTTTTTGAGGCACGATAAAAAGTAATGTGCTATGGCGTACTACAAAATATTGTAAACCTATTTTTTTATATCCTATTTCTTGGGTGGTGGGGAAAAGTGGTCTTTAATATTTGTTAACGAAATGAGACAAACAAAGACTTGAGGTAAGGAATACTTGGACTTAACGATGGTTTTGTGCAGATGAGTGAGATAACGAATATTATAATAAATTAACATTATCCTTTGAATGTGCGACTGTTTAATGCTTGTTCAAAATGTGGTTAGAAATTTGGATGTGAGCGTTGGATGAGCGGATATTTAGCTCGTTTCATTTTTATTTTAAATTAATGTACTCGTGAATATCCACAGTTTAATTTTAGTTCCGATTTGTGCGGATGGTGAGTGGATATTTTACATAATAGCAGTTATAGCGACGAAAATATAATAACACGCCGTAGGCAACCTCTGAAAGGATTTTTGCTCCTATAACTTCTATTATGTAACATAGCTTGGGATTGGTTTTGTGGCGGAATAGTTGTTTTGAGCGTTGGCAATAGCTCTTTGCTTTTTTATTGTACCAATTTATTAAAATGGATACTTTTAAATAAAAAAAGAAATGTGCTATTATAGCGTTGGCTACAAGTATTATGACATAAAACCAATTATGCATTGGCGTGCGGAACAACACAAAAGACAGAGGATTTTGAGGTACGAAAAAACTGGGTTTTGGGTTGTGGCGAATAAAAAAAGAGCCTTCCGAAAAAGACTCTTTCATTTTTGTTTAATGGTCGTGATTTGAATGGTCATCACTTTCTTCTTCACCAGATTGATTCATCATCATTTCGTGGTCGTATTTACAACAACCTGGTAAACCATCATATGCTTCTTCATCACCTGCTACTTTTTCGGTATCATAACCTGAAGCTGCGATTGCTTTATGGATTGCCATTACATCGGTTTTTGTATCATCAAAAGACACGTCAATCTTCTTTTTATCGACATCCCAATTAGCACTTGCAACACCTTCAACACCGTTAGCTGCTTTTTCGATAGTGCTTTTACACATTCCGCAATTTCCTCTTACACCAAAAGACAGGTCTGTCATTGCCATATCTTTTGACATTTCAGTAGTTGTGGTTTCTGTTTCTTTTTTGGTTTCGTTTTTACAACTTGTGAAACCTAATGCTGCTATTACAGCGATACTTAAGATTACTCTCTTCATTGTTTAAAATTTAATTGTTATTACTTGATTTATTATTCTATTACTTGTTTTACTTCACCACAGGTTAGCATTGCTTCGCCAAAGTATGGATTGATTACTTTTTCTTCTTTACTCAACCAATATGCACCATTGTTGTTATCTGCCATTGGACAAAATTCCACATAGACCTTTTCATTGACACCAAATAGTTGTACAGCATTGATTAGATGTGATGATAAGTGTTTAAAATGGTCTCTTTGTGATTTTATATCGGACGTTTCAGAAATTGAAGTTGCAGAAGATTTTATTTCGCCTTCTAATGACATCCAATGGTTATGCGCCTTATTATCTGACAACAATTTCATATCTACTTTGTTCAATTCATTTAATAAAGTTTTTGTGCTTGTTGAAGTACTTTTTGAATTTTCTTTTACTAAAGCATCTTTTAAATTGATATACGCATTGAAAACAGCTTTTAACTGCTCTTGAAATTTCGCTGATACTTCCAAACGCTCATTCATATTAGTGTGGTCACTTTCTTTGTTAGATGCATTGTTATCCATACCTAAATGACCTTCGTGTCCAGTCATTACTTTACCACCATCTTTATTCATCATAGACTTTTTCCCTTGTAATTGTGCTGCTGCATCAACCGTAAATGTACCGTTAGTCACTATTTCATTTCCAACAAATAATCCTTCTACAACTTCATATTCATTACCAATTTGATTGCCTAATTTAATTTCACGCATTTCAAAAATAGGTTGGTCTGGATTTGTTTTAAGGTACACCACAGAACGTTCACCTGTCCATAACACAGAAGATGAAGGAATTGTTAATAGGTCATCATTATTAGCTGTACTGCCTTCAATATTTGCGGTTACAAACATTCCTGGTTTAAATACATCGTCCTTATTACTTAAAACAACACGTAAGGTTACAGTTCTTGTTTTCGTGTTTAAAACTGGGTCAATGAAATCTACTTTACCTTTAAACTCTTTATTAGGATAAGCATTGGTTGTTATCATCACTTCCTGTCCTTTTTTAAAGCGGTCAATCTGATTTTCATACACATCAAAATTTCCCCAAACCGTGTTTAGATTAGCAATTTTAAGTAAGGGTTGTCCTTGTTTAATGTAATCGCCTTGCTCTACCAATTTTTCTGTAACAGTACCCGAAACGGTTGCATAAACAGGAAAGTTTTCTTTTACTTTCCCTGTTTCTTCAATCTGATTGATTTGATTTTCAGAGAGCTTCCATAATTTCAATTTATTACGGACTGCTTTGTATAAAGCAGGTTGTGATTCTTTTAAAGATGCTGCTGTAATTAATTCTTGTTGTGCTGCATAGAGTTCTGGTGAATAAATGGTTGCCAATAATTGACCTTTACGAACTTCTTCACCTGTAAAACTCACATTCAAGCGTTCAATTCTACCTGAAAAGTAACTGACTTGTACTGCATTAGCTTCTTCGTTTTCAGCAATTTTACCAGATAATTTGATAGTATTGCCTTCAACATTGCCTTTACCAATAATAGATGTTTGAATATTAGCTAAAGCCATTGCGTTTTCAGTCAATTTGAATTGGTCTGCTAATAAACCATCACTTCCACCATCAGCAGGAATTAAATCCATACCACAAATAGGACAATCGCCTGATTCTGGTTGCATAATTTGTGGATGCATAGAACACGTCCACATTTGATTGGTTTCTGAAATGGTATCGTGATTATGTTCTGTATCTTTTTTTGATGAACCACCAAAAAGCAACCAACCCAATAACACACCTACTACGAGTATGCCAATATATATGACTATTTTATTATTTTTCATTCTCTAATCGTTTTATCATTGCTTTCATTTCTCCTATTTCTTTACGTTGTGCTTTTATAATGTCTTCTGCTAATTTCTTAACTTCTGGGTCTTGAATATCTGCTCTTTCACTTGTTAAAATAGCGATAGAATGGTGTGGTATCATTGCTTTCATCCAAAGGACATCACCAATAATTGGTGCTTGTGTTCTTACCAACCCTAATGCACCTACAAACAGAATAAAACTACCTGCGAGTATGGCGATATTCTTCTTTTTATCATTATACATTTTTCGCATAAAAAACCACATTATTACTGCCATTGTTGAAATTCCTAAACACGTCATATAGAATCGTGTTAAACTAAACCATACGTGGTCTATGGAATAGGTGTTTAAGTACATTGTGATGTACATTGCTACAAATGAGCAAGCCAACATTATAAAGAAGGTTTTGTAATTTCCTTTGTTTGAGTGTTCTTTTGAATTTTCCATATTTTTTGATTTTATAGTTAAACTTTTTACTTACTTAATTTTAATATCCTGAATGCACCTTGTATCACCAATCCAAATACAATGATTCCTATAATTAAATCTGGAATACCAGAATGCAGCCAATTGACTAAAACGCCTGCTGTAATTACGCCAAGATTTATTATAATATCATTAGAGGTAAAAATCATACTGGCACGCATATGTGCTTCTTGACTTTTAGATTTTTGTAAGAGGTACAAGCAAATGCCATTTGCAATCAAAGCAAATACTGAAACGATAATCATTGTTGAAAATACAGGTAGCGATTCATAGCCTAAAAACCGACGTATTACCTCAACGATTCCGATAATTGCAAGTGTTATCTGAAAATAGCCTGCATATTTTGCAATACGTTTCTTTTTTAAAACTGTACCACCAACCGCTATTAAACTCAATCCATAAACAAATGAATCTGCCAACATATCTAAACTATCAGCAACTAATCCCATTGATTTTGAAATAAGTCCTGTACTCATTTCAATAATAAAAAATGCAAAATTGATGATTAGAACTGTCCACAACAGTTTGGATTGACTCCTTGTAGATTCAGTAATAATTGTGTCGGTATCTTCTGAACTGATTAAACTTTCATTTAATTTTAATTCTTTTAAGGCATTACCAATTTCATTTACATTTGAATTATGATATAGTGTTAAGATTCTTTCTTCTAAATTAAAATCAAGTTGTTTGATACCATCTATATCAGAAAGTTTCATTTTGATTAGATTTTCTTCAGAAGGACAATCCATTTTTGATATTTTGAAAACTGTTTTCTGCATATAATTAAATGTTTTTTGTTCTTAATCGTAATGCGTTACCTATTACCGAAACAGAGCTAAAACTCATTGCTAAAGCTGCTATCATTGGCGAGAGTAGTATTCCGAAGAATGGAAACAACACACCTGCTGCAATAGGTACACCTAAAGTGTTGTAGATAAGTGCAAAAAATAGGTTTTGCTTAATGTTCTTCATTACAGCATTACTCAAATTTTTTGCTTTTACAATACCGTGTAAATCGCCTTTTACTAAAGTTATCATAGCACTTTCTATCGCTACATCTGTTCCTGTTCCCATTGCAATACCTACATCACTTTTTGCCAATGCTGGTGCATCATTAATTCCATCACCTGCCATAGCAACTACTTTTCCATTTTTTTGTAGTTTCTCTACTTCTTTGAGTTTGTCTTCTGGTAGCATACTGGCTTTAAAATCTGCAAGATTTAGTTCTGATGCTACTGCTTGTGCTGTATCGTGATTATCACCTGTTAGCATTATTACATCTATCCCTTTATCTTGAAGTGCTTTAATCGCTTTAGCACTTGTTTCTTTTATCTTATCGCCTATAACTACATACCCAACAACGGTTTCATCTATTGACAAATAAGAAACTGTTTTACCCTGTTTTTGGTAAGATTTAGCTTCGTCTTTCATTTTAGAGATAATATCTGCTTTGGCATATTCCATCATTTTAGGATTACCTAATGCTACTTTTTTATCTTTTATGGTCGCTTCAACACCTTTTCCTGTGACTGCACTAAAATCTTCGGACTTTAAAATTTCTGCGTTGTGTTCTTTGCCATATTTAACTGTCGCTTCTGCTAAAGGATGTTCGCTATTGGTATTTAATGAAACGATGTATTGTAACACTTCTTTTTCGCTTAAAGCATCATTAAAAGCACCAACGGTTTCAACTGTTGGCTTTCCTTCGGTAATTGTTCCTGTCTTGTCAACGATAAGCGTATTTACCTTATCCATTTTTTCAAGAGCTTCAGCATTTTTAATCAATACACCATTTTGAGCACCTTTACCCACACCAACCATTACAGACATTGGTGTTGCTAAACCTAAAGCACAAGGACACGCAATGATTAGTACTGCAATCGCATTTACAAACGCATACACATAAACTGGTTCTGGTCCCCAAATAGACCATACAATAAAAGTGATAATAGAAATAAGAACTACAACTGGCACAAAATAACCTGAAACTTTATCTGCTAAATTTTGAATAGGTGCGCGACTTCTACTGGCATCATTAACCATATGAATGATTTGCGATAATAGCGTGTCACTTCCTACCTTTTCGGCTTTCATTAAAAAGGATTGATTACCATTAATTGTTCCGCTACTTACTTTATCTTCTTGAGATTTGTTTACAGGAATAGGTTCACCTGTAATCATAGATTCGTCAATGGTTGTTTCACCTTCGATTATCACACCATCAACAGGAATTTTATCGCCTGGTTTTACTTTGAGAATATCGTTGAGTTCTATCTCGTCAATGCTGACTTCAATTTCTTCACCATCTACTATTTTTATGGCTTTATTAGGTGCTAACTTTAATAACTCTTTTACTGCCGAATTGGTTTTACTATGCGCACGAGCTTCTAACAATTGACCTAAAAGCACCAATGTTAGAATTACCGTTGCTGCTTCAAAATAGACGTGAACTGCGCCTAATTCAGTTTTAAATTGTTCAGGAAATACATCTGGAAACAACATCCCAAATACACTAAATAACCAAGCCACACCTGCACCAATTCCAATGAGTGTAAACATATTGAGATTCCACGTTTTTATGCTTCTATAAGCACGCTCAAAGAACATCCACGTAGCGTAAAAGACAACTGGAATGGATAATGCAAATTGAATCCAGTTCCAATTTTTCTGTTCCATTATATCATACAATGGATTGTTATTAAGCATTTCACTCATAGCAATTAAGAAAATGGGTAATGTGAATACAGATGCTATCCAAAATTTATTTAATAGCTTCTTATACGTTTTTTCTTCTGCTGAACTATCTGCTTCCATTGGTACTAAATCCATCCCACAAATAGGACACGAACCTGCTTCGTCTTTGACAATTTCTGGATGCATAGGACACGTCCATTGTTCTGCTGAAGCTGTGGATAAATTTTGTTCTTCCACCAAATCCACTCCGCAAACAGGGCAATCGCCTGGTTCATCATAAGTTTTATCGCCTTCGCAATGCATAGGACAATAAAATGTGCCTGTGCCTTTTCCATTGGGTTTCTGTTCTTCTTCTTGGTTAGATTCTGGTCGTTGACCTGCTTTGTATATGCTGTAAGTGCCTCCGTCATTTTTAAAAATGTCTTGAAATGTTTCAATCGGGATTTCAGATTTCATATTAATGGTAGCTTCGGCTTTTTCCAAATTAACAGAAACATCCGTAACACTATCTACTTTAGATAACACAGTTTCTACGTGAGATTTACAACCATTACAGGTCATTCCATTTACAGGAAAAGTACGCGTGACAGTTTCATCGTTTTTGTAGGGATGAATATGGTACTTTGCTTTCTTTTCTTGCAATGCTTTTTCAAAAGTAACTAATGGAATATGCTTTTCCATTTCTATAACAGCTGTTGATGTTTCAAAATCAATCTCTACATTTTTTACACCCTCAACTTCTGATATAGCATTATTAACAGTTCTCAAACAACCTTTGCAGGTCATTCCTTGAATTTGATATTTGTGTTTCATTATTTTCATATTTTAAAATTAACCCACAAAACTACCTTTCACTTCCTAGTATGGTTTTCCTAATATTGGATAATATTTATACAATTTCGTCTAATGGTTTTCTGTTATCAATTTGTAGGTTTTTAAAATCAGTCATAGACATTCCTGTGACCTGCTTAAACTGTTTTGCTAAATGGCTACTATTTTTATAATTGAGACTATATGCTATTTCTGAAAAATTCAGCTCTTGTAACTGGATATATTCCTTAACCTTTTCAATTTTTAGGTTTATAAAGTATTTTTCTAATGTTATACCTTCTGACTTACTAAAGGTTTTACTCAATATGGAATAGCTCTTACCCATCTCACTTTCAAGTTTAGCGAGAATAACATTTGTATCGTTCTTTTCTATGTGTTCAATAAGATTCACCTTAATCTTTTCAACCAATGCTTTTGTAGGGTCTTTAATCAATTCAAAACCTAATTCATTTAAATTCTTTTCAAATTTTAAATAATCATTATTTGGATTTTCTTTAACTGTTATTTTTCCAAGTTGAATAGCTTCTACTTCGAAGCCTTCATCATTTAAAAGTTTAAGAATTGACATTTTACAGCGATTACAGACCATATTTTTTATAAATAATGTATGTTTCATCTTTAATTCGTTAAGTAATTAATAATTGTTGTCTGCACATAGTAGGTCTTCACGGATTCTATTTGGTTCATTTGAAACTTTAGTTGCAACTCTTGAATATCCAAAACATCATTAAAATCAATAGTTCCTGTTTCGTAGCTTTTGATTAAAATGTCTTCTGCATCTTTGGCTTGCTTTAAGTTTTTGGTTTGGGTTGCATAGCTTATTCTTGCAGAAATGCGTTCGTTAATGGCTTTGTCCAAAAGTGTTTCCAATGAATTTAAACGTTCTTGTTTTTGAGCAGTAATTTCTTGCTGTTCCAACTTATTCTGTTTAGTTTGGGACTTATATTTATTATTGAAAATTGGGATAGATACCGAAACCATTGGCATTACAATATCCTTACCGTTATCGCTGAAATCCATATTTGGTCTTTCAGCAACATTGATATAATCTAATCCAAAACCAATCATTGGACTGCTTTCTTTTTGATTCAATAATTCTGATTGCTCTATGGATTGATAGAGTTTATCAAATTTTAGTAATTCAGGATGTAATACTAATTTTTCAAAAGTAATATCAAAGTCTTCTGAAGGTATCATTAAACTATCTACCACATTCACGGTAACATCATTATCTCTATTCAATAGATTATTGAAGTTAGTTTGTTCTGCTAAAAACTGTTGTTGCAATACATCTTTTAATTGTTGCATTTCGTTCTGACGCATTTGCAATCGCAACACATCTACTGCGGATGCTTTACCAACCTCTACAGAAGTTAATGCCAACGTTTCATAAGTTTCTAATAGTTTGATGTTTTCAGTTAAAACCTCTTGCTTTGCTTTGTTAGCGTATAGATTATAATAGGATTGTGATACCGAAGCCATTAGTTTTCGCTTTGCGATGACAATGTCTTCGTATTTAGCATCTGCCAATGAACTCACGTAATTTTCTCTCGAAGTAATAGTCCCAAACCACGGTAACATTTGTTTAGCAGATACTTTAAAGCGTTGTGCACCTGTTCGTGTTTCTGGCTCACTCACAAAATAACCAACACCAAATTCGGTATTAGGAATGGTGTTGACCTCGTTTACTTTTTCGGAAGCTCTCTTATATTGCAACTCGAACTTTTGAATCTCTGGATTGTTCTCTACAGCTTCGTTGATTAATGTTTCTAATTGCTGTGCATTTGCAAATAAACCCAAGAAACAAGAACCAAGAGCCAAAACGAATTTTATATATATACTTCTATGTTTCATTTTGTTATCTTTTTAAGTTGAAATTCCTTTTTCCAGCTAAACAGAACAGGAACTATAAAATAAGATGTGATATCGATAATCATACCTCCAAAAATGGGGATTGCCATTGGTATCATAATATCACTACCACGTCCTGTTGATGTTAATACAGGAAGTAATGCTAAAACGGTTGTCACTGTAGTCATTAAACATGGTCGGATTCGCTTTCCTGCTGCTTCTAAAGTTGCTAAACGAATGCCTTTCTTGTCTGTTGGCGTTTCTTTATCAAAAGTTTGTGTTAAGTAAGTTGCCATAACAACTCCATCATCTGTTGCGATACCAAACAAGGCAATAAATCCAACCCAAACGGCAACACTTAAATTGATGGTTTTCATATTAAACAAGTCTCTTAAATTCTCTCCAAAGAAGTTGAAATTCAAAAACCAATCTTGACCATACAACCACATCATGATAAAACCTCCAGCAAACGCCACAGTAATTCCTGTGAAAATCATTAATGACGTTGAAACTGAACGAAATTGGAAATACAGAATCAAGAAAATTATGAGTAATGCCAATGGCACAACAACCGACAAGGTTTTTTCTGCACGAAGTTGATTTTCATAAGTACCAGTGAATTTATAACTGATGCCTTTTGGGACTATGAGTTCTCCTGAATCAATCTTTTGTTGAATAAGTGCTTGTGCATTTTCAACTACATTCACTTCTGCAAAACCATCTAACTTATCAAATAATACATAACCGATTAAAAAAGTATCTTCACTTTTAATGACTTGCGGCCCTTGTTCGTATCGTATGGTTGCCAATTCACTTAATGGAACAGGACTGCCTTTTTCTACTGGCACATAAATCTGTTTTAAATCGTCTGGATTTGCTCTTAATTCTCTTGGATAACGCACACGTACACCATAGCGTTCTCGACCTTCAACCGTTTGGGTTAACACCATACCGCCAACTGCAACTTTCAATACGTTTTGAACCTCTTCAACGGTAACGCCATAACGTGCTATTTTTTCTCTATCAATATCAATCAGTAAATACGGTTTACCTACAATTCGGTCTGCAAAAACAGCTTCCTGCTTAACACCCTCTGATTGTTTTAAGATATTTTCCAATTGTACACCGAACGCTTCAATTTGTTTTAAATCCTGACCCTTTACCTTGATTCCCATGGGTGCTCGCATTCCTGTTTGAAGCATCACCAGTCGTGTTTCAATAGGCTGCAATTTAGGAGCAGAAGTAACCCCAGGTAATTTGGTTACTCTTATAATTTCATTCCAAATATCGTCTGGTGATTCAATTTCTGGACGCCAATTGCGGTAGAACTCGCCATCCTTGTCTGGAATGAGTTGTTCTTTTGCATTAAGAGATTGCCACGCTTCACGCTGTTCCGCTCGCAATGACATTCCGTTTTTTAATATATATTCACCATCATCATTTACTTTATAGCGTTGACGTTCACCATTTTCATTCAGCATATATTCTGATTTATATTGAATCACATTTTCATACATTGATAAAGGTGCTGGGTCTAATGCGGATTCTGTACGTCCTGCTTTACCAACTACAGTTTCAATTTCTGGAATACTGGCTACTGCCATATCCAATTGCTGTAAAACGCGTTTATTTTCTTCCACGCCAGAATGAGGCATCGAGGTTGGCATTAAGAGAAAAGAACCTTCATTTAAGGATGGCATAAACTCTTTGCCTGTGTTTTTCATAATGACAAAACCAAAAATCAACAAGGTTGTCGGTATCGTCAAGAACAGCAATCGATTTTCTAATGCCCATTTTAAGATTTTACCGTAATAATTCTGAAACAAAACAAAAATGCCAAGCAGTCCAAAACAAACAATACTGACAAAAAGCAGATTTAAAAAAATACTTTTATCAAGGCCCAATGGTCTCCAATATTCTGCTAATAGAAAAACAATAGCTACTGCTGATAAGACAATATTGATGGTATTTTTAGTGATTAAAAAATTAAAATTCACAACCGAAAAACTATATGCCTCTCGTTGCTTCACTGCAAACCAAACAGCAGTAATGCCAAAACCAATCAATAATCCTCCAATCCAATAGCCATAAATCATAATCAAAAGACCAATAACAACCATCAAGCTGTTTAAAGCGTAATTCGTTGTTTTACGGATGTTAACCTTTTTAAATATAGAAGCAGCGAATGGTGGAATTAAAAAGAGTGCAATAACAAGTGCTGCAACTAAAGCAAAGGTTTTTGTAAATGCCAATGGTCTAAACAATTTGCCTTCGGCTCCTATCAAGGTAAATACAGGGATAAAACTGATGATTGTTGTCGCAACTGCTGTAACAATAGCTCCTGAAACTTCGGCTGTAGCATTATAAACAACGGTGTTTATGGGTAGTTTTTTATCATCCTCATCCAGATGCCTTATAATGTTTTCTGAAAGTATCACGCCGACATCGACCATAGTACCAATTGCAATTGCAATACCAGATAAAGCAACAATATTAGCATCAACACCAAAGAGCTTCATGGCTATAAACACCATCAACACTGCCACTGGTAATAATCCTGAAATAAGTATAGATGCACGCAGATTAAAAACCATTACAATGATGACCAAAATGGTAATCAGTATTTCTAAAGTCAGTGCTTCATTAAGTGTTCCAAGGGTTTCCTGTATGAGTTCAGTTCTGTCATAAAAAGGCACAATGGTTATTTGGGACGTTCTTCCATCTGCTAATACTTTCGAAGGTAAACCTGCGCTTAACTCGTTAATTTTCTCTTTTACATTATTAATGACTTCCATTGGATTTGCGCCATAACGAGCCACCACAACAGCACCAACAACCTCTGCACCTTCTTTATCTAATAAACCACGTCTTGTTGCAGGACCTAATGAAACATTACCAATATCCTTTATCCTAATTGAAGTATAATCTTCTGAAGTGACTACTGCATTTTCGATGTCTGAAATGGATTTCACATAACCCAAACCACGAACTAAATATTCGGCTTGGTTAATTTCCAAAGTCTGTGCACCAATATCCTTATTACTTTCCTTAACCGCTTTTACAACGTGATGCAATCCAATATTATACTGACGCATCAATTCTGGATTGACATCCACTTGATACTCTTGAACATAACCACCGATAGAGGCGACTTCAGAAACACCACTTGCAGAGGACAGAGCATATTTTACGTAGTAATCTTGAATACTTCGTAATTCCTGTAAATCCCAACCACCAGTTACATTTCCTTTTTCGTCACGACCTTCTAAAGTGTACCAAAATATTTGTCCTAATCCTGTTGCATCTGGACCCAAAGCAGGATTAACACCTTCGGGCAATAAACCACTTGGTAAGGAATTAAGTTTTTCGAGAATACGACTTCTACTCCAGTAAAATTCTATATCCTCTTCAAAAATGATATAGATACTTGAAAAGCCAAACATAGAGGAACTACGAATGGTTTTTACTCCAGGAATACCCAATAATGATGTGGTTAATGGATAGGTAATTTGGTCTTCTATATCTTGTGGTGAGCGACCATCCCATTTGGTAAAAACGATTTGTTGGTTTTCGCCTATATCTGGTATGGCATCTACAGCAACTGGATTACTTGGTAAGAAACCAGTATCCCTATTGAAAGGTGCATTAACCGTTCCCCATCCTACAAAAAGGACGAGTAGCAGAACTGCTACGAGTTTGTTTTCTATTAAAAATTTGATGCTTTTATTGAGCATTGGTTTTGATTATTAAACAGTTAGACATTGGTGTAAGAAAAACACCGAATACAGCAAATTATCCTTACGACATTGCAGTCATAGGATAAAAAAGTCTATTGTTTAAAAATCAAATTAAGTATGTTTCGTCAATCTTGTAGAGTTGCCTTATGACGAGTGGCGGTTTATATTCTTCGTAAGTAGAAACGTTATTTTCTAAACCTTCAAAAAGGTTAATGTAAGTGTAAACAAATGAAGCTAAAAATACTTGTTGTTCAAATGTGATTTTGTCAACTTGCAATTGTAATTCGTCTTGACCTTCAATTGCTAATTGTTTATCATCACAACAATTTTTCTTGGTAATAGAACATCCTTCGGTTGAAGGCTTTTCCATTTCCATTCCGCACCCTTTGGCTTTATGAAAAATAGCAGTTTCTACTAACGTATCTCCGCAATAATGCATATTCACAGTAAATGACATTGTAGAGAATAACACTACAAAAGCCATTGCTAAAGACATTATTTTATGGAAAAATTGCTTCATATCTATTTGCAAAGGTATAAAAAATTTTAACAACTATTGATTTTGTTTAACAGAAGTTTAATTGATTAATCTGCTTAATCCCATTTCATTTTCTGCAATCGAACTGCATTTAAAATTGCTAATAATGCTACTCCTACATCTGCAAAAACAGCTTCCCACATTGTGGCTAAACCACCTGCTCCTAATATCAAGACAATAACTTTAACTCCAAACGCTAAAATGATATTTTGCCAAACAATTTTTCGTGTGGAACGACTTATTTTAATGGCTCTAACTACTTTTGAAGGTTGGTCGGTTTGAATGATAACGTCTGCTGTTTCAATAGCTACATCACTACCCAAACCACCCATTGCAATTCCAACGTTACTTGCTGCTAAAACAGGCGCATCGTTTATACCATCCCCTATAAATGCTACTTTATTTTCAGGATTCTTTTTTAAAATTTCAACTTCGTTTAACTTATCTTCTGGTAATAAACCACCTTTAGCATTTTCAATATTTAGTTCTTTAGCGACTTGTTGAGTAATGGAATCTTTATCACCAGAAAGCATCATAATATTTTTAATGCCTACTTTGTGTAATGCTGTAATTGTTTCTTTTGCATCTTCCTTTAATTCATCTGCTATGACTACATAACCTGCAAATTGATTATCGATTGCAACTAATACTATCGATTCTACAATAGATTCCGTTTCCGTTGGAACATTTATATTATTCGCAGTCATTAAGGCTTTATTTCCTACTAAAACTGTTTTACCATTTACAATTCCTTTTAATCCTTTACCTGCAATTTCAGAAACGTCTTGAGCTTCAAAATCTTCTCCTTCTGATTTATACTCTAAAATTGCTTTAGCAATTGGATGCGTGGATTGTTCTTCCATCGCCATTAAATATTGCATAAATTCGGTTTCTTTCCAATCAATTGCTTTTACTTCTTTGATTTTAAAAACACCTTTAGTTACGGTTCCTGTTTTGTCCATTACCAAAGTATTTATCTTGGTCATTGCATCTAAAAATGAAGCACCTTTAAATAAGATTCCATTTTTTGAAGCTGCTCCCAATCCACCGAAATATCCTAATGGAATTGAAATCACTAACGCACAAGGACAAGATATTACCAAGAAAATTAATGCTCTGTATAACCAATCTCTAAACACATAATCATCTACAAAAAAGTAAGGTATAAAAGTAACACCAATAGCTAAAAACACTACAATTGGTGTGTAGATACGAGCAAACTGTCTGATGAATAATTCTGTTTTAGATTTACGTGCTGTTGCATTTTGAACCAACTCTAATATTCTGGCAATGGAACTATCTTCAAAGGTATTAGTAACTTCAACTTCAATAACGCTTTCCAAATTGATGCTACCTGCATACACTTTCGCTTTTTTAAGTATAGAATCGGGTTTACTTTCGCCTGTTAAAGCTGCGGTATTCAATGATGCTTTTTCGGATAATAATAAACCATCTAACGGAATTTTTTCGCCTACTCGAACTTGGATTTTTTCACCAATAGTTACGTCTTCTGGCGACACACTTTTATAAGCACCATCACGAAATACATTGGCTTCTTTTGGTCGAACATCTAATAAGGCTTTAATATTTCCTTTTGCTCTATTAACTGCTGCGTTTTGAAATAATTCTCCTACTGCATAAAATAGCATTACTGCAACACCTTCGGGATATTCACCAATTATAAACGCACCAATTGTGGCAATAGACATTAAAAAGAACTCGGTAAAAACATCGCCTTTTATAAGATTTTTCCATCCTTCTTTTACCACAGGAAAACCAACAAGAATATAGGCTACCACATACCAAAGAATACGAATCCATCCAGAAAAATGAGGAAATGCTTCAAAATAATCTACAGCAATACCAACTATTAACATTACGAAACTGAAAATAGCTGGTAAATAGGTGTTTAAATTTGAAACACTTTTAGGATTGCTATGATTGTGACCATCATCGTGAGAATGTTGTTCTTCTGAATTTGGTTTTAAATCTCTTAAATTGACTTTCTTTTTTTTCATTTAGTTTTGTTTTAGCAACAACTTTTGTTTTGTTGAATTGGTGGACAAGGAACTGTACCATAAGAACAATACACACAACAATCACCTTCGTTTGGTTTTAGTACCGTTTTACAATTCTCGCACTCGTAAAAGAATTGACAAGCATTTGTTGGCATATCTTCTTCTTTTTTATGTCCGCAGTTAGGGCAAGTGATTTCCGATTTTAATATGGTTTTCATTAATTTTCTTTTTTATCAGTTACTTTATAACCTGTTGCGTTAATTGCTTTCTCAATTTCCGCTTCATTTGTTTTAGTTTTATCATACTCAATGATTGCGTTACCATTTTCGTATGATGTTTTTGAGTTTACAATTCCGTTAAGTTTATTTACTTCGTGGTTTACGTGAGCTTCACAACTGGCACAAGTCATTCCACTTATTTTATACTCTGTTGTTTTTATATTTGATTTATCAACGACAACAATTTGTTTCTCTGAATTGGGATAAAACATACTTGAGTAGTATGGGAAAGCCAACAACACTATTGCGAATACTGTTACAACACCTAAAAAGGTTTTTGACTGCATAAATTTTGGTTTTTCATCCGTTTCACATTCACAGTCTATTTCTTTTTCTGGTTTTAGTTTTTGATACCAAGCAAATAGAAGAACTACTATTGTTAGCCCTATTAAGTAAGGTCTAAATGGTTCTATCCAAGAAAAAGTTGAAGCAAATCCACTTGTTCCCGCGATTAGAGCCAAAACTGGGGCTATACAACATAATGAAGCTGTAATTGCTGTAAGCAAACTTGTTATCGCTAATTTACTTTTCATAATTACTTAATTCTTTGATTACAAAAATGCAATTAAAAACAGTGCAATGGAAGTGCAATTATTGTCCACTACATTTATCACAAATACCTTTTACCACCAAATTTACATTCTCTGACACAAAACCATTTGGCACTTTTATTTGAGGTATTTTATGTTCTGTTAAGCAAATGGTTTCATTGCAATTATTACAATGGAAATGTAAGTGCAAATCGGTTTCAATTTCACAATTACATCCCTTTTCACATAATGCATATTTTGTAATCCCTGTACCATCGTCTATTTGATGCACAATAGCCTTTTCTTCAAAGGTTTTAATAGTTCTATATAAAGTGGTTCTGTCTGCTTTTGAGAAAGCATTTTCAATATCACTTAAAGTAACAGCGACCTCTTTTTCTGCAAGAAACTTATAAATTAACATACGCATTGCGGTAACACGTATATTTTTTGACTCTAATACTTGTTCTATTGTTTCCATAATTAATCGTGGTCTTCCGCTTCTCCTTTTTTCATTTCTGCCATAAGATAATAAGCATTGTTATAAGCGAATTTTGTGTTTTCATCTATTTCTTCAGTAAATTTAATTGCTACCCATTTGCCATCTTTTTCTCCAACAATCACTTCAACAGGTTTAAAGCTCCAATCATCATTTTCTTTTTCTCCTGAAAATATATAATGTTTATCTCCTTCTTTAAAAATGGCACTTTCCGGTAATGCTTTAGTTTGGGTATTATTTACTTGAATTTTACCTTGAATATACATACCAGGAATTAAGTTACCTTTTTTGTTTTCTATTTCTGCGTGAACGTGGACTGCTTTTGGGTTGTCCTCAAAGGTTTTGCTTACGGAATAGATTTCTGCGATAAGCTCTGCATCTGGTATGGATTGTACCGTAAAGTTAACTTTCTGACCTTTCTGTACTTTATAAACATCTTTTTCAAAAACCATTAAATCGGCGTGAACGTGATGCGTATTTACAATTTCAAATAATTCGGTTTGCGGTTCTACATATTGACCTGTTTTTACTTTAACTTTTTGTACGAAACCCTCTATTGGACTTCGCAATGCTATGCGCTGTGCAATTGTTCCATTGCGAACTGATGTAGTGTTAACGTTGAGTATTCTTAATTGCGCTTCTAAACCATTAACCATTGCTTTTGATGCTTGATATTCTGCTTCTGCTTTCTGGAAATTAGCACCAGAACCAACACCAGCATCGTATAATTTTTGTTGACGTTCATAATTTTTCTTTGCAAGCTCGCTATTGCTATAAGCGTTTAAATAATCCGTTTGCGCTTGTATGATATTTGGGTGCGATAGATAAGCCACAACTTGACCTTTATTAACCTTATCACCTTCAATCACTTCAATTGAAACGACATTTGCACCAACAACAGTAGTAATAGCTGCTTCGTTTTGTGGTGGTACTTCTAACGTTCCGTTTGCTTCTACATAGCCGCTCATATTACGTAATGCCAACGTATCTATTTTCATTTTTAAAGCATCGAATTGCTGTTGTGATAGGATTACTTCTTCGCTTTCATTATGTTCTTCATTAACTTCTGTTTTTTCTTCCTCATCGTGGGAATGACCATCATTCTCGTTATGATTTTCTTTATTTCCGCAAGCTGAAACAAAAATGGTTAACACCATTACGGTAAGAATTTTATATATTTTATTTTTCATTGTCTTATTGATTAAAATATTGTAATTGAAATGTGCTTTCTAAATAGTTTACTAATGCAGTCTGTGCTTCAAGTTCCGATTGAATTGCTTCTTTTATCAACTGCGTAAATGCAGTATAATCAATTTCGCCTTCTCTATATGCCAGTAATGCACCTGTTTTTTGCTCTTTTGTTAATGGTAAAACTTGGTCTTTGTAAAACTCCCAAGACGTTTTCCATTTGAAATAATTTTCTTTAGCCTGAACAAACCTTGATTGTACTTCCTGTTTTTTGAACGCTACGTTGGTTTCTGCTATTTCTTTATCAATTCTGGCACTTCTAACTTGTGCTTTGTTAGAACCTGATAAAAACGGAATTGAAATTCCTGCTTGATAGGTGTAAAATCCTGAATTGCCATTGACACGCTGTAAGCCACCTTGAAGATTGAACTTCGGTAAATTATCTGCCTTTGCAGCTTTATATTTGGCTTCTGCTTCATCTACAATGTTCTGCGACATACTGTACAATGGATGATTTTCAATACTGAACGTTTCCATATCATTCTCCATCACTACGTCAAACTCATCTGAAACTGTAAAAACTTCTTCTGATACCAACCACAAATTGAATTGTTGTAAGGCAATAAGATAATTACTATAGGCTTGCGCTTTTTTATTCTGAATTTGAAATGCTTGATTTTTTGCTGCTGAATATTCTAATTTAGAAATGGCTTCGACTTCATAATTTAAAGCTACTGCTTGTTCAAATTTGGAATAAATGGAATCCAGTTCTTTATACAAGTTATAGTTCCGTTTCATTTGATAGCATTTAGACCACGCTTTTTTTACTTCCAATTCCAGTTCCAATTCGGAAAGTTGAAAGGCTTTTTGTGCTAACTGAATGCGTTGTTCTTGTAACTTCCTTTTTGAACCAATACCAAACACATCAATATTAGATTGACCAATACCTATGGTTGTATAAATACCATTGTCACTATTAACTTCTTCTCCACCTGTAAAAATTTGAGTCGTTCCGAAATCATAGGCAGTCGCTTTTAATTGTTCTTGTTTTGTAATTTCCAACTGCTTTTGCTTCAATAATGGATAATTACTTTTTGCGAGTTTAACAGCTTCCTGTAATGAAATTTCGGGAATTGTATCATTCAACTCTTGTGCATTACTTTGTGGTGAAAAGCCAAATAGTAATAATACAACTGCTGTTGCTGTTACTAACTTTTTATTTGGCTTAAACGTAAAAGATTTGTTTTCTACCCAATGATATAAAATTGGTAAAACAAATAAGGTAAGCAAAGTTGAAGTTAATAATCCACCAATAACTACAGTTGCCAAAGGACGCTGTACTTCTGCACCAGCTGATGATGAAATAGCCATTGGTAGAAAGCCTAATACATCTGTAAAAGCAGTTAGCATAATAGGTCTGATTCTTCGTTTAGTACCTTCAACTATTCTATCCTTTAGATTGGTTACACCTTCTTCTTTTAATTCGTTGAGTCCGCTTATCATTACCAATCCATTTAATACCGCAACACCAAACAACACAATAAAACCAACACCTGCCGAAATACTAAATGGCATATCACGCAACCATAAGGCTACTACACCACCAATAGTTGCCATTGGGATGGCTATATAAATCATTAAGGTTTGAGGTAGTGATTTTAATGCAAAGTATATTAGTATAAATATGAGTAATAAGGCGATAGGAACAACGGTTTGTAATCGGTTGCTGGCACGTTCCAGATTTTCAAATGCACCACCATAGCGAATAAAATAACCCGATGGTAGTTCCAATTGTGCATCTAATTTTGATTTTATTTCAGTTACTAAAGATTTTACATCTCGACCTCTGACATTGATACCTACATAGGTTCTTCTGTTGGTATTGTCTCTACTTATTTGCATTGGTCCTGCTTTGTAACTTACATCAGCTACTTCGCGAAGTGGAATCTGTGCACCAGAAGGTAAGTTGATAAACAAATTTTGCACATCTGTTATGTCTTTACGATTATGAGAACTTAACCTAACCACCAAATCAAATCGCTTTTCTCCTTCAAATATAGTACCTGCTACTCCTCCTGCAAAAGCTGATTGCACAATTTGATTTAACGTGTTTATTTGAAGTCCGTATTGTGCCAATTTATTTCTATTGTAAGTAATGGTCATTTGTGGCAACCCAGTTGTGGCTTCCGCTTTCATATCGCCAATGCCTTCTGTACCTGCAATAATTTTAGATATTTCTTCAGCTTTTTGGGATAGGATGTCAATATCTTCACCATAGAGCTTTATGGCTATATCTTCACGAACACCTTCAAGCAACTCGTTAAAACGCATTTCAATAGGTTGGGTAAACTCATAATTAACGCCAGGAATAATTTCGACTGCCTCTTTTATTTCTTCAATGAGTTCATCTTTTGAAGACACTGTTGTCCATTCGCTTTTAGGTTTTAGGATTACAAAAATATCCGCAAAATCCATCGGCATTGGGTCTGTAGGCACTTCGGCAACACCAATACGACTAACAATTTTTTCTACTTCTGGAAATTTTGCTTTTACTATTTGCTCTATTTTAGTGGTAGTTTCAATGGTTTCAGTAAGGGAACTACCTGGTTTTAAAATAGCGTGAAATGCAATATCACCTTCATCGAGTTGCGGGATAAATTCACCACCCATTCTTGAAAACATAAAAACGGTTATCCCAAACAACACAACTGCAATACCAATTACCCATTTACCTTTTCGCAAGGCTCTAACCAATAAAGGTTGATATTTGTCTTCAACCCAATGTACAAATCTATCTCCATAAGATTTTTTATCATTTTTTGGTGCTCTTAACACTAAAGCAGACATCATTGGCACATAGGTTAAACACAGTACCATTGCACCAATCATAGCGAAAATAAAGGTCAATGCCATTGGTTTAAACATCTTTCCTTCAATACCTTGTAAGGCTAAAATGGGTAGAAAAACGATAAGGATAATCAACTGACCGAAAAACGCAGCGTTCATCATCTTTTTTGAAGCATTAGACGCCACTTTATCTCGCTCTTTGGATGTAAGCTGTTTCTTTTTTAGTACTTGTGATGCAATGAGAAATACTGTACTTTCTACAATAATTACAGCGCCATCAACTATAATACCGAAATCTATTGCTCCTAAACTCATTAAATTTGCCCACACATCGAACACGTTCATTAAAATAAAAGCGAATAATAAGGATAATGGTATTGTTGAAGCAACGATTAAACCACCTCGCCAATTACCCAATAAGAAGATAAGCACAAAAATAACTATCAATGCACCTTCAATAAGATTTGTGGTTACAGTAGAAGTTGTTTCTCCAATTAATTTACTTCGGTCTAATAAGGGTTCAATAATTACACCTTCAGGTAATGACTTTTCAATTTGAGCCATTCGCTCTTTTACATTGGCAATAACATCATTGGAATTTGCACCTTTTAGCATCATCACCAATCCACCTACAACTTCACCTTCACCATCTTGGGTTAATGCACCGTAACGTATGGCAGAACCGAATTGCACAGTTGCAATATCATTAATAGTTACAGGAATATTATTAACGGTTTTTACCGTAATTTTTTTAATGTCTTCTAAACTCCGTACCAAGCCTTCTCCACGAATAAAATTAGCCTGATGGTTCTTTTCAATATATGCACCACCTGTATTTTGATTATTGGCTTCAAGTGCATTAAAGACATCTGTAATGGTCAATCCAATTGCGTTTAAATCGTTTGGGTCAACCGCGACTTCGTATTGTTTAATTTTACCGCCTATGGCGTTAACCTCAACCACACCTTCTACCATTGCCATTTGACGTTGTACAATCCAATCCTGCATTGAGCGTAAATCTGCAATGTCGTATTTGTCTTTATACTCTGGTGCTACTTTTAAGGTGTATTGATAAATTTCCCCTAATCCTGTGGAAATAGGTCCCATAGTAGGTTCTCCAAAACCAGCAGGAATTTGTTCTTTGACTTCGTTTAGTTTTTCGGCTACTAATTGGCGAGGTAGATAGGTTCCCATATCATCGTCGAATACGATGGTAACCACAGATAAACCAAAACGAGAAATAGACCTAATTTCCTGTACATTGGGAAGGTTGCTCATTGCAACTTCCACAGGGTAGGTTACAAATTGTTCAATATCTTCTGTACCTAAATTAGGTGCTTGTGTAATAACCTGTACTTGGTTATTGGTAATGTCTGGAACAGCATCGATTGGCACTTTGGTCATACTCCAAATACCTGCTCCAATTATGGTAAGCGTAAGCAAACCAATAATGAATTTGTTATTGATTGAAAAATCAATGATTTTATTAATCATAGTAAAATTTTAATTCAGTTAAACATATCATTTTGCGCTTCGCGCAAAATAAAAGCGAAGCAATGCTTTTGTTAAAAAGCATTGCGTAAGGATATAGCTATCCTTTAAAAAACTGAATTATGCCTGTGGTGGCTGTAAAATGGAAGTGGTAAAATCTTTTTTTATACCGTTTAAGTAGAGAAAATCTTGAGAAGAAATGTATTTAAACTCAAATTTTATTTCTGCGAATTTGAAATAAGTTACGTTTAAATGGCAACATTGGCAAATACAAAATGGGGAACATAAATCTGCATCTTGATGTTGGTGGTTATCACCTAAATCTTGAGAAATTTCTGTTTTAACTTCATTGTCAAAAGTACCTGTATCTTCACAAGGCACTAAATTTAGTGTGAAGATATAGATTGACAATATGAATGCTAAAAATTTCATTAAGGCAAATATAAGAATTTTTTAATGCAATGGTTGTGCAAAGAAAAAAGGCTTCGGATTATAAAAACCATAAGGTTTCTTGACCGAAAGGTGGTATTTCCTTGCTATTAAAACGAGGTGCTATTTCTGCCACCATTTCAGGGTATTTTATAGTTATAGGTACATTTTGTTGTCTTAATGACTTCCAATACAGTCTACTAAATTGATACACTTGCTCTATTAGCTTTCTAATCATTTTACTATCATTTAAAGCCTCTGGTGTTGGGCTTGATATTTTAAGTTTTATTGGAAATGAGTAACTTGAATTACTTGGATATTTTACAGTATTGTAATACCTCAAATTATTAAAGAGTAAATATTTATATACTCCTTTGGGACCAATATTTATATATGTACCACTCATTGGAATTAACACGCCATTCCAATTTTGGTCAAAAGCAATTATATCTTCTGATTTTGTTTTATTGATATTTAGAACAAATAGAGGACAAGGCAATTTAAGTTTATCCATCATTTCTAAAACAGGTTGTATTTCCTCATCCTTCATATCCTTATAAAAGTGAATAACTATTTTTTCAGGTGTTTTGTTCGTTGGAACATATTGCCATATAGCTTCACTAATTGCTCCTGCTAATCCCTTTGTATCTGATTTACTGAAATAATGAAATTCATTAAACCTTCCATTATTTTTAAAACTGAATGCACTAGCTACATATCGTATGTTTTCTTCGGTATTTTTAAATGCACCTACACCTATAACTAATTCATTTTTAGGTTTAACATTTAGTTGCCAAGGTGTACCATCTAATTTTGCTAATAAGGCTAATGAAATGTTTGTTAAATCATATATGAACTTATGTTGATTTCTTCTAAATCTATCAAACTCTATTACTTGAGATATAATTCTTTTATATAAAAGCTGTTCTTTAACCTTATAATACACTAACTTTTTTTCAAGATTGGGTTCGTGCTTGTTAAAAGGACTTAAATAAATAGCAACATAATTAATATTAGGGTCTGATTTAAAATCTTTTATACCCTTTGCTATTTGAGGTAATGGATTTTCTAAATCATCAAATACTATATTGACATTATTATCGAAATGTGCTAAAACACCTGCATAAATATTTAAACCTTTATACCAACTTGTACCATCTTCCAATAATTTTTGCAATGCTTCTACTTCTTTAGCATAACTTGTATGATGTATAAAGAAGAAATGCACATTATCTAACTGACAAGGATTTAAAGGCTTTAAATTTTTAAAATCTATTTTGGGATTTCTACCAACACCATTTTGAAACACTAAATCATTGCTTTCATCAGTAACTTCACCAATTCGATTTATTTCTACAGGTAAGTAATCGTTATTATTAACAGGGATAACTTTCTTAAATTCTTCACTTAAAATGAAATGTTGAATAAACTTATCGATTTTGTGTTTATAACCAATATATTTATTGGACTCATCTTTTGGTTCTGGTTGAATATTAAAAGCTGTTCGTAAATCGTTATTCAAAATGGCAAAAGCCTTTGTGTTATCATCAATAAATTCCTTTTCCTTATGATATTTTAATAACCTCATTTTATATACAACTTTATTAAGATTTGTTGTTGAGGTATGTTTTATAATTTCAGAAATAGGTTTTTTAAACACTTTGGCCATACCATCATAAGAAATAACTAACTCACCATATTCACTAACTTCTTTAATTTGTACTTTGACAGTAAACTTATAATACTGTGCAAAACTTTTATTTTGATATGATCTATTACCTATCCAAATTTGATTATCATTCACAAAGTTTTGACCAACAAGTTTTTTTATGCTTTTAAAGAATTTTTTGATTCGCCAATTATAGTAATGCTTTATTAGGTCGGTTGGTTGTTCTTTTAGATTGAGTTTTAAAGGCAAATAACCTTCCTTTTCATAAATAAATGATGTGTAGATAAAATCAGGATTTTCTTCTTTTATACCAGGAAACAAATCTTCTATATTGGTTGGAAACTTTGTTTTATACAACTTTTGAGCATTACCAATTTTCTCTTTACTTAAATAAAAAGTTATTGGTTTGTCTGGTAAATCAAATGTTATGATATTAAAATAAAGTTCCTGACTCATAAGACTTGGGTTTATTAATTCTACTTCTTGCTCAATCTATTAATTTTTTGTTCTACAATTTTGAGGATTTCCGTAATGTTTTTTTCTTCTTTTAACATAAAGACAATTTTATCTGCTAACCAATATTGAAGTAATTCGCTTTTGTTTTGCTTTAATGCTTTAGCTAACGCTTCAACTTGTTCTTTACGAGCTATACGAGTACCACGTTCAATTTTACTTAAAAGTGCCGTATCAATATTCATTTGAGAAGCAACTTCTCTTAATAATAATTGCTTTTCTTCTCGTATTTCTCTGATGTATTCTCCAAACGTCATTTTGGGGATATTTTGACTTGTCAATATTTGTCTAATGTAAGAAAAAGAAAATAAGAACTAACAAAAAGATATTAACAATTATAAACAGGAAATGAGGAAGTTAAGGATTTGAGGATATAAAGTATTTTTATAAATCCTCGTTTCCTTAAAATCCTCAAAATCCTTATTGTGCTTTTGTGGGATTTGTATAATTGTTATGTGCTTCCCTATGTATTAAACCAGCATCAACAAATTTAGTAATATAGCCTTCTGCTGTTTTATGAGGAATCTTGTTTTTGTCGGCTATATTTAGGTAATCTTGTCTTGAAAATTGATAAGGTAGTGCTTCTAAAAAACGCTCTTTACGATTGGCTCTTTTTACTTCTTTTTGTTCGATAGGTAAATCGTTAAACACCTTACTACTGTGCTTTACTAATACGCTTATCATTTCCAATGTGTTTTCAAAATCTATATCCTCACAATATCGTACTTGGTTTACATCACCATCTTCCATAATGCGAAATACAGAAAACAACATTATAATTCTGAATGCTATTAACCCCAAACGTCTAACGGTTGCTATATAGTCATCAGGTTGAAGATTGAGGTATTTGGTTTGAAGCTTCTCAAAAAACACATTAAACTTTTGTTGTTGCTCTGTTGTTAGCCTAACTTCAATATCAGGATTGTTTTTTAGGGTTTTGTATAACCCAAAAAATTCTTTTCCTAATTGGTCGTAATATTCATCTAAACCATTGGTTGTATCCGTTTGAAAAACGTTCTTCCAAGTAGGTTTGATGTTCATATAATAAAACATAAATCGACTAAACAACCCATTTTCAGCACTTGGAACCAATGCTTGAATTTGTTTTGGTGTACCAGATAACACAGTTGACAAACAAGGTCTTTCAATATCTACATACTCTCTATCGGTTCTACGATAGTAACTAATGGTTTCGTGATGAAATGCTTTACGAAATCCATCGGAATAATTACCGTAATCACTTTTAAAAGCTTGTGCCAATGTATCTCCTTCTGTTTCAAAAATTAACCCTCTACCTTCATTATCAGATATTAATTGATATACACCTGTCACACTATTGTTAGCTGGAATAAACAACATTCTTTCAGGTGGTTTACTTGGTTTTTCCATAGTTTCACTTTTGCCCTTATTTATATTATAAGTAGCCATTTCAACCTGATGCTGTTGTTTTAGGGTTTTGGATTGTTCGCGTTTTTGTTTGTGAACAGGATTTACCAAATTTTTAATTTGGTTTAATCTTCCTTTACCTGCTGAAGCTGGTGCAGTAACAAATAAATACAAGTTGCTAAACACTTTACGTTGGTCGTACACGCCAAACAATTTAGTAAAACAAGCACTAAACGCTGTTAATGCTCCCAACAACAAAATATCTCGTTCCTCATTACTGCTTGATGGTTGTACCACTTGTTGCAAAAATGTTGGAATATTGTCGTAAACTGTTGTAGGTATTGTTGGCAATGGTTGTTTAATTTCCTCTGGTTGCTGCAACATTTCAACAACTTGTTGTTGCTGTTTTGGTTTAATACCGACTTGATGCAAATGGTGGTATAAGGTTGCTATGCTTATACCGTGTCCTTTTGCTTGTAAGCATTTATTATACTGTTCGTCGCATTCTTTATGGTCGTAACCTGAATAATTTCTGCTAATTCTATGGTAGTAATCACGTCCAGCTTCACCGTATTCCTCTGAAATAGCAAAACCAATATCACGCCACTTTTCATAAGTATCAGTAATATCGATACCTGATTGTTCTAAAGCGTTGATATATGTTTCAATATCATTTGCAACAACCGTTGTCGGTTTGTTGTTGATTAGTTTTTTAGGTACTTCTTTTTGCTCTGGAACAGCTAACCAATCTTTCGGGTTGAATATCTTTGTCATATCTTTTGATGTCTTTTATGTAGGTATGCCAATGGATCGTGGGATAAAAAACACGCTCTGGAAATGTCTTTACCCGATTGGTCAACCTCTATGTTATATGTATGTTTTATGTAATTGGCCACCGCAATAAAATATTCGTTGTGTGACACTTTAGATACATCGATTCTAATTATCCATTTTAAACCTTCTCCAGAAGGTGATGTAAACAACATTTCGGTTTCGAAATATTCATCGTTTAATAATTGTTGTTTTAGTTCTTCAAGATTTTCTAAATGGTCAAAATCGATTGTCAATAATGATGAATGCTCAATTAAGCTATCATCATTTCGTTTAGAAAACACACCTGAAAATGTTACATAATCAAAATGATTTGCTTTAAATTTCCGTGCTTCTTTAGGGTCTTTAATCGCTCTAAATTGCTCTGTGATACTTTTATACTTATCGCTTGTAATACGCTCAAACACTTGATGTAATCTTACTTTTTCAGTTGGAAAAACATTTCTAATTGGTGATTTATAAAAACTGCTGTAAGCATACCAAGTATCATCGGGTTCATCTAACCAGGATAATTCATCTTCTTTTTTAACTTCAAAATTTAGATGCAGTTCCTCATTAATTTTAAGTAACAAATCTTCTTCATTAATGATTTTAAAATGATAGGATGCAAAATCGAATACATCGCCTTTAAAATCGGTTAATTCAGTATCGTAATGCATTGCCTTATTTTCAACAACATTAATTTGTAATGTTGATTTACCACCGTTAAAAGGGTTACGGGTTAACCCGCAGTCCCTTCCTTTTAAGGAAAGGACTGTTGTTTTAGGATAATACTGCCTTAATACATAAGCATAAATATTTAACCCGTAATGCGTTTTCTTTAAAATGCTTTCTTTACTTATTTCCATCGCATTTAAAATTTGGGTTATAATAATTGCTTTGTAATAGTTCCTCTATGTCAGATACTTTGTAATAAAACTTTCCTTGTATCTTACTATATGGAATCGTGCCATTTGAACGGAATGTTTGCAATGTGCGTTGGCTAATATGTAGCGTTTGCATTACGTCCTGATTGTCAATCCACGTATCTTTTAAGCGTTCTGCTCTCGTAGCTTTTATTAATTCGATACGTGCTTTTAAATCCTTAATCTCTTGTGAGAGTGCCAAGAGTAAATCGATGATTTCAGTCATAACTTTACCTTTCCTTTTTTGATTAGGTAATCGGCAGCTTGCTGTTCGATTTCATCTTGGGAATCCATACGGTTACGCAGTAACCATTGGTCTAACTCCTGACGTTGGAAATAGATTTTTTTTCCATTCGGTTTATAATGTGGAATGGCTCCCGTACTTGTAAGTTTATATAAATGGGATTGTGATAATTCCAAAAACTTACACGCTTCGTTAAAACTCAATACGTTTTTTACAATAATGTTTCTGTCTAAAACGTGCTGTTCGATAATTTTGAGACGTTCTAATATTTCGTCCATAACTAATAAAATTTTAGTTTATAGTAAATGGACATCTGGCCAAATGTCATTCTTGGTTTTCAAGAACAGGACAAAGGTTCAAAATTGGCTTTCCGATTTTAGTAAGAGTGTAAAACAAGGGTAAGACAACAGTAAGGTTTCTTACTATTCTTACTGTTTTTTATTGCAGTTGTTGGATGATTTTATCTATTTCTTCCTTTTCTTTTGGGTTGTGAACTTTGTTTTTGTGAAGATTATTCGCCTTTAATAGCGTACCTGTTTTAGTAACAAATTTTCCAGAACGTTCTATTGAGGTAGGATTGAAACCATTAAAAAATGGTTTAAGTTTTGTTACAAGGTAACTAAACTGTGTAGTTTCACATTGAAGATAAATTTGCGATTCTGTATTTGCAAAATCTTTTGCTAATAACAATTGGTGCAACTGTTCAACAGTTGTGCGGTTATCTAACAAATCGATTTTTAGATTTACTTGTTTAAGTACAGTTAGCAAAGTTGAAGTGTCATTACTTTTATATCCAAAAGAAGTCTTGGGTGTTGCTTTAGATTTTGATGTTTTTTTGGTAGCAACTTTTTTAGTGGTGTTCTTTTCTATTAAGCTAACATCAAAAGTTTCATCATTAAAGTATTTTTCTGCAATTTCAGAAATAGAGAATTTTGTATTTTCCGAAAACTGTCCGCATTGCTCTTGTAGTTCAGCATACAACCTTATTACAGATACTTTTAAGTAGTTTATAATATAATTGTCATCATTATTTAAATCTGCTGTTATTCCTCTTTTATTGATATAAGTTGAAATGTCATTTAAGTACTTATCAAATTTATTAAGTAGAATGGTATAGCTGTATTTATTTTCTGGTGTAGTTGCATTTTTCGGAAATTCCTTCGCAAATGATGCTACTGCATTTTCTGTTTCATTAAATATTAGCTTTTGATAATATTCTTTTTTGGCATTTAAAGGCTTTTTAAAGGTTACTTTAAAAACTGCGTTATTAGCTTTTTGGTTCAATTTATAATCAGACAATAAGTATTTAAAATCCTTTTCCTGTCTATTATCTCTATGTAAGCCATTGGTTATAGAAACCAAACTTGAAAATATACTTCCTTTCATTATAAATCCAGTTGAATACGGTTAGCAGCTTCTTTCTTTTTATCGTCAATTACTTTGGCATATATCTGTGTAGTGCGTAACTCTTTATGACCTAATAATTTTGATACAGTATATATGTCTGTACCCAAAGTTAATTGTAAGGTAGCGTAGGTATGACGCGCACAATGAAAAGTAATAGTTTTAGTAATGCCTGCTTTCATCATCCATTGTTGTAATTTTAAATTAGACCAGGCACTATAATGTAAACCATCAAATACTTTATCATCTGGATTACCTTTTTCTCCTAATAGATTTCTTGCTTGGTCTGATATTGGTAAGGTTTCGACACCTTTAGTTTTCTTTTGTCTAAATCGGATATAATATCCCATTTCTTTTGAGTGCTGGATTTCTGACCATATTAGTTTTTCAATATCTGACCAACGTAATCCGGTTAAAGCTGAAAAAATAAAAGCATTCTTTAAAATAGGCAGTTCACATTCTGTATTAACTGCCTTTTGTAATTCATCAAGCGTTAAAAATTCTCGTTGAGGTTCGCCTTGTTTAAAATACTCTACACCATTTGCAGGATTTACTTTTAATATGCCATCCTTGACCGCCTGTTTTAATGCAGCTGAAAATTTACCGTAATACGAATATTTTGAATTTTGAGACAGTTGCTTACCTGCTCTACCTATTGCATCTTTATCTAAATACTCTTTGAAACGTTCAACAAACGATTTGTCTATATCTTGAAAACTAACATCTGTTGGACAAAACTTTTTTAAATGTTTTAGCATACTATTCCAATTACCATAATTGCCAGAGCTTGTATTTTTCTTTTCTGCTAAAGCTGTGATGTAAGTAATAAAACTGCCTTTTAGCTTTTCAATATCTTGAAAGCCATAAATACCGTTTTGAATTTCAATCTGTCTTTGAGCACAAATAGTTTCAGCCAATTGCTTGGTTTTCTTGTTGACCTCTCTTTCCGTTTTGGTTTTAGGATTTGGTGTAAGGTATAAACGCAAGTATTCAGTTTTACGTTTACCTTTATGATAGTAATCTAAATACAGGCTAATCTTATTATTCTTTTTGCGTTGTCTTAATGTTACTTTCATAATGGAATTAATTAAAGAGGTTTTCTATTTGCCATCTGGCCACAATACGCTTTCTACCAAAAGGAACTGCTTTTAAACGTCCTTGTTGTATCATTCTTTGAATGGTCCATCTACTCACGCCAATAAGTTGTGAGGCTTCTGTAACACTTAAAAAATCTTTGTTATTTACAGCATTAGAATTGTGAACCTCAACAATTTCTTTTTGTTGTTGTATATCTTCAGTAAGAGTAGCTTGAATTTTTTCTTTGCGCTTGCGTGCTTTATAGGCTCTTTTTGCACAAGTATCACCACAGTATTTAGTAACTGTTGTACGTGCTGTAAAAGCATTACCGCAATGCTTACAAGTTTTAGGAATGAATAAATTACTGCTCATAAATGGTGCTTTATGTAGCGTAATGGTGCAACGTGGTGCGTTATGGTGCATCATTTCGCCAGTATCTTCGCCAACAGAAATGGGCAACAATTCTATATTTTAAGCAACAGATATACAACAAATTTAATCAAAAAAGAGCAAATAAACAACAAATAAAAGAAGATAAAATACTATAAAGTCAACAATAACAATGGGTTAACAAATAAAAGAAAGTAAGTTACTTCCCTATCCAATACTTTTGCATAATGTTGTGTAGTTCTTAAATTTTTATGCCCAAGCATTTTGCTCACGCTTTCAATTGGAACGCCATTGGTAAGCGTTACCGTAGTAGCAAAAGTATGTCGAGCAATATGAAAGGTTAATTCTTTTTCAATTTCACAAACTCCAGCTATTTCTTTTAAATACGCATTCATCTTTTGGTTCGATAGGATAGGTAGTAGTTTATACTCGTTATTACATTGTGGATGATTTTCGTATTTATCTATTATCATTTGTGTAACTGGTAGGATTGGAATTTTGGAAGCACTTTCGGTTTTCTGTCTGTGAGTGAATATCCATTTCTCGCCATCGATTCCGTAGCTTATATGTGATTTTGTTAAGTTTTTGACATCTATGTAAGCCAAACCAGTAAAGCAGCTAAAAAGGAATATATCGCGAACTAGTGATAGTCTTTCTGTTTTGAAGTCTTTTCCTATCATAGATTGAATTTCTTCTTCAGTAAGATAAACTCTTTCAACTTCCTTGACTTTTGATTTATAGTTAGCAAATGGGTTTTTATCTAACCAGTCATTGGCCAAACATAGCTTGATAATTTTATTGAAGTTCTTGATGTATTTTACAGCTGTGTTATTCGCACAATTTCTTACGCTTCTTAGCCAAAACTCATAATCGGTTATAAAAGCATGATCAATTTTTGTAATATCGATATCGGAAACATTGTATTTCCACTGCATGAATTCAATAGTATGCTTGAGTGAAGTAGTGTAGCGTTCTAATGTTCCTGGAGCGTATTCTTTTCCAACAAGCTCTTTTATTTTGTTGTTGTGGTCTTTGAAGATAGGGACTAACATTCTTTGTCTTTCTTCAGTACCAAGTAGTTTGCTTTTGAAGTTTTCAATAGATAGAGTCTGGTTCCGATGAATTAGTTCCATTTGTGCATCTAATACTTTTGATTTCATCAAATCAAGGTAGCTATTGATTGAACGTGCTTCTTCTGTAGTACCTTTCATTTTGGATAACTCATTAGACCATTTTGATTTTTCTACAAATTTTTTGGTACTAAATTCTAAACGTTTTCCATCAACTGTTAATCTTACATAAATGGGAAGTAGTCCGTTTGCATTGGCTTTTGTGCTTTTGGCATAAAAGTGAAGAGTGATTTTTGTTTTCATTGTGGTGACCAATTAATTATTACTCAATTTAATTTTCTAATTGAAAACAAACAAGATGTTTGATGAATGAACAAGCTATTGAACAAGTCATTAAACTGCCTATTTGCAATGCTTTCGAGAATTTAGCGAGACCCTAATTTTGTAATTTTTTAGGGTCTCGATTTTATCTCGATTAGTATAAGATTGAATGAATAATTTGGTATGTCTGCAAAAGAAAAAACCCTGTAAATCATAAGATTTACAGGGTTTTGCTACCGTTTAGGATTTTTTCAGCGGAGAAAGAGGGATTCGAACCCCCGGACCTGTTACAGTCAACAGTTTTCAAGACTGCCGCAATCGACCACTCTGCCATTTCTCCAGAAAATCAGGTTTAACTGATTGCGGCTGCAAATATAGAAAGCTTTTTTATTTCTTGAAACAAAAATATCAATATTTTTTTTGAAATTTGAATATCATTGATTTTAATCAATAAGTATTTAAAAATCAATGGTAAAAAGATTACAAATTCATATAGAAATTCATAGAAATGATTTTAAAAATCACATTTGATGAATTTCAGTTTGCTATCTTTGTTTTTTTTAAATTTATTTCAATGTCATTTAATTCTTTTGGAAATTTATTAAAAGTAACAACATTTGGTGAATCTCATGGTACTGCTATTGGCGGAATTATTGATGGTTTTCCTGCTGGTTTAGAAGTTGATTTTGAGGCGATTCAAGAAGAATTAGACAGACGTAAACCTGGGCAATCTAAAATCGTTACTCAGCGTAAAGAACCTGATACTGTTGAGTTTTTATCAGGTATATTTGAAGGAAAAACTACTGGTACTTCTATTGGTTTTATCATCAAAAATACCAATCAAAAAAGTCACGACTACAATCATAACACCAACGTTTACAGACCTTCACATGCTGATTTTACGTATGATAAAAAATTCGGGATTCGCGATCACAAAGGTGGAGGTAGGAGTTCTGCTCGTGAAACTGCCAACTGGGTAGTTGCTGGTGCTTTGGCAAAACAATTAATTTCATCCATCAAAATAAATGCTTTCACCTCTTCTGTGGGAGATATTTTTATGGAAAAACCGTATCAAGAAGTCGATTTTTCAAAAATAGAATCGAATATTGTACGCTGTCCTGATGAAGCTTCTGCTGAAAAAATGATTGAAAAAATCAAAGAAATTAGAAAAGCAGGTGATACTATTGGAGGTACCATAACTTGTGTTGCACAAAACATGCCTGTTGGTTTGGGTGAACCTATTTTTAATAAATTACATGCTGAGTTAGGAAAAGCGATGCTTTCTATAAACGCCGTAAAAGGTTTTGAATTTGGGAGTGGATTTTGTGGTGCTAGAATGAAAGGTTCTGAACACAATGATATTTTTAATGCTGATGGCACAACAAAAACCAACTTATCTGGAGGAATTCAAGGGGGAATTAGCAATGGAATGGACATCTATTTTAGAGTGGCTTTTAAACCAGTTGCTACCATTATGACCAATCAACAAACTATCAATTCTGAAGGTGAAGAAACTGAAATTACCGGAAAAGGACGTCATGATCCTTGTGTTGTTCCTAGAGCTGTTCCTATTATTGAAGCTTTAACTGCTTTAGTTTTAGCCGATTTTTGGTTGATTAATAAAAGTAGGAAACTATAAAAAAAGGTGAAAGAATATTTCTTTCACCTTTTTTTATGCCTGTCCTGTTGGTCCAAAATTCATAGGAATTGGAGACTGCTCATAATCTTTAATTTCTCCATTCGCTTGTTCAAATTTACGTACATTATCTGCCAACGCTTTTGCCAATCTTTTGGCATGTTGTGGCGTTAAAATGATTCTTGATTTTACTCTTGCTTTTGGGACTCCTGGCATGATATTGATAAAATCGACAATAAATTCTGAAATAGAATGATTTATGATTGCTAGATTAGAATACGTTCCTTCAGCAATCTCTTGATCTAATTCTATATTTAATTGTCCGTCTTTATGTTGATTTTCTTCCATGATTTCGTGTTTTAGATTCTTATTTTGTAAAAATAAAAAAAGTTGAATTGAATAATGTAAAAACTACAATAAACAATTCAACTTTTTAAAAATTTGAAGTTTTCTATTTTTTTAGAAACTTCTTTCTATTTCATCTTTAGGACCTACAATAATGTTGTCATAAGCTCTCATACCAGTACCTGCTGGAATTTTCTTACCTACAATTACATTTTCTTTCAATCCTTCTAATGTATCTACTTTTCCGCTTACAGCAGCCTCGTTCAATACTTTCGTTGTTTCTTGGAAAGAAGCAGCAGAAATAAACGATTTTGTTTGTAAAGAAGCTCTTGTGATTCCTTGTAACACTTGCTCAGCTGTTGCTGGTCTTGCGTCTCTTGCTTCCACTAATTTCTGATCATTTCTAATCAATAATGAGTTTTCATCTCTCAATTGACGTGCAGAAATAATTTGACCAGGTTTTAAGTTTTCAGAATCTCCAGCGTCTTCAACCACTTTCATTCCGTAGATTGCATCATTTTCTTCGATAAAGTCATTTTTATGAACTAATTGATTTTCAAGGAATAATGTATCACCTGAATCAATAATTCTAACTTTACGCATCATTTGACGTACTACAACCTCAAAATGTTTGTCGTTGATTTTTACCCCTTGTAAACGATATACTTCTTGAATTTCATTTACGATAAATTCTTGAACTGCAGATGGACCTTTGATATTTAAAATATCAGTTGGAGTGATTGCTCCATCACATAAAGGCATACCAGCTTTGATAAAGTCGTTCTCTTGAACTAAAATTTGATTCGAAAGTTTTACTAGATATTTCATTACTTCGCCAGTTTTAGACTCGATAATGATTTCTCTATTTCCTCTTTTGATTTTTCCAAATGATACAACTCCGTCAATTTCAGCAACTACTGATGGGTTTGAAGGATTTCTTGCTTCAAATAACTCAGTTACACGTGGTAAACCTCCTGTAATATCCCCAGCTTTTCCTGATTTTCTTGGGATTTTTACCAATGTTTTTCCACTTTCAACTTTGTCTCCATTATCTACCATTAGGTGAGCACCAACTGGTAAACTGTATGAACGCAAAGCATTGCCATCTTTATCTTCGATAATCAAAGAAGCTATCAAACGTTTGTTTTTAGACTCAGTAATTACTTTTTCTTGGAAACCTGTTTGTTCGTCAATTTCTACAGCATAGTTAATACCTTGCTCTAAATTATCAAACTTCACGATTCCAGCAAATTCTGATACAATTACACCGTTAAATGGATCCCATTGTACAATTACTTCACCTTTTTTAATGGTTTTTCTGTCTTTATCAAAAACTATAGAACCATAAGGAATGATGTTTGTACTTAACGTAATTCCTGTTTTGTTATCAATAATTTTGATTTCAGCAGTTCTTGAAATAACGATATCAACTTTGTTTCCATCATTATCTTTTCCTTCCACTGTTCTTAAATCTTCGATAGCTACATTTCCACTAAATCTTGCTGTTAATTTATTCTCTTCTGAAATATTTCCAGCAACACCACCAACGTGGAATGTACGTAAAGTTAACTGTGTACCAGGCTCACCAATTGATTGAGCAGCGATTACACCCACAGCTTCACCAATTTGAACTTTGTTTAATGTTGATAAACTTTGTCCATAACATTTTGCACAAATTCCTTGAGCAGATTCGCAAGTTAATGCAGAACGTACTTCAACAACATCAATTCCAGAAGCTTCAATTTCTTCAGCTAATTTAGATGATATTGGTTGATTCGCTTTGATAATTAACTCATCAGTTAATGGATGATATACATCTTGTAAAATAACTCTACCTTCAATTCTGTCAGCTAAAGACTCAACAATTTCGTCATTTTTCTTTAATGCAGTAACCTCTAATCCTCTTAAAGTTCCACAATCTTCTTCATTAATGATTACGTCTTGAGAAACGTCAACCAATCTTCTAGTCAAATATCCAGCATCCGCAGTTTTTAAAGCTGTATCCGCCAAACCTTTACGTGCTCCGTGCGTTGAGATAAAGTATTCTAAGATTGATAATCCTTCTTTAAAGTTAGAAAGAATTGGATTTTCAATAATTTCACCTCCACTTGCGGTAGATTTTTTAGGTTTTGCCATCAGACCACGCATACCTGTTAACTGACGAATTTGTTCTTTAGAACCCCTTGCACCAGAATCAAGCATCATATATACTGAGTTAAACCCTTGCTTATCTTCACGTAAGTTTTTCATAGATAATTCAGTCAATCTATTGTTGGTTGATCCCCAAACATCAATTACCTGATTGTAACGCTCTTTTTGCGTTAACATACCCATGTTATAGTTTGTAACAATGATATCTACTTCTTCATTAGCCTCAGCAATCATCTTATATTTTTCTTCAGGAATAATGATATCACCTAAAGAGAAGGACAATCCACCTTGGAAGGCAAATTTGAATCCCATATTTTTAATTTCATCTAAGAATTTTCCAGTAGTAGGAATGTCAGTAACTTTTAAAATTTTACCAATAATTCCACGTAAGTTTTTCTTAGTAAGTACTTCATTTACGAAACCAGCTTCAGCAGGAACAACCTCATTAAACAAAACTCTACCAACAGTAGTTTTGATAATTTTAGTTACTTGATTTCCTTTATCATCAATATCTTGTGTTCTTACTTTGATGCTTGCGTTCAAGTCTACTTTTTCTTCATTGAAAGCAATCGTAACTTCTTCAGGAGAATAGAAAGTTAAGCCTTCTCCTTTCACTTTTACCTCAGGAGTAGAAAGTCTTTCTTTTGTCATATAGTACAAACCAAGAACCATGTCTTGAGAAGGTACAGTTACAGGAGCACCATTTGCAGGATTTAGGATATTGTGAGAAGCCAACATTAAAATTTGAGCTTCTAATATAGCCTCTGGTCCTAGAGGTAAATGAACAGCCATTTGGTCACCATCAAAATCGGCGTTGAAAGCAGTACACACTAATGGGTGTAATTGAATAGCTTTTCCTTCAATTAATTTTGGTTGAAATGCCTGAATACCAAGTCTGTGTAACGTTGGAGCCCTGTTTAGTAATACTGGGTGACCTTTAATTACATTTTCTAAAATATCCCAAACAACTGGTTCTTTTCTATCAATAATTTTCTTTGCAGATTTTACAGTTTTTACAATACCCCTTTCAATCAACTTTCTGATTACAAATGGTTTGTACAATTCTGCTGCCATATCTTTTGGCAATCCACATTCATGCATTTTCAATTCTGGTCCAACAACAATTACAGAACGAGCTGAATAATCAACACGTTTTCCTAATAAGTTTTGACGGAAACGTCCTTGTTTTCCTTTTAAGGAATCAGATAATGATTTTAAAGGTCTGTTAGATTCTGTTTTTACAGCAGATGATTTACGTGTGTTGTCAAATAATGAATCTACAGATTCTTGCAACATACGTTTTTCATTACGTAAAATTACCTCAGGAGCTTTAATTTCAACCAATCTTTTTAAACGATTGTTACGGATGATTACTCTTCTGTACAAATCATTCAAATCGGAAGTTGCAAAACGACCACCATCTAAAGGCACTAATGGACGTAACTCTGGTGGGATTACTGGAATTGCTTTCATAATCATCCACTCAGGTTTATTTTCTCTGTTTAAAACAGATTCTCTAAACGCCTCAACAACATTCAATCTTTTTAAAGCTTCCGTTTTACGTTGTTTAGAAGACTCCGTATTTGCTTTGTGTCTTAATTCGAATGACAATGCATCCAAATCAATTCTTGCTAATAAATCGATTAAACATTCAGCACCCATTTTAGCAATAAACTTGTTTGGATCTGAATCGTCTAAATATTGATTTTCTTTTGGAAGACTGTCTAAAATATCTAAATATTCTTCTTCTGTTAAGAAATCTAATTTACGTAACGGTTCACCGTCAGCATTTTTTGCAATACCTGCTTGAATTACTACGTAACGCTCGTAGTAAATAATCATGTCTAATTTTTTAGATGGCAATCCTAAAAGGTATCCCATTTTATTAGGCAATGATCTAAAGTACCAAATGTGCGCAACAGGAACTACTAAATTGATGTGACCAACTCTATCTCTACGAACTTTCTTTTCGGTAACTTCAACTCCACATCGATCACATACAATTCCTTTGTATCGAATTCTTTTATATTTTCCGCAAGCACATTCATAGTCTTTTACAGGACCAAAAATTCGCTCACAAAACAAACCATCTCTCTCTGGTTTGTGTGTACGGTAATTAATCGTTTCTGGTTTTAAAACCTCTCCTTTAGAAACTTCTAAAATAGATTCAGGAGACGCTAAACCTATAGAGATTTTATTAAACTTTTTTACGGTGTACTTTTCTTGTTTTCTTGTCATGTCTTGTTATAGTCTTTAGTTTTTAGTCTTTAGTTTTTAGTTGGTTTTGAAACTACCAACTAAAAACTATCAACCATTAACTATAAAAAATTATTCTTCTAATCTTACGTCTAAGCCCAAACCTCTCAATTCGTGCATTAATACGTTAAATGACTCTGGTAAACCTGGTTCTGGCATTGGTTCGCCTTTTACGATAGCTTCGTAAGTTTTAGCTCTACCCATTACATCATCAGATTTTACAGTTAAGATTTCTCTTAGGATACTAGATGCTCCATAAGCCTCTAATGCCCAAACTTCCATCTCTCCAAAACGTTGACCACCAAATTGAGCTTTACCTCCTAAAGGTTGTTGAGTAATTAATGAGTAAGGACCAATAGAACGCGCGTGCATTTTATCATCAATCATGTGTCCTAACTTAATCATATAAATTACCCCAACAGTTGCAGGTTGATCAAAACGTTTTCCAGTACCACCATCATATAGGTAGGTATGACCAAATCTTGGCACGCCTGCTTCATCTGTATATTTGTTGATCTCGTCTAAAGATGCTCCATCAAAAATTGGTGTTGCAAACTTTTTGTCTAATTTTTGACCAGCCCATCCAAGAACTGTTTCATAAATCTGACCAATATTCATACGAGAAGGTACACCTAATGGATTTAAAACAATATCAACTGGTGTTCCGTCTTCTAAGAACGGCATATCTTCTGCTCTTACAATACGAGCAACAATACCTTTGTTTCCATGGCGTCCAGCCATTTTATCACCTACTTTTAATTTACGCTTTTTAGCAATGTAAATTTTGGCAAGTTTTAAAATTCCTGCTGGTAATTCATCCCCAACTGAAATGGTAAATTTCTCACGACGAAGATTTCCTTGCAAGTCATTTACTTTAATTTTGTAGTTGTGAATTAATTCTCCTACTAAAACATTTAAATCATCATCAGTTGTCCAAGAACCTGATAAGTGAACATAATCATCTACAGAGTTTAGCATTTTTTGAGTGTACTTTTTACCTTTTGGCAATACTTCCTCACCCAAATCATTATAGATTCCTTGAGATGTTTTTCCGCTTACTAAGTTGAATAATTTTTCAACTAATTGATCTTTTAGAGCTTCGAATTTTGATATGAAAGATGCCTCTAATGCAGCAACTGCTTCTTTATCTTTAATTCTCTTGTTTTTATCTTTAACAGCTCTTTTGAATAATTTTTTATCAATTACTACTCCTCTTAACGATGGTGAAGCTTTTAATGATGCATCTTTTACATCACCTGCTTTGTCACCAAAAATGGCACGTAATAATTTTTCTTCGGGAGTTGGATCAGATTCTCCTTTTGGTGTGATTTTACCAATTAAGATATCACCAGGATTTACTTCTGCTCCAATACGAATCATTCCGTTTTCATCCAAATCTTTAGTAGCTTCTTCAGAAACGTTCGGAATATCATTCGTTAATTCTTCTGACCCTAATTTGGTATCACGAACATCCAATGAATATTCATCAATATGAATAGACGTAAAAATATCTTCACGAACTACTCTTTCAGAAATTACAATTGCATCCTCGAAGTTGTATCCTTTCCAAGGCATGAAAGCAACTTTCATGTTTCTTCCTAAAGCTAATTCTCCTTGTTGTGTTGCATAGCCTTCACAAAGAACTTGTCCTTCAGTTACTCTATCACCTCTTTTTACAATTGGTTTCAAGTTGATTGATGTTCCTTGGTTGGTTTTTCTGAATTTTATCAAATTATAGGTTACTTCATCAGAATCAAAACTTACTAATTTTTCTTCTTCTGAACGATCGTATTTGATAACAATTTTGTTGGCATCAACGTATTCTACAACTCCTTCTCTTTCAGCATTGATCAAAATACGAGAATCTTTTGCAACTCTTCTTTCTAATCCTGTACCAACAATTGGAGCTTCAGGACGTAATAATGGAACTGCTTGACGCATCATGTTTGATCCCATCAAAGCACGGTTTGCATCATCGTGTTCCAAAAATGGAATTAATGACGCAGAAATCGAAGCAATTTGATTTGGAGCAACGTCCATATAATCAATTACATCTGGAGAAACTACAGGGAAATCTCCTTCTTCACGAGCAATAACTCTATCAGAAACAAAAGTTCCATCAGCATTCAACTCTAAATTTGATTGTGCTATTTTCTTTCCTTCTTCTTCCTCTGCACTTAAATAAATCAAATCATCACCTACAACTGCTCCGTTTTCAACTTTACGGTATGGAGTTTCAATAAATCCTAAATTGTTCACTTTTGCAAAAACAGAAAGTGAAGAAATCAAACCGATATTTGGTCCCTCAGGAGTTTCAATTGGACACAAACGTCCATAATGTGTATAGTGAACGTCACGAACCTCAAAACCTGCTCTTTCTCTTGATAAACCTCCAGGTCCTAATGCAGATAATCTACGTTTGTGGGTAATCTCTGCTAACGGATTTGTTTGATCCATGAACTGAGATAACTGGTTTGTACCAAAGAAAGAATTGATTACTGATGATAATGTTTTAGCATTGATCAAATCGATTGGTGTAAACACTTCGTTATCACGAACGTTCATACGCTCACGAATGGTTCTTGCCATACGTGCTAAACCAACACCAAATTGACCTGCTAATTGTTCACCAACAGTTCTTACACGTCTGTTTGATAAGTGATCAATATCATCCACCTCAGCTTTTGAATTGATTAACTCAATCAAATACTTAATAATGGTAATGATATCAACTCTTGTCAATACTTTCTCATCCATGTTAATATCTAAACCAAGTTTGGTGTTCATTCTAAAACGACCAACTTCGCCTAAATTATAACGTTGTTCAGAGAAAAATAATTTATCAATAATACCTCTTGCAGTTTCCTCATCTGGTGGTTCTGCATTACGTAATTGTCTATAAATATGTTCAACAGCCTCTTTTTCAGAGTTTGTTGGATCTTTTTGTAATGTATTGTGAATAATAGCATAATCTGCTTGCTGATTATCTTCTTTGTGTAACAAGATAGTTTTAGCACCAGATTCTATGATTTCATCTACATGATCTTTATCTAAAATTGTATCACGATCAAAAATGATTTCATTTCTTTCAATTGATACTACTTCACCTGTATCTTCATCCACGAAATCTTCATGCCAAGTTTTTAAAACTCTAGCTGCTAATTTACGTCCTAAAACTTTTTTCAATCCAGCTTTAGAAACTTTTACTTCTTCTGCAAGATCAAAAATTTCTAAAATATCTTTATCTCTTTCAAAACCAATGGCTCTGAATAATGTGGTTACTGGTAATTTTTTCTTTCTATCAATGTAAGCATACATTACTTGATTAATATCTGTTGCAAACTCGATCCAAGAACCTTTAAAAGGAATTACCCTAGCTGAGTACAACTTTGTTCCATTTGCATGGAAAGATTGACCAAAAAATACACCTGGAGATCTGTGTAATTGAGAAACAACAACACGCTCAGCACCATTGATAACAAAGGTACCTGAGTTTGTCATATAAGGAATTGTACCAAGATAGACATCTTGAACAATAGTTTCGAAATCTTCGTGCTCTGGGTCTGTACAAAATAATTTTAGACGTGCTTTTAACGGCACACTGTATGTTAAACCTCTTTCAATACATTCTTGAATACTGTATCTAGGAGGATCAACGAAATAATCTAAAAATTCGAGTACAAATTGATTTCTTGTGTCTGTAATTGGAAAGTTATCCATGAAGGTTTTGTACAAACCTTCTTCACCTCTTTCTTCTGCTTTAGTTTGAAGTTGGAAAAAATCTTGGAAAGATTTAACCTGAATATCCAAAAAGTCTGGATATTCTTTAATCATTTGAGAAGTTGCGAAGTTGATTCTTTCAGTAGTGTTTTTCGTTGCCAAAAGAGAATATATTTTTGATTAAAATCTGAATTAAAATAAAGAACGAATATATACACAAAATGGTTTAGGACTAAAACCTGCGTTTTAGTACCTAAACCTAAATTTGTTTTCCCGCTTTAAAAAATAAAGCGGGATAAGTGATTACTTAAGCTCTACTACAGCTCCAGCTTCTTCTAAAGCTACTTTAAGGCTGTTAGCCTCATCTTTAGAAACGCCTTCTTTTACTGGTGCAGGAGCACTATCAACAACACCTTTAGCTTCTTTCAATCCTAAACCAGTTAATTCTTTAACCAATTTAACAACTGCTAATTTAGAAGCACCAGCGTCTTTTAAGATAACTGTGAATTCTGTTTGCTCTTCAGCTTCAGCTGTTTCTCCACCACCTGCTGCAGGACCTGCTGCTACTGCTACTGCTGCTGCTGCTGGCTCAATACCATACTCGTCTTTTAAAATTTTAGCTAATTCGTTAACTTCTTTTACTGTTAAGTTAACTAATTGCTCTGCGAAATCTTTTAAATCTGCCATTTTAATTGTTTTTAAAAATTTTTGTTTATTATAGTTTATTTGTGCGCTTAATTATTTTTCAGATAATGTTTTAACAATTCCTGAAAGTTTTTGTCCACCAGATTGCAACGCTGAAACAACGTTTTTCGCTGGCGATTGTAATAATCCAATAAGTTCTCCAAGTAGTTGATCTTTTGATTTAATTTCAATAAGAGCATCTAATTGATCATCACCAATGTAAACAGATTCTTCTGCAAATGCACCTTTTAAAATAGGTTTATTTTTAGTTTTCTTTCTGAATTCCTTGATTAGTTTTGCAGGAGCATTTGAAGACTCTGCAATCATTATGGATGTATTGCCTTTTAATACTGATGGTAATGCTCCAAAATCCTTGTCTGAAGCTTCCATTGCTTTCGCTAGTAATGTATTTTTTACAACTGATAATTGGATTCCTGCTTTAAAACAAGCTCTACGTAAGTTAGAGGTTGTTAATGCATCCATTCCAGAAATATCTGCTAGATAAATTGTATTTGTATCTGCTAATGTTGTAGTTAAATCTTGTATTACTTGTGATTTCTCTTCTCTAGTCATAATTCTAAGTTTTAACGTATTAAACAGTTTTAACATCAACAATTACAGCAGGACTCATTGTACTAGAAATATGGATACTTCTTAAATACGTTCCTTTTGCAGTGGTTGGTTTCAATTTAATAACAGTTTGTAAAATTTCTTTTGCGTTTTCTGCAATTTTCTCAGCATCAAAAGATACTTTTCCTATTGCAGCATGAACGATACCAGTTTTATCAACTTTAAAATCGATTTTCCCAGCTTTCACCTCTTGAACTGCTTTTGCAACATCCATTGTTACAGTACCAGTTTTTGGGTTTGGCATTAAACCTCTAGGACCTAAAATTCTTCCTAAAGGACCTAATTTACCCATTACACTTGGTAATGTAATAATAACATCAACATCGGTCCAACCGTTTTTAATTTTTTGAAGATATTCATCTAATCCAACATAATCAGCGCCAGCTTCTTTAGCTTCTGCTTCTTTATCTGGAGTAACTAATGCTAAAACTTTTACGTCTTTACCTGTTCCATGAGGAAGTGTAACAACACCTCTCACCATTTGATTTGCTTTTCTTGGGTCAACACCTAAACGAATTGCAATATCTACTGATGCATCAAACTTTACATTAGTAATTTCTTTGACTAGCGATGAAGCTGCTGCCAAATCATAAGATTTAGACTTATCAATTTTTGCGTGAGCTTCTTTTTGCTTTTTTGTTAATTTTGCCATTTTACTACTTTTTTATAAAGATTAATTTGGTGCAACACCAGTTACTGTTAATCCCATAGAACGAGCTGTACCTGCAATCATTTTCATTGCTGAAGTCAATTCAAAAGCATTTAAATCTGCCATTTTGTCTTCTGCGATAACTTTGATTTGATCCCAAGTAACAGATGCTACTTTCTTTCTATTTGGTTCACCCGAACCACTTTTGACCTTGGCTGCTTCTAGTAATTGTAATGCTGCAGGAGCTGTTTTGGTAACAAATTCAAATGATTTGTCTTTGTAAACAGTAATCACAACAGGAACAACTTTTCCTTGTTTGTCTTGCGTTCTTGCATTGAACTGTTTACAGAATTCCATAATGTTAACTCCAGCAGATCCTAAAGCAGGTCCAACCGGTGGCGATGGATTCGCTGCACCTCCCTTTACTTGTAATCTAACTAATTTACTAATTTCCTTTGCCATTATAAAAATGTTTAGTGACCTGTTTTAAAATTGGAAGCTAAAAAACAAATCGGTATATAATATGTAACACTTATATCTTTTCTACTTGCATATAACTCAATTCTAATGGTGTTTTTCTTCCAAAAATCTTTACCATTACTTCAAGTTTTCGCTTTTCTTCATTTACTTTTTCAATAGTACCATCAAAACCGTTGAATGGTCCATCAATAACTTTTACTGTTTCTCCTACATTAAAAGGAATCGCAATATTTTCATCTTGTACAGAAAGTTCATCAACTTTACCAAGCATTCTATTAACTTCTGATCTTCTCATTGGAACAGGATCACCGCCTTTTGTTTCTCCAAGAAAACCAATCACTCCAGTAATAGATCTAATTACGTGAGGAACTTCTCCAGATAGATTTGCTTCTATCATGATATATCCAGGAAAATAAACTTTTTCTCTATTTACCTTTTTCCCATTTCTAATTTGAACAACTTTTTCTGTAGGAACAATTACTTGACTTACAAAATCAGATAATCCAACTCTTGAAATTTCAGTTTCAATGTAAGATTTTACTTTGTTCTCTTGTCCGCCAATAGCTCTAACAACATACCATTTCATTACAGAATCAGTCATAATCTTATTTTCTTAAAATAATTTAAAAAAGTTATCTAATCCAGTTTGAAAAACAAAATCAATACCAGCAACTGCCAATGCAAATAAAATCGTAAAAACAGCAACAGTAACTGTTGTTTTTTGAGCATCTTCTTTTGATATCCAAGTCATATTGTTATTTAACTCGTCAAAAGAATCTTTGATATATTGTATAAAGTTCATGTTACTTTTATTTTGCACGGGTTGAGGGACTCGAACTCTCGACACCTGGTTTTGGAGACCAGTGCTCTACCAACTGAGCTAAACCCGTTTCTTAATCATTAATAGAGGTGTTCCGTAAAAAACGGAACACCTTCATATTTTAAGTGAAAAACTAAAAAATTAGTCTAAAATCTCAGTTACCTGACCAGCTCCAACTGTTCTACCACCTTCACGGATTGCAAAACGTAAACCTACGTTTAATGCGATTGGTTGAAGAAGATCGACGTTAATTGTTAAGTTATCACCAGGCATTACCATTTCAACACCAGCTGGTAATGTAATAGTACCTGTAACGTCTGTTGTTCTTACATAGAACTGTGGACGATAGTTATTGTGGAATGGCGTGTGACGACCACCTTCTTCTTTTTTAAGAACGTAAACTTCAGCTTTAAATTTAGCATGAGGTTTTACTGAACCTGGCTTACAAATAACCATTCCTCTTTTGATATCTTCTTTTGCAATACCTCTTAATAAGATACCAGCATTATCTCCTGCTTCACCTCTATCAAGGATTTGACGGAACATTTCGATACCAGTAATAGTAGAAGTTAATTTCTCAGCACCCATACCAATAATTTCTACTGGATCACCAGTTTTAGCAATACCTGTTTCGATACGACCTGTAGCAACAGTTCCACGACCAGTAATAGAGAATACGTCTTCGATTGGCATTAAGAAAGGCTTATCCATATCACGAACTGGCTCTTCAATCCAAGAATCACAAGCATCCATTAATTCCATAACAGTATCAACCCATTTTGCTTCACCATTTAAAGCACCTAAAGCAGAACCTTGGATAACAGGACCATTATCTCCATCATACTCATAGAAAGACAACAATTCTCTTACCTCCATGTCAACCAACTCTAAAAGCTCTTCATCATCAACCATGTCAACTTTATTCAAGAAAACAACCATACGTGGAATACCTACTTGGCGACCTAATAAGATGTGCTCTCTAGTTTGTGGCATTGGACCATCTGTTGCAGCAACTACTAAAATAGCACCGTCCATTTGAGCAGCACCAGTTACCATGTTTTTAACGTAATCCGCGTGACCTGGACAGTCAACGTGAGCATAGTGACGATTAGCTGTTTGATATTCTACGTGAGAAGTGTTGATTGTAATACCTCTTTCTTTTTCTTCTGGAGCGTTATCAATTTGATCAAAAGATTTTGCTTCAGAATATCCTTTATCAGCTAATACTTTAGTGATAGCTGCTGTTAAGGTAGTTTTACCGTGATCTACGTGTCCGATTGTACCAATATTTAAGTGTGGTTTCGAACGGTCAAAAGTTCCTTTTGCCATAATATTTAATTTTAATTCTTAAGTTATATTTAGTGTCTAATAATACTCTTGTAAATGCTCTATGAGCCAATGACGGGATTTGAACCCGTGACCTCATCCCTACCAAGGATGCGCTCTACCAACTGAGCTACACCGGCTTTTGTTGGAATTAATTTCGAGCGAGAGACCGGGTTCGAACCGGCGACATTCAGCTTGGAAGGCTGAAGCTCTACCAACTGAGCTACTCTCGCAATATTTTTTTTGTGGGGAGAGCAGGATTCGAACCTGCGAAGTCGTAAAACAACGGAGTTACAGTCCGTCCCATTTGGCCGCTCTGGAATCTCCCCTAAAAAAGATAAATCTCACTATGTAAATGAACTTTATTTTTTTGAGCCGATAGAGGGACTCGAACCCACGACCTGCTGATTACAAATCAGCTGCTCTAGCCAGCTGAGCTACATCGGCTTTTTTACAAAAAAACAATCCGCTATTTCTAACGGATTGCAAATGTATAAAGTTTTTTTTATTTCGAGAAACTTTTTGTAATAATTTTTATTTTTTTATGAAATCAAAGAATCCCTTGTTTTTTCTTTAGATTTTTTTAGTTGTCTTTTCAGTGAATCTATAGCTAAATTGATACCTTCTTCAAAAGTTTTGGTTTCTCTTTTTACAATCAACTCACTTCCGGGAATGTTTAATTTTATCTCTATTATTTTATTTTCCTTGTCGCTGGTGTTTTGAACTTTTAAAAATACTTCGGCATCAACAATTTTATCGTGAAACTTTACCAATTGATTTGCCTTTTTTTCTACATACTTAATTAAATCTTTGTCTGCATTAAAGTTTACTGATTGAGTGAATACTTTCATAAGATATTATTTTTTTAAACTCCTAGGGTGAGCTTGATTATACACTTTTTTAATAACTTCAAGACTATTGTGTGTGTAGACTTGAGTGGAGGCTAAACTTGAATGCCCTAGTAATTCTTTAACCGAATTTAAATTTGCACCTTCATTTAACAAATGTGTCGCAAATGAATGCCTTAAAATATGAGGACTTTTTTTTGTCTTTGTTGAGACATTACTAAAGTACGAATTTATAACTCCGTATACAAGTGATTTGCTTAATTTATTTCCATTTTCAGTTATCAATAATTCCTCTGCACCTTCTGAAAATTCATCTCTTAAAATTTGATATTGTTTTATCTTTGCAATGACTGATTCTAATAACGGAACAAATCGTTCTTTATTTCTCTTTCCAAGAACTTTTACTGTTTTATTACCAAAATCAATATCGCTTTCCTTTATATGAATTAATTCAGATTTTCTGACGCCTGTTGAATATAAGAGTTCTATAATTAATTTATTTCTAATCAATTTGAAATCGGAGTTTTCTGACACACTGTTTATGGCATCATTAATTTCTTTTACACTAAATGGTATTTGTAACTTATTAACTGATTTTAGCGATTTGTGTTTTGAAAGTGGATTTATTTCAATTTGGTGAGTTTTCTGCAAAAACTTGTAAAAAGAATTTAAAGAGGTTATTTTACGATTGATACTCCTATTTGATATCTTTTGATGTACCAAATTCACAATCCAACTTCGGATTATTGGATATTCTACTTCTGATAAATTATTGACATTGAAATCTGTTTCACAAAAATCCTTAAAAGCTAACAAATCCGTTTTGTAAGCAGATATTGTATTTATTGAATACTTTTTTTCAAGAAACAAATATTCGAGAAATGAATCAATCAAAATTTAAAAGTTTTGGTTTCTGTAAATTTACAAAATTTCAATCAAAAAAAAACTCGTATCAAAATATTGATACGAGTTTTTGTTCATTTTAGTAAGTTACTAACCTATTTCTTCTTGTGTTCTTAATCTTTGAACGTAAGAGGCTTTAATTTTTTGAGCTCTCTTTGCTACTGAAGGTTTTGTAAAGTTTTTATTGTTACGCAAAAGTTTCATCGTTTTTGTACGATCGTATTTACGTTTGTAACGTTTTAAAGCTCTATCTATATTCTCTCCTTCTTTTACTGGTATAATTAACATAAGTTAGCACCTCCCTTCATACGTATCTTTTATATTTTAAACAGATTTACTGTTGTTATTTAAATTTTGGTTTGCAAAGGTACAATTAATTTTGATTTTAGAATTAAGAATCAAGTTTTTTTTCAAATTCAGCATTTTAAATCTCTGAATTCATTTAAGTTGCTGGCTTATACTCTTTACTATCAATAACCATTTTTGCGATAATCTCTTTCAAGATTTCAGAAGTACCTCCTCCTATTGGGCCTAATCTGCTATCGCGAAACAATCGTGCCATTGGATAATCTTCCATATAACCATAACCTCCTAATAATTGAAGTGCATCATAAATTACTTCATCAGCCATTTTGGTTGATAACAACTTAGACATGCTTGCTTCTTTCACCACATATTGACCGTCATTCAATCGTTTCGCAATGGAATAATTATACTCTTTACACATATCAACCTGACTTGCTATTTCTGCAATTTTATGCCTTAATGCCTGAAATTGATCAATTGTCTTACCAAAAGCAACTCGCTCTTTCATATAATGAATAGCATAATCTAAGGCAAATTCTGCTCTTGCATGTGCATTAATTCCCATAATTAAACGTTCTAATGCAAAATGTTGCATGATATAAGGAAAGCCTTTTCCTTCTTCACCTAATAAATTTTCAGCAGGAATCTTTACATTATCAAAAGCGATTTCTCCAGTATCAGAAGCTCTCCAACCCAATTTATTCAATTTGGTTGCTGAAATTCCTTTTGTATTTCTATCAACAACAAAAATGCTGATTCCTTTATATTTATCAGAAGGATCTGTTTTTGCAGCAATTATCAAATAATCAGAGTACACTCCATTTGTGATGAATGTTTTTGAACCATTCAATATATAATGATCTCCATTTTTGATGGCTGTTGAACGCATTCCTGCAACATCACTTCCTCCAAAAGGCTCTGTAATACACAAACAACCAATCATATCACCCTCAACACTTGGTACTAAATATTTTTGTTTGATGGCTTCGCTTCCTTCTTTATTTAAATGTGTCATTGCTAGATATTCGTGTGCCCACATTGCGGCTGCAAATCCACCTGAATTTACTTTTTGTAATTCTTCTAAAAAAATTACAGTGTAAAAAAGATCTAAATCTAAACCACCATATTCCTGTGGAGTTGACAATCCGAAATAACCCATTTCTCCAAATTTCTTCCAAATGAAGCGTTCAATTGTTCCTGTTTGTTCCCATTTTTCGATGTGAGGAACTACTTCTTTCTGCAAAAAATCTTTAAAACTCGCACGAAATGCGTGATGTTCTTCTGTAAAGTACATGCTATTCATTTGATAAAATTGAATTAATTATTCAGCGTGCAAATATAAGACTAATCTATTGTATATATCTAATGGAAAATCCTTGATATTTTTTAATTCTGATATTTGTTGAATTTCAGCTACCTCGTCTTTGTAATCAAAAATTTTCCTGCAAAGTTCATAATTCATATATGGAATTCGCAATAACTCTTTGAAAGATAATGAATTAATATTAACAGTTTTGATAATTGGTTTTTGTTTGATAATAAAGGTTTCTAGGGTTTTATCTGCAATTTCTTTTTGTAAACCCCAAACTTCATACAATTGTTCTTTGAAAGTAAATCCTTGTAATTTAGAACGATACTGAATAATACGTTCTGCTATTTTTTCTCCAATTCCTGAAATGTATTGCAAATCTGTTGCAGTTGCTTTATTTAGATCGTTGGTTGACAAATCACTTTTTGCTGTTTTCTTGTAGTTTTGATACGTGAATTTCTCTGAAAATGAATTTTCTTTTTGATGTGAATTTTGCTTTTCTACCCAATCAGGAAACTTGAAAAATGGTGCAATTTTCGCCAACAAACTGTCTGAAATCTTTGTTACTTTTTGAAAATCATTTTTTGAATTGATAAATTTCCCTGTTTTTCTGAAAGCTAGCAGTCTATCAATTTCTTCTAAAGACATGCCTAATTGTTCGCCTTTAAAATCGGTAATATAATTGGGATTGAAAGGAAATATTTTAGGTTTTCTATTTTCGATAGCAATCATTTTCAAACTATCTATTTGATGCTGAAATGCCAGAACTTCAGGAGTTTTTTTGGCTATTTTTTCTTCGGATGAAAAAACATCTAGAAAAATGAATGCTTGAAGGCAAATGATGAGAATTGCCAATAAAAAAATCCCATTTTTTTGGCTTTTGTGGTACCAGAAATGGGATGTAAAATTTATCATTTTAAGAAAATTACATGTGTTTTGTCACATCAATAGCTCCCTCTTCAATTGCTTCTTTTTTAATTGAAATTGCATTCAAATAGCGATTCATTTCTTGCTTTACTTTTGGATAAAGGAAAAATAAACCAATCATATTTGGAAATACCAGTGCCAAAATCATAGCATCTGAGAATTTAATAACCGCATCTAAAGTTGCTCCTGCTCCAATGACAACAAAAACTAAGAATAATAATTTATAAACTATATCAGCTGTTTTGGTTTTTCCAAATAAAAATTTCCAAGCTTGTAAACCGTAGTAAGACCATGAAATCATCGTTGAAAAAGCAAATAAAACAATGGCAATAGTTAGTATATAAGAAAAATGAGGAATCACAGAATCAAAAGCCATAGAAGTTAAATCTACCCCTCCTATAGAACGCCCATCAGCGTTTAAAATTACACTACTTGTTTCTGCACTGTAATTGAATACACTTTGAACATTTGTACCATCAATATTGAAAAACACAATAACAAGTGCAGTCATTGTACAAATCACAACGGTATCAATAAAAGGTTCTAAAAGCGCCACAACACCTTCTGATGCTGGATATTTAGTTCTTACAGCTGAGTGTGCAATTGCAGCTGAACCTGCACCTGCTTCGTTTGAAAATGCCGCTCTTTGAAAACCAACAATCAATACTCCAACTAAACCACCCAATCCAGCCATTGGCGTAAAAGCTCCTTCAAAAATAATGGTAAATGCCAAGCCAATATCGCTAAAGTTAGCAATAATAATGACTAATGAAGCTAAGATGTAAATCCCTGCCATAAAAGGGACTATTTTTTCAGTAATTTTTGCAATTCTTTTAATTCCACCAATAATCACAATTCCGACTAAAATTGCCAAACAAATTCCGATAATCACACCGTCAGAACCAGAATTTAATTTTAATAATGAGCTAATTTGAACTGCTGCTTGATTTGATTGAAATGCATTACCTCCACCAAAAGAAGCACCAACACAAAGCACAGCAAAAAGAACCCCTAATATTTTACCAAAAGTTGTAAAACCTCTTTCTTTCAAACCTTTAGACAAGTAGTACATTGGCCCTCCATAAACTGTACCATCAGGTCCAACATCTCTATATTTAACTCCTAAAGTACATTCAACAAATTTGGTTGACATTCCTAACAAACCACAAATAATCATCCAAAAAGTGGCACCTGGACCTCCTAAACCGATAGCTACTGCCACTCCTGCAATATTCCCCAATCCCACTGTTCCTGATACAGCTGTTGCTAGAGCTTGAAAATGAGAAACCTCACCATGAGCACTTTCATCACGAATAGTGTCTTTAATATCCTCAACACCTAATGTCTCGTCATTATTATACAATTTATCTACTCCATGCTTTTCAATATCAACATACTTACCTCTTACTGTTCTTATTGCAGTTCCGAATTTTGTAATGCTCGGAAACCTAAAATATATTGTAAAAAAAGTGGCTCCACCAACTAATAAAAGCACTACAAAGGGCACATTGTAAGATCCTAATGGTACTGTTGTTAAAACAAATCCTTCCCACCAAGAAGCGATTGGCATGAATGCATCATTGATTTTTTCATCTAAACCTTTTTCTTGCGAAAAAATAAAAAATGGAGCTACTAAAAATAATAACGATAGAAGTTTTTTCTTCATAATACTATATTCTAAATGATTTTTATGATTCTTAATTGAGCACGCAATATCTTAAAAAAAAGCCCTTATCACAACTTTTTATTACGAAATATCAATTTAATGATAAGATATCTTTAAATCTTCGCAAATCTTCTTCAAAAGTTTGCAGATTTATCCCTAAAATTGATTTGGCTTTTGAGACATCAAAACCCGTTTTTGGCGGTCTTTTTGCTTTTTGATTTAATATATGAGATGATGTTGGCTTGATTAGATTTAAATCCAATTCAAAAACATTGGCTATTTCTTGCACAATTTCAAAAACACTCATCAATTTTGTAGAAGAAATATGAAAAATACCTGTTGCCTGTTTATCAACTGCTAATTTGCACGAAAGCGCTAAATCATCTACAAAAGTTGGCATTCTGAATTGATCGTTAACAATTGTTATTTCTTTTCCATTTTCAAGCATTTCTTTTACCCAAAGTACAATGTTCGTTCTACTCATATCAAACACTTTTCCGTAAACCAAAATAGTTCTTATAATGGTAAAATCGATATTTGATTCTTGTAAAATTTCTTCTGATTTTACTTTTGACCTTCCGTAATAACTCAATGGATTTGCTTTGTCAGTTTCTCTGTAATAGCCCTTTTCACCATCAAATATAAAATCAGTTGATAAATGGATTAAATGACAATTAATGATTTCAGATGTTTCTTTCAACCATTTAACAACATCAATATTTAAAATATCACATGTCTCTTTATAGATTTCACAATCATCTACTTGAGTCATTGCTGCCGTATTTATGATCGCGTCAGGTTTTACTTTTAATAAAGTTTTTTTAAGATTTTCTTCGTCAGTAATATCTATAGAGACATAATTAAAATCAGTTCTTCCGCTCCTATTTTCTCCTTTTGAAAAACCATAAACTTCATAATTGTTTTTTTCTTTAAGCAATAATTTCAATAAAGATTGCCCTAATAATCCATTACTCCCAGTGATTACAATTTTTTTCATTTAAAACAATAATTCAATTTTTTACAAATCAAAAACAGAACTTCTTTTGGTGTAAATTAAATCTTTTAATTTTATTAAAAACGCTAAAGTCAAATAAAATCCAAAAGACAATCCAACTGTGAAAAAAGTCACATAAATAAAATAGATTCGAACATTTTTTGCTCTCATTCCCAACCTATCAGCCAATCTTGTGAAAACGCCAAAACCATGACGTTCAAAAAAATAGCGGATAGAATGCATAAAATTCATAATATTTCTTTTGGATGCAAGATAGTACAATCCATTTATTTGTTGATTATTTTTCATTTAAAATTGATTTTATATTAAGTAACTTTGCGTTTTTCTTTAAAAAACCGCATTTTTTTGAAAGACCAAGAGTACATAGAAGTTTATGGAGCAAGAGTTCATAACTTAAAAAATATTGACGTAAAAATTCCACGCGAAAAATTGGTTGTAATAACAGGTTTAAGCGGCAGTGGAAAATCATCATTGGCATTTGACACCATTTATGCTGAAGGCCAAAGACGCTACATTGAGACATTTTCTGCCTACGCTCGTCAATTTTTAGGAGGATTAGAAAGACCTGATGTAGATAAAATTGAAGGCCTTTCGCCAGTTATTTCTATTGAACAAAAAACCACCAATAAAAGTCCAAGATCTACAGTTGGAACAATTACTGAAATCTACGATTTTTTACGTTTATTATTTGCAAGAGCTGCTGATGCTTATTCCTATAATACTGGAAAAAAGATGGTTAGCTATTCTGACGAGCAAATAAAAGAATTGATTTTAAGTGATTTTACAGATAAAAAAATTGCAGTTTTAGCACCTTTAATCAAATCGAGAAAAGGACATTACAGAGAGCTTTTTGAACAAATTTCCAAACAAGGCTTTTTAAAAGTTCGTGTTGATGGCGAAATCAGAGATATTGAAAAAGACATGCGTTTAGATCGTTATAAAACACATGATATTGAAGTGGTAATTGATCGATTATTGGTGAATTCTGCCTCTGAAAAACGGTTAGAAGAAACCATCAAAACAGCTATGTATGCTGGAGATAATATTATGATGGTACTTGCGATTGATGAAAATCAACCACGTTATTTTAGTAGAGAATTGATGTGTCCTGAAACCGGAATTGCATACCCAAATCCTGAACCAAACACATTTTCTTTCAACTCTCCAAAAGGTGCTTGTGAAACTTGTAATGGATTGGGAATTACCAATGAAATCAACTTGCAAAAAGTGATTCCTAATGATGCAATTTCTATCAAAAATGGAGGAATTATTCCTTTAGGAGATCAAAAAAATAGTTGGATTTTTAAACAAATTGAACACATAGCTGAGCGTTACAAATTCAAATTAACGGATGCTATCAAAGATATTCCAAAAGAAGCTTTGGATATGATTTTGAACGGCGGCAATGAGTCTTTTCAAATTACTTCTAAAACTGTTGGTGTTACCCGAAATTATAAAATTGATTTTGAAGGCATCATCTCATTCATTCAAAATCAATACAATAACGCAGAAAGCACCAGTATAAAACGTTGGGCAAATGGTTTTATGGACGAAATAACCTGTACAACTTGCGAAGGAAAACGTTTAAAAAAAGAAGCGCTTCACTTTAAAATCACGGATAAAAACATCAGTGATTTGGTGCAAATGGACATTACTGAATTAGCTACTTGGTTTGAAAATATTGAAAAAAAACTATCTCCTAAACAGCAACAAATAGCCTCCGAAATTTTAAAGGAAATTCGCACTAGAATTCAATTTTTGGTGGATGTTGGCTTGGAATATTTAACTTTAGATAGAACGTCAAAATCGCTTTCTGGTGGTGAAGCACAACGTATTCGTTTAGCAACACAAATTGGTTCACAATTAGTGGGTGTTCTATATATTTTGGATGAACCAAGTATTGGTTTACATCAACGTGACAATCAAAAACTGATTGATTCTTTGGTAAAATTACGCGATATTGGCAACTCAGTTTTGGTTGTTGAACACGACAAAGACATGATTGAACATGCTGATTATGTGATAGATATTGGTCCTGAAGCTGGAAGACATGGAGGTCAAATTGTAAGTGAAGGAACTTTTACAGAACTAAAAACACATTACACCTTAACTGCAGATTACTTGACTGAAAGAAAGAAAATTAAAGTTCCTACAAAAAGACGTGAAGGCAATGGAAAATTCATCAAACTAAAAGGTGCATCAGGAAATAATTTAAAAAATGTGTCAGTTGAGTTTCCTTTGGGAAAAATGATTTGTGTGACAGGAGTTTCTGGAAGTGGAAAATCTACCTTAATAAACGAAACCTTGTATCCTATTCTGAACGAATACATATACAAAGGTGTAAAAAAACCAATGCCTTACAAAAAAATTGAAGGTTTAGAACATATTGACAAAGTAATTGACATTGATCAATCGCCAATTGGAAGAACACCGCGTTCAAACCCTGCAACATACACCAAAACCTTTGATGAAATCAGAACTTTATTTGCTCAAACTCCTGAAGCTTCCATTCGTGGTTACAAACCTGGACGCTTTTCATTCAATGTTAAAGGCGGACGTTGTGAAACTTGCGAAGGTGCAGGAGTTCGAATTATAGAAATGAATTTTTTGCCAGATGTGCATGTAGAATGTGAAACTTGTCAAGGAATGCGTTTCAATAGAGAAACTTTGGAAGTTCGATACAAAGGAAAATCAATTGCTGATATCCTTAATATGACCATTGAAGACGCCACTGTTTTTTTTGAAAATATCCCTAAAATTCATCGAAAATTAAAAACTATTAAAGATGTTGGTTTGGGTTATATCACTCTTGGACAACAATCTACCACACTTTCTGGTGGTGAAGCACAAAGAATAAAATTAGCATCAGAATTATCAAAAAAAGATACTGGAAATACGTTTTATATTTTAGACGAACCCACAACTGGCTTGCATTTTGAAGACATTCGTGTGTTGATGGAAGTATTAAACAAACTCGCCAACAAAGGAAATACTGTATTGATTATCGAACACAATTTAGATGTCATAAAATTGGCAGATCATATTATTGATGTAGGTTTGGAGGGTGGTAAAAAAGGTGGCACAATTTTATGTACAGGAACTCCTGAAGAAGTTGCTGAAAACAAAAAAAGTTATACGGCTGCTTTTTTGAAAAAAGAATTAATTTAGACGTTTTAAAAAATCAGAATTTATGACAAATGACGACAGAAAAATAAGAGAAAGACTCCAACAAAAAACTTGGAATGAAATAAAAACAAACGATTCTTGGGCGATTTTTAAAATCATGGCTGAGTTTGTTGAAGGTTATGAAACTTTGAGTAAAATTGGTCCTTGTGTTTCTATTTTTGGATCAGCAAGAACCAAACCTGACAATCCATATTATATTTTAGCAGAAGAAATTGCTTTCAAATTAACGCAAAGTGGATTTGGAGTAATTACTGGTGGTGGTCCTGGAATTATGGAAGCTGGAAATAAAGGTGCTCACAGAGGCAAAGGTTTATCTGTAGGATTGAATATTGAATTGCCTTTTGAACAGCATGACAATCCTTGGATTGACAAAGGAAAGAGTTTAGATTTCGATTACTTTTTTGTAAGAAAAGTAATGTTTGTAAAATATTCACAGGGATTTGTGGTAATGCCTGGAGGTTTTGGAACTATGGACGAACTTTTTGAAGCCATTACCTTAATTCAAACAAAAAAAATTGGTCGTTTTCCAATTGTTTTGGTTGGTAAGAAATTTTGGAGTGGATTGATTGATTGGATCAAAGACACTTTGATTGCTGAAGGAAACATTAAAGAAGAAGATTTAAATCTTTTTAGATTGGTTGATACTGCTGATGAAGCTGTAGAACATTTCAATAAATTCTACGAGAAATACAAGTTAAAACCAAACTTTTAATGTACTTTTTAAGAAAACAGCTCGTTGTTTTTTTTGTGATTTTAAGTTCTTGTTTGTTTTCTCAAACAAGAATTAAAACACTATTTTACAATACCTTAAATTATACGATTGATATTGTAAGTCAAGAAAAAACGCCGTATTTACAAACAATTTTAGAAACTGTTCAGCCAGATTTATTCATGATTTGTGAAATAAAAAATGAGCCAGCTTCTGATTATCTTTTTGAAAATGCCATTATTCCTTTCAACGCAAATTTCAAAAAAGCACCTTACAGAATTGTGCAATCGCCTGCAAAAGATTTGTCACAAATGGTGTATTACAATTCCGAAAAACTGACTTTATTAGCAAATCAAGTTATTACGACAAACGTAAGAGACATTAATCATTACACATTTAAAATCAACACTGAAAATATAGAAATAAATCCAATCAAAATTGAGGTTTTTGTGACTCATTTAAAAGCCTCAACAGGCTTTAACAATAGAATGGACAGATTACAATCTGTTGAACGTTTTGTTGCTGAATTGGACAAATTACCTAACAATAGTAACATTTTATTCGCAGGCGATTTTAATTTTTATACCAGTAATGAAGAAGGATTTTTAAAATTAATTGACACTTCAAATTCAATCAAAATAATAGATCCTATTAATAGATTATGCCCACCTTTTCCTGAAAATGGGGTTGATTATTTTAATGAAGACAATTTTAACAATACCTATTTTTGGAACAATTCGTCATTTGCTGACGTGCATTCACAATCCACAAGATCATCACAACTAAATGGTGATGGTGCTGGAGGTGGAATGGATGATCGTTTTGATTTCATTATGATGTCCGAAAATTTAAAAACAAATTCAACACTGTATTTTGTTGAAAATAGTTACAAAACCATTGGTAACAATAAAAACTGCTACAATTCATCTGTTAATAATTTTGATTGCACTGGAGAATATTCGAAAAATTTAAGAGATGCGTTGTATTTTTTTAGTGATCATTTGCCCATTTCTTTAGAATTGGAAACTCCTGAAAATACGTTGTCAGTAACTAAAAGTGTTAATCCTATTAAATTTATAGGTTCGAATTTGGTTTCTGATTTTTTAAGTTTACATTTATCCGAAGAAATAACATCGATAATCATATACAACCAATTAGGGCAGAAGATTTTTGAAACGAAAGTTCAACAGAAAACTGAACTCAAAATTGCAACAAGTAAATTTCCAAAAGGAATATATTATTTAAAAACTGCGACTTCTAGACCGCTAAAATTTGTGAAATTATAAATTGAAAATACATCAAATCATAAAAACATTTTTTCTGTTTTGGTCCGTTTTTTCAATGGCTCAAAATAACACAATTGCCATAAAAGCAACTTTTAATCCAGAAAAAGATGAACTGAAAATTCAGCAAGAAATTGTATTTATCAACAATTCAGATTCTATTTTAAACCATATTTATCTTCACAATTGGGGAAATAGTTTTAGAGATCGAAAAACTCCTTTATCAAAAAGATTGATTAAAGATTTTAAGAAAGAATTATACTTTGCAAAACCAGATGAAGTTGGTTTTACAACCATCAAAAATTTAACGGTTGATTTTGAAAATGTTGTTTTTAATGAAGTCCCAAAACAGGCTGATATAATTGATATTCAACTAAATACACCTTTACTTCCATCAGAAAAAAAAACCATCACTATTGCATATAGTTTAAAAATTCCGGATGCAAAATTTACAAGTTACGGAAAAACAGCTATTGGCTATCACCTTCGTTTTTGGTATATGACGCCAGCCATTTATCAAAATGAATGGAAATTGATGAGCAATCTAAATACAGATGATTTATTTGAAAATACAACCGATTTTACCATCGAAATTCAAATTCCAAAACCATACGTTTTAGAGAGTAATTTGTATCAATATGAAACTAAAAATGAAAAGGATACAGACTATTATTTGGTAGGAAAAAACAAAACAAATGTTATTTTATCTATCAATAAAACGCCTCAATTAAAAACCTATAAAGTCAATGATGTTGCTATTTATACAGATATTTTAAATGATAAAATTGAAGACTCAAAATGCGTTGATATTTTGAGTCGTGAACTTCTTTTTATCGAAAAATATTTGGGAAAATATCCTCATAAAGAAATTTACATTGACAAAATTACGCAAGATAAAAATCCGATTGTAGGATTAAGTCAGTTGCCAAGTTTTATTCGTCCTTTTTCAGAGGAATTCAAATGGGATATTACCCTTTTCAAAGCCCTTTCAATTGCGTATTTAGAGAACAGAATGTTTCTAAATTTAAGAGAAGAATATTGGCTTTTAGACGGTATTCAAAATTATTTGATGATTGAATATATAGAAACGTATTATCCAGAAATAAAATTATTAGGAAAAGTTTCAGACAAATGGTATTTGAAAAATTTCAATATTTCGAAACTGAAATTCAATGAAAAATATCCATTAATTTATCAATTTGTTTCTAGGCAATTTTTAGATCAAGCTCTAGACACTCCTGTTGATTCTTTGTCTAATTTCAACAGAAAAATTGCCAATAAATACAAAGCAGGTTTGGCAATAAAGTATTTAAAAAACTATTTGGGTGACAGTATTTTAAATAGTAGCATTAAAGAATTGTATCAAGAAAAAAGCACAAAATTAATTTCAACAGCTGATTTTAGAGAGATTATCACAAAAAAAACAACCAAGAATTTAGATTGGTTTTTTGAAGATTTTATAAAAACCAATAAAAAAATCGATTATACAATTGATGATGTTTTTACCGAAAAAGACAGTATAAAAATTGCTATTAGAAACAAAAGGAATATTACAGCTCCAGTTTTATTATATGGTTTGAATGATAAAGAAATCATTTTTAAAAAATGGTTTACAAATATTGATGATACAACAACAGTGAGTATTCCCAATCAAAATATCAACAAAGTTGCATTGAATTATGAAAATACTTATCCAGAATTAAACACACTTGATAATTGGAAAAGTTTAGAGAAAAAAATATTTAACAAACCACTGAAATTCAATTTGATAAAGGATATTGACGACCCTTATTACAATCAACTTTTTTATCAACCAAATGTTAGTTATAACTTTTACAATGGCATCATTCTAGGAGTAAGAATACACAATAAACCATTGATTAAAAGAAACTTAGAAGCTTCATTTGCACCAGCTTACGCAACAAATAGTGCTTCAGTAATTGGTCAATTTTCATTGTTGTTAAATCAATATTTCGAAAAAACATCCATCTATAGAATTCGATATGGGTTATCGGGATTGACACTAGATTATGCACCTAATTTATCCTATACTTCCTTAATGCCATTTATAAATATGGAATTTAAAAGAAAGGATTTAAGAGATGCAACTTCCGAAATTTTGAGTGCAAGAATGGTACACATTGATAAGGAAGTTTTACCAAATGCCATTAAAACTGATCAAGACAATTACAGTGTTTTAAGTGTTAATTATAGCTATATAAATCCTGATATTGTTAAAGAATTTCGTTACAATTTTAGTGCTGAACTTGCTAAAAATTTCTCAAAAATAGCAGCTGATATACGTTTTCGTTCTTTAACAACTTCAGATACTCAATTAGATTTCAGACTTTTTATAGGTACATTTTTAAGCAATAAAACCACTGGAGATTATTTTAGTTTTGGTTTGGATAGAGCCAATGATTACTTATTTCAACTTAATTATTTTGGACGATCTGAAGCAACAGGGTTATTTAGTCAACAGTTTATTATTGCAGAAGGTGGATTCAAATCAGTTTTACCAACCAGATTTGCCAATCAATTCATGGCCTCATTCAACTCGAGTTTTGGACTGTGGAAATGGGTTGAGTTTTATAATGATGTTGCATTTTTAAAAAGCAGAAACTCACCCGTATTTTTTGCTTATAACAACGGAATTCGTTTAAACTTTGTTCATCAAATTTTAGAAGTCTATTTTCCATTATACTCAAACAATGGATGGGAAATTTCTAAAGGAAATTACCAAGAAAAAATCCGATTTACTTTCACTGCTGATTTAAACGCAATTTTTAGCTTCATAAGAAGAGGAGTTTTGTAAACTCAAACTAATTGATTTTTATTGTATATTTTATAACAATGCAATGGAATTTGTTATTAATATTATCATATTCTTAATTTTTATAAATATTTTTAAATATCAATTAAAATATTTTATATTTGTTGCAGTTTAAATAAATAAACATGTTGCAAGAAACAAAATCAATTACCTCTAATGAAATTTCATTCAGTGATTTTAAAAAAGAAGTTTTAAACGACTATAAAATAGCCAAAATTAGTAGAGAATGTAGTTTATTAGGCAGACGTGAAGTTTTAACAGGAAAGGCAAAATTTGGGATATTTGGTGATGGAAAAGAAGTGCCCCAATTAGCTATGGCAAAAGCCTTTAAAAAAGGCGACTTTAGATCTGGTTATTACCGAGATCAAACGTTTATGATGGCTCTTGGCGAACTTTCTGCTCAACAATTTTTTGCTGGATTGTACGCTCATGCAGACATCAAAGCTGATCCAATGTCTGCAGGAAGACAAATGGGAGGCCACTTTGCAACACATAGTTTGAACGAGGATGGAAGTTGGAAAAATCTTACAAAACAATACAATTCAAGTTCTGATATTTCACCTACTGCTGGGCAAATGCCTCGTTTGTTGGGTTTAGCACAAGCATCTAAAGTATACCGAAACGAAAAAAGTGTTCAAAAAAATACCCATTTTTCTATCAATGGAAATGAAGTTGCTTGGGGAACAATTGGAAACGCAAGTACCAGTGAAGGTCTATTTTTCGAAACTATCAATGCTGCTGGTGTGTTACAAGTACCTATGGTAATGAGTGTTTGGGATGATGAATACGGAATTTCAGTTCACGCAAAATATCAAACTACCAAAGAAAGTATTTCTGAAATATTAAAAGGATTTCAAAGAGACTCGAAACATAATGGTTACGAAATTTTTGTAGTAAATGGTTGGGATTACGTGCAATTGATGGATGTGTATCAAAAAGCAGCAAATATCGCCAGAGAAGAGCACGTTCCTGTGTTGATTCATGTTAAAGAATTGACGCAACCTCAAGGGCATTCTACTTCAGGTTCACATGAACGATATAAAGAAAAAGAGCGTTTGCAATGGGAAAAAGACCATGATTGTATTAACAAAATGCGCGAATGGATCTTAGAATTTGAATTGGAAACTCAAGATGGAGAAATTTTACGTTTTGTAGATTCTGAAGAAGAGTTAATTCTGATAGAAAAACAAGCTAAAAAAGAAGTTGCTGAAGCTAAAAAAGAAGCTTGGAATGCATATTTGAATGAAATTAAATTGGATCTTTCTAAAGTTGTTTCAATTTTAGATGATGTTGCTAAAAAAAGTAAAAATGGTGCTTTTATCAACAAATACAAATCTGATTTATCAGCACTTATAGAACCTACTAAAAAAGATGTTTTAAGTACTGCAAGAAAATGTTTACGATATTTAAAAGATGAAAATATAGCAGAAAAAACAGCTTTACAACAATTTATAAAAAATGCCATTGACATTGCTTTTGACAAATATTCATCACATTTAACAAATGAATCTTCAAAAAGTGTGTTGCATATTTCTGAAAAACTACCCAGCTATTCTCAAGAAAAAAATATAGTTGATGCAAGGGTAATCATGAGAGATAATTTTGATGCACTCCTTACAAAGCATCCCGAAATTTTAATTTTTGGGGAAGATGCAGGTTTTATTGGCGATGTAAATCAAGGCTTAGAAGGCTTGCAAGAAAAATTTGGCAACATCCGAATTTCAGATACAGGCATCAGAGAAGCTACTATTATTGGTCAAGGTATTGGATTAGCAATGCGTGGTTTACGTCCAATTGCTGAAGTACAATACTTGGATTATTTACTATATGCGCTCCAGATTATGAGTGATGACCTGGCAACACTTCGTTACAGAACTTTTGGCAAACAAAAAGCACCTTTAATTGTTAGAACTCGTGGTCACAGATTGGAAGGAATTTGGCATGCAGGTTCACCTTTAGGAGCAATCATCAATAGTTTACGAGGAATTCATGTATTGGTTCCAAGAAATATGACAAAAGCAGCAGGATTTTACAATACGTTATTAGAAGGTGATGACCCAGCTTTGGTGATTGAATGTTTAAACGGGTATCGTTTAAAAGAAGAATTACCCACCAATTTAGGCGAATTTAAAACGGCAATTGGCGTTGTTGAAACAATAAAATCAGGCTCAGATATGACTGTAGTTTCTTATGGTTCAACCTTACGTTTGGTAGAAGAAGCTGCCAAAGAATTGCAACAAGTGGGTATTGATATTGAAATTATTGATGCGCAAAGTTTATTACCTTTTGATTTGAAACACGAATGTGTAAAAAGTTTGGAAAAAACCAACAAGTTATTAGTGGTTGACGAAGATGTTCCTGGTGGAGCATCAGCTTATATTTTACAAGAAATTGTAGAGAACCAAAATGGTTATTTGTACTTAGACAGCAAACCTGCAACATTAACTGCAAAAGCTCACAGACCTGCTTACGGAACTGATGGAGATTATTTTTCAAAACCTTCAACAGAAGATATTTTTGAAAAAATATATGAAATGATGCACGAATACAATCCTTATAAATTTAAAAGATTGTATTAAAAAAATAATTTAAAATTTTGTAAATCCCAATCAAATTTGATTGGGATTTATTTTTTAACAAATCAATTATTAAAATTAGAACAAGTTTTCCTTAATTTAGACGATTCAATTTTCTAATCTATTAAACATGAAAAATATTTTACTCTTTTCATTTATTTTAGGAGTTATTTTTCCTTCTGAAATAAATGCTCAAAGAAAAAAATCTAAAGACAAAAATCAAGAAGTAATTGCAACTCCTCAAAAAAAGAAATCACCTAGTTATAGCGATTTTGTAACCAAAAATACTACATCAGATAAAGGTTTATTTACAGTTCACGAAAATAAAGAAGCATTTTTATATGAAATTCCGAAATCCTATTTTGGAAAAGAAATGCTGTTGGTAACTCGCATCAAAGAATTGCCTTCAGGATTGGGTGGTGGTTACGTAAATGCCGGCTCAAAAACAAATACTCAGGTTGTAGTTTGGGAACACTATAAAAATAAGATGTTGTTAAAAGTAAAATCATACAATGCTATTGCCAACGATTCATTGCCAATTTACAAATCTGTAAAAGCAAATAATTTAGAACCCATTATTTATGCTTTCGACATCAAAACGCAAAACAATGATTCTACTGCTGTTTTGATTGATGTAACTTCGTTTTTTTCTTCGGATGTAAAAGCGATTTCAGCATTACCAGCTTCTTATAGATCACGTTATAAAGTTCGAAGATTAGATCCATCAAGAAGTTTTATCAACAGCATTAAAAGTTATCCTGAAAATATTGAAGTGATCCAAAATTTCACATACGAAGCTGACGAACCACCAAGCAATGCTGCTGCAGGTACCATTACAATGAGCATCAATCAATCCATGATTTTATTGCCAGAAAAACCCATGATGCCCAGAATTTATGACAAAAGAGTGGGGTATTTTTCCATTGAAAACATCGATTATAGTTCAGAAGCCTTAAAATCTGATGAAAAAAGATACATCAGACGTTGGCGTTTAGAACCAAAAGATGAAGCTGCTTACAATCGTGGAGAATTAGTAGAGCCCAAAAAACAAATTGTTTATTATTTAGATCCTGCAACTCCTGAAAAATTGAGAAAATACATCAAACAAGGTGTTGACGATTGGCAAAAAGTTTTTGAAACTGCAGGATTTAAAAATGCCATTGTAGCAAAAATGCCACCAACTGCTGAAGAAGATCCAGAATTTAGCATGGAAGATATTCGTTATTCTTCTATTAGATATGTAGCAAGTACCACCAGAAATGCAGTTGGTCCAAGTGTTTCAGACCCACGTTCTGGAGAAATTATAGAAAGTGATATTATTTGGTATCATAATCATTTGCGTTCTTATAGAAATCGATATTTACTAGAAACGGGTGCTGCAAATCCATCTGCAAGAACGTTAGACACTCCTGATGAAGAAATTGGTGAAATGATGCGCATGGTTATTGCACACGAAGTTGGTCATGCACTTGGTTTGCCTCACAATATGGCTGCTAGTTTTGCCTATCCTGTAGATTCTTTACGATCAGCGAGTTTTACTCAAAAAATGGGAATTGCTGCTACTATTATGGATTATGCGCGTTATAATTATGTAGCACAACCTGAAGATAAAAATGTACGTTACATCAGACAAATGGGGCCTTATGATCATTATGCCATCAACTGGGGATATCGCAAAATTCCAAATGTTACTACTCCAGAAGAAGAAGTAAAAACTTTAGATAAATGGATTTCTGACAAAGCAGGAAATCCGATTTACAGATTTGGAGGTCAGTCTTTTGACCCTTCAGCGCAAACTGAAGGAATTGGAAATGACCAAATAAAAGCATCAACATACGGAATTAAAAACTTAAAAATTGTTGCTAAAAATTTACCCAAATGGACATCAGATAAAACCAATAATTACGAAGATTTATCAGAATTGTTTGATGAATTATTAGGCGTTTGGAGCAGATATGCAGGTCATGTTGCAGGAAATATTGGTGGCGTGTATGAATTCAATAAAAAACCAGTTGAGACTGGCGTTGTTTATGAGTATGTTTCTAAAGCAAAACAGCAAGAATCTTTGCAATGGTTGCTCAAAAATGTATTTGAAACGCAAAATTGGTTATTGGATAAAAACATCTTGGCGAATATTAATGAAAGTGGGTACACAACAAATATGCTGAATTTACAAACCCGACAATTAAATGGATTATTAAATGAATCTCGCTTAAAAAGAATGTTGGATGCATCAGTAATCCAAACAGATTTTTATCCAGTTGAAGACCTATTCAAGGATTTGAGAAATGGTATTTTTTCTGAAGCAAATTACACAAGCAATGTAGATCTTTTCAGAAGAAATTTACAAAAAGCTTTTATTGAAAAAATGGGCGATTTAATGAATGATAAAAATTTGCAAAATACTGATATTCCATCTATTGTTAGAGGAGAATTGGATACTATGAAGATTCAATTATCGATTGCAAAAAGTAGGTTTATCAACAAAATTTCTAAATATCATTATGCAGACTGTTTAGAGAAAATAAACAAAATTTTAGACCCAAAATAAACTAATTATTTTTTATCAATTTTATTCCTATTGCACAATGTAAACAGCGTTTCTTTGTGCAATAGTTGTTTTTTAACTCAATCAAAGCCTGACTTTCCATCGCATTTTTAGCTGTAATTTGTAAAGAAGAAAAAGTATCAATAATGCTGTTTTTTTCAGGTGTAATTTGTTGAATTAATCGTAAAATTGTTTCTTCATCAAAATCGGTTTTGGTCTGTAAATAGACAAACTTTAGAGGAATAATAGTATTTATCAATAATAAATCCACAAATGATTTTGTGAGTTTTTTGGCACTTTTTTTGGATGTTGTTTCAAACGTAAAATGCGTTTTCCAAAAGTCTAAAACATCTACATTAAATAATTTATAAAAATCCTCTTTTTGGTCAATTTCGATGATTTTAGAAAATAAATTTTGATGTTGATGAATCAAATTGATCAATTGTGCCAAACGAATTGTAGGAAAATTAGGAGGACGCATTCTAAAAAATTGAAAATGACTTTTATGAATGGATTGGAGCTGATGTTTGTGTTTTAAATAGTAATATTCTGTCCGCAATTGATTGTGAAAAGGAATTTCTACATCTTCATCCAAAAATCCAGCTTGTCCAAAAAGCAAGGCTGATAATTGCATTTCATCAAAACGCACTTTTTGAATTATTGAAAAATCTAAGGAAGTTGCCAATTTAAAAAAAGCTTCGCCATTTATTTTCAATCCAAAGTTTTTAGCAAGTTGCATAAAAAGTACAGCTTCAAAATCGAAATGTGTTTTTTGCAACAATTCTTTGATGAATTCAGACTTGTTTTCCAATCGTTCAAAATACAATCTTTCCAACCAATTATTCAGTAAAAATGGTTCAATTTGATGAATTTGTTGCTCACAAGGAATCCATCTTTTTGAATCATTTACAATAGAATTGTATTTGATAATCAAATCATTATCAATATAATTTTTCAATTCTAAAGTAAAAATTGGTTGATTATTTTTTGCAAAAACCTCCACATCATGTTCCCAAACAACATGTAAAATTACAGCATCGTAATTGGAATCATTTTCATGATTGTGAACATACCAATCAGACGATTTTACATGCATTTCAACATTGCCAACCCAAGTTTTATCACCAATTTTTATGTGCGCATTTAAAAAATCAGGACCAGCATTTTTATTCTGAACTCCTATTTTTAACAAAGTGATTTCCTGATTATGAACCGTTTTTAATTTCGATTTGTAAAATAACTGATATTGCCAAACGTAGTATAAAAATTCCTCTTTCATCTTTTTTTTGGTTGAAGATACTGAAAAATTTATTTCCTCATAAATATTAACAATAGAATTCAAAAAAGTAACAGAATCAAATCATCTAATTTTGCGGGAAATTTAAAAGCAATGAAGACTATAGAAAAATTACAATGGCGATATGCAGTGAAAAAATTTGATAACACTAAATTTTTATCAAATGAACAAATACAAATATTAAAAGAAGCATTTAATTTAACAGCAACTTCTTATGGATTGCAACCTGCAAAACTTTTGGTAATTCAAAATAAAGAAATTCAAAATGAATTGATGGCACATTCTTGGAATCAAAGGCAAGTTGTTGACGCTTCACATTTATTAGTAATTTGTGTTCCAAAAAGTTACAGTACAGAAGAAGTACAAAATTATTTTAATTTAGTTCAAAAAATCAGAAACACTCCTGATGAAATTATCAATCCTTTTAAAAAGTTTTTAACAGCAGAAATTGAGAAAAAAACGCAAGAAGAATTGCTTATTTGGAATAAAAATCAAGCGTATTTGGCTCTAGGAAACTTACTTACGGTTTGTGCTTTAGAAAATATCGATTCTTGTCCTATGGAAGGTTTTGTTCCTGAAAAATATGATGAAGTTTTACAATTGCATGAGCAAAACTTAACCTCAGTTTTAGTATTGCCTGTTGGTTTTAGAGCTCAAGATGATTACATGAAAGATTTGAAAAAGGTTCGAAAAAATATAGATGAAGTGGTTATAAACTTCTCATAAATCCTCAGTAAATTTGAAAAGCCTTCTTTATGAAGGCTTTTTTTTAGCCAATAATAGTCGTATTTTTGAGCCTCAAAAAAGAAATTCTTTCCATGAACCAAGATATTAAAAATATTGAACCTATTGAAGTTTGGTCACATTTTGCAGCCTTAAATTCAGTTCCACGTCCATCAAAAAAAGAAGAAAAAATCATTCAATTTATGGTTGATTTTGGAAATAATTTAAACTTGGAAACCTTTACTGATGCTGTTGGAAATGTCATCATCAAAAAACCAGCTTCTAAAGGAATGGAAACGAAGAAAACCATTGTTTTACAAGGTCATTTAGACATGGTGCATCAAAAAAATGCCACTACTGATTTTGATTTTGAAAAAGAAGGAATCAATATGTTTATAGAAGGTGATTGGGTAAAAGCAAAAGGAACCACTTTGGGGGCAGATAATGGTTTGGGAGTTGCTGCAATTATGGCAGTTTTATCTTCAAAAACAATCATTCATCCAGCAATTGAAGCTTTGTTTACAATTGATGAAGAAACAGGAATGACTGGAGCTATGAATTTGGATGCTAATATTTTAACTGGCGAAATATTACTGAATTTAGATACAGAAGAAGATGATGAAATCGGAATTGGTTGTGCAGGAGGTTTGGATGTTACAGCCACAAGAAACTATGACGAAGAGGAAATTCCTGACAACACCACTGCATTTTCCATTTCAATTACTGGTTTAACAGGTGGACATTCAGGGATGGATATTCACAAAGGTTTGGGAAATGCCAACAAAATTTTGAATCGATTGTTGTTTGATGGATTTACCAATTTTGGATTGCGAATTGCTGAAATTAATGGCGGAAGTTTACGAAATGTAATTCCAAGAGAAAGTTTTGCTAAAGTAGTTGTTGATTCGATTTCAAAAGAACCGTTTTTGTTTGAAAGCAACGAATTCATCAATCAAATAAAACATGAATTTTCAAACATTGAACCTCAACTAAAAATAACTATTGAAACAACTGAACCACCCAAAAAAGTGATGGATTTAGGTGTTCAAGAAGGTTTTTCAAGAGCGATGTATGCAGCTTTGAATGGCGTTTATAAAATGAGTCCTGATGTTGAAGGTTTGGTTGAAACTTCGAACAATATCGCCAAAGTTGAAGTGAAAAATGGACAGATTTTGGTAGGATGTTTGACTCGTTCTTCTTCTGAAAGTAGCAAATTAGATTTGGCTAATTCCATTCGCTCATCATTTGAATTGGCAGGTTTTGAAGTGGAATTTTCAGGAGCATACCCTGGATGGCTACCAAACATGAATTCTGAAATTTTACAAATTGTTTCAAATAACTATCGAGAATTATTTAATAGTGAACCCAAAATAATGGCCTGTCATGCAGGATTAGAATGTGGCATTTTAGGACAAAATTATCCAAAAATGGATATGATTTCCTTTGGTCCAAACATCAAAGGAGCACATTCTCCAGATGAAAGAGCACAAATTTCATCCACTCAAAAATTTTGGAAATTATTGCAAGAAGTATTGAAAAATATTCCTGAAAAAAAAATATAAATTTTACAGAGAATTGTGTATAAGTATGCATTTTTAATAGGTTGTTATTTGTTTAAAAACTTTAAAAAATGAATTACAATAAACTATTATTCAGTAATTTATATTTTTATCTTTTTGTTAACATCTTTCAGATTTTTAAAACAGAATAAATTGTAATTTTACCCTATTAAACTAGTCTATTTTAATGGGAAAAATAATTGCAATTGCAAATCAAAAAGGAGGAGTTGGAAAAACAACAAGTTGTGTTAACCTTGCTGCTTCTTTAGGTGTTTTAGAAAAAAAAGTATTATTGATTGATGCTGATCCTCAGGCAAATGCAACTTCAGGAATGGGTATTCAAATGGATACTATTGAAATTGGCACCTATCAAGTTTTAGAACTTACTTGCGATGCAAAAGATGCAATTATTCCTTCAACTTCACCTAATGTTGATATAATTCCTGCTCACATTGATTTGGTTGCTATTGAAATTGAATTGGTTGATAAAGAAGATCGTGAGTATATGCTCAAAAAAGCATTAAAGGATGTTAAAAATGACTATGACTATATTTTAATTGATTGTGCTCCATCTTTAGGATTAACAACTTTAAACGCTTTAGTTGCAGCAGATTCTGTGATGATTCCTATTCAATGTGAATATTTTGCACTAGAAGGTTTAGGAAAATTATTAAATACCATTAAAAGTGTTCAAAAAATTCACAACCCACAATTAGACATAGAGGGATTATTATTAACCATGTTTGATTCGCGTTTAAGACTTTCAAATCAAGTAGTTGATGAAGTTCGTAAACATTTTTCTAGTATGGTTTTTGATACAATTATCAGTAGAAATACACGTTTAGGAGAAGCTCCAAGTTATGGTGAAACCATTATTGCGTACGATGCTACTAGCAAAGGTGCAGTAAATTACCTAAATTTGGCGCAAGAAATCTTAAAAAAGAATTCATAAAATGGCAAAAGCAACCAAAAAGCAAGCTTTAGGAAGAGGATTATCAGCATTATTACAAGAAACACCTAATATCAATAGTGCTTCAGACAAAAATGCAGACAAACTAATTGGTTCAATTATTGAAATTGAATTGAGCAGTATTGATGTAAATCCATTTCAGCCAAGAACTTATTTTGATGAGGAATCTTTGGTTGAATTAGCCAATTCTATCAAAGAATTAGGAGTCATTCAGCCAATTACGGTTCGTAAAATGGAAGGAAATCAATTTCAATTGGTTTCTGGAGAAAGACGCTTTAGAGCATCAAAATTGATTGGAAACACTACAATCCCTGCTTATATCAGAATTGCCAATGACCAAGAAATGCTAGAAATGGCATTGGTTGAAAATATTCAAAGAAAAAACCTAGATCCTATTGAAGTGGCACTTTCCTATCAACGTTTGATTGACGAAATAAAGTTGACACAAGAAGAATTGAGCACAAGAGTTGGAAAAAAAAGATCGACAGTGACCAATTATTTACGTTTGCTAAAGTTAGATCCTATTTTACAAACAGGAATGCGTGATGGATTTATTTCAATGGGCCATGGACGTGCCATGATTAATGTTGAAAATACCGAAGATCAACTGGCAATTTACGAACGCATTTTAAGAGAAGAACTTTCGGTAAGACAAACTGAAGATTTGGTGAAAAACTTAAAATCAGGTCCTGTTTCTAAGCCAAAAGCGAAACAAATTCCCGATTTTGTTAAAAACAATATCAAGCCCTTGAGTGATTTTTTTGGTCAAAAAATTACTGTAAACATGAGTTCAAATGGCAAAGGAAAAATTAGTATTCCTTTTAACTCAGAAGAAGATTTTAACCGTATTAAAAATCTATTAAAATAAGTGAATTTAAAACAAATCATACTTATTTTATGTCTCAGTTTTTTATCTGAAAGTTTTTTTGCGCAAAATGATTCACTAAAAATAGATACAACAAAAGTAAAATTATTAAAAATTGAAACAATTGATACTTTAAAAGTTTCAAAGAAAAAAGAAAAAAAACCTGCAATTTACGATCCTTTAGCACCATCAAAAGCGGCATTTTACTCAGCAATTTTTCCAGGAATGGGTCAGATTTACAATAAAAAGTACTGGAAAGCACCAATAGTTTGGGGAGCATTGGCTTTGCCAGTATATTATTATCAGATAAACAATAGCGATTACAAACGTTACAGAACAGCTTATAAACTCAGAAAAAACGGATTGCCAGATGAATTTACAGTTGATGGCGTTGAAATTGTTTCCACACAAACTTTAGAAACTGCACAAGAGCAATTGCGCGAAAACAGAGATATGTCTTTATTAACAGGTGTTATTTTGTATATTTTACAAATCGTTGAAGCGAGTGTAAATGCACATTTAATTCAATTTAATACCGATGATAATTTAACTGTAAAACCTCAATTAATTTTTGATCCAATACGCATTGAAACTCCGAGTATTGGACTCACTTTTAAATATAATTTTTAGAATGAAAATCGCATTATTAGGCTATGGAAGAATGGGAAAAGAAATTGAAAAAATCGCCCTTTCTCGTGGTCATGAAATCGTCATCAGAAAAGATGTTGAAGACATAATTGACATCACTTTAGCAGATGTTGCTATTGATTTTAGTATTCCCACTGCTGCTTATAACAATATAACCAATTGTATTGAAAACAACGTTCCTGTAATTGCTGGAACTACAGGATGGTTAGAAAAATATGATGATGCTGTAGCATTTTGTAATCAAAAACAAGGCGCTTTTTTATATGCATCCAACTTTAGTGTGGGTGTCAATATCTTTTTTGAGCTCAACAAACAATTGGCAAAAATGATGAGTAATCTTGAAGATTATCAAATTTCTATGGAAGAAATTCATCATACTCAAAAATTAGATGCACCAAGTGGAACTGCCATTACTTTAGCTGAAGGAATTATAGAAAACACCTCAAAAAAAGGTTGGGAATTGGGCACAAATTTAAGTTTTGAAAATATTCCGATTGAAGCAAAAAGAATTCCTGATGTTCCTGGAACGCACACAGTTTGGTATTCATCCGAAGTTGATACTATCGAAATAAAACACACAGCTCATAGTAGAAAAGGATTTGCACTAGGAGCAGTAATTGCAGCAGAGTGGATTGTTGGAAAAACAGGCGTATTTTCAATGAAAGATGTCTTAAACATTCGTTAAAAACTGTAACTTTTTTGCTATTTTGCGCCTTATAAACTTGACATAAATTTCCTTTTTGGAAAAAAAATATCGATTATGACATTTACTCAATGGTTTCTTTTTTTTATTAGTATCCAAATTATTCATTTTTTAGGTACTTGGAAATTGTATCAAAAAGCAGGTAGAAAAGCTTGGGAAGCTGCCATTCCTATTTATAATGGAATCATTTTAATGCAAATTATAAAGCGTCCAAAATGGTGGATTATCCTACTTTTTATTCCAATCATCAACTTATTGCTATTTCCTGTAATTTGGATAGAAACCATCAGAACTTTTGGTTTTTATAAAAAATTAGATTCGTTTTTAGTCATTGCCACTTTAGGGTTGTATATTTTTTACATCAACTATACAAAAGATGCAACATTTAATGAGGACAGAAGTTTAAAACCTCAATCAGAGTTGGGTGAATGGATTAGCTCCGTCACTTTTGCAATAATTGCTGCAACTTTAGTACACACCTATTTTATGCAGCCATTTACGATTCCAACTTCGTCTTTAGAAAAATCGTTGTTAGTTGGAGATTATTTATTTGTAAGTAAATTTCATTATGGAGCAAGAGTTCCATCTACTGTAATTGCAGCGCCAATGGTTCATGACTCATTGCCTTTTACGGGAACTGCATCTTATTTAAAATGGCCACAATTGCCTTATTTGCGTTTGCCAGGCTTGCAAAAAATAAAGAATAATGATATTGTATGTTTCAATTGGCCTGCTGATTCTTTGGCGACAATGTGGGGTGATACTTCTGGGAAATTCACCTACAAACCTGTTGATAAAAAGACCAATTATGTAAAACGTTGTGTGGGAATTGCAGGTGACACCTTGCAAATGATTGATGGTTATTTTTACATCAATGGAAAAAAGAACGACTTGCCTTACAGAGCCAAATTGCAATTTTACTATACGTATGAATCAAAATCACCTATTGATGCGAATACATTTCCTGCATTTTTACTTGATAAAGAACGTACAGGGGTTTACCGAATTTTGTCTGAATATTGGGAAAATGACAAAGTACAAGAAGCTATCAAAAAGAATGGAAGTTTGACGAAAATTGGACAAGATTCTTTATATACTGAAGTTGCTGGTGGTATCAATCCTGATTTAGCTCAGCGTTTAAAAATGAGTTCTGTAAATACAAAAATCAACATCAATTTAACACAAGAAGAAGTTGATAGATTGAAAAAGTATCCATTAGCAGTTTCTGTTACAAAAATAAATCACGCTCCAGACAAAGCAATTTTTCCACATGTTGAAAAATTACAATGGAGTCAAGATAATTTTGGCCCTATTTATATCCCAAAAGCTGGTGCTACTGTAAAATTAGATGCTGAATCTTTGCCTTTTTACGAGCAAATCATCAAAAATTATGAAAATAATGATTTGGTTGTGAATGGTGATGATATTTTTATCAATGGAAAAAAAGCAACAACTTACACCTTTAAACAAGACTATTTTTGGTTGGTTGGTGACAACAGACACAATTCTTTAGATGCCCGTTATTGGGGTTATGTTCCATTTGATCATGTTTTAGGAAAACCTGTTATGGTTTGGTTTAGCTGGGATGCAAATGCACCAAGTTTTGTCGCAAAAATAAAATCAATTCGTTGGGACAGAATGTTTACTACAGTTCATGGTGATGGAGAACCTGTTTCTTACAGATATATTGTTTTTGCATTGATTGCAATGTATATTGGATGGAGTTATTTTAAAGGAAAAAAGAAAGTTACAAAATAGTTTTTAGCTTACAGTCGCAGTTTTCAGTTAGCTTTTCAATTGTAAAATACCACTGTTTACTGACACTGAAAACTGAATACTCAAAACTGAATACTCAAAGAATGTCATTATTTATTCCAACTTATTTTTCGCCAATTTCTCAATACGCGGAAATTGTAAAATCTGACGAAATTATTTTTGAAATGGAAGATAATTTTCAAAAACAAAGCTACAGAAACCGTTGTTATATCTATAATGGCAATGGAAAACAACTACTGAGTATACCTGTAAAACAATCTGATAAAATAGGAAGAAAAAAAACCAAAGATACCCTTGTAGAAAATGATTTTCCATGGCAAGATCAGCATTTTAAATCTTTACAAACATCCTACAGAGTTTCTCCGTATTTTGAATATTTTGAGGATGATTTAATGCCTATTTTTACCAAAAAATACAAGTTTTTACACGATGTAAATATTGATTCTTATTTGTTTATTGTTGATGCGTTGGAATTAAATCCGAATTTTTCAAAAACTTCAGTTTACGAATTGGAAAAAACAGAAAATGACTTTCGATTTTTAGCTGAAAAGAATTTACAACCAGAAAAAGAGTTTACTATTTACAAACAAATGTTTGATGATAAACACGGTTTTATACCCAATTTATCCATCTTAGATTTATTGTTTATGGAAGGCCCAAATGCAGTAAGTTATTTTTAAAATGACACTGAAATTCATTATTCATTATAGCCTTCACTTTTTAGTTCCATTCTTGTTTTCTTACTTTTTTTTCAAAGAAAATTGGAAAAAAGTGTATTTGATTTTTTTAGCTTCTATGCTAATTGATATGGATCATTTATTGGCAAATCCTATTTTTGATAGCAATAGATGTAGCATCAATTTTCATCCTTTACATACATATTATGCAGCAATCGTTTATGTATTTGGATTGTTTTTTAGGAAAACGCATATCCTATCTTTTGCATTATTATTCCACTTATTGACGGATTTTATAGACTGTTATTTATAAAATCGTTTTAAAAGTTTGGTTATTTCATCTGAAATTTTCAATTTCATTACCAAATACAAATACAAAATTGTTATTAAAATACTTTTCAAAAGAATATTTATCATTTGATGAACTGGAACTTTCCATATATAAAGACTGTGAAATGGAAAATCCCAAAAAGTAAAAATTATGTAAATTCCCAAAATAATTCCAATCATCAACCACGATTTATCTGTAAAAGGAGTCATTGAAAATTTTCTTTTTACAAACAATATTTTTCCTGTATTTGCAAAAAAGATCACGATAAGCGTTGCCAATGCAAGGCCATCTGTACCCATTTCTAGTTTATAATAAAATAACCAATTTAAAGCATACACTGAAATAGCCATCATAAAACTATAAGGCAACGTAATTTTGTAATATTGAGAATTATTGATGATTGCTCCATTATTTCCTAAAAATCCATTGTACATTTTTACAAATGAAATCATAAATACCACTAATTCTCCTCCTGCATATTGTTGCGGTAATAAATTGAATAATTGATTGACATTTGCATTGATTAACACAAAAAACAAACCACTGATTAACAGTAAATTAATAGAACTTTTTTTGTATAATGAAGCCACTTCTGTATGATTTTCTTCATTCAAAGTTTTAGATGTCAATGGTTGTAAAATATTCATCATAGCTCTACTTGGCGCTTCAATAAACGAACCAATAAAAACTGCAACCGAGTAATAAGCTGCTTGCTGAATGGCTTCTTTTCCGGGAATCATGAATTTGTCAATATCTAAAATAATGGCACCTGCACTTCCTGCCATGATGATGTATAATGAAAATCGAAAAATTTCTGCGAAATTATCAGGTCTAGAAAAAGTGAATTTTGGGAAATACAAATAAAACGCATACACCATCATCACAAACATTCTTAAAAAATAGAAACCTGTTAAATAATAGATGAAATTTTCTTTTGAAATCCATTGAAAATAGACCGCAAAAAGCAACAACATTACTACTACTCTATTCCATAATTCTTTTAAAATATTTCCAAAAACAGAATGAAATTGAACTCTTGCCCATGCATAAAAAACCTCAAAATACGCACACGTAAAGGCTATCAAGTAAATAACAAACGTATAATTCTTTATGATTGAATTATTTATGGATAAATAATCACTAATTTCTTCATAAAATAAATTCCCAAAATATCCCATTGGAATAGCAACCAATAAAGGCAAAAAAAGTACAGAAGATAAAAATTTATCTTGCTCAATTTTGGTAAAATAACTCGAATAAAATTTGATGATGGTATGATGAACGCCTAAAGCAATCAAAGGCATTAAAATATTCGAGGTTGATAATAAAAAAGTAACCAATCCATAATATTCATCTTCTAAAAAACGAGTATATAAAAACAAGGTATTTATACCACCAATGACAAAACCAAGGTAGATAAAAAGGGTGTTTTTGAATGATTGCTTTAAAACAATTCCCATATGATTTTTATAGATTTTTGATGATTTTTGCCAATTGTTTTGTCAGGTTTTTACGATGATATTGCTCCAAATTTTTAGAATTTACGCTCAATTTTCCTTCTCTAAACTGTTTATAAAGTTTCAAAATTTCTGTTGATAACTTTGCTTCATTTTGGTGATCAATTACAACACCTGCATTCGTATTTTCCAGAATCTCAGCCAAATCACCATCTTCTAGACCCAAGGCTAAAATAGGTCTTTTTGCGGTTAGATATTCAAAAAGTTTTCCTGTTAAAATTCCGGCTGATTTTGGCACATTCGGAATTAACAACAACAACACTTGCGATTTTTTTTGACATTCAATTGCTTCTGAATGAGAAACATATCCTTTAAATTCCGTAACTTCAATCAAGTTATTTTTTTCAATTTCCAAAAGAACTTCTTGTGAAATATCGCCTACAAAAAGCATTTTTAAATCATTTTTAAAATCTTGATTAGCATCACAAAGATCTTTTAAAACCTTAAAAAACACTTTTGGGTTGCTTTGTTTTGGTAATAAACCAATATATGAAATCGTAAATTTTGAATCCAAAATTACCTGTTCATCTTTTAAAACTTCCGAGTCAAAACCATTGGTAATCACTGAAACATTTTTGGCAATTTTTAAAAAATCATTTTTCAACGCATTACTTACTGTCAAAATCAAATCAGCATTTTCTAAAACCGATTTTTCTAATTTTTTATTTTTCTGTTTCGCAAAAGAAAGCTGTTTGAATTCATTATTATAATACAAATCCGTCCAAGGATCTCTAAAATCAGCAATCCATTTGATGTTGTTTTTTTTGCTAATTCTTTTTGCAATCAAATGCATACTGTGAGGTGGACCTGTTGAAATAATAACGTCAATAGAGTTTTCATTCACATACTTTTGCAAAAATTTTACAGAGGACGATACCCAAAAAATCTTTGGATCAGGGATAAAAAAATTTCCTCTGATAAAAGACAACAAACCATTATTGGTACTGTTGGCAACATCTTCTTTTTTTACTCCTTTTTGCTTCCAAAAAAACACATCTGTAGGTTCGAAAATTGGATTTTTTAAAACAACAATATCTTCTGAAATTTCATTCTGCAAACTATAATCTTCTTTTGGATATTTCGCATTATCAACTGTATATACAATGGGTTCAATGCCAAATTGCGGTAAATATTTTACAAACTTCAGCCAACGTTGAACGCCACTTCCTCCTGCAGGAGGCCAATAATAAGTAATAATTAATGCTTTCAATGGCCTATAGTTTCGTATAAATGTACTAAGTTTTTTGAAGTTTGTTCCCAAGAAAATTCATTTCTCACAAAATCTTGACCATTTTTACCTAAAGTTTGTCTCAAGTTTTCATCATGGTATAATTTTAAAAACTGATTGGTAAAATCATCAACATTTTTTTCTTGATGTACCAAACCCGAATTCACTTTTTCAATCAATTCTTTTTGAGCAGTGGCATCACTCACCAACAAAGGTTTTCCAAAACTCATATATTGAAAAATTTTGTTTGCATACGCCACATCATGTTGCAAATTTCTGTGCAATGGAGAAATGCAAATAGCACTACTAATAATATATGACTGAAATAAATTTACGTTTTGCCATCCTTCAAAATCTACAAAATCTTCAATTCCTAAAGCTGCAACTTGTGATTTTAAAATGGAATCTGTTGTATTTTTTCCAACAATTACCAATTTGATATTGGGAATTGCATCTTTCAATTTTGGAATACTTGCAATTGCTGTTTGCAAACCTCTTCTAATATGTGTATCGCCCAAATACAACATCACAAAATGATTTCTATATTTTTCGATGATGGAATTATCTACCATATACTCTTCAAAAAATGCTTTACGAATTGTATTTGGTACTAAAACATATTTATTTTCAGAAGGAATTCTTTGCTGCAAAGAGTTGATAAAATGTGGAGAAACAGTGATTACTTTATCCGCTTTTTTGATAAATACTGACTCTTTCTCTTTCCATTTTTTTGGAGAAATAACATATTTTCCTGGAAACTTTTGAAGATGAGGATACAATTTCATCACTTCTGGCAAGTTGTCATGCAAATCCAAAATTACTGGAAGTTTATATTGATTATTTGCCCAAAAAACAGCTTCAGCAATTTTGATATCGTGAATGTGCAACACATCAATCTTGGTTGATTGTAAAAATCGTACAATTTTCTTTTTCATCAAAAAAGAATACAATGGAATTGTATAAGCTAAAGCTGACAATTTATACTCTAACTTATTAGATATAAACCTTTTAACTTGAATTCCATTGATTATTTCATCTGACTGATTTGCATCATATTTCAAACAAAAAAGAAACACTTTATGACCAGCTGCAATTAATGAAATCGCTTCATTTTCCACTCTTGGATCTGGAGGAAAAGTGGCGTCAAGAATCATCCCAATGTTCATAAAGATTGATTTTTTTAAAGTCTTTTATTGAAAAAACTCACTATTTGACTTCTTTTTTCTTCTCATAAAAAACCATCCTACAGAAATCAATAGTAATAATGCGTATGATGATAATGAAATTAAACTTCCTTGCTGAATGACTTTTGGCTCGAACTTAAAAATAATCATATGATTTCCAGCAGGAATTTTTAGACCCCTCAATACATAATTCACTCTAAAATGAGGCACTAATTTTCCATCAATATAGGCGTTCCAACCTTTGTCATAATATATTTCAGAAAAAACTGCGAATTGTTCTTTTGCTGATTTTGATTGATAGGTTAGGTTTGTTACACCATATTTTTCTAAGGAAATACTTGCAGTTGAATCTTTTTGTACGCTGTAATTTTTAAGTTCAGAAAATTTTGAAACATCAATAACAGCTTGATTTTTAGTATCTAAAGAATCTAACGCATTCATCTCTTCAGTAGCATTTTGTACTTTTTGTAGAGATTCTACAAACCAAACATTGCCATTTATTTCCGGATTTTGTTGCACTTGTAAAACGCCATTATCATCAGGAATCATAAAATATTTAGTGTTTAACATGTTCAACACTTGCATATTTTGTTTGGCAATTTGATATTCAAATAGCTCTTGATAACGTCTCATTTTGGCAGCATGATAGCCTCCTATTGATTGATGAAAATAAGAAGTTGCACCATCTTCCATCAAATTTGTGGAGAAATTGGCAACTCTAAAATGTGATTTGTCTTCTAAAATCAATTTATCAGCTTCAGAAGCTGTGAATGGTTTTTCTACTTTTCTGGCAGATACAAAATCATCTTCATTCAAATATCTTTTATTAACAGAAATTTGATCGACTAAAATCAACAATCCCAATCCAACAAAAACAAGCACTTGCTTTAATTTATTTTGAAGTACAAACCATAAAAGTGTTGCTGCAATAAACATAAAAATGATAGAACGAATGGAATCTGAAAACAATAAAGCTTTTCTATCTGAAATTACTGCATCAATTAAACCAGGTAAATCTTTGTAATTATCATCTCTCAAACCTTCAAAAGTGGCAGAAAAATGAGCTGCAAAAAATCCAAATACAATCAGACCTCCAAAAAAGTACACTGCCATTTTCAACGAATTTTTCTTTTCATCCATTGAAATTTCTGATGAAAAGAAGTTTTTCAATGCCAAAATTCCTAAAATAGGAACACACAATTCTGCAATCACTTGAATGGATGAAACCGCTCTAAATTTGTTATATAAAGGCACATAATCAATGAAAAAGTTGGTCAAAAACTCAAAATTTCGTCCCCAACTCAACAAAATTGAAAATACAGTGGCCGCAACTAACCATTGTTTTAATCGACCTTTTACTAAGAAAATTCCGAGGAAAAACAAAAAGAAAATAACAGCTCCAATGTAGGCTGGTGCTTCAACAATTGGCTGATCTCCCCAGTACGTAAGTACTTGTTTTGAATAATCATCAGCTATTTTTTTGCCTGCTTTTTCTTCAATTAATTTATAAAATTCAGAATTTTTATCCAATTTTTCTACAGTTCCTCCTCCCATAAAACGAGAAATAACCAAATTGAAAGTTTCTAATTTTGCATAGCTAAATTGCGTAATATAATCTTTATCCAATCCTTTTGTAGCTTCTTTTGAACTTCCATCAGGATTGATTGTCAATTCTGATTTTCCTCTCGTACTTTCATCTGCATATTCTTTCATTGCTAATAATCTTGAAGAATTTGCTCCAACTCCTAAAATTACTGCTATCAAAATGATTGAAACTTGTTTTAAAAATTCAGGAAGCGTTTTTTGTTTGATGGCATGAATTGCTTCTACTATTCCTAAAATCAATAAACAAAACCCTAAATAATAGGTCATTTGAATGTGATTTGCGTAGATTTCTAGTGCCATTGCCAAACCTGTAACTAAAAATCCTAGAATGTATTTTCTTTGAAAAATCCATAAAATCCCTGCTAAAACTAGTGGCATATAACCAATTGCATGTGCTTTTGCATTGTGTCCTGGAATAAAAATAATAATCAAATAGGTTGAAAATCCGAAAGCAAGTGACCCTAAAATTGCCAATCTCCATTCCACTTTCAATGCCAACATCAGCACAAAAAAACTCAGAAAATACAAGAAAGTATAATCAGCTGGTCTTGGTAAAAAACGAATCAAACTATCTAAACTTCTTACAAAATCATTGGGATAATAAGCGCTGATTTGATAGGCTGGCATGCCACTAAAAGAAGCGCCTGTCCAATAAGGTTCTGCATCATTTTCTGATCTGAAATCGCTGATTTCCTTCGCCATTCCTTGAAACTGAGTAATATCTGATTGTGGAATTTTTTGTCCTTTTAAAACAGGATGAAAATAAATAACAGATGCAGCAATAAAAATAATGATTGCAACAATGGCAGGTATAAATTTCTTTAAATTCATGGTTTGTCTATTTCTTCAAAATCAACATATTCGCCAACATCATCTTTAGTTTGACGTTGATTTCTTGGCGCTTTGTCAATCACAGTTTCACCTTCTTTTACAGTAGATTGTTGTTGATTTCCATATTGTTGATTGGCTTGCTGTTGCATTTTTTCAGCTACTTTTTTGATTAAAAAAGGCGCAAATAAACGCATTAAAAATTTAACAACGTAATAAAAAAAAATGATAAAAAGGATTGTTCTTAATAAACCTATAAGCATGTGGTATTTATTTTTAAAAAATCAATCAAAAGTAACAATTTGAGAACAATTGAAACGTTTACAAAGGATAAAACTTTGATAAAAGTAAAAAAGTATGCAAAGCTTTTAAAAAATAGCTTTTTTATGGTAAGTTTGTGAAGCATCATTTTTAAACTAAAAACACATTTTTCAGGATGAAAAAACCAAAAATACTCTTTGCAATTGTGATTCTTTTTTTGGGTTTTGAAAGTGTTTTCGCACAATATACTGATGTTATCAACTCGAATAAACCAGGCTTTTCTGAGAGTCCTTATAGCGTTGGAACAGGTGTTTATCAATTTGAAAACAGCTTATTTTTGAGAAATTTAAATACTGATAATTCATTTTCAGTCCCAAAATCTTTTGGATTTGACATGCTTTTTAGAACTAGTTTTTTCTTAGAAAGATTGGAACTGAATGCCCAAATGTCATTGCAAAGAGATCAAATTTTTTCTTCCATAAATCCATCAGAAAAAATGAATGTTACTGGATTTGGACGATTTGTGATTGGCGCAAAATACCTGATTTTTGAGCAAAAATATGAGGATAAAAGCAAAGAAGTAAGAAGTTGGGTTCGTAGAAATGCTTTTGATAAAAAAAGATTGATTCCTTCAGTGGCAGTTTATGCAGGAGTTAACACCGATTTTGTATCCGAAAATTACAAAACTGGAAGCATGTCTCCTAAATTCGGAATTTTATTACAAAATGATTTAACGAACGAATTTAACTTAATCACCAACATTTTTTACGACAAAGTAGGTACTGATTTTCCTGAGTTTTCATACATCATAACTGCTACTCAAAACTTCAATCAACGTTGGTCAGGATTTATAGAAAATCAAACCATTTTTCAAGAAAATTTCAATCATACCAATATTGGTGGTGGATTAGCGTATTTATTTACAAAAAACATGCAATTCAATGCCTCAGCAAGATTTTTAGCAGAAGGAAATGCGAGTGGTTTTTACGGAAGTTTGGGAGTTTCTTATCGAATTGACAAACACAAAGACAGTTTTATAAATGTTGATGATAATGGCAATGAAATTTCTGACACGCCAATAAGTCGTTACAACAAAAAACAAGGCAGTTTTTTCAGTAGAATTTTTGGTTCAAAAAACAAAAATCAGAAGAAATCAAACCGAAAAAGAACTAAAAGAAGACGCAATAATTGATGATTTATGAGTGAGATTACACTAAAAAAAGTGACTTCTAAAAAGGAACTAAAAGCGTTTGTACTTTTTCCTTTTTCGTTATACAAAGACAATAAATATTGGGTTCCTCCTATTATCAAAGACGAAATTGCCAATTTTGATCCAAAGATAAATCCTGTTTTTCAAAATGCAGAAGCGCAATTTTTCTTGGCGTATAAAAACAATCAAATTGTTGGAAGAGTTGCAGCCATTATCAATTGGTTTGAAGTGAATCAACAACAAATTAAAAAAATGCGTTTTGGTTGGTTTGATGTGATTGATGATTTGGAAGTTTCAAAAATATTGATTGAAAAAGTGCAAGAAATTGGAAAAGAACATCATTTGGAATATATAGAAGGTCCAATCGGATTCAATAATTTGGATAAAACTGGCGTTTTAATTGAAGGTTTTGATCATATTGGCACCATGATTACGTGGTATAATCATCCATATTATAAGGAACATTTAGAGCAATTGGGATTTGTAAAAGAGAAAGAATATTTGGAAAATAAATTCTTATTTAAAAACGTAGATGGTGTTTATTTTGACAGAATTAGCAATATCATCAAAAGACGTTTTAAATTAACTGGTTTAGATTTTACCAAAACCTCAGCTATTTTGCCTTATGTGGATGAAATGTTTGAAGTTTTTGACAAATCGTATTCAAAATTATCCAGTTATGTGCCCATTTCTGAAGCGCAAATTGCCTTTTTTAAAAAGAAATACATTTCATTTATCAATCCTGAGTACATTAAGTTTGTAGTTGACAAAAATAATAAAATAGTTGCTTTTGCGATTGTAATGCCTTCTTTTTCAGAAGCCTTGCAAAAAGCAAAAGGAAAATTATTTCCTTTCGGAATTTTTCATTTACTATATGCTAGAAAATATGCAAAGGATGTTACATTTTATTTGATAGGTGTGCATCCAGACTATCAAAACAAAGGTGTGCATGCCATTATCTTTGAACAATATCACAAAACTTTTTCACAAAAAGGCATTGTAAATTGCATCAGAACTCCAGAGTTGGAAGACAATTTGGCCATCAAAAAGATTTGGGAAGATTTCAATCCAATTACTCATAAAAGGAGAAGAACTTATAAAAAAGATATTCAATATTAAATATTAAAAGTTTGATATTAACTATTTGATTAAGAAATTTAAAATCCTCATTACAATAAAAAAGAAGTTTGGTAAATTTCAACTTTGTACTTTTAACTTTTACTATTGATTTATGCAACTATTCTACAATCCTGAAATCCTAGAAACCACCAAAGAAATTATTTTTAATAAGGTAGAAAGTGCTCATATTGTGCGAGTTTTGCGAAAAAAAGAGGGTGATATTTTACACATTACCAATGGAAAAGGATGCTTGTTTGATGCAAAAATTGTGATTGCTAACGACAAAAAATGTTTGGCAAACATCATCAAAACCGAACCAAAACCAAAACCTTGGAATTATTACTTACACATTGCAATTGCACCAACCAAAAATAATGACAGAATTGAATGGTTTTTAGAAAAAGCTACTGAAATTGGCATTGACGAAATCACGCCCATTATTTGCGAAAATTCAGAAAGACGTGTTGTTAAAAACGACCGATTTGAAAAAATCATGCAAGCTGCCATGAAGCAATCCTTAAAATTTACATTACCAAAACTGAATGAACCTGTGAAATTTTCGGAATTTATCAATCAAGAATTTGAAGGAAAAATATGCATTGCTCATTGTGAAGAGCAGGAAAAAAAATTGTTGAAAGAGATTCTAAAACCCAATGAAAAAACCACGATTTTAATTGGACCTGAAGGTGATTTTTCTTTGAATGAAATCAAAAAAGCAATAGCAAAGAACTACATTCCTATTTCTTTGGGCGAAAGTAGGTTGCGCACAGAAACTGCTGGTTTGGTTGCTGTGAATTTGGTTTCTTTTATCAATCAATAATTGATTTACTGTTTTTTATCACTCTCAACTTTTTTTGAGCTATTTCAATATGAATTTTTGAAATAGCTTCTATTTTACTTTTTCTTAAAAAATCTTTAGAAACTCATTTGTTTTTTTTCACAAATGTGTCCAGAATTTCTTGTTTTTAAGAAATTCTGGACTCCTAAAACTTAATTATAAAATATTTTTACAGTAAAAATCTAAAACCCAATAATTATGAAACAATTATTTTTAAAAACAACAATTTTACTTTTTGCAATTACATTTTATAATTGCGAAGACAACACTAACTTAAATAATGACTCTGTTGGCAATGACACATTTTCTTGCTACATTAATGGTAAACTTTACATACCTTCTGCTGGTACTGGAATTAATGGCGGGGATATTAGACCTTTTTCATGGGCGTACTCAAATTTGAATAACTCTAATATTCCAATGTTTTTTAAAATAAAAAGTGGGGGTGAGTATACTTTATCAATTGTTTCTATTGAGCCAAATATTGGAGTGAATAATCTTAATCAAAAATTAGATGACACTGTTGATTTCTCTCATTCAGGAATGATTTTACAAAATGAACGAATCTTCTACAATACAAAAAATAATCAGAATAATGGTTCCATCACATTCACGGAATTTTCAGAAACCAGAGCAATTGGAACATTTGAATGTACTTTATACAATGATAATGGAGATGAATTAAAAGTAACAAATGGAAAATTTAATTTATCAATAGACAGTAAAAAGAATTAAAAAAAAGCAGTTGCTACGAACAACTGCCTAAAAGTTAAGCATAAAAAACACAAAATTTATTAATATTTAACAATTCAAAATTCACTAATTTAGCAATCATAAAAATATAAAAACTCAATCCCCACTAAAAATTGGCTGTTTCAGAAATCTTTAATTTATTTCTATTAATCAGTGCTTTGCATGGATTTCTGTTTTGTTGCATTATTCTTTTTTCTAAAAATGGCACTGAAAAAAGCATGCAATTTATCAATCTTTTGGTGCTCACAATTTCTTTGAACAATTTGCAATCGTGGATTGTTACCAAAAACTTTTTTAGCAATTATTTTATCCTTGATTACAGTCATATTCCTTGGCATTTTTTGATTGCGCCGTTTTTTTATATGTTTTTAATCTATTATTTAGAAATCGAAAAACAGCAAAAAAATATTTTAAAAATCATACTTCCCACTTTTCTGTTAACCATTGTTGTAAGAATTGGTTTTATCTATTTTTATAGTAAAAAAACTGCTGAAAATACGGAGTATATTTTCGAAAAATATACTTCCATAGAAGAGATTTTTAGTTTGCTAGTTTCATTGGCTGTGTTTGTGTATTCATTTCATATTTTAACAAAAAAAGAAAAATTATTTGCTAAAATTTTATCTTTTGACAATCTAAAATGGATTTATACCTTTTTTAAATTAGGATTATTCACCTACATTTTTTGGATGATTGCCTTAGCAATTACAGTTGCTTTGAATTTTAAAGAATTTATTTATTCGTATTATCCTTTACGAGTTTTAACAACGGTTTTAATTTATTGGATTGGTTATCAAGCAATAAATCAATTGAGATTGCTTAAAGAACGAAAAAAACTTCGAAAACAATTGGCTGTTTCATCCATAAAAAAGGATTCTTCTAAAATTATTGAAGATAAAAATACCAATCAACAAGAACTTTTCAATAACATAAAATCATTGTTATTAGAAAAACAATTGTTTACAGAGCCAAAACTAACAGTAGAATTTTTAGCGAATGAAGCTGATGTAAATGCCACCAAATTATCAATCATTATCAAACAATTTTCTGATAAAAATTTCAATGATTTTATCAATGAATTCAGGGTTGACTTTGCCAAAAAATTACTTATTGATTCGGATTATCAACATTATACAATTACTGCAATTGGATTAGAATCAGGTTTTAATTCGAAATCTGGATTTTATGCAACTTTCAAAAAACACGCAGGAATTACCCCTTTTGATTTTCAAAAAAATCATTTAGAGCAAACAAATTAGTCCAGTCCCGAAATTTCGGGATAAAATGAGTCCAGAATTTCTTGAATTCGAGAAATTCTGGACTCCTTATTTTTTATGGATGCTACTTTTGTGATGAACTTAAAAACCGTCAGTATGAAAAAAATAGCGTGTTTCTTATCAATTTTACTTTTATTTCAAAGTTGTTATTCTTACAAGACTTTTGATTTAAAAAATTATCCGCAAATAAAACCTAAGAAAGTAAAAATAGAATTACTCGATTCAAAAATAATAAAAGGAAAAATCATCAATATTGAGAATGAAGAAATTTTCTTAAAAACAATATCAAAAACTAAAAACATTTCAATTTCAGAAATTAAAAAAATAAAAAAGAGAGAATTTTCATTATTAAAAACGAGTTTATTAGGAGGTGTTATCTCCATTTCACTTCTCTTTATAGTTTTAAATTTACTTTTAAAAGGAGTAGGAAATGCAATTGGAGTAAGTTTTCCGTAATTGTTTGTAAAAATTACATTCTTACTTGATAAAGGAAATTGTGATTTTCACTATCTTGCTTCAAATTCTTAATTTTCATTTTTCCAATGAAACAATTGATATGGATAAGTTTCTTTTTGATTTTTTCGTTTTCTAAAGCACAAGACGTTGCGATTTTAAAATACAATGGTGGTGGAGATTGGTACGCAAATCCAACTGCTGTTCCAAATTTGATACAATTTGCGAATAAAAATATTCGCACTCAAATTGCTGAAAATCCAATTACAGTTCAGGTAAATAGTGAAGATATTTTCAACTTTCCACTCGTTTTTATGACTGGTCATGGAAACGTTGTTTTTTCTGATGATGAAATTGAAAACCTCAAAAAATACTTAATTTCTGGAGGATTTTTGCATATTTCTGATAATTATGGCTTGGATAAATTCATAAGAAAAGAACTTAAAAAAGTATTTCCAAATTTAGAATTGCAAGAAATTCCGAGTTCACATCCTATTTTTAATCAGACATTTTCGTTTCCAAATGGCATTCCTAAAATTCATGAACATGATAAAAAACCAGCACAAGCTTTTGGTATTTTCTACGAAGGAAGGTTGGTTGTATTTTACGATTTTGAAACGGATTTAAGTGATGGCTGGGAAGATGAAATTATACACAACAATCCAAAAGAAGTTCGTGAAAAAGCCTTAAAAATGGGCGCAAATATTATTGAATATGCGTTTAAGAATTAGGCTTATAAGCTTCAGTCAAAAAAAATGAATTTTGAATTTTAAATATCGAACCACAAACTATGACCACAGAAATTGACATTGATGCCATCAAAATAAACTTTGACTCTAGTGGTTTGTGGGTATTGAATATTGCGATTGCTATTATCATGTTTGGTGTTGCTTTAGGAATTACACTGGATGATTTTAAACGCTTGTTTCAAAATCCAAAAATTGTTTTTGTGGGTGTTTTATCGCAATTTTTTTTATTACCTGCATTGACGTTTTTGGCAATTTTACTCATAAAACCTCATCCTAGTTTTGCTTTGGGAATGATGCTTATTGCAGCTTGTCCTGGAGGAAATGTCTCCAACTTTTTTAGTAAAATGGCTGGAGGAAATGCAGCCTTATCAGTAAGTTTAACGGCTTTTTCAACGTTGATTTGCATTGTAATGACGCCTTTTAATTTACAATTTTGGGGAAGTTTGTACGAACCAACCAATGAAATTTTAAAAACAGTTGAGTTAAATTGGATGGATTTACTAAAACTTGTTTCTTTGATATTGGGAATTCCGTTGTTTTTTGGAATGCTCATCAAACATTATCATTCTGAGATGGCTGATAAAATTGAAAAATTGTTAAAACCATTATCAATGCTCGTTTTTATTGCATTGATTTTCATTGCTTTTTCTCAAAATTTAGATGTATTTGTAAATCATATTCATCATGTCATTTACTTGGTTGTTTTTCATAATATTTTTGCATATATTATTGGATTTTATGCAGCCAAATCTTTTGGTTTGAATGAACAAGACACCAAAACAATATCCATTGAAACTGGAATTCAGAATGGTGGTTTAGGCTTATTATTGATTTTTGGATTTTTTGATGGTTTAGGAGGAATGGCATTGTTGGCTGCTTTTTGGGGAATTTGGGATGTGTTTTCTGGAATGGCATTAGCTGCTTTTTGGGGTAGAAAAAAAGTTGAGAAATGATTTTGAAAAAAATTTGGTATCAATCTGTAAAGCTATTTTTGAAGATTAGCTTGCATTTTTATGCGCAAAAAATCATCATTACAGGTAGGGAAAATATACCAAAAAAAGGTGCTATTTTATTTGCTGTAAATCATCCAAATGCATTGATGGATCCTTTGTTTGTGACTACTTTTAACCCAAGAGAAAATCATTTTTTGGTAAGAGCTGATGTGTTTAAAAAACCTTTGATTCGCAAATTTTTAGCAAGTTTAAATTTAATGCCTATTTTCAGAATTCGAGATGGCATCAAACAATTGTCTAACAATGACGAAGTTTTTGAAAAGTGCTTTAAAATTCTAAAAAAACAACAAACTTTGATTATTTTTCCACAAGGTGGACATTCAAGAAAACGAACCATTCAACCTTTGAGCAAAGGATTTACACGCATTGTTTTTGGGGCTTTAGAACGTTTTCCTGAATTGGAAATTACAGTGATTCCTGTTGGAATTACCTATCAAAATTCGTCTGTTTATCCAAGCAAAGTATGTGTTCAATTTGGAGAAGTAATAGATTCTAAACAGATTTTTCTTGAAAATCCAGCTGCAAAAGCAAGTTTGATTTTAAAAGAAAAAGTGAGTAATCAGTTGAAAAAATTGACAGTTCACATTCCTGATGATGAAAAATACGAATCTACGTTGTCAAAATTAAATGCAGCAAATGTAGATTTTACAAATGTAGATTTGGTAAACAAATTCATTGCAACAAATACATTCCCTAAAGCGCAAAAAAAACAAATCAACTTGTTACGACCTTTGTATTATTTGATTCTAATCAATAGTATTTTACCATATTTAATTTGGAAACGATTTTCAAAAAACATCAAAGAAATTGAATTTGTTGATACCATGAAATTTTCAGTAAACTTGTTGAGTTGTCTATTTTTTTATAGTTTACAGGCATTGATTTTAAGTGTACTTTTTGATATTAAAACAGGATTTTTTTATTTTCTGTTTTCGATTTTATTGGTTTTTTTCTACACGAAAACTGCGCCAACAAACACTGAAGATTGATAAAAACCTGAAAATTGGCAAGGAAACTTAGCCCTGATTGAGCGGTTTGTTTGAGCTCTTTTGAGGAACGAAAAAAGCGAGTAGCGAAAGCAGGATTAGCTTCTAATCAATAATTGCATCTTGAATTGCTTGCTGAATTTTGGTTCTTACACTCGATTTTACCAACTTTGTATTGTTCATATTTGGATACACTCTGTTGGATAAAAACACATACACAATTTCGGATTTTGGATCAGCCCAAGTAAATGTGCCTGTAAAACCAGAATGTCCAAAACTCTCATCAGAAGTACAACCACAAGTTGCAGCAGCATTTTTTGTCAATTCAGGTTTGTCAAAACCTAAACCTCTACGCACTTTTTGTTTGGCAAAATAGCGTTTGTTAAACTTGTCAACAGTTTCTGGATTCAGCAATTGTTTGCCTCCATAATAGCCTTTTTGCAAATATAGTTGCATAATTTTAGCCACATCATTTGCGTTTGAAAATAAACCTGCATGGCCTCCAACTCCACCAAGCATAGCTGCGCCCATATCATGCACATAACCATGCACCAATTGATTGCGATAATAATCGTCTTTTTCTGTTGGGACAATTTGCGATTTATCAAACTTTTCTAGCGGTAAATACGTCATTCTGTCTGCACCTAAAAATTGATAAAAAGATTCATCAACCAATGTATTTAATGGTTTTTTATAGCTGTTTTCTAAGGCTTCTTTGAATAAATAATACCCTAAATCACTATACAAATATTCTTGATTAGCAATAAGATCGGCCTTTTTTATAAGCTTGTAAATGCTGTCTGTATAGGATTTTGTGATGTATAAATTCTCAGCAACTTCTAAAGGATACGAATCACTTTTGGTTGCACTGTAAAATTTTGGTGAGTTTTCTTTGGTATTTTTAACTTGCGTTTTTTGATAAAACGGAATCCAAGCTGGCAATCTACCATAATGTGACAACAATTCTTTTACGGAAATATTGGCTTTGTTGGAGTTTTTAAAACTTGGTAAAATTTCGAAAAGCTTTGCATTTATGGGAATTTTTTGCTCCTGCTCTGCTTTCATAATCATAGGCAAAGAGGCTAAAATTTTGGTTAATGAAGCCAAATCATACACATCTGAATTTTTTACAAGGATCTTTTTTTCATCTGTGTGATATCCATAACTTTTTTGAAAAATTACTTTGCCTTTTCTGGCAACCAATACTTGAAAACCTGGAGCCATTTTTTCTTTTAAAATGGTATCTGCAAAAGCATCAATTTTGGCCAATTTTTGAGAGGACATGTTTACAGCTTCCGGAATTGTATAGCCCAATCTGCTTAAATTGGGGGTTGCAAAACCTATTCCTTCTTCAAAATTTTCACCTATTGAAACAGGTAATTTTCCTTTTGCTTGAAAAACTCCAAACAATAATTGCGCTGATAATTCTTGAGAAATGGTACTATTTTGATACGAAACCACAATTGATTCAATATTGGTAAAAGACTTGATTTGCAACAAACTATAAGGACTTGTAAAAACATCTAAAATCACATTTTTTACCCGCGCAATTTCTTGCAACCAAACCAATTCTTTGTCGGTAAACTTATAAGATTTCCAAGGATTTGCATTGGATTTATGAAAACCAATAATCACATGTGAATAGGGTTTTAATTTGCTGATTAATCCATCTAAATTTTGATCAGAAATTTCATCAACTTTAGTATAATTTTTTAGCATTTGTAAAAAATCAGTTCCAGCATCATCACCCAATTTTACATAAGCAAATTTCTTTGTTTGTAAATCAGTAAATGGCAATTGATTTTGATTATTTTTAATTAGCGTTAATGAGTTTTCAACCAATTTTCTGTGTAATAATTCATCTTGAATCGTATTTAAATCTTCATTAAGATTCACTAAATCAACTGGTTTGTAGTTTTGCAAACTCAACCAATATTTGGCTTTTAAGATTTTTTTTACAGAAAAATTAATGCGCTCTTCTGTTAAGGTTTTTAGCATTAAGGCTTGTTTGATGATTTTTACAGTTCCTGGAACATCATTTGGAATTAATAACAAATCATTTCCAGCCATAATTGCTGCCAAATTGATTTCGGCTGAGGTTGCATAATTAGAAGCACCTTTCATGTTTAATCCATCAGTAATGATCAAACCATTGAAACCTAATTCATTTTTCAATAAATTCGTGATGACGTTTTTTGAAAGTGAAGTAGGTAATTTTGCATCCGATTCTAAACTTGGAACACTCAAATGTGCAGTCATAACACTAGCAATTCCTGTATCAAATAATTTTTTGTAGGGATAAATTTCTACAGAATCTAATCTGATTTTATCAAAAGAAATTGTGGGTAAAGTTAAATGAGAATCTGTTGCTGTATCTCCATGACCAGGAAAATGCTTGGCATTGGCTAACACACCCATTTTTTGGATTCCTGTTGAAAATGCAATGGCTTTTTCGGTAACGTTTTCTTTATTTTCTCCAAAAGAACGATTGCCAATAATGGGATTTTCAGGATTTGTATTAATATCAACAACTGGTGCAAAATTGATATGAATTCCCAATCTTTTGCAATGCTTTCCAAGATGTTCTCCAAATTTCTGAATCAAATTTTCATCTTGAATGGCACCTAAAGTCATGTTCCAAGGAAACTTGTACGTATTTTTTAAACGCATATCTAAACCCCATTCACCATCAAAACCAATCATCAATGGTAATTTGGAAATTGATTGATATTTATTAGTTAAAACTGCTTGTTTTTCAGGAGTTCCTTGCATAAAAATCAGGTTTCCAACATGATATTTGGTGATAAGTTCTGATATGAAATCCTCGTGTTTTTTATCAGAATTAGAATACGCTTGCATCATGAATAATTGACCAATTTTTTCGTCAATTGTCATGTTTTTTAGGATGCTATCAACCCAAATTTCTTGCTTTTGAAAATCGCTCGTTTTCAAAGGATCTATTCTTTGTGCAACTAAAAGATTCGTAAAAAGGACAAGAAATAATAGAAAAATTATTTTTTTCATTGGAAAATTATGAGGTCAATTTTGTGAGGAATATCAGAAATTTTAAACTAAAAATTTAAACCAGAAATCGTTTATGCCAACTTTGCTTTGCAGGAACTTCCCAGTTGTTTTCAAAATCGTCTTTAGTTGCTACTAAATTATTGAAAACAATGGTTTCTTCATTGATTTTTTTTGATTTTACAAACTCTTGAAATTGTGGTAATTTTATCAAATTTATATTGTCACCATCTTTAAAAGTGATGTTCATTTTATCCATCAAATCCAATTGCAATGCTTGTTCTAATTGCTGCACAAAACGCACAGAAGCATCAATAGAACAGCCAGAAACATTGTTGAAATTTTCATCAACTGCTAAAATCAAAAATTGATTATATTTTATTGTAAATGAACCTTTTAAATCATCTCCATGACGTGTCCAATTGTTTATAAAAGCAGTTGCTTTTTCAGAAATATATTCAATTTCTGAATCAGAAAACGCTCTGTTTGATTGATAAATCCAAACTCTGGAATTGCTTGGTAAATTTTTATATTCGGTGAACATACTATTGTTTTTTGAAACCTTATTTCTGATTAAACTTCTCTTGCAAAGCTCTTAATTTTTCTGCATCAGACAATTCATTTTTGGTAGAATTCATGCGCTCTTTAATCTCTTTTAACACTTTTTTGGTATATAAAGGAAAATCGGCATTTTGCATCCAAGCATGATACCCTGGATTTTCTATTAAAACTTCTTCTACTGTTCTTCCTTTGTATTTTCCGAATGAAAAAATTTCTTTTCCTTGTTCATTATACAATATAAATCCAGCAAAATCGGCTCTATCTCTATGTGATGAAAAGTCACTTAAAGCTTCCACCGAATTTTCAATATCATCGTATTTTTCTATTTGTGCTAACAAAATTTCGTAAGTTGCATTGGTATCAGCTTCAGCACTATGTGCATCTGCCAATTCTTTTCCGCAATAAAATTGATAACCAGCACTCAAAGTTCGTTGTTCTTTTTTATGAAAAATAACTTGCACATCTATGGCTTTTCTGTTTTTCATATCAAAATCAATTCCTGCGCGCATCAATTCTTCCGCTAATAACGGAATGTCAAAACGATTGGAGTTGAAACCTGCCAAATCACAATCATAAATCATATCATTTACAGTTGCTGCCAATTCTTTGAAAGTTGGTTCCATCACTACTTTTTCATTGGTAATTCCATGAATTTCAGAGGCTTCAGCAGGAATTTCAATTTCAGGATTTACCAACCAAGTTTTGCTTTCTTTGTTTCCGTTTGGAAAAACTTTTAAAATTGAAATTTCTACAATTCTGTCAGTAGCAATATTTACTCCTGTGGTTTCTAAGTCAAAAAATACAATCGGTTTTGTTAGGTTTAGGTTCAAAATTTAAAATTTTAGATTCAATTGTTTGTGTAAGGTAGTTCAATTTTGAATATTAAATTCAAAATATTTTAGAACGTTTGAGTGTGTTTCAAAAAAAATGATTTATTATTTCTGAGCAAATAGTTGAATATCCTTTGCAGAGACTTCTTTTTCTCCAAGAATAATCAAGCGTTCTACAACATTTCGCAATTCACGGATATTTCCTGTCCAATTATATTCTTTTAACAACTGAATTGCCTCTTTTGAAAACTGCTTTTTTACAGTGCCTTGCTCTTCAGAAATTTTGTCCGCAAAAAAATCGACCAACAACGGAATGTCTTCTCTACGATCATTCAACGCAGGAACTTTGATTAAAATAACAGCCAATCTGTGATACAAATCTTCTCTGAAATTTCCTTCAGCAATCTCTTTTTGCAAATCTTTATTGGTGGCTGCAACTACTCTTACATTTACACTAATATCTTTTTCAGAACCAACTCTGGCTACTTTATTTTCTTGCAAAGCACGTAATACTTTTGCTTGCGCTGACAAACTCATATCGCCAATTTCATCTAAAAAAATAGTTCCACCATTGGCAGATTCAAATTTTCCTGCTCTGTCTTTTACAGCGCCTGTAAAAGACCCTTTTACATGTCCAAACAATTCACTTTCAATAAGTTCTGATGGAATTGCAGCACAATTTACTTCAATCAATGGGGCTTGTGAACGACTTGATTTTTCGTGCAACCAATGTGCAACCAACTCCTTTCCTGTTCCATTTGGACCAGTTATTAATACTCTTGCATCTGTATTGGCAACTTTTTCTATAATTTCTTTGATATGAGTGATGGCTTCACTTTCGCCAATCATTTCGTAATTTTTACTGATTTTTTTCTTCAGTAATTTATTTTCAACCACCAATACTTTTTGCTCCAAAGCATTTCTTACGGTATTCAGTAATCTATTTAAATCTGGTGGTTTTGAGATGTAATCAAATGCACCTAAACGCATGGTGTTTACAGCAGTATCCAAATCTCCATGTCCAGAAATCATGACAATTGGTACTTCAGGTTTTAGCATTTTTGCTTTACCAAGTACCTCAACACCATCCATTTTTGGCATTTTGATATCGCACAAAATCAAATCAAAATCATTGTTTTTGAGCATTTCTAATCCTTCTAAACCATCTTCTGCTTCTTCAACAATATAGGTTTCATTTTCTTCGGAAATTATTTTTTTCAATACTCTACGAATTGCAGCTTCATCCTCAATAATCAGTATTTTTGGCATGTTTTGTTTTTTAATTTGAAATATGATTGATCTATATTTTATGTAATTATGCTTTGTATTTCAACCATTTATATAAATCCTTATAGGTTGGTTTTTTTCCGTACATTAAAATTCCGACTCTGTAAATTTTAGCAGCCAACCAAACCATACCTACAAAGGTAACAATTAATAAGGTCATAGAAATTGCCAATTCTATCCAAGTAACTCCAAATGGAACTCGCATTAACATGACAATTGGACTTGTTAACGGAATGTAAGAAAATGCGACAGAAATAGGTCCATGAGGATCGTTAATTACAGTAGCAAAACCCACATAAACTCCCAAAATTAATGGCAACATAATAGGTAACATAAATTGTTGCGTGTCTGTTTCATTATCAACTGCTGCTCCAACAGCCGCAAAAAGTGAACTGTATAACATATAGCCTCCTAAAAAATAAAAGATGAACAACACAAACATTTTCAACAATGGTAAACGCATAATTTCATGAACAATCAATTGCATTTTATCAACACCTGCAGCTTGTTTTGCGGTTTCGATTTGTTCAGCTGACAATCCTGAAGTTTGCATTTCGGACATATTTACTCCAAAAACAGAAGTGGCAATCGTTCCTAAAATAAGTATTAGAATTCCCCAAATCAAAAATTGCAACAATCCTGCTGAGGCATTTCCGATAATTTTTCCCAACATCAATTGAAATGGTTTTACTGATGAAACTATGATTTCGATAATTCTGCTTGTTTTTTCTTCAATAACACTTCTCATTACAGAACTTCCATAAATGATGACAAACATCATTAATAAATAGCCTGAGATTGCACCAACTCCAATTTTTAAACCATTGATTAATTTCGAAGATTCTTCTCCAGAAAAATTATACATTTTGATGTCGGATTTAATTTTTGAAGAAGCTATTTTATCCAAATCAATTCCCAAATTTGTGAGTTTGTTATTGCGTAATTTGGTTTCAATTTTTGATTCTAAAGAATTCATGATCGACAAACCTGGAGATTCTTTTGAATAAAATTCGATGGATGTTGCTAAGATTTCTAAACTGTCAATTTTCGGGATATATAACGCTCCATAATAATCACCCGCTTCAACTCGTTTTTTAGTTTCTTCAATTCCCATTGCCGAAAAATCGACATATTGAACCGTTTTTGAATCGGTAAAATCTTCTTCAGAAAACATTCGTGATTCATCAACATAAACGATTTTTTTTACTTTTTCGTCATTTTTTTTCATCAAAAAATAAACCAAAGCTCCCATACCAACTGTGATTAATGGACTTAAAAAAGTCATCACTATAAATGATTTATTACGCACTTTCGCAATAAATTCTCTTTTAATAATTAGTTGTAACTTACTCATAATTAGTTGTTTTTACTTACAGCTTCAATAAAAATATCGTTGGCACTTGGTATCATTTCCACAAAATGTTTCACTTCTCCATGATTTGATAAAACTGATAACAAATCATTAGAAGATTGATTTTTTGAAAGTTTTACATTGCAAATAAATTCATCACCAAACAATTTAAAATCAGCAGGCAATACCTCAAAATTTTGATGTAATAAGGATGAGACTGCTTCTTTATTTTCGGTTGATACACCAATTTGATACACATTTGAACGAAATTTTCGTTTGATATCAATCAATTTTCCGTCTAAAATTTTGTTGGATTTATGAATCAATGCAATGTCATCACACAATTCTTCAACAGATTCCATTCTGTGTGTTGAAAAAATAATGGTGGCACCTTCATCACGCAATTGTAAAATTTCTTTCGCAATCAATTGGGCGTTTATAGGGTCAAAACCAGAAAAAGGTTCATCAAAAATCAATAATTTTGGTTGATGCATAACCGTTACAATAAACTGAACTTTTTGGGCCATTCCTTTCGAAAGCTCTTCAATTTTTTTGTCCCACCAAGAAGCAATGTCAAATTTTTCAAACCAATATTTCAATCGTTTTTTAGCATCTTCTTTTGATAATCCTTTCAATTGCGCCAAATACAAAGCTTGCTCACCCACTTTCATGGATTTATACAAACCGCGTTCTTCTGGCAAATAGCCAATATCAGCAATATGTTTTGGCGACAAAGGTTCTCCATCCAAGAAAACCGTTCCAGAATCTGGCATGGTAATTTGATTGATAATTCGGATTAACGATGTTTTTCCTGCACCATTTGGACCCAACAAACCAAAAACACTTCCTTTTGGAATTTGCAATGAAACGTTATTCAATGCTGTATAATCGCCATACGTTTTAATGACATTGTTAATTTCGAGTAAATTTTTCATAGAAAATCCTTTATTTAAAAGTACTTTTTGTACAAAACTACATATTTTAATGAGATTAGACAGTGAATTTTAGCATTCGTTACAGTAAAATAAAATGTTAAATTTACTATGCGCGCATAACTTTTTTTAAATTTACTATGCGTGCATAATAAATTTTTATATCTTTGAACTTGTATGGATAAAAATAGAACAATCGATCATCAATTAAGAGCCACATGGCAAGCAGTTGCAAAAATGTATAATGAGCAAGCTGCAAATCATGGAAGTACTATGGCCATGGCTTTCGTTTTATTGAGCATTCACAAAGAAGATGGAACACCCTCAACTGCTTTAGGACCTATGATGGGAATGGAACCCACAAGTCTTTCACGAATTTTAAAATCAATGGAAGATAAAGGTGCCATTTATAGAGAAAAAAATCCTGAGGATGGCAGAAGTGTAATGATTAAATTGACAGAATATGGCAAACAAATGCGAGAAATTTCTAAAGGTCATGTGTATCAATTTAATGATTTTGTGAAATCGCAAGTAACTGAAAATGATCTCGATGGTTTTTTTAAAGTTACTGCTACTATCAACAAATTAATTGCAGAAAAAAAGATTTTTGAATCAATTCATCAAGAAAAATAAAATTAAAAACTATATTTTAATGACACGAAAAATTAAAAAAGTAGCAATCATTGGCTCTGGAATTATGGGTTCAGGGATTGCTTGTCACTTTGCAAATATTGGCGTAGAAGTGCTTTTATTGGACATTATTCCAAGAGAATTAAATGAAATTGAAAAAGCAAAAGGACTGACGCTAAATGATAAAGTGGTAAGAAATCGCTTGGTAAATGACGCATTGACTGCTTCATTAAAATCAAGTCCTTCTCCTATTTATAATCAAAAATTTGCAGACAGAATTACTACTGGAAATTTAGAAGACGATTTACACAAAATCAAATATGTTGATTGGATTGTAGAAGTTGTTGTGGAGCGTTTAGACATTAAAAAAAGTGTTTTTGAAAAAATTGAAAAATTCAGAACTCCAGGAACTTTGATTACTTCCAATACTTCTGGAATTCCAATAAAATTTATGAGTGAAGGCAGAAGTGAAGATTTTCAGCAACATTTTGCAGTTACGCACTTTTTCAATCCTCCAAGATATTTAAAGTTATTTGAGGTGGTACCAAGTGCAAAATGCAAACAAGAAGTTACTGATTTCTTGATGATGCATGGAGATAAATTTTTAGGAAAAACAGCTGTTTTAGCAAAAGATACACCTGCTTTTATTGGAAATAGAATCGGAATTTTCGGAATCATGAGTTTGTTTCACGTTGTAAAAGAAATGGATTTAACGATTGAAGAAGTAGATAAATTGACAGGTCCAGTAATAGGTCGTCCAAAATCAGCAACTTTCAGAACGATTGATGTAGTTGGTTTAGATACGTTAGTTCACACAGCAAATGGCGTAAAAGACAATTGTCCAAATGATGAAATGAGAGACCAATTTGTGATTCCTGATTTTGTAAATAAAATGATGGAAAACAAATGGTTGGGAAGCAAAACCAAACAAGGTTTTTACAAAATGACCAAAGATGCTCAAGGAAATAGAGATATTTTGTCATTGGATTTAAATACCTTAGAATATCGCACAAAAAAATCAGCAAAATTTGCCACTTTAGAGCTCACGAAATCGATTGATAATGTCTCTGACAGATTCAAAGTTTTGGTTGGAGGAAAAGACAAAGCTGGTGAATTTTATAGAAAATCATTTGCAGCCATGTTTGCATATGTTCAAAATAGAATTCCAGAAATTTCTGATGAACTGTATAGAATTGATGATGGTTTAAGAGCCGGATTTGGTTGGGAGCATGGACCATTTCAAATTTGGGATGCTATTGGAGTTGCCAAAGGAATTGAAATTATGAAAGCTGAAGGTCATCAACCTGCAACTTGGGTTACTGAAATGATGGCAAATGGCGAAACTTCTTTTTACACCGTTAAAAATGGAGCAACGTATTATTATGATATTCCCTCAAAATCTCAAGTTAAAAAACCAGGACAAGATTCGTTCATTATTTTAGACAATATCAGAAAATCAAACGAGGTTTGGAAAAATTCAGGTGCTGTAATTGAAGATTTAGGAGATGGAATTTTAAACATTGAATTCCGATCAAAAATGAACACGATTGGTGGAGATGTTTTGGCTGCTATCAACAAAGGAATTGATTTAGCAGAAAAAGATTTCCAAGGTTTGGTTGTTGGAAATCAAGCCGCTAATTTTTCAGTTGGTGCCAATATCGGAATGATTTTTATGATGGCTGCAGAGCAAGAATATGAAGAATTGAACATGGCTATCAAATATTTTCAAGATACTATGATGCGTATGCGTTATTCATCAATCCCAACAATTGCTGCTCCACATGGAATGACTTTAGGTGGTGGTTGTGAAATTTCGTTACATGCTGACAAAGTTGTTGCTGCTGCTGAAACGTATATTGGTTTAGTTGAATTTGGAGTTGGCGTAATTCCTGGTGGTGGAGGATCTAAAGAAATGGCTCTGAGAGCACAAGACTTGTTTCACAAAGGTGATGTTCAACTCAATGTTTTACAAGAACATTTTTTAACCATTGGAATGGCAAAAGTAGCAACATCTGCATATGAAGCTTTTGATTTAGGATTGCTACAAAAAGGAAAAGATGTGGTGGTTGTAAATAAAGACAGACAAATTGCGGAAGCTAAAAAACACGCTGTTTTGATGGCAGAAGCAGGCTATACACAACCTGTAAAACGTAAAGATATTCTCGTTTTAGGAAAACAAGCCTTAGGAATGTTTTTAGTTGGTACTGATTCTATGGAAGCTAGCAACTACATTTCAGCTCACGATCAAAAAATCGCAAACAAATTGGCGTATGTAATGGCAGGAGGAGATTTATCAGAACCAACCAGAGTTTCTGAACAATATTTATTAGACATTGAACGTGAAGCCTTTTTGAGTTTGTGCACAGAACGCAAAACTTTAGAACGAATTCAACACATGTTAAAAACCGGGAAACCATTGCGTAATTAAATCCCATCTAAATCTTCCCAAAAGGAAGACTTAAAAGTGTAAAACTAAAATGAAGTTTAAAATTTAAAAAAAATAGCCCGAACAAATTCCCTTTCCTTTGGAAAGGGTTAGGGATAGGATTATGAAACAAGCATATATCGTAAAAGCATACAGAACAGCCGTTGGAAAAGCTCCTAAAGGATTGTTCCGTTTTAAAAGAGCTGATGAATTAGCCGCAGAAACCATTCAATTTATGATGAATGAACTGCCTGATTTTGATAAAAAAAGAATTGACGACGTTATTGTTGGAAATGCCATGCCAGAAGGAGCTCAAGGATTAAATATGGCACGTTTAATCTCGTTGATGGGATTAAAAATTGAAGATGTTCCTGGAGTTACTGTAAACCGTTTTTGTTCCTCTGGATTAGAAACAATTGCAATGGCTGCTGCAAAAATTCAATCAGGAATGGCAGATTGTATCATTGCTGGTGGTGCAGAGAGCATGAGTTCAGTGCCAATGACAGGTTTTAAACCTGAACTAAATTACGACACCATTGCTGCTGGTCATGAAGAATATTATTGGGGAATGGGAAATACTGCAGAAGCTGTTGCCAACGAATTCAAAATTTCAAGAGCTGATCAAGATGAATTTGCATTACAATCGCATTTAAAAGCGTTGAAAGCTCAAAGTGAAAATCGATTTGAAAAACAAATTGTTCCGATTGAAGTTTCTCAAACTTATATTGATGAAAACGGAAAAAAAGAAACTAAAAAATATACTGTTTCTAAAGACGAAGGTCCAAGAAAAGATACTTCTCTAGCTGGATTATCAAGTTTACGTCCTGTTTTTGCTGCCAATGGAAGTGTAACTGCAGGAAATTCATCACAAATGAGTGATGGAGCTGCTTTCGTTTTAATAATGAGTGAAGACATGGTAAAAGAGTTAAACTTGACTCCAATTGCAAGGTTGGTAAGTTATGCTGCAGCTGGTGTACCACCAAGAATTATGGGAATTGGACCTATTGCTGCAATTCCAAAGGCTTTAAAACAAGCAGGATTGCAACAAAAAGACATCAATTTAATTGAATTGAATGAAGCTTTTGCTTCTCAATCTTTAGCGGTAATTCGCGAATTAGGTTTAGACCCAACTATCATCAATGTAAATGGTGGAGCTATTGCTTTAGGACATCCTTTAGGCTGTACAGGAGCAAAATTGTCTGTGCAATTATTTGATGAAATGCGTCAAAGAAACATGAAAAACAACTATGGAATGGTAACCATGTGTGTTGGAACAGGACAAGGTGCTGCAGGAATTTTTGAATTTTTAAACTAATTAGTAAACAATATAAAATCATGGAAACATTAGAAAAAAACGTATTAAGAGGTGGTCAATTCTTGGTGAAAGAATCAAACTGCGAAGATATTTTTACACCTGAAGATTTTTCAGAAGAACAAATCATGATGCGTGAAGCTGTAAAAGAATTTAACGAACGTGAAATCATTGCACACAAAGCTCGTTTTGAAGCCAAAGATTACAAACTTACAGAAGATGTAATGAAAAAAGCGGGTGAGCTAGGCTTTCTAGGAGTTGCTGTTCCTGAAGAATATGGAGGAATGGGAATGGGATTTGTTTCTACCATGCTTACTTGCGATTATATTTCCAGTGGAACTGGCTCTTTCAGTACTGCATTTGGTGCGCATACAGGAATTGGAACCATGCCAATTACTTTATACGGTACAGAAGAGCAAAAGAAAAAATATGTTCCAAAATTAGCTTCTGGTGAATGGATGGGATCTTATTGTTTAACAGAACCTGGAGCTGGTTCAGATGCAAATTCTGGAAAAACCACTGCTGAAATTTCTGCTGACGGAAAATCATACAAAATCAATGGCCAAAAAATGTGGATTTCAAATGCAGGTTTTTGCAATTTGATGATTGTGTTTGCACGTATTGAAAATGATAAAAATATTACTGGTTTTATCGTTGAATATGATAAAGAAAATCCAAATGGAATTACATTAGGCGAAGAAGAACACAAACTCGGAATTCGTGCTTCATCAACAAGACAAGTATTTTTTAATGATACCATTGTTCCTGCAGAAAATATGTTATCAGAAAGAGGTGGTGGATTTAAAATTGCTGTAAACGCACTAAACGTTGGAAGAATTAAATTAGCGGCTGCTTGTTTAGATTCTCAAAGAAGAATTACTGATTATGCACTAAAATACGCTTTAGAACGCAAACAATTTAAAACTCCAATTGCCGATTTTGGCGCTATAAAAGCAAAATTGGCAGAAATGGCAACCAATACGTATGCGGGTGAATCTGCAAGTTACAGAGCTGCAAAAGACATTGAAGATAGAATTGCAATGCGAATTGCAGCTGGAAATTCACATCAAGAAGCTGAATTAAAAGGTGTTGAAGAATATGCTATTGAATGTTCTATATTAAAAGTTACGGTTTCTGAGGATGTGCAAAATTGTGCTGATGAAGGAATTCAAATTTTTGGAGGAATGGGTTTTTCTGAAGAAACACCTATGGAAGCTGCTTGGAGAGATGCACGAATTGCTCGAATTTATGAAGGAACCAATGAAATCAACAGAATGTTATCTGTAGGAATGTTAATCAAAAAAGCAATGAAAGGTCATGTTGATTTATTAGGTCCTGCAACTGCTGTTGGTGAAGAATTGATGGGAATTCCTTCATTTGAAACTCCAGATTATTCTGAATTGTTTGCCGAAGAAAAAGAAATGATTGCTAAATTGAAAAAAGTATTTTTGATGGTAGCTGGATCTGCAATTCAAAAATATGGGCCTGATTTAGAACAACACCAACAATTACTTTTAGCAGCTGCAAATATTTTGAATGAAATTTATATGGCAGAATCTACTTTATTAAGAGCTGAAAAAAATGCAAAACGCTTTGGTGAAAAAGAGCAGGAAGCTCAAATTGCAATGGCAAAATTATATTTGTACAATGCTGTTGAAATTATCGCTAAAAACGGAAAAGAAGGAATCATTTCATTTGCTGAAGGTGATGAACAACGCATGTTATTAATGGGATTAAAGCGATTTACTAAATATCAAAACTATCCAAACGTAATTGCCTTAAGAGATGTAATTGCTGAAAAATTAAAATCAGAAGGTAAATATTGCTTTTAAAATTTAGTTAGCATTTCAAAATCAAAAATTTTGAAATTTAGTTGTTAATTTGAAAAGACCATTTTTCGTAAATGGTCTTTTTTCTTATATTTGTAATAGTTTTCCCCCCATTTTTGTTGGTCATAAATAAAAAGCGATGAAAAAAAATCTATTTTCAATAATTATTTTATTGACATTACTTTGGGGCTGTTCAAAACCACCCAAACCAATTTCAATTGATAATAAAAGATTGCTTGAAAATATAAAAATTTTAGCAAGCGATTCAATGGAAGGAAGAGCTTTCTCTTCCCTAGGAAACATAAAAGCTCAAAAATTTATTCAGAAAAGATTTTCTGAAATTGGATTAGAAAAATATAAAAATGGAAGCTATATAGAAGCTTTTGATTACACTTTTAAAGGTAAAAAAAGACAAGAAGCTTTTCCTATTGAAAATCCAGGAATCAATTTTTCAAATGTTAAAGATACTACTGCCTCTGGATCAAATGTTATTGGAAAATTAAGAGGAAGTTCTAACAAAACAATTGTCATTACTGCACATTATGATCACTTAGGTATTCGTGATAAATTGATTTTTAATGGTGCTGATGATAATGCATCTGGAGTTGCAGCATTGTTTACTATTGCCGAATATTTTAAGAATAATCCAATAAAACATACTTTGATTTTTGCAGCTGTTGATGGTGAAGAAATTGGCTCAGTAGGAGCAGAAATTTTCTTAAAAAATTATTCTGATAAAAATAATATCGCACTAAACATTAATATGGATATGATTGCACATAGTGATTATTATCCCGAATTATACATTTGCGGTACGTACCATCATCCAAACTTAAAAAAGACTTTAGAAAGAGTAAAATCAGATGAAGTAACCATTTTATTTGGTCATGATGATCCTGAAAAAATTGAACAATCTGATTGGACACTTTCTTCTGATCACAAAGTTTTTTATAAAGAAAAAATTCCGTTTTTATATTTTGGAGTTGAAGATCATAAAGATTACCACAGACCAACTGATAAATTTGCTACTATAAATCAAAAATTTTACACAGAGTCTGTAAAAGTAATTATTAGATCAATTGAAGCTTTAGATGCATATCTGATAGAAAAAAAGTAATATTTTAATGCAAAATAAAAAAGAGCATACATAAATATTGAATGCTCTTTTTTATTGATAAATTTTTAATTTATTCTAAAGATCCTAAATAACGCTCGGCATCTAATGCAGCCATACAACCAGTCCCTGCAGCAGTAACAGCTTGTCTATAATCCTTATCTTGAACGTCTCCTGCAGCAAAAACCCCTGGTAAATTTGTCTTTGTCGATTTTCCTTTAGTGATTAAATATCCTGTTTCATCCATATCTAAAACACCTTTAAATAAATCAGTATTTGGAGTATGACCAATTGCAATGAAAACACCTGTAACAGGAATTATTGAAGTTTCTTTTGTTTTATTATTGATAATTCGTACGCCTTCAACTACGTTTTTACCTAAAACTTCTTCAATTTCAGTATTATATAAAACCTCAATATTTTTAGTTTTACTTACTCTGTGTTGCATCGCTTTTGAAGCTCTCATAAAATCTTTACGAACCAACATGGTAACTTTGCTACAAATATTTGAAAGATAAGTAGCTTCTTCAGCAGCTGTATCTCCTGCTCCAACTACAACAACATCTTGTCCTTTATAAAAAAATCCATCGCAAGTTGCACATGCCGAGACTCCTCCTCCAATCAATCTTTGCTCACTTTCAATACCTAAATATTTGGCGGTTGCTCCAGTTGAAATAATAATAGTTTGCGCTTCAATTTCTTTCGACTCATCAACTGTTATTTTATGAACTCCTCCAATTTCTTTGCTCAATTCAACTTTAGTAACCAACCCAAAACGAACATCTGTTCCAAAACGCTCAGCTTGTTTTTTTAAATCTTCCATCATCATGGTTCCATCTGTTCCATTTGGATATCCAGGAAAATTATCAACCTCAGTTGTGGTTGTCAACTGACCTCCCATTTGCATTCCTGTGTACATGATTGGTTTCATATCTGCTCTTGCAGCATAAATTGCTGCTGTGTAACCTGCAGGTCCTGAACCAATTATTAGACATTTTATTTTTTCAATTGAATTTGACATACTGCTAACTAATTTAAGTTGTAAAAATAGAATTTTTTAATTCTTATCAATATGAATGTTTATAAGTTTTTACAATCAAAACATAAGAAGTGCTAATTTAAAAATACTTTAAATATAATTTTTCGATTTCTTTGTAATCTGTGAAAAGAATGTATATTTGCAATCCCAATGAAAATACATTCGGGGTGTAGCGTAGCCCGGTTATCGCGCCTGCTTTGGGAGCAGGAGGTCGCAGGTTCGAATCCTGCCACCCCGACTTTTTAACCTCGTAAGAAATTACGAGGTTTTTTTATAACTTCTTTTTAAAATATTCTTATTTATAAATTACAGTCGCAGGTTCATCCAAAATTTCGGAGCTGCCACCCCGACTTTTAACCTCGTAAGAAATTACGAGGTTTTTTTTCGACCAAATTTTAACGTAATTTTTGTTTAACAAAAATAGTTGTTGATTAAACAATTTGTACCTTTGTGTTATAAAATTGAATCAATGAAATTTTTTGACGCAAATGATATAAGTGAACTTCATAAAATTTATAAAATAAATCTCATCAACAGTTGTTCTGGATTTAAATCAGCAAATTTATTAGGAACAGTTTCTAATGAAGGAATTACTAATGTTGCAATCTTTAGTTCAGTGACTCATTTAGGATCAAATCCACCAACTTTAGGATTTATTTTAAGGCCAACAACAGTTCCTAGAGATACTTATAAGAACATCAAAGAAACTGGATTTTTTACTATCAATCATATTTGGGAGGAAATTATAGATGATGCGCATCATACTTCTGCAAAATATGATGAGAAGATTTCTGAGTTTGATATGACAAATTTAGAACCTGAATTTAAAGGAAATTTCAAAGCTCCTTTTGTAAAAAATTCACCAGTGCAAATGAGCATGAAATTTATAGAAGAAATTTATGTTCCTTCTAATGATGTAATTTTGATTGTTGCGCAAATTCAGGAATTGTATGTAAAAGATGAATTGTTACAAGAGGATGGTCTCATCAATTTATCGTTAGGAAAAGTGGTTGCTATCAACGGTTTGGATACGTATGCTACTCCAAATTTTAAGAAACAACTTTCTTATCAAAGACCCAAAAAAATCACAGAATAAGATGAAAATTCTAGTTACAGGTGCAACAGGCTATATTGGAAAACGCCTGATTCCATTATTATTAAATGATGGTCACACCATCATTTGCCCTGTAAGAGATTTAAAAAGAGCTGAAAATTACTTTAAAAACAGAGATCAAATCATTTTAGTTGAAGCTGATTTTTTAGATTCAAAAAGTATTGAAAAAATTCCCACAGATATTGATTTTGCATATTACTTGATTCATTCTATGACGAATTCTGCCAGAGAATTTCATATTTTGGAGGAAAAATGTGCGTTGAATTTTAAACGTTTTGCTGAAAAATCGAGCATACAACAAGTAATATATTTAAGCGGAATTACCAATGATACCAAGCTTTCTAAACATTTATTATCCAGAAAAAATGTTGAAAACACATTATCCTCTGAAAAATATGCACTAACAACTTTTAAAGCTGGGATTATTGTTGGATCAGGAAGTTCGTCTTTTGAAATCATTAGAGATTTGGTTGAGAAATTACCGGCTATGATTGCTCCAAAATGGTTGAATACAAAAACGCAGCCTTTGGCAATCAGAGATGTTTTGAGCTTTCTGCAAAATTCACTAAATAAAAAGGAAGTTTTCAATAAATCGTTTGACATTTTTGGACCTGAAATATTGACTTACAAAGAAATGTTATTACAATTTGCTGAAGTTAGAAAACTAAAAAGATGGATTTTAACGGTTCCAGTAATGACCCCAAAATTATCCTCTTACTGGTTGTATTTTGTAACATCAACTTCTTATAAATTAGCGAGTTCACTTGTAAATTCAATGGGTGTTGAAGTAATTGGGAATAAAAGTGATATCAATAAAATTTTGAATGTCAATCCAATGACTTACAAAGAAGCTGTAGCATTGGCTTTCAAAAAAATAGAACAAAATAGCATCATTTCAAGTTGGAAAGATTCCTACATCAGTAGTGGAAAATTAAAAAATTACGTTCACGAATTTATAAATGTTCCTGAGTATGGATGTTTTAAGGATTATAAAAAACGAAAACTAAAAGATAGAGAAAAAGCATTGAATAAAATTTGGGCAATTGGAGGTGAAACGGGTTGGTATTATGGTACTTTTTTGTGGAAAATCAGAGGTTTTTTAGATCAATTTTTTGGTGGAGCTGGTTTAAGAAGAGGCAGAAGGCATCCAACAGAATTGAATGCTGGTGATGCATTGGATTTTTGGCGCGTAATTTATGCTGATAAAGAAAAAGGGAAATTGCTATTATATGCAGAAATGATTTTACCTGGAGAAGCTTGGTTAGAGTTTAAAATAGAAGGAAATTATCTGTTTCAAACTGCCACTTTTAGACCTACAGGAATTGCTGGCAGATTGTATTGGTATGCTGTAATGCCTTTTCATTGGTTTGTTTTTAATGGAATGATCAATAACATCAATAAGTAAAAAGTGAAAAAAGTACATCTTCCTCAAAAAATTTGTTTGGTTTGCAAAAAACCTTACAGTTGGAGAAAAAAATGGGAGAAAAATTGGGAAAACGTAAAATATTGTAGTGAAAAATGCAGCAGAAACAAGAAAAAACAAGCATAATTTGGTTTCGAAATAATTTAAGAATTCATGACAATGTCTCTCTTTTTAAAGCAATTCACCATCATGAAAAAGTAATTGCAGTGTATTTTTTTGATCCTAAGTATTTTGAAAAAGATACTTTCGGATTTAAAAAAACAGAAAAATTCCGAGCTCAATTTTTAATTGAAACTGTAACTGAATTAAAACAGAATTTAGCGAATCTTAACATTACACTCCTCACCTATTTTTCCAATCCTGAGGAAATTTTATCCAAAATTTGTGCTGATTTTTCTGTACAATCAATTTACACGCAAAAAGAATGGACTAGAGACGAAGTTGAAACGAACAAAGCAATTAAAAAAAAGGTACCAACTGTTCAGTTAATAGAAGATTTTAATCAATTTTTATATCATCCAAATGCGGTTTCAACTGATTTTTCAAACATTCCGAATGTATTTACTGAATTCAGAAAAGGAGTTGAAAAAAAAGTAAAAATTGATGCTGAAATTCCGATTTCAAAATTGAATGAATCAAATTTGATTGAAAATTTTACAAAAATTCCGAGTTTAGAAGAGTTGGGTTTTGAAACTTTTGACACGCATAGAAATTCAGCTTTTCCTTTTAAAGGCGGAGAAAATGAAGCTTTAAAAAGATTGAATTACTACCTTTTTGAATCTAAAAAAGTAGCGGTTTATAAAAATACTAGAAATGGTTTGGTGGGCGTTGATTATAGCACCAAATTTTCTCCTTGGTTGGCAAATGGTAGCATTTCTCCCAAAACAATTTATTGGGAACTTAAAAAATTCGAAAAAGAATTCACTGCAAACGACTCAACATATTGGGTGATTTTCGAATTGATTTGGCGTGATTATTTCAAATATATTTCATTAAAATATGGCAATAAAATCTTTTCAATTGGAGGAATTTTAGACAGAAATTATTATTGGAATTCTAATCTAAAAAACATCAATAATTGGATTGAAGGAAATACAAAAGACGATTTTGTAAATGCAAATATGATTGAACTTAAAGAAACTGGTTGGATGAGTAATAGAGGAAGACAAAATGTAGCTTCTTATTTTGCCAAAGAATTATTGTTGGATTGGAGAATTGGAGCTGCTTATTTTGAATCGATGTTGATGGATTATGATGTGCATAGCAATTACGGAAATTGGTTGTATGTTTCAGGAGTTGGCAATGATCCTAGAGATCGAAAATTCAATACGAAGTTGCAAGCACAAAATTATGATGGAAACTATAAATTCAGAAATCTTTGGTTAGAAAAAACCTTGTTTTAAAATGAAAATACTACGCTTACTTCTTGGTGATCAGTTAAATAGCAATCATTCTTGGTTTACCAAAGTGGATGAAAATGTAATGTATTGCATGTTTGAAATGCGTCAAGAAACTGATTATGTAACGCATCATATTCAAAAAGTGATCGGATTTTTTGCTGCTATGAGAACTTTTGCAAAGGAACTTGAAAAAGCAAATCACAAGGTTATTTATTTAAAAATTAACGACCCAAAAAATAGTCAACATCTAACTCAAAATTTACAAAACATTTTTGATGAATTTCAGATCGAAAATTTTGAATATCAAGAACCGGATGAATTTCGATTAGACAAACAATTGTCAGATTTCTGCAAAGAAATCAATATAAAATCAAAAGTATTTTCAACAGAACATTTTTACACAGAAAAGCAAGATTTAGCGACATTTTTTTCAGGAAAAAAGCAATTTTTGATGGAAAATTTTTATCGAGAAATGCGTAAAAAACACCAGATTTTAATGGTGAATAATCAACCTGAAGGTGGCATCTGGAACTATGATAAATCCAACAGAAAAAAATGGAATCAAGAAGTATTGATTCCGCCTGCAAAAAATTTTGACAATGATGTATCAACAATTGTTCAAGAAATCAAAATTGCAAACATCAAAACCATTGGAAATATCAATGAAAGGTATTTTGAATATCCCATAAATAGATCACAATCATTAGAACAATTAAATTATTTCTGCGAGCATTTATTAATTCATTTCGGTGATTATCAAGATGCTATGCATACAGATACCGTTTTTCTTTTTCATTCAAAATTGTCTTTTGCAATGAATACCAAAATGATTTCTCCCAAAGAAATTATCGAAAAAGTGTTGCAAACCTATCGTGAAAATTCAGCTGAAATTGACATTTCGCAAGTGGAAGGTTTTATCCGTCAAATTATTGGTTGGCGCGAATATATGAGAGGCATGTATTGGATGTTGATGCCAAGTTACAAAACTGAAAATTTTCTGGATAATAAAACCAAACTTCCAGATTTTTTCTGGACTGGAAATACAAAAATGAATTGTGTAAAAAATGCCGTTAAAAATTCATTAGAAAATGGCTATGCACATCACATTCAACGTTTGATGATTACTGGGAATTTTGCTTTGCTCACACAAATTCATCCTGATGAAATTGACGCTTGGTATTTGGGAATTTATGTTGATGCGATTGAATGGGTACAATTGCCCAATACAAGAGGCATGAGTCAGTTTGCTGATGGTGGAAAAATTGCCACAAAACCTTATATTTCCTCAGGAAGTTATATTCAAAAAATGAGCAATTATTGCAATTCTTGCAGCTATAATTACAAGGAAAAAACGACCAAAAATGCTTGTCCTTTCAATAGTTTATATTGGAATTTTTTAGATGAAAAAAAAGCACAATTATCCTCCAATTTTAGGATGAAAATGATGTATAGTTTACTCAACAAAATGACTGCATCAGAAATAGCTGCAATTCAAGAAAAAGCGCATCACATTATCAATAATTTGGATGAATATTAAAGAAGAAATATCAATTGTTTGGTTAAAACGTGACTTGCGTTTGCAAGATAATGAGGCCATTTTCAATGCTTTATCATCCAACAAACGAGTACTATTCTTGTATGTTTTCGAAAAATCTTTGTTAGAAGATCCTCATTATCATGAACGTCATTGGAATTTCATCAAACAATCTTTGGTGGATTTGAATCAAGATTTGGCAATTTACAACTCGAAAGTTTTGTGCGTAACTACTGAAGTTGTAACTGCTTTCAATCAAATTTTAAATTATTATTCCATCCAAAGTGTCTTTTCGCATCAAGAAACAGGTTTACTCATCACTTTTAATCGAGATAAAGAATTTAAAAGATTTTGCAGAAACTATAGTATTGAATGGATTGAAAACATCAATAATGGTGTTTTAAGAGGTTTGCTTGATAGAGAAGATTGGTTCGCAAAGTGGGAAGATTACATGAATGAACCTCAAATTTTCAATGAATTTCAATCAGAAAAATTACTAAGTATTGACGAAATAAATCAGTTAGAAAAATCATTTTTAGTAACGGATCTATCAACTCCTGACCATAAAAAATTTCAAAAAGGGGGAACAAAAATAGGGTGGAAATATGCAAATTCATTTTTTGAAGATCGCCACAAAGATTACATGTTTCATATTTCAAAACCGGCTTTATCAAGAAAAAGTAGTAGCAGACTATCGCCTTATATTGCTTGGGGAAATTTGTCTATCAGACAAGTTTTTCAAAAAGCACAAACTGTAAAAACCGACCAAAACAAACGTCATTTAGGTGCATTTATTTCCAGATTGCGTTGGCAAGCACACTTCATCCAAAAGTTTGAAATGGAGCATACTATGGAAAATGCAAGTATCAATAAAGGCTATCACAAACTAAAAAAAAGTATTTCTATAGAATATAAAACAGCTTGGATTGAAGGAAAAACTGGATTTCCTTTAGTTGATGCAAGCATGCGCTGTTTGAATGAAACTGGTTATTTAAATTTTAGAATGCGTTCATTATTAGTATCGTTTTTTACACATATTTTGTGGCAACCTTGGCAAGAAGCAACGCATCATTTATCACAAATGTTTTTAGATTTTGAACCGGGAATTCATTTCCCTCAATTGCAAATGCAAGCTGCAGAAACTGGCATCAATAACATCCGAATTTACAATCCTGTAAAAAATAGTTTAGATCATGACGAAGATGCTACTTTCATCAAAGAATGGATTCCTGAATTGAGAAATTTACCTTTGGCATTTATTCATGAGCCCTATTTAATGACACCTTTAGACCAACAATTTAACAATTTTGAATTGGGTGTTGATTATCCTTATCCTATTATAAATGCAAAATCTGCTAGAAAAAAAGCTAGTGAAATTTTGTGGAATTTAAGAAATGATCCTGAAGTTATTCACGAAAGCACCAAAATCTTACTAAAGCATACCCTTAAAGATCGAACAAGAATGCTTAGAAATGAGTAAAAAAGTTGGTTTTTTAAAAGATAATTTTTTGTTAATTTCTGTTTAACGTTATTAAATATTAATTAAACATAACTATCTTTGACATAGTTATGATTTACGACACAACACATACCAACATAGAAGCCAAAGAAGTATTTGAGGACTTATTAGGAAAACCTTACTCATTTTTGAAGGCATTAAAATTGGGTGGAGTTGGTTCAAAAAGGATGATGATTGAAAAAGTAAGTCCTAAATTTTCATCAATGATGAACAATGTTTCTGATATCAATTATGGAAATATTGAACTGAGAGAAAAAGGGATACTAGTTCACATCAACAAAGGTTTAAAAAACTACAGTTGGGCAATTCCTTTTTATCAATTGCACATTTATAACACACAAACTTTTAGTATTCATGCTCAAGGAAATTTCGTTCAATTTAAAAAGAATAATTTGTTGAAAGAAAATAAAAGTTTTCTCGACAAACTAGTTGATTTAAAAATTGAAAACAGAAAATTGTACGAATTATATTAAATGGAAAATTTAGACACAATAGCAATAGATAGAATCATTGAAATGGCTTGGGAAGATAGAACGTCTTTTGAAGCAATTCAGTTTCAATTTGGCCTAAAAGAACAAGAAGTCATTGAATTGATGCGCAAAGAGATGAAACCAAAAAGTTTCAAAATGTGGAAAGAACGTGTTCAAGGACGAAAAACAAAACATGAAAAATTACGAACTTTTGAGCAAGGACGCTTCAAATGTTCAAGACAAAAATCAATATCAAATAACTCTATATCAAAAAGATAAACCTCGTGCTTTGCTTTTAAGCTTGGAGTACTTAAAGACAGCACATTAAAAAGAAACAAAAAGATGATTACAGAAGTCGTATTAAAAGAAAAAGAAACAGAGCAAAAGTTCAATGGATTTTCATTCGAAGAAATTGGAGATGACCATTTGTACACAGGAATTGAAACTCCTATGAAACCAAATGCTTTTGACATTTCTGATGAAGAAAAAAAGAAAAAAATTACATCATTATTTGCAGAAATTATGGATGTAATGGGCTTAGATTTAACTGACGATTCATTGAGAGGAACTCCAAACAGAGTTGCTAAAATGTACATTGACGAAATTTTCTCTGGATTAAATCCTGCTAACAAACCAAAAATTGCTTTGTTTGACAATAAATATCAATACAACCAAATGTTGGTTGAAAAAAATATCACTTTCTACTCTAATTGCGAGCACCACTTTGTGCCAATTATTGGAAAAGCGCATGTTGCTTACATTTCATCAGGAAAAGTAATTGGGCTATCAAAATTGAATAGAATTGTTCAATATTTCGCAAAAAGACCACAAGTACAAGAACGTTTAACCAATCAAATTGCAGAAGAATTGAAAGCTGTTTTACAAACTGAAAATGTAGCTGTAATTATTGATGCAAAACATTTATGTGTTTCATCAAGAGGTATTAAAGATGATACCTCTGCTACAGTAACCTCATATTTTGGGGGTGCTTTCAATACTCCTGAAAAAATCGCTGAACTACAAAATACTTTAAATTACTAAGACATGGAAATCATTAATAAAGCGCTTGAATTCGAGCAAAGACCAATGAAATTCGTAACTACAAGTGATAGAATTTTAGCTTCAAGAGAAGTAAAATCGTTGATTTTAAGCTTGAATGAAATTTATAAACAAACAAAAGATCAACAAATCATGGAAATTATGAAGCGTTTAACTGCTATCAAACAAAAAATAGAAAAACGTTTGAAAGGTTTTAAAGTTCCTGCTGCATAATTTAAAATTTCTTTGGATTCACTTTTAAGTATCAAAAGAAAATTCCTTTTATTTTACTGATATAAAAACAGGTTTTTCTATTAACATGAAGAACCTGTTTTTTAAATAAAATATAAATTAACATTTGTGTAATAAAATTGAATTACATTTAACCTAAAGATTTTCAAAAAAAATGAAAAAAATAGTTGTAATTGGCGGAAGTAGAGGAATTGGAAATGCTATTGTAAACGCCTTGGTTTCTGAAAATCAAATCATCAACATCAGTAGAAATCATCCTGAACAAACACATCAAAACTTAGTACATTACTCTTGTGATATTTTAACAGACGAATTACCAACAATTGATGCCATAGATAGTCTAATTTATTGTCCTGGAAGCATTAATTTGAAACCAATATCAAGATTAAAATTGGAAGAATTCAGAGAAGATTTTGAAATCAATGTGATTGGTGCTGTAAAAGCTATTCAGCATTTTTTACCTGTTTTAAAGAATGGAAAAAATCCTTCAATTGTGTTATTTAGTACTGTTGCAGCAAAATTAGGCATGCCTTTTCACGCAAGTGTTGCTACTGCAAAATCAGCTGTTGAGGGTTTAACAAAATCATTGGGTGCTGAGTTAGCACCAACAATTCGCGTTAACGCTATTGCTCCAACAGTTACCAATACTGATTTAGCTTCGAAGTTATTGCGCAACGAAAAAATGATTGAAAACATCACTGAACGTCATCCATTGAAAAAGTTTTTAAATCCTAAAGAAGTTGCAGCCATGGCAAGTTTTTTAATTTCTGAAAAAGCATTGTCAATTTCTGGTCAAATTTTTGAATTGGATTGTGGCATTGTAAGTTTTAAAATCTAAAAAAATGAGTTTATACGATATCAAAATCAATAGTTTACAAGGAAAACAAGTTAATCTTTCTGATTTTAAAAGTAAATACTTGCTATTTGTAAATGTTGCCTCTAAATGTGGCTTTACACCACAATATGAAGATTTGGAAAAACTACATCAAATGTATAAAGATACATTGGTTGTGATTGGAGTTCCTTGCAATCAATTTGGAAAACAAGAACCTGGAAATGCAACTGAAATTCAAGAATTTTGCGAGGTAAATTATGGAGTTTCTTTTTTGATGTTAGAAAAAATTGATGTAAAAGGCGAGAATCAACATCCTTTATACACTTGGTTAACATCAAAAAGTTTGAATGGAAAGAAAAGTTCTTCTGTAAAATGGAACTTTCAAAAATATTTAGTTGATAAAAATGGCGAATTGATTGATTATTACTTTTCCATCACAAAACCAACAAGTTCAAAAATTACAAATCACTTAAAATAAACCAATGTTTGGATTGTTTAAAAAAAAGTCTGAAGTAGAAAAACTTCATGAAAAATATAAAAAACTTATGCAAGAAGCGTATCAATTACAATCCGTAAATAGAAGTGAAAGTGATCAAAAATATGTAGAAGCTGATGAAATTTTAAAGAAAATAACGCTTTTAGAACAAAAAAAATGAAGCCAATTACCTATTTTTTTATATTCTTTGTACTCAATTTTGGAGGCTTAGCTTTTGGAAGTTGGTTAATGAATAACGGTCCAACTTCTGATTGGTATTTGAATTTAAATAAAGCTCCTTGGACGCCTCCAGGCTGGGTTTTTGGAGTTGCCTGGACAACTATTATGATTTGTTTTTCATTTTATTTGACAAAACTTTTCACTACCGAAAATGACAAAAAAATTATTTCTATCACATTTTTAATTCAGTTTGTATTAAATGTGAGTTGGAACTACTTATTTTTCAATAAACATTGGGTATTTATTGCTTTAATAGGCATCATTTTACTTACATTCGTAGTGTTTTATTTTTACTTTAGCCTTAGTAAAAACGCTCAAAAATATAAATTTCTATTGTTACCATATATGATTTGGTTGTGCATTGCAACTTCATTAAATTTATATGTATTAGTTAATAATTAAAATGAAAATTTATACAGTTCACAAAAAGCAACAACTTCCAATAGCTGTTGATGAAGCTTGGATTTTTTTGTCAAATCCCAGAAATTTAAAAATCATCACTCCTGCTTACATGAGTTTTGATATTATTTCTGGAGCCGAAAAACCCATGTTTGCTGGTCAAATTATCCAGTATTTAGTAACGCCCATTTTAGGAATTAAAACCAAATGGGTTTCAGAAATCACACACTTTGAAGAAAAAAAATATTTTGTTGATGTTCAATTATATGGTCCTTATGCTTTGTGGCATCACAAACATTTTATCCATGAAATTGATGGTGGCGTTGAATTAGAAGATATCATTGATTACAAAGTTCCATTAGGAATTTTAGGACAAATGGTACATCCATTTTTGGTAAAACCTAAATTGGAAGAAATTTTTCAATACAGACAACAAAAGATGAGCGAATTATTCGGAAAAATGTAAATAAATGAAAGAGAAAATAAACATATATTGGTTTAGAAGAGATTTGCGTTTGGATGATAATTGTGGATTTTTCAATGCCTTGCAATCAAAAAATAAGGTACTTCCTATATTTATTTTTGACACTGAAATTCTTTATAAATTACCAAAAAATGACGCAAGAGTAACTTTTATCCATGAAACGTTACAACAAATGCGTTTAGAATTACAGGAAAAAAACTTAGGAGATATTGCAATTTTCAACGGAAAACCAATAGAAATTTTCAATCAAATTAGTGAAAAACTAGAAATCGAGTGCGTTTTTACGAATCATGATTATGAACCTTATGCTACAAAACGCGATCAAGTAATAGCAAATTTTTTAAATGAAAAAAATATTCAATTTCATACTTTTAAAGACCAAGTAATTTTTGAAAAAAATGAAATTGTAAAAAAGGATGGAAATCCGTATGTAGTTTACACGCCATTTATGCGAGCTTGGAAAGAGAAGTTCAAAGCAGAAAAACTAATACATTTCGATTCAGAAAATCATCTCAACAATCTTTTAAAAGAGTTTGATTTTCAAAACTTATCACTTACTGATATTGGATTCGAAACATCCAATCAAAAAATTGTTCCTTACACAGTTTCTTCAAAATTGATCCAAGAATATGAAGAAACTCGAAATTTTCCTGCAAAAGATGCTACATCAAAATTAGGACCCCATTTGCGTTTTGGAACCGTAAGTATTCGTAAAATGGTTGCGAAAGCAATCGCAGAGAAAAATGAAATCTTTTGGCAAGAATTGATTTGGAGAGAATTTTTCATGCAAATTTTATGGCATTTTCCGCACACAGTTTCAGATAGTTTTAAACCAAAATACGATCGAATTGAATGGCGAAATAATGAAACTGACTTCAAAACTTGGTGCGAAGGAAAAACAGGTTATCCATTAGTGGATGCAGGAATGCGTCAACTGAACGAAACAGGTTTTATGCACAACAGAGTTAGAATGTTGGTTGGTAGTTTTTTATGCAAACATTTGTTGATTGATTGGAGATGGGGAGAAGCCTATTTTGCAGAAAAATTACACGATTACGAAATGGCAAGTAATGTTGGTAACTGGCAATGGGTTGCTGGCTCTGGAGTAGATGCAGCGCCTTATTTTCGAATTTTCAATCCAACATCACAAATTGAAAAATTCGATAAAAATTTAACATATATCAAAAAATGGGTTCCTGATTTTCAAGAATTTACTTATCCAAAACCTATTGTAGAACATTCTTTTGCGAGAGATCGCTGTTTGAAAACTTATAAAGAAGCCTTAGGCTAATAATAATAAAAAACATAAAAAAATATTGAATACAACTATTTTTTTCTTGTACATCTACTTTTTTTATCATTAATTTGCGGCATCAAAAGCCGATGTAGCTCAGCTGGCTAGAGCAGCTGATTTGTAATCAGCAGGTCGTGGGTTCGAGTCCCTCTATCGGCTCAATTAAAAAGTCTCAAAATGAGTTTTGAGACTTTTCTTTTTTAATTAATTTTCGGGATGTAGCGCAGTCTGGTAGCGTACACGGCTGGGGGTCGTGTGGTCGCAGGTTCAAATCCTGTCATCCCGACAATTTTAATGTTTCCTTTTCAAGCAATTACAGCTTTATTACAAGACACATTTTGGCTAAAATAGATAGTTATTTTTTGATATTTTTTAGATAATATTATTAAATAATTTTAACTAATTTTTTACTACATTTACTCATATTGCTAATACTAACAAACTTATAATCGAAAGATTTACATAAAAGTTTATTAATCTTTGAATTTGAAATGAGTAAAATAGATATTAATTGTACTGATTTTTTCAATTTAAATCCTCTTCCCTCTTGGATTTATGAAATTGCAACATTTCAAATTTTGGAAGTAAATGCGGCTGCAATTGAACTTTATGGGTACTCTAGAAAAGAGTTTCTTTCTCTTACTTTAAAAGATTTACAACCAAAAGAAACTTTTTTAAAATTAGATGGTTCTTTAAAAAACATTGATACCACTGAAGGAAAAATTCACTTCGGAATTTTATCTCATCAAAAAAAGAATGGCAACCTTATTCAAATAGACATGGTGGGTCATAAAGTAAACTTTAATAATAAAAAATCTATTTTAACTATTTCTCAAGATGTTACTGAAAAACAGGTTCAACTAGCAAAACTTAAAAAAACAGAAGAACAATTTAAAGAAGCTGCAAATATTGCTAAATTAGGTTATTGGAGACTTGAACTCGCTACAAATACAATTACATGGACAGAAGAAGTTAGTCAAATTTGGGGTGGAAAAAATGAAAAAAAACAATTAACCCTTCAAGGTGTCCTTGATACCATTTATCCAAATGATTTAGAAAATCTTTTAGAACGTTATGAAAAGTCCATCAGAGAAGAAGGTTTTCATGATGCTATCCATAGAATTGTTTTACCAGATTCAACAATAAAATGGGTTCATGAAATAGGTAGTTTAAAAAAAGATGAAAACGGAAATCCAATAAGTTTAGAAGGAACTGTACAAGATATCACAGAACGAAAAGAGGAAGAAGACCGATTAAAATTACTTGAAAGCGTTATAACAAATATTAATGATGCTATTTTAATCACAGAAGCAGAACCTATTGAAAATACCGGTCCTAAAATTATTTATGCAAATAAGGCTTTTACAGAAATGACTGGTTATACAGTAGAAGAAATTATAGGAAAAACTCCTCGTATTTTACAAGGACCTAATTCTGATAGAAGCGAGCTAAATAAACTTAAAAATGCCCTTAAAAACTGGCAACCTTGCGAAATAACTACAATCAATAATAAAAAAAATGGAGAAGAATTTTGGGTAAATCTTTCAATTACTCCAATTGCAAATGAAATTGGCACTTTTACAAATTGGATATCAATACAAAGAGATGTTACAGAAGAAAAACAAAATCAACTTAAAAAAGATTTATTAGCTAAAATCAGTGCTAATTTTAAAAATGAAGACTCATTAGTTTCTTCGACAAACAAAGTTTGTCAAACAATTTGTGACTATGGAAATTTTGATTTTGTAGAAATTTGGCTCCCAAATCTTGATAAAACAAAAATAAATCTTATCACAAAAAATAGCAATTCGAAAATTGCTGAAAAATTTTATAAATCATCTTTTGATATAACTTCTTTACACCCACAAGAAGGAATTCCAGGAGTAGTTTGGCAAAAAAAATCATCAGTAATATGGGGTGATCTTGGTAAAAACTTAGATTTTGTAAGGAAAGATGCTGCTGAAAATTCAGGTATTAATACAGCACTTGGTATTCCACTTTTATTTAATAATGAAGTAATTGGTGTGATGATGATTGGAACAAAAAACAAATCTACTTGTTTAAAACACCATCAAAAAACTCTTGAAGATTTAAAAGAATTTATTGGCTCTGAAATCAATCGTAAAAAACTAGAAAATGATTTAAACCATTTATATGATGCTGTTCCTGATTTAATTTGTGTAACTGATTTGAATGGAAAATTTCTAAAGATAAACAGAGCAGGCTGTGAAATGATTGGATATAATGAAGATGAAATATTGCATTACAATTTTGAAAAATTTATTCATCCTGAAGATAAAAATATCTCTAATTCAGATTTAGAAATTCTTAATAGTGGTAAAAGCATTATAAATTTTCAGAACAGATACATTAAAAAGAATGGTGAAATTGTTTGGTTAAGCTGGACAAGTAATGCTAATTTAGTGGAAGGATTAATTTATGCGTCTGCAAAAAATATTACTCAAGAAATTAAACTTTTAGACTTAACAACACAAACATCAAAATTAGCAAGAATTGGAAGTTGGGAAGTTGATACTATTAATAACAAAATTTATTGGTCAGATATGGTTCATGAACTTCATGAAACTGACCCTCAAAAATTTATTCCAGAAATTGAATCAAGTATAAATTTTTATAGAGAAGATTTTAAAAATTTAGTTACAAAAAAAGTAAATGACTGTGTTGAATTTGGAATACCTTTTAACTTTGAAGCTGTTTTAGTTACCGCAAAAAATAATGAATTATGGATAAAAAGCATTGGAAATGCTGAATTTGTCAATGGAAAATGTCATAGAATTTTTGGTAGTTTTCAAGATATTAACGACCGCAAACAAACTGAATTACGTTATCAATCCTTAGCAGATAATTTACCTGGTGTTGCATATCAATATCTAATACATCCTGATGGTACTGATTCTATTCGATATGTCACGAAAGGTTCATATGAACTTTGGGGATATAGTCCTGAGGAGGTAATTGCTAATATAAATTTACTTTGGAAACAAATTGAACTTGGAGGAAGTTTAGAACGAGTAAAACAAGCCGTTTTAGATTCTATCACATCAAAATCAAAATGGACTGCAACTTGGCGAAATGTAAAACCAAATGGCGAAGTTAAAACCTATTTAGGATTAGGAACTCCTAGTTATTTAATTGATGGTACCATACTTTTTAACTCAGTTGTTTTAGATGTTACCTATGAAGAAAAAAACAAGGAATTATTAGAGCAAACATCAAAATTAGCCAGAATTGGAAGTTGGGAGGTTGATTTGATCAATAACCAATTATTTTGGTCTGATATTGTTTATGAAATTCATGAAACTTCAATAACTGATTTTAATCCAAATATTGATACAGCAATTAATTTTTATCGAAAAGATTTTCGAGATTTGATTGCATGCAGAGTTCAGGATTGTATTAAAAACGGAAAACCATATAATTTTGAAGCAGTTTTGGTTACCGCAAAAAATAATGAAATTTGGATACGAACCCATGGAAATGCTGAAATAATCAATGGAAAAGTCATAAGAATTTATGGAAGTATTCAAGATATTAATCAACAAAAACTCAATGAAATTGCTCTGAAAGCAAGTTTAAAAAATATAGAAGATTATAAGTTTGCTCTTGACGAATCTGCAAGTATTACAATTACCGATTCAAATGGAATTATAAAATATGTAAATGATAGTTTTTGTAATCTTTCTAAATATTCAAGAGAAGAATTAGTTGGAAAAACGCACCAAATTATCAATTCAAAATACCATTCAAAAGCCTTTTTTAAAGAACTTTGGGACACCATAACAGCAGGAAAAGTTTGGAGAGGAGAAGTAAAAAACAAAGCAAAAGACGGTTCTTTTTATTGGGCATTAAGTACTGTAATCCCATTTTTAGACTCAAATAACAAGCCATTTCAATTTATGGCCATAAGAATTGATATCACAGAGAAAAAAATGGCTGATGAAAAAGCGATTTCAATTTTAAATGAAAAAAACAAAATATTAGAAAGTATTGGTGATGCCTTTTTTGCAGTTGATAAAAAATGGATTGTAACCTATTGGAATAGAGAAGCTGAAAATTTAATTGGAAAAAAACGATCCGAAATTTTAGGAGAAAATTTTTGGGAAATTTTCAAAGAAGGTATAAATCTTGGCATCTATAAAAACCTTAAAAAATCTCTAGAAACAAAACAAAATCTGAATATTGAAATTTACTCAGTAATCTTAAAAAAATGGTTAGAAATTAATGCTTATCCTTCAAATGGTGGCTTATCTGTATATTTTAAAGATATTACTTTAAGAAAAAAAGCCGATTTAAAACTACTTGAAGCCAATGAACGATTTGAAAATGTATCAGTAGCAACAAGTGATGCCATTTATGAATGGGGAATTATTGATGACACGCATTATTGGGGTGCAGGTTTTGAAACAATCTTGGGCTATGATTTAAAAACTGAAAAACCATCGTCAAAATTATGGTTAGATCAGATTCATCCTGATGATGTAGAACGTGTTCGAAAAAGTGTATTTGATGCTATTGAAAATCCAAACATCATGAAATGGGCTGAAGAATATCGTTTTATCAAAAAAAATGGAGAACAACTATTTGTAATAGATAGAGGTCTTTTCTTAAGAAATAACAATCAAAAAGCTGAAAAAATGTTCGGTTCAATTTCAGATTTAACCAAACAAAAAAATCAAGAACAAGAGCTAATAACTTTAAATAATTCTTTAAAAAAATATACCAAAGATTTAGAATTAACAAACCAACAATTAGAACAATTTGCTTTTATTGCTTCACATGATTTGCAAGAGCCTTTAAGAATGATTACTAGTTTCATGGAGTTGTTGAAAAGAAGGTACGAAACTTTATTAGATGAAAAAGGTAATCAATACATCAATTTTGCAAATGATGGCGCTAAAAGAATGCGACAAATAATTTTAGACTTATTAGATTTTTCAAGGGCTGGAAAAATAAATGAAAAACGAGAAACATTTGCTATAACTGATATAATTAAAGAATATCAATTTTTAAGAAATCAAATAATTAAAGAAAAAAATGCAGAAATTATTTTCTCAGAATTACCTGTAATTCAATGTTATAAATCCCCCTTCATTCAAACATTACATGGATTGATAGATAATGCCATTAAATATTCTTCAAAAGATATACCCCCAAAAATTACCATTTTTGCTGAAGAAAAAGATGATCATTATAAAATATCCATTCAAGATAATGGCATAGGTATTGACCCAAAATTCCATGAAAAAATATTTGTTATATTTCAAAGACTTCACAATAAAGATACTTATGAGGGAACTGGAATTGGTTTGGCAATTGCTAAAAAGCAAGTAGAATCTTGGGGTGGAGAAATTGGGGTTATTTCAGAAATTGGAAAAGGTGCTACATTTTTCTTTACAATTCCCAAAATGATAATAGCTTCTTAACATATCATTTTTAAAAAAATTATTAAAATCGATTTCGTTTTATTATATTTGTGTATCCTCCAAAATTAATAATATGAATTTTAGTCAAGCACACATTCTTCTTGTTGAAGATAATGAGGGAGATATTCTCTTAACAACTGAAGCTTTTGAGGAGAGTAACATCAATCCGAAAATAAGCGTCGCAAGAAATGGACAGGAAGCATTAGACTTTTTGTACAAGACAGGAGATTTTATTAATGCTGAAAAACCAGATTTAATTCTTTTAGACATCAACATGCCAATATTAAATGGTCATGAAGTACTTGAAAAAATTAAAAATGATTCTCATTTAAAAAAAATACCTGTAATTATGCTAACAACCTCTTCAAATCAGCAAGATATTGATAGGGCTTATAAAAATCATGCAAATAGTTACATTACGAAACCAATTGAAATTCAAGATTTCCTAGAAACAATTCAAAAAATCGAAGAATTTTGGTTTAAAATATCAAATTTAGCAGAGTAATTAATGAATCAAATTATTAGTGAATTATCTTTAATAAATATTTTGGTAATTGAAGATAACCCTGGAGATTTTTTCTTAATAGAAGAATACTTGAGTGAAGCTTCACCAAACATAGTGGCAAATCATTGCTCAAATCTAGAAAATGCAGTATCATTTTTAGAAAAAAATTCATCAATTTCAGTGATTTTTTCTGACCTAAACTTACCTGATGCAAATGATTTAGAATTAGTAAACAATCTTTTAGAAAATGCTAATTCAATTCCTGTTATACTAATGTCAGGACACAAAAATGAAAATATTATAGAGAAAACTAAGAAAATGGGAGCTTTTAAATTTTTACTGAAAGATGATTTAAATCCTACGTTATTGAAAGAAACCATTGAAACTGCAATACAAAAAATAGCCAGTTAAATTATAACGATAATAAAAACTCAGGTGTTATCGGTTTTGTAGTATATTTAAATACATTGGCATTCAATTTTGTTCTCAAAATATCATTGTCATTAATACTGCTTGATACTACACAAATTTTGCATTTTTTCCCACATTTAATATCTAATTCATCTAGTTTATCTATAAATTCAATACCATTCATTCTTGGCATATAAATATCTAATAAAATAATTTCTGGTAAATTATCATGGTTATTTTTATTATTGTGTAAATACTCAATTGCTTTTTCACCATTATCAAACTCTAAAATAGTTTCTGCGATGTTATTTGTTTTTATAAGAACATTCACTAAATAATTATCAATAGCATCATCATCGACAATCATTATTGTTTTGTATTTGAAACTCATGGTAATTAATTTTTAAAAGGTTATTGATGGTTGATAAATTTCATAAATTCTTCTTGCCTTCTTTTTGCAACTGGCAAAATGTGACCATTTTTTAATTCGCAAAAAAGGCCATTATTTTTAATAATTTTCACTAAATATTTAATATTCACAACATATGAATGATGTATTCTAAAAAAATTATTGTTAAAAGAAAGCGCATACTCTCCAAGATTTTTACTAGAAATTATTACTGAAGCATTAATTGTATTGAATTCAGTGTATTTCCCATCAGCTTTACAGAAAATAATATCATCCATTTTAAGCAGCTCTATTTTATCAACAGATGAAATAGAAACATATTCGAAATTTTGAGGCAACGCATTGATAGTTTTGATTTTACCTAAAACATCATCCTGAAAAACAGTTTCCATCTCTAAATATTTGATGGTTTTATAAATAGAAATTATTAGCGAATTGGTGGTTAAAGGTTTTAATAAAAAATCAATTGCATTAAAACCAAATGCCTCAAAAGCCTGGCATTTATCTTTGGATGCAAATAAGAGTTTTGGTTTTCTTACAGTTAAATCATTTAATATTTTAGGATCAAAAACATGCTCATCTCGACTGATAAAAAGAACATCTGGCTTTTTTTCATTTATAAGTTTTGTGATGTTTTTACAATCTTCAACAATATCTAAAATTGAAAATAAAACAGAATTTTCAATCTCAAATTGTTGTAGCAATTTAATTACTTCAATGTCATTTTCAATAACTATTGCTTGTAAAACTTTCATTTTAGTTTGATAGGATATGAGCTGTTATTTTTCAAAAATACAAATAATTTAGTATATTTATTGCAAAATCCCTACCACAATGAAAATATATGATATTCAAAGACATAAAGTGCTAGTTGAATTGAGTCTATTAGATACGCAGTCTGAAAAAATGTTTGACGATATCACAAAATTAGCCTCAAAAATATGCGAAACACCAGTCGCTTTATTCACTGTTTTAGATATCCATAAACAGCTTTTTAAATCAAGATTTGGCTTGTCAATTTCAGAAACTCCTATTGAACAAGCCTTTTGTAAAATAGCTATCGAGAAACCTGATGAAATACTCAGCGTTAAAGATGCTCGAATTGACAGTCGTTTTTCAAACAATCCCTTAGTTTATGACGATCCAAAAATTGTTTCTTATCATGGAGTTCCTTTAAAATCAACTTCAGGTATACCTTTAGGGACTTTGTGCGTAATTGATTACAAAGAAAAAATACTTTCAGATGAACAAAAAGAGATGTTAATCATTTTATCAAAACACGTAGAATACTTGATTGAGTTGCGCTCAAAAACAAAATTGATAAACGAATACCAACAAAAAATTGAGAAAGCTGCTAAAGAGATGGAAGATTTTGTGAATATAGCTGTTCATGATTTAAAAGCTCCTGTAAGGTCTATTGATTCGTTCATGAAACTTTTAGACAAAAAACATCAAGCAAATTGGGATGATAAAGACCAAAAGTATATTGAATTCATTTTGCAAAGCACTGTTAAAATGACCAATTTAATTACTGATTTGTTAGAATATGCAAAAAGCACAAAATCAGATGAAAATTTTGAAACCTTTGATGTTAAAGAATTAGTAATAGAACTTTTCAAAAATCTAATTTTCAATTTGAATGAAAAACCTACATTGATATGTGGTGATATGCCAAAAATTTACTCATCAAAAATTGCGTTTACGGTTCTGTTTACCAACTTTTTATCAAATGCTATCAAGTATAAAAAAGATGAAGAACCTTTAATTATTGAAATCAATTGTTTACAGGATGATGAATTCTTGATTTTTTCAATAAAAGACAATGGAATTGGCATTGAGTCAAAGTTTTTCGATTATATTTTTAAACCATTCAAACGCTTACATCCGAACTCAAAATACGAAGGCTCTGGTTTAGGATTGGCTATTTGCAAAAAAATTGCTGACAATTTAAACGCTGAAATAACTTTAGCATCTGATTTAGATAAAGGCTCTACTTTTATTTTAAAAGTGCCAAATATCTAAGATTTTAATCTCGTTTTATAATAAAATACTTAGCACAAACATTTCAAATATTTGGAATAAATATCCATTTATTCCAAAAAAAAAATACAGTTATACTTAAATAAGCACAACTAATAACTGAAATTGATTTTAATTTATAGAGATATAAATTTCATATAATTTTGTTTTGTTAATAATAATGTTTCATAGTGTAATTTTAGTTTTAACTAACATGCAAATTGTTAGAAATTCACTCCTAGAATATTCCCCCGAATTCTAGGAGTTTTATTTTAAACAAAAAATACAGTTCCAAAATAAATGAAATTATAACATTAAAAATAAACGAAATATCATACTGAAATCACTGTATTCAACCACTTATTCCTTATAAAAGTACACTTATATGTTTAAAGGTTCGTGAACTTACCAAACACCTTTTTACTTTCTAAAACGCTTTTTAAAATGTAACTTTACCATGTAAAAAAGATCAAATAAAGTTCATAAAAATAAATCCCCATTTTCCCTAAAACCCCTAAATCTTCAAAAATCTTCTAGAATTCACCCCATCAATTCTAGAAGATTTTTTTTTGAATTAATTTTCATTCATAATTCAATTTCAAAAACAGTTATTCCAATAAAACAAACAGTTATTTTCTAAAAAGTTCGAATACTTACCCAATTAGATTTTAGGCATTTTACCCCTTTTAAATTTGTACCTTTATAGTGTAAAAAAGATCAAATAAAGTTACTAAAAATAAACCCCTCAACAAAACCCCTGATTCCCCTAAATCTGAAAAATCTTCTAGAATTTCCCCTTAATTCTAGAAGTTTTTTTTATGATATATATTTTGATTAAAGTTGTTAGTAATGAATCAAAATTAAAGCACAACAATTTTATAAAACATTAAAATTAATTACAGTTTCGTCAAAAATTCATCATTATAGCTTATTGTAAAAATCCACTTATTCCTTAAAACACTCCACTTATTATACCTAATGTTCAAGTAATACCCTTTTACAATTTCTCATTAAGAAACTATAATTATAGAATAACTTTGTGATGTCTTTTTATTAAAAAAAGAATTTTAATCCTCTAAAATTAAACACATGACTGCTCAAGATTGGAAAGATTCAGGAAAATTTATAGATATCAACGAAAATAAACTTTTTGTAATTGATACAGATCCAGCAACATCCGATAAAGAAACCATCGTAATTATTAGTGGCTACCCTTTAAACTCTTTTGATTACCATCAAATAATTGACATGTTAAAAGATTATTATAGAGTAATCATTCATGATCATGCTGGATTTGGATTTTCTGACGAACCAAAAGATTTCAACTACTCTATTCTTGATCATGCCAATGATTGTGTGAAATTGTATAGCAAATTAAAGTTAAAAGACTTCACCATTTTAGCATCACAATATGGAGCAATGATTGCAAAAGAAATATTGCATAAAAAAAATTACAACTTAATTCCTTTCAACATCAAAGACGTTGTTATCACAAAAAACAATAGTGATCAGTTATACTCAAGCATCAATGCTATTTACTATTTAAATAGCAACAAACATATCCCAAAATATAAAGAAGTATTGGCAAATCATGATGATAAAGCACTTTTCAACACTCATGATAATGGTGTATTTGATGAAAAATATAAAGACGAAGAAAAAGTTCGTGTAATTTGGGAAAACTTTCAAACCAAAGAAAGACAGAAAGAGGTATTGATTTTAAGCAACTACAATGAAGAAATATTTTTGTACTGGCACAGGTGGATCAATGCAATGAAAGAGTCAAATGTACGAATTCACTATTTCTGGAGAAAAGATGATTTTACCAATATTCAAGATGCATTATTGTTATCATCTACTTACAAAAAAGAAAATTTTGTGATGGTAGAAAATAAAAATTGCTACACTATAGAAAACGAGCCTAAAAGTTGGTTATTAATGATTTTAGAAGAAATAAATAAGTCAACTTACCATATTTTAAAAAGAGAAACATTTGTAAGTTAATCTAAAAAAAATGATATGGAATGGAAAAAGCATCATAAAACAATCCGTTTACACGAACAAAATATTTCGTATATAGATTCTGAGCAAGGAGACGAAACTTTGTTAATTCTTCATGGTTTTGCAACAAGCTCTTATGATTATCATAAAATCGTTGATGAATTAAAAAAATCATACAGAGTTATTATTCCTGATTTGATTGGCTTTGGATATTCATCAAAACCCAAACATTATTTTTACACAGCAAAAGACCAAGCAAGTCTTTTAACAGTCTTTTTAAGAGAACTAAAAATCGAAAATCTTTCCATCATGGCACAAGGTTTTGGAGTTTGTATTTTAGACGAAATTGAAAGTATTCTTGATCTTGGTTTTGTAGATATAGCTATAAAAAATGTTTTCTTTTTAAACTCAAGAATTCAGATGGCACTAACTAAAGATGATAAAGACCTTGAAAATCAAAGAAAAAAAATTACTTCATCTTTATTAAAACTGTCACTTTCTTACGAAATGTTTCAAAAATACATGAAAGTATCTTTTTACAAAAAAGAGGCCGTTAGTGAAGAGGAGCTCCAAAATCATTGGCAATTACTTACGTATAACAACGGTATCAAAACAATGAATTATATTGATAATTATGTGTTAGAAACCACAAAATTTGGAAAAAGAAGACTCAGAAATCTAAAAAAATCAACATTCAACAAGTTTGTAATTTGGGGCAAAAATGATGAGAATGATTCAGTTGAAACCTTCGAAAAAATAAAAGATTTGCTCGAATTGAATCCAAAAAACATGGCATTGATTGAGGATTGTGGACATTTTCCTATGTTAGAAAAACCAGAAGAATTTGTAAAAATTGTAAAAGGATTTAAAGAATCCGCTTAAAAATCAAAAAAAATCCCTCAAATATCAAATCAAAATCATAAAATTTAAAATCCCATTTTTGGGATTTTTTTATTGATTTCTTCTAAAAAACTACATTCAACTTTATTTAAGTGCTATTGATTTTATTAAAATTGCACATCCTAATTTATTAGAAAATCTTCTGAAAATTCTTTATCTTGCAGAGTTGCTAAAATGTAAAGCAAAAAACTAGTTTTACTTTATTTTTAAGTGCAAAAAATTAAATAACGGTAAAATTTTATGGCAAAAAAGCTAATAAAAAATCTATTAGAAGAAGTTAAAAGCAATTCTTTTGAACAAATCTCTGGACAAGATGCCACTTTTTTATATGCAGAATCGCCCACAAGTCCTATGCATGTCGCAACTTTGGTAATTGTAGAAGGTTCGTTAAAATTTGAGGACTTCAAAGCAATTGTTGCTTCGAAATTGCATTTAATTCCAAAGTTTCGAAAAAGATTGCTAAACCTTCCTATGAATTTAGATTATCCTTATTGGGTAGATGATCCAAATTTTGATATTGATTTGCACATCAACAGAATCAGACTTCCTGAACCTGCAAACTGGAAAACTTTGCGCGAATTGACATCCTCTATTTTTAGCAATCCATTAGATTTAAGAAGACCTTTGTGGTCAATTGATTTTATTGAAGGATTAGACGAAGTTTCGCAAGTACCAAAAGGCTCAGTTGCCATTGTTTCAAAAGTACATCATGTGATGATTGATGGTGCATCAGGAGTCGGAATTATGGGTATTTTGTTCGATAAAACTGCGGATGAAAAAGACAAAGAAATTCCAAAACCAATTCCTTTTGATCCTGAACCTTTACCAGATGAAATCTCATTATTGATTAAAAGTTCTCAAGATTTTTTTAAAAGTCCTTTTAAAATTCCAAAATTAGCCAGTGAAACAGCCTTGTATTTTTTACAAGGAAAAATTAGCAAACAGCTGAGTCCAAAAAAAACCGTTTTCAAAAATTTTGCTACTCCAAATACTATTTTCAATAAAAATGTTTCTCCAAAAAGAACTTGGGGAACTGCCATTTTATCTTTTGAAAGAATCAATACACTTCGCAAAATAATGGGTGTAACTGTCAATGATTTGATTTTAACTATTTGTGCAGGCGGAATTAGAAGATATTTAGAAGAAAGAGAAAAACTTCCTTCACAGCCTTTGGTAGCCAATGTTCCTATTTCTATTCGCGGAAATGAAGAAAACCAAGCAATGAACAATCAAATTTCGAATATGTTGGTTAAAATTGCCACTCATATCAAAGATCCCATTGAGCGTTTAGAATATATTTACAAGCAAACAAGTTTAGGCAAAAAAAAACACAAAACAGTAGGAGCAAAATCGTTGGCACAAATGGCTGAAGCTGTTCCTTTTGGATTGGCAAATTTGGCAGCTGGCCTGTATAGCAAATACAATATCAAAGAGTTTATCAAACCACCATTTAACGTAACAATAACCAACGTTCCTGGCCCTCAAAGCCCTCTGTATTTAAGAGGTCAAAAAATACTTTCTATTTTTGGATTGACCCCTGTTTTGGATGGATTTGGATTGATTATTGCTGCTTTCAGTTACAATGGATTAGTTTCTATAACTACAACATCTGACGCTAAAACAATGCCTGATGCTGATAAGTTTTCAAGATATATTAGAGAAGCTGCCAATGAATTGGAAGCTGTTATTTTAGAGAGAGGAAAACGTCATCCAAAACCTCAAAACGAAACCTTGAAAAGCTATTCATTTTTTATAAAATTCAAGAAATATTTAACTGAAACTATTGATTTTAAAAGTGATTTTGAAGGCATAATTGATTTTCAAATCACTGCCGAAAAAACTGTTTTTCCTACTCAAATAGTGGTTTCAGAAAAAGGTGTTACAGTGAAAAAAGAAGCTTCAGAAAATGCCTTAATAACCTTAGAAATTGATGATTTGGTGTTGTATCATTTATCCCGAAAAAAATTACTTTTAAAAGAAGTGATAATTCAAGAGCGAATTAAAATTGCTGGAAATTCAAAAAATAAAGCGTTGTTTTTAAAAACATTAACTGCTTTTTTCAATCAATAATCCATGAATTTTACAACAGATACTTTTAAAACTCCTGAAAATCAAATCATTTTTTATTACAAATGGTTTGCTGCTGAAAACAAACCTTTTAAAGGAGTTGTTCAAATAGCTCACGGAATTGGAGAACATGCAGGAAGGTATCATTCTATTGCTGAAAAACTTCAAAACGAAGGATTTGAAGTATATGCAAACGATCATAGAAATCACGGAAATTCAATAAAAAATGAAGATTATTTGGGCTACTATGATGGTGAAGATTATTTTGAAGACGCGCTAAATGATATGCGTCAATTATCTCAAATAATTCAAAAAGAGCATCCAAAAAATAAAATCATTTTATTTGGCCACAGCATGGGCTCCTTTTTAAGCAGGGCTTATGTGATCAAATTTGGTAAAGATGTAAAAATTTTAATCTTATCAGGAACTGGAAGTTTTATGAAAGGTTTGGGCGCTTTCGGAATTTTAAGTGCTAAGTTTTTCACTAAAATGAATGGCAAACATAAAAGTAATGAATTGCTTAAAAATTTATTTTTTACACAATTCAACAAAGCTTTTAAACCCAACAGAACAGCAGTTGATTGGATTAGTAGTGATGAAAAACAAGTGGATTTATTTGAGGCTGATCCATTAAGAATAGAAGATTTTTCGCTGAGTATTTTCTTAGATATTTTACAAGCAACAAAAAAAATAAACGAATTTGATGCTTTTTTAGAAACTCCAAAAAACATCCCTATGTACTTATTTTCAGGGGACCAAGATCCTGTTGGAGAAATGGGAAAAGGGGTTGTAAAAGTTGCAGAAAATTATAAAAAAGCAGGCATAAAAGACCTTACCCTGAAACTTTACAAAAACGGAAGACACGAAATGCTGAACGAAATTAATAAAATCGAGGTTGAAACAGACCTTTTAAACTGGCTAAACCAAAAAGTAACAGCCAACAAATAACTTATGGAAAGTATCAAAATTGTATATACCTCTTTTATAAAATTTGCAATTGCAATCGCTGTTTCTCAAGGCGAAACTTTAGCAGAAGCTAAGAATCGTATTCGTAAAGAATTTGAAAATCATCCAAATAAAAAGCAGTTGAATGAAATCATCAAAAAAACAACTTTAGGAAAAGAGAATCTCACTATTTTAAGTCAAAATTGCATTACAATTTGTGAAGATTTTGGACCTGACAGAGATTATATCACCTTGATTTTATTGCTCGAAAATATCTACAAAAAAGAAGTTGTAGAAAAAATCGAAAAAGATACCATTGCAAATATCATCCAAAAGTTTAGAAAAGAAATTGAACGAATCAATGCTAAAATCCCTCCTCCTCCTTTGTACAATGTGTTGCTAGAAAGTAGATCTTTAGTAGAATGGACCACTATGATTGGTTTGTATCATTTGATTCCAAGATATAAAAGTGCGCATGAAAAACCTGTATTGCTGATGCCTCCTTACTTAGGAAATGACTATTCCACCACTTTTGTAAGGAAATATCTAAAATCAGCCGGATTTAAAACTTATAAATGGGATTTAGGTATCAACATGATCAATTCTAAATCCTTGCCAAAACTGATTGAAAAACTCGATGAAATTTATGAAAAACATCAAGAAAAAGTAAGTTTAGTTGGCTGGAGTGGAGGTGGCATTTTTGCGAAAATAATTGCCAACAGACATCCTGAAAAAGTAGCTCAACTCATTACAATTGGATCTCCAGTTTGGGGAATAAAACACATGCAAACACCTGTAATCAGATCTTTAGAGTTTTTAAGAGGCAGAAAATTGCGCGAGAGAAATGAAAAACTCATCAAAGAATTAGAACAAATTCCTAAAATTCCAATTACATGTATTTATACAAAAACAGACGGATTAGTTCCTTGGAAACATTGTTTAGAGGCAGAAACGTTTAGAGATGATATCAAAAATATTGAGGTTTTTGGGAGTCATTCAGGCATGGGCGCAAATGCAACTGTGCTTTTAACTGTTGCTAAAACCTTGCATGAAAATATCGAAAACTCGCATCAAAAAGGAATTATTTCTAAAGCAGAAAAACTTTTTTATCCTCATTTTTGGAAACAAAAAGGCATCTCAAAATTTACAAATCTTTTTTTTAGTTAAGCTATGAATCATACTCTAGAAAACTGTATCAAACATCCAAAATTTCAAGAAGAGCTTGCCAAAATAGCTCAAGAACTTGAAATGGATTTGACTGAAGTTCAAAAAAAAGGTACTATTTGCATGGAAGAACTTTTTTCTGAACAGCATCCTATTGCAAACATGCTTTCGATCAAAGGATTCCAGTTGATGATGAAAAAAGCTTATAACAACAAAATTGATGTTAATACGCAAGAAATCAAAAATTTGATGAAACTCATGCGTCAAAATTCAGTAGCATTTATTTTGACTCACAAAACATATTTAGACACAGTTGTACTTGTTTCAACACTAGCAAGTTACGGAATGCCAATTCCATATTCGTTTGGCGGAATCAATTTAGCATTTCCAGGTTTTAAACAATTGGCGAAAAAATCGGGTATTATTTTTATCAGAAGAAGTTTTAAAGATGATCAAATTTATAAAGCCTCTTTAAAACATTATATTTCATGTTTGATTGAAAATGGCGATCATTTAACTTGGAATATTGAAGGCACTCGCTCTAGAACTGGAAAAATTGTATATCCTCAAATGGGGATTTTAAAATACATCATGGAAGGTGAAAAAGCTAGCAGCAGAAACATCAAATATGTTCCTGTTTCTATTGTGTACGACTTGATTCCTGATGTAAAAGAAATGACGGAAGAAGGAAAAGGCAAAGAAAAAAAATCCGAAGATATTGGTGTTTTTGTGAATTATATCAAAAAATTAGGCAATGAGTTTGGAAAAGCAGCCATACGTTTTGGAGATCCTGTTGATGCTTCTGAACATCAAAATGCACTAATTCCAGATATTGATGAAGACAATTATGCGCATCAAAATACCTTACCAAGATTTGCTTTTGAACTGATTCATAAAGCAAATATGATAACTCCTGTAACCACAGTTTCACTGGTTTGTACGATTTTATTGAACAATTTTGCATTGACAAAAAAGGAAATAGAATTCAATGTCATTAAATTGATGAATTATATTGAGCAGCGCAAAAAAAATGTATTGATTGAACGTGGAAAAAGTATTGGTGCAGCTGTTCAAAAAGCATTGAATTTATTGAAAAGTGCAGGTATCATTCAAAAAAACAAAGCAGGCTACAAAACACAATACAATATAGATGCGTCAGAATTTTTATCAGCCACCTATTATGCAAACATGGCTGCTGCGCATTTGTACCACAGAGCTTTTATAGAAATGGCTTTGGTAAAAATTCGAGAAGTTGAAGCTTCTGAACGAATTGTTGCTTTTTGGGAAGAAATTATGAACCTCAGAAATCTCTTTAAATTTGAGTTTTTCTACACAAATAAGCCCCAATTTAGTTCAGAAATTGAAGCAGAAATGAAATTGTTTGATAAAAATTGGCGAACTATTTTATCAAATCCTGAGGCTACAATTGAAGAATTACTTTCAAAACAAGAATTGTTTGTTTCAAAAGCATTGTTATTAACTTACTTAGAAGCCAACAAAGTTGTTTGTTACACACTAGAAACGTGGGATTTAGAGGATGAATTTAATGAAGAAACTTTCGTAGAATTGTGTCTTTTCAAAGGAAAAGAATTGCATTGGCAAAATAGGATTAGCAGATTAGAGAGCGCAACTAAACCGTTTTTAATCAGTGCTTTGCGATTGGCAAAAAACAGCAAATTAACACCCTCAAACAATAAAATTAATTCTAAATTATTAGCTGATTGGATGATTTTATTAGAAAATTTGACGGATCGTTTGCAATTTTTACAAAAATTAGAATTGGTCAATTCTAAAAAAATAAAAGAAGATTTTACAGAAAAGCTTGTTCCTGGAATTGATACAAACCAAGTTGTTTTAGATGATGAAGAAGGAAGTCATATTGCTGCTTTTTTTGATTTAGATAGAACATTAATCAATGATTTTTCAGCGAAACAATTTTTAAAATCAAGATTGTTAAGTGGACAATCAACCACCAAAGAAATTTTATCTCAATTTGCTTCCATATTAGTGTATGCAGCAGGAAATCGTGATTTTGAAACGCTTACTAAAATTGCTGCTTTAGGAATCAAAGGCGTCAAAGAAAATGAATTTATTAAATTGGGTGAAGAAGTATATCAAGATTATTTAATGAATACGATTTATCCAGAGGCTAAAATTTTGATTGATTCTCATCTTAAAAAAGGACATAGAGTTGTAATTATTTCTGCAGCAACAAGTTATCAAATTGAACCAATTGCAAAAGAGTTAGGAATAAAAGACATCTTCGGAACAGAATTGGAAGTAAAAAGAGGAAAATTCACAGGAGAAATCAATGAGATTTGTTGGGCTGAAGGAAAAGCAAAAGCTGCCAAAAAATTCGCTAAAAAAAACACCATTGACTTATCAAAAAGCTTTTTTTACACAGACAGTTTTGATGATTTCCCTCTATTAGAATTGGTTGGAAAACCCATTGCTACAAATCCAGATTCAAGACTTTCGCAAGTGGCTTTTGAAAATAATTGGCCCATTTTACGATTCAAAGAAAACAGTAAAAAACCACTTGTCAATGGTTTACGAACAGGTTTAGCAGCTGCCAGTATTTATCCATCAGCATTGAAAGGATTGCTAAAAGGAAGTTTATTGTTAGATGTCAAAGAGGGTAGAAACACTACTTTGGCAAGTATTGGCGATTTAGGAACCAAATTTGCAGGTTTGGAAATTGCCATCAAAGGAAAACACATTTTAGAAGAAAATAGACCCGCTGTTTTTTGTTTCAATCACCAAAGTTCTGCTGATTTTTTCATCTTATTAAAAATCTTGCGAAAAGATATTGCAGGAGTTGCAAAAAAGGAACTTGAAATGACACCTTTAGGACCTGTTTTTAAAGCTTTAGGAGCTATTTTTATTGATAGAGCTGATAAGAAAAAAGCCATTGAAGCAATGAAACCAGCTGTTGAAGCACTGAAAAATGGCACATCAATCGTAATTGCTCCAGAAGGAACCAGAAGTGGCAGCAAAAAATTAGGAGTTTTCAAAAAAGGAGCTTTTCACTTGGCAATGAAAGGTGGTGTTCCTATTGTACCTATTGTCATTAAAAATGCATATTTGGCTATGCCAAAAGGAAGCAATATTTTCAATCCTACTGCAATTGAAGTGGTAATTTTAGATCCTGTTGACACGTCTGAATGGAAACCTAAAAACATAGATTTGTATGTGGAGGAAGTTAGAAATATGTTCATAAAAGAGTTAGAAAATTAAAATCAATACTTATGAAACTAAAAGTTGGATTGTTGGGAGGAGGTTCTTGGGGAACAACAGTTGCCTCATTAACTGCAAAAAATAGCCCAACCATAATTTGGGCAAGAGATGAAGAAATTGTTAATGAAATCAATGAATTTCATACAAACGAAAAATATTTACCTCATGCTAAACTAACACCTTCATTAAGAGCTTCAACCTCCATCAAAGAAACTGTTGAAGATGCTGATGTCATAGTTATGGGAGTTCCTTCTCAAAGTTTGCGCAAAGTATTAGAAGAGGCAAAACCATACATAAGACCTTGGGTTCCTGTAATTAATTTGGCAAAAGGATTAGAATTGAACACCAAAAAACGAATGACAGAAATTATCGAAGAAATTTTACCCGAAAATCCTGCAGGAGTATTAACAGGTCCGAATTTGGCGAAAGAAATTCATTTTGGAAAAGCAGCTGCAGCTGTAATTGCTATGGTTGATCACAACATAGCCTCAAGATTACAAACTGTTTTTAGCTCAGGTTTATTTCGAGTTTACACAAATGATGATGTAATTGGTTGTGAATTAGGTGGAGCTTTAAAAAATATTATTGCCATTGCAACTGGAATGGGTGATGGCGCAAATGCTGGTGATAACACACGTGCAGCCATTATTACAAGAGGATTGTCTGAATTGACACGTTTGGGAGTTGCTATGGGTGGTAAAAAAAGTACATTTGCTGGTTTGGCTGGAATGGGAGATTTGGTTGCCACATGTTCAAGTTCAAAAAGTAGAAATCATCACGTTGGATTTCAATTGGGAAGAGGCAAAAAATTGGAAGAAATCATCAGTGAAATGAATGAAGTTGCTGAAGGTGTAAAAACCGCAAAAGTCGTGATGGAATTAGCGAAAGAATATCAAGTTGATATGCCAATTTCTAGAGAAATTTACAAAGTTTTATACGAAGGAAATACCGTAAATGACGCCTTTAAAGGATTGATTAAATATGAAGTTGGTTCAGAAAAAGAACCAGGTTAAACATGCGATTATGAACAAAAAACAAGAACAAACTGCCTCTTTTATGGTTCGTTTTCAGCAAGAGATTTTTGAAGAAAATGGCGAATCAAAAGTACAATGGAAAGGGAAAATATCTCACATTCAAGATGGTGATGAAAAACGTTTTGCTGATTTCAAGGATGCACTTCAATTCATGCAAAAAAAATTAAATGCCCTAACTGAAGAAGCTACCAAAAATCAACCTCAAGAGGAGCAAGAAAACATCTTACAAAAAAGTCTTTCTATGTGGAAAACCATTAAAGATGTAGGTCCAAAAGTACTGAAAGAAACTTTAAAAGATCCTAAAAAACAATTACATAATTTACAAGATCAATTGCAAGACCAAATCACTACAATTGGTGAAGAAATCAGTGAAAAAGTACAAATTGATCAATGGAAAAATGCCTCAAAATCTGATTTTCACAAAGTGCAACAACAAATTGAAGATTTGACTGCTGAAATCAAAAAATTGTCAAAAAAAATAGACAATCAAAAGAAATAATTCTTGTTAAATGTCTGATTTACTCCAACAAATAAAACAATTAAAATCCTTTGAAGAACAAGCTGAAATTAAAATTCAGACACTTGGGAATTTTGTATTGTGGAGAAATCAAGAAAAAATTAACGACAAAGAATGGAGTCGTGATAAATCCATGCAACTATTTCAATACTTTATTTCCAACAGAAAAAAAAATGCGCTTCACAAAGAAAAAATCATGGATCATTTGTGGGAAGATTGGGATGATCGCGATTTTAAAGTCGCACTTCATGGCATTCAAAAAGTATTAGAACCCAATAGAATCAATAGAACTGAACCCAATTTTATCATCAGACAAGGAGTAAGTTATCAAATTGATTTAGAAAAAGTTTGGATTGATGTAGAAGCTTTAGAAAAATACGTAATTATTGGTAATGAAGCTTTTACCATTGACAAATCAATCGCAAAAATTGCTTACAAAAACGCTATTGAATTATATAAAGGCTCCTTTTTACCATCAAGAATTTATGAAGATTGGACATCAGAAGAACGCGAAAAAAATCAGTTATTGATTTTAGGAACCTACATTACTTTAGCCGAATTAATGTTGGATGAAAACCCACTAGAAAGCATTCGTTTGGCGCAAAATGCACTAGAAATTGATGCTACTTGGGAAGACGCTTATCGTATTCAAATGCAAGGTTACCTTATAAAAGGAAATAGACCACAAGCATTAAAAACCTATCTAAAATGTGAAGTTATTTTAGAGGAAGAATATGGAATTGCACCTTTGCCTGAAACGAAAAAATTACTACAACTCATAGAAGAAATACATTAATTATCAATAAGTTATATTTTTGTAACTCATTTGCAACTCCTGTATTTTACATTTGTATAAAAATTTAGGAAACTGAGTTTTAGAAAAATTAGTCAACTTGTAAATGTAACTCAGTTGTAACTCATCAAACGTACATTTGTATTATCAAATTTAAAAAAATATAAAAAACAATATATCATGGCAACAAAAAAGTCAAAAAAAGAAAACATAGGAAAAGCAAAAGCAATCGTAAAAAAAATCAATAATGATTTGATTGATGCTTCTTTCAATGCTATTGAAACTACCGTAAAAACTGGAGAAAAATGGCAAAAATTAACGGCTAAATTGCTTAAAAAAGCAGAACCATTAACAAAGCAACAAATCAATATGATGGTTGAAACTGCTGAATCAATCAAAAGTCAATTAGAAAATGGTACTGAACGATTGAAAACTTTGGTTGGTTATGACCACAAAATGGTAGAAAATGCAAAGAAAAAAATTACTGAAAATCCTTTAGTTGAAAAAGCTGAAGAGGTAAAAAACAAAATTGAAAAAGAAGTTGCAAACAATAAATTTGTAAAAAAAGCTGAAAAAATTGCTGATAAAATCAAGAAAAACATCACTGAAACTATTGAAGAAGTGAAAGAAAAAGTTGAGAACTATACAGAAGATATTTTAACAGAAGAACCAAAAAAAGCAGCTCCAAAAGCTAAAAAAAATACTCCTGTAAAAAAAACGACTGAAAAAGTTGTTGTAGAAAAAACAGATGTTGTGGATGATTTAAAAGCAATCAAAGGAATTGGTCCTGTTTTAGAAAAATCATTGAATGAATTGAACATCACTTCGTATGCACAAATTGCAAATATGACAATCAAAGATTTGACAAATTTGTTGAATGATGCTGGTGTAAATGCAAAAATTTACGATTTATCAGGTTGGAAAGCTCAGGCTAAATTAGCGATGAAAGGCGATTTAGAAGCCGTAAAAAATTGGTCAAAAAAATAATTTAATCTTTTAAAATTCAGAAATTATGAATACTAAAATTAAAAAAGTAAACATCGCTGAAACAGTAACAAAAGCGATAGAAACAGCAAAAGTAAACGCAAAAAAAGCAAATGAATTTGCGTTAAACAAAACAGAAGAAGTAGTTACAGAGGGAATTTCTGTAGCCACTCAATGGCAACAAGTAACTGACAAAGCGTTGAAATCAGGTATTAAATTGATGGAAAATCAACAAAATATTGTGTTTGATGCTTTAGAAACTTACAAAAATCATTTAGTAAAAGGAAAAAAAAGATTCAGCAAATTATTCGCTTAAAATTTTCCACTTCAATTTTAAAAAACCAAGTTAATTTTAACTTGGTTTTTTGTTTTATATGCGTCAGATTTTCTTTGAACAGTAAAACGTTTCGTATTTTTGCACAATAAATTTTTGTATGGCTAAAAAGAAGAAAATTACGAGAGATGACATTTTTACCATTTACATGGATTATGTCATCAAAAATGAAGAGAAACCATCTGATATTAATGACTTTTGCATAGAAACAAAAATCAAAGAAGATGATTTTTTAGCGCATTTTACTTCCTTAAAAAAAGTAGAAAAAGCAATCTACAAAGAACTCTTTTTAAATTCATTAGAAGTGCTTCATGAAAGTGAAGAATTTTCAACTTTTGATACAAAAAACAAATTAATCAGTCTGTATTTTACTTTTTTTGAAAATCTAACGCTTAATAGAGAATTTGTGTTAGTTTCATTGAAAGGCTGTAAAAATCAAGTGCAATCTTTCAGTATTTTATCAAGCTTACAAAAAAGTTTCATCCTTTTTATTGACGAATTACAAATTTCAGAAAGCATATTGCCTATTGAAGGTTTAGAAAAATTTCAACAAAAATTAATTAGTCAATCATTGTGGTTTCAACTGTTTTTTACCATAAAATTTTGGTTGGATGACACCTCAGAATCTTTTGAAAAAACAGACATTTTTATCGAAAAATCAATCAACACCAGCTTCGAACTTTTGGAAAACAAATTTCTAAAAAATGCCTTTGACCTTGGGAAGTTTATTTATAAAGAATCTTTTCAAAAAAACGCCCAATAAGAAATGAAAAAAGCCAGTAGTATTCCAATTTCAAAAATCCAACGTGCATCAAAGTTGGTAAAAACAGGTGCAAAAGTTGGGGTAAATTACCTCAAATATTATGGAGAAAAAATGGTGAATTCTGAAGAAGATGCCCGTGAAAATCTCAATAAAAACAATGCTGAAGACATTTATGACAGCCTTAAAGACATGAAAGGTAGTCCACTAAAAGTGGCGCAAATGCTCAGCATGGAAAAAAGTATTTTACCAAGAGCGTATGTAGAAAAATTTTCATTAGCGCAGTTTTCTGTACCTCCACTTTCTGAAGCGTTGGTTTTAAAAACTTTCAAAAAAAGTTTCGGAAAATTTCCATCAGAAACTTTTGATAAATTTGATACAAAAGCCTACAATGCTGCAAGTATTGGTCAAGTTCACAAAGCCGAAAAAAATGGTAAAAAATTAGCTGTAAAAATTCAATATCCAGGCGTTTCTGAAAGTATAAAATCAGATTTGGCATTGCTAAAACCTTTTGTGATTAGAATGTTCAACATGAAAGGAAAAACTTCTGATGAATACTTTTTTGAAGTCCAAGATAAATTGTTGGAAGAAACAGATTATGTCTTAGAAGTTGCACAAGGAAAAGCTGTTGTTGAAGCTTGTAAAAACATTCCAAACCTTTTATTTCCAAATTATTACGAAGAATTATCATCCAAACAAATCATTACAATGGATTGGATGAATGGCATTCATTTGTCCGAATTTACAAACACAAATACCAATCAAGATGTTGCCAATAAATTAGGGCAAGCTTTGTGGGATTTTTATATGTTTCAAATACATAATCTAAAAAAAGTACATGCAGATCCTCATCCTGGAAACTTTTTAGTGTCTGAAAAAGGAGAATTAATTGCCTTAGATTTTGGTTGTATGAAAACCATTCCTCTAGATTTTTACAATCCGTATTTTGAATTGGCAAAAGCAGAAACCCTTTTAGATAAGACACTTTTTGAAGAAAAAATGTTCGAATTAGAAATTCTGAGAAAAGATGATAGTAAAGAGGAATTAGAGTTTTTTAGCGAAATGTTTCATGAAATGTTAGGTATTTTTTCGAAACCATTTCACGTGGAAACATTTGATTTTTCGGATGAAACTTTCTTTGGAAAAATTGCTGAATTTGGCGAACGTTATTCAAAAAATACGGAATTGCGTTCCTACAATGCTAGTAGAGGTTCCAAACATTTTATTTACATGAATCGCACGTTTTTTGGATTGTATAATTTAATGTTTGATTTAAAAGCAAAAGACATTCGCATCAATAATTTCATCAATTTGTAAAATCTCATTACTTTAGTACTTTATTTACAAAAAAAGGGAATCAATTATGTTAGTTTTAGGAATTGCTGGAGGAACAGGAAGTGGAAAAACCACTGTTGTAAATCAAATCATTAAACATTTTCCTTCGGATGAAGTTTGCGTAATTTCTCAAGATTCTTATTACAGAGCAACAGACAATTTGTCTTACGAAGAACGCACAAAAATCAATTTTGATCATCCTAGAGCCATCGATTTTGAGTTGTTAGTGCAACATTTAAAAGAGTTGAAACAAGGAAAAATTATTGAACAACCTGTGTACTCTTTTGTAACGCATAACAGAACGATTGATACCATTCAAACACATCCAAGAAAAGTGGTCATTGTTGAAGGAATCTTGATTTTTAACAATGAAGAATTGCGGAATTTATTTGACATCAAAATATTTGTACACGCAGATACAGATGAACGTTTAATTCGCAGAATTCGTAGAGATATTACAGAAAGAGGCAGAGATATTGACGAAGTCTTAAATCGTTATCAAGACACCTTAAAGCCTATGCATCAGCAGTTTATAGAGCCAACTAAGAATTTTGCAGACATCATTATTCCAAATGATAAATTCAATACAGTAGCTGTAGATATTGTTCGAACTGTAATTAACGAGCGTTTGTAAAATGGGTTTTTTAAACAACATAAAAGGCAATAGATTTTATAAATTCTTTACAAATATTTTTGTAATGATTTTGATTCCTTTCATCATTTGGATGCTTTTCTTTGATGAAAATTCGTATTTAGTTCATAGGAAATTTGACAAAGAAATTGAAGAATTAGAGAGTTCTATTACGTTCTACAAAAACAAAATTGAAGAAGACAAAAGCACGATAAAAAAGTTGCAAGATTCACTAGAATTAGAACGATTTGCGAGAGAACAATATTTGATGAAAAAAGAAAATGAAGAAATTTATTTGATTGAATTTGATACCATTCCAAAAAAATGAGCACTTTTTTATTTAACGAATTTTCACCTGTTTCAGCAGCAGCTTGGAAACAAAAAATTCAGGCGGATTTAAAAGGCGCTGATTATAACGAAACCTTACTTTGGAAAACTGACGAAGGCATTACAGTAAAACCCTTTTACACCAAAGAAGACAGAACAAACCTCAACATTCTACTTCCTAAAAAAGGATTTGAAATTTGCCAAAAAGTTTTTATCGACAGTGAAAAAACAGCCAATTTCTTAGCAAAAGATGCTTTGCAAAGAGGTGCTTCAGCCATTCATTTCAAAGCAACTAAAAAATTTGACTATCAAAAAGTATTGCAACATATTGATATAAAATCAGTAAACATCTATTTTCAGTTTTCATTTTTAGATGACGATTTTCAAATTGAACTCTACAATTTTTGTAATTCAAAAAACACTTTTTTTCAAAATGATATCATTGGGAATTTAGCTGAAACTGGCAATTGGTTTGTTAATTTAAAAGAGGATCACAAAAAACTCGAAAATATTGCAAACGATTGCAAAAATTCAATTTCAGTTTCCTTGGATTTGTATCAAAATGCTGGGGCAACTATTTCCCAACAATTGGGATATACCTTAGCACATACCAATGAATATCTAATTCATTTTGGAAAAGAAATTGCTGAAAATATCCATTTTTCGTTTGCAGTTGGAAGCAATTATTTCTTTGAAATTGCAAAAATCAGAGCTTTCCGAATTTTGTGGGAAACCTTATTAAATGAATACGAAATCACAAATTGTGAAGCGCATATTTTTACACAGCCAAGTTTGCGAAATAAAACTATTTACGATTATAATGTAAATATGTTACGAACAACTTCTGAGAGTATGAGTGCAATTTTAGGAGGTTCAAACACCATTTCTAATGTTTCTTATGATGCTATTTTTCATAAATCAAATGAATTTGGAGAACGAATTTCAAGAAATCAATTACTCATTTTACAGCAAGAAAGCTATTTAAAAGAAGCCCAAAATTTTGCTGACGGGAGTTATTATATTGAGTCCATAACAGCACAATTAGCTGAAAAAGCATTATTGATTTTCAAGCAAATTGAAAAAGGTGGTGGATTTTTACAACAGTTGAAAGAAGGCATCATTCAGAAAAAAATCAAAGAAAGCGCAAAGAAAGAAGAAGCCGAATTTTTAGCAAAAAAAGTTGTTTTAGTTGGAACCAATTTTCAGCAAAATAACAAGGATTTTATGAAAAATGACTTGGAAATTTATCCGTTTGCAAAACAACGAAATATCAAAACTTTGCTAACGCCAATCCAAAGAAAACGAATTTCAGAAACCATTGAAAAAGAAAGACTTGACAATGAGTAGAAAAGACTTTTCAAATATTAAATTATTGAGTACTAACAAAAACTCCACTCCTTCAAGGATTTTGGGTGAAACTTATCTTCATGAAGATTTTGCAGCCGGAATTGCGCCAAATTTAAGAGGTCCTTATCCAACAATGTATGTCCAAAAACCTTGGACAATCAGGCAATATGCAGGCTTTTCAACTGCCGAAGAAAGCAACGCTTTTTACAGAAGAAATTTAGCAGCAGGTCAAAAAGGTTTGTCAGTTGCTTTTGATTTAGCAACGCACAGAGGTTATGATTCTGATCACGAACGTGTGCAAGGTGATGTAGGAAAAGCTGGTGTTGCCATTGATTCTGTTGAAGATATGAAAGTACTTTTTGATCAAATTCCATTGGATAAAATGTCGGTTTCAATGACCATGAATGGCGCAGTTTTACCCATTTTAGCATTTTATATTGTGGCTGCTGAAGAACAAGGAGTTACAATGAATCAACTTTCAGGAACGATTCAAAATGATATTTTGAAAGAGTTTATGGTACGAAATACGTACATCTATCCTCCTTCTCCATCTATGAAAATTATCTCGGATATTTTTGAATTCACAAGTAAAAATATGCCAAAATTCAATTCGATTTCCATTTCTGGCTATCACATGCAAGAAGCAGGTGCAACTCCAGAAATTGAGTTGGCTTACACTTTGGCAGATGGTTTAGAATACATCAGAAAAGGAATTGAAGCAGGCATGGATATTGATACTTTTGCACCAAGATTGTCTTTTTTCTGGGGAATAGGCATGGATCATTTCAAAGAAATTGCCAAATTAAGAGCGGCAAGAATGTTATGGGCGAAAATCGTAAAACAATTCCAACCAAAAGACGAAAAATCGTTGGCTTTGCGAACTCATTCTCAAACAAGTGGCTGGAGTTTAACGGAACAAGATCCGTTTAACAATGTTGCTAGAACCACTGTTGAAGCCATGGCTGCTGTTTTTGGAGGAACACAAAGTTTGCATACAAATGCTTTGGATGAAGCCATTGCTTTACCTACAGATTTCTCTGCAAGAATTGCTAGAAACACCCAAATTTATTTACAACAAGAAACCCAAATCACCAAAACTGTTGATCCTTGGGCTGGCAGTTATCATTTGGAAAAATTAACTGCTGAAATTGCCGAAAATGCCTGGAAACTTATCAATGAAGTTGAAAAATTAGGAGGCATGACCAAAGCCATTGAAAAAGGAATTCCGAAAATGCGCATTGAGGAAGCTGCTGCTATCAAACAAGCAAAAATTGATAGTGGCAATGAAGTCATTGTGGGTGTTAATAAATTCCGATTGAAAGAAGAAGATCCAATTCATACTTTAGAAGTGAATAATGAAGCCGTTCGCAAATCACAAATTGAACGACTTCAAAAATTAAAATCCGAAAGAAATTCGGATGTAGTGCAAAAATCTTTAGTCGCTTTAACTAATGCTGCAAAAAATCAATCAGAAAATTTACTAGCTTTGGCAGTAAAAGCAGCAAAAAACAGAGCCACTTTAGGCGAAATTTCTGATGCTTTAGAAGTTGTTTTTGGCAGACATAAAGCCGCTCATAAAACCATATCTGGCGTGTATAGTAAAGAAATAAAAGACGATTCCTTATATAAAAAAGCAGCAACATTAGCAGATAAGTTTGCCGAATTAGAAGGAAGACGTCCACGAATTATGATTGCAAAACTTGGGCAAGATGGCCATGACAGAGGTGCAAAAGTAGTTGCAACTGGCTATGCAGACTTGGGTTTTGATGTAGATATTGGTCCGCTTTTTCAAACGCCACAAGAAGCTACGAAACAAGCTGTAGAAAACGATGTACACATTTTAGGTATATCTTCTTTGGCTGCTGGTCATAAAACACTAGTACCACAGGTTATTGAGGAGCTAAAAAAATACGGTCGCGAAGACATCATGGTCATTGTTGGAGGCGTTATTCCTGCGCAAGATTATCAGTTTTTGTTTGATGCAGGTGCTGTTGGTGTTTTTGGTCCTGGCACAAAAATCGCACAAGCTGCCATTGATTTATTGACTATTTTAATTGATAGTGTTTCAGAATAAAAAATCATTTACAATTTATATTTAATGAAAAAGATTTTCCTTTTTACCAGTTTTATAATTTTCAGTCTTCAAACCATAAAAGCTCAAGACGAAACTTTTACATTAACTGTTGAAGTTTTCGGACTTAAAAAAAATACAGGAAAAGTTTTTTTAGCTGTTTTCGATAACGAAGGAACATTTTTAAAAACAGACAAAGAAGTAAAAGGAATGAGTGTTATTATTGTAAATAACAAAGCCATAGCACAATTCAAAGGATTAAAAAAAGGCGATTATGCCCTTTCATTGTTTCATGATAAAAATAACAACAATAAGTTGGACACTAATTTTATAGGAATTCCGAAAGAACCCTATGCTTTTTCAAATAATGCCACTGGTTTTATGGGACCACCAAGTTTTAAAGATTCAAAAATTAGTTTGAACGCTGATAAAACTATTGCTATAAAACTTAATTAACATAAATTCGACTTTACTTTTTCTGTATCCTAGTGATCATTCTTTTTTAATTATTCTTTGAGAAACTTTGTGCTTCCTTTGTGTGGCTTTGTGTTATGGCTATTACACAAAATTCACAAAGAAGACACAAAAAACACTAAGTTGTCTAGAATACAAATGTATTTTAATGATATTCAATGACTTATAAATCGAACTCTCATTAATTAATATTTTGAAAATCAAAAAGATAGCTGTATAGCTTTTAATTTTCACTCAAAATCTTTTGAATCAAGTTTTGTTTGGCTTCCTCATCATTTCCAAAAAGCCATTGCAATACATTGTCTTCCCAAATTTGCTCCTTCTCTACTTCAGTAATAATATTTTTCTGAATGGCTAAATCTAAAATTTTTCCAGGATAAGAAGATTGTGCATCACTTTCCATTTCACCTAAAGGATATGGATCATCTAAACCCATCAAAACTTGTTTGGTTCCTTGCCTTTTAAACATCAAATGCAATGAATCTGTATCGTGAACTAAGGTATCAAAGAAAATATTAGGATGGCCAACAGCTTTTCTTGGATGATGTTTACCAACAAATAAATCAGGTCTGCCATCAAAACCTTGAATGCGTCTTCCTAAGTTCATTTGCGCCAATTGTCCTCCATGAGCAAAGCAAGTTCGAATATTTGGATAGCGTTCTTGCATGCCATTTAAGGTGTAAAAATGATAGGCATCTCCACATTGTGCCAACATCCAAATGAGGTGAAAACGCCAATTGGAATTTTCTAATTTGATCATTTTATCTCCATCATAAGGATGGATTTCAATGGCTAATTTATAATGGTTAGCCAACTCAAAAATTCGGTCATTTTCTTCATCAAAAATACTCCTCCATTGACCAATTGAATCCATAAAATGTGTAGGTAAACATAAAACTTTCAATTGTAATTCTTCTACACAACGTTTCATTTCATCTAAAGCTCCATATATAAATCCAGGATGTACTACAAAACCACACGTAAATTTATCAGGATGATTTTTTTGCACTTTCGCATTGAAATCATTTTGAAAACGCAAGGCTTTTTTCATTTCTTCCAAACGCAAACCATTGCCATATAATTGAGATAAATTCAATACAACAGCGTGATCAATTTTATTGCGCTCCATCCATTTTAGTTTTTCATCTAAGAAAAAACTAGAATCTGTTACTGGACGTTTCCATCCTTTTTGAAACATGTGTTTGCGTTCATCATCTACCCAAAAAATTTCTTTTTCTTTCATAAACTGAGGTATTTCCTCAGGATAAGGCAATAAATGCGAATGACCGTTAATTCTTAATTTGCGAGACATTTTTTAAGCTTTTTGAGGTGGTTGCATGATAGTTCCACATTTTGTACAAGTGCATTTTTGAACATCTGAATAATACTTATCAAATATTTTTGGCATATCAGTTTCTATATTTGCTAAGGCAAAAGATTCTCTGTACAGCTGATTACCACAGTTTTCACAATACCATTCCAAAGCATCTAACATTTCTTTTGTGCGAGGATATTCAATGACCAAACCAACAGTATTTGCTTTTCTTTGAGGTGAATGTGGCACTTTTGCAGGCAATAAATAAATATCTCCTTCATTGATTTCAACATCAATCATTTTTCCAGATTCATCAATAATTTTAAGAATCATATTCCCTTCTAATTGATAGAAAAACTCAGGAGTTTCATTATAATGATAATCTTTTCGATTATTTGGACCACCAACAACCATGACAATATATTCGCCATTTTCCCACACTTGTTTGTTTCCAACAGGAGGTTTTAACAAATGACGATGTTCATCAATCCATTTTTTAAAATTTAAAGGCTGTACTAAATTCATATCTAAAGCCCATCCTAGCCTTCCCAAAGGGAAGGAACTCCAAACTGGGTAAATTTGGAATTTTTGGTTTATACTAAATTTTATTTTTTTATAATGTAACTATTATTCGCTATCAATTCCCTTCCCTTTGGGAAGGGTTAGGGATGGGCTACAAACTTTTTGTTCTTCCTCCATCAACAGGAACATTAATTCCATTGATATAACTTGATTTTTCACTTGCTAAAAAAACAATTGCATTAGCAGTTTCTTCTGGCTTCGCAAAACGTTTTGCTGGTGTATAATGTTTCATTATTTCAGCCATTTCATCAAAAGTTTTGTTTTCTTTGGTAGCTTTTACTTTGATAATTTCGTTCAAACGTTCTGTTTCTGTAAAACCAGGTAAAACATTATTTACGGTAATTCCGAATGCAGCAACTTCATCTGCCAAAGTTTTGCTCCAATTTCCAACTGCACCTCTAATGGTATTGCTCACTCCCAAACCAGGAATTGGTTCTTTTACTGAGGTAGAAATTACATTGACAATTCTACCAAAACATTGTGTTTTCATAAACGGAATTGTAGCTTGCGACAACACATGATTGCATTTTAAATGCATGGTAAATGTGTCTTCAAATTGAGCTAAAGTTGCATCTAAAAGAGTACCACTTCTTGGGCCACCAGTATTGTTAATGACAATGTGAAACCCATGATTTTTAGCAATGAAATTTTGTACAAGTTCTTTTAATTCAGTAGGATTTGAAAAATCTGCTACCAAATAAGAATGTTTTTCAGGATTTGGCAAACTTGCCAAAACTGACTTTAATTTTTCTTCATTTCTTGCCAACAGAGTAACGTTTACACCTTCTTCTGCTAAAAGAATTGCTGTTGCTTTTCCTATTCCAGCTGTACTTCCGCAAACGAGTGCGTTTTTATTTTGAATTCCTAAGTTCATTTGCCCATCCCCAACCCTTCCCAAAGGGAAGGGAGTTTATTAAGTGTTAATAATTATTTTTATTATTCGCTCCAATATTTCCCTACTTTGGAGGGATTAAAGGAGGCTTTTTATGCAAACATTTTTTGCTTCCGTAAAAAAGCGTAATGCTTCAAAACCACCTTCACGTCCAATTCCAGAATCTTTGATTCCACCAAAAGGAGTTCTTAAATCACGTAACATCCATGTATTTACCCAAACAATTCCGGTTTGTAATTCTTGTGAAAAATGCATCGTTCTTTTTAAATTGTTTGTCCAAACTGTTGCAGATAAACCATATTTTGTTTCGTTGGCTAAAGATAATGCTTCTTCATCAGTTTTGAAAGATAGGATAGTAACAACAGGCCCAAAGATTTCTTCTTGATTCAACTTGCATTGATTATCCGTAATTTCTATGATAGTTGGTTGTAGAAAATAGCCATTTTCACAACCTTTAATGATTATATTTCTCCCACCAAACAAAATTTTTCCTGCTTCATTTTCTGCAATATCAATGTATTTTTTTACTTTTTCTAAATGTTCTTTAGAGACTAATGCGCCAATATCTGAAGTTTCATCAGCTGGATTTCCTATTTTTAGTTGAGAAACTTTTTCGATAAAATCAATTTTGAATTTTTCATAAATTGATTCTTCTACCAAAATGCGACTTCCACATAAACAAATCTGACCTTGATTTGAAAATGACGAACGCACAGTAGTTGCTAACATTTGGTCATAATCGCAATCTGCAAAAATGATATTGGGATTTTTCCCTCCTAATTCTAAAGACAATTTTTTAAACATTGGTGCTGCAATTTTTGCAATTTGTGCACCTGTTTTTGTGCCTCCTGTGAAAGATATTGCTTTTATTTTTGGATGTTGCACAATTGCTTGACCTGTTGTATTTCCTAAACCATGAACGATATTCAAAACTCCTTTTGGCAAACCTGCTTCATTGCAAATTTCACCTAACAAATAAGCTGTCATTGGCGTAATTTCACTTGGTTTAGCAATGACACAATTTCCTGCAGCAATTGCTGGAGCAATTTTCCAAGTAAAAAGATACAAAGGTAAATTCCAAGGCGAAATGCAACCTACAATTCCTATTGGTTGTCTTAATGTAAAATTGATGGCATTTAATCCAACAGATTCATGACTTTCTGATGAAAACTGCGTAATTGCATTTGCAAAAAACTGAAAGTTTGCTGCAGCTCTTGGAATATCAACTTGTTTAGCTAAACTTATTGGTTTGCCATTGTCTTTGCTTTCTGCTGCTGCTAAAAAGTCGATTTTTTCTACAATTAAATTGGCAATTTTTGATAAGATTTTACTGCGTTCATCCAACGTTGTTTTTGACCATTTTAGAAAAGCTAGTGTAGCAGATTCCACTGCTTTTTCTACATCATTTGCATCAGAATTTGGAATTTGTCCATAAATTTCACCAGTTGCAGGATTGTAATTATCCAACCAATTGTTAGCAATCGGATTTACAAATTCGCCATTGATGTAGTTTTGGATGGTCATCATTTTACTCTTTAGCTTCATTCTTTTTATAAGCAGTCACTTTAATTTCAACCACCAAATCAGGATGAGGTAATTGATGCACAGCAACAGTGGTTCTTGCAGGTCCAGTTTCTCTATTAAAAAACTCAACATACGCTTTGTTATAATCAGCAAAATCATTCATATTTACTAAGAATGATGTTACATCTACTGCATCTTTTAAGCTAGCTCCAATAGCTTTTAAATTATTGTCAATATTTTGTAAAACTTCTTTGGTTTGAATGTAAGCATCCAATTTTTTAGTGCCCATTTCATCGATAATATGAACTCCTGCAATCGAATTATCCGATTTTCTTGAACTAGTTCCTGATACAAAAATAAAATCGCCAACAACTTTTACATGTGGATAAGCGCCTCTTGGTGTAACTTTTTTTTCTTCCATTTTTTATATTTTTAATCCTGCAACAGAATCTTTTGCAAGAATTTCGTTTGTTTGATCAATAACAAGTTCTAAAATTGTTTTTAATTCTTCTTTTGTCATGTTTTCATGAGTTTGCACAGTATCATCAGCAATCAAATTTAGCAAGGCTTTGTCTTGAGCTCTGCCTTTTTTCATAGCTTCTTCATAACCAATATGTTCATTGAAAGTTACCAAAGAATATTTCGAAAAATACTGATTTGGAAAATGCTTTTCTAAGTCCATTTCTATTTTTCGTTTTTCTTTAAATAACGGATTTGCCACATGATCACGCATTTCATAAAAGTTGTCAATCGCCAAATCTGCTATAGCATCTGTATCTTTTTTTCTTGCTTTTTGATAGGCTTTAAAAACCGAATTCCAATCTTCAAAACCTTGATTCAAAATTTCATCCAATACGAAAACATCCTCAAAAGAAGCATTCATTCCTTGTCCATAAAACGGAACAATTGCATGCGCTGCATCACCTAACAAAAGGGTATTTTTATAACACCAAGGTGCACATTTTACAGTTCCTAAAGGACCTGTTGGATTGTTCAAAAACTCCTCTTTGATATTGGGAATCAATGCCAAAGCATCAGGAAATTCTTGTTCAAAAAATTTTGTAATAGTTTCTTCGGATGTTAAATTATTGAAATTAAATTCACCCTCATCATAACTTAAAAAAAGTGTCACTGTAAAACTTCCATCCATATTTGGTAAGGCAATCAACATAAAATCGCCTCTTGGCCAAATGTGCAAATACTCTTTGCTTATTTGATGATTTCGGTTTTTATCTCCAGGAATTTCCAATTCTTTATATCCATGATTTAAGTAATTTTGCGAATAACTAAACAAAAATTTTCGTTCAGAAATATAACTTTTACGCAACACTGAACCTGCTCCATCAGTTCCAAAAATCACATCAAAAGTAACTGAAAATTCTTCATTGGTTTCTTCATCAATAAAAAAAGCAATGTTATTTTCGATATCCACTTTTTTACATTTTTGATTGAAATGAATGGTAACATTTTTGTGCTTTTCAGCTTCGTTTAACAATAATGCATTCAAATCTCCTCTAGAAATGGAGTTGATAAATTCACCTTCTCTGCCAGAATAATTGGATGCAAACGTATTTCCAAGTGCATCATGCATTAATCTTCCTTTCATGGGAATGCAAATTTTTCTTGCTTTTTCTTCTACTCCACATAAACGCAAGGCTTTCAAACCTCTGTCAGACAAAGCTAAATTGATGGAACGTCCTGCTGAAATAGCTACTTTTCGTAAATCGGGTCTGCTTTCATAAACTGCTACTTTATAGCCTCTTTGTGCGAGTCTTAAAGCCAGTAAACTTCCACATAAACCAGCACCAATAATCAATACACTTTCGTTTTTATTGTTCATTAATAAGATTTTTTAAAACTGAAACCATTTGAAATACATCCTCAAAACTATTGTACATTGGCACAGGCGCACAACGAATTACATCTGGTTCACGCCAATCTGTAATGATATTATTCGCTGATAATTTTTTGTGTAAACTTTTGTCTGCATTTTTGACTTGAATAGACAATTGACAACCCCTTTCTGATGGATTTTTTGGCGTAATAATTTTGATTTTATCAGAATCTAATTGATGAATTAAAAACTCGAAAAAACCTGTTAGTTTTTCTGATTTTGCTCTCAAAGCATCCATTCCTATTTTATCAAAAATATCCAAAGAAGCCTTGATGGCTGCCATTGATAAAATTGGCGGATTTGACAATTGCCAACCTTCTGCACCTTCCATTACATCAAAAGGCATTCGCATGTTGAAACGTGTTTTTTTATTGTGATTCCACCATCCTGCAAAACGTGGTAAATCGTTATTTTTTGCGTATTTTTCGTGGACAAAAATTCCACCCAAACTTCCTGGTCCTGAATTCAAATATTTATAAGTACACCAAGCTGCAAAATCGATATTAGAATCGTGTAAATTGGGTTGAATATTTCCAGCTCCGTGCGCTAAATCAATGCCAACTTTGCAATTTTTTGAATGTCCAATTGCAGCAATTTTTTTCAAATCTAAGAATTGTCCTGTGTAATAATTCAGGCCTCCAATCAACAACAGAGCAATTTCATCTCCTTGATTTTGAATGATTTGCTCTAAATCTTCCAAGTTCAACAAGGTTTCTCCTTTTCTAGATTTCCATTCTACTAAACTTTCTTTTGGATCAAAACCATGAAATTTCAATTGCGATTCTACAGCATATCTATCAGATGGAAAAGCATCACTTTCTATCAGAATTTTATATTTGTTTTTTGTGGGTTGGTAAAATGAAACCATCAGCAAGTGCAAATTCACAGTAAGTGTATTTGCAATGGTAACTTCAATGGGTTTTGCACCTACAATTTTTGCCATTTTTATCGACAAATCTTCATGATAATTCAGCCAAGGATTTTTTGCTTCAAAATGACCTTCTACTCCTAAATTTGCCCAATCATCCAATTCTTGTTGCAGATATTTTTGAGTCATTTTTGGCTGTAAACCCAATGAATTCCCAGTAAAATAAATCCATTCTTTTCCTCCCGAATTTTCGGGAGCATCTCTAGGAATGTGGAATTCATCTCTCAAAAAAGCCAAAGAATCTTCTTGGTCTAACTGTTTGGCAAATGCCAAAGAATTTTGATATTGCATGAAATTAATTGATATTCATCAAATATAAAACAATCCTTTTGAGATTTCAATTTTTTAAGGTTTGATTTTTTGTAAATTCGCTAAAAATTACTTCGGATGAAATTTTTAAATATTATAGCATTTTTTAGTGTTTTGATTCTTTTTTCATGTAAAAATGACACTGTAAATCTTTCAGAATTATCTGAAATTTCCAATGAAATCAAAAAAGAAATGGCTCCTGACAGCCGTGTTGAATTGTTTGATATTGCTTTTGAAAATAATGATAAAATGATTGTTTTATCAGGAAAAACAACATCGAAAATGGCATTGCAAATGCTATTAGACAGCCTTCAAAAACGAAATATTTCCATTGAAAATAAGGTGCGCGTTTTGCCTGATACTGCTGTTGGAAATCAACAATTTGCTGTAGCAAAAAACTCAGTCATCAATATTCGTTCAGAGGCAAAACATTCAGCTGAATTAGGAACACAAGCTTTGCTAGGAATGCCTTTAAAAGTATTGGATAGAGAGGGCGATTTTTATCAAATTCAAACTCCAGATAAGTATATTTCTTGGGTTGATAAAGGTGGAATTGTTCGAATGACAAAAACCGAATTTGACGCTTGGAACGCCTCAAAAAAAGTGATTTTTACAGAAATTTTTGGATTTGTTTACAAAGAAAAATCAACTGAAAAAGGCATTGTCTCTGATATTTCTTTGGGCGGAATTTTACAATATTTGGATGAAGATACTAATTTTTATCAAGTAAAAATGCCTGATAATACTGTTGGATATTTGAAAAAAAGTGAAGCAAATTTGTATGAAAATTGGTTGCAATCCGTAATTCCTTCAGAAGAAAATATTGAGATTTTTGCAAAAAAAATGGAAGGTTTCCCATATTTGTGGGGAGGAACTTCTGCCAAAGGAATGGATTGCAGTGGTTTCACAAAAATGGTGTATTTGATGAACGGTTTTATCATTCCAAGAGATGCTTCACAACAAATCAATGCAGGAAAAATTGTTGATAAAAATCTCAATTTTGCTGATTTACAAAAAGGCGATTTGCTCTTTTTTGGTAAAAAAGCTACTGAAAATTCCAAACAAAAAGTAACTCATGTTGGCATTTGGTTGGGAAATGATAAACAAGAATTTATTCATGCTTCTGGAAATGTACACATTAGTTCTATGGATTCAACTCAACCTCATTTTGATGAGCTAAATAAAAATAGATATTTAGGTAGCAAACGTTATTTGGGCGAAAAAGATGCACAAATTGTTGATTTAAAGACCACAATTAACTTAAAAGAGTAAAATTTCATCTTTAATTAACATCAAAAAAGATACCTATCCATTTATTATCCATACTTTTGCGCGCTATTTCAATAAAAATACATGAAGCGAATTAAAGAATACAAAAAATTATTCAACATTGAAGGTCAAATTGATTTAAAAGAGTTGAAAACTACTTACAGAAATTTAGTAAAAGAATATCATCCAGATAAATTTTTGGACGAAACAGCGAAACAAGAAGCTGAAGAAATTAGTACAAAAATTATTGATGGATACCACTTTTTGGTGAGCATTGCACCTGAAACAAAAGTGGCAAATTTAGAGGAATACAAAATTACAACTTCTGAATGTCAAGTGGTTGATTGGCGCCATAAAAGTATGTTGCTGGAAGTTACTTTTTCTGATGGAAATACTTATGAATATTTTGGTGTGAGTAAAATTCTTTTTGGAAAATTTATCAATGCAAAATCGATGAACAACTTTGGAAGAAGAAATATTTTCAATTCGTTTTTATATAGAAAAATTAAAAAAGCAGCAGTAACTGTATAATAATATATCTCAAAAAAAATCCTTTGAAAATTTCAAAGGATTTTTTTATTCATTTTAATACAACACTCTAAACTTAATTGTGCCCTCAACATTTCGTAGTTTTTCAATTACTTCTTTGTTGTATTCTTTGTCTAAATCTGTAATTACATAACCCACTTTTGGATCTGTTGACAAATATTGACCATTAATATTTAAGTCGTATTTTGCTAAAATCTTATTGATTTTTGCCATTACTCCAGGAACATTTTTGTGAATATGTAAAAAACGATGCACATTTACTTGTCTTGGCAAACGAATATTGGGGAAATTTACAGCATCAACTGTATTCCCAGAATTGATGTAAGCCATAATTTTATTCGGAACAAAATCTGCGATATCTTTTTGCGCCTCTTCTGTACTTCCACCAACATGAGGTGTTAAAATCACATTGGGTAAACCTTGTAATTCTGTATAAAATTCACCATTCTTTGCAGGTTCTGATGGATACACATCTACTGCAGCACCCGCTAATTTTCCACTTTTTAAAGCAGCAACCAACGCTTCAATATCCACCACAAATCCACGAGCTAAATTGATGAAATGAGCACCATCTTTCATTTGTGCAAATTCATTTTCACCAAAGAAATTTCTATTGGCAGGATTGTCATCAACATGCAAAGTAACTACATCTGAAACTGCTAACAATTCGTTTAAAGAATACATTTTGGTAGCATTTCCAAGAGATAATTTATCTTCAATGTCATAATAACAAACATCCATTCCAAGTGCTTCAGCCAAAATTGACAATTGCTTTCCTATGTTTCCATAACCAACAATTCCTAATTTTTTACCACGAACTTCTTTTGAGCCATCAGCAGTTTTGTTCCATTTTCCGTTATGAATTTCAGTACTTCTTTGAAAAGTAGAACGCATCAACATGATAATTTCACCAATTGCCAATTCAACCACAGAACGTGTGTTACTATAAGGCGCATTGAAAACCACTACTCCATGTTCTTTACAAGCCTCTAAATCAATCTGTTTGGTACCAATGCAAAATGCACTTACTACCATTAATTTTTCAGCAGCTTCAATTACTTTACGAGTTACATCTGTTTTAGAGCGAATTCCTAAAACGTGAACATCTTTGATTTTTTCAATCAATTCTTCTTCAGACAAACTTTTTGAGATTGATTCTACTGAAAATCCGTCTGTTGATAATTTTTTAAATGCATCAGGATGAACATTTTCTAATAGTAAAATTTTAATCCTGTTTTTTGGGTATGAAATATTTCTTGGCAACTTGTTGATGTATAAAAATTCGTCAAAATTCGGAGCAATATGATCTGCTTTCTCCGTTGTTTTTTTTCTAGAAACGTTTTCTGTGTAAGCAAAAAACTTGTCTGCAACTCCAGCTTCGCGCGTTACATAATCACTGTAACCATCACCTATCACTTGGATTTCGCCTTCTAAATGCATGTTTCGCAAACATTCAATTTTTCCATTATGATGCGAAAGTACGTTTTTTGCGTCAAAACCAATAATTTCTCCAGATTCACCAAATTCAAAAGTATTGGCAAAAACACGGTGAGAAGGAATGTTATATTCTGCAACAATTGGATCAATAAACTCTTTAAATCCACAAGAAATTACATAAATATCATCTTTAAACTCTTGAAAAAATTCTTTGTTTCTTTCAATGGATGATGAAACTTGTTTTCTGAGTTGTTTGATCAATTCGCTCAAATCAGCTTTATTGGCATTTAATAATGCAATTCTTCGTCTTAAAGATTCTGTGAAAGAGATTTCACCATCTATACCAAGATTTGTGATATCAATGATTTGTTGAATTATTTCATCCTTCTTGGGATTATTTTTCAACGTAATTTCTGCTAAAACATCCAAAGCTTCTACACGAGTTAACGTGCTGTCAAAGTCAAAAACGTAATTTCTTTTGGTGGTTATCATGCGTAAAAAAGCGCTTCAATTCAAGATGTAAATCTACAAATATCAATCAGATTGATAAAAGATTGATGCAGTTTTATCATATCAATTTTATTTGTGCTTTTATGCATAAAAGTTGATAAAAATAGAACTTTTAATCCCTAAAAATTATGAAATCCTAAAAGAAGTAGCCACCAAAATATGGGTAAACTTTCCACCCAAAATGAACTATAATATGTTGATTGATTCACTTTGGCTCGCATCAAGAAAATTATAACTAAAAAAAAGAAAATCATAAAGGTATTTTTAGTCTCGAAATTGGTATTTAAAGCATAAGAAATCAATAAAGCAATGAGTATCAAAATTAAACCCAATCTTTTGGTTTGAGGTATGCCAATTTTTCTAGGGATGGTTTGTAATGAAATCGCATCAAATTGTAAATCCCTGATTTCAAAAGGTAAAATCAGTACAATTACAATTAAAAATCGTTGAATAAACAGTAAAAAAGCTTGATACGAAATAGCATTTGTTTTATGAAAATAAGGAACTAAAACTGTAAAACCTGCCCAAACCAAGGCAACAATAATGATTTTTAAATATCCAATATTTCGTAAGTTTTTTTCAAATCCACCAAAAAAAGGCACAGCATATAAAAATGTCAACATTGCAAATGGAAAACTGATATACAAAGTGTTTAATGGAAGTAAAAATGCATAGTAACACATTGCAACGAAACAAAAAAGGGAAAAAATTTGAATGATTTTTAAGTCACTTGTCAAACTTCTGTGATGCAATTTGGCAACTCCTGCATATTTCACAAAATTATAACCTGTGATGGTTCCAAAAAAAATAAAATAGTCAAGATTTTTTTGATACGAAAAATCAAAATAAAATTCCGTAATTCTCAAAAATGCATACACAGCAAAAGCTACATGAATGCTAGCATTGAGATAAAAATTAGTAATTTTTTTTAGTACATCCATTTCACAAAAATAGTGTTTCTGTTGATAACCTTAAAAAACGGTTGATAATAATTTAATTTTGGGTAAATTCTAACAAAAAATAACGTTATAAAATCCGTACTTTTGTGTCGCAAAAATTAATAATATTTTTTGTGGATTTAGAACTTACTAAATCGTTTGAAATATAGACACTTTAACCTAAATTAATGAATACAAATTCGTTTCAACTAAGACATATTGGTCCCAGTAAAAAGGAACAAGAAATCATGTTATCAGCTATTAAAGTTGATAGTTTAGAGCAGCTAATCAATGAAACTGTTCCAGATAATATTCGTTTAAAAAATGATTTAGATTTAGATCCTGCCATGAGCGAGTATGAATATTTAGCTCATATCAAAGAACTTTCTGAAAAAAACAAAGTTTTTAAAAGTTACATTGGTTTAGGCTATCATGAAGCAATTGTGCCAAGTGTTATTCAAAGAAATATATTAGAAAACCCAGGATGGTATACTGCTTATACGCCTTATCAAGCAGAAATTGCACAAGGAAGATTGGAAGCTTTGTTGAATTATCAAACTATGATTTGTGATTTGACAGGTATGGAATTGGCAAATGCTTCTTTGTTAGATGAAGGAACTGCAGCTGCTGAAGCAATGGCTTTGTTGTTTGATGTAAGAGAACGTGATAAAAAGAAAATTGAAGCATCAAAATTCTTTGTTTCTGAAGAAATTTTACCACAAACGTTGTCTGTTTTATTAACACGTTCAGCACCAATTGGCATTGAATTAGTAGTTGGAAATCATGAAAATTTTGATTTTTCTGATGATTTTTTTGGAGCTATTTTACAATATCCAGGAAAACATGGTCAAATTTTTGACTACACAGATTTTGTAGCAAAAGCAAATGCTAATAACATTAAAGTAGCAGTTGCTGCTGATATTTTATCGTTGGTAAAATTAAAAGCTCCTGCAGAATTTGGAGTTGATGTTGTTGTTGGAACTTCGCAAAGATTCGGAATTCCATTAGGTTATGGAGGACCACATGCAGCATTTTTTGCTACCAAAGAAGCTTATAAAAGAAGTATTCCAGGAAGAATTATTGGAGTTACAAAAGATAGAGATGGAAATCGTGCGTTGAGAATGGCATTGCAAACGCGTGAGCAACACATTAAACGCGAAAAAGCAACTTCAAATATTTGTACAGCGCAAGTTTTATTGGCTGTAATGGCTGGAATGTATGCTGTTTTTCATGGAAAAGAAGGCATTCAATACATTGCTGATGCTGTTCATAATAAAACAAAATTACTTGCTGATTATTTAGAAAAATCAGGATTTAAACAATTAAACACTTCTTATTTTGATACTTTATTAGTAGAAATTGATTGTTTAAAAATAAGACCAATTGCAGAATCGCATAAAGTAAACTTCAATTACATTAATGAAAATTTACTGTCAATTTCTATTAATGAAGCAACTACTCAACAAGATTTAATGACCTTGTTTACCATCTTTGGTCAATTAAAAAAACAACCTAATACTGCTGAAGCTGAAGGAAAAGGAGATTTTCATCAAATCTTAACGCAAGAATCTTTCTCTGCAAATTTTGAAGTTATTTCAGAAAATTTAAAAAGAAACACCCCATTTTTAGAAAATGCTGTTTTCAATACGTATCATTCAGAAACAGATATGATGCGTTATATCAAAAAATTAGAACGTAAAGATTTAGCTTTGAATCATTCTATGATTTCATTAGGATCTTGTACTATGAAATTGAATGCAGCTTCAGAAATGTTGCCTTTAAGCAATCCACAATGGGGAAATATTCATCCATTTGTGCCATTAAATCAAGCGGAAGGATATCAAATTGTGTTGAAAAAATTAGAACATCAATTAAATATCATCACAGGTTTTGCAGGAACTTCTTTGCAGCCAAATTCAGGTGCACAAGGAGAATTTGCTGGTTTGATGACCATCAGAGCTTATCACCAAGCAAACGGAAATGAACACAGAGATATTTGTATCATTCCTGCATCTGCTCATGGAACAAATCCTGCTTCAGCTGTTATGGCTGGAATGAAAGTTGTGGTTACAAAAACCGATGAAAAAGGAAATATTGATGTAGAAGATTTGCGTGCAAAAGCTATTGAACATTCTGCAAACTTAGCAGCTTTGATGGTTACATATCCATCAACACATGGAGTTTTCGAAAGTGCTATTCAAGAAATTACGCAAATTATTCATGATCATGGAGGACAAGTGTATATGGATGGTGCTAACATGAATGCGCAAGTTGGATTGACAAATCCGGCAACAATTGGTGCAGATGTGTGTCACTTAAATCTACATAAAACGTTTGCAATTCCACATGGAGGTGGAGGTCCAGGAGTAGGTCCAATTTGTGTTGCTCCTCAATTAGTACCATTTTTACCTACAAATCCGATGATTGCAACTGGAGGAGAACAAGCCATAACAGCAATTTCTGCTGCACCTTGGGGTTCTGCTTTGGTATGTTTAATTTCTTACGGATATATTAAAATGCTTGGATTTAGCGGAATTACTAATGCTACAAAAAATGCCATTTTAAATGCAAATTACATCAAAGTTCGTTTGCAAGGACATTATGACACCTTATATACTGGTGAAAAAGGACGTGCTGCTCACGAAATGATTATTGATTGTAGAGATTTTAAACAAAACGGAATTGAAGTGGTTGACATCGCAAAACGTTTGATGGATTATGGTTTTCACGCGCCAACAGTTTCTTTCCCTGTAGCAGGAACAATGATGATTGAACCAACAGAATCTGAAAGTTTATCAGAATTAGATCGTTTTTGTGATGCGATGATTTCCATCAGAAAAGAGATTGATGCTGCAAACAAAGAGGATGAAAACAATCCGTTAAAAAATGCGCCACACACTCAATCTATGCTAACTTCAGATGAATGGAATTTACCCTATTCTAGAAAACAAGCTGCTTTTCCCTTAGATTATATTGCTGAAAATAAGTTTTGGCCAACTGTAAGAAGAGTTGATGATGCTTATGGAGACAGAAATTTAATTTGCTCATGCAATCCAATTGAAGATTATGTTTAATATTTTAAAACTATAATAAACAAAAACCACTTTTTTCAAAAAGTGGTTTTTTTATACATAAAAAAAACCTCAACAAAATTGTTGAGGTTTTATATTTTTTAAATTCAGAAAAATTATTTGCTGAATTTTGAGTATTTGTTTTTAAACTTATCAATACGTCCTGCAGTATCAACCAATTTAGATTTACCAGTGTAAAATGGATGAGAAGTTCTTGAAATCTCTAATTTTACTAAAGGATACTCAACACCATCAACTTCAATAGTCTCTTTTGTGTCAACAGTTGAACGTGTAATAAAGATATCTTCATTAGACATATCTTTAAAAACTACCATTCTATAATTTTCTGGATGAATTCCTTTTTTCATTTTATAATATTTTAATACTTTATTGTTATGTTTGCTTGCGTAAAGTTGGTAAGGTTTTACACGATTTCTTTAAATAGCTAAATATTACTATTTTGAGGTTGCAAATTTAAGTTATTTTTTTAATTTACAAATAAATAATTTACATTTATTTGTAACTAAAAATTAGCTCACAGAAAACAATACAATTCTTGAGTACATCAAGCAATAATTAAGACAAAACAACACATATGAAAATTCGTATTATCATTATTTTCTCAATAATTTCATCTCTTTTTATAATTTCATGCGATGATAATTACAAATTCACTTTAGAAGTCCCTAAAAACACCTCTTTACATAAATCAATTTCAGCCATTGTTAAAGAAAAAAATAACAAACCAATTGATAGCGTTCACTTTTATATCAACGGAATAAAAAGTATCTCTTCAGTAAATACTGCTAATTTTAATACGAAAGATTTTGGCGTTGGTAAACATCAAATTTCAGCATTGATTTTTTATCCTGGAAAAACAAAAAAATTAAACAATTCTTTTGAAGTTTTAGCGTCAAAATCACCAGAAGTTTATACCTATAAAATTATCAATTCTTATCCTCATGATACAAAAGCGTACACACAAGGATTGGAATATCATCAAGGTTTTTTATACGAAACAACTGGAAGAAGAGGACAATCAACTTTAAGAAAAGTTGAGATTAATACTGGAAAAGTACTTCAAAAAATAGATATAGACAAACAGTATTTTGGAGAAGGAATGACCATTTTGAATGGAAAAATCTTTTGGTTGACTTGGCAAGCTAAAAAAGGTTTTGTATTTGATTTAGCAACATTTACTCAAGAAAAAGAATTTTCTTACAATAATAGCGTTGAAGGTTGGGGTTTTACTAATAATGGTGAAGAATTGATAAAATCTGATGGAACTCACAAAATTTGGTTTTTAGATGCGAAAACTCAAAAAGAAAAACGATTTATTCAGGTTTATACCAATAAATATGCAGTTGATGATTTGAATGAATTGGAATTAATTGATGATAAACTATACGCAAACAAATACCAACAAAATGCCATTGTGATTATTGACATAAAAACTGGCGAAGTTTTAGGAGTTGCTGATTTGACAGGTTTGAAAACAGAAATGGAAAAAACTCAAAAATTAGTTGCCAACGACGAAGTTTTAAACGGAATTGCATACGATAAAGAAAACAACCGATTGTTTGTAACTGGAAAAAACTGGGGGAAACTTTTCGAAATTGAATTGATTAAAAAACAATAAATCAATCATTTAAAAGTTCTATTTTTATAAAAAATTTAGCATGCGTACTTTTTTAGCTTTTTTACTTTTTATAGCTCTGATTTCAGTAAGTTCTTGTAGAAAAGATTTTTCTACAATTCCCAGTTTTGGAAATTTAGAATTCTCTAAAGACACCGTTTTTTTAGATACCATTTTTACCAATATTGGTTCAGCAACCTACAATTTAAAGGTGTATAACAGAGGAAATAAAGCAATTACAATTCCTAGAATTTCACTCGAAAATGGAACATCATCCAACTACAGATTGAATGTTGATGGAATTCCTGGAAAAGAATTTGTGGATATTGACATTTTAGCCAAAGACAGTATTTATATTTTTATTGAAACAACTATTGACGTAAATGCTGTTTCAAATCCTTTATATACAGACCGAATTTTGTTTGATAATGGCAACAATCAGCAAGATGTGGATTTGGTAACTTTGGTAAAAGATGCCAATTTTATTTTTCCAGGAAGAAATCCCATTTCAATGAAAATTGATAGTTTAACTATTGATGGTCAACCAACTACCATAAAAGGACGTTTTTTAACAGATGCTGAATTAACGTTTAGCAATACAAAACCAACTGTAATTTATGGATATGCAGCAGTTCCAGAGAACAAAACCTTAACCATAAATGCAGGAGCAAGAGTTCATTTTCACAGCAATTCAGGATTGATTATTGACAAAAAAGCGACCTTAAAAGTCAATGGAAATTTGAATGAAAAGGTAATTTTTGAAGGTGACAGATTGGAAAATAGTTTCAGTAAAATTCCTGGACAATGGGGCACTATTTGGATGAGAGCAGGAAGCAAAGACAACGAAATTCATCATGCACAAATAAAAAATGGTGTTATTGGCATCTTGATTGACAGTATTGGATCCAACTCCACTCCTACTTTACAACTTTCAAATACTGAAATTTACAATCATTCCAACTTCGGGATTCTAGCAAGAGAAACAAACATCGAAGCTTTTAATGTGGTGATTGGTTCTGCAGGACAAGCTTCTTTAGCTGCAACAGTTGGAGGAACTTATAATTTTACGCACAGTACTTTTGCCAATTTTTGGAATAATGGTATCAGGCAATTACCAGCAGTTTTGGTGAATAATTTTTTCGTTTATGAAAATGCATCAGGACAAGAAATTATAGAAACTAGAGATTTAAAAGCTGCAAATTTTACAAACTGTATTTTTGAAGGAAACAATAACATCGAATTTTTATTGGATAAAGTTGAAGGAAGTTTGTTCAATTATAACATCCGAAATTGTATGATTTCGTTTACAGATTCAAATAATTCATTTGTTGGAAACGCAGAAATGATTTTTACAAACAATCCCAATTATCAAAATATCATCCTAAATGGTTTGGCTGATTTCAGAAATACACAAAATGAAGATTTTATAATTGGCGAAAATTCTGCAGGAATTAACAAAGCCATATCAAGCAGTTTTCCTTTTGATATTTTAGGCGTAAACAGAACCAATTCTCCAGATATTGGTGCATATCAACACATCATTTTTGATTGATTATTGTTTATAAACAACTCCATCTTTCATTACAAAAACAACATTTTCCATTGTTGCAATGTTTTTTGATGGATCTTCATCAACAGCAATAATATCAGCAAAAAAGCCTTTTTTGATCTGTCCTAATTCATTTTCCATTTTCAATAACATCGCATTAGTAATTGTGGCAGATTGAATTGTTTCCATAACTGGCATTCCTGCAGCAACCATGAATCCGAATTCTTTACCATTATTTCCGTGTTTAAAAACACCTGCATCTGTACCAAAAGCAATTTTTACACCTTTTTTATACGCTTTTCCAAAAGTCCCTTGAATTTGAGGTCCAACAGCCAATGCTTTTGGAACAACAATGTCTGGATAAAAACCTTTGATGGTAGCTTTCTCTGCAACTTCTTTCCCTGCTGTAATTGTTGGCACCATAAACACATCATATTTAATCATCAAATCCATAGTTTCTTCACTCATATAAGTACCATGTTCTATGGTTTTTACGCCACCTAAAATAGCTCTTTTCATACCTTCATCTCCATGAGCATGAGCAGCTACAAACATTCCATAATCTTTGGCAGTTTCGCAAATAGCTTTGATTTCTTCGATAGTAAACTGTGGGTTGTCTCCTGATTTTGCAACACTCAATACACCACCAGTTGCCGTAATTTTAATCCAATCTGCACCATTTTTATAACGCTGTCTAACCGCTTTTTTAGCATCGTCAATAGAATTTACAACGCCATCTTTTGGTCCTGGATCACCAATAAATAGTTTATTTCCACCATTTGTTGGATCAGCATGACCTCCAGTTGTTGCCAATGATTTTCCTGCAGTAAAAACTCTTGGTCCAGGAATTTTTCCTTGATCTATAGCATTTCTGATGGAAATATTTACGCCTGTTCCACCCAAATCTCTTACTGTTGTAAATCCGTTTAATAAAGTAGTTTTTGCAAAACCAACTGAATTAAATGCTACATCTGCTTCGTTCAAAACATATTTTTCTAGTTGCGTTTTTGGATTGAATTCTTGTTCTATATGCACATGGAAATCAATCAAACCTGGCATTACCACTTTATTTTTTAAATCAATAGTGGTAATATTTTTACTTTTTGCTACTAAAAATCCGTCAACAACATCAATAATTTTATTTTTTTCAATGATGATAGTTTTATTAGTTTCTATTTTTCCTGATTTGGTATCAATCAATTTTCCACATAAAATATGTGTTGTTTGGGCAATGCTAGTTTGAATCAAAAAAAGTGCACTTAGAAATAAGAATATTTTTTTCATTTGGATTATTTTAGTTTCTAAATGTATGAAAATTTGAGTAATTTGCTGAATAAATTTTTGATAGATGAAACATGTAATTATTACAGGAACTAGTAGAGGAATTGGATTTGAATTGGCAAAAATCTTCGCAAACAATGGACATAAAGTATTGGCAATTTCTAGAAATACTACCCCTTTATCAAAAATAAATCATGAAAATATCACTACAATTTCTGTGGATGTTTCTAAAACATCTGATTTGAAAAAAATTAGCGAATTTGTAGAAATCAATTGGAAAAAAGTAGATATTCTCATCAATAATGCAGGGAAACTCATCAATAAACCTTTTACTGAATTAACTACTGACGATTTTTTAGAAGTGTATAAAGTAAATGTTTTCGGAGTTGCTGAACTTACCAAAAATATGATTCCGTTTTTGCAAAAAGGCAGTCATGTAGTAACAATCAGTTCTATGGGTGGAATTCAAGGAAGTATGAAATTTCCGGGTTTAGCGGCCTATTCATCTGCAAAAGGCGCAGTAATTACCTTATCAGAATTGTTGGCTGAAGAATACAAAGAGCAGCAAATTGCATTCAATGTTTTGGCAATTGGAGCTGTTCAAACTGAAATGTTAGCAGAAGCATTCCCTGATTATAAAGCGCCACTTTCTGCTACAGAAATGGCTGAATATATGTATGATTTTGCTTTGAATGGCAACAAATTTTATAACGGAAAAGTATTGCAAGTTTCCTCAACAACACCATAGTTTTTGAAATCAGATTATCAAAATTACATTCCGATAAAAGCCATTCCTTTTGTTGACTTTTTAGTTGAAAAACATTCTTTTGCGCTAAAAATTGTCAATGAAAGAGCTACCAAACATGGAGATTTTAGAAAACTTCCGAATGGAAAATTTCAAATAACTATCAATAATAATCTGAATAAATATCAATTTTTATTGACATTGGTTCACGAAATTGCACATCATGTTACCCATGAAAAATTTGGTAGAGCACAACCTCATGGAAAAGAATGGAAAACGGTTTTCCAGCATTTGATGTTGCCTTTTTTACATCCTGAAATTTATCCTCCAGAGATTTTAAGACCTTTAGCAACCTACTTAAAAAATCCAAAAGCGAGTACAGATGCAGATGCTAAATTATCACTTGCCTTGAGAGGTAATGAAGCTGAATCTGGAAAATTATTTGTTTTTAACATTCCGAATGGAGGTTTTTTTGAATTTAAAAACACCATCTACAAACGTGGAAATCAACGAAGAACAAGGATTGAATGCCAGAATATCAAAACACATAAAAACTACTTATTTCATCAAAATGTTGAAGTAACAGAAGTTTTTAGCAACTAATTTATTCTAAAACTATCTTTCTCTTTTGATAAATAATGTATCCAATTTCATTTCTTTTTGAAGCCAAGCACGCAATTCTGATTCTTTAAGATTGATGGTAGTTTCAAGTGTTTTTGGATTCCATTTAACTGTTGCAATCGGAATTGTATCAATTTTTATAAAATCTTTTGAGTACAGCATTTTTGCAAAGCCAATTTGCTCAACCTCACTATATCTTATCTTTACATCTTTCGCAATTCTACTAAAAGCTATTGCTTTTTTGTCTTTTGCAAGCGCATCTTGCTCTATACGTGTATTGAGTTGAAAAATGGTTTGCTGTAGAAGTGAAATTTCATTTTCAAGTTCAGTAATTCTCTCTTTACTTTGTTGTAATTCCTCTCTTTTTTCTTTGTAAGCAGTAGTTATCAACTCGAAACTTTTAGTATCACTTCCTTTAATTTTCAATTTAAAATCAGCCAAATTCGGATACAAAATGTTTTTAGTCAATTCATTATTTAGGTCGTTTTTTGTAGCATCAGAAACTTCATTGAAAAAATTTAATAATATTTCTTTATTTTCTAAATCTTTCTCCCAATCAATTAAAGTTAAAGATTCGTTTTCTTTGATTTCATTTTTAATAAAATTAAAAATTTGATTGTTGATTTTATTTTCATTAAAAACCTTTACAAAGGTAAAAATTGCAGGAATCATTACTAATATTCCAATAATTGTTGCCATGGTTGCATATTGTTTTCTCTTTTTTGCATTGGCATATTCAAACATTGGAAAATTCAATAATTTCAGTACCAAAAAAGTTGCTAAGGCAATAAAAATTGCATTGATTGTGAACAAATACATAGCTCCAATAAAGTAGGAAAAATTCCCTTTTGCCAATCCATAACCAGCAGTACAAAGAGGAGGCATTAAAGCTGTGGCAATGGCAACACCAAAAATCACTGAAGCAATAGTTCCTTTTTTTGTTTTCGCAACCATTAAGGCTGTCCCACCAAAAAATGCAATCAATACATCACGAATATCTGGACTAACTCTTCCTAATAATTCTGAGGTATCTTCACTTAAAGGAAAAAGATAAAAAAACATGAAAGATGCAAACAAACTCAGCACAATCATCACACCCAAATTTTTGACTGATTTTTTTAAGGTATTGATATCATTCAAAGCAAAAGACATTCCTATTCCTAAAATAGGTCCCATTAGAGGAGAGATCAACATGGCTCCAATAACAACTGCTGTTGAGTTTGCATTTAAGCCAATAGAGGCCACAAATACAGCGAAAATCAAAATCCAAGCAGTTGCACCTTTAAAAGTGATATCGGCTTTTATTGCTTCGATGGTTGCTTCATGATCTGTATCATCTCTAAAATCAAAAAGATTGTTTAGAAATGTTTTTGCATGAGTAAAAACTCTAGAAAAGTCTTCTTTTTTATTTTCAGAAATCGTTTTTTCTTCATTTTTACCATTTTGATTCGTGAAATCTTCTCTCATAATTGAATATTAAAAAATGTAAGATACAAAAATCTTACTAAGTTTTGCGGCTAAAATATTATTCTAAATAAATTTTATCAATCTCTAAACAAAAATCTTGTGCTTTTTTATTACCGATTAAAAATGCTATTTCCTCGAAACTATTCTCTGAAAAATTAGGCAAACTCAGCGATTTTCCTCTAAATTTTGGTTGCATTTCTGAAAGATTAACTTCGATAATTTCCCAATTATTGTTCGTTTGAAAAGTTGCAACATATGAATAATAATCACTCTGATTTTTTTTAATTCTCAGTTGATATGCATTTCCATCTCCTTTTAACCGAATTTTGATTTTAGTTGAAGAATTTATTTTCTTCTTTAGAAACTGATGTCTTACAGATGAAAATCCGCCATTATTTTCTAGAGATACATTTCCATAAAAAACGGCATTACCTTCGTTATTGATACTAAATTTTCCTGAAGATTTGCCTCCCATTACAACATCATTAACTACTTTCCAAACAGAAACATCTGTATCTCTTGAAAAATCAAAAATAAGCTGCCCTGAGTTCATGAATAAAGAAAGAAATAAAATTGAAGTTAAACTTTTTTGCATCGCGATTGTAAACATTACAAAAATACGTTTAAAAGGAGTGTAAATAAAAAAACTCCGTAAAAAATACGGAGTTTTATGTGACCGGGCTGGGATTCGAACCCAGGACCCTTTCATTAAAAGTGAAATGCTCTACCAACTGAGCTACCAGGTCTTCTTTTCTTTTTAGCGGGTGCAAATATATGAGTTATATTCTAAAAAACAAACCTATTTTTTATTTTGTTTCATTTAAATATGCCTCTCGTACTTTTTTGAAAAGGTTTGATGAATATACAAAATCCACAACCGCCTCATTATCAGTTCTAAATATATCTTCACTACTTCCTTCCCAAGCCTTTAATCCATTTTTTAAAAAAATAATTTTTTCTCCAATTTCCATTACAGAATTCATATCATGAGTATTTATAACAGTTGTAATGTTATATTCTTGGGTAATTTCTTGAATTAAATTATCAATAACAATAGCTGTTTGAGGGTCTAAACCAGAATTTGGTTCATCACAAAATAAATATTTTGGATTCATTACAATCGCTCGTGCAATGGCAACTCTTTTTTGCATTCCTCCTGATAATTCTGCTGGAATTTTTTTATTGGCATTCTCTAAATTGACTCTTTTTAAAACAAAATTCACACGATCTAACATTTCAGAATTTGTTTTTTTGGTAAACATTTTCAACGGAAACATTACATTTTCTTCTACAGTTTGAGAATCAAAAAGTGCACTTCCTTGAAAAACCATGCCAATTTCTTGTCTCCATTGACGTTTTTCTTCGGTTGTAAAATTCGTATTTATTCTTCCATCAAAAGAAATAAAACCCTCTTCTGGCGTATGTAAACCAATCAAAGATTTTAAAAAAACCGTTTTTCCAGAACCACTTTGACCGATGATTAAGCTTGTTTTTCCTGGTAAAAATTTTGCTGAAATTCCTTTTAAAATTTTAACTCCACCAAATCCTTTATGAATATTATCAACTTCTATCATAATTACGTCAACAGCATTTGAGTTAAGAAATAATTAAAAATTACAATCAAAATTGTGGTCCAAACAACAGATTTGGTACTTGCTTTTCCAACAGCAATCGAACCTCCTTTTACATAATATCCATGGTAAGATGGAACAGTAGCAATTAAAAATGCAAAAACTAAGGTTTTAATCATAGCATAGGTTATCAAAAATGGTTTAAATTCCATTTGCAAACCCTCTATATAATCTAGACCACTAAATAATCCAGATATGATACCTGCAACCCATCCTCCAAAAATACCCAATACCATTGCCAAAGAAATTAAAAAAGGGTAAAAGAAAACAGTGGCAATTACTTTTGGCAAAACCAAATGATTCAGAGAGTTAATTCCCATTACTTCAAGAGCGTCAATTTGCTCTGTAACTCTCATAGTTCCAATACTTGACGTAATATAAGACCCTACTTTTCCTGCCAAAATAATTGAACAAAAAGTTGGAGCAAACTCTAAAATTACCGATCGTTTTGCGGCAAAACCAATCAGAGATTTTGGTATAAAAGGACTTTCAACATTTAATGCTGTTTGCAAAGCAATAACACCTCCAATAAAAAAGGAAATAAACATGATAATTCCTAAAGATTTCAGCCCTAATTCTTCAATTTCTTTGAAAAGTGATTCGTAAAAAAAACGACGTCTTTGAGGTTTTTTAAAAACCTGAAAAAGCATCATGAAATATTTACCAACATGTTCTATGTAGTTCATAGATGTAATTTTATGCTAAAGTATTAAATTTAGATGAATAGAATGTAAAATTACTAAAATCAAACTATAAAATAATTACTTTTGAGCATTCAAAAAAAACTAATTCGAAATGAAAAAAATCATTTTTATTCTCTTTTTATCTTTCATTTTTTTAAATTTTACGGAAGAAAAAACAACTTCTGAAAAACCAAAATTAGTAATTGGAATTGTGGTAGATCAAATGCGTTATGACTATCTTACAAGATATTATCATCGCTTTGGAAATGATGGATTTAAACGTCTTTTAAATGAAGGTTTTTCAGTAGAAAATGCTCATTTTAATTATATCCCAACTTATACAGCTGTTGGTCACACATCCATTTATACAGGTACAACTCCAGATCATCATGGAATTATCGGGAATAATTGGTATGATAAATTTTTAAAAAAATCCATTTATTGCGTAGATGATTTTAACTACACTTCTGTAGGAACAGAGTCAGATTATGGGCAAAAATCACCTTACAGATTGGCCACAACAACTGTTACAGACCAATTATTATTGGCGCAAAATATGCGTGGAAAATCTATTGGAATTGCCTTAAAAGATAGATCTGCCATTTTGCCTGTTGGACACACTGCAACTGCTGCATATTGGTATGAAGGAAAAGACAAAGGTCATTTTATAACAAGTTCGTTTTATAGAAATGATTTGCCAACTTGGGTAACTGATTTTAACAAGTTGCAAAAAGCGGATTATTACACTTCAAAACTTTGGAATACATTGTATGACATTAAAACTTACACAAACAGCACTGCAGATAATTCAATTTTTGAAGGTGTTTTTACAGGAGAAAAATTACCTGTTTTTCCACACGACATTCCGAATTTGAAAAAAGAAAATGGAAATTTAAGCATCATTTCAGAAACTCCTTTTGGAAATTCATTGACTTTAGATTTCGCAAAAGCAGCCATCATTGGAGAAAATTTAGGAAGAGGAAAAGATACTGACTTTTTGGCTATTAGTTTTTCAAGTACAGATTATGTAGGCCATAAATATGGTGTTGATGCTGTTGAAACTGAAGACACTTATCTCAGATTAGACAGAGATTTAGCAGAATTATTTCGATTTTTAGATGAAAAAGTTGGAAAAGGAAAATATACCATTTTCTTAACTGCAGATCATGGTGCTATAAGAGTTCCTGCATATTTAGATTCTTTAAAAATTCCTGCAAAATATTTTAACACTCGAAAATTTAAAAACTTTTTAGATTCTGTTTCAACAAAACATTTTAAATCCACAGAATTGGTTGAGAATTTTTCCAATTATCAATTGTTTTTAGATAAAGAAAAAATAAGTACTCTTGGATTTAAATTGGACGAAGTTGCTGAAATATTTGCTGATGAATTGGTAAATTTTGAGACAATAAATAAAGCTGTAACTGCAAAAACTTTGCAAAAAACGAATTTTACAAAAGGAATTTTAAACGTTTTACAAAACGGATACAATCAAAAATTGTCTGGAGATGTACTGCTGATTCCCAATCCAGGAACAATTTCAGGAAAAAGAACAGGAACTACTCATGGTTCTGGTTTTTCTTATGACACGCACGTTCCCATTATTTTTTATGGAAATGGTATTAAAAAAGGAACTACAAAAAAGCGTTATGAAATTACAGATATCGCTCCAACAATCGCCAATTTATTAAAAATTGAGGCACCAAATTCGACTACAGGAAAAATTATTGAAGAAGTTTTTAAGTAAAAATTAAAATCTGAAATGTGAATTTTTTTGATGAATTTTAATCGCTTTTTTGGATAAAATAATTCCTATAATTAGTGAAACAAAAGCGCCAATTGCAATTCCAGGAATAAAATTAATGAACAAGAAAAAATCATAGGATCCATGAAAAAAGGTTGCAACTACCAATCCTGTAAAATTTAACAATTGTTTGTTTTTTGAAAACTTAGCTAATCCCATAAAATAGCCCATTAAAATTCCGAAAGTTGCGTGTGCAGGAACTGCTGTAAAAGCTCTAAGAATTCCTGTTGCAGCTCCATGTTCAAAAACATATAAAATGTTTTCTAAGGCTGCAAATCCCATAGAAACCATTACTGCATATACAATTCCGTCAAAAGGTTCATTGAATTCTGAGTTCTTTTGAGCATAATATTTTACAATAATATATTTCGAAAATTCTTCGACCAAACCAACAAGAAAAAAAGCATTTATAAATTGTTGATATATACTAGTTGTATCAGTCAATGGATAAATATGATTTGCAACTGCACTTAAAATCAATGTAATAACAACACTTACTATAGCGCCCATCAAGAAATTTTTGAATAAAAAACGAACAGGTTCTTTTTCAAATTTATCTTTGAAATAGATATACAGAATGATAATCATTGCTGGCGCAATTGCCAATAAAAGTAAACTCATTTTTTACATTTTTGGTAAAAAAATCTCAGCCATCATGCAACGTGCACTCCCCCCTCCACAAGTTTCAATGGTTTCTAAAGAACTAGAAATTATTTTGCAATGTTTGGTAATTTGTTGAATTTGGGTTGGAGTTAAACAATCGAAAGCTGCTTGACTCATCACTAAAAATCGTTCGTTATTTGTTCCTTTTACTTGCAACATATTCCCTGCAAAATGAGTGACTTGGTTTTCCGTAATTTCAATGATGTGTTTTCTGTCTTCTTTTAAATGTTTTACAACATTTTTTCGTTCTTGTTTATCATCAATGGTATCCAAACAAATCACTGCAAAAGTTTCTGCCAAACACATCATAACATTGGTATGATAAATTGGTTTTCTTTTTCCATCAACAGTTTGATATGCTGTAAAAATTACAGGAGTATATTCAAAATCTTCGCAAAACTCTATAAATAAATCCTCATCAGCTCTTGGTGATAAGGCACAATATGCTTTTTTATTTACACGGTCTAACAACAAACTTCCTGTACCTTCTAAAAATATTTCTTCTTCTTCAGCACTTGTATAATCTATTACATTTTCAATCAAAAAACCTTTTTCCTCTAAAATATCTAAAATATCTTCACGTCTTTCATGCCTTCTATTTTCAGCAAACATAGGATATAATGCTACTGTGCCATCTTCATGAAATGAAATCCAATTGTTAGGAAAAAGTGCATCAGGAGTGTCAAATTCATCTGTATCTGAGATGACAACAACTTCAATTCCATGACTTTTTAATTTGTCAACATAAGTATCAAATTCAAATTGAGCTTTTTTATTGATTTCAGCATTTTTTAAATCTAACGCTTCTTGATAATAATTATTAACGGCTGTTTGTTCGTTCATCCTAAAATTAATCGGACGAATCATTAAAATAGAATTAGTTGTTTGTTGCATATGAATTTTATGTACAACAAAATTATACTTTTTTAATGAAGTTTGTATATAACCAATTTAAAAAGCAATAAAATATTTTGTTTAACATTTTTTTATAATAGTTTAACAAAATGATAAGATTTTATTGTTTAATCAATTATTAGATTTGTTAAACAAACATAAACCTAAAACTAATATATTATGAAAAAAGTAACGAGTATTATTTTAGCATTATTTGCAGGAATCGTTTTTACATCTTGCAATGACGACAATGACACTGTAATGGAAACAAACACGATTGTTGATGTTGCAGTTAAAAACAATTTAACTAGTTTAGTAGCTGCTGTTCAAAGAGCAGGATTAGCATCAACTTTATCTGCCAATGGCTCTTTTACGGTTTTTGCCCCAACTAACGAAGCTTTTCAAGCGTTATTAGATTCAAATCAGAATTGGAATTCAATAAATGATATTCCAGTTGAAACTTTACAAGCAGTATTATTATTTCACGTTTTAGATGGGACTGTAAGATCTACAGATTTATCAGATACCTATGTAAATACTTTGTCAACAGGACCAAATGATGAGCCCTTGTCTTTGCAAGTTAAAGTTACAGGTGGTGTTGCTTTTAATGGTGATGCAACTCCAGTTAATGTTGATGTGAATGCATCAAATGGAATTGTTCATGTAATTAACAAAGTAATGTTACCTCCAAATATTGTAACATTAGCTTTAAACAATGGAGGATTTACAAGTTTAGTTGCTGCTTTAACTGATAGTAGACATACAACTGATTTCGTTTCAGTTTTATCAGGAAATGGTCCTTTTACAGTATTCGCTCCAACAAATGCTGCTTTTCAGGCATTATTAGATTCAAATCCAAATTGGAACTCATTAGCTGATGTGCCAATTGCAACGTTAGATGCAGTTTTAAAATACCACGTTGTTAATGGAGCAAATGTACAAGCTAATCAATTAACCAATGGAAGTGTTACAACTCTTGGTGGAAGCATCACAATAAATCTAACTGATGGGGCTCAAATTCAAACATCGAGTTCTCAAACTGTGAATATATTAGTAGGAGCTGCAACAAATGATGTACAAGGAACAAATGGAGTTATCCATGCAATTGACACAGTCTTGTTGCCATAATTACCATTCTTGTTTCAAGAGGAAAAAGCTGCATTAAATGCAGCTTTTTTTTATTCTCGAATTAAAGGTAATGTTGAGCATCTCAACAAACCTTCTTGTTTTGCAATTTCTGCATAAGGAACTTCTTCGACTATAAATCCATTTTTGCGTAACCAATTATTAAGTCTTGTAAAGTTTTTTTCGGAAATAATAACATCTTCAGAAATTGAAAAAACATTGCTATTCATGTCGTACATTTCATCCTTGGTTATTTCAAAAATGTGTTCCTTCCCAAAATAATTTACTAACCAATTATATTCTTCTTCAATCAAAAAGCCATTTTTATGTAAAATTGCTTTGTTTTTTCCAATAGGTTGAAAGCAACAATCTAAATGCAATGCATTTTCTTTTGGATCAGTATTATGTTTTCTTAATTCAAAAGACTTTACAATTTTGTTTGGGAATAATTGTTGTAATGCTAAGACTGCATGTTTATTTGTACGAGCTGTAATAAAGCTTGCATAATCATCACCTGTATAAGTTCCAACGAAAATATACTCATTCCATGGCATGACATCTCCACCTTCAATATGGCATTCTTTTGGAAGCTCAATAATATTTATAGGATTTATTTGATTGGTAACATGCTGAATTGCAATGTATTCTTTTTCTCTATCTGGCAAAATATTGGCTTTTATCAATTTATCTTCAATGACGAATGCAATATCTCTAGAAAAAATTTGATTGTAATTTTTGATGACTTTGGGTCTGTAAACGGCGATATCATATTTTTTAAAAACAGCAGCAACAGCTTCCATTTCTTCAATCATATCCTCCTCTTTTGGATAAGTCCCATTCAAAACATGTTCTCTACTTTTTGGGTCATAACAATCTTCTAGCTTAGGAATTGAGCCATTGCTGTTTGCAATGCCTAAAACCACCGCTTTTAATTGAGAAGTTTCGTTTGTTATATTGAGTTGTAACATGCTTTAGAGATAAAAAAAGCTCCATGAATCATGAAGCTTTCGGTCGTAAAAATAACAAAAGTTTTTATCTTTCTGATATAGATTTAAATGATCGCAAAGTTTCGCCAACGTAAATTTGACGTGGTCTTCCAATTGGTTCATTATTTAATCGCATTTCTCTCCACTGTGCAATCCAACCTGGCAAACGTCCTAAAGCAAACATTACTGTAAACATATCTGTTGGAATATCCATTGCTCTGTAAATAATTCCCGAATAGAAATCTACGTTTGGATATAATTTTCTTTCTACAAAATACGGATCATTTAAAGCTTCTTGCTCTAAACCTTTTGCAATAGCTAAAATTGGATCATTTACGCCTAAATCATTTAAAACATCATCAGCTGCTTTTTTAATAATTCTTGCTCTTGGATCAAAATTTTTATACACTCTGTGACCAAAACCCATCAATCTGAAAGGATCATCTTTGTCTTTTGCTTTCGCCATGTATTTTTTGGTATCACCATCATCCGCTTTAATAGCTTCCAACATTTCCAAAACTGCTTGATTTGCGCCTCCATGCAAAGGTCCCCAAAGTGCAGAAATTCCGGCTGATAAAGAAGCAAATAATCCAACATGAGATGAACCTGCAATTCTTACAGTTGATGTAGAACAATTTTGTTCATGATCTGCGTGTAAAATCAATAATTTGTCTAGCGCATCTTTAATAATTGGATTTACAACATAAGGTTCGTTTGGTTGCTCAAACATCATTTTCATAATATTTTCAACATAATCCAACGATTTTGAACCATAATTTAAAGGCAAACCTTGTTTTTTACGCATTGTCCACGCTACCAAAACTGGGAATTTTCCCATAATTTTACATATAGCTTTGTACATATCTTCTTCAGATTTTACATTTACCGAAGAAGGATTGAACGCAGTCAATGCACTTGTTAAAGAAGATAAAACTCCCATTGGATGGGCTGATTTTGGAAAAGCATCTACGATCTTTTTAACATCTTCATCAACTACAGATTGTACTTTGATATCGGCATAAAACTTTTCTAATTGTTCTTTAGTAGGTAAATCTCCAAAAATTAAAGCGTATGCAACTTCTAAAAAAGTAGCTTTTTCAGCCAACTCTTCTATGTCATAACCTCTGTAACGTAAAATTCCTTTTTCACCATCTAAAAACGTAATACTGCTCTCGCAAGAACCTGTATTTTTGTAACCAGAATCTAAAGTTATAACGCCATTAGTGGCTGTTCTTAAATTTTTTATATCGATAGCAACCTCATTCTCAGTTCCTTTCACTAATGGAAATTCGTACGAATTTTCTCCTATTACTAACTTTGCAGTATTTGACATATTCAATCTTATTTTTTTTGTTGAAGTGTTTTGCGAAGATACCAATAAATTAAGAATTTAAAAAGTTGAAAATGATAGATTTTTAGTACTTAAAAATAAATATTACTGATTTAACAATTCTTTAGTAAAAAGAAAATCCTCTTAGAAATTCTAAGAGGATTTAAGTAAAACGCATATAGTTTTGAAAAAATATTTAAAATCGAATTCCTATTCCTAATCCATAACCACTATGATAAATTATATCTCTAGGATTTTCATTGGAGATAAGTGGCTTTTTTAGTTTATAAGAATCATTATCCCAAAATATTTTAAAAATAACATTGTAATCATCATATTTTTCAATTGGAAATTCTAATCCAAATCTAATATTTCCATATCCTGATGAATTTTCAACTTTAGAATCTAATCCAAAACCCCTAGCTGTCATGATATAAAAGTTTGTAGAATCATAATTTTTGAAATAATATCGAACTAAACCACCTAATTTATAAGCAGTAATACTTCCTTGAGATTGATGTTGAAATCCTGTAATTAAACCAAAAGTTACTTTTTTAAAAATAGGATAATTGATAGTGTAAAACAACTCAAATGACAACCTACTTTTTAAAGTTTCTCCACCACCATTTTTAAAATGATAAGAAATATCATCTGGTAAAGAAATTCCGAAACTGAAAGTCTGAATTAATTCTGCTGGTAATTCATTGAATTTTTTATCATTTTTCGAAATTTCAGCACCAGTTCTTAATGCATCTTGAATACTTATTTGACTCCAAATTGTCAAAACTGAAAACGATAAAAAAAATGTTAGGATTAGATTCTTCATTTTAATTTTTAATCAAAACTAAAAATAGATTTGAATTTCTGTAAAAATATAAAAATCCTCTTAGAAATTCTAGGAGGATTGATTTATAAAACTTAAAACTATATTAAATTTTAAAAGCTTTTTCTTGTGGGTAATAAGCTACATCTTCCAACTCTTCTTCAATACGCAATAATTGATTGTATTTCGCCATTCTGTCAGAACGTGAAGCAGAACCAGTTTTAATTTGTCCACAGTTCAATGCTACTGCTAAATCAGCAATCGTGTTGTCTTCTGTTTCTCCAGATCTATGAGACATTACAGTAGTATAACCTGCATTTTTTGCCATGTTTACAGCTGCAATAGTTTCTGTTAAAGAACCTATTTGGTTTACTTTAATCAAAATTGAATTGGCGATTCCGTTTTCAATACCTCTTGATAAACGTGATACATTAGTAACGAATAAATCATCTCCGACTAATTGAACTTTGTCTCCAATTTTTTCAGTCAAATATTTCCAACCTTCCCAATCATTCTCATCCATTCCATCTTCAATAGAAATAATTGGATATTTACTTACTAATTCTGCTAAATAATCTGCTTGTTCTTTACTAGTTCTCACATTTCCAGTTTCTCCTTCAAATTTTGTGTAGTCGTATTTTCCATCTACATAAAATTCTGCTGAGGCACAATCCAACGCTATTTTCACTTCTTCTCCATAAACATATCCAGCATTTTTAACAGCCAATGCAATAGTCTCTAAAGCATCTTCTGTTCCACCAGCTAAATTTGGTGCAAAACCTCCTTCATCACCAACAGCTGTTGACAAATTACGGTCATGCAACACTTTTTTCAAATTATGAAAAATCTCAGATCCCATTTGCATGGCATGTGAAAAAGATGTTGCTTTTACTGGCATAATCATAAATTCTTGAAACGCAATTGGCGCATCAGAATGCGAACCACCATTGATAATATTCATCATTGGAACAGGCAATGTATTTGCAGAAACACCTCCAACATATCTGTATAATGGCATTCCTAATTCAGCTGCAGCAGCTTTTGCAACTGCTAATGAAACACCTAAAATAGCATTTGCTCCTAATTTTGATTTATTTGGGGTACCATCTAAATCAATCATGATTTTGTCAATCAAGTTTTGTTCAAAAACCGAAGTTCCTAACAATTCTTCTGCTAAAATTTCATTCACATTTTTCACGGCATTCAACACACCTTTTCCCATATAGGCTTTTCCACCATCTCTCAATTCTACAGCTTCGTGCTCACCTGTTGAAGCTCCTGAAGGAACTGCAGCTCTCCCTAAAATACCGTTTTCGGTAGTTACATCTACTTCTACTGTTGGATTTCCTCTTGAATCAAAAATTTGACGTGCGTGAATGTTTATTATAATACTCATGGATTTTAAAATTTATAAACTTAGTTTCGGTAAGTTTTGGTTATTATTTAATGACCGCTAATTTACAAAATATTGAACGCATTTTATAAATTGAATTTGAATAATTACGAAAACGATTCCTATAGACTATTCCTATCAAACAAAAAAATCTACTCAGAAAACTAAGTAGATATTATAATGGGGATTGAGTAAATTTTTATGAAACCAACTCTTTCGTTTTTTTAATTGTATCTATGAATTGGTCAAAAAGATATTCAGCATCATGAGGACCTGGACTTGCCTCTGGATGATATTGCACAGAAAATGTATTTTTATTTTTGATACGAATACCTGCAACTGTATGATCATTTAAATGAACATGTGTAATTTCGATATTTTCATTCGCTTCTGTTTCTTCTTTATTAATAGCAAATCCGTGATTTTGAGAGGTGATTTCTCCTTTGCCTGTCAATAAATTTTTTATAGGATGATTGATTCCTCTATGGCCATTATGCATTTTATAGGTAGAAATTCCTTGTGATAGTGCAATTACTTGATGTCCTAAGCAGATACCAAATAAAGGCAAATCTTTCTCGATAATTTCTGCAGCTAATTTTTGAGCGTTTACTAAAGGCTCAGGATCTCCAGGACCATTTGAAATAAAATAACCATCAGGATTGAAAGAAGCTAAATCTTGGAAAGTAGCATTGTATGGAAACACTTTTATATAAGCTCCTCTTTTAGCTAGGTTTCTTAAAATGTTCTTTTTGATACCTATATCCAATGCTGAAATCTTAATATCAGCATTTTCATCACCAAAATAATACGGTTCTTTTGTGGAAACTTTAGAGGCCAACTCTAAACCCTGCATACTTGGAACGTTTGCTAATTGATTTTTTAAACCTTGTATATCGTCAATATTAGTAGAAATGATGGCATTCATTGCGCCATTATCTCTAATGTAAGAAACCAAAGCTCTTGTATCAACATCAGAAATTGCTACCAAATTATGTTTTTTAAACCAATCTAATAAATTACCATCTGAATCAACTCTTGAGTGAACAAAACTAAAATTTCGGCAAATCAAACCAGCAATTTTAATTCCTTCAGATTCAACTTCTAAATCATTAACACCATAATTCCCAATATGTGCATTTGTGGTAACCATTAGTTGACCGAAATAAGAAGGATCTGTAAAAATTTCTTGATATCCTGTCATTCCAGTATTAAAACAAATTTCTCCAGTTGCAGTTCCTTCAATTCCTACAGATTTTCCGTAAAAAATGGTGCCATCTGCTAATAAAATAAGTGCTTTTTTTCGAGTTTGATACTTCATTGATTTTTGTAATAATTAATTTGATGTAAAAATATAAAAAAAGGGATAAACAGTACTGTTTATCCCTTTATATGTGAATGATAAAATCATTTATTCTTCTGATTTTTCTTCAGTTGCAATTGTTTCTACTTGTGGTGCAGCAGCTTTTTTGCTTCTTCCTCTACGTGTAGTTTTCTTAGCTTTTGCTCCTTTTGGATTGTAAATTTCGTTGTAATCAACAAATTCAATCATAGCCATTGCAGCATTATCACCTTGTCTGTTTCCTAATTTAATAATACGTAGGTAACCTCCTGGTCTGTCTGCAATTTTTACAGAGATTTCTTTAAATAATTCAGTTACAGCATATTTATCACGTAAAACTGCAAAAGCAATACGTCTATTATGAGTAGAATCTGATTTTGATTTTGTAATGATTGGCTCTAAAAATACTCTCAAAGCTTTTGCTTTTGGTAAAGTCGTATTGATGCGTTTGTGCTCAATAAGAGAACAAGCCATATTAGCCAACATTGATTTTCTGTGAGCTGTCTTTTTTCCTAAATGATTTATTTTTTTTCCGTGTCTCATGACGTTTGTTTTATGCTTTCATCTTGCTCAACTCATTTTGAGGAGCAAAATATGAAAGATTAATCTCTATCTAATTTATATTTTGCTAAATCCATTCCGAAACTTAAACCTTTTACAATTACTAGTTCTTCTAGTTCTGTTAAAGATTTTTTACCAAAGTTTCTAAACTTCATTAAATCACTTTTGTTAAATGATACTAAATCTCCTAAAGTATCAACTTCTGCAGCTTTTAAACAATTTAAAGCTCTAACAGAAAGATCCATATCAATTAATCTTGTTTTTAACAATTGACGCATGTGTAATGATTCTTCATCATATGTTTCTGTTTGTGCAATTTCATCAGCTTCTAAAGTAATGCGCTCATCAGAAAATAACATAAAATGGTGAATCAAAATTTTTGCAGCTTCTGTTAATGCTTCTTTTGGATTGATTGAACCATCTGTGTCAATATCAAATACTAATTTTTCAAAATCCGTTTTTTGTTCAACACGAAAGTTTTCAATTGAATACTTTACGTTTTTGATTGGTGTGTAAATAGAATCTGTAAAAATAGTTCCGATTGGAGCACCTGGCTTCTTGTTTTCTTCAGCAGGTACGAAACCTCTACCTTTTTCAATGGTAATTTCTGCATTTAATTTTACAGATTTATCCATATTACAAATAACCAACTCTGGATTTAAAACTTGAAAACCAGAAATAAATTTTTGTAAATCACCAGCTTTTAATTGTTCTTGACCAGAAATGTTTATTGAAACTGTTTCTCTATCTGTTTCATCTATTTGCTTTTTAAAACGTATTTGTTTTAAATTCAAAATGATTTCTGTAACATCTTCAACAACACCACTTACAGTAGAAAATTCGTGTTCAACTCCATCAATTCTTAATGAAGTAATTGCAAAACCTTCTAAAGATGATAATAAAACTCTTCTTAAAGCATTTCCTACAGTCAAACCAAATCCAGGTTCTAGAGGTCTAAATTCGAACTTACCTTTAAAATCGGTAGATTCGATCATGATTACTTTATCAGGTTTTTGAAAATTTAAAATTGCCATATTTTTGTTCTTCGTTTTAATTGTTATTTAGTTGCGCGATTTATAAGTGTGAAGAAGTACGAATAAACCCTTTGGCTAAATACCAATATGAATAATTTATTATTTAGAATATAATTCTACTATTAATTGTTCTTTGATGTTTTCTGGAATTTGAATTCTAGCTGGAACTTTTACAAAAGTACCTTCTTTTTTATCTGAATTCCAAGTCAACCATTCATAAACAGTATTACTTGAAGCGATTAAAGAATTTTCAATTGCTTGTAAAGATTTTGATTTTTCTCTTACAGCAACAACATCACCTTCTTTCAAACTGTAAGATGGAATGTTAACGATTTCACCGTTTACAGTAATGTGTCTGTGAGAAACTAATTGACGTGCTCCACTTCTTGAAGGAGAAATTCCCATTCTATAAACAACATTGTCTAATCTAGACTCACATAATTGTAATAAAATTTCACCTGTAATTCCCTGAGAAGCTTGAGCTTTTTTGAAAAGATTACTGAATTGACGCTCTAAAATACCATAAGTATATTTTGCTTTTTGCTTTTCCATTAACTGGGTAGCATATTCAGATTTTTTACCTCTACGTTTTGCAGCACCATGCTGTCCTGGAGGATAATTTCTTTTTTCGAAGTTTTTGTCTTCACCAAAAATTGCTTCACCAAATTTACGAGCAATTTTAGTTTTTGGTCCTGTGTATCTTGCCATTTGTTTTGATTTTAAAGATAGGGATTATGAATTAAGGCTAATCCTTCGATAATCTAAATCCTATCAGAATTAAATAATTAAATTATACTCTTCTTCTTTTTGGAGGACGACATCCGTTGTGTGGAATTGGCGTAACATCAATAATTTCTGTTACCTCAATACCAGCATTGTGTAAAGATCTGATTGCAGATTCTCTACCATTTCCTGGACCTTTTACGAAAACTTTTACTTTACGTAAACCTGCTTCTTTAGCAACTCCTGAACAATCTTCTGCTGCTAATTGAGCTGCATAAGGAGTATTCTTTTTAGAACCTCTAAAGCCCATTTTACCTGCAGATGACCAAGAAACTACGTCTCCTTTTTTGTTTGTTAAAGAAATGATGATGTTATTGAAAGTTGCATTTATGTGAGCTTCTCCAATCGCATCTACGATTACTTTACGTTTTTTTGCACTTGCTTTTGCCATAATTTTTTGTTGTTAAGCGATGTTGTTTAGTAAATTGTATTTATAAAAATACGGCACACTAAATACATCAGCTAGTTTAATCTCTAACTTATTTTTTCTTGTTAGCAACTGTTTTTCTCTTACCTTTTCTAGTACGAGAATTATTTTTAGTTCTTTGTCCTCTTAAAGGAAGACCTAATCTGTGACGAATTCCTCTTTGACAACCAATGTCCATTAAACGCTTAATGTTTAATTGAACCTCAGAACGTAATTCACCCTCAATTGTGAAAGCTCCAACTTGTTCTCTGATTGCTGCAATTTGATCATCATTCCAGTCTTGAACTTTAATGTTTTCATCAACGTTTGCTTTAGCTAAAATTTCTTTAGCTCTACTGTTACCTATACCAAAGATGTAAGTTAAAGCAATAACTCCTCTTTTGTTCTTTGGAATGTCTATACCTGCTATTCTTGCCATTACCCTTGTCTTTGTTTAAATCTAGGATTTTGTTTATTTATTACATATAATCTGCCTTTTCTGCGAACTATTTTGCAGTCGGCGCTTCTTTTTTTAACTGATGCTCTAACTTTCATCTGCGTTGTCTTTTATTTAGTATCTGTAAGTAATTCTTGCTTTCGATAAATCGTATGGACTCATTTCTAATTTCACTTTATCACCAGGTAACAACTTGATGTAATGCATACGCATTTTTCCTGAAATGTGAGCTGTTACAATATGTCCATTCTCTAATTCTACACGAAACATAGCATTTGATAATGCTTCTGTAATTGTTCCGTCTTGTTGAATCGCTGATTGTTTAGCCATATTATTTAATCGATTTTCTATTGCTATTTCCCGTTTTCATTAAACCATCATAGTGACGATTTAACAAATACGAATTTATTTGTTGCATGGTATCAATTGCTACACCAACCATAATGATTAATGAAGTACCACCATAAAACATAGCCCAACTTTGTTGTACACCAAATTGAACAACAATTGATGGTAAAATAGACAAAGCTGCTAAAAATAAAGAACCTGGAAATGTAATTTTAGATAAAACAGAATCTAATTTATCAGCAGTATCTTTTCCTGGTCTTATTCCAGGAATAAAACCTCCACTTCTCTTCAGATCATCAGCCATTTTATTGGTAGGTATTGTAATTGCAGTATAGAAAAAACTGAAAACAATAATTAAAACTGCAAATATTACATTATACCACAAACCATTAATGTCTTGTAAACTTGAAATAACTGGAAATTTTTGTGCCAAAGCAACTGGTAAAAACATAATTGCCTGAGCAAAAATGATTGGCATTACACCAGCAGCATTTAATTTCAAGGGAATATAATCTCTTGAACCAGCAACATTTTGAACATTTCCTGCAACAGTTCTTCTAGCATACTGAACAGCTATTTTTCTAACAGCAGTAACTAGTAAAACAGTCAATAAAATTACAACAAACCAAAGGATAATTTCAATCAAAACCATCATTACACCACCTGCACCAGCATTTGTTGTTTTAGCAACAAACTCTTGTAAAAATGCAGCAGGGAAGTTAGCAATAATACCAACTGTAATTAATAATGAAATACCATTACCAATACCTTTATCAGTAATACGCTCTCCTAACCACATTGCAAAAATAGTACCAGCGGTTAAAATAATGATAGATGAAATCCAAAATGTAGCACCACTTACTAAAAACGCTTCAGGACCTAATCCAAACTGAGTTTTAATAGCAGTGATGTACGTTGGAGCTTGAACTAAAGTAATACCTATAGTCAACCATCTTGTAATCTGTGTAATTTTCTTTCTTCCACTTTCTCCATCTTTTTGTAATTTTTGCAAATAAGGAACCGCAATTCCCATTAACTGAACTACAATAGATGCAGAAATATAAGGCATAATACCAAGAGCCATTACTGATGCTCTTGCAAATGCACCTCCAGTAAATGCGTTTAATAAACCTAAAAGACCTCCTGAAGTACTTTCTTTTAAAGCTGCTAACTGTAATGGATCAATTCCAGGTAAAGGAACTGCAGCCATAAAACGGTAAACCGCTATTAAAACGATTGTAAGAAGAATCTTATTTTTAAGTTCTTCAATCTTGAAAATGTCTTTTAATGTATTTATAAAATTCATCATTTACAAAATCTTATAAAGTTACAGCTTGACCACCAGCAGCTTCAATAGCCGCTTTTGCTGTTGCTGTAAATTTGTGAACAGTAATAGTAAGTTTGGCTTTTAATTCACCAGTTCCTAAAATCTTAACCAAATCATTTTTAGAAACTAAACCTAAAGAAACTAAAATGTCTTGATTTACTGTATCAGTTATTTTTCCACTATCAACTAGAGCTTGTAATTTCTCTAGATTGATTCCCTGATATTCTTTACGATTGATGTTTGTGAAACCAAATTTTGGCACACGTCTTTGAAGTGGCATTTGACCTCCTTCAAAACCTACTTTTCTAGAATAACCTGAACGAGATTTTGCACCTTTGTGACCTCTAGTTGCTGTTCCTCCGTGACCAGAACCTTCTCCACGAGCGATTCTTTTATCTTTTTTTACAGATCCTTCTGCAGGTGTTAAGTTATGTAAACTACTCATTTTAAATATCTTATTTTAATTCCTCTACAGAAACTAAATGTGAAACTTTATTTACCATTCCCAAAATTGAAGGCGTTGCGTCGTGCTCAACAGATTGGTTCATTTTACGCAAACCTAAGGACACTAAAGTTCTTTTTTGATCTTTAGGACGTCTAATTTGACTTTTTACTTGTGTAACTTTAATTTTTGTCATTTTTCTTAGATTTATCCGTTAAACACTTTTTCTAAAGAAATCCCTCTTTGTTTAGCAATTGAAGCTGCACTACGTAATTGTAATAAAGCATCAAATGTAGCTTTAACAGCATTGTGAGGATTTGAAGAACCTTGTGATTTTGATAACACATCATGAACTCCAACTGACTCTAATACCGCACGTACTGCACCACCAGCAATAACTCCTGTACCAGGAGAAGCAGGTTTGATGAATACATTTGCTCCACCGAATTTTCCTTTTTGTTCATGAGGAAGTGTTCCGTCAACTAAAGGAATTCTGATTAAGTTTTTCTTTGCATCTTCAACTGCTTTAGCAATTGCAGAAGAAACATCTTTAGATTTTCCTAATCCATGACCAACAACTCCATTTCCATCACCAACAACTACAATTGCAGAAAAACCAAATGCTCTACCTCCTTTTGTAACTTTGGTAACACGTTGTACACCAACTAATCTATCTACAAGCTCTAAACCGCTTGGTTTAACTCTTTCTACGTTTTTATATCCTTGCATAATTCTTAAAATTTTAAACCAGCTTCTCTTGCAGCATCAGCCAATACTTTAACTCTACCATGGTATAAATAACCATTTCTATCGAAAGCAACACTTTCAATACCATTTGTTAAAGCTTTTTTTCCAATTGATGTACCAACTGCAATTGCTGCTTCTCCTTTCGTTGTTGCTTGAATATCTTTGTCTCTTGATGAAACAGAAGCTAATGTTACTCCGTTTACATCGTCTATTAATTGAGCATAGATTTCTTTATTACTTCTGTAAACAGAAAGTCTTGGTTTGGTAGCTGTACCGAAAACAATCTTTCTAATTCTACTTTTAATTCTAGCTCTTCTTTCTAGCTTTGATAATGCCATAATACCTATATATTATGCAGATTTACCTGCTTTTCTTCTTAATTTTTCATCTACAAACTTAATACCTTTACCTTTGTATGGTTCAGGGCTTCTGAAAGAGCGAATCTTTGCAGCAACGTGACCTACCAATTGTTTGTCAAATGAGGTTAATTTAACGATTGGATTTTTACCTTTTTCAGAAATAGTTTCTACTTTTACTTCAGGAGCTAATTCGAAAATTATGTTATGAGAAAAACCAAGTGCTAGATCTAATTTTTGTCCTTGACTTGAAGCTCTATATCCAACACCAACTAATTCCAATTCTTTAGTCCAACCTTTACTTACACCTTCAACCATGTTATTGATTAAAGCTCTCATCAAACCGTGTTGAGCTGTATGAATTTTACTATCAGAAGATCTTTCTAAAAAAACAGTTGAATTTTCAACTTTAATAGTAATTCCTTCAGAAATAGTTTGCGATAAAGTTCCTAACTTTCCTTTAACAGTAATTAAATTACCATCTATGTTTACATCTACACCTTGTGGGATGCTAACGGGATTTTTTCCTATTCTACTCATCTTTTAAGGTTTAATAAACGTAACATAAAACTTCACCTCCAACATTCTCTTGACGAGCTTGCTTGTTTGTCATTACACCTTTTGAGGTAGAAACAATAGCAATTCCAAGACCATTTAATACTCTTGGCATCTCTTTTGAGCCAACGTATTTACGTAAACCTGGAGTACTGATTCGTTGGATTTTTCTGATAACAGACTCTTTCGTGTCTTTATCATATTTCAAGGCAATTTTAATAGAGCCTTGTACTTTATCAGAATTAAACTGATAACTAAGAATATAACCTTGATCAAACAAGATTTTAGTCATTTCCTTCTTCAAATTTGAAGCAGGAATCTCTACAACTCTATGGCCTGCAGAGATTGCATTTCTTACTCTGGTAAGATAATCCGCAATTGGATCTGTATACATATCTATTTAAATTGCGATTACGGTTTTCAAAATCTCTATTGAACCTACAAGATTAACTTGTGATGTTTGAACCTATAATCAGTTAAAAATTCTATTACTCAAAAAAATAGAGCGCGCAAAGATACACATTCTATTTTATTTTTATGAATTTATTTTTGATATTACCAACTTGCTTTGGTAACACCTGGAATTAACCCTTGGTTTGCCATTTCACGGAATGTAACACGAGAAATACCAAATTGTCTCATATATCCTCTTGGACGACCAGTTAATTTACATCTATTATGCATTCTTATTGGAGATGCATTTTTTGGTAATTTTTGTAATCCTTCAAAATCTCCAGCTTCTTTTAAAGCTTTTCTTTTCTCAGCGTATTTAGCAACAGTTTTAGCTCTTTTACGCTCACGAGCTTTCATTGATTCTTTAGCCATTTCTTAATTTTTTTTGAATGGTAAACCTAATTCTGCTAATAATGATTTAGCTTCTTTGTCAGTATTGGCAGTAGTTACAAAAGTAATGTCCATACCATTAATTTTTTTAACTTGATCAATATTGATTTCTGGGTATATAATCTGCTCAGTAATACCTAAGTTATAATTACCTCTTCCATCAAAACCGTTAGCTTTTATTCCATTGAAATCTCTAACACGAGGTAAAGAAGCTGTAATTAATCTATCTAAAAACTCATACATCTTATCACCTCTAAGAGTTACTTTTGCGCCAATAGGCATGCCTTTACGCAATTTAAAATTGGCAACGTCTTTCTTAGAAATTGTTGAAACAGCTTTTTGACCAGTTATTTTAGTTAACTCTTCAACAGCATAATCAACTAATTTTTTATCAGCAATAGCAGCACCAACACCTTTAGAAATAACAATTTTTTCTAATTTTGGTACTTGCATTACATTCTTATAACTAAACTCTTCAGTAAGAGCACTAATTACTCTTTCTTTATATTCTGCTTTTAATCTTGGTACGTAACTCATGATTATTCTTATTTTTTAGTATTTTTAGAGATTCTAGTTTTAGTATCTCCATCAACTTTATAACCTACTCTTACAGCTACACCACCATCAACCAACATAACATTAGAGATGTGTAAAGAAGCTTCTTTTTTTACGATACCTCCTTGTGGATTTTGTGCACTAGGTTTTGTGTGTTTAGAAACTAAATTTACACCTTCTACTAAAACTCTGTCTTTGTCTTTGATGATTTGTAATACTTTGCCTTCTGAACCTTTGTGGTCACCAGCAATTACTTTTACAGTATCACCTGATTTAATTTTAAATTTCTTCATTGTGTAATGATTTAAAGCACTTCAGGTGCTAATGATACTATTTTCATGAATTGTTTTTCACGAAGTTCACGAGCTACAGGACCAAATACACGTGTACCTCTCATTTCCTCTGCAGGATTTAATAATACACAAGCATTGTCATCAAAACGAATGTAAGAACCATCTTTACGTCTTACTTCTTTTTTAGTTCTAACAACAACTGCTCTAGATACTTGACCTTTTTTTACAGTACCGTTAGGAGTTGCAGCTTTTATAGTAACAACAATTTTGTCACCAATAGTAGCATAACGCTTTTTTGTACCTCCTAAAACTCTGATTACTAAAACTTCTTTAGCTCCAGTATTATCTGCTACTTTTAATCTTGATTCTGTTTGTAACATATTATTTCGCTCTTTCTAGGATTTCTACTAATCTCCAACGTTTAGATTTACTCATAGGTCTAGTTTCCATAATCCTAACAGTATCACCTTCGTTGCAATCATTCTTTTCGTCGTGTGCAACGTACTTCTTAGTTTTTAATACGAACTTTCCGTACATTGGGTGTTTAACTCTTTTTACTTCTGAAACAACAATAGATTTTTCCATTTTGTTACTAGAAACAACACCTATTCTCTCTTTTCTAAGATTTCTTTTTTCCATCTTTAAAACTGACTATAGAATTATTGTAATTCTCTTTTTGTTAACTCTGTTGCAATTCTTGCTACAGTTCTTCTTAGGCTTCTTAATTGCAACGGATTTTCGAGCGGTGTAATTGTATGTGCCATTTTAAGATCTGTGTAGTTCTTTTTCAACACTACTAGCTTCTCTTGAAGATCAGCTAATGATAATTCTTTTATTTCTGCTTGTTTCATTTTAGTTAGAATTATGCGTTAAAATCAAAATCTCTTGCTACAATAAATCTTGTTTTCACAGGAAGCTTTTGTGCAGCTAATCTTAAAGCTTCTTTAGCAACTTCAAGAGGAACTCCACCAACTTCGAATAAAATTCTTCCTGGCTTGATGACAGAGACATAATGATCTGGTGCTCCCTTACCTTTACCCATACGTACCTCTAAAGGCTTTTTAGTAATAGGTTTGTCTGGAAATATTTTAATCCACAACTGCCCTTCTCTCTTCATAAAACGGGTAGCTGCAATACGAGCTGCCTCAATTTGTCTTGAAGTTAATAAATCTTGATCTAAAGATTTGATACCAAACATTCCGTTAGAAAGTTGGGTACCTCTTCCTGAGATTCCAGACATACTTCCTTTCAACTTCTGTACCTTACGGTATTTAACTCTTTTTGGCTGTAACATTTTTAATTTCTAATTTAAAAATTATTTTCTTTTACGAGGTTGACGTTTAGCAGGACTTGCAGCACCACCTTTTGTAGGAGCTTGCTTTTTAGATAAGCCAACTAAAGGAGATAACTCTCTTTTTCCATAAACTTCACCCTTCATAATCCATACTTTAATTCCTAATCTTCCATAGGTAGTATGAGCTTCAGCAAGTGAATAATCAATATCTGCTCTGAACGTTGATAAAGGAATTCTTCCTTCTTTAAAATGTTCAGCACGTGCCATTTCTGCACCATTCAAACGACCTGAAATTTGAATTTTAATTCCTTCAGCATTCATTTTCATAGTTGAAGTAATTGCCATTTTTATAGCTCTCTTGTATGAAATTCTATTTTCAATTTGACGAGCAACACTAATTGCAACTAAATTTGCATCTAACTCTGGACGTTTGATTTCAAAAATATTAATTTGAACTTCTTTTCCAGTGATTTTCTTAAGCTCTTCTTTTAACTTGTCTACCTCTTGACCTCCTTTACCAATAATGATACCTGGACGTGCTGTAGTGATAGTAACGGTTACAAGTTTTAGAGTACGCTCAATAAATATTCTAGAAACACTTGCTTTTGATAATCTAGCATTTACATACTTTCTTATCTTATCATCTTCAGCAATTTTATCTCCGTAGTCATTTCCACCATACCAGTTAGACTCCCAACCTCTGATGATTCCTAATCGATTTCCTATTGGATTCGTTTTTTGTCCCATTTCTACTTAGATTAATTACTTAAATTTTTACTTCCTAATTCTAATGTAACGTGATTAGAACGTTTACGAATTCTATGAGCACGTCCTTGTGGAGCTGGTCTTAGTCTTTTTAACATTCCAGCACTATCTACACAAATAGATTTTACAAACAAACCAGCATCTTCAATACTAGATGATTCATTCTTAGCTTGCCAATTGGCAATTGCAGATAACAATAATTTCTCTAAATTTTTAGATGCATCTTTTGGGCTGAATTTTAAAATTGCTAAAGCTTTTTCAACTTCAACTCCTCTAACTTGATCAGCAACCAAACGCATTTTTCTTGGTGATGTAGGACAGTTAGTAAGCTTTGCAAAAGCACGTTGCTTTTTGTCTGCTTTTATCTGATCTGCCATGTTTTTTTTACGAACTCCCATTTCCTACTATTTTTTACCTTTATTTTTAGCACCTGCATGTCCTCTAAAAGAACGAGTTGGTGAAAATTCACCTAATTTGTGCCCTACCATGTTTTCTGTAACATATACTGGTACAAACTGACGCCCGTTATGAACAGCGATCGTTTGTCCTACAAAGTCTGGAGTAATCATACTTGCTCTTGACCAAGTTTTAATTACAGTTTTGCTTCCAGCCTCTACATTAGCTAACACTTTTTTCTCTAATTTATAGTGAACGAAAGGTCCTTTTTTTAATGATCTTGCCATAACTTATTATTTCTTTCTACGTTCTACAATATACTTGTTACTAGCTTTCGTCTTAGATCTAGTTTTGTATCCTTTAGCAGGAATTCCGTTTCTAGATCTTGGGTGACCTCCAGAAGAACGTCCTTCACCACCTCCCATTGGGTGATCAACAGGGTTCATTCTTACAGCGTTCACTCTTGGTCTTCTTCCTAACCATCTTCTTCTACCAGCTTTTCCTGAAACTAATAATTGGTGATCAGAATTCGAAACAACTCCAATTGTAGCCATACAAGTTAAAAGAACAAGTCTTGTTTCACCTGAAGGAAGTTTTACAGTTGCATATTTACCATCTCTTGCCATTAATTGAGCAAAAGAACCTGCAGAACGAGCCATAACAGCTCCCTGACCTGGACGTAATTCTATACAAGAAATAGTTGTACCTAAAGGAATTTCGCTAAGTGGTAATGTGTTGCCAATCTCAGGAGCAATACCGCTACCAGAAATAATTACTTGATCAACTTCTAAACCGTTTTGAGCGATTACATAACGTTTTTCACCATCAGCATAAAATAACAATGCAATGAATGCTGTACGATTAGGATCGTACTCGATAGTTTTAACGGTTGCAGGGATACCAGTTTTATCTCTTTTAAAATCGATAGCACGATATTTTTGTTTATGACCACCACCTATATTACGTGTTGTCATTCTACCCTGACTATTTCGACCACCAGTACTTTTTTTCGAAGAAATTAAACTTTTCTCCGGCTTATCAGTTGTAATGGCGTCGAACCCATTTACAACTCTAAAACGCTGACCTGGCGTTATTGGTTTTAATTTTCTAACTGACATTGTTGTCTATTTTCTTATAGATTGTTATAAAAATCAATACTTTCTCCTTCAGCTAATTGAACGATCGCTTTTTTAAATCCACCTTTAACACCAGTTACTAAACCTTTTTTAGTATACTTTGTATTTTTTTTAGCAGGATAATTCAAAGTCTTAACGCTTTCTACAGAAACCCCATAAGCTGCATGAACAGCTGATTTAATTTCTAATTTATTAGCTTTACTTGCAACTATAAATGAATAACGATTGTTAACTTCACTATCGTTAGTTGCTTTCTCTGTAATAATAGGTTTAATTAAAATACTCATTTTGAATCCCTATTTATTTAAATTTGTATGAATTGCTTCTAAAGAACCTTCAGTAATCACAACCTTATTAGCATTTAAAATACCATAAGTATTTAATTCTGATGTACTTATAACTTTTGATGATTTAAGGTTTCTTGAAGATAAATACACATTCTCATTCATCTCACCAAAGACAAATAATGATTTTTTTGTATCTAACTCTAAAGCTTTTAAAACATCAATAAAATTTTTAGTTTTTGGAGATTCAAAATTAAAATCTTCAATAACAACTAAATTGTGTTGATTAGCTTGAATACTTAAAGCTGATTTACGAGCTAAACGCTTTAAACCTTTATTCAATTTAAAAGAATAACTTCTTGGTCTTGGCCCAAAAAAACGTCCTCCACCTCTAAAAACTCCTGATTTAATTGAACCTGCCCTTGCAGTACCAGTACCTTTTTGTTTTTTAATTTTTCTTGTAGAACCAGCAACCTCTGATTTTTCTTTAGATTTATGTGTTCCTTGTCTTTGATTTGCAAGAAATTGCTTTACATCTAAATAAATTGCATGATCGTTTGGCGCTATCCCGAATACATCGTTAGAAAGTTCAACTTTTCTACCTGTATCTTTTCCTGTAATATCTAAAACTGCTACTTCCATTATTTCTGAATAGTTACAAAAGCGTTTTTGTGTCCAGGAATTGCTCCTTTAACAACAAGTAAATTCTTCTCAGGAACTACTTTTAATACTTTTAAGTTTTGAACTTTTACATTATTTCCACCCATTCTACCTGCCATACGCATTCCTTTAAACACTCTAGCTGGATATGACGCAGCACCCACAGATCCTGGAGCTCTCAAACGGTTATGTTGACCATGAGTAGACTGTCCAACTCCACCAAAACCATGAAGTTTAACAACACCCTGAAAACCTTTACCTTTAGAAACTCCCGATACATCAACGAATTCACCTTCAGCAAATACACTTACTGTAAGAGAATCCCCTAATTTATAATCTTCTTCAAACCCTTGAAATTCAACGACTTTTTTCTTAGCAGAAGTGCCAGCTTTTTTAAAGTGACCGTCTAACGCTTTGTTAGAACTCTTTGCCTTTTTGTCATCGAAACCAAGTTGTAACGCATTGTAGCCGTCAACCTCTTTGGTTCTGACTTGGGTAACAACGCAAGGACCTGCTTCAATTACTGTACAAGGAATATTCTTCCCGTTTTCATCAAATAAGCTGGTCATTCCAATTTTTCTACCTATTAACCCAGACATGTTTTAATTGTTAATTAATTTTTATTGTTTGTTTTTATTCCTATGAATTTCATTAAAAAAAAAAAAAAGCGCAAAAACACTTTCAACGCTGAATTTGTTTTTACCGTTTTTCCTTCGCGAAACGCTCCGGACATGTTACTATTTTAATGAAATCAGAAAAATAGCCGAACCCTACTTTGATTCGGGTTGCAAAAGTATTAAATTATTTCGGTTTACCAAAAGATAAACCGAAATAATTAATAAATTTATACTTTAATTTCTACTTCAACTCCACTTGGTAGTTCTAATTTCATCAAAGCATCAATTGTCTTTGAAGAAGAACTATAAATATCTAACAAACGTTTGTAAGCAGATAATTGAAATTGCTCTCTAGATTTCTTGTTTACGTGAGGTGAACGCAAAACCGTAAATATTTTTTTATTTGTTGGTAAAGGAATAGGACCATTTACAACAGCTCCTGTACTCTTTACTGTCTTTACGATTTTTTCAGCAGATTTATCTACCAAATTGTAATCGTAAGATTTTAATTTTATTCTAATTTTTTGACTCATCGTTTTGTATTTAGTAGATTATCCTTTTGCAGCAGCAATTACTGATTCAGCTATGTTAGTAGGAGTTTCTTCATAGTGTGAGAACTCCATTGTTGATGTAGCTCTACCTGAAGACATTGTTCTTAAAGCTGTTACATAACCAAACATTTCTGATAATGGTACTGTAGCTTTAACAACTTTTGAACCAGCTCTATCAGACATGTCTGATACTTGACCTCTTCTTCTATTTAAATCACCTACAATATCTCCCATATTTTCTTCTGGTGTCAATACTTCTAGCTTCATTATAGGCTCCATAATTTTTGCTCTTGCAGATTTTGCGGCAGCTTTGTAACCCATTTTTGCAGCTAATTCGAATGACAATTGATCAGAATCGACAGCATGGAAAGAACCATCTAATACAGTGATTTTCATAGAATCCATTTCATAACCAGCTAAAGGACCATTTTTCATTGCTTCTTTAAATCCTTTTTCAATAGAAGGAATAAATTCTTTTGGAATGTTTCCACCTTTGATTACAGACTCAAATTGTAAACCTTGTACTCCAGCATCTGCAGGCTCCATTCTGAAAACGATATCCGCAAATTTACCACGTCCACCAGATTGCTTTTTATAAACTTCTCTATGCTCTGCGGCAGCTGTAATAGCTTCTTTATACTCAACTTGTGGCTGACCTTGATTTACATCAACTTTAAACTCACGTTTCAAACGATCTACAATGATATCTAAGTGTAACTCACCCATACCTGAAATGATAGTTTGACCAGAAGCCTCGTCTGTTCTTACAGTAAATGTAGGATCTTCTTCAGCTAATTTTGATAAAGCCATTCCTAATTTATCTACATCAGCTTTTGTTTTAGGCTCAACAGCGATACCAATTACAGGATCAGGAAAATTCATTGATTCTAAAACAATTGGATGTTTTTCATCAGAAAGTGTATCACCTGTTTTAATTGACTTAAATCCAACAGCAGCACCAATATCACCAGCTTCAATAAAATCAATTGCATTTTGCTTATTCGCATGCATTTGATAAATTCTTGAAATACGCTCTTTCTTTCCAGAGGTATTGTTTAACACATAAGAACCAGCATCAAGTCTTCCTGAATAAGCTCTAAAGAAAGCCAAACGTCCTACGAAAGGATCTGTTGCAATTTTAAAAGCTAAAGCAGCAAATGGCTCTTTTGCATCTGGTTTTCTAGATACTTCCATTCCTGTTTCAGGGTTTGTACCCACAATTTTCTCTCTATCTAAAGGAGAAGGTAAATATCTACAAACAGCATCTAATAAAAATTGAACTCCTTTATTTTTGAAAGATGAACCACAGATCATTGGAATGATTGCCATATCCATAACAGCAGCTCTTAATGCAGCATGAATTTCTTCTTCAGTAATAGATTCTTCGTCCTCCATGAATTTTTCAAGAAGATTTTCATCATAACCTGCAACCTCTTCAATTAACAATGCTCTGTATTGTTTTGCTTCTTCTTTTAAATCTTCAGGAATTTCAACAACATCAAAAGTTGCTCCTAAAGACTCATCATGCCAAATTATAGCTCTATTTTTAACTAAATCAACTACACCTTTAAAATCAGCTTCTTCACCAATAGGCAATACAATAGGCACAGCATTAGAACCTAACATTTCTTTTACTTGCTTGGTTACGTTCATAAAATCTGATCCTTGACGATCCATTTTATTTACGAAACCAATTCTTGGCACTTTGTAATTATCAGCTAATCTCCAGTTAGTTTCAGATTGCGGCTCAACACCATCAACTGCAGAAAATAAGAAAACCAAACCATCTAAAACACGTAAAGATCTGTTAACCTCTACTGTAAAGTCTACGTGACCAGGAGTATCAATAATATTGAAATGATATCCCATAGTATTGTCTACTGGTTTACCATTATCAGTTGGAAATTGCCATGTACAAGTTGTTGCTGCTGAAGTAATTGTAATACCTCTTTCTTGCTCTTGCTCCATCCAGTCCATTGTTGCAGCTCCATCATGTACTTCACCAATTTTATGAGAAACACCTGTGTAGTACAAAATACGTTCTGTAGTCGTAGTTTTTCCAGCATCAATATGCGCTGCAATACCAATATTTCTTGTGTATTTTAAGTCTCTTGCCATTTTCTATTAAAATCTGAAGTGAGAGAATGCTTTATTAGCTTCTGCCATTTTATGTGTATCCATTCTTTTTTTAACAGCAGCCCCTTCTTCTTTAGCCGCAGCTAAAATTTCAGCAGCTAAACGCTGAGCCATGGTTTTTTCATTACGTTTTCTTGTGTACGTAATCATCCACTTTATTGCCATAGACACTTTACGATCTGGTCTAATTTGCATTGGGATTTGAAATGTAGCACCACCAACTCGTCTTGAACGAACTTCTACGTGAGGCATTACATTTGATAATCCTTCTTTCCAAACTTCTAAAGCTGACTTTTCTTCGTCAGTTTTTCTTTGTTCTACGATATCTAATGCATCGTAAAATACTTTAAACGCCACAGATTTTTTACCATCCCACATTAAGTTATTTACAAAACGTGTAACCAATTGGTCATTGAACTTTGGATCTGGTAAAAGCTCTCTTTTTTTGGCTCTTCTTTTTCTCATGTCTTTACATTAAAAGATTTTAAATTACTTTTTCTTACCTTTTGTTGGTGCAGCAGCTGCTTGACCTGGTTTTGGACGTTTTGCTCCGTACTTAGATCTGCGTTGCGTTCTTCCTGCAACACCTGCTGTATCTAAAGCTCCACGAACTACGTGATACTTTACACCTGGTAAATCTTTTACTCTTCCACCTCTAACTAATACTATCGAGTGCTCTTGTAAGTTGTGTCCTTCACCTGGAATGTATGCGTTTATCTCATTACCATTTGTCAATCTAACTCTGGCAACTTTACGCATTGCAGAATTAGGTTTTTTTGGTGTTGTAGTATAAACTCGCGTACAAACTCCACGTCTTTGAGGACAAGACGACAAAGCAGCCGATTTACTCTTCTTAGTTATTTTGGTTCTTCCTTTACGAACTAATTGTTGAATAGTTGGCATACTAAATTATTACTGTTTTTCGTTTATATTTAAACTTTCCCCTATTTTTTGGGTGTGCAAATGTACAATTAATTTCTAATTATTCAAAAATCAATAAGTTATTTTTTTATCAGAAATTTTTGAGCTCTAAATTTTTATCAATTTGAAGTACATTTACAGTCTAATAAATCAAATATTGAGAGTTACTTTTATACATTATATATATGTAGTTTTTTTTCTAATAATTTCATTGGAGGGATTTTCTCAAGAATACTCTTTAGAATTGATTTCAAAAAAAAAACAAGAACAAATTATTTTAGATAAAATTAATTATCAAAAGAAATCAAAAAACAGTACTTCAATAAATTCGGAAATTGAGAAAATTGCGAATGTTTTAAAAAATTTGGGGTATTTCACAAATACTCTAGATAGCATCAAAAATATTGACAAAAAATATTTTGCCTTTTTTTCTTTAAACGAACTTATAGAAAAAGCAATCATTAAGGTTGATTCAATTGAAAGCAGTATTATTAAAAACATCAAAATTGAAAATAATTCTTTTGAAACTCCTATCAAAAATTTAGAATCAATTTTAGTTTCCATTTCTGAATCTTTAGACAATCAAGGAAAATCCTTTTCGAAAGTTCAATTGAAAAACATCCAAATTAAAAACAAGACTCTTTTTGCTGATTTAGAAATTAATCCTTCCAAAAAAAGAACTATCCAAAGAATTAATATTAAAGGATACGAAAATTTTCCACCCTCATTTTTGAAGTATTACTTTAGGATTAAACCGTCAACCATTTTTAATCAGAAAAAAATGGAAGAAATCTCAATTAATAGCAAAAATTTACCTTTTATCAACGAAATAAAACCTCCTGAAGTCTTGTTTACAAAAGATTCCACACAACTTTTTATATACTTATCAAAAAGAGAAAATAATAGTATAGACGGAATTATAAATTTCGCATCTAAGGAAAATGGTGGTGTTTTATTTAATGGAATGTTGGATGTGCGTTTTCAAAACATTATTAATACAGGCGAACGATTTGAAATTTTTTGGAATAGTATTGCTGAAGAACGACAAGAACTAAAAATTACCAAAGAAATACCTTACATTATCAATTCGATTTTAAGTCCTGAAATTGCATTTTCAATTTACAAACAAGATTCTACATTTTTAAACACGAATTTTAAAGCAAATTTAAAATTCAACCTCGATCATTTTTATAAATTAGGGATTCAGTATGAATCTGAGTCATCAGAAAATTTAGCGCAATTAGTTGAAAATAATATAAAAACATTCTCAAATAATTTTTATGGAATATATTTTTCGTACACAAAACCAAGAAATGATGTTTTTTATTTTAATAAATTTCAATTTGAGATTAGTCCCGCATTCGGAAAAAGAAAATCAACAAATGATATTTCAAATCAATTTAAAATAAAATCAAGCATCTCTTACATTTGGGATTTAAATCTAAGAAACAGTCTTTTTATCAAAAATGAAACAGGATATTTAAATTCCGATTCTTATTTGACCAATGAGCTTTTTAGAATTGGTGGTGCAAATTCAATTCGAGGTTTTAACGAACAAAGCATTTTCTCAGAAAGGTACACTTTTTTCAATATTGAGTATAGAATTTTAACAAATCCGACTTCTTATTTGTATACGATTACTGATTTTGGTCAATTTTCATCAATTAATCAACAAAAAAATGTTTTAGGCTTAGGAATTGGATATCTTTTTAACACTGGAAATTCACAAATAAATTTAAATGCGTCAGTGGGAAAAAATGATAGTAATACTATTGATTTTAAGGAAGTTAAACTAATTATTAACTGGAAAAATTACTTTTAAAAGGAATTTTTCTGAAATAAAAAGAGTAAAATATTTTCAAAAATATTAACCAATTTAACATTTTTTAACGGTTTTCGTTTGTTTGTTAACAAAATATTAAGATATTTGATGCAATTAATTCAAACATAACAAACAATGAAAACAAAGTTAAAAGGAATTTTAACGCTATTATTGGCGTTGGTTGTGCAAGTCTCATTTGCACAAGAAAAAACAGTTTCTGGAACTGTTTCCGATAGCTCTGGGAATTTACCTGGGGTAAGTGTTCTTATAAAAGGAACCAAAACCGGAACAGAAACTGATTTTAATGGAAAGTACACAATTAAAGCAAAAGTGGGTGACATCTTGAGTTTTAGTTATGTAGGCTACAAAACTTCTGATAAAAAAGTTGGAGCTTCAAATACTATTGATGTAGTATTGGTAGAAGATGCTGGATTATTAGATGAAATTGTAATCACTTCACTAGGTATTAAAAGAGATAAAAAAGCTCTTGGTTTTTCTCAACAATCAGTTAAACCAGAAAATTTAGTAAGAACAAGAGAAACTGACTTAAACAACGCTTTAGCTGGTAGAGTTTCTGGGGTACAAGCAGTTGGAGCTCCTTCTGCAGGTTTTGGTAATTCTGGGATTCGTTTAAGAGGTCAAAGTATTTCACTTTATATCGTTGATAACGTAAAAGTAAATAGTATCTCAGACATCAACACTGATGATATTGCTGATTTAACAGTACTTAAAGGAGCAGCTGCAACAGCATTATATGGTCCTGAGGCATTTAGTGGTATCATTATCATTACTACTAAATCAGCCAAACAAGGGCAGTCTACAATTACATTAAATCACAGTACAGCAATGGAAAATGTGTATTTATTGCCAGATTATCAAAATGAATATGGTGGTGGATATTCACAAGAATTTAATACATTCAACTTCAATCCAGCACAACACCCAGCTTCATGGGCTGCTTTTGACGGACAATCTATGGTTGAGTATTATGCAGATGAAAGCTGGGGACCAAAAATGAATGGTCAAATGGTTCGTCATTGGGATTCTTGGATTCAAGGTGATCCTGAGTTTGGAAAATTAAGACCATTTTCTCCAAATCCAAATAACGTAAAAAACTTTTTTGATACAGGTGTTGTAAACAATACTACAGTAGATTTCACAAAAGGTGGAGAAGGCTATAACATTAAAGGTGGTATCGTAAATATTGATAGAACTAGTGTTATGCCAAACTCATTCAGAAGACAAGTACAAGCTTATACTAACATTCGTTTTAATATCACTGATAAATTAGAAGCTTATGCTAATATCAACTATCAAGATCGTAGAACTAGAAACTTTCCAGACAATGGATATGGAAACGTAGCTTCTAACTTTAATCAATGGTGGCAACGTCAATTAGACATGGACAGAGTAAGAAACTATAACAGAAATGGTTCTTTTGTGTCATGGAATATTAATGGACCAACAGACACAAGACCATTATATTGGGATTCTCCATTTTTTGAAACGAATGAAAACTTAAATTTTCAAACTAAAAATGCTACCTATGGTAGAATGGGTTTAAATTATACAGTTAATGATAATTTAAATGGATATATTGAACTAAGAAAAACATACAGTTCATATACATCAAATGACAGAACTGCTTTTGGCGGTCTAAATTTACCATCATACAGTGAAAGCGATAGTTTTGATTATAGAGATGAGGTATTTGGAATTATGAATTATTCAAAAGATTTAAGTGAAGATCTTGATTTCAATGCAAGTGCTGGTTTTGAATTGATCACTTTAGGAGGTGAAACATTGAATGGAAGTACTGTTGGAGGATTAACTACCTTAAATTTCTATAGTTTAAGTACCTCAGTTGACAGACCTACAGTAACAAACTCTCAATACAAACAAAAATCTCAAGGAGTATTTTCTAAAGTTTCTTTTGGATATAAAGACATGTTATTTGTAGACGGTTCTGCAAGATTTGACTGGGGTTCTACTGCAAATCCAAATGATAATAGAGTAGAAACATATGGTGGATCTGTGAGTTTTATTTTCTCTAAATTGATTCCACAAAACGACATTATTTCTTTCGGAAAATTAAGAGCTAGTGCTGCATCTGGACCATTTTTACCTGCAAGATACGTATTGAGCCCAACTTTTGATATTGGAACTCCTTATGGAAGTTCTGGTACTTTAAGCAGTCAAGGTACTTTTGCAAACCCACAATTATCTGGTGGACAAAGACAAGATTTTGAGTTTGGTACAGAGCTAAAATTATTTAATAATAAAGTAGATTTAGATGTGACCTACTTCAGCAGAAAAGATAAAAACTTACCATCAAGAGTATCTTTAGATGGATCTACTGGTTTTACTCAAACTTTCTTAAACAGCGGTCAACAAACATCAAGTGGTATAGAAATTGGTGTAAATTTCTCTCCAATCAAATCTGAAGATTTTGAGTGGAATGTATACTCTAACTTCTCTACATTAAAAAGAAAAGTAGACGCTATTGCTGATGGAGTTGATGTAAACGTATTATCAGAATCATGGAGAGGTATTCAATTACAAGAAAGAGTTGGTGAAGAATGGGGAGCTATCTATGGTAGAGCTTTCAGAAGAGATGCTGATGGAAATATGATTTTATCATCAACAGGAAATCCATTGTACGATACTAATCAATACTTAGGAAACGTATTACCAGATTTTACAGGAGGTTTATCAAACAACATTCGATACAAAAATTTCAATTTAGGATTTGATATTGATTTCCAAAGTGGTGGTAAAGTATTTTCTGTAACTAGAATGTTCAACAACTACTCTGGTTTAGGAATAGAAACTGTTGGTTTAAACAACTTAGGAAACCCTGTTAGAGACGCTGTAGCTGATGGTGGTGGTGTTTTAATTGAAGGTGTTGATGCTACTACAGGATTGCCAGCTTCATACAATGTAGAAGCGCAAACATATTGGGGTCGTTTATTTGCTTTGCACGAAAGATGGTTATATGATGCTTCTTATGTAAAATTAAGAACAGTAAGATTAGACTATGATTTGCCAGCAAAATTGTTAGAAAAAACTCCGTTTAAAAAATTAAATTTAGGGGTGTTTGCAAATAATGTTTGGTTAATTCATTCAGCTATCCCAGGATTAGATCCTTCTGAGATTGAAACTGCAAATGGTGTAAACTGGACAGAAGGAGGACAATTACCAAACGTACGTACGATTGGTATCAATGTTAGAATGACGTTTTAATTTAAAAATAGTATAAAAATGAAAAAAATTAACAAAATAAAATTACTAATCCTTTCTGTATTTATAACATTTACAGGTTGTGAAACAGTAGATTTTGGAGATACGAATGTTGACCCAAATAGTCCGAGTAATGCCGTTCCATCACTTCTTTTAACAAATGTTCAAAGAGGTATAAATGGAGTTGTATCAAGCACTACTTCAAATTTATATGTTCAATATTTATCAAATGGACAATATGACGAAGAATCTAGATATCAAACTTTAAACTGGGATCCAAATGGTTTTTATGCTTTAATGCAAGATATCAAAGAAATCATCAGAATCAATACCAATGCTGACTTAAAAGTAGGAGCGCAAGCTTATGGTTCAAATGGAAATCAAATAGCTGCTGCAACAATTCTTAAAGTTTATTATTTCCAATTAATGACTGAAAGATGGGGTTATTTACCATACTCAGAAGCTAACGATGCTGCTAATAATACAAAACCAAAATATGACTCTCAACAAGATATCTATATGGGATTATTATCAGAATTAGATTCAGCAATTGGAATGATTGATTCAGGAAATGGTCCTGATGGAGACATTCTTTTTGGAGGAGATATGACAAGATGGAGAACTTTTGCCAACACCATTAAAATGGTAATGGGATTACGTTTATCAAAAGCAGATCCAACAACTGGTAGAACCAAATTTAATGAAGCAAGAACTGGAGCTATCTCTTCAAATGCAGGTAACATTCAATACACTTACCTAACTGAAGATACTAATGACAATCCATGGCAAGATCATTTTGTTGATCAAGGAAGAAAAGATTACTTAATGAGTGATGTTTTTGTAAATGCATTAATCGGTTCAGGAACAAATGTTGCTCCAGAAGATCCAAGACTAGCAAAATTTGCTGATCGTGCAACTTCTTCAAACACATTTGTAGGTGCTCCTTATGGAAAATCAAACTCAGCTACAGCAAATTATTCATTCATTACATCTAACATTATCACTAAAGGAGATGCTCCGTTGATGATTTACACTTATGCTGAAGTTTTATTTGCAAGAGCTGAAGCTGCTGCAAAAGGATGGACAACAGAAAATGCAGCTACACTATATGCTCAAGGAATCACTGCTTCAATGCAACAATGGGGTGTTAGCGCATCTGACATTACTACTTACATTGCAGCGAATCCATATACAGGAATCGCAGATATTGCATATGAAAAATGGGTTTCTTTATTCATGCAAGGCTACAACAGCTGGGCAGAATGGAGAAGATTCAAAGCTGAAGGTACTGACTCAAAAATTCCGTTAATTATTGCTGCAGATTTATTATCGAATGCAACTGGAATTCCTCAAAGACATGGATACTCAGCTACTGCAGGTTCATTAAATGAAGCAAACTATAATGCTGCAATTGCGGCGCAAGGACCAGACGAATTAGACACTAAACTGTGGCTATTTAAATAATAAAAAAACATAATTCGCATTAAAACCAACCTATTTAGGTTGGTTTTTTTATTTATTTAACATAGTTACTATTTTTTTTAATGTTAAAAAATTGTTTTTTTAAGTTTAATTTAAGACTTTTGGCATTAATTAATTCAAATAATTATACAATGAAGACAAAGTTTAATGGATTTTTAACGCTATTACTAGCGTTGGTGGTGCAAATTTCATTTGCACAAGAAAAGACTATTTCTGGTACGGTTACTGAAGAATCTGGTGCTTTGCCAGGCGTAAGTGTTCTTGTAAAAGGAACCTTAAGTGGTCAAGAAACAGATTTCGATGGAAAGTATTCTATTAAAGCTAAAGCTGGCGATGTGTTAGTATTTAGATATTTAGGATACAAAACTGTAGAAAGAACTGTAGGTAGTGCTAACATAATTAACGTAAAGTTAGAACAAGAAAGTAATGTATTGGATGAGATAGTTGTAGTTGGATATGGTACAACAACAAAAAAATCTTACGTTGGAACTGCAACAACAGTGCTTTCTAAAAATTTAGAAGCAAAAAACTTTACCAATGTTACTCAAGCTTTAGCTGGTGAAGTTGCTGGTGTAACAGTAATCAATACATCTGGTCAACCAGGAACAATTGGAACAGTTCGTATCAGAGGTTATGGATCTCCTTTAGGAAATAGAGCTCCACTTTATGTAGTTGATGGCATTCCTTTTGACGGAACTTTTGAATTAAACTCAATAAATCCATCAGATATTGCGAGTACAACTGTTTTAAAAGATGCAACTGCAACAGCAATCTATGGATCAAGAGGGGCAAATGGTGTAATTTTAATAACAACTAAAAGTGGTTCTCTAGCAGGTGAAAAAGGTTACGTTGAGGTTGATGTTAAATCTGGTGTAAACTGGCAAGGTATTGCGAGATATGATGTAATTAAATCTCCTGAAGAATATATTGGTTACGTTTGGGAAGGGCTATATAACAGAGCACTTCGTGATGGAACAATTACAAGACCTGCTATCGATTATGCAAATGGTTCACTTTTTGGTGAAGGTGGATCAGGTTTTGGAACAGGAGCTGGTCGTGGATATAATATGTGGGATGTCTCACCTGTAGGCGGTGGATTAATAGATCCTGTTACAAAAACAGTAAGAACCGGTGTTAATAGATTATTTACACCAGAAAGATATGCTGATTTAGGTCTTGGAAATGGATTCAGAACAGAAACAAATGTAAGAATTGGAGGAGGTTCTCAAAAAACAAAATATTTTGTATCTGTAGGGTATTTAAATGATAAAGGATATATCATCAATTCAGATTTTAAGAGATATAGTACGAGATTAAATGTTTCATCAGAAGTAAACAAATGGTTAAATGTAGGCGCTAATCTTGGTTATGCTTATTCAGAATCCACGAACAACGGACAAATTAATGGTTCAGAAAATCTTTCTGAACAAGCTGATAAAATGGCTCCAATTTATCCTGTATTTGCAAGATTTCCTGGTACAGGTGACAAAATTCCAGATCCAATTTTTGGTGGCTTTCAGTATGATTATGGATCTCCTACTTCTGATATCAATAATTTTGGTTTTGAAAGAGCTAGGCCAAATGCTAATTTATTAAATCCTATAGGTCAAGCAATGTTAGACTTTGATGGTAGAGATACTCATGGTTTGAATGGTAACTTTTATGCAAAGTTTCAAATTATGAGTGGTTTAACTTTTGAGACTAAATTTGGAGGGCAATACTCTGCTTTAAGAAGAAATAACATGTCAAATCATGCATATGGAACTGCTAGACCTTTAAATGGAACATTAAGTATAACAGATCAAATAAGATGGACTAAAACGATTCAAAACATATTGAGATTCGAAAAATCAATAAAGGATCATAATTTTGATATATTGTTGGCTAGTGAGACTTTTAGAGAAAGATTTACAACAAATCAATCAACAAAACAAAATGTGATTGTACCAGGTGTCTATCAATTCAATAACTATTTATCCAATTCTGGAGATGCTTTTGGATATGCAGATGGTTCTGGTATAGAATCTTATTTTACACAATTAAACTATAATTATGCAAACAAATACTTTTTATCAGGATCTTTAAGAACGGACGGATCTTCAAGATTCATAAATGATAAATGGGGTGTTTTTGGTTCTATTGGTGGATCATGGGTAATTAGTGAAGAAAATTTTCTTAAAGATAGTTTTATTTCTTATATGAAATTAAAAGCATCATGGGGATTAACTGGAGATCAAGGAGGAGTATCTACATCTAGATCATTTGATACATTCAATAGTGATATCGCTGGTGGAAGTTTAGCATTAGTTGAAAGGTTGAATGGTAATCCTGATTTGACATGGGAAACTACAAGTCAAATTCAAGCAGGATTAGAATTATCCTTAGGTAAATATATCGATGCAAACTTTGATTACTATAGAAAAAATACAGATGGTTTATTTTTTAACCAAAGAGTTGGTCCATCAAACGGATTATCAAGTATATTAGTAAATGATGGAGAGGTTCTAAATGCTGGATTTGAATTTGATATAACTGGCCATTTAATTAAAAAAGAAGACTTTTCATTAGATCTCTCTGTTAATGGAGAAATGCTTCAAAATAAATTGTTAGCAATGCCTATAGAGCCATCTACAGGAAGACAAAAAGTAATTGATTCTAACTCAAGTGGTGATGGAGCTTATGCATATGCAGTTGGTAAATCAATTTTTGATTTTTGGATGAGAGAATGGGCTGGTGTTGACCCTGCTGATGGAAAACCAATGTGGTATCAATATTACGATGATAAAAATAATAATGGAATTTTAGATAGTGGTGAAGGCTCATTTAGTGTTCTTGATGCTAATAACTTAGAGACTAACACTTCAGGTTCTTTGTTTGAATATCAAAAATTAAGCCCGAATGCGAATATAAAAAAGACAGTTACAAAAACATATGCAAATGCAACACAAACATATATCGGAAAGTCTTTTATTCCAAAATTAAGAGGTGCTTTTAGATTATCTGGAAGATTTAAAAACTTCGATTTTTCTACACAGTTCACCTACAGTCTTGGTGGATATGCATATGATGCACAATATGGCGAATTGATGCAAGATCGTTTCGGTGCTGCTGGTCAAAATTACCATACAGATATTAGAAACAGATGGCAAAATCCTGGGGATTTGACAGATGTTCCTGTTCTAGCTGATAATTTTGTAACAGATGGGGCTAGTCAATCTACTCGTTTTATTACTAGTACTGATTTTATAGCTTTAAACAATGCAAGAGTTGGATATACAGTTCCAAAATCATTTTTATCAAAATCTGGTTTAGATGAAGTTAATCTATGGGTTTCAGGTGATAATTTATTTCAAAGAACAGTGAGAGATGGTTTTAACCCATCAATAAGAGAAGCTGGTAACTCTGGAAGAAATATTTATGCGCCAGCAACTACTGTTACAATGGGAGTAAGAGTTAAATTTTAAAAAACATAATAAAAATGAAAAAACATTTTAATTTAGTAATGCTACTATCTTTAATTATAACATATAGTTGTAGCGAAGATATTTTAAGAAATGATGGGGTTTCTAATGCAAGTAATCCTACAGATGTATTTACAAATGCACAACTAGAACAAGGGGCAATTACAAATCCTGACATTCCTGCAGCATTCGTTAATGGTATTTATGCACAAATGGTACAAACTGGTACTGGAGGCACGACAAACCATGATGATTTTGGTCAAAAAGGGTATGATATATTTGGAGATATGTTGTCAGGAGATATGGCTTTAAGTGTAAGTAACTATGGTTGGTATCGTGCAGATATTACAGAGTTTCAAGCCCCTTTAGATTTCACAAGAGGCAGAAATAGAATGGTTTGGAGATATTATTACAGAATTATTAGATCTTGTAATAATGTTATTAAAAGTTTAGGTGGTAATGATTTTGTACCTTCATTAGATGAAAATAAATTTGCAATGGGTCAAGCAAAAGCCATGCGTGCCCATAGTTACTTTTACCTAACACAATACTTTCAAAAAGAGTATGTAGCAAACGAAATGATTTTACCATTATATACAGAAGCTATCAGTACAAATTTACCAAAATCAAGTGCTGAAGATATTTATAATTTAATGGAAAAAGATTTAGAAGATGCAATAAGCTTGTTAAATGGATTCAATAGAGAGGCAAAAAACCAAGTGAATCAGGATGTTGCCAAAATGATTTTAGGATATGTACTTGGGGCTAAAGGTGGTAGAGATGCTGAGGTAGCCTCTCTTACAAGAGATGTTATTAATTCTGGTAATTATACAATGCTTTCACAGACTCAATTAGTTTCTACTGCGGCTGGTGTGAATGGCTTCATTGATGTAAATTCACCAAGTTGGATGTGGGGCTTTGATATTACTGGAACTAATGGTTTAGGGTTAGTTTCTTGGTGGGGTCAGGTAGATGCATGGTCTTACAGTTATGCATGGGCAGGAGATTATAAAGTTATTGATAAAAGCTTATATGATATGATACCTGCAAATGATGGAAGAAAAGGACAATTTTTAAACAATCCAGCAAGTGGAAGATATTTACAACCATTATTTAAGTTTAGAGCATCAAACGCAATTGGATCTGCTCCAAGACCAATAACAACTGACTATGTTTACATGCGTGTTGAAGAGGCTTATTTACTTAATGCTGAAGCTAATGCAAATGCAGGAAATGATGGTTTAGCTAGAACTAGTCTTAAAGCATTGGTATCTAGAAGAGTTCCAGATGCATCATATATAGATGGTCTATCTGGACAGGCTTTAAAAGATGAAATTTATAAGCAAACTAGAATTGAATTGTGGGGAGAAGGCAAAAGTTATTTAGCCATGAAGAGAAATAAAGCTACAACAGTAAGAGGAACTAATCATTTATCTTTCGTTGGTGTCCCAATACCATATAATGATGAAAGAATGCAGTTTGAAATTCCTTTAGATGAAATTCAAAACAATCCTTTCGTAAGCGAACAAAATCAATAATTTTAATAGCTACTTTTTAAGAATAATATCTTAAAAAGTAGCTATATTTTAAAAACATAATTTTATGAAAAAAATTTTATTAATATTATTATCTTTTACATTTCTATTAAGTTTTAATAGTTGTACTGAAGAAGTTGAGCCTCGACAAACAAATTATATTACTTTTGCTTCTACAACTTACTCTACTGGTATAGATATCGGAGGTTCAGAAACTGTTGAAATCCCTGTTTACACAGCTAATATCACTAGTTCTGATAGATCATTTGTAATATCAGTTTTACCAACATCAACCGCAGCTGCAGGATCTTATACAGTTCCAGAAACAATAACAATACCAGCTGGATCAAATGAAGGTACATTATCAATTGCTTTATCAGATACAAATTTAGGAATTGGAATAAATACCCTAAGGTTAAGTTTTGGTGTACAAGAAGGTTTATCTACAGGACCCAACACAGTTTTAAGTTACTTTCAAAATTGTTCAGAAGTTACTGCAACATTAAGTATTACATTTGACGGTTATGGAAGTGAAACTGGTTGGACAGTTACTGACGCGTTAGGAGGAGTTGTTGCTTCTAAAACTGCTGGTGCTTACGCTGATGGACAAGCTTCTGCATCAGAAACTATTACATTGTGTGCCGGAAGAGATTATACTTTCACAATCACTGATTCTTACGGTGATGGTTTAAGTTTCCCAGCAAATGGTTCATATTCACTTACTATTGGTGGTGTTGTTAAAGCTACCGGAGGTGGTGATTTTGGAGCTAGTCAAGCAACTGCATTCGATACAAAATAACCTAATAACAAATTTTAAAAACCATCTTTCGAGATGGTTTTTTTTTGCTCAAAAATTACCATACATTTGCAATATGACAACAGAGAACACTATTATTTTCGGATTAAGAGCCATCATTGAAGCCATTCAAAGTGGAACAATTATTAATAAAATATATCTTCAAAAAGGACTGAGAAGTTCACTTTATGTAGAATTAGAAAAATTAATAAGCGAAAATCGTTTAACTACAAGTATAGTTCCTGTTGAGAAATTAAATCGCTTATCAAAAAACAATAATCATCAGGGAGCAGTTGCGCAAATATCACCTGTTACATTTTATGATTTAGAACAGTTGATTGAAGATACACTTCAAAAAAATAAAATACCATTATTTTTAATTCTAGATCAAATATCTGATGTTAGAAATTTTGGTGCAATCATCAGGACAGCAGAATGTGCAGGAGTTAATGGAATCATCATTCAAAAAAATGGAAGTGCTCCTGTAAATGCTGAAACTGTAAAAACATCAGCTGGAGCAGCATTTAAAATGCCTATTTGTAAAGTAGAACACATTAAAGATGCTTTGTATTTATTACAAGCATCCGAAATTAAAACAGTGGCTGCAACTGAAAAAACGGATGATTCAGTTTATGATATCAATCTAAATCAACCAATTGCTATTATAATGGGATCTGAAGATAGAGGTGTAAATCCTTCTATCTTAAAATTGGTAGATTATAAAGCAAAATTACCATTGCTTGGTGAAATAGAATCCTTAAATGTTTCTGTGGCTTGTGGAGCAATATTATATGAAACCATAAGACAAAGAGGTATCTTTAGTCTTTAGTCTTTATTCTTTAGTCAAAAATAAAAATTTAGTTTTCTTCTGTAGTTTCTATAAGATTTCCATTTTCATCAATGAAAGCATCTATTTCAGATGGTGAAAATTGAAATTCTTCTTTTACAATTCCTTTATTTTTATAGAAAAAGGCAAAGAAAAGTCCTACTAAAAAACCTGATAAATGTCCTTCCCAAGACATCCCCTCCTCTATTGGTAAAACATACCAAATCATACTTCCATATAAAAAAATGACGATTAATGATAGAGCAATTAATCGATAATGTTTCTTTAAAATTCCACTAAAAAAAATAAAGCTAAACAATACATAGACAATGCCACTTGCGCCAATATGATAAGATTCTCGTGCAATCAACCAAGTTAAAAAACCTGTCAAAATAGCTCCATAAATAAGTACTTTTAAAGCAACTTCCCTGTAGAAATATAATATTGAACTTAAAAGCACACCTAAAGGAATTGAATTATTAAATAAATGCTTCGCATCACCATGAATAAAATGGGTAAAAAATACACCTCTCAAACCTTTTATTGTTCGTGGAAATACACCATATTTATTAAAATTATATCCAAACTGAATTTCAAACCAATACACAATCCAAATAAAACCCACAAAAATTGCAGGAATTACAAGCATGGAAGTTTTGAATGTTAATTGATTTTCATTTTGCATATCCATAAAAATAACAAAAAATAAACCATTTCTCAATTTTACAATTTCTGTCAGAAATCTTTAGTAATTTTACAAAATGAATGAACCTTTGGCAGAAAGAATCCGTCCTAAAACCCTTGATGACTACATCAGTCAGCAACATTTGGTGGGAAAAAATGGCATTTTAACAAAATTAATTCAACAAGGTGTCATTCCTTCTTTAATTTTTTGGGGACCTCCTGGCATTGGAAAAACAACTTTGGCAAACATCATTGCAACAACATCTAAAAGACCATTTTACACGCTAAGCGCTATTAATGCAGGTGTAAAAGATGTTCGTGATGTCATTGACAAAGCCAAACGAAGTGGTGGTTTATTTACTTCCAAAAATCCCATTTTATTTATTGATGAAATCCACAGATTCAGTAAATCTCAACAAGATTCTCTTTTAGCAGCCGTTGAAAAAGGGTGGGTTACATTGATTGGAGCCACTACTGAAAATCCAAGTTTTGAAGTTATTCCTGCTTTGTTATCAAGGTGTCAAGTGTACATTTTAAATTCTTTTGATAAAGAAGATTTAATTGCGTTGCTTGAAAGAGCTATGAAAGAAGATGCTTTTTTAGCATCTAAAAAAATAATTTTAAAAGAAACGGAAGCATTGTTGCAAGTTTCAGGAGGTGATGCTCGAAAATTGCTGAATATTTTTGAATTATTAGTAGCATCAGAAAATGACATTGAAATTACAAACAAACTCGTTTTAGAGAAAGTTCAAAAAAATACTGCCAGATATGATAAAACTGGCGAACAACATTATGACATTATTTCCGCTTTTATAAAATCGATTCGTGGAAGTGATCCAAATGCAGCTGTTTATTGGCTAGCAAGAATGATTGAAGCTGGTGAAGATGTAAAATTTATTGCACGAAGATTACTCATTTTAGCATCAGAAGATATTGGAAATGCAAATCCAACTGCACTAATTTTAGCCAATAATACATTTCAGGCAGTTGCTGTGATTGGCAATCCTGAATCTCGAATTTTATTGAGTCAATGTGCTATTTATTTGGCAAATTCAACCAAAAGTAATGCTTCGTATTTGGCAATTAATGCTGCACAAGAATTGGTTCGTAAAACGGGAGATTTATCTGTTCCTCTTCATTTAAGAAACGCACCAACAAAATTAATGAAAGACTTAGATTATGGTAAAAACTATCAATATGCACATGATTTTCCTGGCAATTTTGTAAATCAAGAATTTCTTCCAGATGAAATAGCCAATACGAAATTATATGAACCTGGCAACAATCAGCGTGAGCAACAATTCAGAGAATTGCTAAAAAATCGATGGAAAGATAAATACGAATATTAAAATTTAATTTGAAGTTGTTTTTTAACGATTTGATTGTCAACATAATATTCAAAAAACCAATCATTCCCTTCTTTATAAACAATCCCTTGACTATCTTTCACTAAAAACAAGTCTTTGAGAGTTGTTTTTTGAATCATCATCACAACTTTTGGTATTGCATTTACCAATTGAAATCCATTTAAAATGGGTTGTGCATATAAAATTTCTGGGTTTAAAATCTCTTTAAACTCGATTTTCTTTTCAATTAAAGTGTCTTTACTACTATTATTTTTATTTGATAAATCGTTGCTAATATTAACTTTTGGTTCGATTTTTTCTGATGGTTTATAACTGTATCTTACGTCAGTCATAGTATTAAAGGCATTTCTAATGGATTCATGATATGCTTTTTTATATTCTTTCAGTTTACTTCTTCCTACTTTTGAGGTGTAAATAATATTTCCTTTACAATCATTTAAAAGAATGATTGATTTTGTCGTTAAGAAATCAGATTGGTCTTTTACATCAGCAAATAAGGCATTTTTACATTTATCTAGGGATAAATCATCTGGAAAATTTTCATTGCTTACAAAAACTTGAAATCCTTTTTTCTCTAATAAAAACTTTGTCAAAGAACTTGTTTGATATCCATCAACTTCTCTCACAAAATGAAATTTATCAGCAACAATTATATACTTATAATTGTCTAAGTTTAACTCTTGTCCAATTGCAAAAAAAGATGAAAACACAACCAATAAAGTAAAGGTAAATCTATACATATCAATTCATTATAAAATTAATTCCTAATTGTAAAGATACTGAATTCGCAGAAGATAAATTTCCGTAGGATAAAATATTATCAAACATGCCATAAAAATTGACTTTTCCAAGTTGCATAGACAATCCTGCTCCTATATTCGAATACGAAAAATCATCTATAGTATAAGTCACTTTTGCATGGACTTTTCTTGAAAATGACTTTTGATAAAATGCTGACAATGCCAAATTGGTGGATAAAGGTCTAAAAACTGAAAAAAGTTGTGCGCCAACTGCATCTGTATAAAAATCTTGATAACTATTATCATAACAAATGGCACTTCTTCTCTCACCAAAACTATATTTTAAAGCCATGTTCATTTTTGTAGGTCTCCATGATATATAGGAATCTTCATTTTCTATTGTAGGTAATTCCTCATTAAAACGATCATTGATTTCTTCCCAAAAATCCCTGTTGCTATTTGCATCAAATTCATATTCAAAGCCTTCATAAACAAAACTTCCTTCCTCTTTATAATTTTTGACATTTTTTTTATGATTTACAAAACCAATATCAATTAGACTTGCAGAAAATTGTAATTGCTTGTTTATATGGTAATTAACTCCAACATCAAAACCAATTCCTAAATTACCACTTAAAAAAGTACGTTTTAAATAGTCATTTGGATCATCAAAAACTTCGTCATTACTATCAATAAATCCTGCAGAACGTTCCTCTAAATTTACATTGCTTATGTAATGAGTAAACAAATTATTGGTTCCTTGCACAGTAGTAAATGTTCCTGTATTGTTAAATGACTCTAAATTTAAGGCTGATGAATAAATTTTAAACCTCCCTCCTAATGTCAATTTCTCATCAATTTTTCTAGTGATTCCAGCATGTAAAACGCCTAAAACATCAAATTTATAACCTATTTGTGAAGCACTAAAACTTCTATCCAAAAAAGCATCATTTCCTTCAGAAAATAATACTAATAAATCTTTAGGAAAATATCCAATTGCATCAATTTCTTGATAAAAACCAGCACTTAAATATGTTTTTTCATTTAAACGATACCCAATATTTAAAAGCTCAACTTGTGTATTTAACATCATAAAATCATCAGCTGTCAAAGAATTTAAAACCTGTGATACTTTATCATTGATGTTTTGATTATCAACCGAAAAAACATCTGTTAAAACGACTCCTGATGAACCAATTTGGGTTGAAAACCCTGATAATAAAGGAATGCCTACATGAAACTTATTTTTATTTTCTAAAGCAGGATTTAATAATAATGACTGAGGTAAATCAGCAAAATCATACAAAACTTGTTTGTTTTGAGAAATAATGGTTGTTGCAAACAAACCAATAACTAATAAAAGTTTTTTCATGTTTTAGAAACTAGATTCAATATACATTGTAACGGATGATTTGAATTCGAATTCACTTGGATCGTTTAAGTTCATTTGAATTCCTGTATTTTCTAGTTCAGCAGTAATTTTTACTTGGGTGGTATTAAGGATTGATGGATTTGCAGAAATCTCAATCTCTTCTTTATACTTAAAATTTAAGTTACTTCCTTGAATAATAATGGGTGTAAATGTGTAAACAGTTACATTATTACTATTTAAAAACTCAACACGAATCGTAACTTCTCTATTGAATTCATTTTTAACTGCCACATCCAAATCGAGTTTCACTAAATTTTCTTTAACAAATTGCGATTGAAGTACATCAAAATTGGTGGTTTCTGAAATACTATTTTGTTGGATTGTACCTGAAGAATCAAAAAAATCAGCAGGAACCACTGTAAAATATGTCAATGAACCTGTAAAAATTGGCTTATAAACATAATCATCTATCTGATTGAAATCCAATGATTCAGCACAAGAAATAAACAGAAAAAAGCTTGCAATGATTGCAAATTTTGAAGAGGATTTCATAAGGAATACTATTTGTTTTAAAACGTTATTTGTTTATAGATATTGCTTTATTTCTAGCAAAGAAGTAATGCTTTTAAAATTTGTTGCAGTAACTTCTTCTCCTTCAAAATTGCAGTGAATTGCTTCCATGCCAACTTGCAATGCACCTTCAATATCTGCCTCAACACTATCTCCAATCATAATGGAATTGTCTTTTGTGGCATTTGCAATCGCAAGAGCATGTTCAAAAACTTTCGGGTTTGGCTTTTTTACTCCTACAGATTCTGAAGTAATTATTTTATCAAAATAATGATGAATGTTTGAAGATTGCATTTTTTTTGTTTGTATTTCTTCAAAACCATTGGTGATAATATGCAATTGATATTTTGGTTTTAAATAGTCTAAAACATCAAAAGTATGATCGAAAAGATGATTGAAATGTGGTAAAAACTCAATGTATTCTATGGCAATTACATCAATCAAAGCATCTGAAATTGAGTAGTTTATGGTGTCAAACGTTTTTTTTAAACGCTGATATCTTAAGGCTTCTTTACTGATTTTTTCTTCACGATACAATTTCCAAAATTCTCTGTTTAAGGGTTTATAAACCGTTAAAAAATCTTGCAGATTTACCTGAACTTGTTGTTTGTCAAATACTTTTTGAAAGGTTAAATCAGAATTTTTTTCAAAATCCCAAAGTGTGTGATCTAAATCAAAAAAAACGTGTTGAATTTTCATGTATCAAAAATAAAAACAAAACCACAGAATACCTTTATATTTGTGTGAATTAATAGTAAAACTTTTGAACAATAAATTGCACATTCTTTTTCTTTGTGGATGGTATCCTTCACGAATTTTACCAACAAATGGCGACTTTATTCAAAGGCATGCTGAAGCTGTTGCTACCCAACAAAAAGTAAGTGTTGTGCACATTATTACTGATGAAAATTTAGCCACCCAAAAAGAAATTGAATATTCTAAAATAAATGGAGTTGATACTTTTATTGGTTATATACAAAAGACAAAAAATCCGATTTTAAAGTGGAAAAGATATATAACCATGTTTATGGAGTTGACTTCTAAGATTGATGATTTTCAAATAATTCATGTAAATTCTTTATTTCCTTTTGGGATTTTTGCTTGGTGTTTGAAAATGACAAAAAACATACCTTACATCATTTCTGAACATTGGACTGGATATCATTTTCCACAATCAAAAAACATTGGATTTTTTCAAAAAATAGCATCAAAAATCATTGTCAAAAACGCCTCTTTTGTATGTCCTGTAAGTGATGATTTAGCAAATTCTATGCTGCAATTGGGTTTAAAAGGCAACTATTGCAAAGTGCCAAATGTGGTGGATACTGATATGTTTTATCCAATAAAAAATACAAAAGAGACTTTTATCATTATTCACATTTCTAGTTTGAATGATGCTCATAAAAATGTTTCTGGAATGTTGAATGTTGCCAAAAAACTGGAAGAAAGAATAGGAAATTTCACCTGGAAATTTATTGGTGGAACTGAGGATCATTTTAAAAATCAACTTAAAAAACACGATTTTAAACAAGCTAAAATTGAATTTATCAATCACATTCCGCAACAAGAAATGGTAAGTCATTTGCAATCTGCGGATGTTTTTGTTTTGTTTAGCAATTACGAAAATTTACCTTGTGTAATTTTAGAAGCTTTTTCGTGCGGAATTCAAGCTATTTCAACGAATGTTGGTGGAATTCATGAATATTTTCCTGAAGATTTTGGAACCCTCATTCAACCTAAAAACGAAGAACAATTGTTAGAAAGTTTGCTGCAATTTTCCAAAAAACAACCGATAAATAAAGACAAGATGCATGCATATGCAATCCAAAATTTTGGTAAAAATGCTATTGCAAATTCGTTTTCTGAATTGTATCATTCATCTTTAAAAACCCATGCTTAAATATGCTTAGAAATTACATCCAAAATTTTTTAAGTAGAGCAGGAAGCTATGTTTTTACGGCAACTTTGGCTTCAAAAGCCTTGTCTTTTTTAGCGTCATGGATTGCCTTACAATTGATCGATCATAAAGAATTGGGAGTAGTTCTTTTTGCCTATAATTTCATCGTATTTTTGATTCCAATTAGTGGTTTTGGCTTGAACCAAAGTTTGATTCGATATGGAGCCCTTTTACAAACTCAAGAAGAAAAAGATGCGCTTTTTGTGTATGTTTCAAAAAAAGGATTTTGGGCTACTATTGCACTAATTTTACTAATTATTCTGGGAAGTTTTCTAATTGATTTTCAGTTTCAAAATACACAATTGTATGTTATTATTTTATCATTTGTGTTGATTCCAACTTATTTTTTTGAAGTTATAAGGGCACAATTTAGATTGAAACACGACAACAAATCTTTTGCGTATACCGAGTTTTTTATGAGTCTTTTTTTAGTAATCAATGTGTTTGTGTTAAGTTACTTTTTCAAAGAAATTGGCTATGCAATTGCCTTGATTATTGCTCCGTTAATCACTTCACTCCTATTTATCAAAAAACTAAAAATTAAATTTACAGTATCAAAAAAAGTAAATAACATCAATTTTGAGTTTTGGAAATACGGATTTTTCGCAAGTTTATCAAACGTAGTTACGCAATTGCTTTTTGTGATTGATATTTTACTAATTGGATATTTGCTAAAAGACACTGAAATGGTTACAAATTATAGATACGTTTCATTGATTCCTTTTAGCTTGCTGTTTTTGCCAAGAGTTTTTATGTCCACTGATTTTGTGGTATTTACAGAAAATATTTTTGATAAAAAATACATTGTCAATTATATGAAAAGCTACATGCTTTTTTTCTTGATTATCAGTGTTTTAATGCTTTTGGTAAGTTTTCTTTTTTCAGATGTTATCCTCGCTCTTTTAGATAAGAATTTTGTAAAATTTTCTGATAGTTTTCTGATTTTGATGATAGGAATTGTTGGAATTTATATTTTCAGAGGATTGTATGGCAATTTGTTGTCGTCAATTGGAAAAGCCCATGTTAATTATTATATCGCTACTTTTTCCTTGATTCTCAACATCGTAACTAATTATTATTTGATTCCCAAATACGGAATTTTAGGTGCTGCAATAACAACAGCTATTTTAATGTGGCTTTCAGGAATTATTTCTATGATTGTATTCTGGAAAATTTACAATAAAGTTCTCCTTACCAAAGAATAAGTCTCTACCTCAGCACCAAAACTATTGTAAAAAGTAGCCATATTTGGCATGTTTCCTCCTTCAAAATCAAAAATAAGCGAAGAATTTTCGTGCTTTTTCAACATATAATTTAATAAAAAGCTGGCTGCTTGTAACTCCTTTCCTTGCTCTGAAAATGCTGAAAATAGATACACAATCCGTTTTTTAGAGAATAAAAAAAATGCACCACCCAAAAGAATATCGTCTTTAAAAACTCCCAAAACTTTACCTGTTTTTTGCTGTAAAACATTTTTGGATAGTTTTATCAATTTTTCTTCTGAAAATTGATATTTGTATAACTTTTTTTGAAGTTCAATTAAATTTTCGATGGAAGATTCTAAAACTTGTAATTGATTTTTTTCTGCAACTTTCAATGCGTGTTTTCTTCCTTTTGAAAAATTTTTACGCAACAACTCATAATTTTTATTCAATTGTAAAAACAAATTTTTCTTTGTTTGTTGCCCAATCAATCTATTTTGAGAATTCAAAGCAAGTGAAACTTTTAAAAATTGAATGGGTATTTTATTTATGAATTGTAGTTGCAATTCTTCTGAAATTTCTTCCATTGAAAAAATCCCCAATTGTTGACAAAAATTGGGTTGTGTGATATATTTTAATCCTAATTTTTGTTTCCAAGGAATGGGCATTACAGCTTTATAATCATTCAAAACCATCACATCCCAATTATCAGCAACAATATCCAAAAACCAAGAAAAAGCATAAATTCTTGATTGCAAGGAGTTTTCTATACAAAAATCGTATTTTTCAATATCTAAATTGGCTCTTTTAACGAAAGAAATCATATTATGAAGTAGCGATTTTTATCATAGATTCATACAATCGTTTCCAACCTTTCCATCGCAAATAATCGCTCAAACTTTCGTTGTGAAATAAAGTAATAAAAGTACCATTTACGGCTTTTACTTCATCTTTCAACTCTTTTATTTTACCTAAAGATTGCTTTGGTGTTAGCTTCATATAATCATTCAACGTAGTATCCATCAAGGCAAAAGGAAATATTTTTAAAGGGGTTTGAATTTCAAAATCCAAATCATAAAAATAAAATGGCGTACACGTACTTGCTCGAAAACCAATATGACTTGCATAGCCCATTGAATAATCTTCTTGAATTTCTAAATCAATCAAAATTTGATACGTTTCTGGCAAATTAAATCGCAAATAATGCTGTCTTGATCTTACCACAGGCATGTTTGTAATATTCTCTAACCGCTCTTTTTCTTTTTTAATAATGGATGCATCTTGTGAAGAAAAATACGATGGATGCAAGCCTACAGGCGCATAATCTACAATGTCTTTGATGAGCAATCGAAACTTTTTCTTTGACGCAGAAACATTGGTATCAAATGAAGTGTAATTGCCAATTAAAAAAAAGAAAATTGTAGGAACTTTTAAATCTTTTTTTAGTCGCAATAACTTTTGAAAAGTATCAAATGGATCATTTTTAAAGTTGAGCAAAACAATCAAACGCGACCAAACTTCTCCTAATTTCAATTGAATGAGATCTTTGAAAAATCCGCCAAAAGTTCTAATCAAATTTTTGTGTTTGTAGGCAAATGCATTGTCAACATCAATTGTTGAGATAAATTTATAAGTCCTTTTTTTGAAGGTATAATTTGGAAACTTTTCTTGTAAAATTTTCAAGAGTTTAAAAGCCCAAATATCTACCACAGGTTTTTCTAAAAATCGGTATTTAAAAGCCAAACTTTGCGTAGCAATATAGCGTCCATGATGGTCTTTTACGTGCGGTAAATATTCTTCATAACGAGTAATCAAATAAAAACTTGCGGCAAAAATGTCAAACGGAATTGCAGACCTTGCATTGGTTGCAAAAAAACAAGGAATGTCATCCCACTTTTGCATGCTAATTTCCAAATCATTTACACCTTGCTCAAAAAGTAACTCATTGCTTTTGATAAAAAATTCATTTCCCAAAGGCATTTTGGTATATGAAATTTTAGGACCATCATGCGCAACAAAATCCTCAATTTTTGATGTAAAACTTACAGGAATCAATAATATTCTAGACAATATATGTCTGAAAATATAACGAACTCTAGGAGTAATTTTATGGGTATAAATTAAAATCAAAATGAGTATTGAATTTTAAGTGTTTAGTTTTGAGTGTTTAATTATTAGTATAATCATACACAAATTGCTACATTTTCTCATTATTTCATATATTCAGTAAATCATTACAAAATGCCTTCATCTGCAAAGCTAAAATACGCTTTTTCGGTAATTATCAAATGATCTAGCAATTTTATATCCAGAGTATTTCCTGCATTTTTAATTTTTTGTGTTAGCTGAATATCAGCATCACTAGGTTTTAATTTTCCTGAAGGATGATTGTGACACACAATAATGGCCACTGAAAAAAGCTCTAATGCTTGTTTAAAAAGCAATCTGATATCTACAACTGTTGCTGTCATACCTCCTTTACTGACCTGATGTTTTGCCAAAACTTTGTTGGAATTATTCAAAAAAAGTACCCAAAATTCTTCATGTGATAAATCCCCAATAATGGGTTGCATCAGTTTAAAAACGTCATTGCTTCCTCCTATTTTTGGTTTTTCGAGCAAGTTTTCTAACTGTCTTCTTTTACCTAATTCTAAAGCTGCAACAATATTTACGGCTTTTGCTTCTCCAATTCCTTTAAAAGTCATCAACTTTTCAATCGATAATTTGGCAAGTTCATTGATGTTTCCTGCTACAGATTGCAACATTCTTTGTGATAAAGCCACTGCTGATTCTTGCCTGTTTCCAGAGCCAATTAAAATTGCCATCAATTCAGCATCAGACAGAACTGTTTTTCCTTTGGCGACTAATTTTTCACGAGGTCTGTCATCCAAAGCCCATGATTTTATTGATAACTTTTCCATGTAATTTTTTTCTCTAAAAGTAAGAGATTATTTTATGTAAACACAAATTAGCAAAGCCAAATTTTATGAATATTCATAAAAATCAAAAAGAAACTTTTAAAAAACTCTGTACCCTTTGCGAAAAACCTTTATGTCCTTTGCGTTTAAAATATTTGTTAGTTTAAAAAAAAGACAATATCAAGCTCAAAAAAAATCAATCCATAATTGTCAATTCTTAGTTCATAAATCTTTCTATCTTTGCAACGTTTTCTTAGATCATTGAAAAAATGAAAATTATCATTGCAGGTGCTGGAGACGTTGGTTTTCACTTAGCGAAACTGCTTTCTTACGAGTCTCAAGACACGTATATTATAGATTTTGATGGTGAGCGTTTAAACTACATCAACAATCATTTAGATGTTATCACTAAAAAAGGCGATGCAACTTCTATCAAATTATTGAAAGAAATTGGCGTACATTCTGCTGATTTATTAATTGCAGTTACCGAAAGTCAAAATACCAATTTTACCATTTCCGTTATTGGAAAATCATTGGGCGCCAAAAAAACAATTGCCAGAATTGACAATCCTGAGTTTTTAAATGGCTGTGAGGTAGATTTTAAAAAACTGGGTGTAGATTTTATGATTTCTCCACAAGAATTGGCTGCCAATGAAATTAAAATGTTGCTAAATCAAGCATCATTCAATGATACTGTGGCTTTTGAAAGTGGTGTTTTTAATGTGTTGGGTGCTACATTAACCTATAAATCTCCTTTGATTGATTTAACCGTAAAAGAAGCTAGACAAACATTTCCGAATATCGATTATACTGCCATAGCTATCAAAAGAGAAAACGTATCTCAAACCATCATTCCAAGAGGAGATACTACTTTTGAAATGAATGACCAAGTGTATTTTTCAGTGCCCAATTACAGTATGAAAGATTTGTATCCAATCATTGGAAAAGAACAATTTCATATTAAAAATGTAATGATTTTAGGTGGCAGTAGTATTGGCGAAAAAACAGCTAGAAACTTAGGAAAAGAAAAATTCAATGTAAAACTCATTGAAAAAAATAAAGAAAAAGCAGAGGCGCTTGCCGAAGAATTGTGTGACACCTTAGTGATCAATGGTGATGGTAGAAATTTAGAATTGCTAGAAGAAGAAAACATTCGCGAAACGGATGCTTTCATTGCAGTTACTGGAAATTCTGAAACCAACATCATGTCGTGTTTGGTCGCAAAATCAAAAGGCGTGAAAAAGACCATTGCTTTGGTTGAAAACATGGATTATATCGATATTTCTCAAACCATAGGTATCCAATCGTTGATTAATAAAAAACTAATTGCTGCAAGTAATATTTTCAAACACATTCGCAAAGGTGAAATTTTAGAAATGGCAAACTTGCACAATATTGATGCTGAAGTTTTTGAATTTGAAGTTCGTGAAGATGCCAAAGTCACTAAAAAACCAATCAGAGAATTGCGAATTCCTCGCGAAGCTGTTTTTGGAGGCATCATTAGAAATGGTAAAGCCATGATGTGTTCTGGAAACATGCAAATTCTTGCAGGCGATAAAGTAATTGTATTCAGTTTGCCTGAAGCCATTGAAACTGTAGAAAACTTATTCAAATAAAAATGGCATCGCTCAACGTAAAAATCATTTATCGTTTTTTGGGCATTACTGCTATTTTAAACGGATTTTTCATGTTCATTTCTTTTCCATTCAGTTTTTTTAATGACGAAAAAGCCGCTTGGGGAATTTTAAATGCAGGTATCATAACTATACTTATTGGAGCATTGTTATACTACTTTAACAAACCCAACAACACCAATATTCAAAAAAAAGAGGGTTATCTCATCGTAACTTTAGGTTGGTTAACCCTAACGTTTACAGGGATGTTGCCATACTTATTATCAGGCAGTATCCCCAATGTTATCAATGCTATTTTTGAAACCATTTCTGGATATTCAACCACAGGATCTTCTATTTTAACCGATATTGAGACCATGCCTAAAGGCATTTTGTTTTGGCGCTCTGCAACACATTGGATTGGTGGCATGGGAATTATCGTGCTCACCATCGCTATTTTACCTTTGTTAGGCATTGGGGGAATGCAGCTTTTTATGGCGGAAGCTCCTGGACCATCAGCAGATAAATTGCATCCACGAATTACTGATACTGCCAAACGTTTATACTTGATTTATGTGACGCTTACTTTCGCTGAATTCTTCATGTTAAAAGCAGCAGGAATGACTTGGTTTGACTCCATCAATCATGCCATGGCAACCGTTAGTACAGGAGGATTTTCAACCAAAAACAGCAGTGTGGCTTTTTACAATCACTTGCCTTTGGTGCAATACATCATCATCTTTTTTATGATGGTGGCAGGTACCAATTTTGTATTGACCTATTTCGCATTGAAAGGAAAAATTCAGAAAGTTTTTCAAAGTGAGGAATTTAAATATTATTTGTTTGGTATTATTGGGGTATCCGCAATTGTTACTGTAATAGTACACCACTTTCAAGACCCTACTTTGTCATCATCTATTGTACATCCCAAAGTTTGGGGCGATTTGGAATATGCCATCAGGCATTCGTTATTCATGGTAACATCCGTAGTAACCACCACAGGTTTTGTGTCTGCTGATTACACAACTTGGAATTTATTTGCCACTGGAATTTTCTTTGCCTTGTTTTTTACAGGCGGCTCAGCAGGCTCTACTAGTGGAGGCGTAAAAATTGTTCGCCACATCATCATGCTAAAAAATAGCTTTTTAGAGTTTAAAAAAGCCTTGCACCCCAGTGCGATTATCCCTGTGCGTTATGACGGAAAATCGGTACAGCACCAAATTGTATTCAACATTTTGTCGTTTTTTATCATTTACATGTTGATATTTATTTTGGCATCAGTGATACTAACGCTTTTTGGGATGGACTTTTTCTCAGCCTTAGGTGCAGCAGCTTCTTCATTAGGCAATATTGGCCCTGCTGTTGGCTCAGTAAACCCAGTAGCTAACTTTAACCATTTAACGGATGCTGCCAAACTGTTTTGCTCATTTTTAATGCTCATTGGGCGTTTAGAACTTTTTACAGTTTTGATTTTATTTACACCTTTCTTTTGGAGTAAAAACTAATTTCTTCTTTTTATTATTTAAAGAAAAAAACACAGTTATTTTAGGAATATCATATATTAAAGGTTCCTTTTTTTAGGATTATTATTTTTATACTGTTTGGCATACAGGATTTTTCCTTAAAAAAAACAGGGTTTTTCCCCTATCATTTAAACTTTTTTGTTTTTAGATTTCAAGTCAACTTAAAAACAAAAAATAATGAAAAAAGAAAACTTTTTACAAATTGCTATTGCGTTTTTGTTAACGCTAACACTGTCCTATGGATTGAAGGCTCAAAATACTGGTGATATTGCTTTCACTGCATTTAACTTTGATGACAAAGACGATTTCTCAATTGTTGTATTGGTAGATATCAGTCCGAATACTACAATTTATTTTACCGATAATAATTGGAGTGGGACTTCATTTCCAAATAGCACTGAAGGAACTTTAGAGTGGTCATCTGGTAATGAAACTATCAAAGTTGGAACAATCGTTGTTTTTTCGAGTGTTACTGTAGATGAGACAAGAACAGTAAGTATTGGAAGTATAACTGAACCTGACTCAGGTTTTAACCTATCCGAGGCAGGAGATACTCTTTTGGCTTACTTGGGTAGTAATGAAGATACACCAACAACTTTTTTAACAGGTCTAAAAAATTCCACTTTATCAGTGAATGAGTTAGATGGAACAGGTCTTACTGCTGGTGCTAATTTTTTAGAATTTAACATAACTTCAAGTCCTAATGCTGGGTTTTTCAATAGTTCTAGATCCGATAAATTATCCTATAATTTGTATTTACCTGAAATAATCGATAAAACAAAATGGGTTTCTCAAACAAGTAATGGACAAACAGTTCTACCCTTCTCCCAAGAAGCCTTTACTATAAACACTACTAACTGGACAGGAAATATATCTACAGATTGGAATGAAGCCGGAAATTGGGATAATGGAATTCCAACTTCAGACTCAAATGTTTTCATCACTAATGTAACAAATGACCCAATAATTACAGGTTCATTCAATACTGGAAATATTACTTTACAAACTGGAGCAAGTTTGGTTATAAATGGAGCAATTGTAAATAAAGGAATCACTACAATTAATAATGATGCTACTTTAGTAACCTCATCAGGAGATTTAAATGGAATTGTAACTTATAAAAGAACCCTTGACTTTAAGGTTGCACTAGCAGAAGGCTGGTACTTGGTTTCAAGTCCAATTGTGGGAGAAAATATGATTTCCATGAGAACTAATAATTCATTTTTAGTTAGTCCAAATGATAATACTAAAATTGGTTTTGCCACTTATGATGATTCTCAAGCAACTACTAAATGGAACTATTTTAGTACAAGTTCAGCAGATGCCTTGGTTACTGGTCAGGGATATTCTGCAAAATTAAGTGCCGCTGGAAATATATCTTTTACTGGTACCATCAACACAACAAATGTTTCTGTTGGAGTAGTTTTGGGTGGTACTTATAATTATAACTTGATTGGAAATCCTTTTACATCGTACTTAAATACTGTCGATTTTTTAAATGATAATTCAAATGATTTAACTACTAAGGATATCTGGGTTTGGAATCAAACAACCAATAATTATGATGTAAGAAACCTATCAACAACTATTGTCTTAGCTCCTACTCAAGGTTTTTTTGTAAGAGCAAACAAAGCAACCAATTTAACGATTGCAGAATCCTACCAAACCTCTACAGGAGACGCTTTCCAAAAAACTTCAAAAACAGAAATCTCTCTAAATATGAATGATGGTTCAAATAACAGATTTGCAAAAATCTATTATTTAGCCAATGCAACTACTGGTTTTGACAATGGGTATGATGGAGAAACTTTTGGTGGAGTTACAAATTCGTTAGATGTGTTTACACATTTAGTAGCAAACAGCGAAGGTAAAAAATACCAAGTACAATCCTTACCAAACTCAGATTTTGAGAATATGGTAATTCCTGTGGGTGTAAAAGCTGCTGCTGGAAAAGAAATTACTTTCTCTTTAGAGGCTATGAACATTCCTGACGGCATCAATGTGTATTTAGAAGATAAAATTGCAAATACTGTAACTTTATTGAGCGAAGCTAATGCTACTTACAAAGTAACATTGACTGATGCTTTAGATGGTATTGGACGTTTTTATTTACACACCAAATCTTCTAGTGTTTTAGGCATTGAGAATATTGTTTTAAACAACGTAAGTATCTATTCAGTTGATGCATCAACATTAAGAATTGCTGGGTTATCAGAAGGTAAAGCAAGTGTGAAAATTTATAGCATCCTTGGAAAACAAGTGTTTGAAACTTCTTTCAATGCAACTGCTGTAAAAGACATGCAATTGCCAAAATTAGCTAGTGGAATTTATGTAGTGCAATTGGCTACTGAAAAAGGAACGTTGAACAAAAAAATAACGTTAGAGTAATTTTCCAATCAACTAAATAAAGACACAACCATGAAAAATCAAGATACAAACTCAACAGAAATTACAAGAAAAGAAGCTATCAAAAGAATAGGAACTTATAGCAAATATGCAGCTTTAACTGCTATTGGAACTTATTTAATTTTGAGTCCAAAACAAGCACAAGCGCAAAGCCCAGCTGCACCAGGAACTGGTTTTTAATTTTAACATAAAGTTATTTTTACAAACGCCTCATTTTTCAGTGAGGCGTTTTTTGTATCATTTATTTTTAAAAAAATAGTTATAAAGACACATATTCTATTGAGCATTTTTGAGTATTTTTTGGCAAAAATTGAAAAATGAAAAAGCACTTATTAGTAACCCTTCTTTTGTTGGTATTTTGCCACTTTTTATTGATTGCGAATTCAAAAATCGAAAAGCCTTTTGAAATTAATAATTTCACTCAATTAAAAGTAAATCTAAGTGATGGTAGCACAACAAGGCTTTGTAGAGTCTATTATTTGTCAGAAAACGCTACCAAAGGTTTTGACAATGGTTATGATGGCGAAACTTTTGGCGGCATTACAAGCTCATTCGATATTTTTACACATCTGCTTTCAGGAAATGACGGAAGAAAATTTCAAGTACAATCATTGCCATTGGATGAAATATCAGCGATGATAATTCCCATAAATATTAGATCGATATCCGGAAAACAGTTGGTGGTGACATCCGAACTTTTTTATTTCCCTGTTGGATTGAAAGTTTATTTCGAAGACAAACTGACAAATACCATTACACGAATTGACGAACAAAATACCCATTATACCTTTACTACAAATCAAGCAATAGATAGTTTTGGACGATTTTTCATCTATGTTGCAGAAAGCGAACCTGTTATTAATTCCACTTGGAACGGAAGTGTTAGCAATGAATGGGAAAATCCAACTAATTGGACAGCAGGTGTGCCAACTGCCATTGTAAATGCAATCATTCCAGATGTTTTGAATGCGCCAATTATCAGTAATAGCACCAATAATACAGTAAATGATTTGATAATTGATGAACCTGAAGGCTTAACCATCAATTCAGGTGGATCATTGATTGTCAACGGAATTTCAACAGGAAATGTAACCTATCAAAGAAACTTACCGAGCGAAAATTGGTATTTGGTTTCAAGTCCGGTTTCAGGAGAAACCTATGATAATGACTTTGTAAGTGCCAATAATTTGGCAATTAATGGTCAAAACAATGCCATTGCAACCTATACAACATTGAACAACACTTGGTCTTACATGCAAACTGGAGCAGTCACAAACTTTATTACTGGAAAAGGATATTCTGTTAGAAGAGCAACAGGACAAGGTGCAGGAACTATTTCGTTTACAGGAAACATCAACACCACTAATATCACAATTACACCTAACAATAGCGGAAGTGGATTTAATTTGATTGGAAATCCTTTTACATCGTATGTAAATAATGAAACTTTTATCAATGATAATAGTGCAAATATCTCAGGAAATCAGATTTGGGTTTGGAATTCACAAACGAGTTATTACGATGTAAAAAATTTGATTGAAACCATTGTTTTAGCTCCTGCTAAGGGATTTTTTGTAAAAGCAACTACTTCTGCCAACTTGAATTTTGCAAAATTTCGTCAAGTAAAAACAGGTGATGTTTTTCAAAAAAGCATCAAAAATGAAATCAAACTAAACATAACTGATGGAACACATTCTAGATTTACAAAAATCTATTATCTATACAATGCAACCACTGGTTTTGACAATGGTTATGATGGAGAAACTTTTGGTGGAATTGAAAATACTTTGGATGTTTTTACACATTTAGTAGCAAACAGCGAAGGTAAAAAATACCAAGTACAATCATTACCAAACTCCGATTTTGAAAACATGGTTGTTCCTGTGGGTGTAAAAGCTGTTACAGGAAAAGAAATTACTTTCTCTGTAGAATCTATGAACATTCCTGATGGCATCAATGTGTATTTAGAAGATAAAACTGCAAACACTGTAACTTTATTAAGCGAAGCTAATGCTACTTACAAAGTAACATTGACTGATGCTTTAGATGGTATTGGACGTTTTTATTTACACACTAAATCATCTGGAGTTTTAGGTATAGACACAATTGCATTGAATAACATAAGTATCTATTCTATTGATGCATCAACACTGAGAATTGCTGGGTTATCAGAAGGAAAAGCAAGTGTGAAAATTTACAGTATCCATGGAAAACAAGTGTTTGAAACTTCTTTCAATGCAACTGCTGTAAAAGACATGCAATTGCCAAAATTAGCTAGTGGAATTTATGTAGTGCATTTGGTTTCTGAAAAGGGAATCCTTCAGAAAAAAATCATGTTTGAATAATTGTAAGATCTTTCAATAAAATTTAGAAAAATCTAAAAAAGTACCATTGAAAATAGTACTTTTGGATTGACTAAATTTTTATATGACTACACCCAAAAAAATCCTTTTGTTGCCTATTGAAGACAAAACCATTGTTTGGTTTGCTGCTAGCAATGAATATGTGGTTTTTGAAAATGAGGTTGCCAGCATATTACAACAGCGCATTTCTGGAAGTTCTATTGATGAAATTGCATTGGAAATTTCTAGTAAAATGGACATTCCTTTTACCGAAATTAAAGACTTTATTGAAAATTTAGAAGAACAGTTTTTAAACAAAACATTGGTTGAACACATTCCGTTAGAAAAAGAAGCATCAAAAATACAAAAGCCAAAGAAATTTGAAATTTCTGAAACTTATTTGATCAATGATGTTGTCTGTAAAGTCTCGTTTTTATCTAAAAAAGAACGTGAATTGGTGCATCCTAAATTTGCACATTTGGTAACTACTGATGCGCCTTTACATCATCATTTGTTTGAAGTGTTTATCAATAATAATGAAATTATTTTATACGTAAATAATTCGTTTATTGGCACTTGGCATCCTGAAGAAGTTCATTATTTTCAAGGAAAATTTTCGATGGAATTGATTCAAAAAATTCATCAAAAAGAAGAATCAAAATGGATGGGAGTTTTTCATGCCTCTGCTGTGAGTGATGGCAAACAAAGCATCCTTTTTTTGGGGGATTCTGGCAATGGGAAAAGTACTTCATTGGCCTTGTTACAAGCCAATGGATTTACTTGTTTGGCGGATGATTTTGTGCCAATAGCAGCAGAAAATAAAGAAGTGTATAGTTTTCCTGCAGCCATTTCCATCAAAAAAAATAGTTTGCAAGTATTGGATTCTTTGTATCCAAGTTTAGCAGATGCTATTGAATATGATTATATCCGTTTGAACAAAATTGTGCGTTATTTACCTCCAAATAATGCTGACTTTACAACGCATTTGCCTTGTAAAAAATTGATTTTCATCAAATATGAAAAAGAAGTAGATTTACAAGTAAATTCCATTTCGAAATTAGACGCTTTTCAACAACTCATTCCTGATTCTTGGTTGTCGCCTTTACCTGAAAATGCAGCTATTTTTCTGGATTGGTTTGCACAATTAGAATGTTTTCAAATCAAATACTCTGAAAATGAAAAAATGATTGCAGCAGTTCGTGAATTGTTTGAGGTTTCAAGGGTTTAAAGGTTTCTGTTGTTTCTATTGTTTGAGGGTTGAAAGTTGTTCCACAAAAGCCTCAAAGAAGACACAAAAAACACAAAGAGATTCTTAATAAAAAAACTTTGTGAAACTTTTAGATCACTTTGTGGGTTTTGTGAAATAGCTCAAGAAAATCTAACTTTTAATATCATACTTCTAATTGCATCCCTTCAATTTTTCAAAATCCAATCCACCATAATTTCCAGAACTCATCAATAAAAGAGCTGTTTTTGCTAAATTTTGATCAAATAAAAAATCACTAAATTCTTTAGGATTTGTATAAATAATCAAATCTTCTCGTTGAAAAGCATTCGCGATTTGCTCATGAGTTACGGCTTCTAATTGTTTTATTTTAACTGCATCTGGCGAATAAAAAACAACTGCTTTATCTGCTGAATCCAAAGCACTTTGATATTCTGCTAAAAATTCGGCATTCAAACTAGAATAGGTATGCAGCTCTAAACATGCTAACAATGTCCAATCTTTAAATTGTTCTTTCACCGCTTTTGTAGTTGCTGCTACTTTACTTGGACTGTGAGCAAAATCTTTAAAAATAACAGTGTTTTTGTTGCTTGCAATTTTTTCTAAACGTTTGCTTGCACCTTTAAAACTAGCAATCGCCTCATAAAAATCATCCTCGTCAATTCCCATATGTTGACAAATCCATTTTGCACCAGCTAAATTCTGTAGGTTGTGATTGCCAAAAATTTCTAAGGGCAAAGCACCTTCAGCGGTTTCTAAATAAGTAATTCCATTTTCTATAAAATGATTGGGCGTTTTATAAGGATATTTTTTGATGTGATTTTCAGACGATTCCACAACATCTTTCACATGTTCATCCTCGATATTATACACCATACTTCCACCATTAATCATGGAATCAGTGAAGATTTTAAATTGTTCTTTGTAGTTTTCGAATGTTGGAAAAACGTTGATATGATCCCAAGCAATACCACTCAAAAGCGCAATATTGGGTTTGTATAAGTGAAATTTTGGGCGTCTATCAATGGGCGAACTCAAATATTCATCACCTTCTAAGACCATAAATTCGTTTTCTTCTGTAAGATGCACCATCGTTTCAAAACCTTCTAATTGTGCGCCAACCATATAATCAACAGCTTTTTCATGATAATTCATTACATGTAAAATCATAGAAGTTATGGTTGTCTTTCCATGTGAACCTCCAATAACCACACGAGTTTTATTTTTAGATTGCTCGAATAAAAACTCAGGATATGAATAAATTTTCAACCCTAACTCTTCCGCTTTTACCAATTCTGGATTGTCTTTTTTAGCATGCATTCCCAAAATAACCACATCAATAGTCTTGTTGATTTTTTCAGGAAACCAACCAAAACTTTCAGGCAACAAACCATATTTTTCCAATCTTGATTTTGAAGGTTCGTGAATGGTATCATCACTTCCTGAAACTTTTTCTCCTTTTTGATGTAAAGCAATTGCCAAATTGTGCATGGCACTTCCACCAATTGCAATAAAATGAATGTTCATGTCTAAAATTTTAATCCGTAAAATTACAAAAGTGATGGCAATAAATGGGGCTGAATGATGGCTTTTGATAAAAAGCTTTTCAAAAAACTTTAAGAATTTTCAGAAAATCTAAAGAAATAAAAATCAATTTTCACAGACTAAAAGAATGTTATAACAACTTGAAAAATGATTTTAACAAAAAAGAAAGAGAACATTTACCATCGAAATATATTTTAATTGATACATTTGTATAACTAAAAAACAAATAACATATGAAAAAAATAATTTTTGCTTTAGGTTTCATCCTAGCTTGTTCATTGACTTTGACAGCTCAAGAAATTTCAGAAAATGCAATTGGTCTACGTTTTGGTGGAGGAAATGGTGTTGGAGGTGAAATTTCTTATCAAAAAGCTTTAGGAAGTAGCAATCGTTTAGAAATTGATTTAGGGTTGGCAAATGAGTTTACCAACTTTAAAGCAACAGGTTTGTATCAATGGGTTTGGAATTTAGAAGACAGATTTAATTGGTATGCAGGTGTTGGTGGAGGATTGGTTTCTGCAGGAGGTACTGGAATATACGCTGCTGGTGTTATTGGAATTGAATATAACTTTAAAGCGCCAATTTTACTTTCAATTGACTATCGTCCAGAAGTTGGTGTAGCAGGTGGTTTAAACGGATTGGAATCAGATATTGCTTTATCAGTAAGATATCAATTTTAAATAGAAGGTTTTCAATTTTTGAAAATCTAAAATGACTAAAATCCTCAACAGCTGTTGAGGATTTTTTATTTTGGTGGATACTTACTCAATACTTTTGGAACGATTAATTGAAAATAAACCTCTTTTTCTTGTGGTAATCGTTTTTCTTTTACGGTACTTTCTAAAGATGCTTTCCAAAAAAGTTCTTCTTTGATAGGTGTTAAAAATTCAATTGTTAAAACTTCTCTTATTTTCTTTGATCCAATTGGGATTCCTCCAGAAACTCCAAAAATACTATTAGGACCTGCATTTCCGAATCCAACAGCGACTGTATTTCTGGCAACTTCAGCTGATTTTTCGATATTGAAATCAATAAAAAAGTCGGGTGTTTCACTAAATGTCAATCCTTTTTGTTGCAATGTTGTATCAATAATTTTAAGTATCCTTTTAATATCCAAATCATTTAAATCTTTACCAACATTTTCATAAAATCCGTAAGTTTTGAACTTTTCAAAATCAGTTTTATCATCAAAATCTGTAATCACTTTTGCAGATGAACAACTCATCAAAAAAAATCCAAAAACGATTAAAAGATATTTCATAAGCTTACTTTTTTTCCTCAATAATTACTCTTGATGGTGTATCAATTCCTTTGATTATACTTTCAGTACCTTTTGCAACTGCCTGAATTGTTTGTGTAATTACAGTCATGTTCAAAGTTTCAGCTTCATCAGAAGCTTGGTGATATTCTTTGTCAACATCAATTGGTGTCGTTGAAAATGTGTGTGATGGAACGCCCAATCTTGCTAAAGAAGCGTTATCAGATCTAAAAAATAAATTGAATTTAGCATAGGGATCAGGAAATAATTGGTATCCTGTACCTACTAAATTTTTCTGTATGATTTTCCCAAAATCAGAACGGTCAAATCCAGTTAACCAAGCTGTATTTGGTCCAAAACTTGGCGTTTTTCCAATCATTTCTAAATTGATTCCGGCTACGAATTTACTTGCATCAATACCTTTTCCGAAATGAGTTGACCCAATCAATCCCATTTCTTCTGCTGTGAAAGCCACAAAAACAATGGTTCTTTCATTGGAATTTTGTTCTTTAAAATATTTTGCCAAAGCCAAAACTGCAGTAACTCCTGATGCATCATCGTTTGCACCATTATAAATACTATCTAACTGTCCGTCTTTTTTAATGATTCCTAAATGGTCATAATGAGCAGAAATTATCACATATTCATCTTTTTTTGATTTCCCCTCTAAAACACCTATAATATTAGCACTTGTAATTTCTTCTTTGGTTCTTCTGTTGGTAAAAGTGAAGGTTTGCCTGTAAGAATCTAATCCATCAAATGTTTTTAAACCCAAATTAGAAAATTCATTTTCAATGTATTGCGCTGCTTTTTCAATTCCTGGAGTTCCTGTTTTTCTTCCTTCCATTTTATCAGAAGCCAACATGTATAGATGCTTTTTTACCAAAGTTGAATCGATAAAAAAAGTGTTATTTGTCTTGTTGATATTTTTAGTTTGCGCTAAAACACTTGTTTCTATTGAGGAAATTAAGATAATGAATCCTAAAAGGAAGTTTAATTTTTTCATAATTTTGAATTTTAAGAGTTGAAAGATAGCAAATATAATTTTGTACTTTTACAGAAATTTTCATCAAAATGATTTTAATAGAAATTCCACAAATTAAACATACAAACGCAAATAACTTTTTTTTACTTTCTGGACCTTGTGCTATTGAAGGCGAAGAAATGGCATTAAGAATTGCTGAAAAAGTAGTTGCAATTACCGATAAATTACAAATTCCTTACATTTTTAAAGGCAGTTTTAAAAAAGCAAACAGAAGCAGAATTGATAGTTTTTCAGGAATTGGCGATGAAAAGGCCTTAAAAATTTTGAGAAAAGTTTCAGAAACTTTTCATGTGCCAACTGTTACAGATATTCACGAAACTTCGGATGCTGAAAAAGCTGCAGAATATGTAGATGTTTTGCAAATTCCTGCGTTTTTAGTGCGTCAAACAGATTTAGTGGTTGCTGCTGCAAAAACTGGAAAAGTGGTAAATTTGAAAAAAGGCCAATTTATGAGTCCTGCTTCTATGAAACATGCCGTTCAAAAAGTAAAAGATGCTGGAAATGAAAAAGCATGGATTACAGACAGAGGCACTATGTTTGGTTATCAAGATATGATTGTTGATTTTCGTGGAATTCCTGAAATGAGACAATTTGCGCCAACAATTTTAGATGTAACACATTCTTTACAACAACCCAATCAAACAACTGGAGTTACAGGTGGAAGACCAGATATGATTGAAACCATTGCCAGAGCTGGAATTGTGAATAATGTTGACGGATTATTTATTGAAACTCATTTTGATCCTGCAAATGCAAAAAGCGATGGTGCTAATATGTTGCATTTAAATAATTTAGAACAATTATTATCGAATTTGGTGGCAATTCGAAAAACAATCAATCAGTTTAATTCATAATCAAATGGAATTTTCTTCTCCATTTTCATTGAAAGGATTTACAGCAATTCAAATAGGAATTTATTTTTTAGCAGCTTCCTATTTGATAAAAAATATGTTAGATGGTTTTTTGATTGATGACAATCCAATGGGAATGATGTCTGCACAAATTATTGAAATCACTATCATTTCAATTTTGATTTTTTTATTTTTATTTTCGTCATTAGCTTTATTTTTTAGCGCTAAAAGACGTTCAAAAAAAATGGAAATATCACTTTGGAATCCCGCTTCAAAAAATAATATATGGAGGTATTTAGGAAGTTTTTTAATACTTTTTTTACTTCTCTACTTTTTAATGAGTCAAGGTTTTATTGATTTACTTTCACCCATTTTTATGTTTTTTTATGGATTGATTTTATTTTTAATCAATCAAAAATCAAATAAAAAACTACAAATTATCACAGGAATTTGCGCGTTATTGGCTGTCATTTGTTTTTTAATTCCTAGTTATTGGTATGCTTCCATTTCTATTCTTGGAATTGCACATATTACTTTTGGAATTGTGGTAAAAGATTAGTTTTTATTTCTAATTCCTTTCACTAAATCCTCTAAACCATTCAGTTTTAGCTCATAAATCAATGCCAACTGATTCCCCAGTTTTCCTTTTGGAAAACCTTGATTTTTAAACCAAACTATATAAAATTCAGGCAAATCAATCAAATACTGATTTTTATATTTCCCAAAAGGCATTTTAGCAGTTGCTAAATCTATAAGAAATTGTTTGTTTTGCTCCATTTTTTTACTTTAAAAGTTGTTTTAAAACACTATCTACTTCTTTTTCTAGAAATTCTGAATAACCTAATTTAGAATATTGAACTTCTCCTTTTTTATTGATTATGTAAAATGTTGGATAACCTTTAACTTTAAAATTATTTGAAACTGTCTGATTTACTATAATAGTTGGATACATAATTTTCATATTTTTAATAAAGGGCAACAAATTTTCTCTAGAAATCGAATCAACATCAACATCATTTATTCCAAATAATTTGATGTTTTTAGATTTATATTTTTTGTAAATGTTATTTAATTGAGGAATTGACTTTATACATGGTGGGCAGTTTTTATACCAAAAATCAAGAATAATTATGTTATCATAAAAATCACTAAGTACAAAATTATTTTTATTTAAAAATTCTCCTTTAAAATTCGTTACTTTTTGTCCTTTTAATAATGGGAGATTCTCTTCTTTGGAAGGTGATTGATATTCTGTAAACTCATAGTTTTTAGTTAATAAAACAAACTTATCTGCTAAATCTTTAGCAGTGTAATTATTAAATTTTATCGCGCTCAAATTCCACTCATTATATTGATATAAACTATCCAATTCTGCCCTAAAAACTATTTTATTGATTGCATTTTTTGTATCATCAAAATATATTTCTTTCCATTTATTCTTCACATCAACTTCATCAGGATGAAAAACTTTTAATGAAAGTGATTCTTTATTTTTAGAAATTTTAGCATTGTAAATAGAATCTTCAATAAATTTATAAAGACCATTATATTTAAGAAAATAAGTATTTAATAAATCACCATCAAAATTACCAGTAAAACCATAGGGAATTGGTTCTTTAGGATTAAAACGTGTTACTTTTTTTGTTTTATTATCAATGATATAAAAAGATGTTAAATCGTAATATTTTATATAATCAGTTGTACTATCTTTTCTATGATGCCAAATATAACCCCCAAAAAGTGAATCTGATTTTTCCCTTATTATAATTTCACTTGATTTTGTATTAATTGTATCAGGATAATCAAAATACTTCATTTTATAATCTAAACTATAACTAATAGAGGTATTCTCACTAAAATTAAAAATCAAATTTCTAAGATTATTTTCTAATGATAAATTTTCTTTTTTACAATTTGATATTAAAAAAGTTAGAATGAAAATTGATATAATTTTAGATTTCATTTTTTTTATTTATTAATTTTTTAAAAACATTTTCACTAAAAAACTGCAAAAGATTACTGCGTAATTATTCCATACTATCAACATAATTCTGTAGATAAGAAAATCGTTCCGTTAATTTTCCATTTTCAGTGATTTTTGCACGGCTTAAAATTCCGTTTTTGTCTCCATCAAAAAAAGCTGGAATGACATTTTCAAGAAACATTTCTCCAAAACCTTCGCTAGCATCTTTAGGCAATTCACAGGGTAAATTATCAACAGCCATCACAACAATCGCATTTTCATCAAGAAAATCAACTTCAGTTTCTTTTTCAGGATGATATCCATAAAAAGGATTCTCTATGGTAGATGCACGAATTGTAGTTGGAATTGGACCATTGATATCACAAGAAATATCAGCTATAAAACGGATTTTGAACTCAGGATTTTTAGCATCTTCTTTGGTAAAAAATACAGGTGCTCCATTTCCATAAAAATGTCCTGCAATAAAAAAGTCGGTTACTTTGGCAAATCGTAAAAAATTAGCTTGATAAGCTTCAGGATGATTGTAAAAATCAGCATTGTCAAAGATTTTTCCATCCTTTCGTTTGTTATAATCCAACACATCTACAAAACAAAAAACAGGTTCACTAAAGTTTTGATGTAAATATTCTTCAACAGAAACTTGTTTAATATGCATAGCATCCAACATTTCTTTCGCTCCATAAGCGACTTTACCATTTCCTGTCAACAATATTTTAAGATTTGGTATGTTGATTTTCTGTAATTCAGCAATTAACGCTTGTTGATTTTCCAACGTCGCTGCTTTTGGCAACTGAAATAAATTCAATTTAAAACCAATAGCTCTAAATCCATTATAAGCACCTACAATTCCTGCATAACGTCCAAAACCTATTAAACGTGCACCATTTTCTTTGACAATTGTTTCATGGTCATACAATTCAATATTTTTAGCTAAAATGGCTTGTAATAATTTGCGATTATAAGGTTGTTTTTTGATGGTATGACTAAAGAAAAAATATTTTTTATTGGGAATTAAAGCATCAACTGGAACCTCTTTTACACCCAATAAAATATCACAATCTGACACGTCTGAAACCACTTCAAATCCAGCATTTTTGTAGGCTAAATCAGAAAAAACACGAATATCAGAAGTTTCAACTACAAATTTTGCTGACGGATATTTTCCAATCAATTCTTGTAATTTTTCAGGTGAAAACACTACTCTTTTATCTGGTGGATTTTTACGTTCTCTGATAATGCCAAATTTCATATGTTGAGTATTTTAATATTTTAAAGTAGAAAAGTATTAATTTTTTTATAAATATTCTTCGAAGATATTGGTTTTAAAGAGAATCGCAATGAGTTTTTTTTATACTTTTGCAATCCTCTTTTTAGTAACTTAAAAGAATCTTTGACAATTTGGGGACGACTGGTTTTGACAGCAAGGTCAGTGAAATTGTAAGCATACCAAGGAATGAAATTATTCTTGTAAAACTTATTTCAAACCTATAAACGGCGAAGATAACTACGCTTTAGCTGCTTAATCTGAATTTACAGTAAGATTAGCCTCGGCTCACAAGGTGAGCAAGCTTTATGTCCACGAAAAGCCTTGGTTTACGGCGTTTCATTTATGGGCATCGTAAAAGTAAACATAGAAAATCTTTTGCTTTGAGGGGTTTTCGAAAATCAAAAAAGCTAAGTGAAAAGTAGGTTGTTTTTGACCAGCTTTTCAACGAAAAAACAAACAAAAACTAAGTATGTAGAAAGCTTTTTAGCTGCTTGTTTGGACCCGAGTTCGATTCTCGGCGTCTCCACTTTTAACCCTGTAATACATTGTATTTCAGGGTTATATTTTTTTAAATAAAAACTTAAATAACCCTAAAATTAAAAATAAAGGATAAAATGCAACAGTAGTCAAATCTGATTTTATTGCGATTTCTTCTTCATATAATGACCAATCGTATTTTTTTGAAACACCAAAATCTTCACAAAAAGCAATAGTTTTTAGTATTCTTTTTGAGGTTACTTTGTCAATAAGCAATTTTAAATTCAATTCGTAATCACTTAAAATTTTATATTTTGTTGTAAATCGATGTTTTTCAAATACTAATTTTTGATAAAATATTCCTTGATGATGCATCGAATTTTTTATCCAAAGTAATCTTGAAAATGAAGATTTGAATTGCTGATTTTTATAACGAACATTTCCGAAAACGATTTTAATATCTGATGAAAAAAAAGTTGAAACTTCCTTTAAAATTTGCGCATTTTCAAAGCAGTCTCCAGCACCTAAAAAATAAATCCATTCACCCTTAGAAAGTGAAATTCCTTTGTTCATAGCATCATAAATTCCTGTATCATTTTCGGATAAAAAATGAAATGGAGGTTTTAAATTTTGTAAATAATGCTGTGTTTCTTGGGAGGATTTTCCGTCAATAATCCAAACTTCAAAATCTGTAAATGTCTGTATTTGAATACTTTTAATACTTTTTTGCAATCCAGAAAGATTGTTTAAAACAGGAATTATTATGGAAATTTTTGGTTCGATAAGTATGCTAGTTAAAATAAATATCTAATTTTTGCTGTTCTTTTTCCCAACACAAAACCTCAGATGCCTTTAGCTGGTTTTGTTTAATTGCTAACATTTTATTTTCATCATTCAATAAATCTTGTATCGCAGTTGCAATTGCTTTTGGAGTATAATTTTCTACAATAACTCCAACTTTATATTCATTTATAATGCTTGAAATTTCTATCAAATTTCCAGCAATAATTGGAATTTGAGCATGAATATAATCAAACAATTTATTGGGTAATGAATATTGAAAACTCAATCCTAAAGGCTCTTCTAAAACCATTCCTAAAGTTGCTTTTTGAGTGTAATTTAGTAATTTTTCTCTCGAAATTCTACCCAAGAAAAAAACTCGATTTTCCATTTTTTTATCCTTTACAAATTGTTTCAATTCGGCTTCAACTTTGCCATAACCAATGATAATCAAATCTAAATTTTCTAAGTATTGTAAGGCTTCAATCATCGGTTTTATACCTCTACCTGGATTTAAAACTCCTTGATATAAAATAGTTCTTTGTAGTGTTGGAAAAGAAACTTCTTCAGAAATATATGCTTGATTTTTTAATGGAATATTTCTGATTACTCCCATATTATTTTGATATTTTTTATGGTAAAAATCCGCAATTGATTGACTAACTGTATAGGATTTTTTGATTCTTGGAAGAAAAAAATCTTCTAATTTTCGCCAAAAACTTTGTACAAATTTTCTTCCTTGCAATTCAGGACCTTCTGAAAATAATTCGTGACTATCAAAGACTAATGGCGTTTTTTTAAACTTACTAATAAAAAAACAAGCTGGCAACGTATCCAAATCATTTGCTAAAATACAATCGTACTTTTTAATAAGTAAATAGAAAAAAAGGCGGATATTAAACTCTGCATAAAACAGAAAATTGTGATTAAAAAAATGCTTTTTACGGACAATTTCGTAATCTCTTTTTACAAAAATAGTATTGGGTAAAACTCTTCCATAAACCTCAATTTGATAGCCTTTTTGGAGCAAATATGAACAAACTTTGTGCACTCGATAATCTGTAGAGATATCATTTGTAACTGCAACAAAGAGTTTTTTTTTCAAAAGTTATTGATTTTAAAGCTAGTTTGCAAGTTGTTGCACCACCTCAAACACCTCTCCTGCTTCCACTTTCAACGTTTTGTGTTTGTATTTTACAATCAATTGATAATCATGAGTAGCCATTAAAATGGTTTTACCACTTTGATGAATTTTATTCAATAATTCCATAACCTCTAGAGATGTTTTAGGGTCTAAATTTCCTGTTGGTTCATCTGCCAAAATCAACTCTGGATCATTCAATAAAGCTCTTGCAATGGCAACTCTTTGCTGTTCACCTCCCGAGAGTTCGTAGGCTTTTTTGGATGCTTTTGATTGCATTCCTACTTTTTCTAAAACTTCATCGATTTTTTTATGGATGTCTTCTTTATTTTTCCAACCTGTAGCTTTTAAAACAAACTCCAAATTGGCAAAAACAGTTCTATCTGTTAGTAGTTTAAAACCTTGAAAAACGATGCCGATTTTTCTTCTTAAATACGGAATATTTTTATCTTTTAATTTTTCCAAATCAAAACCAACAACAGTTCCTTTTCCATCCAGTAAAGGAATATCTGCATATAAAGTTTTCATCAAACTGCTTTTTCCACTTCCAGTTTTTCCTATCATGTAAAAAAAATCACCTTTATTGATGGTTAAATTTACGTTCGACAAAACGAGTGAATCTCCTTGATAAATATTTGCATTTTCTAGATGCAAAACAGTATTTTCCATAAAAAAAAGTTAACACTACAAACTTATAAGTTTCTATTGATTTTACCTCAATAAATCATAACAATTCTTACATTTGAAGTATTAAAATTTTATAAAATTTTACATTTATTCAAACAAATCGAATATTTATTCGTTATCCATACAACTAAATTCATTGATATGAAAAAATGCTTTTCAAAAAATCATTTGCTCACCTTCCTATTTTTATTAGTAACTGGGTTGCAGTTTTCCCAGCAATCTAGTATTGAAACGAGTATTTTAACCGATTTTACTAATGCGCTGCAATTGTATCAGAATAAAGCTTATACAGCTGCTCAAAAATCTTTTGAAAAAGTAGTAAGAAATAGTCAAGAAAACTCAAATTTAAAAGCAGATGCAGCCTATTTTGAGGCAATGTGCGCCTTAAAATTGCAGCAAACTTCAGCTGATCAAAAAATATTGGATTTTGTGGCAACATATCCAAACAGCACCAAGAAAAATCAAGCTTTTTTTAATGTTGGCAATTATTATTTCGCCAACAAAAAACCTGCATACGCCTTAAAATGGTATCAAAAAGTAAATAAAGAAGTGCTTTCGGAAGAAAACAGAAAAGAACTCAATTTTAAATCAGGATATAGTTTATTGGTTTCTGGAGATTTATCAGCAGCCAAAAATCTTTTTTTACCCTTGATAAATGATGGAAAATATGGTAATGATGCAAGATATTATTACGGATTTATTGCCTATAAATTAGAGGATTATGGCATTGCAGAATCTACTCTGAAAGAAATTGCTGACAATGAATCTTACAAAGCAGAAATTTCATATTATTTATTGGATATCAGTTTTAAATCAGGAAAATTTGAAAGATGTATTAAAGTTGGTGAGGAATTATTAAAGGATAAAAAGAGAGATGATGCTTCTGATATTTCAAAAATTGTGGGTGAAAGTTACTTCAATTTAGGAAATTATGCAGCTGCAATTCCTTATTTAAAAAACTATAAAGGGACAAAAGGAAAATGGAATAATACCGATTTTTATCAATTGGGTTATGCCTATTACAAACAAAATGACTTTGAAAATGCCATTGCTTTTTTCAATAAAATTATCGATCAAAAAAATGCTGTTTCTCAAAATGCCTATTATCATTTGGCTGAATGTTATTTAAATACTAAGAAAAAAAATGAGGCATTAAATGCTTTTAAAACAGCAAGCGAAATGGATTTTAATCAAAAAATCAAAGAAGATGCAGCTTTAAATTATGCTAAATTGAGTTATGAAGAAGGAAATCCGTTTGAAAATGTGGCTGATGTACTTCAAAATTACCTGAAAAATTATCCAAATTCAACTTCTTACAAAGAAATAAATCAATTAGTTGTGTATTCATTTATACATCAACAAGATTATGAAGGCGCCTTGAATTATTTGAAAAAGAAAAAATCAGAAGACAATACAACACTCACATTAGAGGTTTCTTTATACAGAGGAATTCAATTATTTACAGATAAAAAATACGCAGAAGCATTGCCTTATTTTACAATCAGTAAGAAATCTTTAGCGCCCGAAATTTTTCAAAAAGGCTATTATTGGGAAGCAGAAGCATTGTTCAGATTGAATAAATTTGAAGAAGCTTTGACCAAATTTTTATCTTCACAAACCTTAGAAAAAACAAGCAAAACTCCAGAACTTCAAGTAGTTGATTATAATTTGGGATACTGTTATTTTAAGCTTAATAAATATGCAGAAGCCATTCGTTCTTTTAAAATGGTGCTTCAAAAAAAGGAATTAGAAAATACCATCAAACAAGATGCAACTTTGCGTTTGGCTGATAGTTATTTTGCAATTAGCAACTTTGGTGATGCTATTAAATCTTATCAATTAGTTGTAAATGAAACCGGAATTGGAGCTGATTATGCTCAATACCAAATTGGGATGAGTCATGGTTTTAGAGGCGAAAATTTGCAAAAAATTGATGCTTTAAAAAAAGTAGTCAATAATTTTGAAAATTCTGATTTAAAAGATGATGCCTTATTTCAATTAGCAAACACGTTTACAACTTTAAAAAATTCGAAAGAAGCCCATGAAGCTTATGATCGTTTGCAAAAAAGCTACCCAAAAAGTGTTTTCATTCCAAGAGCTTTGGTGAGACAAGGTTTGTTGTATTACAATGGTAATGAAAACGGGAAAGCACTTGAAAAATTCAAGCTTACGACTACAAAATTTCCGAATTCGCCTGATGCTTTAGAGGCTGTAAACAATGCCAAAAACATTTATATAGATGAAGATAAATTGGATGATTTTGTGGCTTGGACAAAAACATTGCGTTTTGTAAATGTGAGTGAATCTGAGCTTGAAAAATCAGCTTTTACAATTGCTGAAAGAAAATATTTTGACGACACAAATAATCAAAATACCATTTTAAGTTTGACAAAATATTTGCAAAATTATCCTGATGGAGCCAATGATTTAAAGGCAAATTACTATTTGGCAAGCACCTATTTTAAAGAAAAAGAGTTTGACAATGCCATTCCATATTTTGAGAAAGTAATCAAAGCAGGACAATCAAATTTTAGTGAAGATGCCTTAGCAAAATTGTCTGAAATTCAACTATCAAAAGAAAATTATGATGTTGCAATTCCATTATTAGAACGTTTAGAACAAGAAGCATATGCTACAGAAAATGCAGCTTTTGCGCAAAGTAATTTAATGAAAGCTTATTTTTCTAAAGAAGCTTTTGAAAAATCTTTGACTTTTGCCAAGAAAGTATTATCGAAAGAGAGTATTTCTCCTACTTTAGAGCTTGACGCAAAATCTATTATCGCAAGATCTTCATTTAAATTAAATGATTTTGAAACAGCTAAAGAATATTATAAAACCATTGAAAATAAAGCAGTTGGAGAATTAAAAGCAGAAATTTTATATCACGAAGCATTTTTTCAAAATCAAGAAAAAGCGTTTGGAAAATCAAACGAAATTGTAAAAAAATTGATTGCTGAATATGCATCTTACAAATATTGGGGAGTGAAAAGTTATGTAATCATGGGAAAAAATTATTATGGTTTAAAAGATGCCTACCAAGCAACTTTTATTTTAGAAAATGTAATTAAAAATTTTCCTCAATTTGAAGATGTTGTCAGAGAAGCAAAAACAGAACTTATAAAAATTAAAGACGCAGAATCTAAAACGAATAATTCTATCAATCCACAAATTAAAAATTAATGAAAAAAGGTTTTCTAATTCTTGCATTCATAAGCGTTTTCAATGTTTTTTCTCAAAAGAAAACAACTGAAAAAGTAAAAGACACCGTAAAAACAGAAGTGGTTGAAGTTGTAACAACTTACAATCCAAAAATAGCTGATGCTAATAAAATATCTACAAATCCAAGCATTAATTTATTAGAAAAAACAAAAAAACAACCACTAAAATATACCATTTTTTCAGTGCCTGTTGCCTCTACATTTATTCCAAAAAGTGGGGTTATAAAAGGTATTGATGTTGGTGTTAAAGAAAGAATCTACGACAATTTTTTAGCAGCTGGTTTTGGAAATTATACTTCACCCTATTTCGAAACTTTTTTACATAAAAACACTCGTTTTCAGAGTGAATTTGGGTTATCAGCCAAGTACAATGCCTCTTTTGACAATATTGAAAATACGGTTTTAAATAGTGATTTTTCAAACCTCGGAATGAGTATTTTTTACAAACAAGATGAACGCTATTTTGACTGGAAAGTAACTATAAACTCAGAAAGAAATCATTACAATTGGTATGGAATTGACCAGAATTTCATTAACAATGCTACCACAAGATTTATCAATGAAAGACAAGAGTACAATTTTTTCAATGCTACTGGAGAAATGGATTTTTTAGATGCCTATGTAGATAAAAGTAATTTGTCAATCTCTTATTTTAATGATGATTTTAATAGTGAAGAAATTCTAATTGGCTTGAATACTGATTTAGACATTCCAACAAGATTTTTAAGAGAAAATGTAAAAATAGGAACCAAATTAGAGTATTTAAATGGCTCATTTGCTTCAAATTATGCAATTACAGATGTGTTGAATTACAATATTTTTACTATAAAAATTGCTCCTGAATACAACACAACCTACAAAGATTTTACTATAAAATTAGGAGCAAAAATATTTACTTCATTTGATGCAGAAAATAGTGTAACTAATTTTTTAGTGTATCCAGATGTTAAAGTTCAAAAAGCATTATTAAAAGAAAATTTACAGTTTTTTGGGGGAATTTCAGGAAATTTAAAAACTAATACGTACAAAGATTTTGTTGATGATAATCCGTTTGTTTCACCAACAATGTTTATTACACAAACAGCTGAAAGATTCAATGCTTTTGTTGGATTTAATGGTGTTTTAAACAATTCTATTAGCTATACAATTTCTGCAAGTTTCAAAAACGAACAAGACAAACCTTTGTTTATAAAAAATAATTCAAAATCCGATGGTACAACTACTTCTTCAAACGGAATTGTGTTGAGAGGTTATGAATACGGAAATTCATTTGGAGTAGTTTATGATGATGTAAAAACAACTTCGATTTTCGCAGAATTGAATTACGAGTTTAGCAAAAGACTCAATTTTGAAACGCATATTCAATTTGATAATTATACAACAACCAATCAAAACGAAGCTTGGAATTTACCCGCAATTCAAGCAAATTTCATGGCTAAATATAAAAATGAAAAATGGTATGCAACCTCAACTTTATTATTTGTTGGAAACCGAAAAGACGTTCTTTATACCAATGTTTTTCCTTCAACAACCAGCACAACTCAATCCATCCCATCTTTTTTAGACTTGAATTTGAATGGAGGATACCATCTTAATGACAAATTTACGGTGTTTTTAAAAATGAATAATATGTTAAATTCGAATTACCAACGATTTTCAAATTTTGAAGTTCAAGGATTTCAGCTTTTAGCTGGTGTTACTTATAAATTTGATTTTTAAAAATTGGTAGATTACTCTTCATTTTATTTTTTGTAGTTTTAGCAACTAAATTTACAATTCACAAATGAGAGCAATCACACTTTTAATTTTTACTTCTTTTTTGTTTTTTTCATGTGCACAAAAGCAAGAAAAAGCAATTATTTCTGATGCATTATCAGTAGAAGAAATAAAGGATTCTACAAACATCAAACAACTATTTGACAGCGCTTTAATCGAAGGAAAATCGTACGAATGGTTGCGCGATTTAACTCAAAATATTGGAGGAAGATTGTCTGGTTCTACTCAAGCTCAAAAAGCAGTTGAATGGGGTGAAAAATTAATGAAAGAAGTAGGTTTAGATTCTGTTTGGTTGCAACCTGTTATGGTGCCACATTGGATTCGTGGTGAAAAAGAAATTGCAAATTACACCATCAATGGTAAACAAAAAAATGTAGCAATTTGTGCGCTCGGTTTTTCTATTGCAACACCATCTGAAGGTATTTCTGCAGAAGTCATAGAAGTAAAAAGTTTAGATGAAGCTAGAGCTTTAGGAACTAAAATGCAAGGAAAAATTGTCTTTTTCAATAGAGCTTTTGACAACACACAAATACATACTTTTAAAGCTTATGGAGGTTGTGTTGATCAACGTGTTCAAGGCGCAGCAGTTTGTGGAGAATTTGGTGCAAAAGGCGTAATTGTTCGTTCAATGACCAATTCTATTGACGATTTTCCACACACAGGAACCATGAGTTATGTTGATTTACCAGAAGAAAAATACATTCCTGCAGCTGCAATTAGTAGTCAAGCAGCTGAAATACTGAGTGCCGATTTGAAACAAAATCCAACCTTACAATTCTACTTCAAACAAAGTTGTAAAAATTTGACAGACGCACCATCATTCAATGTTGTTGGGGAAATTAAAGGAAGCAAAACTCCTGAAAATATTTTTGTAGTTGGTGGTCATTTAGATTCTTGGGATTTAGGAGAAGGCGCTCATGATGATGGAACAGGAATTGTACAATCTTTAGAAGTGGCTTATTTGTTCAAAAAGAACAACATCAAACCAAAAAATACGTTGCGAGTTGTCTTTTTTATGAATGAAGAAAATGGCACAAGAGGTGCAAAAAAATATGCTGAATTGGCAAAACTGAATAAAGAAAATCATATTGGAGGTTTAGAATCAGATGCTGGTGGCCACACTCCAAGAGGATTTTCAATTGATGCAAATACAGCAAATACAGATTTATTGATTAGTTGGAAAAAACTTTTAGCTCCCTATGGTTTGCATGATATTGAAAAAGGAGGATCAGGAGCAGATATTAGTCCCTTAAAAAACGAAAATATTACTTTAGTTGGGTACAGACCAGATTCTCAACGCTATTTTGATTATCATCACACAAGCAGAGATACTTTTGATAAAGTTAACAAACGTGAACTAGAATTAGGAAGTGCTTCAATGGCAGGAATCATTTATTTAATGGATAAATATCTTTACAATAATACTCCTGTAAAGCCTTAATTGTATGGTAATTACAATGTTGGTATTGAAAATTATTTATGGTGGATTTTTCTGTTTTGCAGGAATAATGCATATTGTAAAACCAAATTTTTTCAAACATTTCATTCCTGATTTTTTACCTAAAAAATTGGTGAATTATGTTGTTGGAATTTTAGAATTTAGTGTTGGATTTGGTTTGTTTTTTCAAGATACCATAAAACTAGCTTCTCTTGGAATCATCATTTTATTGGTAATTTTCTTGCCTATCCATATTTGGGATGTTACTAAAAAAAGACCCGCAATTGGTTCTAAAAAAGTTGCAATTGCTAGAATTCCTTTGCAGTTTTTACTCTTATACGGAATCTATTTTGTGTATATAAACTCATAAATTATCATGAAAAAATTAAGTTTAATTATTGCTTTTTTGTTTCTTTTTATCGCTTGTCAAAAAGAAAAAGTAGATTTAATTGTCATCAATTCTAATACTTATACTGTTAACGATTCATTTGATGTTGTAGCAGCATTTGCTGTGAAAAACGGAAAATTTGTTGCTGTAGGTTCCAATGAAGAAATTCAGAAAAAATATCAATCTGATAATTTAATTGATGCTCAAAATCAAACCATAGTTCCTGGTTTGATTGATGCTCACTGCCATTTTTATAGAATGGGTTTACAACAACAAAAAGTAAGTTTAGAAGGTACCAAAAGTTATGATGAAGTATTAGAAAAATTAGTTGCTTTTCAAAAAGAAAAAAATGCCACTTTTATTACAGGTCGTGGTTGGGACCAAAATGATTGGGAGGTAAAAGAATTTCCAACAAAAGACAAACTAGATGCGTTGTTTCCAAAAATTCCTGTAGCAATTAGAAGAGTTGATGGTCATGCACTTTTGGTAAATCAAGCTGCCATTGATTTAGCAGGAATTGATGAAAACACCAAAGTTTCGGGTGGTGAAATCATCGTAAAAGATGGAAAAATGACAGGAGTTTTAATTGATGCTGCTATGGATTTTATCAAAATTCCTGAGCCATCAAAACTAGAAGCTATTCAAGGTTTGCTTGATGCACAAAAAATTTGTTTTTCTTACGGTTTAACAACAGTTGATGATGCAGGAATTGACAAAAATACGATTGAATTGATAGATAGTTTACATCAAACTAATGATTTAAAAATGCGGATTTATGCCATGATTTCAGGAGATAATCAAGCACAAATTGACTACTACATCAACAAAGGAATTTACAAAACTGATAAATTAAATGTTCGCTCATTTAAAGTGTATGGTGATGGCGCTTTAGGCTCAAGAGGCGCTGCAATGCGCAAATCGTATTCAGATAGAGAAAATCATTTTGGTGCATTAATTTATGCCCCTGAAAGATATCGTGAAATTGCAAGACAAATTGCTGCTTCAGAATTTCAAATGAATACACATGCAATTGGAGATTCAGCAAACACTTGGCTATTAAAAACGTATAAAGAAGTGTTGAAAAACAAAAAAAATAGTCGTTGGCGAATTGAGCATGCACAAATAATCTCTCCAGAGGATTTCAAAAATTTTGATAATATTTTACCTTCTGTGCAACCTACACACGCAACTTCTGATATGTATTGGGCACAAGACAGAATTGGAAAAGAACGCATGAAAGGAGCTTATGCTTTTAAAGATTTATTAAACGTTTACGGCAAAATAGCCTTAGGAACTGATTTTCCAGTAGAAGAAGTTAATCCGTTTTTAACATTTTATGCAGCAACTATTAGAAAAGACAAAGCAAATTATCCTGAAAAAGGATTTCAAATGGAAAATGCATTATCAAGAGAAGAAACACTGAAGGGAATGACAATTTGGGCAGCCTATTCCAATTTTGAAGAACATGAAAAAGGCAGTATTGAAGTGGGGAAATTTGCAGATTTCGTGATTTTAAGTCAAGATATCATGAAAGTTGAAGGAAAAGAAATTCCAAAAACTAATGTTAAATCAACTTTTTTACATGGAGAAAAAGTCTATTAAAATTTAAAATACGCTTTAAAATCTGACTTTATTTGTAGTTTTTTTAAAAATTAACAAAATTTGTATTTAAAAAAAATCATAATGCAGTATTTTTACCTAGTGTAAATTAATATCAATTTTTAAAAATATAAATTTTCTCAATCATGAACATCCTTAAAAAAACATTTCTATTTGCTCTGATTTTATTATCAGCAATAACTTTCTCTCAAGAAAAAGACGAAGACATCAAATTAACAATAACCGTAAAAGATTTCAACAACAAACCTATTCCTGGGGCAATTATTTTAATTAATAACAAAAAGCAAAATAGAACAACAAATGAAAATGGAAATTTTAAAATATCTTCTAAGATTGCTCCAGATGAAATAGCCGCATTTTTTCCAAGTATTGGAATAAAAAAAATAAAATATAAAGGAGAAACTAACCTTGAATTAGTTTTAACTGAAAACAAGGATTTTAATCTATTATCTGAAAATACTAATTACAAAAATGACAATCCAATACAATACAGAAATATTTACGATTACCTAAGAGGTAAAGTACCAGGTGTTAATATAGATTCTGAAAACAGAATTATTATTAGAGGTTATAATTCTATTAATGGCAGTAGAAATCCTTTGTTAATATTAAATGGAAACCCTATAGAGCAAGATGCATTTAGTAATATAGTAACTACTGACATTAAATATATTAAAGTATTAAAAGGAACTGAAACCTCAGCTTATGGCTCAAGGGGCGCAAATGGAGTAATTATTGTTCAAACACTTTAAAATAATTATTTATTTTTTAATAGACAATACAAATTCATCAATTTTAGCAACGCTATTTTGTTCTAAAAAATTAATAAATGCTGAACCAATGATTGCACCATTGGCATACTCACAAGCTTTTGAATATGTTTTATTGTCAGAAATTCCGAAACCAATTACCAAATTACTTTTTAAATTCATTTGTTTAATCCGCTCGAAATAATCAATTTGCTGTTTAGAAATTTCGCCTTTTGCACCTGTAATTGAACTTGAAGCTACCATATAAATAAAGCTTTTGGTGTAATCATCAATTTTTTTGATACGTTCTTCAGTAGTTTGTGGTGTAATTAAAAATACGTTTGTTATGCCATAAGCATCAAACAATTCTTTATAGTGATTTTCAAATTCAACCATTGGTAAATCTGGCAAAATAACCGTATCAATTCCACATTCAACTATTTTTTGACAAAATTTATGTTCACCATATTTTAGCATTTGATTTAGATAACCCATCAAAACTAGTGGTGTTTTATTCGTGTTTTTGATAGACATCAATTGTTCAAAAACAATATCTAAATTGATACCATTTTGCAATGCTTCATGACTACTTTTTTGAATAGTTGGACCATCTGCTAAAGGATCAGAATATGGCAAACCAACTTCAATAAAATCAACTCCCGATTTTTCTAATTCTTTAATAATTGTAGTTGTATCTGCTAATTTTGGAAATCCTGCTGTGAAGTAAATGGATAAAATTTGCTGACTTTTATGTTGAAAAATTCTCTTAACTGAATTCATTGATTACTCTTTTAAATGTTTGATAAAAGTTTCTAAATCTTTATCACCTCTACCTGATAAATTAATCACAATCACTTGGTCTTTTTTCAAAGTCATTTTTGGTAAAACTGCCAAAGCATGAGCCGTTTCTAGAGCAGGAATAATTCCTTCAATTTTTGTCAATTCGTAAGCTGCATCCAAAGCTTCTTGATCAGTTGCGTTCATAAATGTTGCTCTGCCACTTTCGTATAAAAACGCGTGCAAAGGACCTACTCCAGGATAATCTAATCCTGCTGAAATGGAATAAGGCTCCACAATTTGTCCATATTCATCTTGCATTAAAATGGTTTTACTCCCGTGAATAATCCCTACTTGACCTAGTTGAGAGGTTGCTGCACTTTCACCAGAATTTACGCCCAAACCTGCAGCTTCCACAGCAATTAATTCAACCTCTTCATCATCCATATAATGATAAAATGCCCCTGCAGCATTACTCCCACCACCAACACAAGCAATAATGGTGTCAGGATTTTCATTACCCGTTTTTTCTTTCAATTGCCATTTCATTTCTTCGGAAATGACAGCTTGTAAACGCGCAACCATATCAGGATGAGGATGTGGACCGACCACAGATCCAATTAAATAGAAAGTTTCAGGATGTTGAATCCAATAACGAATTGCTTCGTTTGTTGCATCTTTTAGAGTTTTTGAGCCACTTGTTGCAGGTACTACTTTTGCACCTAACATTTTCATTCTTGCAACGTTTGGAGCTTGACGCACTATATCTTTTTCGCCCATAAAAACGGTACAATCTAATCCCATTAATGCACAAACTGTGGCTGTTGCAACTCCATGTTGACCAGCACCAGTTTCAGCGATAATCTTTGTTTTACCCAATTTTTGAGCAATTAAAATTTGTCCAATAGTATTGTTGATTTTATGAGCTCCTGTGTGATTTAAATCTTCTCTTTTCAAATAAATTTGAGCACCATATTTTGCGGATAAACGTTTTGCAAAATACAAAGGGCTTGGACGTCCCACAAAATCTTTCAATAAGGATTTGTATTCCTTTTGAAATTCTTCTGATTCAATAATTTGGATGTAATTATCCTCCAATTCTTTCACATTTGGGTACAATAATTCTGGGATAAATGCTCCTCCAAATTGTCCGAAATAACCATTTTTGTCTGGTTGATATTTTGATGTCATAATATGTGTTTTTTGAAGTTTTTTATCTCTTCAATATTTTTAAATCCTGGTTTACTTTCAAATTTACTATTGATATCAATACCATAAATTGGCAATGTTGAATTGGTAATCTCTCTTATTTTCTTAACATCTTCCAAACCAATTCCTCCACTTAAAAAAAAAGGTTTTTCAAAAGGATATTTTTCTAAAACGCGCCAATCAAACTGAATTCCATTCCCTCCTTTTTCATCGCCTTTGGTGTCAAATAAAAAATAATCTACCACTTCTAAATATGGTTTTAAAGTTTCAAAATAAAACGAATCTTTGATACTGAAAACTTTGATAATTTCAACTTTTGGTAAATGACTTTTCAATTCTTTGATATAATCAACAGATTCATCTCCATGTAATTGAACAGCTTCTAACTGATATTCTTCTAATAATGAAACTACAATTTCTATATATTCATCAACAAAAACACCTGTTTTTTTGATGCTTTTTGATAATGTTGGAATGATTCCTTCAAAATTTCTTTTTGATTTTTCATAAAAAATAAATCCTAAATAATCAGGTTGCAATTCAGCAACTTGAAGGATGTTTTCCGTGAATTTCATTCCACAAACTTTTAATAAAAGCCCCCTTCCCCCCAAAGGGGGAAATCCTGAAATTTCTGATTTATTTACTTCTTTATTATTCAAAATTTACTATTCATTAATTTATCGTAACTCTATTTCTTTTAAGCATGAGTTCCTTCCCTTTGGGAAGGTTAGGATAGGCTTATTATTTTATTTGGTTTATAAACTCCAAACAAGCTTCTCCTGGATTTTCTTCTTTCATAAAATTTTCACCAATCAAAAATCCTTGAAATCCGTATTCTTTTAATCCTGTAATAATTCTTGGATCAGAAATTCCACTTTCTGAAACTTTAATAGAACTATCAGGAATTTGACTTGCCAATTTAATGGAATGTTCTAAATCAACTTCAAAAGTGTTTAAATTTCGATTATTGATTCCGATAATTTTATTGTCTAAATCACCAATTTTATCCAAATCTTCTTGAGTATGCACTTCATACAAAACTTCCAACCCCAATTCTTTAGCAAGAATTCCGTAATTTTTCAATTCTAAAGGAGTTAAACAGGCTGCAATCAACAAAATAACATCAGCACCAATGGCTTTTGCTTCCACAATTTGAAATCCATCTACAATAAAATCTTTTCTTAAAATGGGTTTTTCTTGATTGATAACTCTTGCTTCCATCAAATCTGCCATAGTTCCTCCAAAAAAAGACAAATCTGTTAAAATAGATTGTGCAGCAACATTGGCATCTAAATAACCTTGTGTAACTTCGGTAATACTCACTTTGTCATTGATGATTCCTTTTGATGGAGATTGACGTTTGAATTCGGCAATAATTCCAGTAGAATTCAAATCGAGTAAGGATTTTTCTAATGAAAAAACGTCTCTGTTAAAATTTGGACTTTCTATTAATTTTTTCAAAGGAACTTCTGCTCTGATTTTTGCAACTTCCTTTTTTTTGAATGCGATGATTTTATCGAGAATAGTCATTATCTTATACTTACTAATTTATCTAAGGTTGATTTTGCTTTTAATCCAAAAAGCGAATTTTTTGCTTCTTCTAGAGCTGTTTCAAAAGTTTTGGTTTCATCTACAATTTGCAGGGCAAAAGCAGCATTTGTTAACACTACATTATTTTGTGCTTCTGTGCCATTTCCATCTAAAATTGTTTTGAAAATTTTTGCAGCATCTGCTACTGAATTTCCTCCAAAAATGGCTGTTTGCGGAACTTTTCTAAATCCTAATTCTTCTGGAGAAATCATTATTTCTCCTGTTTTTCTAAAAATTTTGAAAGCACTTGTCAATGAAATTTCGTCATAACCATCCAAAGCATGTACAATTCCGTAGTTGCAATTTTCATCTTGTAAAATATAATGATATAAACGTGCAACTTCTAAATTATAAGTTCCTAAAAAATGATTTTTTGGCGAACTTGGATTTACTAAAGGTCCTAAAATATTGAAAAATGTTTTCAAAGCCAACGCTTTTCTTGTGGGCCCAACTGCTTTCATGGCTGGATGAAATTTGGGTGCGTGTAAAAAACAAATATTTGCTTTTTCTAGTTGATTTTTTAAAATGCTTTCATCATTCGTAAATTCGTATCCAAAACTTTCTAACATATCTGAAGAGCCAGATTGCGATGACAAAGAATAATTGCCATGTTTGGCAACTTTTTGTCCTGTTCCTGCAACAATAAATGAGGTTATTGTTGAAATATTGAACGTATTTTTTCCATCTCCTCCAGTTCCAACAATATCAATCGTATTGAAATCAGAAAAATCAATTTTTATAGCCAATTCTTTCAACGCATCACGAAAACCAGCCAATTCATCTACAGAAATTGGTCTCATCATAAAAACTGTCATGAAAGATGCTAAGTGAGTTTCATTGAATTTTTCAGCAGCAATATCTTTCAAAACCTGTTTTGCTTCCGATTTTGATAAACGTTCGTGATTGTATAGTTTGTTTAGAATTTCTTTCATTTTTTTACTCGCTATTGGCTTTTAGCTTTTTGACTTTCAATAAAATTACGAACCAACTGTTCACCAACATCTGTTAAAATTGACTCAGGATGAAATTGAACTGCTGAAATTGGAAAATGAATATGTTCTAATGCCTGAATTCCACCATCTTCATCTCGAGCTGTAACTTTCAATTCCTCTGGAAATCCTTCATCAGTTGCTGCCCAAGAATGATATCTTGCTGCCATAAATTTTTCAGGAACATCTTTAAAAATGGTAGCTGTTGAATCTGTAACTGTCATTTCTGTTGCAACTCCATGAAAAACATCGTCTAAATTGATGATTTTTCCTCCAAAAACTTCGGTAATTGCTTGCAATCCTAAACAAACTCCAAAAATCGGTTTTTTTCCTGAATAAGTTTTAATAACTTCTTTTAAAATTCCGGCTTCATCAGGAATTCCTGGACCTGGAGACAACACAATCATGTCAAATTTTCCAACATCTTCAATACTAATTTCATCATTTCTAAAAACTGATGGAAATTTACCAGTGATTTTTTCAACCATATGAACTAGGTTGTATGTAAAGGAATCGTAATTGTCTAAAATTAATATGTTCATTTTTTTACTTTTAGCTTTTGGCTTTTAGCTTTTAGCAAATGGCTAATAGCTGATTTATATTTTCTCCGCTAAAATCAGCGCTTTTTTTAGAGCTGCTAGCTTATTATTTACTTCTTGTAGTTCTTTTTCTTCATCAGAATGAATCACAATTCCTGCTCCTGCTTGATAATACAACACGTTATTTTTACTTACAAAAGAACGAATTGCGATTGCCAAATTCACAGAACCATCCAAACCAATAATCCCAACTGCACCACCATAAAATCCACGAGATTGATTTTCATAGGTATCAATCAATTGCATTGCTTTGTATTTTGGAGCACCACTCAAGGTTCCTGCAGGAAAAGTATCCCCCACAATTTCTATGGGATTTCCTTTTAATTGCCCAGAAACAGTAGAAACCAAATGAATTACATGACTAAAATATTGGATTTCTTTAAAAACCTCTACTTCAACATTATCAGCATGTTTACTCAAATCATTTCGTGCTAAATCAACCAGCATTACATGTTCAGCAGTTTCTTTTTTATCTGCAGCTAACTTTTTTCCTAATTGAATATCTTGCGCCATATCACCTGTTCTTCTGAAAGTACCTGCAATTGGATTAATGATGGCTTTTCCTTTTGAAATTTTAATTTGGGCTTCTGGTGATGAACCCATCAATTTGAATGAACCATAATCAAAATAAAATAAATATGGTGAAGGATTTATAGAACGTAAAGCTCTGTAAACATTGAATTCATCTCCTTTGAATTTTTGTTGAAATTGACGTGATAAAACCAATTGAAAAACATCTCCACGTTTGCAATGCGATTTTGCTTTGACTACATACTCTTTGAAATCTTCATTGGTACAATTGGAAGTTTCCTCATCAACAGTTTCAAATTTTTGAGTATTAAACGCTTGAGCATCAATGATTTTTTGAATTTCTTGAATACGAGATTCTTGATCTGATTCAATATTTTCAATCAACATCATTTCATCATTAAAATGATTGATGGCAATAATAAATCTGTAAAAGCTATATTGTAACAACGGAATTGCAGAAGGTGCTTCCTTTACATTTAATACAATATTTTCAAAATATTGAACGGAATCATAGGTTGTATAACCATACAATCCGTTGAAAGATTTCAATTCATCAGGACAATCTAAACTGATTTTCTTGCTGTAATTTTCAAAAAGTTGATTGAAATTTTTTCCTATTTTTTCATTAGACAATACTTCTTCCTTATAAGAAAAACTCAAACAATGATTTTTAGCTTGAATTGTAATCAGAGGTTCAATACATATAAAAGAGTAACTTTCTTCTTTGCTATGATAATCAGAACTTTCTAATAATAATGTATTTGCATATTTGTCACGAAAACGCAAATACAAGCCTACAGGCGTTATAGTATCTGCAATTTTTGTTTTAAAAATGGTTTTAAATTGAATTTTTTTCATCATTTCATTGAATTGATTTCAATATCATTAAAAAAAGGCTTATCGTGAGATAAGCCTTTTATATATTTTTAAGTATAGGATTTTTTCTCACTTAGTTAGTTAAGAGAGTTCCACCACCATATGTTTTTTTGATTCTTCATTGAGCAACAAATGTAGAAAGGGTTTTTTAGTTGCACAAATTTTATGATGATTTTTTTAAGTTTCTTAACACTTTCTTAAATTATAAATTTTTTAATTACAAATTATAACTTATTTCAATATTTTAGTTATATTTTATAATCATTTATAGACTTTTAATTTACATTAATCATAATATATTGGTCATTTGCATTTCAAAACATGTGTTTGATTTGAATTTACTGAATTAATCTACGCACCAATGATTTTTTATTAAAATTGTTGGTGTGTTTTATTTATAGAAAGTTTAATCACTCATAAAACTTTTGTAGTTTTGACCCGGAATTAAAAGATAATTTAAATAAAATTGACTGATGAGTAACTTAATGACTGTTGATATTTTGTCGAGTATCAAAGGCGCAAAACCTTCTGAAACTGTATCTAAATTGTTTGATGTTATTAAAAATGCCAATTCATCATCATCCAATTTTAGCTCAAAAAATCATCAAAATGCAGTTTCATTGGAACAATTAAGAGAAGATGTCATCATAGAAAGTAGCGATTTAGAGAAAAAAATTATCATTGAAAACTTTCCAAAAGAAAAAAATGGATATTTAGTGGTATCCAAAGTTATTGAAGAATAAATATGGAATCACAAATTAGAGAAATTCATCAACAACTCGTTGATAAAAAAATAACTTGTACAGCATTGGTTCAAGAAAAATTGAATTTACTTAAACCAAACACGTACAACACTGTCAATTCACTTTTAGAAAATTTGGCTTTGGAAAAAGCGCAAAAAGTAGATGAAAAAATTAAAAGAGGCGAAAAAATAGGACTTTTAGAAGGCATCCCTTTTGGCGTAAAAGATGTGTTTATGCTTCAAGGAACTTACACAACTGCAAGTGCTAATTTTTTAAAAAACTACAAAGCTGCATACACTGCAACTGCCATTCAAAAATTGATAGATGCTGGTGCAATTCCTATTGTAAAAGAAAATTGTGATAGTTTTGGCCATGGTTCATCTTCTGAAAATACTATTTTTGGCGCTGTAAAAAACGCCTTAAATTCAGATTTAGTTGGAGGTGGATCAAGTGGAGGATCTGCTGTAAATGTGGCAAAAAACTATACCACTTTTTCAATTGGTGGTGATACTGGAGGTTCAGTTAGGCAACCTGCAGGATACAATAAAGTATATGGTTTAAAGCCAACTTATGGACGCATTTCACGTTTTGGATTGCTTGCATACGCTTCTTCTACAGACTGTGTGGGTCCAATTACAACAAGTATTGAAGACCTCAGAATTGTATTAAATACCATTAGTGGTATTGATATTAAAGATCAAACCACATATTTCTCTGAAGAAATTTCTGATGAAAAAATTTCAAAATCCGATGAAATAAAAACAATTGGATATTTTAAAAATTTCATTGAAAATGATGCTATTGATGCAACCATAAAATCAGATTTTTTAAAAGCAATTGAAAAAATAAAAGCTGCAGGAATTCAAGTGAAAGAACTCGATTTTTTTGACTCAGAAATTTTAATAGCAACTTATTACACATTGGCTATGGCTGAAACTGCCTCTAATTTATCAAGATTAGATGGTACAAATTATGGCAATAGAATGGAAGAAAAAAATTTAAAAGATACCTATTCAATTACTCGCTCTGAAAATTTTTCTGAAGAAACAAAAAGAAGAATTGTGGGTGGAAATCAAGTATTATCTCAAGGTTTTTCTGATGATATTTATCTAAAAGCATTGAGTATTAGAGATCAAATTGCTGAAAATTTTGAAAATGATTTTCGAGAAGTAGATGTAATTATATCTCCAGTTACTCCAAATTCACCTCCAAAAATTGGCGATAGTTTAAAAGATCCTTTAGCTATGTATCTGTCTGATGCTTACACAGTTGGATTTAGTTTAGGGCAATTGCCTACGCTTACAATTCCACAAGGAACATCAACAGGAATGCAACTTTCTGCCGCAAAAAATAACGACGAATTGTTACTAAAATTCGCAAACTTCTTAAAAGAGGTCATATAATGGAACTAGAACAAGTAAACGAATTGCTGAAAATACATGATTTAGAGCTCGTAATTGGCTTGGAAACGCATGTGCGATTGAATACAAAAACAAAATTGTTTTGTTCTTGTCCAACTCAAGAAACTGATCAACCAAATCAACATATTTGTTCGGTTTGTACTGGACAAATGGGCGTTTTGCCAGCTGTAAATAAAGAAGCGATTAAAAAAGCAATTTATTTTGGAAAAGCAGTAAAATCATCCTTTTCAAATGAGATAATTTCTTGGGATAGAAAACATTACGAATATCCTGACAACCCAAAAAATATACAAATAACGCAATTTCATAATCCTATCATTCCTGATGGACAAGTGTCTTGTTTCAGAAATGATGGATCGCAATTTACCGTAAATTTAACGCAAGTTCATATTGAAGAAGATGCCGCAAAATTGCTCCATGAAAAAGAAATTTCGCTAGTTGATTTCAACAAAGCGGGTGTTCCTTTGATTGAAATTGTTACAGAACCTTGCATTCGTCATATAGAAGATGCTTCAACGTATGCACAATACATTCATAGAATTGTTCAGAATTTAAAAATTTCTGAGGCAAATCTAGAAAAAGGTGAGTTTAAATCGGATGTTTCTGTATCACTCAGAAAAAAACACAGCTATCATTTGAATCCAAGAACGGAGATTAAAAACTTGAATTCATTCAAATTTATGGTGGAAGCTTTGAAAGAAGAAGTTGAAAAACAACTCAACTACTTTATTGAAAATAAAGCTTTTAGACCCGAACAAACCACAGTTTTGTTTGATGCTGATTTGAAGCAAACCAAAACCATGCGTAAAAAGGAATTTGAAGCGGATTATCGATTTATAACTGAGCCAGATATTCCTTTTGTAAATATCAAAAATGCAATTGATTCGATTGATGTTGATATTAGTTCATTGCCTTTTGCGGTGGAATCTATTTTGATTAAAGGCGGAGTTTTGCCTCAAGATGCCAAATTTTTCACAGCAGATTCTTTGCGTTCAGAAACTTTTGTAGCAATCAATAATGTACTTCAAGATCCATCTTTTGTTGCCAAAACATTGGTGAATAATATTGGCGCTGACGAATATAAAAACATCCACGATGTTTCGCATTTGACAGAGATTTTTCAACTTTTTAAGGATGAAAAAATCACGGCTGTTTTAGTTCAAAATGCTATTTTAAATTATTTGAAAGATCAAACTTTTGACTACAATAAATATTTTGATGAAAATACCATTTCAAACGAAAAAATAATTGCAGCTGTTCAAAAAGTGATTCAAGATAATAGTTCAATTGCGGATGAAATAAAAGCAGGAAATGAAGGAAAATCAGGAATTTTAGTTGGAAAAGTAATTGCAATTATCGGAAAAGGCGCTTCAGGGAAAATTGTTCGTGAAGAAATTTTGAGACAATTAGAAAGCGATTCAGAAATAACTATCCCTCAAAAAATTGGAGCTAATTCAGTTTTATCCAAAGTAAAAACTCAAAAATCTGAAAATAAAGACGAAGAGGAATTACAAAAAATTCCAATCATCATCAAAGAAAACTACAGAACTCATAAAATTTCTGAACTTTCTGAAAACTCAATTTCTAGTGAAATTACTTTGGCTGGTTGGGTTTCAAGTGTTCGTGATCATGGAGAATTGATTTTTATTGATGTTCGGGATTCTAGTTACGAAATTTTTCAAGTTCGTTTGAGTAGAGAATCTTTCCCGAATTTAGATGATTTGGTTAAATTAAAACCTGAAACTGTCATTATGGTTACAGGAATTGTCGTCCAAAGAAATGAAGACGACTATAATTTGAGTTTAAGAACTGGAAAAATAGAATTGGAAACAACCCATTTAGAAATTCTGAATTTATCCAAAACCTTGCCTTTTGAAATCAAAAGAGCTACAAAATCGAATGAAAATGTTCGCTTTCAATATAAGTTTTTAGACCATAGAAATGAGGAAGTTCGCAAGGCAATTATCAATCGTCATAAAGTGATTAAATTGTTACGTGATTTGTTGGATGAAGAAGAATTCTTAGAAATTGAAACACCTATTTTAACTGCAGGAACTGACGAAGGAGCAAGAGAATTCATTGTGCCAACAAGAAAACAAGCAGGTTCATTTTATACCTTACCACAAGCGCCACAACAATTCAAACAAATGTTGATGGTTGGTGGATTTGAAAAATATTTTCAAATAGCGCGTTGTTTTAGAGACGAAGATTCGCGTGGAGATCGTCAACCCGAATTTACGCAACTAGACATGGAAATGGCATACACAAGTATGCAAAAAATCATCGATTTGAATACAAAACTATTCAATGAAGTGGTTACAAAAATCTATGGAAATCAATGGATTTTAAAACCTTTTGAAATCATTACTTATAAAGAAGCCATGGATTTTTATGGCTGTGACAGACCTGATTTACGCTTTGGATTGCAAATGCAAGACATTACTGATATTGTAAAAGAAACTACTTTTCAAGTATTTAGCAAACCTATTGAAGATGGCGGAATTGTAAAATGCATTAAAGTTTCAGCAAAAGAACAAGGCAATAAACGAATGTCAAAAGGTCAAATTGAAAACTTAACTGCGATTGCACAACAACATGGTTTGGGAGGTTTAGCGTATATTATTGTCAATGAAAATGAGTTGCAATCACCAATTATTAAATTTTTAGGAGAGGAAATTGCCGTAAAAATTATTGAAGCAACCAAAGCTCAAATTGGTGATATTGTATTTTTCTCAGCTGCTGATTATGCAACTGCTAATAAAGCATTGGATGCAGTTCGTCAAGAAATGGGGAAAATTCTAAAACTCATCAATCCAAAAGAACTGAGACCTGCTTGGGTAATTGATTTTCCAATGTTTGAAAAAAACGATGATGGAAGATGGACTTTTACCCACAATCCATTTTCAATGCCTGCTGTAAAAGATTTAGCAAAACATTTGGATGGCAATGACAATGAAATTGGAAGTATTATTGCGCAACAATACGATTTGATTTTAAACGGTTACGAAATTGGTGGTGGATCTGTGAGAGCGCACAAATCAGAAATCTTAGAAGCAACTTATAAAAACATGGGGTACAACAAAGAAGAAATGCTTAAAAGCGTTGGAACCATGTATAAAGCTTTTCAATATGGAGCACCACCTCATGGAGGAATTGCATGGGGAATAGATCGTTTGATGATGATTTTAGAGAAAAAATCATCTATCAGAGAAGTAATGGCATTCCCAAAAACAGGTACCTCAGAAGATTTACTTTTTGGAAGTCCATCTCCACTTTCTGACAAAAAAGTAGAAGAAATGAACGTTAAAGTCATCAAAAAGTAAGCTTTTTAAAAAATATTAAATTTCAAAATCTCGCAAATGCGAGATTTTTTTTATTTACAACTTTTTTAAAACATAAAAAATTCGAAATTTTAAAAATAAAGCCATTTATAGACGATTTAAGACACTTTCTCTTTTTTAATAAATGTTGATAATTTTAAAAGAATCTTGCTAAAAAGTCTTGAAATCAATTCATAAAATTGTAAATTTGAGTTTGAAATTTTTAAAAATCAAACAATTCATTGAACAATGAGCGAAGAAAAAAAATACGAATATTCAGCAGATAGTATTCAGGCATTAGAAGGAATGGAGCATGTAAGAATGCGTCCTTCCATGTATATTGGCGATATTGGAGTGCGTGGTTTACATCATTTGGTTTACGAAGTTGTAGACAATTCCATTGACGAAGCTATGGGTGGTCACTGTGACACTATTGAAGTTACTATCAATGAAGACAATTCTGTTACAACCAAAGATAATGGACGTGGAATTCCAGTAGATATTCACAAAAAAGAAGGCGTTTCTGCATTACAAGTAGTAATGACAAAAATTGGTGCTGGAGGAAAATTTGATAAAGATTCTTATAAAGTTTCTGGAGGATTGCATGGAGTTGGAGTTTCGTGTGTAAACGCACTTTCTGACCATTTAACAGCTACTGTTCATAAAAATGGAAAAATTTGGCAACAAGAATACGAACGCGGAAAAGCATTGTATCCTGTAAAAACAATTGGTGAGACCGATTTTACAGGAACTATAGTTACCTTTTTACCAGATAAATCAATTTTTCAGCAAACTACTGAATTCAGCTATGAAACATTAGCTAACAGAATGCGCGAATTGTCGTTTTTAAATAAAGGTGTAACCATCAAATTAACAGATAAAAGAAAAACAGATGATGAAGGTAATTTTATTTCAGAGACTTTTTATTCAGACGAAGGATTACCAGAATTTGTAAGATATTTAGATTCAACTCGTGAAAGCTTGACTGCAAGAGTGATTTCTATGGAAGGAGAAAAAAATGGTATTCCAGTAGAAGTTGCGATGGTTTACAACACTTCCTATGCTGAAAATTTACATTCATATGTAAACAACATCAATACGCATGAAGGAGGTACTCATTTAGCAGGTTTTAGACGTGGTTTAACCACTACTTTAAAAAAATATGCTGACGATTCAGGATTGTTGAAAAATGTAAAATTCGAAATTGCTGGTGATGACTTTAGAGAGGGATTAACAGCCATTATTTCTGTAAAAGTTCAAGAGCCTCAATTTGAAGGTCAAACAAAAACCAAATTAGGAAACAGAGAGGTTACAGCAGCAGTTTCTCAGGCTGTTTCTGATATGTTGACTATTTATTTAGAAGAAAATCCGAATGATGCTAGAGCTATAGTACAAAAAGTAATTTTAGCAGCAACAGCGCGTCATGCAGCCAAAAAAGCCCGTGAATTAGTTCAAAGAAAAACGGTGATGAGTATTGGTGGTTTGCCAGGTAAATTATCTGATTGTTCTGAAACTGATCCAGCTCAATGTGAAATTTTCTTGGTTGAGGGAGATTCTGCAGGTGGAACTGCAAAACAAGGAAGAGACAGAAACTTCCAAGCTATTTTACCTTTACGTGGAAAAATTTTGAACGTAGAAAAAGCCATGCAGCACAAAGTTTTTGAAAACGAAGAAATTAAAAATATGTTTACTGCATTGGGGGTTTCTATTGGTACAGAAGAAGATCCAAGAGCATTGAATTTATCAAAAATTCGTTATCATAAGGTAGTAATTATGTGTGATGCTGACGTTGATGGTTCGCACATTGCAACCTTAATATTAACTTTCTTCTTCCGTTTTATGAGAGAAATGATTGAACAGGGTTATATTTATATTGCTACTCCTCCATTGTATTTAGTGAAAAAAGGACAAAAAAGAGAATATGCTTGGGACGACAATCAACGTGATTTAATTTCTCAAAAAATGGGTGGTGGAGTTACCATTCAACGTTACAAAGGTTTGGGAGAGATGAATGCTGAGCAATTATGGGACACAACCATGAATCCTGAATTTAGAACCTTACGTCAAATTACTATAGACAGCATGACTGAAGCAGACAGAGTATTCTCTATGTTAATGGGTGATGAAGTTCCTCCAAGAAGAGATTTCATTGAAAAGAATGCGAAATATGCTAAAATAGATGTTTAATAAAATTTAACAACATATAATAAATGCACACTTTTATTAAAGTTGTGCATTTTTTTTTTACTTTAGCCTAGAATTTAAGAAAAAATTAACCAAATTTATCAACGAATCTAAACTATTTAAAAAAAATGAAAAAGTATACTTTAATTTTTATAGGCGTATTTGTTCTATCAACCAATACAAAAGCGCAAGACGGTTTTGAAAACATCCTACTTGCAGAAGGTAGTGATGTAAACAAAATAATGCAAGGTTATTTTGCTCCTGCTATGGAGGGATTTATTTATGGTATGAATAATGGATGGGCACATACAGCGAAAGTTCATAAAGTTTTAGGTTTTGACTTAACTTTAGGTTTGAGTGCTTCTATGGTACCTTCAGAAAAAGAAATTTTTAGTCTTTCTGGACTGACTTCAATATCTGGCGCTTCAACAGCACCTTCTTTTGCTGGAGTTGGAACACAAACAAACTTAACTGTAACTAGAACCGTTACCATTCAAAACCCAAACTCACCTGCATTTGGACAATCACAGGTTGTTACTGCTGGATTAACACTTCCTGGAGGTATTAAAGATGATTTACCTTTAAATGCAATACCAGCACCAATAGCCCAATTAAATGTTGGTTTGCCTTGGAAATTAGAAGGTATGTTAAGAATCGTTCCAAAAATAGATTTAGGAGATGATGGAGGTCAAGTAAATATGTTAGGATTAGGATTAAAAAAAGAAATTACAAGTTGGTTTGGACCAATGGAAAAAACACCATTACACGTTGCTCTTCTTGCTGCATATACAACAATGGGTGTAACATATGGTATAGAGAATCAAAATTCTGGGAGTTTAATTATAAACAATGCTTCAGCTGAATTTGAATTAAAAGCCTTCACTGTTCAAGCTTTAGCTTCATTGAATTTTCCGATTATCAATTTATTTGGTGGTATTGGTTACAGTAGTGGTAGTTCATCTTATAGAATGCCAGGAACTTATCAAGGTAATTATAACTATACAGTTGGAGGGCAACAATATACTGAAACAATCAATTTAAGTGCTCCAAATTTAGATTTTAGCGCAAGCGGATTTACTACATCTGTAGGAGCGAGATTAAGTTTAGGTTTCTTTAAAATATTTGCCTCTTATACCTTACAAGAATACAATGCTTTAAATGCAGGAATTGCAATAAGTATCAGATAAAATAATAAGATATTTTCATAAAAAAAGACACCAAAAGGTGTCTTTTTTTATGAAAATTATCACATATAAATTATTGAGAATATCGTATTTTTGTAGCTTACAATTAATCATTAATTAAAAACTAAAAAATATGAAAGTTTCAGTTGTTGGTGCAGGTGCAGTTGGCGCAAGTTGTGCAGAGTATATTGCTATTAAAAACTTCGCATCCGAAGTAGTTTTACTAGATATCAAAGAAGGTTATGCTGAAGGAAAAGCAATGGATTTGATGCAAACTGCTTCTTTAAATGGGTTTGATACCAAAATCACGGGAAGTACAAACGATTATTCAAAAACTGCAAATTCTGATGTTTGCGTAATTACATCTGGAATTCCAAGAAAACCAGGAATGACACGTGAAGAATTGATTGACATCAATGCCGGAATTGTAAAAACAGTAGCCTCAAATTTGCTAACTTATTCCCCAAATACAATCTTGATTGTAGTTTCAAATCCTATGGACACAATGACATATTTGGTTCACAAAACAACAAACTTACCAAAAAATAAAATTATTGGAATGGGTGGAGCTTTAGATTCTGCTCGTTTTAAATATAGATTGGCTGAAGCTTTAGATGCTCCAATTTCGGATGTTGATGGAATGGTAATTGGTGGTCACTCTGATACAGGAATGGTACCTTTAACAAGATTAGCAACAAGAAATTCTGTTCCTGTTTCTGAATTCATTTCACCTGAAAGATTAGAACAAGTAAAAGAAGATACCAAAGTTGGTGGTGCAACTTTAACCAAATTATTGGGTACTTCAGCTTGGTATGCACCTGGAGCTGCTGTAAGTGCTATGGTTCAAGCAATTGCTTGTGATCAGAAAAAAGTATTTCCTTGTTCAACATTCTTAAGTGGTGAATACGGAATGAATAATATTTGCTTAGGAGTTCCTGTTGTTATAGGAAAAAACGGAATTGAGAGTATTGTTGAAATCACATTGAATAATGCAGAAAAAGAAACTATGGTTGCCTCTGCTGAAGGTGTTTCTGCTGTAAACGACTTATTAAACTTTTAATCTTTTTAGATAATATTCCATTAAAAATACAAACCTCACAAACTAACATTTGTGAGGTTTTTTTATTTCTATTGTCTAACAATTAATAAGTGTTAATCTATATTTATGACAACCCAGAAATTACTCCGTTTTTATCAATAGTCATATTTTCAGATGCAGGAATAACAGGCAATCCTGGCATTCGCATCATTTTTCCTAAAATAGGAATTACAAATTGAGCTCCTGCAGCAATTTCTATTTCACGAACTGTAACTGTAAAACCTTCTGGCCTTCCAATTAAAAACTCATTATCAGAAAATGATTTTTGAGTTTTCGCCATGCAAACTGCAAAATCATTGAACCCTAACCTATCAATTCTTCTCAAATCAATTTGAGCTTGTTTGCTATATTCAACCGTTTTTGCTCCGTACATTTCTTTGGCAATAGTTTCAATTTTTTGTTTTATAGGACTTTTCCAATCGTATAAAGGTTTGTATTGAGTTGCTTTGTTTTCAACAACATCAACAACAGCTGCAGCTAATTTTTTGGTTCCTTCACCACCTTTTGCCCAACCTTCAGAAACCACTGCTTTCACACCTAACTTAGCACATTTTTCAATAACAAATGCCACTTCTTCGTCAGAATCAGAAATAAATGAATTGATTGCAACTACTGGCTCAACATGAAACTTTCGAACATTTTCTATGTGTTTTTCTAAATTTTTAAATCCCTCAGAAACTCGTTCTAAATTTGGCGTATTATATTCTTCACTTTTTGCACCTCCATGATGACGTAACGCTCTAATTGTAGCAACCAAAACCACACATTTTGGATTGAGTTTCGCAAAAGTTGATTTGATATTTAGAAACTTTTCTGCACCTAAATCAGCTCCAAAACCCGCTTCAGTGACTGCATAATTAGCCAAAGAAAGTCCCATTTTTGTGGCAATAATGGTATTGGTTCCTTGTGCAATATTCGCAAAAGGACCTCCATGAAGAATTGCAGGATTTCCTTCTAAAGTTTGCACTAAATTTGGTTTAATAGCTTCTTTTAATAAAATTGCCATCGCATTTTCAGCTTTCAAATCTTTGGCAAAAACAGGTTTGTTATCAAAAGTAAACCCTATAAAAATATTTCCCAAACGTTCTTTTAAATTATCTAAATCAGTTGACATGCATAAAATCGCCATCACTTCTGATGCAGGTGTAATATTAAATCCATCTTGTCTCGGAACACCATTTGCAGTGCCTCCCAAACCAATAATAATTTCTCGTAAAGAACGATCATTCATATCCATCACACGTTTCCAAAGAACTGTTCTTGGATCAATATTTAAATTATTGGTTTTATTTTGGATGTTGTTATCAATCAACGCTGCAAGTAAATTATTAGCTTTTTCAACTGCGTTAAAATCACCCGTAAAATGCAAATTGATTTCTTCCATTGGAATTACTTGAGAATAGCCTCCTCCTGCAGCTCCACCTTTCATACCAAAAACAGGTCCTAAAGAAGGTTCTCTCAACACTACAACAGCTTGTTTTCCAATTTTATTTAACCCTTCTGTCAAACCAATTGAAACCGTAGTTTTTCCTTCTCCTGCTGGAGTTGGCGTTAATGCAGTTACTAAAACCAAATTGTTTTGTGCTACTTTTTCATCATCAATCAAAAACAAAGGTAGTTTTGCTTTGTGTTTTCCATACATCTCCAAATCGTCTTCATCTATACCTAATTTTTCAGCAATATTTTTGATGTGTAAAGGATTTTTTGCTTGAGCAATCTCAATATCAGTTAAATACCTCATTTTATATATTTATAGAAATTAGAGTTTAAATATAATGAATTTTAACAGGTTTTTGTCGGTATAAATTTAAAAGTACAAAAGCCTGTTTTAGGCTAATACAATAAATATTATAAAATAATTGCTTAGCCTACTATGAAATACTATATTTGCACGTTTTAAAAAAAAGAAGTCGACATAAATTAAAGAAGATGCAAAACAAAGGACTTATTAAATTATTTGCTATCCTTTTTGGATTGGTAAGTTTATATCAATTATCATTCACATTTTTGGCAACCAAAGTAGAAAACGATGCTGCTGCCTACGCTAAAAATATGGATAAAAATAACAATGCTAGAGAAAAAGCTGCTTTCGAAAAAAAGTATTTAGACAGCGTTGCTAACAAAGACATTATTGACTTAGGTGTTACAAAATATACCTACAATGATGTGAAAGATAAAGAAATGAATCTTGGTCTTGATTTGAAAGGTGGTATCAATGCCATTTTACAAGTTTCTGTAAAAGAAGTGTTGATAAGCTTATCTAACGATTCTAAGAATGAAGTATTTAACAAAGCATTAGCGGCTGCTGACGAAAGACAAAAAAATAGTAATTCAGATTATTTAACCCTCTTTTTTGAAGAATTTGAAAAAATTGCTGGTAAAACAAAATTAAGTGATCCATCAATTTTTGGAACAAAAGCATTGAGTGAAAAAATCTCTTTAAATGAAGATAATGCTACTGTTAAAGAAACTTTACAAGAAGAAATTAATAGCTCAATTGGAACTGCTTTTGAAGTTTTAAGAAGTAGAATTGATAAATTCGGAGTTACACAACCAAACATTCAAAGAATCGGAACTTCAGGAAGAATTCAAATTGAATTGCCAGGTGCAAAAGATATTGAACGTGTTACAAAATTAATTACAAGTAAAGCTGAATTACAGTTTTGGGAAGTGCATTCGAATGTAGAAGTTCAAAACTTTTTCTTTGAAGCAAATGCAGTAGTTGCAGAAATGTTAAAAGACGATACTGCTGTTGAAAAAGATACTCTAAAGAAAGGAAATATTGATGACTTGTTAGGAGAAACTACTGATTCTACAAAAGTTCAAAAAAATCTTTTTACTTATTTATTCCCAAATGTAGCACAATCTCAACAACAAGTTAGCTCTTTAGTGGGTCAAGCTAGAGTTTTAGATACTGCAACTGTAAACAATTTATTAGCTAAAAAAGAAGTAAGAGCGTTATTGCCTACTGAATTGCGCTATGTAAAATTCTTATGGGATTACAAATCTGAAAAAGGAACTGATGGTACAGAATTGATTGGATTATATGCTATCAAAGGAAATAGAAATGATGTTGCTCCAATTGAAGGTGATGTTATTTTAGATGCTGCTCAAGTGTTTGATCAATTGAACAAACCAGAAGTTAGTATGACCATGAATAGTACAGGAACCAAACAATGGGCAAAAATGACTGCAGACAATGTAGGCAAGTTTGTAGCTGTTGTTTTGGATAATTATGTATATACAGCTCCTTCTGTAAACCAAGCAATCACTGGAGGAAGAACATCTATTTCTGGAGGTACAATGACGATTGCTGAAGCTGAAGACATTGCAACTGTATTGAAAGCAGGTAAATTACCAGCTGCTGCAAGAATCATTCAAGCAGAAGTTGTTGGTCCGTCTTTAGGTCAACAATCAATTGATGCTTCTGTAAATTCATTCATGATTGCAATTTGTTTGGTATTACTTTGGATGATTTTTTATTACGGAAAGGCAGGAATTTTCTCAAACATTGCTTTAGTTGTGAACATTCTTTTCATTTTCGGAATTTTAGCATCTTTCAACGCTGTATTGACTTTACCTGGTATTGCAGGTATTATTTTAACTATTGGTATGTCTGTTGATGCAAACGTAATTATCTTTGAGAGAATCAAAGAAGGTTTGGCTGCAAAAATGGGCTTAAAACAAGCAGTTGAAGAAGGATTCTCAATCAAAGGAGCACTTTCTGCAATTATTGATGCAAACATTACTACATTATTAACAGGTATCATTTTATATGTTTTTGGAACAGGACCAATTAAAGGTTTTGCATTGACATTAATGATTGGTATTGCAACTTCATTATTTACAGCCGTATTTATTACTAGATTGTTGGTTGATAGCGCTGTAAACAAAAAAATGAATTTAACTTTCAACACGAATTTCTCAAAAGGTTGGTTTACAAATATCAATGTTGCTTTTATTAGAAAACGTAAAGTTGCTTATGTAATTTCAAGTACATTAGTTATCATCAGTTTAGTTTCTATATTTACTATCGGATTAAAACAAGGAGTTGATTTTAAAGGAGGTCGTTCTTATGTAGTTCGTTTTGATCAAGAAATGACACCTACAAAAGTTGCTCAAGAATTGAAATCGGTTTTTGGAAGTGCTCCAGAAGTTAAAACTTATGGTAACGCAAATCAATTAAAAATCACTACGGTTTACAGAATTGATGAAGAAGGACAAGAAGTTGATGAAGAAATTCAAGAAACTTTATACAATGGTTTAAAACCATATTTGGCAAAAACTTCTTACGAAAACTTTAAACCTGGATTTGAAAAACAAGGTGCAGGAATTATGAGTTTCTTAAAAGTTGAACCAACAATTGCTGATGATATTAAAACTTCAGCTTTATATTCAGTTATTGGTTCATTATTAATTGTTTTCTTATACATTTTATTACGCTTTAGAAAAGTATCTTTCTCAATTGGAGCAGTTGCTGCAGTTTTCCATGACGTGTTGATTGTATTAGGAGTTTTCTCTTTAACATACACTTTCATGCCTTTTGACATGGAAATTGATCAATCATTCATAGCTGCAATTCTAACAGTTGTAGGGTATTCGTTGAATGATACTGTAATTATTTTCGATAGAATTAGAGAATTTACTAACGAAAGAAGAGGAAAACATAACGAATTAATCAATAGTGCCATCAATTTAACTTTAGGAAGAACTATCAATACTTCATTAACAACTTTATTGGTATTATTAGCAATCTTTTTCTTTGGAGGGGATTCCATCAAAGGATTCATGTTCGCATTGATTGTGGGTATTGTGGTTGGAACATACTCATCTATTTTTGTGGCAACACCAATTATGTACGATACCACAAAAAAAGAAGATAAAAATAGTTAACTTTTTAAACCTATTTAAAAACCGTTTTTAACTACTGATTATCAGATTAAAAACGGTTTTTTCATTTCACAGATAGGCATTATATTTACATCCTGATGAAAATTATAAAACTACACGATTTATATTTTAGTTCTTTTATTGAAAAGGATGAAATTGCTGCGATTGTAAAAAACTTAGCTTGGCAAGTAAAAGAAGATTTATCTGAAAATGAAATTCCTATTTTTGTCGGAATTTTAAATGGATGTTTTTTATTCGCAGCTGATTTTATAAGAGCGTATCAAGGAAATTGTGAAGTTTCATTTGTAAAATTAGCCTCTTATAACGGAACAAAATCAACAGATGATGTAAAACATTTGGTAGGTATTAATGAGGATTTAACAGGAAGAACCATTATTATTTTAGAGGATATTATTGATACCGGAAGCACTTTACAAGAAATTTATAATATCTTTAGAGATAAAAATGTAAAAGAATTAAAAATTGTTACGCTATTTTTTAAACCTGATGTTTTTAAAAAAGAATTGCATATCAATTATATTGGAAAAAGTATTGAAGACAAATTCATTGTTGGATATGGCTTAGATTACAATGGTTTAGGCAGAAATTATCCAGCAATTTATCAATTAACAAACAAACCAACAATGAAAAATATTGTATTATTTGGTCCTCCAGGAGCAGGAAAAGGGACACAAGCAATCGTTTTAAAAGAGAAATATAATTTAGTACATATTTCTACAGGAGATGTTTTTAGATTCAATATCAAAAACGAAACTGAACTTGGTAAATTAGCAAAAAGTTATATTGATGCTGGCGATTTGGTTCCTGACGAAGTTACTATTGATATGTTAAAGGATGAAGTTGAAAAAAATAGTGATGCTTGTGGAATCATTTTTGATGGATTTCCAAGAACAGCCTCACAAGCAACTGCTTTAGATGCATTTTTAACTGAAAAAGGCATGCAAATTGATGCCATGATTGCGTTAGAAGTGCCTGAAGATATTTTGGTTGAACGTATTTTAGAACGTGGAAAAACAAGTGGAAGAACAGACGATACTGATGAAGAAAAAATAAGAAATCGTTTCAACGAATACAATACAAAAACCGCTATCTTAAAAGATTTTTACCAAGCTCAAAACAAATATTTTGGCATCAATGGTGTTGGAAGTATTGAAGATATTACCCATCGAATTTCAACTGTATTTGAAACTTTATAAGTTCAAAGTTTTGAAATAAAAACTAAACACTAAAAACTAAAAACTCCAAATGACCGAAGGCAATTTCGTTGATTATATAAAAATTTATGCAAGTTCTGGTAAAGGCGGACAAGGTTCAACGCATTTGCATAGAGAAAAATTTATCGAAAAAGGCGGTCCTGATGGTGGTGATGGCGGACGTGGTGGACATATCATTTTACGAGGTGACAAAAATTTATGGACACTTTTTCATTTAAAGTTTAAACGTCATTTTAGAGCAACTCAAGGTGGTGCAGGAAGCAAAAGTAGAAGTACTGGTGCTGATGGTGAAGATGTGTATATTGATGTTCCTTTAGGAACCATCATTAGAGATGCTGATACTGATGAAATTATTGTAGAAATTACCGAAGATAAAAAAGAAGTTATTCTACTAGAAGGTGGTAAAGGCGGACTAGGAAACTGGCATTTTAGAACAGCAACTCATCAAACTCCAAGATTTGCACAACCCGGAATTGACGGCCAAGAAGGATGGTTTCGCATTGAACTAAAAATTTTGGCTGATGTTGGTTTGGTAGGTTTCCCAAATGCAGGAAAATCAACCTTACTTTCTGTGGTTACAGCTGCAAAACCTAAAATTGCAGATTATGCTTTTACTACATTAAAACCAAATTTAGGAATTGTTGAATATCGAAATCATCAAACTTTTGTAATGGCAGATATTCCAGGAATTATTGAAGGTGCTGCTGAAGGAAAAGGATTAGGACATTATTTTTTACGTCACATTGAACGAAATGCAGTATTGTTATTTTTGATTCCTGCAGACAGCAATGATATCAATACTGAATATGATATTTTATTGAATGAACTCAAAAAATACAATCCCGAGCTGTTAGACAAGCATCGTTTATTGGCAATTTCTAAATCAGATTTATTAGATGAAGAATTAAAAACAGAAATTAGAGAGACACTTCCTAAAGGAATTGAAACCGTTTTTATTTCGTCTGTAGCTGAAATTGGATTAATGGAGTTGAAAGACAAACTGTGGAAAATTCTTCATTTGTAAACTAAAATCTTACAAAACTACTCTTTCAACTGAATTCTGATTGGCAAAATATACTTTGTTTTTACAGGAATTCCTCTTTTGATTGCTGGATAGATTTTAGGTAAATTTTGAACACTGATTGCTAATAAACTATCCAATGATGGCAATTGCTCTTTGATGATTTCTGAGGCTTCCATTTGTTCTAATTTCACATCACCTTTGTTATCGATTAATAAATGAACGGTAACAATTTCATCAATAGAATCTTTGATGGTAAAAACTTGCTTTTGTAACTCCTCACCTATTTTTTGATGGATATTCGTTCTAAAACAAGTGGATTTTGCTTCTTTTTCTACTAAGGAATCACACATTGCAAAAGAAGGTGAAAAATCAACTTCATTAAAATTGATAATCGTATCTAAATCAAGCAATTGTTGTTTTTTTGATAGCGGAAAATAATCGCAAGCACTGCAAAAAATCAATATAAAAAACACAAAAAAAACACGCAAAAACATAAATTTGTTTATTGTGTGAAATTAATAAATTTTACCGAATTTTAATCCAAAGTTTCTCCTTTTAAAAAATAGTCTTTTTTAAAACTTATTTAATATCTAAGTAAAGTAGCCTTTTATAAAATTGAAGAAAAATGAAAAGTTGGAGTTTGCGCTCCAACTTTTACAATTACAAATAATAAAATGAATATAATTTTCTTTTTCATAAAAGCATATTTTTTATTCTACATAAAAAGAAAATGGTAAAGTATATTTTACTTTTACGGGCGTTCCATCATTTTCTCCAATAGTCATTTTTGGTAAAGAGTTTATAATTTGCTCAACTTCTTTTTTAATGATTTCGTGTGGTGCTTTAACATTAATATCTGCAACTTTTCCATTTGTATCAATATTAAACGAGACAAAAGCTTTCTTTATTCCAGAACTTAATCCTAAATTTTTTGTAATGTTTGTATTAAAGTTCTTCTTGAAATGTTCATCTAATTTTTTAAAAAAACAATCTAAATCTCTTTCTTTACAACCAGGAAATACTGGGGTTTTTTGAACATCTAAAACAGAAAACGAACCATCAGACAACATTTTTTTTTCTGTTTTAAAACTGGACATTTTATCTAAGTCTAAAAATGCTGCCAAAGTTTTTCTTCCATTTTTTTTCTGATAAATTTTCAAAGATTTAAAATTGGTTCTATTTGAAGACTCTCTCTGTTTAAATCTATTAAATATTACATCAAATTCTTCTCTTTCAAAATTATTTAAATCATCATAAGAAACTTCTATTCCTTCAGGAATATTAACTCCAATGTAACTATCTAAATATGTTTTTTTATCTCCACGTCCTTTTATGACCTTTCCATCAATTTCATAATAAACTATTTGTGTTGATTTTTCTGGAATATATCCTTGCAAATCTTTTGTTGTTCTTTCATTATCAGAACAAGCACTATAAAAAAGCATGCTCAATAATACTGGAATCATAACCAAATATTTGAGTTGATTCATTTTGCGGGATTGTTTTTTTGTAATCATCATAATTCGTTTTTTTAGATAAGAGGGTTTATAAAATTGATTGACAAATGAAATATTTTCAACCTGAAAAAAATGGGAAAGTAGACTATTGATATAGGTTTCTTTGGTTTCTGATTTTGCAACAATGGCATCAGAAATATATTCGTGAACCAACGAAATTCGTTTTTGATAGAGATAAATCATAGGATTAAACCACATACTGATTTTAAGAAACTCAAAATAAAACAAATCAAGAGAATGCTTTTGTTGACTATGAACCATTTCATGTTGAATGATTTTTTCTTGTTGTGTTTCTGGAATTTCTTTCCCCAAAAAAATGTAATTGAAAAACGAAAAAGCCTTGGTTTGATTCGGAATCAAAATCAATATAAATTTCGATTTTTTGATGATTTCGTGTTTTTTGGTAAGGCTAAAAATTCTAAGGAATTTGAACAAAAATAATAGTGAGAAGAAAGCAACTCCAACCCAAAATAAAATAGTTACATAATTTACAGAATCAACAATGGTTGTTTCATGAAAAGTTCTCTGAATTGTTTTTTCTGGAGATAACACAATTTCAGGTAAAACCACTATAAATTCCTCTGAAACTGCTTTTTGAAAACTTGGTATTTTTATTAATGGAATTAAAAAAGACAACAATGGTGTACTTAATAAATACCATCTGTTTTTGGTGAAAAATGTTTCTTTGCTCAAAAAGAAATCATACACAGCCAAAAATAATACCTGAAATAAAATGACTTGAAGGATGTAATGTATCATAGCTTTTTTGTTTTAATATTTGAAACTAACTGTCTACTGTCAACAGATTACTGACTACTGTCTTTACTAATTTCTTTCATAATCGATTCTAATTCAGCAATATCCATGTCATTTTCTTTCATAAAAAACGACACCATACTTTTGAATGATCCATCAAAATAACCATTCATAATTTTATGCAAACTCTGATTGCTGTAGGTTTCTTTATCAACTAAAGGATAATAATCATAGCCTCTGCCTTGAGGTTTGTGCGCCACAAATTCTTTGGTTTCTAAAATTCTGATGATCGTGGAAACAGTATTGTATGCTGGTTTTGGCTCAGGAAGTTTATCAATAACATCTTTTACGGAACCTGCTTGCAAATCCCACAAAACCTGCATAATCTCCTCTTCTGCTTTGGTCAATTGTTTTTTCATTTTACAACTAATTTTTTAGTTTGATTTGACAAATATAACTAAATATTTAGTTTGAACTAATTTTTTAGTTCTTTTTTTATGTAAAACAGGATTCTCAATAAAATGCTTATTGAAAATAGCAATATAAAATGAAGTGAAAATGTACTTTTTGGTTACTCTTTATCTGCCATTTTTTTCACATATTCTGTGATGATGACAATTTGAGTTCCATTAACTTTGCCTTCGATATAGTTGGCATTTTCGTGATCTAACGAAATTCTACGAACTGCTGTGCCTTGTTTTGCAACCATACTTGAGCCTTTTACTTTTAAGTCTTTAATCAACACAACTGTGTCACCAGCTTCCAAAATTACTCCATTGCAATCTCTGTGAATTACTTTTTCACTATCATCCAAATGTTCATTAGTTGCTTTTGCAATTGCCAATTCTTCATCAGATAAATACATCATTTCCAACAAATCTTTGGGCCAACCTTCATTTTTTAAACGATGTAACATTCGCCAAGCAATCACTTTTACAGGTGAAAATTCACTCCAAATAGCATCATTCAAACATCGCCAATGATTGGAATCCATCATTTCAGGATTTTCAATTTGTTGAATACAGGTTTCACATGCTAAAATACTGCCATCAAAACCTCCATTTGAAACTGGTTTTATTTCGTAAATAGCTAAATTTTTTTGACTTGTACACAATTCACATTGATGATTGCTTCTGTTTTGTAATTCTGATAATAAACTCATTTTTGGTTGATTTTTGCAAATGTACTGCTTCTTTTTATTTAATTTCTAAGGATGTAAATTGAAACGCATTTCCATCAAACAAACCTTTATCAGATAATTTTAAAGACGGAATTACCAACAAAGCCATAAATGAAAGTGTCATAAAAGGTGCTTTTAAAGTGCTTCCCATTTCTTTTGCCATGTTGTCAATTGATGCATACGCTTTTCCTGTTTCCTCAGCAGATTTTTCAGACATGATTCCTGCAACTGGCAAAGGCAGTATTTTCTCTTCAGTTTCTGACACTGCACAAACTCCTCCTTTATGCTCAATGATTAAATTTACAGCCTTGCAAATCAACTCATCAGAAACACCAACTGCAATAATATTGTGGGAATCATGTGCAACAGAACTTGCAATTGCGCCATGTTTCAATCCAAAATTTTTGATAAATGCAATTGCTGGGACATCATTTTTATACCTATTTACAACAGCCATTTTTAAAATATCAGTTGCTGTATTGGAAACCAAATTTCCATTTTCAATCAAGGAAGTTGCTGCTATTTTATTAGTAACCAATTCACCTTCTAAGGCTTCAATCACATTGATTTTATCGCATTTTGATAAAAATTGAAAATCTGAAACTTGTTTTTTAACAGCAGAAAAATTATTCAAAATCTTAAAAGAAACAGAATTGATGTAGGAAATTCCTTTTTCAGCAACTAAATTTCCGTCAATAAAAGTTTGTAAAACGTTGAAATCTTTCAAATTATCGACTACAATAAAATCAGCAGCATCTCCATTTTGCAACAAACCAACATCCAAATTATAATGATTTACAGGATTGATACACGCCATTTGCAACACTTTAAAAACATCCATTTCTTTAGCAACAGCGCGTTTACACAACTGATTGATATGACCCAACAACAAATCATCTGGATGTTTATCATCGGAACAAAACATCATATTTTCGTAATGTTCAGGCAGTAAATCAATCAAAGCATCAAAGTTTTTTGCAGCACTTCCTTCTCTGATAATGACTTTCATTCCTTTTTGCAATTTTTCCAAACCTTCTTCATACGAAAAACATTCATGGTCTGTTGAAATTCCTGCTGCAATATACTTTGAGATTTTTTCACCTCTTAAACCTGGTGCATGACCATCAATAGGTTTTTGATTGTTTTTTGCGTGTTGAATTTTTGCTAAAACTTCAGCATCATCAAATAACACTCCAGGATAATTCATCATTTCTGCTAAATATTTGATGTCCGGATTTTCCATCATCTTTTTAATATCATCAGCATTGATAATGGCTCCTGCACTTTCAAAATTAGTGGCAGGCACACAACTTGGTGCTCCAAAATTGAATTTAAAAGGTACTTTTTTTCCGTTTTCAATCATGAAATCTACACCTTTCACTCCTAAAACATTGGCAATTTCATGAGGATCAGAAACTGTGGCAACTGTTCCATGAATCACTGCTTTTTTAGCAAATTCTGATGGGACTAACATTGAACTTTCAATATGAATATGTGCGTCAACAAAACCCGGTAAAATAAAAGTTTCTATATTATGATTGACTTTTCGAACATCAACTATTTTACCTTTTTCAATAAGAATTTCACCTTTAAAAATTGTGTGATTTGGAATATCAACAATGTTTCCTTGAATGATCATTTCGAATATTTTTAACACAAATTTACAAAGAATAAAAAATGAAATTGTTCGCATTTCTAAACTTTATCCTATTTTTATTTCATGAAAGAACATGATTTTCTAAAAGCTTTTGAAAAAAAGTTTGGGTTTTTAAAACATCCAAATGAAACCCTATTTAACAATTGGACAAAAAACAATACTTTTTCTCTCAAAGAATTATTTCCTTCCATACAAAAAAATTCGATTTGTCCTTTGGATGTTAGCATCAATAGTACTTGGATTGGTGGTGAAGAAGAGTTTAACAATTTGCCATTTTTTGAAGAAAAATTGCAAAAATTACAAACTGAAAATCCAACAAAAATTATTGCAGGTGGCTATTTAGAAAAGCGTGCTTTGTACACATCTGAAATGTATGTCAGAAAAATAAACGAAACTTTTGATAGAAGAAACACCCATTTAGGCGTTGATTTTTGGCTTCCAAAAAACACTCCTGTGTATGCAATTTTGGATGGAGAAGTTATCTTTTCAACAAATGACAATGAACACAAAGGTTATGGAGGTTTGATAATTCTAAAACATAAAGTTGAAAATTTTCACTTTTTTACTTTGTATGGACATTTGTCTAAAAAAAGTGTTTCTGAGAAAAAATCAGGAGATTTTATCAAAAAAGGTTCACAAATTGCTGTTTTGGGTGATGCATCTGAAAACGGAGATTGGGTGCCACATTTGCATTTTCAAATCATGTTAACTTTATTAGATTATCAAAATGATTTTCCAGGAGTAGCTTTTGAAAGTGAATTGGAAGCTTGGAAAAACACCTGCCCAAATCCGAATTTACTTTTTAAATTGGAAGGTCTTTGAATTTATTAGTACTTTTATAGCACAATCTTAATACAAACATCATTATGAAAAAACCTCTTCTTTCGCTACTTTTTGTGAGCGTTTCCATTCTTTTAAACGCACAAAAAAAAGACGAAAAACCTGTAACTTGGGATGTAAACAATCCAAATAAAGATTGGAAATTCAACACTTTTAAGTTGAATACAAACGAAGGAACTTGGATGAATTTAGACGTTTCTCCTGATGGAAAAACCATTGTTTTTGACATGTTGGGTGATATTTATTCCATGCCAATTTCTGGAGGGAAAGCCACTGTTTTGAGAGCTGGTTTGGCATATGAAGTACAACCAAGATTTAGTCCAGATGGAAAATATATTTCGTTTACTAGTGATGCAGAAGGTGGTGATAATATTTGGGTGATGACTGCAGATGGTAAAAATGCCAAAGCAATTACCGAAGAAAAATTCCAATTATTAAATAATGCTGTTTGGACTCCAGATGGAAAATCGTTGGTGGCTAGAAAACATTTTACCTCAACACGTTCAGTTGGTGCAGGCGAAATGTGGCAATATCCACTTTCTGGAACTGCAGGATTGCAATTAACAAAACGTAAAAATGATCAACAAGATGTAAATGATCCGTCTATTTCTTCGGACGGAAAATATTTGTACTATGCTGAAGATATGTATCCTGGAGGTTATTTTCAATATAATAAAGATCCAAATAATCAAATTTATGTCATCTATCAATACAATTTTGAAACTGGCGAAATCACACAAATTACTGGTGGTCCAGGGGGTGCAGCAAGACCTGTAATTTCTAAAGACGGAAAATTATTGGCTTTCGTAAAACGAGTTAGAACAAAATCGGTTTTATACATTCATGAATTGGAAACTGGAAAAGAATATCCAATTTATGAAAATTTAAGCAAAGACCAACAAGAAGCTTGGGCGGTTTTTGGAGTGTATCCTTATTTTGCATGGTTGCCAAATAACAAAGACATTATTATTTGGGCACAAGGAAAAATCAATAAAATAAATATTGACACCAAACAGATTGAAAACATTCCTTTTCAAGTGGATGCAACTATAAAACTTGCAGAAACTCATCGTGTAAAAAGAGCTGCTTTTGAAGCCGAATTTACATCGAAAATGATAAAAAATGTACAAACTTCTCCAGATGAAAAAACAATAATTTTTACTTCTTTAGGACATATTTACAAAAAAACATTGCCTGATGGAATTCCGACAAGAATCACAAATTTGACTGATTTTGAAGCAGAACCTAGTTTTTCAGTAGATGGAAAATCAGTCGTTTTTGTTACTTGGAATGATGAAAATTCAGGTGCTATTTACACCGTAAATTTAGACGGTTCAGAATTGAAAAAAATTTCCCAAGAAAAAGGGATTTACAGAATGCCAACTTACAACAATTCAGGAACAAAAATGGCTTTTGTAAAAGAAGAAGGAAACAGTGACCAAGGTTTTGATTACACTAAAAATACCGGAATTTATATCGCAAATGCAGATGGCTCTGAAGCTAAATTAGTTTCAAAAACAGGAGAATTTCCTCAATTTTCTGCAGATGACAAACGCATTTTCTTTCAAACTGGAGGAGAGTTTTTTGGAGGTTTGACCAAAAAATTAATGAGTGTTGATTTGCAAGGAAAAGAAGAACGAAGTCATATTTCTTCAAAATTGGCAAACAGATTAGTGCCTAGCAAAGACAACAATTGGATTGCGTTTATCCATTTGCACAAATTGTTTATGGCTCCTTTAGTGATGAATGGTTCAGAAATTAATGTTGACCAAAATTCACAATTTGTAAAAGTAGAAAGCTTGTCAAAAAATGCAGGAATCAATTTGCATTGGAATCAAAAAAATGACAAAGTTTTTTGGACTTTGGGTGACAAATATTATTCAAAATCTATTGTAAACAATACCACAAATCCGTTTGTAAAAACGAATTTAGTTGCTGAAGAAGCATCAGGAATTGACATCAATTTAAAAGTAACATCAGATATTCCTGAAGGACGAATTGCCTTTAAAAATGCACGAATCATCACTATGAATGACAATGAGGTAATTGAAAATGGCACTATTATCATCCATAAAAATAAAATCGAAAAAGTTGGAAATACCAATGATATCACGATTCCTTCAGATGCAAAAGTCTATAACATGAATGGCAAAACTATTATGCCAGGAATGGTGGATGTTCATGCGCATGTGGGTGCTTTTAGAAATGGATTGAGCACTCAAAAACATTGGCAATTTTATGCAAATTTGGCATTTGGTGTAACTACTTCTCATGATCCTTCTGTACATACAGCTGCTGCATTTACTTTAGAAGAACTACAAAAAAATGGACAAACAGTTGGACCTAGAATGTTTTCAACAGGCTTTATTTTATATGGTGCTGAAGGCGATTTTAAAGCCGTAATCAATAATTTAGAAGATGCTCGTTTTGCGATTGCAAGAACCAAAGCTTTTGGCGCAAAATCAATCAAAAGTTACAATCAACCAAGAAGAGAACAACGTCAACAAATCATGCAAGCTGCTAAAGAATTTGGCGTAAATGTAGTGCCTGAAGGAGGTTCAAATTTCTATGCGAACATGAGTATGATTTTTGATGGCCACACAGGAATTGAACATAATATCCCTGTAAATCCGGTTTATAAGGATGTTTTATCACTCTGGAAAAACAGTAAAACTGGCTATACACCTACGCTGATTGTAAATTATGGAGGTATGAATGGTGAGTTTGAATTTTATCAAAAAATGAATGTTTGGGAAAATGAAACTTTGTTAAAATACACACCAAGATTTGTAGTTGACACACGTGCAAGACATAGAACTATGGTTCCTGAAGAAGAATATGAAAATGGGCATATTTTAACCTCAAAAACCGTAACAGATTTAGCAAAATTAGGCGTAAAAGTCAATTTAGGCGCACATGGACAATTGCAAGGATTGGGCGCTCATTGGGAATTGTGGATGTTGCAACAAGGTGGTTTATCCAATCATGAAGCGTTGAAAGCTGCAACAATAAATGGCGCACATTATATTGGAGTTGGAGATGAATTGGGTTCTTTAGAAAAAGGAAAATTAGCGGATTTAATCATCTTGGATAAAAACCCTTTAGAAGACATAAAAAACTCAAATTCAGTAATTTATACGATGATTAATGGTCGTTTATACGATGTAAAAACCATGAACGAAATTGGTAATTATGATGTGAAACGCAGCCAATTTTATTTTGAAATGAATGGTTATAATGAAGGAGTTCCTTTGAATTTAAAAACGAATAGTTTTACAATTCCGAATTGTAGTTGTCATGAGTAATTGATTTTATTACTTTGGATACAATACCAAATCCAAAGGAATATCAAACTCATTAATATCCTTAATTTCAGAAATAGGTTTAAAGAAATTTAAACCTATTTTTTTACAGTTGGGTCTGCAATTACTTAAAAATCGGTCATAAAAGCCTTTGCCATAACCAATTCTGTGATGTTGTTTATCCGAAATTAAAAGAGGAACAAAAACCAAGTCAATGTCATTCTCTGATACTTCAATGGCATCTTTAGGTTCAGGAATTCCATAATGATTGATTGCTAATTCAGTATCTTCTTCTAGATAAAAATGAGTTAAGGAATTGTTTTTAAAATTAGTTTTAGGAACAACTATTTTTATGTTTTTAGTTCTAAAATAGTTGATTATTGGGCTTGTGTTTATCTCATTAAACTTTTCTAAACTTAAAAAGATATGAATAATTTTAACATCAGAAATATCCAAATTATAAATTTGCTGATAGATATTTTCTTGTAAAAAGTTCTTTTCAGCAGATGATAAATTCTCTCTTTTTTGTTTATATGTTGCTCTGAGTTGCTTTTTATTCACTGTAAAATCAATTTTAAAATTTTCTCTCCACAGAAAATGGTTGAATATCTAAAGATGTTTTTTTATTATCAATAATTTCCGAAACTAATTTTCCAGTTACAGGTCCCAAACTCCAACCCATCATGGCATGTCCTGAGGCAATTGTTGCATTTTTGACGGATGAAATTCTTCCAATAAATGGCAATCCATCAGGAGAACAAGGTCGCAAACCACATTGTGCTGTAGCTTTTTCTTCTTGATAAATTTTCAAATCATTATAATAATTTTCAGCGGCATTTGCAATTGCATTTACACGAACTGGATTTATGGTATGATTGATGCCGCCAATTTCCATTGTTCCTGCAAAACGTGTAAATCCGTTCATAGGTGTTACTGCTACTTTTGCCTCCATCAAAATTGCTGGAATGCTAATATTGGTTGTTCTTTCAACATTGATTCTATATCCTTTTCCTGCTTGAATTGGAATGGATATTCCTAATTTTTTAACCAATTCTTGAGTCCAAGAACCAGCTGCAATAACGAATTCATCCGCTTTAAATTCTTGATTTTTTGTTTTGACAGCAGATATTTTATCACCTGAAATTTGCAGTTCTTCAATGGTTTGATTTTCTAAAATTGAAACTCCATTTTTTAATAAATATGATTTTAATTGAGGCATAAATTCATTAGGAGTCATGTGCGCATCTGAATGATAATATACAGCACCTTTGATATTTAAATCGATATTTTTTTCAATTTTTTGAACTTCTTCTTTTGATAAATTTTCGACTTTCAAACCCAATTCAATGGCTTTTTTTCCAACATTCCACTCTTCTTCTCCAGCTTTGTCGGTTTTGTAAAACATCATCAAACCTTTGTGTTCGTAGAAAAAATCAAAATCCTTGGATGTTTGCATTTCTTCATATAATGTCCTGCTAATCAAATTCATATCTTTTAAAACAGGAATGGAACTAGCCACTTTTGTTGCAGTTGCCGATTTTTTAAAAGCAATTGCCCATTTAAAAAAATCCAAATCAAAACGTGGTTTTACATAAAATGGACTTGCTGGATTAAACATCCATTTTATCCCTTTTGTAATGATTCCTGGAGCAGCCAATGAAATTATATGACTTGGTGTAATATATCCTGCGTTTACATAAGATGCACCACTTGAAAAATCAGATTGGTCAATAACAGTAACTTGATGACCTTCTTTTTGGAGATAATATGCCGAACATAAACCTATTATTCCACCACCTATAATGATACAATGTTTCATTGATTTAATGATTTAATGAATGATTGAATGAATTAGTTATTGCCTGCATTTTTTCTGGCTTTAGACATTATTTTTAATATTTCTAATGTTTCGTTAATCAATGGATCAATAGTTTCTGATGAAGCAAAATTTGCCTCTTTTAATATTTCTAACCAAAATAAAGTTTCATCTGCTTCTTCAACAACAATGCTTATTTTTGAAAAAAATTCTTTTTGAGATCGAGCAATACAAGTCGCTCTATAATTTGCAGCAGTAGATGTAACAGACCTAATTAATTGTCTTCCAATTATTCTTGTTGCATCAGTTTTTTGAATTTTATCATACATATGAATTACATCAATTGCTAACTGTTTAGTTCTCTGTTTTAAAACTTCAATAAAATCTGATTTATTCATAAATTTTCATTTAATTTTTCCATTAAATCATTTTCAAATTAATTCATTAAATCATTAAATCACACTAAATAACACTAAATCCATAGGCATATGGATCATCTTCTGTATCTATTGTAATGGTATTTTGACCATAAATTTTTGCCCAACCTTGAATACTTGGAATGATTGCCAATTTTTCATTGACAGTAGTTTCCTCTTCAACACAACCAATAAAAGTACTTCCAATAAAGCTTTCATGGATGAATTTTTCACCCACTTTAAGTATTCCTTTAGCATACAATTGCGCCAATCTTGCTGATGTTCCTGTGCCACAAGGACTTCTATCAATCGCTTTTTCACCATAAAAAACAGCATTTCTTCCATTAGAATTTAGATTGATTGGAGTTCCTGTCCATAATAAATGTGTTACATTTTTGATACTTTCATTTTCAGGATGCACAAACCAATTTGGGTATTTTTGATTGATGCGCTCTCTAATTATTTGCGAATATTGAATGATTTTTGATGCTGTAAAATCTTGAACTCCAGAGAAGTTTTTTTGAGGATCTACAATCGCATAAAAATTTCCTCCATAAGCAACATCGAACGTAATTTCTCCTAATTCTGGACAATCAATCGTTAAATTTTCAGCAGCTAAATAACTTTTCACATTAGTTAGTTTTACCCACTCAACTTTATTATTTTTTTGATGATATTCAATTTCAACCAAACCTGCAGGAGCTTCCATTTTGATTTTTCCAGGAATTTTTGGAGTGATTAATCCTTCTTCAATTGCAATGGTAATCGTGCCAATTGTTCCATGTCCACACATAGGCAAACAGCCTGAAGTTTCTATGAATAATATCGAAAAATCATTTTCAGGATTGTGTGGAGGATACAAAATACTGCCACTCATCATGTCATGACCTCTTGGTTCAAACATTAAGCCTTTGCGAATCCAATCGAATTCTTTTAAAAAATGCAATCGCTTTTCGTTCATGGTTTTTCCCACCAAATCAGGACCTCCACTTTTTATTACTCTTACAGGATTTCCGCAAGTATGTGCATCAATACACACAAAAGTATGTTTACTCATTTAAAACTCTTTGAATATAATTGAGAACTCGCTCTTCTAAAATGGCTAAAGAAACTGTTCCTTGTTCTAAAATAACTTCATGAAAATCTCTGATATTAAATTTATTTCCAAGGATTTTTTCGGCTTTTGTTCGTAATTCTCTGATTTTAATTTCTCCCATTTTATAAGACAAGGCTTGTCCTGGCCAAGAAATATACCTGTCAGTTTCAGTATTGATTTCGTGTAATGAAAGCGCTGTATTTTCTGACATGTATTTGACAACTTGCTCTCTTGTCCAATTTTTTGCATGAATTCCTGTATCAACAACCAATCTGCAAGCACGCCACATTTCGTAAGTCAATTTTCCAAATTGTTCATAAGGTGTTGTGTATATTCCCATTTCATCTGCTAAAAATTCGGAATACAATCCCCAACCTTCACCATATGCAGAAAGATATAAATTTCGTCGAAATTGCGGAATAGATTCTCCCAATTCATTGTTCAAACTGCCTTGTAAATGATGTCCTGGAACTGCTTCATGAACGGTTAATGCTGGTAATGTGTACAAAGTTCTACTTGGCAAATCATAGGTATTTACCCAATAATAACCAGGTTCTGTGCTGTTTTTGGATGTTCCAATATAACGTCCACTTGTGTATTTTGGCGCAATTGCATCTGGTACAGGTGCAACTCCATAAGGTTTTCTTGGTAAGGTTTTGAAAAAACGTGGCAACTCAGCATCTACTCTTTTGGCAATATCTCTTGCAATCATCAAAATTTCTTTAGGAGTTTTTGCAAAAAACTGTGGATCAGTTCTTAAAAATTGAAAAAAATCAGCAAAACTTCCTTTAAAATTCAATTCCTGGATGATTTTTTCCATTTCAGCTTTGATTCTTGCTACTTCTTTCAATCCGATTTGATGAATATCTTCAGCTGTATATTGTTTACTTGTAGTGTAAAAATTAATTCTGTTTTGATAATACGCTGCTCCATTTGGGGTTTGTGAAACGCCTAGAGTGGTTCTGGTTTTTGGTAAATATTCCTTTTCAAAAAATGTCTTAATTCGTTGAAATTGTGGAACAACTTTTTTCTCAATGGCATCTTTTGCTGCCAATAAAATAGAATCTTTTTGTTTTGCAGAGAGACTTTCAGGCAGTTTTAGAAATGGCTTATAAAAGGGACTTTTCCTAAAATCATCCACAATATGATCATTATAAGTAGATTCGTATCCAATAAAAATTACTTTTGGCTGTGAAACTCCTTTTTGCAAACCCTCTCTTAAATTGACAAAATGTTGATCTACAAATATTGGCAACGCATTCAATTTATTCAAATACGCTTTTGCTTGCCATAAATTATTGATGGGTCTAATTTGATAATTTAAACTGCTATGAAAACCAGCATCTGATAAAAGCGGATTTAAAAACCTTTCAAACTTGTAAAAATCAATGTCATCTTGCAAAACAAATTGCAATAATTTGCAAGAAATCTTTTCAGTTTCTGATAAGTCATCTAATTGAATGCACTCAAATTCTTTTAAAAGTGAGGTAGCAAAATCGGCTTCAGCTTTGTAATATTCTTTGGTGTAAAGCCCTAAAGGAAATTTTTGACGATCAAAACCTTCATGACTTTCATAAGTTTTGATAATTTTTTCAAGTTGTTTTTTTGATGATTCACATTTTTCATTTGCATTTACAGTAGAATTGAAAACAACAAAAAAGAATAAAAAATAAGCTATCAGGTTTTTCATAAGTATATTTTTTCAGTGGTGCTAATTCCGTCAACTTTTCTAATAATTCCTAACGGATTTTCATTTTGCAATTCTTTTGGCAACAATTCATTAGGCCAATCTTGGTAAGAAAAAGGACGAACCCAACGTTTGATGGAATTCACACCAACAGCAGTAAATCTGCTATCAGTAGAAGCTGGATATGGACCACCATGAACCATAGATTCACATACTTCAACACCAGTTGGCACACCATTGAAAATGATGCGTCCAACTCTATTTTGCAACGCTGAAATGATGTTTTGATAATCCTCAATTTCTTGATCAGCTGCAATTATAGTTCCTGTCAATTGCCCTTCTAAATGAGCAATTACGTTTTCCAATTCAGCTTCATTTTCACATTGAACAACCATAGAAAAAGGACCAAAAACCTCCAAATGCAACGTTGGATTTTCTAAAAAAGTAGCTCCATCAACACTTACAATTGCTTGTTGAGCAAAATTATCTGAAACTTCTGAATCATAATTTGCAACTATTGAAACGTTTTTTTGAGAAATGATTTTGGATTTATTTACTTCATATCCATTTTTAATATTCGGATGCAACATGCAAGTAGGTTGAATTTTTAGGATTTCTTCTGATAAATTTTCTATAAAACTAGTTAAAGCATCACTTTTAATTCCCAATAACAAACCTGGATTAGTGCAAAATTGTCCTGTTCCTAAAGTGATTGAATTAGCATAGGTTTTTGCAATTTCTTGATGTCTATTCTTTAAAGCATTTGGTAAAATTACAACTGGATTGATACTGCCCATTTCAGCAAAAACGGGAATTGGTTCCTCTCTTTTAGCAGCTAAATCGTACAAAGCTCTTCCTCCTTTGATGCTTCCTGTAAATCCAACAGCTTTTACTTTTTGATGTGAAACTAATTGCTGGCCAACTTCAATTCCGCTTGAATTTAAATTGGAAAAAACTCCATTAGGCATGCCTGTTTTTTGCGCAGCTTTTACAATTGCTAAAGCCACTAAACTTCCTGTTCCAGCATGCATTGGGTGCGATTTTACAATTACAGGACAACCTGCAGCCAATGCAGCAGCTGAATCTCCTCCTGCAGTTGAATATGCCAATGGAAAATTACTAGCACCAAAAACAACGACTGGTCCTAAAGGAATGAGCATTTTTCTGATGTCTGATTTTGGCAATGGCTCTCTTTTAGGTTGGGCCAAATCAATAGTTGCTTCTAACCAAGAACCTTCTGCTACTAAATTTGCAAAACTTCGCAATTGCCCAACAGTTCTACCTCTTTCTCCAAGCGCTCTTGCTTCTGGCAAACCAGTTTCTGAACAATACATGTTAATCAATTCTTGATCTAAAGCTAATATTTCATCTGCAATTGCATTTAAAAAAGCCGCTTTTTTAGCACCTGAAATTTTACTGTATTCTTTGAAAGCTATGTAAGCAAGCGAAACTGCTTCATCAATTTCATCAGGAGTTGCTTCTACAAAAACGGTATCGTTTTCTTGGTCTAATTCAGGATTAAACGTTTTAAATGTTTTATTCCCTTTGGCTGATACTTGATTTCCTATGTAGTTTTTTCCTGTAATCATCTTTACTTTTTTTCTAAATGAACTTTTGTAAATTTACTATTTTGTAAGTGTTTTTATGATGAGTGTATCTGTGATTATTGTTTAAAATGAAAATTTGTCATTTGCGATTTTTTTAAAAAATCAACTTATTAAATCTAAAACTTCAAGTCTTTCTTTCGCCAGAATGTATCTTGCATGTACATCATCAATTTGCTGTTTTGTTAATTTCTTGCCAAAGGTTCGTAAACCTCCTGCAACATCATTGTGATGAATTCCCATAGCTAACTTAAGATATTCCAAAAGCAGCGGTTGAGCATCTAAATACGACATCGAATTTAGAGCCTGTGAAATTTTGTTTGCCTCAGCCCATTCTCCATTTAAAATATACTCCTGCATAGTAACACTAGCTTTTGGAAAGATACAACCAACACCTGTAATTCCACCACATGCTCCTGCTAGTCCTGCATGTACAGTAACTGTATCTACTCCTACTAAAATTTTTAAATCTTTGTTCTCTAACATCAGCGTTTCAATAATTGAAACATCTATAGTCGATATTTTAAGCGCAGTTACTTTAGGAAGCACTGAAAGCCTTAAGAGAAGGTCTGTTGATAGCGCATGATAACCAGCTGCATCAGGATTGTTATAAGGCATAATGGTTACATGTACATCTTTTGCAGTGGCTTCAGAAAGTGCAAAATACTCATACATTTCTTTTTCAGAAGGAACCGCCTTCGTTTTTGGTGGCATAACCATGACTGTATCAACTCCGACTTTTGCAAGTCCTTCAATGATTCTAGTAAGCTCTTCCTTAGTTTCTGCAGAAGCTCCGCTAATCAATGGAACATTGTATTCTTTAGCAACCTCAGAAAGGGATGTAAGCAAAGAAAGTCGCTGTTTGGTACTCAAATAACTATTCTCACCCAGAGTACCAGAACCGACAAGTCCGCTCATTCTGCTTCCACCCTTTCCTTGAACTTTTAAAATACCTGCGGCCTGTTTTTGCGTTGTATCAAAGTCAATTTCAAGACCACCTGATTTTGACTCTTTTAACCATGTAAACACTGCAGGCATTACACCTTCCCAATTGAATGTCATATTTGAAGTTTTTTTTTGATGCTTTAAAGTTATTGAAAATCTATGAAAAATGGGTAAAAGTGATTCATCATTTTAATACCTACAAGGTTTTGAAAACCTTGCAGGAAAATATGATTTACATTTCAGCTAATTCTTTTTGTAATTTTTTGGTTAAACCTTTCACAACTTCATCATAAGAATGATTGATGAGTTTTTTGGCCAATTCATCAGAAATATCTGAAGTATTCAATGTTACTGTATTCCATAATTTTTTGTTCATGTGCCAACCTGGATTGATACCTTCATATTCACTTCTCAATTCTTCAGACCAATCTGGATTGCATTTTAGATTGATTTTTTGATCGCCTTTTTCCCAAGAATCCAAGCCTACCAATGCAAACATTTTGTTCATGACTTTAAAAACAAGTGTAACATCATCAAAAGGAAAATGTTCAGTAACACCTTTTTTGGAAAGGCAAAAATCCCGAATTTCATCAATATGCATAAAGAATGATTTAAAAAAAACAACTCAAATTCCAACTAAAAAAAGTATCTTTCGTTTCAAAAATACAATTCTTTTGAATATGCAACCAGATTTTCTTAGCCAAACTTCATTAATTACATACGCACCAAAAAAACACGAAAGAACTACTTTTACTGATATTTCTGAAATATTATTGACAGATAATCCAGATGAAATAAAATGGTTAAATACGTATGGATTGTATTTTAAAAATGAATTTAAAACAGTCGTTCAAAATTCGAATTTAGATGATTTTTTATTAAAACTATTGAGTGATGATGAACATCCTAACAAAGTAATTTTACTAGATAATTTGATTTTTTTAACAATTAGAGTTTTAAAAACGGATCAAAAGAATTTAAGTTCAGAACAAATTCTTTTCATGATTTCAACTCATTCTTTATGGAGTATTCAAGAAAAAAAGGGCGATTATTTTGGTTGGATTCGCGAACGAATTGAGGGAAATAAAGGTGTTGTTAGAAAGAAAAAAAGTGATTATTTATTGTTTTTGTTATTAGAATCTATTGTGGATAATTACTTAGAAACGTATCAAAAAAATGCAGCCATTAGTTCTGATCAATTGGATATTTCTAGAGTAAAACCTACGCCTGAATTTACATCTTTAGTTGAAAAAAGAAAGCAAGAATTGTTCAATTTTAAAAAAGCAACATTGAGTTTAAGAGATGTTGTTATGAAATTGGAAACTATTGAAATTAAAGGATTTAACAACAAATACTTTAGTGAATTAAAAGAACAAATCAATAATTTATTGACGAATATCGATTTTGAATTGCAAGAATTAGAGAGTAAAATCAATTTGATTTTTAGTATTCAAGGACATCGTTTGAACGAGGTCATGAAAACGTTAACAATTTTATCTGTCATTTTTATTCCATTGACATTTTTAGCTGGAATTTATGGAATGAATTTTGAAAATATGCCCGAATTGAAATTCCAGTATGGCTATTTTTTATTACTTGGGTTTATGTTTGTAATTAGCCTTTTTATTGTTTGGTATTTTAAAAGAAAAAAGTGGTTTTGATTTGCTTTCAGCAAAAAACATCAATTTAAAAATTCCTTTAAAATTAACAAACTTTCTTTAGGATTTTCTTCCATTGGAACATGACCTGAATTTTCCAAAACATACAAAGTTGCATTTGGCAGTAAATTGTTCATTCGTTTTCCGTTATCTAACGGAATCCATTCGTCTTTTGCTCCCCAAATTAAAATTGTTGGTGTTTGAATACTTCTCAATTTTTCAGAATTTTTGAATTCATTTGGTGTAAAATCGGTTTTTGCTCTGTCAATAAAAGCCTGTCTATTTCCAGTTCGCAAAGCCATTTTGTGATAACGCGTTATCAATTCATCTGTAATTTTTGAATCATCTGCATATACTTCTTGGATATTTTTTTCAATAAAATATTTTGGAGTAAAGTATAAGAAAAGTGAATTTAAAATGGGAGTTTTTGCCATTTTAAAAACAAAAGGTTGTGATTTGTTAGTTGGCAATCCACTTGCATCAATCAAAATGAGTTTGGTAACTTTTTCAGGATGTTCAGCTGTGTAATTCCATGCAATATTTCCTCCTAGAGAATTTCCGGCTAAATAACATTTTTCGATGTGTAATTTTGATAAAAACTGATGTAAAAATTGGGTGTAATTTTTAATAGAATAAGCTGCATTTTTATTGGGACCTGTAATTCCGAATGCTGGCAAATCCATTCTGATGACTCTGTAATTTTTGATAAGCTCTTGATTCCAAGCATCCCAAGTATGCAAAGAAGCTGCAGTTCCATGAATTAAAACAATTGGAAATCCTTTTCCTTCATCTCTGTAATGCACTTGCATTCCATCAATTTCAATAAATTTAGAATGTTCGTTTGCATAATTTTTTTTGAGTTCTTCTGGTGAAATATCAGCGTAAAATCCTTGGTAAAGAAGCACAATAATCAATAATAAAACTCCCAAAAAAAACCGTTTTAAAAGCCATCCTTTTCTCATAAATTATGATAAAATTTCATACAAAATTGGTTTGCTTGGAGTGGCATCATTTTCAAAAGGTGCAATCATCAAATTCAATAAATATTCGCCATCATTTACTTTATTAGAAACGTAAATGAACTCTGTAATTGTTGCATCCATCCTGATTTCTCCAGCTGTATTCCAAAAAGCATTGTGTGCCAATAATTCGCCTCCATCTTTTTCTTTATCTACAGAAGGTAAATCAACCAACAAATGTTTGATACCTTTTTCTCTCAAATAAATGGCAGTTTCCTCTAATAAATAAGGCGGATTTGTATTGGAATATCTCATTCCTTTTTTATCACTTCTTAAATTTGGCAAAGTCCTAATGACAACTGCATCTCGTTTTTTATTTCTCAACGCAGTTTGCAATTGTTTTTGAGATATTACAAAATCACCATCTCTAAATTCTGGAGCAACAGTTATAACTTCTGCAACAAAAAAATAATGCTTTAAATTTTGATTTACAGAATGAATTTTTTCAGTGATATGACCTACACATTCTGTATGCGTAATGTGCGAATGCGGATTGAAATGAATGTTATTAAAATTAACTACAGCCCCTTCAGAAACCAAGACCTTTTCATCATCAAATTCTTGTGGAAAAATTTTTGGATCATCAATATACCAAGCATTTACAGCTTGTT